>NZ_VFES01000010.1 GCF_007858185.1 Pseudomonas grimontii
GCAACAGCGCCAGGAGTTTTGGCCAGTCTTCATTCAGTTTTTGCGTGGCGTCTGTCACTGCTAGTCACTTCCTATAGCGAGGCAGTTTTTACTATAGCTTTTGAGATATGGTTAGCGCATATGGGGCAAGCCCCCTCCCACAGTTGTTTTGTGTTGGATTTGAGGTCAGCGGCGGTCGGCCACGACGCCAATCAACACCAGCACCACCACCAACACCGGTGCCAGGCTGTAGTTATTGAACTGGCTCAACCCCCGCACAATCCATGGCGTGGCGTAGATCAACGCAGCGCCGCTGCCGATCATGCACAGCAGGGCCATCAACGGTACGCGCAACGCGCCGGCAACGCTGCCCAGGCGGGCTTCGACCCAGCCCTTGATGTCGGCACCAAACAGCACCAGTAAACAGCCCACAAGGGCCAGGGAGATTTCCGACAGGTTGCTGCGGCTCCAGCGGGATACGGTGGCGAGCAGGTCGAGTACCAAATCCATTCGATTTCCTTAGAGCGTCAGCTCAAAAACTTCTGCAACAGGTCATTGAGAAAGAGTTGCCCGCGGTCGGTCGCCGCAAGGCGTGACGGTTCGACCTGCATTAAGCCACTTTGTTCTGCCTCGCGACGCGCCTCGTCGAGGCTCGCCAGGTCGAGGCCGGTGCGCTCGGCGTAGAGCGTGGCGTCGACGCCCTCGGTGAGGCGCAGGGCGTTCATCAGGAACTCGAACGGCAGTTCTTCGTTGGTCAGTTCCTTCGCCCCGGCCTGGAAGCTTTTGGCCGGGTTGAGGTAGTCCTTCGGTGCGCGGGTCTTCCAGGTGCGCACAATACGCCCGTCGGGGTGGGTGAGCTTGCCGTGGGCGCCGGCGCCGATGCCGATAAAGTCGCCAAAGCTCCAGTAGTTGAGGTTATGCCGCGCCGGGCGCCCGGGTTGGGCGTAGGCCGACACTTCATATTGCGCGTAACCGTGTTCGGCCAGCAGCGCCTGGCCAGCTTCCTGGATGTCCCACAGGGTGTCGTCTTCCGGCAGCGCGGGTGGCTGGTTCCAGAACACGGTGTTGGGTTCCAGTGTCAGCTGGTACCAGGACAGGTGCGTCGGCTTCAGCGCGATGGCCTGGCGCAGGTCGCTCAACGCATCGTCCAGGGACTGATCGGGCAAACCGTGCATCAGGTCCAGGTTGAAGTTGTCGAACCCGGCCTGGCGCGCCATCCCGGCAGCGCGTACGGCTTCGTCGCCGTTGTGGATGCGGCCCAGGGCCTGGAGCTTTTCCTGCTGGAAGCTCTGGATGCCGATGGACAGCCGGTTGATTCCCAGCTTGCGGTAAGCGACGAACTTCTCTTGCTCGAACGTGCCGGGGTTGGCTTCCAGGGTGATTTCGATGTCGTCGGCAAACGGGATGCGTGCTTCCACGCCTGTGAGCAATCGGCCCAACGACGAGGCGCTGAACAGGCTTGGCGTGCCGCCGCCGAAGAAGATCGAACTCAGTTCGCGCCCATACGCGGCGTGCAGGTCCTGATCGAGGTCGGCCAGCAAGGCGTCGACATACTCTTCTTCCGGCAGCACCTTGCTGGCGGTGTGGGAGTTGAAGTCGCAGTACGGGCATTTGCGCACGCACCACGGGATGTGGATATACAGCGCCAGGGGCGGCAGCACCGGCAAGGCCGCCCGAGGTGTTTGCGCGCCACCGTGGATCAGTGGCTGCGCGGAGGTGTTCTGGGTCATTTCAAGCCCAGACGCTGGCGCAGCAAATCCATTGCGCGGGCGCGGTGGCTGATCTGGTTCTTGTCGGCCGGGCTCAATTCGGCGCTGGAGACATTGCGCTCCGGCACCCAGAACAGCGGGTCATAGCCAAAACCGTGGTCGCCGCTGGCGGCGTGCAGGATGCGCCCGTGCCACAGGCCTTCGCAGAGGATCGGCAGCGGGTCATCGGCATGCCGCACCAAGGCCAGCACGCAGACGAACTGCGCGCCACGCATCGCGTCCGGCACGTCCCTGAGGGCGTCCAGCAGCTTGGCGTTGTTGGCCGCGTCGCCCTTGCCATCGGCATAACGCGCCGAGTAGATGCCCGGCGCGCCGCCGAGGAAGTCCACCGCCAGGCCAGAGTCGTCCGCCAGCGCCGGAAGACCCGAAATGCGTGCGGCATTGCGCGCCTTGAGGATGGCGTTCTCGACGAACGACAGGCCGGTCTCTTCCGGTTCCACCTGGCTGAACTCGCCGATCGAGCGCAGTTGCACGGAGTCGCCGAGCATGGCCTGGAGTTCTTTGAGCTTGCCGGCGTTATGGCTGGCCAGTACGAGTTGAGTAAGGTTCATCATTCCGCCGGAAACAGTTCCTGGTTGAATTGGAAACCATGGGCTTTACCACCGGCTTCGACATTGATGGTGAAGACTCGCACTTCCTGTTGCGGCACGTTATAGGGCGCGAGGTAATAGATCGCACCTTTCTCGGTGATCTGCTTGAACGTCAGAATCTCGCTCTTGCCGCTCAGGTCCTTGATGGTGCCGGTCACTTGCGCCGCCACCGGCGTCACGCCCTTGACCACGGACACATTGATCAAACCCTTGTTCTTGCTGCGCACCACGCCAACCGCCTGGGCTGTTTCGGGTTGCAGGAAGCTGGAGGTGAAGGTGTTGTAGTGCACGGTAATATCGCCAAATTCTTTTTGGCGCTTACTGTCGATAGCGTCGGCGGCCATGGCGTTGGCACCCAGGCACGCAGTCAGTAGAAAAATAGCCAAGCGACTCATGAGCGTCCCTCTGAAAAATGATTAGACGGCAATTTTGTGGTCGGTCAGGCCAGGACTGCTGACCCGATAAATACCAATTTCGCCCAACAGATTGGGCCATAGCTTGCTCGCCCAGCCGTGACGGTGCTGTTGATCGACGGCCAGGCGATTGATCACCTTGGCTTCACGCTCGCCACACAGGGCCTCGAAGTCTTCGAAGGTGCAGAAGTGGATGTTCGGGGTGTTGTACCAGGTGTACGGCAGGAAATCCGAGACCGGCATGCGGCCCTTGGTCGCCAGGTACCAGCGGCAGCGCCAGTGCCCGAAGTTGGGGAAGGTGATGATGCACTGGCGACCCACGCGCAGCATTTCGTCGAGGATGCGGTCCGGGTAGTGCACCGCTTGCAGGGCCTGGGTCATCACCACGATGTCGAAGCTGTTGCTGGCAAAGTTGCCCAGGCCCTTGTCCAGGTCCTGCTCGATCACGTTGATGCCCTTGGCCACGCACTGGGCGATGTTGTCCGGGTCGTTTTCCAGGCCGTAGCCGGTAACTTGCTTGTTGTCCCGCAGCCAGCTCAGCAGTTCGCCATCGCCGCAGCCCAGGTCGAGCACGCGGCTGCCGGCGGGGATCCAGTCTTGGATGATGTCCAGGTCGGCTCTCATGGCGTTCTCACAAAGTAATCCGGTTCATGTAGTTGCTGAACGCTTGCAGGTAGCGCGGGATCGGGATCAGGAAGGCGTCGTGGCCTTGCGGAGCATCGATCTCCAGGTAGCAGACGTCTTTTTTCGCAGCCATCAGGGCATCCACCAGCTCTCGGGAGCGGGCTGGCGAGAAGCGCCAGTCGGTGGTGAATGACATGACGCAGAACTTGGCCGTGGCGCCTTCGAAGGTTTTCGCCAGGTCGTCGTCGTGGTTGGCTGCCGGGTCGAAGTAGTCCAGGGCCTTGGTCATCAGCAGGTAGGTGTTGGCGTCGAAACGCCCGGAGAACTCCTCGCCCTGGTAACGCAGGTAGCTTTCCACCTGGAACTCGACGCTGTGGAAGTCGTAGTTGAGCTTCTCGCTCTTGAGGCCACGGCCGAATTTCTCGCCCATGGAGTCATCGGACAGGTAGGTGATGTGCCCAACCATCCGCGCCAGCATCAAGCCGCGCTTGGGGATCACACCGGCTTCCTGGAACGAACCGCCGTGGAACTCGGGGTCGGTGAGGATGGCCTGGCGCGCCACTTCGTTGAAGGCGATGTTCTGCGCCGACAATTTGGGAGCCGAGGCGATGGCCAGGCAATGGCGCACACGATCCGGGTAAGTGATGGTCCATTGCAGGGCCTGCATGCCGCCCAGGCTGCCGCCGATCACGGCGGCCCATTGTTGGATACCCAGCAGGTCGGCGAGGCGCGCCTGGCTGTGCACCCAATCTTCCACGGTGAGTACCGGGAAGTCGGCACCGAAAGGCTTACCGGTTTCCGGGTTGAGGCTGCTGGGGCCGGTGGAACCGTTGCAGCCGCCGAGGTTGTTCAGGCTGACCACAAAGAACTTGTTGGTGTCGATGGGCTTGCCGGGGCCGATGCAACTGTCCCACCAGCCAGGCTTGCGCTCGTCAACGCTGTGGAAACCAGCGGCGTGATGATGGCCGGAGAGGGCGTGGCAGATCAGCACGGCGTTGCTCGCCGTGGCGTTCAGTTGGCCATAAGTTTCATAAATCAGGTCATAGGCAGGCAGCGAACGACCACAGGCCAAGGCCAGCGGTTCGCTGAAGTGCGCCACTTGGGGCACGACCAGTCCAACAGAATCGGGGGGGAAGGCAGTTGGCATCGACCCTGCTCTCGTTTAAATGAGGCGTAAGTCTAAAGACCGATGCACCCAGCGGCAAGCGAAGGCCAAATGTGGGAGGGAGCAAGTCGAATCGTCGGCCCGCCCCTCCTGCATTTGCTCCGCCTATCAGATCAGCCCGAACAGTTCCTTGGGCATGTTCGCGAAGTCAGCCAGGTACGGAATGCCCCAGCCTTGTATCAGCTGGATTGCGATAAACGCGAAGATTGGCGAAATATCCAGGCCGCCCAGGTTGGGGACCCAGCGGCGGAACGGCGCGAGCACCGGCTCGGTGATCTGGGACACCAGCTCGGCACCTGGGCTGCGGCTGCCCGGCGCGACCCAGGACAGGATCACACTGATGATCATCGACCAGAAGATGATCTTCAAAAACAACGAGAAGATCCCGATCAGTGCCCATGGCAACAGCAGCACGGTGTAAGGCAGGTAGCCCTTGAGCATCAAGACCAGCGCGAACAGCAGAATCTGCAGCAGCAGTGCCAGCACCAGCGACGACATGTCCAGGCCGAACATGCTCGGGACCACCCGACGCAGGGGCTTGAGCAGCGGTTGGGTGGCCTTCACCACGAATTGGCACAGCGGGTTGTAGAAGTTCGCCCGCACCAGTTGCAGGATAAAACGCATCAGCACGATCAGCAGGTACAGGCTGCCCAAGGTCTGGATGATGAAGATGACGGCGTCATTGAGTCCAAGCATCATTTATTCCTTTGTAGGGATACGACTATTTGCCCAGCTGCTCGGCCATTTCAGCCGAACGATGTGCTGCGGCACCCAGTGCTTTTTCCACCAGGGCTTCAAAGCCCCCGGCCTGGAATGATTCGATGGCAGCCTGCGTGGTGCCGCCGGGGGAGGTGACGCGACGGCGCAACTCGGCAGCGTCCACTTCACTGGAGACAGCCATCTTCGCGGCGCCCAGGGCGGTTTGCTCGGCCAGTTGCTCAGCGACTTCCTGTGGCAGGCCCAGTTTCACGCCGGCGGCGGTCATGGCCTCGATCAGCAGGAAGAAGTAAGCCGGGCCGCTGCCCGAGACGGCGGTGACCGCATCCAGTTGCTGCTCCTGTTCGAGCCACAAGGCGATGCCCACGGCGGACAGCAGTTCCTGGGCCTGGTCACGTTGTTCGGCACTCACCTCGTGGGTGGCGTACAAGCCGCTCACGCCCTGGCGCAGCAGCGCCGGGGTGTTGGGCATGCAGCGCACGATCGGCTGGGCACCGAGCCAGTTGTTCATGCTGGCGCAAGTGATGCCGGCGGCGATCGACACCACCAGTTGGTGCGGTTGCAGGCTTGGGCGCAGGCTTTCGCACACGGCCTTCATGGCCTGTGGCTTGACCGCCAGCACGATCACATCGACGCCGTGGATGGCCTCGGCGTTGTCAGCGAAGGTTTCGATACCGTGCTCGGCGCTGACGCGGGCACGGGTCTCGGCGCCCGGGTCGCTGGCGCGGATCTGCGCGGCGTCCAGGCCCTTGGCCCGCAGGCCACCGATCAGGCTGGCCGCCATGTTTCCGGCGCCGATAAAGGCAATACGCGTGTTGCTCATGACAGGTCCTTACTCAGAGGGAAGTCAGCCATTTCATGGCTGGCCGTAGTCGCGGGCGCCAAACAGGGCGGTACCGATCCGCACCCAGGTGGCGCCTTGGGCGATGGCCGACTCAAGGTCGTGGCTCATGCCCATGGAAAGTGTGTCGAGTGGCAGGTTCAGGCTGTTTTGCAGGTCGCGCACGCGGGCGAATGCTGCGTCTTGTTCGGCCCGATCTTCCGTCGGCTCAGGAATCGCCATCAAGCCCCGCAGCTTCAAGCGCGGCAGGGCGCTGATCGCGTTGGCCAGGGCCGGCAGGTCGGCGGGCGTGCAGCCGGACTTGCTGGCTTCGCCACTGACATTGACCTGGATGCAGATATTCAGCGGTGGCAGCTCGGCCGGGCGTTGTTCGGACAGGCGTTGTGCGATTTTGAGACGGTCCACGGAATGCACCCAAGCGAAATTCTCGGCGATCGCGCGAGTCTTGTTCGATTGAATGGGGCCGATGAAGTGCCAACTCAAGGGCAGGTCGGTTAATTCGGCCTGTTTACCCAGGGCTTCCTGCAGATAGTTTTCGCCAAAATCACGCATCCCGGCGGCATAGGCTTCGCGCACGGCTTGGGCGGGTTTGGTCTTGCTCACGGCCAGCAGGTGGATGCTGTTTGCGTCACGTTGCACGGCGTCGGCTGCGGCGCGGATGCGCTGGCTAACCTGGCCGATATTGTCTGCTATCGTCGACATTCAAGATGCGCCCGTGGATATGGAGTCCGCGGCATTCTACTGGAAATGGAAAGCCCTATGGATATCACTGAATTGCTGGTGACCAGCGTGCGCCGGGGCGCCTCCGACCTGCATCTGTCGGCCGGTGTAGCACCGATGCTGCGCATTGATGGTGAGGTCTGGCCGTTGGATTGGCCGGTGCTTTCACCCCCGCAAGTGGCGGATTTATTGAGCCCGTTGCTCAACCGCTATCAACCAAAGGATTTCGAAACATCTCTTGAAACGGATTTTGCCTTCGAGTTGCCGGGCGTGGCGCGGTTCCGGGCGAACGTGTTTCAGCAGGATCGCGGCATGGGGGCGGTGTTTCGCACCATCCCGGCCGAGGTCCAGAGCCTGGAAAACCTCGGTTTGGGGGAGGTATTCCGGCGTATTGCCCAGCTTCCGCGCGGCCTGGTGCTGGTGACGGGCCCTACCGGCTCCGGCAAGTCCACCACCCTGGCGGCGATGATCGATTACCTCAATCAGCATCGGCGCCAGCACATCCTCACGCTGGAAGACCCCATCGAATTTATCCACACGCCGAAAATTGCCCTGATCAACCAGCGCCAGGTGCACCGCGACACCCATAGTTTCTCGCTGGCCTTGCGCTCGGCGCTGCGTGAAGACCCTGACGTGATTCTGGTGGGCGAACTGCGTGATTTGGAAACCATCCACCTGGCCCTGACGGCGGCTGAGACCGGGCATCTGGTATTTGGCACCCTGCACACCACCTCGGCGGCAAAGACCGTGGACAGGCTGGTGGACGTGTTCCCGGCGGGGGAAAAGGCCATGGTCCGCTCGATGCTGTCGGAGTCGTTGCAGGCGGTGGTGTCCCAGGTGCTGGTAAAGAAGGTTGGCGGCGGGCGGGTGGCGGCCCATGAAATCATGCTGGGCACGCCGGCCATTCGTAACTTGATCCGCGAAGACAAGGTGGCGCAGATCGTCTCGGTGATTCAGACCGGCGGCGCGTTGGGCATGAAGACATTGGATATGAGCTTGAAGGCGTTGGTCACGGAGGGCGTGATCAGCCGGGAAGAGGCAAGGGAGAAGGCGAGGGTGCCGGCAGACATATGAGGTCTTGCGGGCACGAAAATCAAATGTGGGAGGGGGCTTGCCCCCGATTGCAGTGGGTCAGGTACAGATAAGCTGACTGATTCACCGCTATCGGGAGCAAGCCCCCTCTCACATTGACTACTGCATTCCAGCTTCAGATCAGCGCTGGACGACTCGCAAGGTGTTCTGCTCTTTCGGCAGAACCCGCTTGGCAATCACGTAGTTCTTATCCCAGAACGGCTTTTTCAGCGTGTCGATACTGACCGACTTGCCACGGCGCGGTGCGTGGATGAAGCGGTCGTTGCCCAGGTAGATGGCAACGTGGTTCACCTGGCGGCTCTTCAGTTTGAAGAACAGCAGGTCACCTGGTTTCAGGTCCTTGCGCTCAACCTTCTGCCCGTGACCGGCGGCCATGGCGTTGGAGGTGCGCGGCAGATCCACGGCGGCTACGTCGTTAAATGCATATTTCACCAGGCCACTGCAGTCGAACCCTTTACTTGGGCTGCTGCCGCCCCAACGATAAGGTGTACCGAGCACGTTAACGGCGCGGCTGAGGACGGTGCTGCTTTGCTTGGTGTTGACTGCCACGAGGCCGGGAACTGCTTTACCGTGGGCCTTGCTCAATTGAGTCGGGCGGCTGACAGTCGGCTTTGCCGATTTGGCAGTACTTGGCGTGCTGTGGACTTTAGGGGTGAAACCGTTGACGTTCGGAAGTCGTTGCTCACGATTGGTGGCGTGGGCGGCCAGTGGCACTAATAGGCAAATGGTTAGCCATGTCTTTAAAAATGGTGGCATCAGGCGTGGCTCTTATGGGTTTGCGCGCAACTTTATAACAGCTTTTTGTGTCGTTCTCAGGCCGTTTGTCGACTGAACCTTGGGGTCAAAATCAGGAAAAACGCGACGAATCGCCGCAATTGTCCTACACAAGTCAGGTGGCATAAGGCTTTCAGGGGAGGGAAGATACCATTTGCCGTACGTCGGGCGCCTGTAAAAAAGTCACAAAGAAAGTGAAAAAATTTATCTATCGAAGCAAATGAGGTACTCCATGAACACCTATCAACAGGTTGGTCCGCAGCAAGACACCCACAGCAAGGTGATCGGTTACCTGCTCTGGATTTTCGGGTTTACCGGTGCCCATCGTTTCTATTACGGCAAGCCAGTGACCGGCACGATCTGGTTTTTCACCTTAGGTTTACTGGGGATCGGCTGGCTGATCGACCTGTTCCTGATTCCGGCCATGGACCGTGAAGCGGACCTGCGCTTTACCGCTGGCCCTATCGAATACAACGTGGCGTGGATTCTATTGGCGTTTCTGGGGGTGTTCGGCGTGCACCGCATGTACCAGGGCAAATGGATCACCGGCCTGATCTACCTGCTGACCGGTGGTTTGTTCCTGGTGGGGGTGCTGTATGACTTCTGGACGTTGAATACGCAGATTTCGATCCGCAATGCCGAGCGCAATGGCGGGCGTTGAATGTTGTGAAGATTCAAATGTGGAGGGGTGCGGTTCGACTTGCTCCCGATAGCGGTGGATCAGCCAGCTTATTTGTAGCTGATCCACTGCAATCGGGGGCAAGCCCCCTCCCACATTGACCGTGTCCGCTTTAGAGCCCTTCAAGCCTGGTAGCTGATGCGCCCATCCACCAAGGTGTAGCGCACGCTCGCCGGCAGGCTATGGCCGATGAACGGGCAGTTTTCACCCTTGGACAGCCAGTGTTCCCCGGCAATTGTGGAACCGGCCGGGTCAAACAGCACCAGGTCTGCCGCCGCGCCTACCGCCAGTTTCCCAGCCGGCAGGCGCAAGGCCTCGGCCGGGCCTGCACTCAGGCGTGCCAGCAGTGTCGGCAGGTCCAGCAAACCGTCTTCCACCAACGTCATCGCCAGTGGCAGTAACAGCTCAACGCTGCTGATACCTGGCTCTGTGGCGCCGAACGGTGCCAGCTTGGCATCGCGCTCATGGGGCTGGTGGTGGCTGGAAATCGCCGAGACCACGCCCGACTTCACTGCCGCACGCAAACCGTCACGATCAGCCAGTGTGCGCAGCGGCGGTTGCACGTGGTAAAGGCTGGAGAAGTCGATCAGCGCCTCATCCGTCAACAGCAACTGATACAGCGCCACGTCTGCCGTCACCGGCAGGCCACGGGCCTGGGCCTGGGCGATCAGGGCCACGCCCCGGGCGCTGGTCAGCTGGCTGAAGTGCGCGCGCACGCCGCTTTGCTCAACCAGCAACAGGTCACGGGCCAGGGCTACGGTTTCAGCGGTTTCTGGAATGCCTGGCAAGCCGAGGAAGCTGGCGACGGCGCCTTCATGGGCCAGGCCGCCTTCGGCCAGGTCGCGGTCCTGGGAGTGGAAGATCACCGTCAAATCGAAGGTGGCCGCATATTCCAGGGCGCGGCACAGGGTACGGGTGCTGCGAAAACTCTCCAGACCGTTGCCGAACGCTACGCAACCGGCGTCGCGCAGGGCAATCAGTTCGGCGAGTTGTTCGCCTTCGAGGCCTTTGCTCAGGGCGCCGATGGGGAACACTTTGCAATTGCCGGCTTCACGGGCGCGGTCGAGGATCAGCTCAGTCACCGCCGAGGTGTCGAGCACCGGTTTGGTGTGCGGCGGGCAGCACAAGCTGGTGACGCCACCGGCTGCGGCCGCGCGGGTCTCGCTGTTGATATTGCCTTTGCGGCTGTAGCCCGGCTCGCGCAGGGCGACGTTCAGATCCACCAGGCCCGGGGCGGCCACCAGGCCGTTGGCATCGATGGTCTCGCTGGGGCTGAAATCACGGGGCGCGGCGCCGATGGCGATGATCTTGCCGGCCTCCAGATGAAGATCGGTGACGTGATCCAGGCCACTGGCCGGATCGATGACTCGGGCGCCGAGAATGCTGAGCTTCACTGGGCCTTCTCCTGCTCGAATTGACGTTGCGCGGTTTGCCCGCTCATGGCCATGGACAACACCGCCATGCGCACGGCGATGCCATACGTGACCTGGTTGAGAATCACCGACTGGTTACCGTCGGCCACCGCCGACTCAATCTCCACGCCTCGGTTGATCGGCCCCGGGTGCATCACGATGGCATCCGGTTTGGCGCCGGCCAGGCGGGCGGTGGTCAGGCCGAACAGGCGGTAGAACTCGCCTTCGCTCGGCAGCAGGCCACCCGACATGCGTTCGCGCTGCAGGCGCAGCATGATCACTACGTCTACACCCTTGAGGCCTTCGGTCATGTCGGTGTAGACCTTCACGCCGTATTGTTCGACGCCGATGGGCAGCAGGGTTTTCGGCGCTATCACGCGGATGTCCGGGCAGCCCAGGGTTTTCAGGGCCAGCATGTTCGAGCGTGCCACCCGCGAATGCAGGATGTCGCCGACGATGGCCACCGAGAGGTTTTCAAAGCTGCCCTTGTGCCGACGAATGGTGAGCATGTCGAGCATGCCCTGGGTCGGGTGGGCGTGACGGCCGTCGCCGCCGTTGATGATCGCCACCTGCGGGCACACGTGCTCGGCAATGAAGTGCGCGGCACCGGAGTCACCGTGGCGCACCACGAACATGTCGGCGGCCATGGCTTCCAGGTTGCGCAGGGTGTCGAGCAGGGTCTCGCCCTTGCTGGCCGACGAGGTGGACACGTTCAACGTGATCACGTCGGCCGACAGCCGTTGCGCCGCCAGTTCGAAGGTGGTCCGTGTACGGGTGGAGTTCTCGAAGAACACGTTGCAAATGGTCTTGCCGCGCAGCAGCGGGACTTTCTTCACCGCCCGGCCGCCAACTTCGAGGAACGAGTCGGCGGTGTCGAGGATTTCGGTGAGCAGTTCGCGGGGCAAACCGTCGAGGGACAAGAAGTGTTGCAGCTGGCCCTGAGCATTGAGCTGCAGCGGGCGCTTGGCATCTAGAGGCGTCATCGCGGGGACTCTTTACAAGGCGGTTTAAAGGGCAAGGTCTTGCAGTTCGAGTTCGAGCGGCGTGGGACCGGACAATTTTACTCGCTGGCTGGCCTCAAGGGACAGCGTGGCGCCAACCACGTCCGGACTGATGGGCAGTTCGCCAGCATCCAGGTCCAGCAGGCAGACCAGGGTGATGCTGGCCGGGCGCCCGTAATCGAACAATTCATTCATGGCGGCGCGGATGGTACGGCCGCTCATCAGCACGTCGTCAATCAGCACCAGGTGCTGGCCTTCAATCTCGAACGGCAGGGCGGACGGGCGCACTTGTGGGTGCAGGCCATTCTGGCTGAAGTCGTCACGGTAGAAGGACACGTCCAGGGTACCCAAGGGCGAGTCGCTGCGCAGTTCGTCCAGCAACGCCTGGGCGACCCACACACCGCCGGTGCGAATACCGATAAAGCGCGGTTCGCTGATGCCACGGTGTTCCAGGTGCGCCTTGAGGCGTAACGCCATCTGGCTGATCAGTTCGGCGGGATTGGGCAGGCTCATGGTGGCTCCTTCAAGTTCAAGACAGGCGATAGTGTGTAGGAGCGACAGGCAAGCCGCGTCAGTCAGGATTCAAATAAAACGGTGTTTTCGTCCAGCCAGCCTTGCAACAGCAAGGCGGCGGCAATGGCGTCCACCGGGTTGTCGCGGTAGCTGCCTTTCTGTCCGCCACGGTCGCGTCGCTCGCCCTTGGCTTCAAAGGTGGTCAGGCGTTCATCGTGGGTATAGAAGGGCAGGTTGTAGCGGCCATTGAGACGGCGGGCGAACTTTTCGGCGCGCAGACACATGTCGCTGGGGGTGCCGTCCATGTTCAGGGGCAGGCCGACCACCACGGCGTCAGGCTTCCATTCTTTAATGAGGGCTTCGACCTGGTTCCAGTCCGGTATGCCGTTCTGGGCCTTGAGGGTGCACAGCTCGCGGGCCTGGCCGGTGATCACCTGGCCGACCGCTACGCCGATCTGCTTGGTGCCATAGTCAAAACCGAGGATCAGACGCAAGGCCATCAGGCGTGCCCCGCCTGGCTGGTCAGCAGGCTGAGGTTGACCCGCAGCTTGGCCGCGGCGGCTTCCAGGCGCAGTTCACTGGCGGTGTTGAACAGGATGTCGGCATCGAACGGGCAGGTTAGCCAGGCATTGCTGGCCAATTCGGCTTCCAGCTGCCCGGCTTCCCAGCCGGCGTAACCCAGGGTGATCACGCTTTGCTCAGGGCCCACGCCGTCGGCGATGGCGAACAACACGTCCTGGGAGGTGGACAGTGAGACCCCGTCCAGGTCCACCGTGGCCTGGAACTTCGGCCCGGTCGGGTGCAGTACAAAGCCGCGATCGGTCTGCACCGGCCCGCCGATGTAGATCTGTACGCCCTGGCAGCGGGCCGGTGGGTCGACCTCCGGGCGCAGTTGTTCAAGGATGTCGGCCAGGTTCAGCGCTTGCGGGCGGTTCACCACCAACCCCATGGCACCATTGGCCGTGTGCTCGACGATGTAGGTCAAGGTCTGCGCAAAGTTCGGGTCGGCCATATGGGGCATGGCGATCAGGAATTGGTGCTTGAGGTAGGTCGGGCTGACATTTTTCATGTCCGCTAGTGTGGCGTTGGAGGGGCGAACTGACAAGCTGGAGTTACCTGGGGCAGGACATGTGTGATCAGTTGCTGGAGAGGTGATCGCCCTTGGCAAACTTCCAGGTACGGATGATTTCCAGGCGGTCCACATCGTTCAAGTCCCCGGTAAACGGGGCAAAGGGCGCGGCCAGGCGCACGATGCGTTGGGCGGCCCGGTCCAGCAGCGGCTGGCCGGAGGACTCCAGTACCTGCACTTCATACAACGTACCGTCGCGGTTGATCGACACCAATAGGCGCAAGTTGCCGTAAATCTGCTGGCGCCGTGCCTCTTCCGGGTAGTTGAGGTTACCGATGCGTTCGACTTTCTTACGCCACTCGTCCTTATACCAGGCGCCCTTGTCACGCATGGTCGAGGCCGCGTTCAAGCGATAGATGCGTGGGCGCTTGGCGTAAAGCTGTTGTTCATGGGCCAGTTCGGCTTCCAGGCTGGAAATTTCGTCGGACAGCGTCGAGCTATCGAACGTTGGCGCCGGCTTCACCGGCTCGGGTTGCGGCTCGGTCTTGGTTTTCTCGCGCTGGACCGGGGCTTTTTGCGGTTTGGGTGCGACGGTCGTCACTGTCGGCTTGGGCGTGGCCTGTTTGACTTCAGGCTTGGGCGCCGGCGGCGGTGTGACCTTATTGACCTTGTTGTCCTGGAAGGGCGCCACTTCAGTCGTCTTGGGGATCGCCTTCTTGTCCAGGGTGCCGCTGCCCTGCTGGTTGTCCTGGGCAAGAAAATCGGCCTTCTCGGGCTTCTTTTCACTCTTGAACGTGGCGAGGGTGATTTCCAGGGTCTTGGTGATCTGCCTGGGCTCGACCATGGTGAAACCTACGCCGAGGATCAATGCCAGGTGAATCAACGCGGCCAGGAACAGGGTAAATCCGAGCCGATCAGCCGGGCGCACGCCGCTGTGGGAGAATTCGGGGGGCAGATCGGACGGGAGTGTCATGACAAGAAAACCAACATCGCGTGTTTCACAGGTCGCGCATGATAACGCAATGTTGGTGTGTGTCCGGCTGTTCTATGTCACTTGGCTTGCAGCTTGCGCTCGATGGCCGCCATCAACATTTCGCCGATGTTCGTGCCAAATGCGTTGTCGATCTCGCGAATACAGGTCGGGCTGGTGACATTGATTTCGGTTAGGTTTTCACCGATTACGTCAAGGCCTACAAACAGCAGGCCCTTTTCCCGCAAGGTCGGGCCAACTTGGCTGGCGATCCAGCGGTCCTTGTCCGATAACGGCCGCGCTTCGCCACGACCGCCGGCTGCCAGGTTGCCACGGGTCTCGCCCGCCGCCGGGATACGCGCCAGGCAGTAATCCACCGGCTCGCCGTCGATCATCAGGATGCGCTTGTCGCCGTCCTTGATCGCCGGCAGGTAGGCCTGGCCCATGATCTGCTGGGTGCCCAGGGCGGTCAGGGTTTCGAGGATCACCGACAGGTTCGGGTCACCGGCGCGGTGACGGAAGATCGAGGTGCCGCCCATGCCGTCCAGCGGCTTGAGGATCACATCGCCGTGCTTGGCGGCAAACTCACGCAGCACATCGGCACGACGGCTGACCACGGTGGGCGGCGTGCATTGCGGGAACAGCGTCGCGAACAGCTTTTCATTGCAGTCGCGCAGGCTTTGCGGCTTGTTGACGATCAGCACGCCAGCACGCTCGGCCTGCTCCAGCAGGTAGGTGGAATAGACGAACTCCATGTCGAACGGCGGGTCCTTGCGCATCAGGATCACGTCGAGGTCGCTCAGGGGGCTGTCGATTTCGTCTTGCAGTTCGAACCACTTCTCGGGGTTGGCAAACACCTGCAGCGGGCGCATGCGTGCACGGGCCTCGCCGTCGCCCTGGTAAAGGTCGCGCTGCTCCATATAGAACAGGGTCCAGCCGCGGGCCTGGGCGGCCAGGAGCATGGCCAGCGAGCTGTCCTTTTTATAGGAAATGCTGGCGATAGGGTCCATGACAATGCCGACGCGAACGCTCATGGGGGATTTCCTCTAGCAAATTAGGGCGCATAAAAGTGGCGTCAGAGTGGCGCTGCGGCTGTTGTGGGTCAAGGAAAAACCACCGGGCGGGTGCCTCGATAGATTGCACCCCGAGACTGTGCTAAAAAGACTGCCACGACGCAGCAGCCCTTGAGTTCCAAGGCCTGCGGCGCTCATCCTGTGCAACATCAGGCAGTACACACCGAAAACCGATTCGCTGTGGCGATGGTAGAGCAGATATGGAACAGCATTCCAACGCCTTGAGAGTGATGGTGATCGACGATTCGAAAACGATCCGCCGCACCGCCGAGACGCTGTTGAAGAACGTGGGCTGCGATGTCATCACGGCCATCGACGGTTTCGATGCCCTGGCCCGGATTGTGGATCATCACCCGCACATTATCTTTGTCGACATCATGATGCCGCGCCTGGATGGCTATCAGACCTGCGCCCTGGTGAAGAACAACCCGGTGTTCAAGTCGATCCCGGTGATCATGCTGTCCTCCAAGGACGGCCTGTTCGACAAGGCCAAGGGGCGCATCGTGGGTGTCGATCAGTTTTTGACCAAGCCTTTCAGCAAGGAAGAACTGCTGAGTGCGATCAAGGCCTATGTGCCTGGGTTTGCCGCAGTGGAACAAGCACACTGACGCCGCCTCACAAGGGCCGGCGCCGACCAATGTAGTGGGGAAAACCATGGCACGTGTTCTGATCGTCGACGATTCGCCGACCGAAATGTACAAACTGACCGGCATGCTGGAAAAGCACGGCCACCAGGTCCTCAAGGCTGAAAACGGCGCGGACGGCGTGGCCCTGGCCCGCCAGGAAAAGCCTGACGCAGTGCTGATGGACATCGTGATGCCGGGCCTCAATGGCTTCCAGGCCACTCGCCAGCTGTCCAAGGAGCCGGAAACCAACGGCATCCCGATCATCATCATCACCACCAAGGATCAGGAAACCGACAAGATCTGGGGCGCGCGCCAGGGTGCCAAGGACTACCTGACCAAGCCTGTGGACGAGGAAACCCTGATTGCCACCCTGAACAAGGTGCTGGCCGGCTGACGGCACGCCATCATGACCGAGTCGCAAACCGCCTTCGAGTTGCTGCTGGACATCGACCGTCGCTGCCGCCTGCTGGCCGCTGACCTGCCGTCCCAGGAAACCCGCCTGCAACGCTGGAGCGGGATTGGCTTTCGCCTGGGGCAGCATTGGTATGTCGCGCCCATGGGCGAAGTCGCCGAAGTCCTGCATGAGCCGCGCTGCACTTTAATGCCCGGGGTCAAGGCCTGGGTCAAGGGTGTTGCTAACCTGCGCGGGCGTTTGCTGCCGGTGATGGACCTGGGTGGCTTCCTTGGCCTTGAACTGTCCAAGGCGCGCAAGCAACGGCGGGTGCTGGTGGTGGAATACAACGATCTGTTTGTCGGGCTGCTGGTAGATGAGGTGGTGGGGATGCAGCATTTTGCTCAAGACGCCTTGTTGGCGAACGCCAGCCCCAGCGCGCCGTTCATCCAGGGCCAATTCGACGGCGAGCCGCTGTGGCAGGTCTTCAGCCCCTTCGCCCTGGCCCAGGCCCCTGGCTTCATGGATGTCGCCGCATGACCACCGCTACCACGCCCAAACCCCAGGCCGGCTCACGCAGCCGCTCACAGATCATCGTGCTGTTTATTGCGCTGATCGTGTTCATCATGCTGCTGTTCGCCAACTTCGCTTACCTCAACACCCAGTCCACCTACGACAAACAGTACATCGGCCACGCCGGTGAACTGCGCGTGCTGTCCCAGCGTATCGCCAAGAACGCTACCGAGGCCGCCGCCGGCAAGGCCGCCGCATTCAAGCTGTTGGGCGAAGCGCGCAACGATTTTGCCCAGCGCTGGGGTTACCTGAAAAAAGGCGACCCGGAAACCGGCCTGCCCGCTGCGCCAAGTGCGGTCCGCGCCGAAATGCGCGCGGTGCAGACGGACTGGGAAGCGCTGCTGAAAAACACCGACGCGATCCTCGCCAGCGAACAGACCGTGCTGTCCTTGCACCAAGTGGCCGCGACTCTCGCCGAAACCGTCCCGCAATTGCAGATGGAATCGGAGAAGGTCGTCGACATCCTGCTGCAACGCGGCGCGCCAGCCAGCCAGGTGGCCTTGGCCCAGCGCCAGTCGCTGCTGGCCGAGCGTATCCTGGGTGCGGTCAACACCGTGCTGGCCGGCGATGAAACCGCCGTACAGGCCGCCGACACCTTTGGCCGCGACGCCAATCGCTTCGGGCAGGTGCTCAATGGCATGCTCAACGGCAACCCTGGGCTGCGCATCACCCAGGTCGAGGACCACGATGCCCGTGCGCGGCTGGCGGAAATCGCCGAACTGTTCGAGTTTGTCTCCGGCTCCGTGGATGAAATCCTCGAAACCTCGCCGCAGCTGTTCCAGGTCCGCGCCTCGGCGAGCAATATTTTCAACCTGTCGCAAACCCTGCTCGATGAAGCCTCGCACCTGGCCAGCGGGTTTGAAAACCTGGCCAGCGGACGCAGCTTCGACACCATCGGCGGGTATGTGCTGGGCCTGCTGGCGCTGGCCTCGATCATCCTGATCGGCCTGGTGATGGTGCGTGAAACCAACCGCCAACTGCACGAGACCGCCGAGAAGAACGAGCGCAACCAGAACGCGATCATGCGCCTGCTCGATGAAATCGAAGACCTGGCCGACGGCGACCTCACCGTGACCGCCTCGGTGACTGAAGACTTCACCGGCACCATCGCCGACTCCATCAACTATTCCGTGGACCAACTGCGCGATCTGGTGGCCACCATCAACCTCACCGCCGGGCAAGTGGCGGGTGCCGTGCAAGAGACCCAGGCCACCGCCATGCACCTGGCCCAGGCCTCCGAGCATCAGGCCCAGCAGATCGCCGAAGCCTCCACCGCGATCAACCAGATGGCCCAATCCATCGACCAGGTATCGGCCAACGCGGCCGAATCCTCGGCGGTGGCGGAACGTTCGGTAGAAATCGCCAACAAAGGCAACGAGGTGGTGCACAACACCATCCACGGCATGGACAACATCCGCGAACAGATCCAGGACACCGCCAAGCGCATCAAGCGCCTGGGCGAGTCGTCCCAGGAGATTGGCGACATCGTCAGCCTGATCGACGACATTGCCGACCAGACCAACATCCTCGCCCTCAACGCCGCGATCCAGGCGAGCATGGCCGGGGATGCCGGGCGCGGCTTTGCAGTGGTGGCCGACGAAGTGCAGCGGCTGGCCGAGCGTTCATCGGCGGCCACGCGGCAGATTGAAACCCTGGTGCGCGCGATCCAGGCCGACACCAACGAAGCCGTCATCTCCATGGAGCAGACCACCACCGAAGTGGTGCGCGGTGCACGCCTGGCCCAGGACGCCGGGGTGGCACTGGAAGAGATCGAAGGCGTGTCGAAAACCCTGGCCGCGCTGATCCAGAGCATCTCCAACGCGGCGCAGCAACAGACCTCATCGGCGGGGCAGATCTCCCTGACCATGAACGTGATCCAGCAGATCACCACGCAGACATCATCGGGTTCCACCGCCACCGCTGAAAGCATCGGCAATTTGGCGAAGATGGCGAGCCAGTTGCGCAGGTCGGTGTCGGGGTTCACCTTGCCTGCGGCCAAACAGGTTGAGGATTGAAATGCAGTCAAAATGTGGGAGGGGCAAGCCCCTCCCACATTTGATCTCCATTTGTTTCAAGAACACCAGCAACCCACGAATTCTAAGCGGAGCAGTTATGGTTGATCGGCACGACTACGTGGCCCTCGAGTGGGTCAAGGGCGACATTGCCGAAACCCTGAAACAGGCCCGTTCGGCGCTGGATGCGTTTGTCGAGACCCACGACGATGGCGTGATCAGCCAATGCCTGACCGGTATCCATCAGGTGCATGGCGCGCTGCAAATGGTCGAGTTCTACGGCGCGGCGCTGCTGGCCGAAGAGATCGAAGAACTGGCCCTGGCGCTCCAGGCCGGGCAGGTCAGCCAGCGCGAGGAAAGCATCCGCCTGCTGCAACAGGCCCTGGGCCAACTGCCGCTGTACCTCGACCGTGTGCACAGCGCCCGCCGTGATTTACCGCTGGTGGTGCTGCCGCTGCTCAACGACCTGCGCAGTGCCCGCGGTGAAAGCCTGCTGTCGGAAACCAGCTTGTTCAGTCCGCAACTGCTGTCGATTGCGCCGCTTCCCGAGGACGCCCTGGCCCAACGCGCGCCGGCCGACGTTCAGGAGCAACTGCGCCAGTGGCACCAACTGCTGCAACAAGCCCTCGCCGGGCTGCTGCGTGAAGACCACGGCCCGAGCAACCTGGAAGACATGGCGCGGGTGTTCGCGCGCCTTGAAGCACTGTGCCAGGGCGCGCCGCTGTTGCCGCTGTGGCAAGTGGCGTCGGCGCTGGTCGAGGGCATGCTCACCGGCGTGGTCGCCAACAGCCCGGCACTGCGCAGCCTGCTCAAGGCCAGCGACAAGCAGCTCAAGCGCCTGCTGGCACAGGGCATCGGTGGGGTCAATCAGCCCGCACCGGATGAATTGCTCAAGAGCCTGTTGTTTTACGTCGCCAAAGTCACTCGACCGACTCCGCGCATGCAGAGTTTGAAAGAACGCTACAGCCTGGATGAGGCCTTGCCCGACAGCGCGGTGGTGGATGCCGAACGTGCGCGCCTCGCCGGGCCGGATCGTAACGCCATGGGCTCAGTGCTCGGAGCGTTGTGTGAAGAGTTGGTACGGGTCAAAGAGCGCCTCGACCTGTTCGTGCGCAGCGACCGCCAGCACACGAGCGACCTCGACGCGCTGCTGGCGCCCCTGCGACAGATTGCCGATACCCTTGCGGTGCTGGGGTTTGGCCAGCCGCGCAAAGTCATCATCGACCAGTTGGCCGTGGTATTGAGCCTGGCCCAGGGGCATCGCGAGCCCAACGATGCGGTGCTGATGGACGTTGCCGGGGCGTTGCTCTATGTGGAAGCCACGCTGGCGGGAATGGTCGGCACCGTCGAACCGGAAGGCCGTGAAGAAAGCCGCCTGCCCACCACCGACCTGACCCAGATTCACCAGTTGGTCATCCGCGAATCCTGCCAGTGCCTGCGGCAAGCCAAGGAGCTGGTGATCGACTGTATCGAAGCCGATTGGGACCGTCAGCGCCTGGAATCCCTGCCCGAACTGCTGAGCCAGGTGCGCGGCGCGCTGGCGATGATCCCCTTGCCCCGCGCTGCAAGCCTGATGCGTGGTTGCACCGATTACGTCGACGAACAGTTGATGACCAGCGACAGCCCGCCGTCGGCGGTGCAACTGGAGCATTTCGCTGACGTGATCAGCAGCCTGGAGTACTACCTCGAACGCATGCTCCAAGACCCTGACGCAGCCGGTGAACGGGTGTTGGAACTGGCCACCCAAAGCCTGGCTGCGCTGGGCTACCTGCCCGCCGAAAAACCCTGGCGCCAGGCGCTGGCAGCACCCGATGGCGCGCTGTCGAGCGAGGTTGCGCCCAGCCAGTCGCAGTTCGACGCACTGGCCAACCCCACTTCGCGCCTCAATCCACCGGCCTTGCAGCGCCCGGGTAGCCTGCTGCCGCCGCCGGCCAATGAAGCGCCCATCGACGATGAACTGCGCGACGTCTTCCTCGAAGAAACCGACGAAGTCCTTGAGGTACTGCACCGCCACCTGCCCAACAGCGCGGACAAAATTGCCCAGGGTGAAATGCGCCGCGCGTTCCACACCTTGAAAGGCAGCGGCCGCATGGTGCGCGCCCTGGTGCTGGCGGAGCTGGCCTGGGCGGTGGAAAACCTGCTGAACCGTGTGCTCGAGCGCAGCGTGGCCCTCGGCCCCGAGATTCAACAGGTGCTGGATGACGCCGTGGCCCTGCTGCCGGAATTGATCGCCGACTTCGCGACGGGCGACCAGCACCAGCGCGATGAGGTCGACGCGCTGGCCGCCCGTGCCCACGCCTGGGCCAACGGCGCCGCAGTATCGGCCGCCGAACCCTACGATCCGATGTTGCTGGAGATCTTCCGCAACGAAGCCCAGAGCCATCTGGACAGCCTCAACCACTTCCTGCAACAGGCCGCCGAGCATGTGCCGCTGCAAGTCAGCGATGAACTGCAACGCGCCCTGCACACACTCAAGGGCAGCGCCTACATGGCTGGGGTGTTGCCCGTCGCCGAGCTGGTGCGCCCGCTGGATCACCTGACCCGCGAATACAAGGCCCATCGCCTGCCGCTGGACCTGGATGAAGTCGAGTTGCTGCTGGAAGCCGAAAGCCTGTTCCAGCGTGGGTTGCGCCAACTGGACCGCGATCCCCTGGTGCCGATCAAGGGTGCGGATGACTTGATCCGCCGTACCCAAGCGCTGCTCGACCATCAACTGGCCGCGCTGCTGGACGCACCCAACACGGGCCTGCGTATCAAGCGCGACCCGCAACTGATCGCCAACTTCCTGGCCCAGGGCATGGACATTCTGCTCGACGCCGAAAGCCTGCTGCGCCGCTGGCAACAACACCCCGGCGAACGCCAGGAACTCACCGCGCTGCTGGATGAATTGACCACGCTGGGGGAGGGCGCGCACGTCGCCGACCTGCACGCCATCGATGAACTCTGCGAAGCCTTGCTCGACCTCTACGGCGCCGTGGAAGAAAGCAGCCTGGCGGTCAGCGAGCGGTTTTTCCATGAGGCCGAACAGGCCCATGAAGCGCTGATCAGCATGCTCGATCAATTGGCCGCCGGCCAGGAAATCATCCCGGCACCGGCACGCGTACATGCCCTGCGCGAACTGTTGGACGATGCGCTGGACCCTTCTGCCACCGGCCTGATCAAAAGCGACGGCAGCCGCGCCCTGAGCATCTCTGAACTGGGCGCCGCCACGGCGCAACTGCAGCATGAAACGGCGATCGACGATGAGCTCGTGGAGATCTTCCTCGAAGAAGCCGTGGATATTCTCGACAGTGCGGGGCAATCCCTGAAGCGCTGGCTGCTGGATCCGGAGAGTGCTGCGCCGTTGTCGTCACTGCAGCGCGACCTGCACACCCTCAAGGGCGGCGCGCGCATGGCCGACATCGGGCCGGTGGGCGACCTGGCGCATGAGTTGGAGTGTTTGTACGAAGGCCTGGTGGATCGCCGCTACAGCTACTCCAGCGAGCTGTCTCAAGTGCTGATGGCCAGCCATGAGCGGTTGGCCTTGCAACTGGAGGAGCTGCAGCACCATCAACCCTTGAGCGACAGCGCCGAGCTGGTCGCCAGGTTGCGCGCGCTACGCCAGAGCGGCATGCCGGCTGCGCAGGCCGCCCCACTTTCGGAAACGCCGGGCACCGACCCGGAGTTGCTGGACATCTTCCTCGAAGAAGCCGCCGACATTCTCGACAGCTCCGGCAGCGCGTTGCTGCGCTGGCAGGCCGAGCCGAACAATCGCCAGGAAGTGGAAACCCTGCTGCGCGACCTGCACACCCTCAAGGGCGGCGCACGCATGGTCGAGATCGGGCCGATTGGTGACCTGGCCCATGAACTGGAATTTCTCTACGAAGGGCTGTCCGCCGGCTTGCTCGCGCCGTCCGCCGAACTGTTCGCGTTGCTGCAAGGCTGCCACGACCGCCTGGCGCAGATGATCGACGCCGTGGCGGATGGGTTGCCGGTGGGCTCGGTGGACAAACTTATCGAGCGTATCAAAAGCCTGGTACACCCCAGCGATGAACCCGTGCTGCCCGTGGCGTTGCCCGCAGGCAAGGCCGAAGCGGTGGTTGATCCCGCCGCCGACATGGTGAAAATTTCCGCCGACCTGCTGGACGACCTGGTCAACCTGGCCGGCGAGACCTCGATCTTCCGTGGCCGTATCGAGCAGCAAGTCAACGACGCGCGCATTGCCCTGCATGAGGTGGAAACCACTATCGAGCGCATGCGCGACCAACTGCGGCGCCTCGACAGCGAAACCCAGGGGCGCATTCTCAGTCGTCAACAGGCCGAGGCCGAACGCTTGGGCTATGAAGAATTCGACCCGCTGGAAATGGACCGTCATTCGCAGTTGCAGCAACTGTCGCGGGCGCTGTCGGAGTCGGCCTCCGACCTGCTTGACCTCAAGGACACCCTCGACCGCCGCAACGAGGATGCCCATGACCTGTTGCAGCAACAGGCGCGCATCAACACCGAGTTGCAGGAAGGCCTGATGCGCACGCGCATGGTGCCTTTTGAGCGTATGCTGCCGCGCCTCAAACGCATCGTGCGCCAAGTGGCGGGCGAGTTGGGCAAGGACGTGGAATTCATCGTCGGCAATGCCGAGGGCGAGATGGACCGCAATGTGCTGGAGCGCATGGCGGCGCCGCTGGAACACATGCTGCGCAACGCCGTCGACCATGGCC
Organism: Pseudomonas grimontii; assembly: GCF_007858185.1. GTDB lineage: Bacteria > Pseudomonadota > Gammaproteobacteria > Pseudomonadales > Pseudomonadaceae > Aquipseudomonas > Aquipseudomonas grimontii. Next base: position 23,698 of record NZ_VFES01000010.1, read on the forward strand.
TGGAGTCCCGCGATGCACGGCTGCTGGCCGGCAAGCCGGAGAAGGGCCGCATCACCCTGGACCTGACCCACGAAGGCGGCGATATCGTTTTCGACATTCGTGATGACGGCGCTGGCGTGCCCCTTGACGCGGTGCGGCGCAAAGCGATCAAGCGCGGGCTGCTTGCCCCCGATCAGGAGATCAGCGACCGCGACGTATTGCAGTTCATCCTGCAGCCGGGATTTTCCACGGCGGAAAAAATCACCCAGATTTCCGGGCGTGGCGTGGGCATGGACGTGGTGCATGAAGAAGTGCGCCAGCTGGGTGGCTCGATGTTCATTGAGTCGACGTCGGGGGTGGGCGTGCATTTTCGTATTCGCCTGCCGTTTACCGTCTCGGTCAACCGCGCATTGATGGTGCAATGCGCAGACGACCAATACGCGATTCCGCTTAACACCGTCGAAGGCCTGGTGCGCGTGCTGCCCCATGAGTTGGCGGGGCATTATCAGCAGGAGCCGCCGTGCTATGAATATGCCGGCCAGCGTTACGAGCTGTTCTACCTGGGCGACCTGCTGCACACCGTCGGCCGCCCGAAATTACTGGGCCAATATCAACCCGTGCCGGTGCTGTTGGTGCAGTGCAATGAGCGCCGCGTAGCGGTGCATGTGGACGCCATGGCCGGCACCCGGGAGATTGTGGTCAAGGGCCTGGGCCCGCAGTTTTCCGGGGTGCAGGGGTTATCCGGCGCGACCATCCTGGGGGATGGGCGCGTGGTGTTGATTATCGACTTGCTCGCGCATATCCGCGCCCGGCAACCGGCCTTGCCGGCGCAGCCGGTGGATGCTCCGTTGATCCTCAACGACCCACTGAAAAAGCGCCCGCTGCTGGTGCTGGTGGTGGACGACTCGGTCACCGTGCGCAAAGTCACCAGCCGCCTGCTGGAGCGCAACGGCATGAACGTACTCACCGCCAAAGACGGCATCGACGCCCTTGCCGTGCTCGAGGAACATACGCCCGACCTGATGCTGCTCGACATCGAAATGCCGCGCATGGACGGCTTCGAAGTGGCCATCCAGGTGCGCAACGACCCCCGGCTGATGCGCCTGCCGATCATCATGATCACCTCCCGCACCGGCCAGAAACACCGCGACCGTGCCATGGCCATCGGCGTCAACGACTACCTGGGCAAGCCGTACCAGGAATCGGTGCTGCTCGAAAGCATCGCCTACTGGAGCAAATCCCGTGCTTGACCACCGCACCAGCCAACTCACCGGCCTGCTCCTGCCCCTGGCCGACCGCCACCTGGTACTGCCCAACGTCGCCATCGCCGAGTTGATCGACTTCCAACGCGGCGAACCGGCCAGCGATGCACCGCCGTGGTATTTGCGGCAAGTGACGTGGCGGGATCGGCAAATACCGTTGATCAGCTTTGAAGCGGTGTGCGGCGAGGCCAGCGTGACCGGCGAACGCTCACGGATCGTGGTGTTGAATGCGCTGGGCGGGCGGCCGACGTTGAAGTTTATTGCGTTGGTGATCCAGGGGATTCCTCGGTCGTACAAGCTCGACAGCGAGTTGAGCTATGTGGACGTGCCGCTGTGCCCATTGGAACTGGCAGCGGTGCAGGTGGGCGAGCTGGTGGCGAAGGTGCCGGATTTGATGGGGCTCGAGGCGCTGCTGGTGGAGTCCGGGTTGGCCTGAATCTATGTCATGTGAGGATCCCCTGTGGGAGGGGCATCTGAATGTGATATTGCGTAGCAGCTGTCGAGCCCCGGCGAGGCTGCGTTTGCGGCCCGTCTGACACACCGCTGACGCAGCCTCGCCGGGGCTCGACAGCTGCTACGCAGCGAGACTTGCTCAAGCCCTCAATCAATCCGCGCAAACCGCTCAATCAACGGCTGCTCCCGATGCTCTGCCTGCCATAAGTCGTAGGCGCTTTGCATCGATAGCCATAGCTGCGCAGTACTTACGCCGGCAAAACCTTGTCGGAATATTCTGTGTGGCAAGCCCGCTCGCCACAGGAAGCGCTTTGCGCTTGAGAGGTGTGACCAGCCTTCGGATTTTTCCTGCAAGATTTTGGGCCGTGCATGAACTTGTCGCGTGCAGCCTGCGCGCCTAGTCTTCGTCCGTCATCGCAAAAAACGGTGACACGGACGTGCAAGTCCGGTTACATGTCGGCGCACTAACGCCCATAGCCATTCAACGGGCGTTTTTTATGCCTGCTGTATTTGTTATGGCGGCTGTGCGTGGGAGATCCTTCGGGGTCTGCCGGGGTCCGATATGCCCGGTCTTGCACACCTGCGCACAGCTGCCACCTTAATTCGCGTGCAGCGGAAGAGGGCAGTTTCCATCACATATCGGAGTTGTAAGTCATGGTCAAACCTACCCCCAATCCGCCCGCAAGCCTCTTCACCGTAAACCCCCACCAAAACACCGAAACCCTGCTGGTCAACGCCAGCGAAACCCTGTCCTCCCTCAGCGCACTCACCTGCAACCTGGCCTTCGACCTGGACACTTCCCAGCGCGCCATCATGCTCGGGATCCAGCAAATGGCCGAGTTGAGGCAGTTGCTGGTGGAACGGGCGCTGGAGCAGGTCAGCCCTTCGCTGGAAAAGGTCCCAAGCAGGGACTGATCAGTCCCTTTTTGGGACCGCAATCTCACAGACACCAGTGAGCAAATGTGGGAGGGGGCTTGCCCTAATGCCAGTCAGTTAAGCGAAAGTGATTCACTGTAGGAGCGAGGGGGACGCCTAGTTCTTGCTCGCGAAAAACGCCCAGGCAACGCGTTCATTCTCGATAAGCACGGTGGCCCTGAGTTCTTCGCGAGCAAGCTCGCTCCTACAAAAAGCCTTAACTGAACGGCATTAGGGCAAGCCCCCGATGGCTGAGTGTCAGTTGATACATCACTTAGCTGACCCACCGCCATCGGGGCATAAGTATCTACACATCTTGAGCCGAGCCCCCTGCGTAGATACCGTCTTATCCAGCACCGCGTAAAACCCCGTAGCAGCTGCCGAGCCCCGGCGAGGCTGCGTCGGCCGCGACTCGAGCTTGAATCGGCAGCGCGCCTGACGCAGCCTCGCTTGCGCTCGACAGCTGCTACGCGTGATCCTACTGAAGTTGTGTAGATACTTATGGCCATCGGGGGCAAGCCCCCTCCCACATTTTTGATCTTCACTGGGCTCGGCTCAGCGTTTGCTGATGCTCCATTACTCAAACCGTAACGATCCACCGCCCAGCTTGATTGATGGCCCCCCGAATCACTCCTAAGGTACAGCCCACGACAGCAAACCTCGTGGAGCGACCATGACAACAACAATAACCCCCGACTCGCGCTGGACGCGGCGGCGTGACGAGAAGCAGCGGCGGCTCGGGCTGGTCAAAAAATACGCAGATGGGGCCGTGTTGCCCAGCGACAAGATCGTCGAGGCGCTTGAGGCGCTGATCCTTCCCGGCGACCGCGTTGTACTGGAAGGCAACAACCAGAAGCAAGCCGACTTCCTCTCGCGCTCCCTGGCCAAGGCCGACCCGGCCAAGCTCCACGATTTGCACATGATCATGCCCAGCGTCGGGCGGTCCGAGCATCTGGACCTGTTTGAAAAGGGCATCGCGCGCAAACTCGACTTTTCCTTCGCCGGCACCCAATCCCTGCGCATCAGCCAGTTGCTCGAAGACGGCCTGCTGGAAATCGGTGCGATCCACACCTACATCGAACTCTATGCACGGCTGGTGGTGGACCTGATCCCCAACGTCGTACTTTCCGCCGGTTTCATGGCCGACCGTGCCGGCAATATCTACACTGGCGCCAGCACCGAAGACACTCCCGCGCTGATCGAACCCGCCGCGTTCAGCGATGGCATCGTAATCGTGCAGGTCAACCAGTTGGTGGACGACGTCACCGATTTACCGCGCGTCGACATCCCCGCCAGTTGGGTGGATTTTGTGGTGGTGGCCGACAAGCCGTTCTACATCGAGCCGCTGTTCACCCGCGACCCGCGCCATATCAAGCCGGTGCATGTGTTGATGGCGATGATGGCGATCCGTGGCATTTACGAAAAACACAATGTGCAATCGCTCAACCACGGTATCGGCTTCAACACCGCCGCCATCGAATTGATCCTGCCCACCTACGGTGAATTCCTGGGCCTGAAGGGCAAGATCTGCCGCAACTGGACCCTCAACCCGCACCCCACGCTGATCCCCGCCATCGAAAGCGGTTGGGTGGAAAGCGTGCATTGCTTCGGCACCGAACTGGGCATGGAGAACTACATCGCCGCCCGCCCGGATGTGTTCTTCACCGGCCGCGACGGATCGATGCGTTCCAATCGGATGTTCTGCCAATTGGCCGGCCAATACGCGGTGGACCTGTTTATCGGCGCCACCCTGCAAGTCGACGGCGACGGCCATTCCAGCACCGTGACCCGTGGCCGCCTCGCCGGTTTCGGTGGTGCGCCGAACATGGGCCACGACCCGCGCGGTCGCCGCCATGGCACGCCGGCGTGGCTGGATATGCGTCACGACGATGCGCCGGTCGCGCTGCTGGAGCGCGGCAAAAAGCTCGTGGTGCAGATGGTCGAGACCTTCCAGGAAGGCGGCAAGCCCACCTTCGTCGACACGCTCGACGCCGTGGAAGTGGCGCGTAAAAGCGGCATGCCCCTGGCGCCGATCATGATCTATGGCGACGATGTCACCCACCTGCTCACCGAAGAAGGCATCGCCTACCTGTACAAGGCGCGGTCCCTGGAAGAGCGCCAGGCGATGATCGCCGCCGTCGCCGGGGTGACCGCCATCGGCATGCGCCATAACCCCAAGGACACCGCGCGCATGCGCCGCGAAGGCCTGATCGCCTTGCCCGAAGATTTGGGCATTCGCCGCACCGACGCCACCCGCGAGTTGTTGGCCGCCAAGAGCGTGGCCGACCTGGTGGAGTGGTCCGGTGGCCTGTACAACCCGCCCGCCAAATTCAGGAGCTGGTAAATGCGCGCCCTCAAACTGCACGAACTCAGCCTCGCGGATCGCCTGGCGGATATGGCCGTCGATGCGCTGATCGATGAAGCCGACCTGTCGCCCAAGCCTGCCCTGGTGGACCGTCGCGGCAACGGCGCCCACACTGATTTGCACCTGGGGCTGATGCACGCGTCGGCGCTGTCGCTGTGGCCGATGTTCAAGGAAATGGCGGAGGCCGCGCTTGAATTCGGTGAAGTCGGCTTGCCCCTGCGCGAAGCCCTCGGCCGTATCGGGCGCGAAGGTGAACAAGCGATGCTCGCCACCACCCACGGCGTGAACACCCATCGCGGTGCGATCTGGGCCCTCGGCCTGCTGACCGCAGCGGCCGCGCTGGAGCCCGGCGCCATACCACTGAACGCCGCCAGACTCGCCCTGCTCAACGACCGCTACGCCCCGCAACCCCTGAGCCACGGCGCCCAGGTCGCCCAGCGCTATGGCGCGCGCGGTGCCCGTGAAGAAGCGCAACTGGGCTTTCCGTCGGTGCTGCAACGCGGCCTGCCGCAACTGCATAAAAGCCGCCAGCAAAACGTCGGTGAACAGAACGCGCGCCTGGACGCCTTGCTCGCGATCATGACCGACCTGGCCGACACCTGCGTGCTCTACCGCGCCGGCCTGGAAGGCCTGCATGCCATGCAGCGCGGCGCCCAGGCCGTGCTCGACGCGGGCGGCAGTGCAAGCCTCGCCGGGCGCCGCCAATTGCATGAGCTGGACCACCAACTGTTGGCCCTGAATGCCTCCCCCGGTGGCGCCGCCGACCTGTTGGCCGCCTGCCTGTTTATCGACCGCCTCGACGGAGCGTTGTGATGGAAACCTTATCCTTTGAATTCCCCGCCGGGCAGCCGCCAAAAGGCCGTGCGCTGGTGGGTTGCGTCGGCTCTGGCGACCTGGAAGTGCTGCTGGAGCCGGGCACGGCCGGCACGTTGAGTATCCAGGTACAGACCTCGGTGAATGGCGCCGAACAACGCTGGCAGCACCTGTTCGAACGCATCTTCCAAGAGCAGACACCACCGGCCCTGAACATTGATATTCACGATTTCGGCGCCACCCCCGGCGTGGTGCGCCTGCGCCTGGAGCAGGGTTTCGAGGAGATCGGCCATGACTGACTTGCTCGCCAAACACAGCTTCGTGGAACTGGGTGCGCGGCAGCGGGCCAAGGCCTTGTTGGATGCCGGCACCTTTCGCGAACTGATCGACCCGTTCCAGCGCGTCATGTCGCCCTGGCTCAGCCGCCAGGGTGTGGTGCCTCAGGCCGATGACGGCGTGGTGATCGCCAAGGGCAGCATCGGCGACTTGCCTGTGGTGATTGCAGCCATTGAAGGCAACTTCCAGGGCGGCAGCCTCGGTGAAGTGGGCGGCGCGAAAATCGCCGGTGCCCTGGAGCTGGCGGCCGAAGACAACCGCAAGGGCATCCCGACCCGCGCGGTGCTGCTGCTGGAAACCGGCGGCGTGCGCTTGCAGGAAGCCAACCTCGGCCTGGCCGCGATTGCCGATATACACGCGGCGATTGTCGACCTGCGCCAGTACCAGCCGGTGATCGGCGTGGTGGCGGGCAGCGTGGGTTGCTTCGGCGGCATGTCCATCGCGGCCGGGCTGTGCAGTTACCTCGTCGTCACCCGTGAAGCGCGCCTGGGACTCAACGGCCCGCAAGTGATCGAGCAGGAGGCCGGCCTGGAAGAATACGACTCCCGCGACCGTCCCTTTATCTGGAGCCTCACGGGCGGAGAGCAACGCTTCAACAGCGGCCTGGCCGACCGTTACGTGGCCGACGATGTGGCGCAGATCCAGCAGACTGTCAGCGCGTTGTTGCAGCAAGGCGTGCCCGCCCAACAACGCAGTCGCCAGGCTGATTATTACCTCACACGCTTGGCCGAGTTGGACGCCGTACCGCAAATCGACCCGGCGACGGTGCGCGAGCTGTATCAAGGAGAACGCTCATGAGAGGCTTGCAGTGGTTCAACGCCTTGAGCGCCGGCGCTCCCCCTGTAGACGGTTTGCCCGCGTCGCTGAGGGTTGCCGACGGTGTGTTGGGTGAGCAAACGGTGCGCTTTGTCGCCGTGGTCACCGACGCGCAAAACCGCTTCCCTCGGGCGCGCAATGGTGAAGTCGGCCTGCTCGAAGGCTGGGGCCTGGCCAAGGCCGTCGATGAGGCCATCGCCCGAGGCGACAAGCGCCCCATCATCGCCATCGTTGATGTGCCGAGCCAAGCCTACGGTCGTCGCGAAGAAGCCCTCGGCATCCACCAGGCCCTGGCCGCTGCCGCCGACAGCTATGCGCGGGCGCGCCTCGCCGGCCACCCGGTGATTGCGCTGCTGGTGGGCAAGGCCATGTCCGGTGCGTTCCTGGCCCACGGTTACCAGGCCAACCGTCTGATTGCCTTGCGCGATCCCGGCGTAATGGTGCACGCCATGGGCAAGGCTTCCGCCGCGCGGGTGACCCTGCGCAGCGTCGAAGAGCTTGAAGCCCTGGCCGCCAGCGTGCCGCCCATGGCCTATGACATCGACAGCTATGCCAGCCTCGGTTTGCTGTGGGAGACCTTGTCGGTCAGCCAGATAGAACAGCCCACCGCGGACGATGTAGCGCGGGTCAGTGATTGCCTGGTGAATGCGATCAAGGATGTTGGCTGCACCGATTTGCGCGAACGCCTCGGCGCGCCTAATCGCGCTGCTTCCAGCCATGTTCGCCAACTGCTGCGGGAACAATGGTGAACGCCCACGACTTGCTCTGGGGCATGACCCCGGCGCATGTGCCCGCCGACGCACCGGCCTGGGTGCTGGAGGCGCTCGGCGCCGGCCACCCGGTGGTGGTGCGCCGCGCCATTGCCGAACCGGGCTATGTGGCGGTCGGCGTGCGCGGGCGTTTGCGTGAGCAACGCTTTGCCGCGCGGATGCCGCTGGCGGCGGTGCAGCGGCGGGTGATACCGGAAGCGTTGCGCGGGGTGATCTCGCCGAGGGATTTACCCGCGTTGCGTGCGCTCGACCAACTGCGGCCGGTGCTGGCGCAGGAGACGTGGGGCGTCACAGGCAGCGCGGGTTTCGAGTTGGCCAGTGGGATTGAAGCGCTGCATGCCGAGAGTGATCTGGATTTGATGCTGCGCACGCCCGAGCCTTTGGCCCGAGGTGAGGCTGAAGACCTCCTGGCGATGCTTGATAGGGCTGAGTGCGCCGTCGACCTGCAACTGCAAACCCCGTTCGGCGCCGTCGCCTTACGCGAATGGGCCAGCGGCTCACGCCGTGTGCTGCTGAAAACCGCCAGCGGCGCGCATCTTGTGCTCGACCCTTGGCAGGCCGTGGCATGAGCAGCCTTCTGGTGTTTCCGGGGCAGGGGGCGCAGCGACCCGGCATGCTCCAGTCGCTGCCCGAACCTGTGCTGGAAGAAGCCAGCGATGCCCTGGGCGAAGACGTGCGCCTGCTCGATTCCGCGCAAGCCCTGGCCAGTACCCGCGCCGTGCAGCTGTGCCTGTTGATCGCCGGCGTGGCCCACGCCCGTCTGTTGGAGCGCACCCCGGATTACGTGGCGGGCCTGTCCATCGGCGCTTACCCGGCAGCCGTCATCGCTGGTGCCCTGGATTTTGCCGATGCGGTAAAACTGGTGAACCTGCGTGGCGAACTGATGCAAAGCGCTTATCCACACGGCTACGGCATGACCGCGATCATCGGCGTGGAGTTATCCACCGTCGAAAACATCCTCGCCGACATCCACAGCCCCGAAACCCCGGTGTACCTGGCCAATATCAACGCCGATAACCAGAGCGTGATCGCCGGCAGCGACGAGGCCATGCAGCGTGTTGCCGCGCGCATCAAGGGCAACGGCATCGCCAAGCGCCTGGCTGTCAGTGTGCCATCCCATTGCGCGCTGCTGGAGCGTCCGGCCGAGGCCCTGGCCCAGGCATTTGTCCCGCTCAAGGCGCCGCGCATCACCTACCTGAGCAGCACCCGCGCGCGGCCGATCCACAATCCCGAACAATTGCGCGACGACCTGGCCTTCAACATGTGCCGCGTCGTTGACTGGCGCGGCACCGTACAAAGCGCCTACGAGCGCGGTGTGCGCCTGCAAATCGAACTGCCCCCGGGCGCCGTGCTCACCGGCCTGTCACGCCGGGTGTTCGAACAAGGCACGGTGATCGCCTGCGAAGGCGCACGCCTGGATACCTTGCAGGCCCTGCTGGAAGAGGAGGAGCGCCGCCACCGATAAAGCACCACCCAAGGCTGTCGAAGCACAAAAACAACAATTTCGATCGAGCACTTCGAGGACAACAACAATGATTATTTACGGTGTGGCATTGCTGGCGATCTGCACGCTTGCAGGCGTGATCATGGGCGACATGCTCGGCGTGTTGCTCGGCGTCAAATCCAACGTGGGCGGGGTAGGAATCGCCATGATCCTGCTGATCTGCGCCCGCCTGTGGATGCAAAAACGCGGCGGCATGACCAAGGAATGCGAGATGGGCGTGGGCTTTTGGGGCGCCATGTATATCCCCGTGGTGGTGGCGATGGCCGCGCAACAAAACGTGGTGACCGCCTTGCACGGCGGCCCGGTCGCGGTGCTGGCGGCGATTGGTTCGGTGGTGGTCTGTGGTTGCACCATCGCCCTGATCAGCCGTACGCACAAGGGCGAGCCTCTGCCTGCCGAAGAGCCGCTGATCGTGCCTGCGGGAGGTCGCTGATATGTGGGATCTCATCGAAAAAGGCTTGGAACATAATGGTCTGATCACCGCGTTTGCCTTTGTTGGCGTGGTGATGTGGATTTCCGTGGTGCTGTCCAAGCGCCTGACGTTCGGGCGTATCCACGGCTCGGCGATTGCCATCGTCATCGGCCTGGTCCTGGCCTGGGTGGGCGGTACCATTACCGGCGGGCAAAAAGGCTTGGCCGACCTGGCACTGTTCTCCGGAATCGGCCTGATGGGCGGCGCGATGCTGCGTGACTTCGCTATCGTTGCCACGGCGTTTGAGGTGCAAGCCACCGAAGCGCGCAAAGCCGGGATGATCGGTGTGATTGCGCTGCTGCTGGGCACGATCCTGCCGTTTATCGTCGGCGCCAGCATGGCCTGGGTGTTTGGCTATCGCGACGCGATCAGCATGACCACCATCGGCGCGGGTGCCGTGACCTACATCGTCGGCCCGGTTACCGGTGCGGCGATTGGCGCGACCTCGGATGTGATGGCGCTGTCCATCGCGACCGGGTTGATCAAGGCGATCCTGGTGATGGTCGGCACACCGGTGGCGGCGCGTTGGATGGGCTTGGATAACCCGCGTTCGGCGATGGTGTTCGGTGGCTTGGCCGGCACCGTGAGCGGCGTGACGGCAGGGCTGGCGGCGACGGATCGGCGCTTGGTGCCGTATGGCGCGTTGACGGCGACCTTCCATACCGGGCTTGGATGTTTGCTTGGGCCTTCGTTGCTGTACTTTATTGTGCGTGGGTTGGTTGGCTAGCTTCGGAAGTTGTGTTGTCTGGTTTGGCCTCATCGGGGGCAAGCCCCCTCCCACATTTTGAATTGCGAACACATTCAAGTGTGGGAGGGGCGGTGCGACGATTCGACTTGCCTCCGATAGCGGTCTCAGGCCTGCCGATTGGCATACATCCGACACTCCGCCAGCAACGCCAGCAAGTTCGGATCGCGCTCCTTGGCCTTCAGAAACACCACCCCGATATGCTGCTGCAACCGATACCTGGGTTGCAGCGGTATCAGCTTCACGCGGTTCTCGTACACCGCCGCAATCCGCCCCGGCAGCAACGCATAACCCACCCCCGAGCTGACCATGCTCAGCAGTGTGAAGATGTCATTCACCTGCATCGCCACCTTCGGCTCGAACCCCGCCTGTTTGAACACACGGTTGCCGTCCTGGTGAGTGGCGAAGCCTTGGGTGAGGGTGATGAAGGTGGCGTCGCGCACGTCGGCCAGGTCGATTTCCTGGTCGCGGTCGAAGGGCGAGTCGGCCGGGGTGGCGAGGAAGATGTCATCGGAGAACAGCGCAATCTGTTCGCAGTCGGGGTCGTTGGCGTGTTCGTCGAGGGAGATGAGGATCGCGTCGACTTCCATGTTCTTAAGCTTGTACAACAGGTCGAAATTGGAGCCGAGGATCAGGTCGATATTAAGTTCGCTGCGTCTGATTTTCAGGCCCATGATCAGTTGCGGCACGGTCTTGACCGTCAGCGAATACAGCGAGCCGAGCTTGAAGCGTTCGGCGGAGAAACCGGCGGCTTCGCGGGTCAGGCGAACGCTGTCGACCACATCGGCGATCAGTTTCTGCGCGCGTTCTTCGAGGACATACGCGCTTTCCAGCGGGGTGAGGTTGCGGCCCTCGTGTTTGAACAGTGGGCAGCGCAGGGCATTTTCCAGGGAGTGGATGGCGCGGTGCACGCTGACATTGCTGGTTTGCAGTTCGGCGGCGGCGCGGGCCAGGTTGCCGGTGCGCATGAATGCCAGGAAGATTTCCAGCTTTTTGAGGGTGAATTCTTCGTCGATCAGCATGGCCGTGGGCTCTTGTTCGAATGCGTCCGATTGTGCCCGCAAAACCGTGTGGCGTCCTCGGAACGTCACAAGACGCTTGCACTCTTATGCGCAAGGCTGGACGCTTGCCAGCCAGTTCCAGCGGCTACAGGAGGTCAGTGACAGATGTATCACGGGGAACGATTCAACGCCTGGAGCCATTTGCTCGGTGCAGTCGCGGCGTGTATTGGCGCCGTGTGGATGTTGGTGGTGGCGAGCCTGGATGGCAGCCCCTGGAAGATCGTCAGCGTGGCGATTTATGGCTTTACGCTGATGGTGCTGTACAGCGCGTCGACCGTGTACCACAGCGTTCAGGGACGGCGAAAGGAGATCATGCAGAAGGTCGATCACTTTTCGATCTACCTCTTGATCGCCGGCAGCTACACGCCGTTTTGCCTGGTGACACTGAGAGGCCCGTGGGGCTGGACGTTGTTCGGCATCGTGTGGGGGCTGGCGGTGATCGGCATCCTGCAAGAGATCAAGCCGCGCTCCGAGGCGCGCATCCTGTCCATCGTGATCTACGCGGTGATGGGCTGGATCGTGCTGGTGGCGGTCAAGCCGCTGATCGCCGCGTTGGGGACGGCGGGGTTTACCTGGCTGGCGTCGGGCGGGGTGCTGTACACCGTCGGCATCATCTTCTTTGCCCTGGAGGATCGCCTGCGGCATTCCCATGGGATCTGGCATTTGTTTGTGATCGGCGGCAGCTTGCTGCACTTTGTGGCGATCATGCATTACGTGCTTTGAAGGTGGAAGGGGGGCTTCGGTGTCCTTAGATGCGCGCCAATAACTCGCATGCCCGCTTGCCCAGGATCTCCAGCAGATTGGCCAGCATATGCGGCGGCGGTTCATCGGCGCGGGTCAGGGCGTAGAGGGTGATCGGCAGCGGCGGGGTGAGGGTGCGGATGCAGGTGGTGGCCGTTGAGGCGCCCAACGCCGTGAACGGATCGATCACCGTCAAGCCGGCGCCCGATTCCACCATCGCCCGCGCCAGGGAATAGGTTTGCACCGAGATCGTCACTCGAGGCGGTGGGTCGACGTTCTCCAGGTAGCTGTCCAGCTTGGCGGCCAGCGGATCAGCACTGGAAAGCCCAATCAACGGCGCACCTGCCAGATCGCTCAGCGGCAATGGCCGGCTGATTTCAGCCGCCGACCAATAGCCCGTGGACGCCAGGGCCACCAACACACCGTTGGCGAGCACCTGTGTGGTCAACCCGGGATGGCCGGAGAAGTTGAGGGTCAAGGCCAGGTCAATCTCGCGCATCAACAGCTTTTGCACCAGCTCGCGGCTATGGTCGCTGGACAGCTCGCACGCGATGTCCGGGTAGTCGCGTTTCCATTCCAGAATCGCCGGTGGCAGCAGCGACAGCGCCAACGCCGGGATCGCACCAATGCGCACGCTTTGCCCTGGGGCGCGACGCAAGCTCTTGGCCAGGCGCCGCACGCCTTGCAGGCTCTCGGTGACTTTTTCGACCTCGCTTTCCAGTGCCAGGGCCTCCGGCGTGGGCTGCAATTTGCCGCGCACCCGCAGGAACAGCGGAAAGCCCAGCTGCAGTTCGGCATGCTGCAACACCTTGGTCACCGCTGGTTGCGACACATGCAGCAACTGCGCAGCGGCGCTGACGGAGCCGGTCTGGCGGATGGCCTGGAAGATTTCGATATGACGCAAGCGCATGGCAAGTCCATAACCTTTGTTTATAGGTGATCCATCTTTATTCATTGTCGGTGGCCTGTCACCTGCGCCTACGCTTGAGCCTACTTATTCAAGGGCTCGGGGATTGGTATGGTCAGGCAGGTTTGCATCATTGGCGGTGGGGTTATCGGCCTGGCGAGCGCGTATGCGCTGGTGCGTGCCGGCCACGAAGTGACGGTGATCGATGCGCGCGACACCCTGGGCAGTGAAACCAGTTTCGCCAATGGCGGGCAATTGTCCTACCGCTACGTCGCGCCACTGGCTGATGCGGGGGTGCCGCTGCAGGCAATTGGCTGGTTGCTGCGTGGTGACTCGCCGTTGAAGCTGCGCCCACGCCTGGACCCTCAGCAATGGCGCTGGATGGCCGCCTTCATCGGCGCCTGCCGGGGCTCGGTGAACAAACGCAACGCCACCCATTTGCTGCGCCTGGCGAGCCTGAGCCAAAACACCTTGCAGCAATGGCGCGTCGACGACCGCCTGGATGCTTTCAACTGGCGGCGTAACGGCAAGCTGGTGACCTTTCGCGATGCCGATACCTTTGAGCGGGCACGCGGCAAGGTCACCGACATCCTGCAACAACAAGTGCTGTCGACGCTCGATTGTGCCCGCCTGGAGCCGGCGCTGGCGCAGGTGGCGGGTGAGTTTGTCGGTGGTATCTACACGCCCAATGAGGAAGTGGCGGACTGTCATGCCTTCTGCCAACAGCTGGCGGCACGCCTTGAATCGTCGGGGCGCTGCACCTTTTTGCTGGGGCGCAAAGTCACCGGGATTCGCCACGCCGACGGCGCGGTACAGGCCATCGAGTTGGGCGGCGAAGTGATGCCGGTGGAAGAACTGGTGCTGGCGGCCGGTCATCGCAGCGCCGAGTTGGCGTTGCCGGGCCTCTCTCTGTCGTTGTATCCACTCAAGGGCTACAGCCTCAGCGTACCGATTGGCGCGCAGCACCAGGCGCCGAATGTGAGCATCACCGACTACGACCGCAAGATTGTCTACGCGCGCATCGGCGAACAACTGCGGGTGGCGGCCATGGTGGATATTGTCGGCTTTGACGCCTGCCTTGAGCCCAAGCGCCTGGCGTTGATGAAGCGTCAGGCGGTCGAGACATTTCCTACGGCCGGTGACTACGCCCATGCCGTGGAATGGGCCGGTATGCGCCCGGCCACCCCGACCGGCGTGCCGCTGATTGGCGCCAGCGTCTATCGCAACCTGTGGCTGAACCTGGGCCACGGGGCCCTTGGCTTTACCCTGGCGTGCGGCAGCGGCCAATTGCTGGCCGAACTGATCGGCAACCACCTACCTTCCATTGATATGCAGGGCCTGGCGCCCCGCGCCGCGTGAGGACTCATCCATGACCATCAACCGAATCAGCAGCAACGACAGACTGTCCGGCGCCGTTACGTTCAAGGATCTGGTATTCCTGTCGGGCCAGGTGCCCGGCGAAGGCCTGGATGTGGCGACACAAACCCGCGAAGTGCTGGCCAAGATCGACGGGCTGCTGGCCCAGGCCGGCAGTGACAAGGACCATCTGCTGAACGCGACCATTTACTTGAAAGACATCGGCAGCGGTTTCGCGCCGATGAATGACGTATGGGCCGCCTGGCTATCGCCGGGGATGGCGCCGACGCGCACCACCTTGCAGGCGGAACTGGCGCGGCCGAGTGTGCTGGTGGAAATCAGCGTGATTGCTGTACGTAAATAACGTCAAAGACCAACGGAGAATAACAATGAAAAAAATCCTGTTGACCGGCTGCACCCTGGGCCTTTTGCTGGGGGCACACGCCCACGCCAACCAGGCGCCGCTGGACGGTACGCTGGGCAAGATCGCCAACGCCAAGTCCATCACCCTGGGCTATCGTGATGCGTCGGTGCCGTTTTCCTATGTGGGCGATCACAGTGGCAAGCCGATGGGCTATTCGGTAGACCTGGCCAGCAAGATCGTCGAGCGTATCCAGCAGAAAACCGGGGTGGCCGACCTTAAGGTGAAGTACAACCTGGTGACCTCTCAAACGCGCATTCCGCTGGTGCAGAACGGCACCGTCGACCTGGAATGCGGCTCCACTGGAGTCACGGCCGAGCGGCAGAAGCAGGTGGCATTTTCCTACGGGTTTATTTACGTGAAAGGCCAGTTGCTGACGGCTAAAGACAGCGGCATCAAGAGCTTCGCCGACCTGGCGGGCAAGAACGTGGTGACCACCGCCGGCACCACCAACGAGCGTTTTCTAAAGAGCTACAACGCCGAGCACAAGAGCAATATGTTCGTGATCAGCGCCAAGGACCACGGCGAGGCATTCAAGATGCTCGAGACGGGCCGCGCAGCCGCGTTCTACATGGACGATGCATTGCTCTACGGCGAACGCGCCAAGGCCCGCGACCCACACAACTGGGTGGTGGTCGGCGAGGAACAGTCGCGGGAGATCTACAGCTGCATGGTGCGCAAGGATGACCCGCAGTTTCTTGCGGTGGTCAACGAGACCCTCGGCGACCTGTACCGTTCGGGGGAGATCAACGGGATTTACCAGCGCTGGTTTGAACAGCCGATTCCGCCCAAGGGCTTGAACCTGGAATTCCCGATGACCAGTGAGTTGAAGGCGATCATTGCCAAGCCGATCAGCGATCCGGTGGAGTGATCACCTCCTCCAAATGTGGGAGGGTTAGAAGTCGCCCCAGAGTTGTTGTGCAACCGCCAGCGCGACGACGGGCGCAGTCTCGGTGCGCAACACACGCGGGCCGAGGCGGGCGGCGTGGAAGCCGGCGCCTTGGGCGGTGTCGACTTCGGAGTCGGTCAGCCCACCCTCCGGGCCGATCAGAAACGCCAGGCTCGCAGGCTTGGCATGGCTGACCATCGGCTCGGCCACCGGGTGCAGCACCAGCTTCAGGTCTGCTTTGGCCTGCTTTAACCAGTCTGCCAGCAGCAACGGCGGGTGAATCACTGGCACCGTCGAACGCCCGCATTGCTCGCACGCGCTGATCGCCACCTGGCGCCAGTGCAGCAGGCGTTTGTCGGCGCGTTCGTCCTTGAGGCGTACTTCGCAGCGGTCGCTGAAGATCGGCGTGATGGCGTTGACGCCCAGCTCGGTGGCTTTCTGGATCGCCCAATCCATGCGCTCGCCCCGGGACAGGCCCTGGCCGAGGTGGATGTGCAGCGGCGATTCGGCCTGGCCGGCGAAGCTTTCCGTCAGCTGCACGGTGACGCGTTTTTTACCGACTTCCAGCAGGCTGCCCAGGAACTCCTGACCGGAACCGTCGAACAATTGCACGGCGTCACCTTCGCCCATGCGCAGCACGCGACTGATGTAGTGCGCCTGGGCTTCGGGCAGCTCGTGATCGCCGAGGCTCAGCGGGGTGTCGGTGAAAAAGCGGGACAGTCTCATTTCTGTTCTCTGAAAAAAGGTGTAGGTGTGCCGGCAATCAACCCGGATCGCGGAAGCCGGGGTGGAAGTCCTTCGGCACCGCAACACTGACTTTGCTGTTGGTGGCGATGTCGATGCCTTCGCTGGCAACGTCGGCGAGGAAGTCGATCTGCTCCGGCGTAATCACATAGGGCGGCAGGAAATACACCACGCTGCCCAGCGGCCGCAACAGCGCGCCGCGTTCCAGGGCGTGTTCGAACACCTTCAGGCCACGGCGTTCCTGCCACGGGTAAGCGGTCTTGGTGGCCTTGTCCTGGACCATCTCGATGGCCAGCACCATGCCGGTCTGGCGTACTTCCGAGACATGCGGATGGTCGACCAGGTGCGCCGTTGCCGTGGCCATGCGCTGGGCCAGGGCCTGGTTGTTTTCGATGACGTTGTCTTCTTCGAAAATATCCAGGGTCGCCAGGGCCGCCGCGCACGCCAGCGGGTTGCCGGTGTAGCTGTGGGAGTGCAGGAAGGCGCGCAGGGTCGGGTAGTCGTCGTAGAACGCGTCGTAGACGTCATCGGTGGTGACCACGGCGGCCAACGGCAGGTAGCCGCCGGTGAGGGCCTTGGACAAACACAGGAAATCCGGGCGGATGCCGGCCTGTTCACAGGCGAACATGGTCCCGGTGCGCCCGAAGCCCACGGCGATTTCATCGTGGATCAGGTGCACACCATAGCGGTCGCAGGCTTCGCGCAGCAGCTTGAGGTACACCGGGTGGTACATGCGCATGCCGCCGGCGCCCTGGATCAGCGGTTCGACGATCACGGCGGCGACGGTATCGTGGTGCTCGGCCAGGGTCTGTTCCATGGCCAGGAACATGTTGCGCGAGTGTTCTTCCCAGCTCATGCCCTCGGGGCGCAGGTAGCAATCCGGGCTTGGCACCTTGAGGGTGTCCAGCAACAGCGCTTTGTAGGTCTCGGTGAACAGCGGCACGTCGCCTACCGACATCGCGGCGATGGTTTCGCCGTGGTAGCTGTTGGTCAGGGTGACGAAGCGTTTTTTATTCGGCAGGCCACGATTGAGCCAGTAGTGAAAGCTCATCTTCAGCGCGACTTCGATGCAGGACGAACCGTTATCGGCATAGAAGCAGCGGGTCAGGCCCTCGGGGGTCATCTTTACCAGGCGCTCGGACAGTTCGATGACCGGCTGGTGGCTGAAACCAGCGAGGATCACGTGTTCCAGTTGGTCGACCTGGTCCTTGATGCGCTGGTTGATGCGTGGGTTGGCGTGGCCGAACACGTTGACCCACCAGGAACTGACGGCGTCGAGGTAGCGCTTGCCTTCGAAGTCTTCCAGCCATACGCCTTCACCGCGCTTGATCGGGATCAGCGGCAGTTGCTGGTGGTCTTTCATCTGGGTGCAGGGATGCCACAGCACCGCGAGGTCGCGTTGCATCCACTGGTTGTTCAAGCCCATCGGTGATCTCCTCGAAGCGGTCCTGCGAGCGGCGCAGGCGAAACAATCGCGCAAGCCTATGCAATGGTGGCCCGGGTCACAAGCCATTGTGGGGAATTCGGGGTAAACGTAGGACGGACTGTCACGTTTCTTGGGAATAGTCCTTAATCCTTGGTTAACTTATTGTGCATACGCTCTTGATCGTATTTCTCTATATTTCAAAGCAAAATTTTCCGCTTTAATTCGATAGGTAAATCGCTAGTCTTGGGCGCAGCTCTTACGGGATTAAGTACATGCAGCTACGTAACTCACCGGCCCGTTATGGCTGGGTCAGTATGGTTTTGCACTGGGGCGTGGCCCTGGTGGTATTCGGTCTGTTCGCCCTGGGCTTGTGGATGGTCGGGCTCGACTATTACAGCGCCTGGCGCAAAGACGCGCCGGACCTGCACAAGAGCATTGGTATCACACTGTTCGCCATCATGCTGGTACGTATTGTCTGGCGCCTGATCAGCCCGCCGCCTCCGCCGCTGGCCAGTTACAGCCGCTTGACCCGTATCGGTGCCGCGTTCGGCCACGCGTTCCTTTATCTCGGGCTGTTTGCCGTGATGATCGCCGGTTACCTGATTTCCACCGCAGACGGTGTCGGTATCCCGGTGTTTGGCCTGTTTGAAATTCCTGCCGTGGTTTCCGGTCTACCGGACCAGGCAGACACCGCCGGCGTGGTGCACCTGTACCTCGCCTGGGTGTTGGTAGTCTTCGCCGGCTTGCACGGCGTGGCTGCGTTGAAACACCACTTTATCGATCGTGATGCGACCCTCACGCGAATGCTGGGGCGCAAAGCCTGATGTTCAACCTCGACTCACAAGGAATAGAAAGCATGTTGAAAAAGACACTCGCTGCTCTGGCAATCGGTACAGCCCTGCTGTCGGCAGGCCAGGTGATGGCCGCTGACTATGTGATCGACAAGGAAGGCCAGCACGCCTTCGTCGATTTCAAGATCAGCCACTTGGGCTACAGCTACATCACCGGTACCTTCAAGGATCTGGACGGCAAGTTCAGCTTTGACGCCGCCAAGCCAGAAGACGCCAAGATCGAAGTGAATGTTCGCACCGCCAGCGTGTTCTCTAACCACGCCGAACGCGACAAGCACGTCAACAGCAAGGACTTCCTGGATTCGGGCAAATTCCCTGACGCCAAGTTCGTCTCCACCAGCGTCAAGCCAACCGGCAAGAACGCTGATGGCAAGCAAACTGCTGATGTGGCTGGCGACCTGACCTTCCACGGCGTGACCAAGCCTATCGTGGTCAAGGCTACGTTCCTGGGCGAAGGCAAGGATCCATGGGGCGGCTACCGTGCCGGCTTTGAAGGCACCACCACGATCAGTCGCAAGGAATTCAACCCGGGTGGCATGGACGTAGGTCCACAGTCCGACGGCGTTCAGCTGTACATCACCTTTGAAGGTGTTAAAGCGAAGTAACTTTCGCCTCGCACACAAAAATGCCCCGCATCTTTCGATGCGGGGCATTTTTTATGGCGCTTTGAAACTCAGCGGTTGCGGGTCAGCAGTGCTGGTTTTTCACCACGAGGACGGCCTGGCAGTTGATCCAACTGCTCGGGTGTCGGGAAGCGATCAGCTTTCGACTCCTTGTGGATGATCTTTGGCGCCGGACCACCACGTGGGTTCTGCACGGCTGGCTCGGACAAACGCGGCTGGTCGTCACGGGCCGGGCGGCGGTTGTTGCTGCGCGAATCTTCGCGACGCGCCTGGCCGTCACGCGGTGCACCGTTACGCGGGCCGCTGCGCTTGGCCGGTGGGGTGCCGGTCGTGCCGCCGCTGCTGTTGCGTGGACCGTTCTGACGACCGCCCTGAGGCTGGCCGCCACGTGGAGCGCCAGTCCCGGCAGCTGCGCCCGGTGCCGGAGCACCTGGACGACGGCCACGACCCTGGGCCGGTTTGGCCTGGGGCACGTAGTCCACGCGGTTGCCGAAGTTATCCACGTCGTCGTCGAGGAACTCGTCCGGGGCGCGGTCGGCTGCGGCACGTGGCGGTTGGCTCGGTTGGCGCTGTTCGCGGGCCGGGGTGCCTTCACGGGGCTTCTGCTCGCGGGCCGGGCGTTCGCCACGGCCGTTGGCAGGCGCTTTTTCCTTGCCGCCCTTGTCCTTGCCCTTGTCGCGACGACCACCACCACCGCCGCCGCCGTTCGGGCCATCGCCCTTCGGACCGCGTGGGTTACGTGGGTTACGCACGTCCGGACGCTCGCGCACTTCAGGCTTCTCGGCCTCAACGGCGCTGGCATCGAAGCCCATCAGGTCGCCGTCGGCGATTTTCTGCTTGGTCATGCGTTCGATGCTTTTCAGCAGTTTCTCTTCATCCGGTGCGACCAGGGAAATGGCTTCGCCCGAACGCCCGGCACGGCCGGTACGGCCGATACGGTGCACGTAGTCTTCGTCGACGTTTGGCAGCTCGAAGTTGACCACGTGTGGCAGTTGGTCGATGTCCAGGCCGCGTGCGGCGATATCGGTGGCGACCAGGATGCGCACTTCACCGGCCTTGAAGTCGGCCAGGGCTTTGGTGCGCGCGTTCTGGCTCTTGTTACCGTGGATGGCGACGGCGGTGAGGCCGTGCTTGTCCAGGTACTCGGCCAGGCGGTTGGCGCCGTGCTTGGTGCGGGTGAACACCAGCACCTGTTCCCAGGCGCCGGCGGTGATCAGGTGCGCCAGCAATGAACGCTTGTGGCTCGCGGCCAGGCGGAATACGCGTTGCTCGATACGCTCGACCGTGGTGTTCGGCGGCGTGACTTCGATGCGCTCCGGGTTGTGCAGCAGCTTGCCGGCCAGGGCAGTGATGTCCTGGGAGAACGTCGCGGAGAACAGCAGGTTCTGGCGTTTGGCCGGCAGGCGGGCGAGGACCTTCTTCACGTCATGGACAAAGCCCATGTCGAGCATGCGGTCGGCTTCGTCCAGCACGAGGATTTCCACGTGGGACAAATCGACGCTGCCTTGGCCGCACAGGTCGAGCAAACGACCGGGGCACGCCACCAGCACGTCAACACCACGGGACATGGCCTGAACCTGTGGGTTCATGCCGACGCCGCCGAAGATGCAGGCGCTGACGAACTTGAGGTCGCGGGCATACAGCTTGAAGCTGTCGTGCACCTGGGCGGCGAGTTCGCGGGTAGGGGTCAGGACCAGTACGCGCGGTTGGCGCGGGCCGTGACGCTGGGATTTGTCCGGGTGACCGTTGGGGAACAACCGCTCCAGAATCGGGAGGGCGAAGCCGCCGGTTTTACCAGTACCTGTCTGAGCCGCAACCATCAGGTCGCGACCTTGCAACACGGCGGGAATAGCCCGCTGTTGCACCGGAGTAGGCTCGGTATAGCCCGCTGCCTCGATGGCGCGGACTAAAGCCTCGGAGAGACCGAGGGAAGCAAAGGACATGAGTAATCCTGTTTTAGTTAGGGCTTGGCCCAAAGGGATAATCTTGCCAGGCGTGAATGGCGCTTAGGGGAGCGCAATCCCGTCCGGTCCTGCTGCGTCTGGCGGGCACTCCACCGGCTCGCGCGGGCTGAAAGCTGCGCAGTAGCGGGGTTGGGTGCCTTTTTCAGGACCTCAGCGGCCGGGCGTAAGCCTGGCGGAAAGGCCGGAGTATAACAGAGCAATCACTGTGCGCCGCTTTCCTGCTGCTCAACGGTGTGTCCGGAGGTTGAAATGGCTTGGATTCCACCATATTTGGCGCTTAAAGCGGCGTAGGCCGGTTCCTGTTTGAAGCGCTTGAGCTCGGCGGCAAAGCGTTGCACCAACAGGTCCATCCCCGCGCCACGGCGTACGGCGAGGTATTGCTGTTGGCGGCTGACCACGATTGGGGCCTGGCTGACCTTGTCTTCCAGGCCCATCGCTTTGATCACATGCCGGCCGACCCGGCGGTCGGTGATCAGCAGGTCGATGCGCCCCAGCAGCAATTTACCGAAGTTGGCCTCATGGCTGGGGGCCGGCTCGCGGTTGAACAGGGTGGAGTCGCTGAATGGCGTGCCGTACAGGTAGCCTGGCGAGGTGCCGACAGTGAGGCCGCCCAGGTCGTCAAGGCTCTGGGCCGGGTGAGGGCGCTCGTTGGCGTAGAACATCACAAATTCCACTTCCGACAACGGTTCGCTGGGGTACAACAGCAGGGCGTCGCGGTCGTGACTGTGGAAAATATCCAGTGCGCCATCGGCATGACCCTGCTCAAGCATGGCCAGACAGCGCTTCCAGGGCAGGAACTGCCATTGCACATCGATCCCCAGGCGCTGGAACACGATCACCGTGGTTTCGTAGTCCAGTCCATGCATGGCGCCGTGCTCTTCATACACATAAGGTGCCCAGGGCTCGGTGACAATGCGCAATTTCTCGCCATAAGCGGTCAGGCTCAAGCAAGTAAAAAGCGCAACGGTCAACAGCTTCAGAATGACGGGCATGCCCCGAGGTTACGACGCCGCTGCGCTAAAGAGAAGCTCTGGCACACGCATCTGCGGGCGGCGCTATTTTGTCGGTGAGGTCATCAGGTGTTCATAGATGGCTGCACGTCGCTCGCCCAGAATCAGGCGCACCATTGGGTTGGCGAACCAATGTTCGAGTTGGTGCGCATCGACTGGGCATTTTTGCCGCTCTTCCTGATTCTGCAGGGCCTTGTCCCACCAAACCGGGCCACAGGCCTGGTCGAATTCATTTTCGTGCTCGTAGCAGCCGTAGAGAATTTCGCGGATGAACTGCTGCTTGCGTTTGGGCAAGGCCAGGGTGATCAGCTTGTACATCAAGCGTTGCAGTCGCGGCGGGCGGGGCAGGTGGGCGGAGACCTTGCGGGTGTCGGCCAGGGCGTGGGCGCAGATGGGGTCTGCGGCGTGCTTGGTCATCCATGCTTTGACCTTGGCCCGGAACAACTGCTTGCGGCTCCAGTAGTGGTGGATCAGGTCGGGGCACTGGCGCACGTTGAGCGTGCGGTACGCGGCCACCGACAGGCAGAACTCTTCCAGGGTGTAGGCGCCGTGGGCCATCGGAAACAGCTCGTCCATCAACGCGATCGAGCGATCAAGGATGTGCGCGTCTTGCCGGGTCAGGCCCATGACGCCCGAGTTGAGCAGCCACATATCGTTGTCGGCCAAGCCTTTGTCTGCGAGGTGCTTGGCCAGGGCTTCATACAGCACGCTTTCGCGGTTGTCGCCGTACTTGGCGTGGAAGGCATTGCACAGCACGGTTCCGGGCGCGACGCGTTCGAACAGCGCCATGGGCGAGTCGTGGAAAAAGGTGTCGGTGTCGATCAACAGCGCCCGTTCCGAGGTTTCCAGTACCTGGCGCAACAGCACATGTTTGGTGCGAAAGTGGTAGCCGTGGGGTTCGCTCCAGCGTTTGCGCGTGGCGTCGTCCAGCGTATGAACCTGTACCGGCAAGCCGCGATAGGGGGCCGGATTGTCGCTGAACACCTGGATGTCCAACGGCATGTCCTGGGGCCCGCCCAGGTGGGCCAGGGCACTGGCGATGCTGAATACGGCTTCCTGATGATAGGTCTCGGCGCCGAATACCAGGTAAACCAGCTGCGGGCGAGGAGTCGGGGATGCTGTATTCATTTACTGCAGGCTTCCTTTCCAGGGATAGGTAGACGAAAAAAGCCCCCGTAATAACGAGGGCTGGGTACAGCGATTAAACCGGCCTAACGTGGCAGTTTAAGGTTGTTCCAGATCGCGAGGCTGGGTTCAGCCTGGTTCAGGGTATAGAAGTGCAGGCCTGGCGCACCACCTTGCAACAATTCTTCACACATATTGCTGATCATTTGTTCGCCAAACGCCTGGATGCTCTTGACGTCATCGCCATAGGCTTCCAGTTGCTTGCGCACCCAGCGTGGGATCTCAGCACCGCAGGCGTCTGAGAAGCGCGCCAGCTTGCTGTAGTTGGTGATCGGCATGATGCCCGGCACGATCGGGATGTTCACACCCATGGCGCGGACACGCTCGACGAAGTAGAAGTAGCTGTCGGCGTTGAAGAAGTACTGGGTGATCGCGCTGTCGGCGCCGGCGTTGGCCTTGCGCACGAAGTTCTGCAGATCGTCTTCGAAATTGCGCGCCTGGGGGTGCATCTCCGGGTAAGCCGCCACTTCGATATGGAAGTGATCGCCGCTTTCTTCGCGAATGAAGCTCACCAGGTCATTGGCGTAGCGCAGCTCACCGCTGGCCATGCCCATGCCGGACGGCAAGTCGCCACGCAGCGCAACGATGCGCTTGATGCCGGCGGCTTTGTATTGGGTCAGCAGGCCGCGCAGGTCGGCCTTGCTGTCGCCCACGCACGACAAATGCGGAGCGGCGGGAATTTTGACTTCGCTTTCAAGCTGCAACACGGTGTTGATCGTACGATCACGGGTCGAGCCGCCAGCGCCGTAGGTGCAGGAGAAGAAGTCGGGGTTGTAAGTGGCCAACTGCTTGGCAGTCGCCATCAGTTTTTCATGCCCAGCATCGGTCTTGGTGGGGAAGAACTCGAAGCTGTAGCGACGGTCTTGGGACATGGAGGAGGTCTCCAGCTGCAAGTTGCAAGCTTCAAGCTGCAAGAGGGCGGTGTGCCAGTTCTTGTAGCTTGAAGCTCACATCTCTCAGCTGCTTAAGGAGCAATGAAGTAGCAGGCCCTTCACCACAAACGCGTTGACTTGCCGCTTGTAGCTAGAAGCTTGCAGCTGCTTTAGTAGCGATAAGCGTGCGGCTTGAACGGGCCTTCGACGGTCACGCCGATGTAGTCGGCCTGGGTCTTGGTCAGTTGAGTTACCACGCCACCGAAGCCGCGGACCATTTCCAGGGCCACTTCTTCGTCGAGTTTCTTCGGCAGTACTTCCACGGTCAGGCGCTCGGCTTTCTGGGCCGGCGACAGGTCGGCGTATTTCTGGCCGAACAGGAAGATCTGGGCCAGCACCTGGTTGGCGAACGAGCCGTCCATGATGCGGCTTGGGTGGCCGGTGGCGTTGCCCAGGTTAACCAAGCGGCCTTCAGCCAGCAGGATCAGGTAGTCGTCGTTCTGTGGGTCGAAAGCGCCAGCGCCGGTACGGTGAACCTTGTGTACCTGTGGCTTCACTTCTTCCCATGCCCAGTTCTTGCGCATGAAAGCAGTGTCGATCTCGTTGTCGAAGTGACCGATGTTGCACACCACGGCGCGCTTTTTCAGGGCTTTGAGCATGTTGGCATCGCAGACGTTGACGTTACCGGTGGTGGTCACGATCAGGTCGATCTTGCCCAGCAGGGCCTTGTCGATGCTTGCTTCGGTGCCGTCATTGACACCATCGATGAACGGCGAAACCACTTCGAAACCGTCCATGCAGGCTTGCATGGCGCAGATCGGGTCGACTTCGGAGACTTTAACGATCATGCCTTCCTGACGCAGGGACTGGGACGAACCCTTGCCCACGTCGCCGTAGCCGATCACCAGGGCTTGCTTGCCCGACAGCAGGTGGTCGGTACCGCGCTTGATGGCATCGTTCAGGCTGTGACGGCAGCCGTACTTGTTGTCGTTCTTGCTCTTGGTCACGGAGTCGTTGACGTTGATGGCCGGGATTTTCAGCTCGCCCTTGGCCAGCATGTCCAGCAGGCGGTGCACGCCAGTGGTGGTCTCTTCGGTCACGCCGTGGACGCGGTCGAGAATCTGCGGGTACTTCTTGTGCAACAGCTCGGTCAGGTCGCCGCCGTCGTCGAGGATCATGTTGGCATCCCAAGGCGTGCCATCTTTCAGGATGGTTTGCTCCAGGCACCACTCGTACTCTTCTTCGGTCTCGCCTTTCCAGGCGAATACCGGGATACCGGCAGCGGCGATGGCGGCAGCGGCCTGGTCTTGAGTCGAGAAGATGTTGCAGGACGACCAACGCACTTCGGCACCCAGGGCAACCAGGGTTTCGATCAGCACGGCAGTCTGGATGGTCATGTGGATGCAGCCGAGGATCTTCGCGCCCTTGAGCGGTTGCTCAGCGGCGTACTTGCGACGCAGGCCCATCAGGGCTGGCATTTCGGATTCGGCGATAAAGGTTTCGCGACGGCCCCAGGCGGCGAGGGACATATCGGCGACTTTGTAGTCGTTGAAATCGGCAGGCGTAATTACAGCGCTCATGAAGAGCCTCCATTCGTAGTGTGCGAATGGGCGCCGTTGTGCGTTTAGTATCAGGCCAGGGAAACCAGGCCGGACAACGCCCCATCCGAGCCTGACAGGTTGAACCTGCTGCAGCGCCCCTCGGACAGGTGGCGGGAGAACGGTAGTAGCCGTTCGAAAACGGGGGCGATTATAGCTTTCTTTGGTTGGCTGGTGGCAAGCGACAAGCTACAAGCGGCAAGCGGCAAGCGGCAAGTAAAAGCGAATCGGCTTTTAACTTGCAGCTTGTAGCTTAAAACTTGAAGCTGGGTGGCCATACCCCAATCCTCCAAACACCTCACCCCCGGAGCCCCCCCATGAACTTCCACACCCGCAAATGGGTAAAACCTGAAGACCTGAACCCCAACGGCACCCTGTTCGGCGGCAGCCTGCTGCGCTGGATCGACGAAGAAGCAGCCATCTACGCGATTGTTCAACTGGGCAACCAGCGCGTGGTGACCAAGTACATCTCCGAAATCAACTTTGTCAGCGCCTCGCGCCAGGGCGACATCATCGAACTCGGCATCACTGCCACCGAGTTTGGTCGCACCTCCATCACCCTGACCTGTGAAGTGCGGAACAAGATCACCCGCAAAAGCATCCTGACTGTCGAGAAAATGGTCTTCGTTAACCTCGGCGAAGACGGTTTGCCAGCGCCACACGGGCGTACCGAGATCAGGTACGTCAAGGATCAGTTCAAGGAAGACGACATCAGCGAGTAATCCTGCGCGAGCCAGTGAACGCTATTGATCGGCCATGGGTCGTACCTGAACATCGCCCCCCGTTCAGGTATCACCATGGCTACGCAAGAAGAAGGCAAGACCCCCAACCTGTCCCAGGAAGAGCAGCAGGACGTCGACAAGAACCAGCCGCCCCGCGCAGCGGTACTGCACGAAATCATCCGTACCCAGGGCGACCAGGAGCTGGAGCGCAGTGTCGCCGCTTTGTGGTGGTCGGCATTGGCGGCCGGGTTGACCATGGGCCTGTCACTGATGGCCATGGGGCTGCTCAATTCACGCCTGCCTGAGGGTGAAGCCTTCAAGGTAATTGCCAGCTTCGGCTATTGCGCGGGCTTCCTCGCGGTGATCCTGGCGCGCCAGCAATTGTTTACCGAAAACACCCTGACTGCCGTGCTGCCGGTGATGAGCAAGCCGACCCTGGCAAATGCCGGGCGCCTGTTACGCCTGTGGTCGGTGGTGCTGGTGGGCAACCTGTGCGGCACCCTGCTGGTGGCGTACGTGATGCTGCACCTGCCGATCTTCGACACCAAGACCGACATGGCCTTCCTGGAAATCGGGCGCAAGATCATGGAAAACGACGCCGGCCAGATGTTCGCCAAAGGCATCGTCTCCGGCTGGATGATCGCCACCATGGTGTGGATGATCCCGTCGATGGAAAGCGCCAAGATGTGGATCATCATTCTGATCACCTACCTGATGGCCCTGGGGGATTTCACCCATATCGTGGTGGGTTCGGCGGAAGTGTCATACCTGGTGTTTGCCGGCGAGTTGCCGTGGAAGGATTTCTGGCTGGTGTTTGCCGGCCCCACACTGGCCGGCAACATCATCGGTGGCAGCTTCATCTTTGCCTTGATCAGCCATGCGCAGATTCGCAGCGAGGGTAGCTTGCCGGGCAAGAACGCTGCGGACCCGAGGCATCCGCAGCGGATCAACAAGGATCAG
Source organism: Pseudomonas grimontii (assembly GCF_007858185.1). GTDB lineage: Bacteria > Pseudomonadota > Gammaproteobacteria > Pseudomonadales > Pseudomonadaceae > Aquipseudomonas > Aquipseudomonas grimontii. The sequence continues at coordinate 51,458 of NZ_VFES01000010.1, forward strand.
TGAGCGTCAGGTGTGGCCTGGGGTTCGCCTTGGGTCACGCGCTTGACCAGCTTGCCGATGCTCAGACCCTGCAGCAGGATCGACGACAGCACCACGATGTAGGTGATGCTCAGCAGCAGGTCGCGCTCCGGCCCCAGTGGCAGGGCCAGCGCCAGTGCCACCGAAACCCCGCCGCGCAAGCCGCCCCAGGTCAGGATACGGATGGTGCCGCGCGGCACCGTGCGCCAGCGGCGCAGCAACAGGATCGCCGGGGCCACGGTCAGCAGGCGAGACAGCAGGATCGCCACCGCCAGCAAGCTGGCCGCGAACACGTGCAGCCAGTTGAACGGCAACAGCAGCAGCTCCATGCCGATCAGCGCGAACAGTAACGCGTTGAGCATGTCATCGAGCAGTTCCCAGAAACCGTCCAGGTAGCGTCGGGTCATGTCGTTCATCGCCAGCTTGCGCCCCAGGTTGCCGATGATCAGCCCGGCGACCACCATCGCGATCGGCGCGGAGACGTGCAGCTCCGTGGCCATCGCCGAGCCGCCGATCACCAGGGCGAGGGTCAGCATCACTTCGATCTGGTGCTGTTCGATGCTCTTGATCATCAGGTACACCAGATAGCCGATCAGCCCGCCGAATACCACGCCGCCAATTGCCTCATGGGCGAACAACATGGCCGTGGCGCCCACGGTAGGCGTCTCGCCCAACTGCGCGATGCCCAGCAATACGGTAAACACCACCACCGCCGTGCCGTCGTTGAACAGGCTCTCGCCCACAATCGTGGTCTTCAGCGGTTTCGACGCATTGGCGGTGCGCAGCACGCCCAGCACCGCAATGGGGTCGGTGGGCGAGATCAGTGCGCCGAACAACAGGCAGTAAAGGAAGCTCACGTGCCAGCCAAACAGGGCGAAGATGTAATACGCCAGGCTGCCGATCACCACGGTGGCGATCAACACACCGAAGGTTGCCAGCAGGCCGATGGGCCAACGGTAGCTGCGCAGGTCGTTCAAGTTGACGTGCAAGGCGCCGGCGAACAGCAGGAACGACAGCATCCAGTTCATCAGCAAGTCGCCGAAGTCGATCTGGCCGATCAGTTGCTGGATACGTTCCTCCAGGCCTGGGTAGCCGAGCACGCTCAGGCCTTGCAGGATCAGGGAGAACAGCAGGGCCGTCACCATCACGCCGATGGTCGGCGGCAGGCCGATGAAGCGGAAGTTCACATAGGTGAGCAGGGTAGTGAGGCAAATGAAGGCGGCGACAAGTTCAAGCATCCGGGGTCCTTGGAAGATGGGGGAGAGTTGTTAGTGGGGGGATGGACCGCAGCAGCGGCGGGAGGTTGCAAGGCCTTGGGCGAAAGAACGGTAGAACCTTTCGCTGTCGTGCGGCTCAGAGCGGTTAGGTGCGATATTGAGTTTTTAGTGCTAGAACTCTAATCGCTGCATAAAACTACAAAAGGAATGAGTAATGACGGCTGCTTTCTGGTGTGTGTTGATCGCGATTTTTCTGCCTTACCTGTGCACAGGGGTGGCCAAGTTCAGTGGCGGCAAGTTCGGGCCACGGCAGAACCACGACCCGCGTGCTTTTCTGGATACCCTCGAAGGGGTTGCCAAGCGTGCCCACAGTGCGCAGCTCAACAGCTTTGAAGTGACTCCCGCGTTTGCCGCCGCGGTGATCATCGCCCATCTGGCCGGCACGGCCGAACTGGTGACCATCAACGTGCTGGCCGTGCTGTTTATCACCAGCCGCCTGCTGTACATCATTTGCTACTTGGCTGACTGGGCAATATTGCGCTCGTTGGTGTGGGCGGTGGGCATGGCATTGATTGCGAGCTTCTTCTTCGTCTCGATCTAACGCATGGCGCAGATTCCGTTGTGGGAGGGGGCTTGCTCCCGATGGCGGCTGGCCAGTTGATGGATATGTCAACTGACACACCGCTATCGAGGGCAAGCCCCCTCCCACATTTGATCTAGAGTGTCTCCGGCACCTGCGGCAATGCCGCGCCCTTGGGCCAAAGCATCCAGATCTGACCTTGCTGCTTCATATTTCCCGCCAACTCTCCGGCAGCGTCACCCGTGCCCCAGAACAAGTCCGCGCGCACTTCACCGGTGATTGCACCGCCGGTGTCCTGCGCGGCGACGGGGCGTGCCAATGGCGAGCCGTCGGGCGTGGTGGTCGACAGCCACAACAGGCTACCCAGCGGAATTACCTTGCGATCCACTGCCGCGCTGTAGCCGGCGGTCAACGGCACGTTCAGCGAGCCGCGTGGCCCCTCATTACTGTCGGGGCGGGCACTGAAGAATACGTAGCTGGGGTTGCTCGCCAGCAGCTCCGGGATGCGTTCTGGATGCGCCTTGGCCCAAGCGCTGATGGCGCCCATGGTCACGTCTTCTTTCTTCAACTCGCCTTGCTCCACCAGCCAGCGGCCGATAGGGCGATAGGGGTAGCCGTTCTGGTCGCCGTAACCGACGCGCAGTTGGCGCCCATCCTTGAGTTGAATGCGGCCCGAGCCCTGGATTTGCAGAAATTGCAGGTCCATCGGGTTGGTCAGCCAGGCAATCGGCTTGGCGGTGGAGCCTTGGCCGTTGATGGCGCTGGCATCGTCATAGGGTTTGAGCACACGGCCTTCGAGACGGCCGCGCAGGCGCTTGCCCTTGAGTTCCGGGTAGATGCTTTCCAGATTGACGATGATCAGGTCGTCCGGCACGCCATACACGGGTACATGGGCGGTGGCGGTTTTGGTCAGGCTGCCGGGGTAGACCGGTTCGTAGTAGCCGGTGATCAAGCCATTGGGGGTGTTGTCAGCCGAACGCAGGCCGAACACATCCAGGCGCTCCTTGAGAAAACCGCGCACCGCCACGGCATCGGCTGGCACGGGACCCGCTGCTGCGCAGGTCGCACCCCATACAGGATCGGCCTTGAGGCGTTGGCAGGCGCTACGCCAGGATTCGAAGCCGGCCAGCAGGTCGCTGTCGGACACGGCAGGCAACGCTTCCCAGGGAGCGCTGACATAGGTGGCGACGGCGTGGGGTTTGGCAGTTTCATCTTTAGCCGTGTCTTTACCGCTGTCCTTGCCAGCGTCACAGCCTGACAGCAGTGCGATGATCGGCAGAGCCCATGCCAAGCGGCGGCTCCAGTGTTTCAACGTGAGATTCATACGAACAGTTCCTGAAGCGATTGCCCGCGCTGCAGCGCCTGTGGACAACCCTTATTATTAATAGGGCTATTGGTCTTTATGGGCAGGGCGAGGATACTGGCCGCCGTTTCCCGTGACCCTGAGCCACCATGACTTTTAAAAAAATTACGCTTGTGCTGTTGGCCTGCCTGGCACTGTCCGCCTGCGGCGGCGTTGATCCGAATTCGCCCCTTGGCCAGCGCAAGGCGATCTTCAAGCAGATGCTCAAGACCGCTGAAGACCTGGGCGGCATGTTGCGCGGGCGCATTGCGTTCGATGGCGCGAAATTCGCCGAAGGCGCGGTCAGGCTCGATGCGTTGTCCCATGAACCGTGGAAGCACTTTCCGAGCGTACGCGAAGAGGATCACACCAGTGCCAAGGACGACGTGTGGCAAAAACAGGCGCAGTTCCAGCAACTGGCCCGCGAGCTGGAAGCGGCCACGGGTGAGTTGGTGATCGCCAGCCAAGTGCAGCCCTACAAGGCCAGCAACCTTACGCCTGCCGTACAGAAAGTCGAAGATGCCTGCAGTGCCTGCCATAAACAATTTCGGGACCACTGACCGGTTTTACTGGTCGAGTTCTTCCACGGCGTCCTGCAGTTCCTTGCGGGACTCGGCGAGCTTGTCCTTGCGCTTGTTGATCTTGTCCGCGTCGCCTTTTTTCATCGCCTTGTCGAGGTCGGCCTGACGGCGGCTGACGTCGTGCTTGGCGTCGAGTACCTTGTTTTCGCGCTCCTTCCTCAAGGCGGCATCGGTGCAGTTGGCGGTGACTTCGCTCAGGGCTTTTTCCAGGCCGGCTTGCTGGTCGCTGTTGCCGTGGGCCTTGGCTTGTTCGATCTGGGTGCTGATGGCCTGGCGCTTGGCGGCGCAGCCGGTGAGTGGGGTGGCTTCTTCGGCGGCCAGCAGTGGCGTGGCCATGAAACTTGCGACGGTCAGCAGGGCAAGAGGGGCGAGGAATTTCATGTGGAGCTCCAGGGGTGCAAATAGCAGGGTGAATTCTGCTGTGATTTAAAGGTGGTTGGGTCGGGTTCAAAAACCGTCTATTCCGGCCACACGTAATGTTTCAGCCAAGGTCTGTACGTGTGGGTCGCGAAAAAAAGCGCTCAGTTGCGCTGCGCGACCCGGGCCTATGCCATCGATGGCCAGCCAGGCCTGTGTGTCTCTGGCGACCAGCGTCTGCCAGTTGCCCTCCAGGTGGCTGCGTGCGGCAGGCGGTACACCCAAGGCCTTGAGCCATTGTGCAAAGGGGCGCTGCCGAGCGCGGTGAAGGCTGTCGAGCAGCCGCGTGCGGCTGCGCTCACCGAAGCCATCAATGTTAGCAAGCTCTGCCGCATCCAGGGTTAACCAATCGAGAAAGCCTGCGATTAGACCGGCCTGGATCAATATGTTCCACGTCTCGCGGCCTATGTGCGGCAATGCCAGGCCCTGGTCGCCGCTCAGCCAGGTAAGGCGTGCGAGTAACTGTTCTTCGCAGCCGGGGTCCAGTTGCCAGCAACTCAAGGCGTGAAAGTCCCGAGGGTCGGGCACTGGCAGGTCGACCCTCGTGGTATTGCGCAGGATCACTTGGTTCAGCCGAGGGATCACTTGGCCGGCCAGGCTGATGGACACCTGGTCGCCCGGGCGAATATCCAGGGCCTGCCAGCGCTTCAAGGAGCCGGCGCTTACCCGGCTGATCTGGCGGTCATCCAGGCGTACCGGCTCCAGCTCCAGAATGGGGGTGATGCGTCCGGTGCGGCCGATCTTGAACTGCACCTTGCGTACCAGAGCCAGGGCGTTGGACGCGGGGTACTTCCAGGCGACAGCCCAGTAAGGCGCACTGACCTGCCAGCGCTCGGCGGGTGCGCGTAATGCCTGGTGCAACACCACCCCGTCGCTGGCGAAGGGCAGTGGGTGGTTGTACCAGTAAGTGCGCCAGTGCACGGCGGCGGCGATATTCTGCACGGGCTGGCTATAGCGCTGGCTGTCGGTGAACCCCCAGCGTGCCAGGGTGGCCAGGCGTTCGGTAAAGGCTGCGGGGCCGTTCGGCCAGGCCCAGACAAACAGGCCGATGCCGGCGGCGTCGCTGTCACTCAACTGCCGGCGGTTCATCAGTCCGGCCACCTTGCTGCGCGCGTTGAGCCCGCCACGTGCCGACTGCACATGGTCGTCGAGGCGCCAATAAAGTTCGCCCTGCAGCACCAGATCGATGGGTTCCGGCAGTTGCTGGACAACGGCGGGGATCTTGCGCGCCGAGGCGGACCAGTCCTGGCCGAGTGCCCCATCGCCACGGCTGATCATCTGTTTCAACTGGCCCTGGCGGTACACCAGGGTCACCGCCACGCCGTCGACCTTGGGTTGAATCCACACGTCCTGTCGTGTGTCCAGCCAGGCGCCGACGGCCTGTTCACCCAGCAGTTTTTCCAGACCGGTATGGACGACCGGATGCGGCAAGGTGCCCCTGGCGCTGGCCAATGGGTTGTCAGGTTCGGTGGCGGGGTGGGAGAAGCACTGGCGCCAATGGGCCAGGCGTTGGCGGGCCTGATCGTAGAGTTCGTCGCTGACGGGGGATTGGCCGAGCCGGTGATAGCCGTCATCCCACAAACGGACTTGTTCGGCCAGTGGCGCTATCTGTGTTCGAGCCTCATCGGGGCAGTCCTCAGCCCAAGCCCAATAAGGTAGCGCAGCGAGTAAAAAAGCAATCTGTAAACGCATCATGAGCATCCTTGCTCGGAAAGGGCGCCCAGCCTAAATGATCGCTTCACCCACAAAAAAGCCCCGACGATGCGGGGCTTTTTACCGGGTGTTTCTGCTTACTTGAACAGGCCGCCCAGTGCTTTCACGGCATCAGGCTTATCAGCCTTGGCTTCCTGGGTTTGCTGCTTGGCGTCGGCTTTGGCCTGGGCTTCAGAAAGTTTGTCACAACCTTTGTTGATCTGGTCTTGCGCCGCTTTGAAGGCCTTCACTTTCAAGCTGTCTTTGCTGGCTTCGGCTGCATCGATCTTGGTTTGCAGGTCTGCGGATTGCTTTTGGCAGTCGCCGGAATTGCCGACACCCAGCTGGGAGCCCAGGGCGCCACTCAGTGCGCTCAGGTCGGCGGCGTGGGCCGACAGGGCGAACAAGCTGATCAGAAGGGCGGCAGGGGCGAGCGTGGAGATGCGCATGAATAACCTCAATGTTCGATTGTCTGCGCACTTATGAATCCCGGGCTGGCGCAGGGCAATATCCAAATAAGGTAGAGGCCCGAGAGGGCGCGGATTCTAGAGGGCCATTATTTCGCCTGCAAGTATTGGATCCAAAAAATGTGAAGAGGCTCCCGCAGCCAATAAAAAAGCCCCGCCGGGAAAACCCGGCGAGGCTTTGTGTACCGTGAGCGATTACAGGCCGGCGGCAGTGCGCAGGTCGTTGGCGCGGTCGGTTTTTTCCCAGGTGAAGGTGGTGAAGGTGTCGTCGCCGACGGTCTTCTGCGCAGGGGTGCGACCGAAGTGGCCGTAGGCTGCGGTTTCCTGGTACATCGGGTGCAGCAGGTCGAGCATGGTGGTGATCGCGTAAGGGCGCAGGTCGAAGATCTCGCGCACCAGCTTGACGATTTTGTCATCGCTGATCTTGCCGGTGCCGAAGGTATTCAGCGAGATCGACGTAGGCTGGGCCACGCCGATGGCGTAGGACACTTGAATCTCGCAACGCTCGGCCAGGCCGGCAGCCACGATGTTCTTGGCCACGTAACGACCGGCGTAGGCGGCCGAACGGTCAACCTTGGATGGATCCTTGCCGGAGAACGCGCCGCCGCCGTGACGAGCCATGCCGCCGTAGCTGTCGACGATGATCTTGCGACCGGTCAGACCGCAGTCACCTACCGGGCCGCCAATGATGAACTGGCCGGTCGGGTTGATGTGGAACTGGGTGTCCTTGCTCAGCAGTTCGGCCGGCAGCACGTGCTTGACGATCAGCTCCATCACGCCTTCGCGCAGGTCGGCGTAGGAAACGTCCGGGTTGTGTTGGGTCGACAGCACAACGGCGTCGATACCGACCACTTTGCCGCCTTCATAGCGGCAGGTCACCTGGGACTTGGCGTCCGGGCGCAGCCAAGGCAGCAGGCCGGATTTACGCGCTTCGGCCTGACGTTGCACAAGCTGGTGCGAGAAGGTGATCGGTGCCGGCATCAGCACGTCGGTTTCGTTGCTGGCGTAGCCGAACATCAGGCCCTGGTCGCCGGCACCCTGGTCTTCCGGCTTGGCACGGTCGACGCCCTGGTTGATGTCGGGCGACTGCTTGCCGATGATGTTCATCACGCCGCAGGTCGCGCCGTCGAAGCCGACGTCGGAGCTGTTGTAGCCGATGTTGGTGATCACATCACGGACGATCTGTTCCAGGTCAACCCAGGCGGTAGTGGTCACTTCGCCAGCGATGATCGCTACACCGGTTTTCACCAGAGTCTCGCACGCCACACGGGCGAACTTGTCTTCAGCAATGATGGCGTCCAGCACCGCATCAGAAATCTGGTCGGCGATTTTGTCCGGATGCCCTTCAGACACGGACTCGGAGGTGAAAAGGGAGTATTCGCTCATCTCGATGTTTTCCTGATATTTACCGATGGTGAGTGTCGCCAGTCGGCCGCTGAAAATGGCGGACCTGAATCTGGAAACCATTGCGTAAGCCTACATAGAGGCTTTCCCCGGGAACGAGTCCCGCAGCGGTGGCCCAACGGGCCAGATCGTCCTGTTCAAAACCCAACCAGAGATCACCGCAGGCCTCCCTGGCCCAATTCTGGTTGTGGCTGCATAAATCCGTAACCAACAGGCTACCGCCGGGGTGCAGCAACCCGGCCATTTGCTTTAAAGCGTCGGCGGGAGCGGCGAAATGGTGCAAGACCATGTTCAGCACCACGCAATCGGCCTTGATCGTTGTGCTGTTCAGAGCGTCCGCCAACTGCAGGCTGACATTGCCCAACGCCTCGCGCTCACAGAGCTGGCGCGCCAGTTCGAGCATCGCCGGGCTGTTGTCCAGCGCCGTGACCTGCTGAAAGCGGCGCGCCAGTTCCGGCAGGAAACCGCCATCCCCAGGCCCCACTTCCAGTGCCGTGGCCCCTTCACTGAAGCTCAGCTTGTCCAGCAGCGCCAGCACGCTGTCGCGGTATTGGGCCAGGCCTGCGATCAAGTCCTGTTGGGCGCGAAACTTCTCGGCAACCCGTGCGAAAAAATCCTGGCTCGCGGCAGCCCGTTGCCCATGGACCTGGCCGATGCGTGACTGCACGTCGTTTGGCAGGTTCAGGCTGTCCACTTCCTCAAGCAAGGCAGCGTGCAGCTTGCCGCCGAGCAGGTCGGTGTGGGGCAGGGCGCGGCGGTAGAAAATCGCATTGCCTTCGCGGCGAGTGGCGACCAGGTCGGCCTGGGACAGCACCTTTAAATGGTGGCTCATGCCGGACTGGCCGATGGCGAAGATCTGCGCCAGTTCCAGCACGCCGAATGAATCGTTGGTCAGTGCGCGTAATACGTTCAGGCGCAACGGGTCGCCAGCGGCCTTGCACAAGGCTGCCAGGTCTTCGCCGTCGTCAGGACGCAGGGTGGGCACGGGTAGGTTCATAAGGCCAGCAGTCTAGTGACGGGTGAGTATCCTCGCAAGGCCAATATCAAAAAGTTTTGATATTGGTCGATAAGTGGCGGTTATAAGCAGCCGCTATAACCTTTAAACGAACTGGTTAAAGGTTTCTGCAAGCGATTGCCGCCCAAAGCACAGGAAAAACATCCGCAAGTGACTATCTGTCATTGCCCGCAGGCGGTGGCTGAGGGAAAATGCCGGTCCTTTTTTCCGTTTCTTTTAATCATTCACTCTTCAAAATCCTCAGGAGAACAGCGATGCCCAGCCGTCGTGAGCGTGCCAACGCCATTCGTGCCCTCAGCATGGATGCCGTGCAAAAAGCCAACAGCGGCCATCCCGGTGCCCCGATGGGCATGGCGGATATCGCCGAGGTACTTTGGCGTGATTACCTGAAACACAACCCGAGCAACCCGTCGTTCGCCGACCGTGATCGCTTCGTGCTGTCCAACGGCCACGGCTCGATGCTGATCTATTCGTTGCTGCACCTGACCGGCTACGACCTCACCATCGATGACCTCAAGAGCTTCCGCCAGCTGCACAGCCGCACCCCGGGCCACCCGGAATTCGGCTACACCCCAGGCGTCGAGACCACCACCGGTCCCCTGGGCCAAGGCCTGGCCAACGCCGTAGGTTTCGCGCTGGCTGAAAAAATCCTGGGCGCGCAGTTCAACCGCGCTGGCCACGACATCGTCGATCACCACACCTATGTGTTCCTGGGTGACGGCTGCATGATGGAAGGCATTTCCCATGAAGTCGCTTCCCTGGCCGGCACCCTGGGCCTGGGCAAGCTGATCGCCTTCTACGATGACAACGGCATCTCCATCGACGGTGAAGTCGAAGGCTGGTTCACCGACGACACCCCTAAGCGTTTCGAAGCCTACAACTGGCAGGTGATCCGCAATGTCGACGGCCATGATCCGGAAGAGATCAAGACCGCCATCGACACCGCCCGCAAGAGCGCGCAGCCGACCCTGATCTGCTGCAAGACCACCATCGGCTTCGGTTCGCCGAACAAGCAAGGCAAGGAAGACTGCCACGGCGCCCCACTGGGTGACGCGGAAATCGCCCTGACCCGTGAAGCGTTGAAGTGGAACCACGGCCCGTTCGAAATCCCGGCTGATATCTACGCCGAGTGGGACGCCAAGGAAGCCGGTCGCGCCGCAGAAGCCGAGTGGGACCAGCGTTTTGAAGCCTACGCCGCCGAATTCCCGGCGCTGGCCATTGAGCTGAAGAGCCGCCTCAACGGTGACCTGCCGCTGGACTTCTCGGCGAAGGCCGACGAGTACATCGCCGAAGTGGCCGCCAAGGGCGAAACCATTGCCAGCCGCAAAGCCAGCCAGAATGCCCTGAATGCCTACGGTCCACTGCTGCCTGAGCTGCTTGGCGGTTCGGCTGACCTGGCCGGTTCCAACCTGACCCTGTGGAAAGGCTGCAAAGGTGTCTCGGCTGAAGACGCCAGCGGCAACTACATGTACTACGGCGTGCGCGAATTCGGCATGAGCGCCATCATGAACGGCGTGTCCCTGCACGGCGGCCTGGTGCCTTACGGCGCGACCTTCCTGATGTTCATGGAATACGCACGCAACGCCGTACGTATGGCCGCGCTGATGAAGAAGCGTGTGATCCATGTGTACACCCACGACTCCATCGGCCTCGGCGAAGACGGCCCGACGCACCAGCCGGTCGAGCAACTGACCAGCCTGCGTACCACGCCGAACCTGGATTGCTGGCGCCCAGCCGACGCGGTGGAATCCGCGGTGGCCTGGAAGCACGCGATCGAGCGTAAGGACGGCCCTTCGGCGCTGATCTTCTCCCGTCAGAACCTGCAACACCAGGTACGCACCGACGCACAGATCGCCGACATCAGCCGTGGCGGCTACGTGCTCAAGGACTGCATCGGCGAGCCGGAGCTGATCCTGATCTCCACCGGTTCCGAAGTGGGCCTGACCGTTCAGGCGTACGACAAGCTGACTGCCCAAGGCCGTAACGTGCGCGTTGTGTCCATGCCGTGCACCAGCGTGTTCGAAGCCCAGGACGCCGACTACAAGCAATCGGTCCTGCCGTTGCAGGTCAGCGCGCGTATCGCCATCGAAGCGGCTCACGCCGACTACTGGTACAAGTACGTGGGCCTGGAAGGCCGCGTGATCGGCATGACCACCTACGGTGAGTCGGCGCCGGCGCCAGCGTTGTTCGAAGAGTTCGGTTTCACCCTGGAAAACATCCTGGGTCAGGCTGAAGAGCTGCTGGAAGACTAAGGCTGTAGAGTGAGGTGGCTGGACTGGCCTCATCGCGAGCAAGCCCGCTCCCACATTTGGATTGCATTTCAAGTGTGGGAGCGGGCTTGCTCGCGATAGCGGTCGACCCGCCACCCTATTACCCAAGGTAATCGAGAACCCCATGCCCCAACCGCGTCCCTACAAAGTTGCACTCAACGGCTACGGCCGCATTGGTCGTTGCGTCTTGCGTGCTCTGTTCGAGCGAGGGGCGGCAGCCGGGTTTGAAATTGTCGCGATTAACGATCTGGCCGACATGGCCAGCATCGAATACCTGACACGCTTTGACTCCACCCACGGCCGCTTCCCCGGCGAAGTGCGCGTCGAAGGCGATTGTCTGCATATCAATGGCGACTGCGTGAAAGTGCTGCGCAGTGCCACCCCCGAGGGCATCGACTGGGCCGCGCTCGGCGTCGACCTGGTGTTGGAATGCTCCGGTGCCTATAACACCCGCGCCGATGGCCAGCGTTTCCTCGACGCCGGTGCGCCGCGTGTGCTGTTTTCCCAGCCGATGGCCAGCGAGGCGGATGTCGACGCCACCATCGTCTTCGGCATCAACCAGGATTGCCTGACCGGCCATGAGCTGCTGGTGTCCAACGCCTCCTGCACCACCAACTGCAGCGTGCCGCTGTTACGCCTGCTGGATCAGGCGATCGGCCTGGACTACGTGTCGATCACCACCATCCACTCGGCGATGAACGACCAGCCGGTGATCGATGCCTATCACCATGAAGACCTGCGTCGCACACGCTCGGCGTTCCAGTCGGTGATTCCGGTGTCCACAGGCCTCGCCCGCGGCATCGAACGCCTGCTGCCGGAACTTGCTGGGCGAATCCAGGCCAAAGCCGTACGGGTGCCGACGGTGAACGTGTCCTGCCTGGACATCACCATGCAAACCGTCAGCGACACTGATGCGACGGAGGTCAATCGGATCCTGCGCGACGCCGCTACCAGCGGCCCGCTCAAAGGCTTGCTGGCCTACACCGAGTTGCCCCACGCCAGTTGTGATTTCAACCATGACCCGCATTCGGCAATTGTCGATGCCAGCCAGACCCGCGTTTCCGGCCCGAGGCTGGTGAACATCCTGGCCTGGTTCGACAACGAATGGGGGTTTGCCAACCGAATGCTCGACGTTGCGGAACATTATCTGCATATCGCCTCTAAACAACCTCAACAGTAATTCAGGAACTGCGACCCATGACCGTGTTGAAGATGACCGACCTCGATCTGCAAGGTAAGCGCGTACTGATTCGCGAAGACCTCAACGTCCCAGTCAAGGACGGTGTTGTCACCAGCGATGCGCGAATCCTGGCCTCGCTGCCGACCATCAAGCTGGCCCTGGAAAAAGGCGCGGCCGTGATGGTCTGCTCCCACCTGGGTCGCCCGACCGAAGGTGAGTTCTCCGCCGAAAACAGCCTCAAGCCGGTAGCCGCCTACCTGAGCAAGGCTCTGGGCCGTGACGTGCCGTTGGTGGCTGACTACCTGGGCGGCGTTGACGTTAAGCCTGGCGACATCGTGCTGTTCGAAAACGTGCGCTTCAACAAGGGCGAGAAAAAGAACAGCGACGAATTGGCCCAGCAATACGCCGCCCTGTGCGACGTGTTCGTGATGGACGCCTTCGGCACTGCTCACCGCGCCGAGGGTTCGACCCACGGCGTGGCCAAGTTCGCCAAGGTTGCGGCTGCCGGCCCATTGCTGGCGGCTGAGCTGGATGCACTGGGCAAGGCCCTGGGTGCTCCGGCCCAACCGATGGCTGCCATCGTTGCCGGCTCAAAGGTGTCCACCAAGTTGGACGTGCTCAACAGCCTGAGCCAGATCTGCAACCAGCTGATCGTCGGCGGCGGCATTGCCAACACCTTCCTGGCTGCAGCAGGCCACCCGGTGGGCAAGTCCCTGTACGAGCCGGACCTGCTCGACACCGCCCGCGCCATTGCCGCCAAGGTCAGCGTGCCGCTGCCGGTGGACGTGGTGGTGGCCAAGGAGTTCGCTGAAACCGCCGAGGCTACCGTCAAGCTCATCGCCGACGTGGCCGCCGACGACATGATCCTCGACATCGGCCCGCAAACCGCGGCCAACTTCGCAGAGTTGCTGAAAGCCTCCCGGACCATCCTGTGGAATGGTCCGGTCGGCGTGTTCGAGTTCGACCAGTTCGGTAACGGCACCAAAGTGTTGGCCAAGGCCATCGCGGACAGCTCGGCATTCTCCATCGCCGGTGGTGGCGACACCCTGGCGGCCATCGATAAATATGGCGTTGCTGACCAGATCTCCTACATTTCCACCGGTGGTGGCGCATTCCTCGAATTCGTCGAAGGCAAAGTCCTGCCGGCCGTTGAAGTGCTGGAAACCCGAGCCAAAGGCTAAGGCTCGTGATCCGGAAAAGGAGCATTCCCATGATCAAGTCGTTGGCAATGGTGATCGCAGCGGGCCTGTTGGCCGGCTGCGGCAGCACGCCAAGCGCAGCGCCGGAGGCCGGGAAACCTGCCCCGGAGCGGAAAAAAAGCTGCTACCAGGCTGACTGGCAAGCCGAGACCATGCCGGTGATCAACAAGCGCATCGGCAACGACCGGCTGGAGAAATACGACTCTGCGCCCAACGGTCAGGAACAGGGTTGCCCTTGACGGGTCTGATCAACTAACCGACGGCATCGGCGGCCTTTGGCCCCGCTGCGAGGATTGGCAATGAAAGGCGTTTTCGCCCTGGCAGCCCTGGGCCTATTGGCCGGTTGCAGCAGCATGAACATGTTCAACAAGGCAGAACCGGAAGGTAAGTGGACCACCTGGACCTGCGACAGCAAGGCCGAGGTCAACTGGCGGTTCGCCAACCAGGCCCGCAGTGAGGTGGATGTACGCCTCGGCGGTTCCGACCAGGTTTATCGCCTCAAACAGGATGTGGCGGCTTCGGGCGTGCTGTACAGCAACGACCAGTTGGCGTTTCACACAAAAGGTGAGGAAGGCCTGGTTTACTGGGTTGCCACCGACGATTTGATTGGGCGCGGCTGTAAGGCTCAGTAAATAGAACGCGGTCTCAGCATCGATAAGACCAAAATGTGGGAGGGGCGGTGCGACGATTCGACTTGCCCCCGATAGCGGTGGATCAGCCAACAGAGTCATCACTGACAGGCTGTCATCGGGGGCAAGCCCCCCTCCCACATCAGCAATAACGATTCAGCACGGCAGGCATGCAAAGCCTGACCTGCAATAACTTGAATAGCAGCCGCCGCTACGGCAGGCTTGCACGATTAACGACCCTCGACCGGGAGAGACAACACAATGGCACTTATCAGCATGCGTCAAATGCTGGACCACGCAGCCGAGTTCGGCTACGGCGTCCCAGCCTTTAACGTCAACAACCTTGAGCAGATGCGCGCCATCATGGAAGCCGCTGACAAGACCGACTCCCCAGTGATCGTCCAGGCTTCGGCCGGTGCCCGCAAATACGCCGGTGCTCCTTTCCTGCGTCACCTGATCCTTGCCGCGATCGAAGAATTCCCACACATCCCGGTGTGCATGCACCAGGACCACGGCACCAGCCCTGACGTGTGCCAGCGCTCCATCCAACTGGGCTTCAGCTCGGTGATGATGGACGGTTCCCTCGGTGAAGACGGCAAGACCCCGACCGACTACGAGTACAACGTACGCGTAACCCAACAAACCGTGGCCATGGCCCACGCCTGCGGCGTCTCGGTTGAAGGCGAACTGGGTTGCCTGGGTTCCCTGGAAACCGGCATGGCCGGTGAAGAAGACGGCATCGGCGCCGAAGGCGTGCTGGATCACAGCCAGATGCTGACCGACCCGGAAGAAGCCGCCGACTTCGTGAAGAAGACCCAAGTCGACGCCCTGGCGATCGCCATCGGCACCAGCCACGGCGCCTACAAGTTCACCAAGCCACCGACCGGCGACGTACTGGCCATCGACCGCATCAAGGAAATCCACAAGCGCATCCCTAACACCCACCTGGTGATGCACGGTTCTTCCTCGGTACCGCAAGAGTGGCTGGCGATCATCAACCAGTACGGTGGCGACATCAAAGAAACCTACGGCGTACCGGTTGAAGAAATCGTCGAAGGCATCAAGTACGGCGTGCGCAAGGTCAACATCGACACCGACCTGCGCCTGGCGTCCACCGGTGCGATGCGTCGCCTGATGGCCACCAACCCGAGCGAATTCGACCCACGTAAATTCTTCGGCGCCACCGTGACCGCGATGCGTGATGTGTGTATCGCACGTTATGAAGCGTTTGGTACTGCTGGTAATGCTTCGAAGATCAAGCCTGTTTCGTTGGAAGCGATGTACCAGCGTTATTTGAAAGGTGAGTTGAACGCTAAGGTGAATTAAGCCTGAATGTTAAAATGCCTCGAAAAAAACCGCAGAAATGCGGTTTTTTTGAGGCTGTATTTTAGATTATAAATTTAAATAAGTTAATTAGGGGCGAAGCGCTTAGCGGGTTTTCTTCAACTCACACTTCACTAACATTGCCGAACAGCGATGAAGCTGTCGTTTATCCAGTTGTTATCATTGCCTGCATAACGGCGCTGGACATTTAATTGCCGGTGGTCAACAGTGCTGGTGGTAAATGTCCATGACTCCGTTGTGGCATTCGGTATAGTCGCATTTAGATGGCCAGTAGTGTTGACAGTATCAATTCTTTGACCTCCAGTAAATGGTGCTGATGATCCGCAAATAGAAATAGTTCCCGATATTGGTCCGTAGATATCATCAGCATTGGTAATGTTGATTACTATGTTGCGCCCTGTGTGTTCGACATATGTATCCGATGATACTAGCCATGATTTTATCCTTTCAAATAGATAATGGGTGGCCACGAGGGTCAGGTTGATTTGTTCGCGATAATCTGTTTTTTCGTGTTTCGATAGTAAGGTTAGATTCACGAAGGCTTTTAGTAACCTGTAAGAATTAACAGGTTTTTATAATGATTTGCTATAGCCGATAGCGCGGATGCTGAGATTTCTTGTTAAAGGCAGCCAGGCTTTGAGATCCGGTAAGGAGAAGCTCTGCATAGAGCCGTTGCGGGACCGTACTGGACGAAATTAAACTACGGGTAACTATTTCTAATTTGTATTTATAACTGTCAACGTTGACAGTGTCGCACGTTGGTCATTTTCTGCATGATTGGATGACTCATTCAAGAGAGGTATAGCCGCCATGTCACATTCATATCTTATAAAAGCACTTCAATATTTAGCCGCGATTGGAACGCTACTGCTGATGGGAAGTGCATACGCGGCACCGCTATTTTGCCCAGAAGTGTCAACGATCAAAGCCGAGAGCATTCAGTTTTCAGGTGAAGGGGGCTGGAAGGGCGAGCAGTTCATTGATAATGGTTCGATGATCCAGGAATATAAATTTTTGGGAGCTGCGATCAAGCAGGGAACAGACAGTGAAACCAAGGCGGCTTATAACTACGTGAGCTGTAATTACGGCGGTAAAGGCAAGGACGAGTATTTAAGATTGTCCCAGCGGTTTACCTTGCCTCCTATGGCTATAGGTTCCAACTGGAATGAAAATAAAGAATGCACAACGAGTAAGGTCACGGACTGTGCTTTTGAGCTGAAGAACTCAAAGGGACCTGCCCCGGTCACATTACCTGCCCAGTAGACAGGTAACATCTTCGAATGAAAAGTGCGGCCGCTCTTGGTGGGCGGCTACGCATTTACACGTCAGTAAAGGTGGTAAGGGGGCCGAATTTATTTAGATGTAGGCGTATATCAAGACGCCCGCAATGATTGCGGGCGTTTTCGACTCACGTTTTATCCGGGGGTGGATGTGTTGAACCCCCAGTGTTCAATCACCCCAAACACATCGCTCACGTCCTGCACCAGAATGCGTGCGGTATTGGAGGATACGAGGAACCCGGCAGACCCGAAGGTCTTCCACACACAACCACCATAAAGTAAACGCCGGGCGCAGATGCTTTCGTCATTGTATTCATGATGCTTGGGTACACACGTATCGTTAGGGCTGCGAAACCCTATCGCTGTTCAATGCCAGCGACGGGGCGAACTGTAAGCGTCGATCTGGCTGTAGGGTGCAGGGCCCTGTGGGAGCCGGGCTTGCCCGGCTCCCACAGGGGTTGGCGGCGTTTAATTGATTGTGTGAATCAGCGAAAAACCCGTTGATTCAAAGGAAGAGGCCTACTGGAAGCGAGTCCGGTCAGTGTTCACTCGTGATCAATATCCAACTTCGCAAACGTCACCTTCGCGCCTTCCTTGCTGTCCCCGCTGTTGTCCTGCACATACGCGCCCGCCTTGAAGTACAGCGGCTTGGCGGCCCACGCTGCGCCGATGCGCTCGTTCCACTCACTGTCAGCGGCATACACGCTGAGCAGCCCGGCTTTGTTGAGGTTGATCACGTAGGTAAAGCTTTTCTCCAGCGGCACATTGGAGGCGACGATGATCACGCGGCTTTCATCTTCATCCGGACGCATGCGCACCTTGGCAACGATGTTGCCGGTCTGGGTCTTTTCCTTGAACTGGTATTCGAGCTTGATCAGCGGCTTCTGGCTGTCGTAGGCGTGGATCTGGCCGATGACGATCTTGCCGCTGGAGGGCACCTGGTTGACCGCCAGGGTGGCGCGCAGGAAGTTGTCGGCTTCGGGGTAGGTCCAGTTGCGCAAGCGGCCGTCGGCGTAGGTTTCGCGCAGCTCGCTGCGTGGGTATACGGCGTTCTCGGTGCGGGTGCCGGTCACGGGTGTCCAGAATTGTACGTTGCTGCCTTCGGCCTGGAAGTATTGGTCATTGAAACCGCTCATCAGTTTCGGGGTGTCGATGGTGGCGGGCGGGGAGCCGACCGGAATGCTCAGGTTCCAGGTGGAGAGGTCGATCATGGCGTTGGCCTTTTACAGGGGTTGAAGGCTTTGGCCCGGGGGCCTGACAGGTTCTTTATAGGCGGTGGTCGGCCAGTTGTTAAACGTTTGCTGGCAATTTATTGGCGTCAAGGGAATGCCAAAAAGCCATGTTTCCCATGAACCGTGGGCTGTAGAGGTTGACCGTTAGTCGGCTGACTGAACTTTGGCGCAATGATGGCATCCACGTCACTTCTGATTTTCAGGATCCGGGGCTAGAGTGAGGCCTCAATGTTTGTCCGGGTTTTCTCTCAGAAGTGACCGGAGTAGACCTAAGGAAGAGACCTAGCATGGAATGCGCTCCACCTCATGGCGATGGCAGTTCTGTTCTTCTGGTGGTCGATGACTACCCAGAAAATCTGATCAGCATGCGTGCGCTTCTGCAACGTGATGATTGGCTGGTGGTGACTGCCGCGTCTGGTGTGGAAGCCCTGGAGTTACTGCTGCAACATGACGTCGACCTGGTGCTGCTGGATGTGATGATGCCCGGCATGGACGGCTTCGAGGTCGCCCGCTTGATGCGCGGCAGCCATCGCACACGCATGACCCCGATCATCTTTCTGAGTGCCAATGCCCAGTCGCCCGCCGCCGTGCTGGAAGGCTACGCCAGCGGCGCCATCGATTACCTGTTCAAACCTTTCGATCCGCACATCCTCAAGCCCAAGGTCCAGGCGTTGCTGGAGCACCAGCGCATTCGTCGGGCCTTGCAGTGCCTGAGCCATGACCTGGAGTCCGCCCGGGCTTTCAATGCGTCGGTGTTGGATAACGCCGCCGAGGGCATTCTGGTGGTGAGTGAAGAGGGCGTGATCGAATACGCCAACCCGGCGATTTCGCGCCTGCTCAATGCCACGATCCAGGAGCTGCAAGGCCAGGACTTCCTGAGTTTCCTGCAAAAACCCCATGTGCCTACCTGGCCGGATTCGCAGATGTACGCCGGCTACCGCCGAGGTGAAACCTGGCGCCTGCACGATGCGCTGCTGCGCACCGGCCGGGGCCAGCAGGTGCCGGTGGCGTTGTCCTGTGCACCGCTGCCCGCTGAACAGAAGGCCATGGTGGTGACGGTGCTGGATATGTCCGAAGTGCGCCACCTGCACCAGCAGCTGGAGTTCCAGGCCGTGACCGACCCGCTGACCGGTCTGCTGAACCGGCGCGGCTTCTACCAGGCAGTGGAAAACACGTTATCGCGCAGCGAGCGGACAGAGCAGTCCTTGGTGTTGCTGTACTTGGACCTCGACGGTTTCAAGCGGGTCAACGATTCCCTCGGTCATGATGCCGGCGACCGTGTGCTGCGCTGGGTCTCGGAGCAATTGCAGGGCTGTCTGCGTTCCTACGACATTATTGGCCGTATGGGGGGTGATGAATTCACGGCATTGCTGGAGCTGGAGTTTCCGGAGCAGGCGGCAAAAATTTCAGAAAAGCTGATCGAGCGAGTGTCGGTGTGCCAGCAGGTCGACGGTTTGGATGTGATGCTCGGGGTCAGCATCGGCATTGCCACCTTCCCGGACTGCGGTGCGGATTTGAGTGGTTTGCTGCGCGCGGCCGACATCGCCATGTACGAAGCCAAGCGTGCCGGTCGTCAGCAATATCGTTATTACGACCAGGAAATGAACGGCCGCGCCCGCTCGCGGCTGATGCTTGAAGACAGCGTGCGCACGGCGATTCAAAACAAGGATTTCACCCTGGTCTATCAGCCCCAGGTCTCGCTGGTGGATGGGCGTTTGCGCGGCGTTGAGGTGTTGTTGCGTTGGCAGCACCCCAGTGTCGGCGATGTGCCACCGGGGCTGTTTTTACCGTTGTTGGAAGAGGCGCGGCTGATCAGCCAACTGAGCGCGTGGATCTACCAGCAGATCGCCGCCCAACGCCAGGCATGGCAAGCCGCGTTTGACGATACGTTGGTGCTGAGCGTGAGCCTGAGCAGCAGCCAGTTCAATATGCCTAACCTGGTGAACCAACTGCAGCAGATGCTGGAGCGATATGGCCTGGAGGGGTACCAGTTGGAGGTGGAAATCAGCGAAGACTGCCTGATGAGTAACCTGGAAGAGGCCGCCAAGCAGCTCAAGTTGCTGCGCCGTATCGGGGTGCGTATCGCCCTGGATGACTTCGGCTCGGGGCAGTGTTCCCTGGCGCATTTGCGCGATCTGGCCTTCGATACGCTCAAGCTTGATCCGCAATTGGTTGCGCGGCTGCCGGGTTCGGTGCGGGACGCCGCGATGGCGCGCAGCATTATCGAGCTGTGCGGGCATTTTGAGGTGGTCGTGGTGGCCGAAGGTGTGGAAACCCAGGAGCAGGCCCAGTGGCTCAAGGCCCAGGGTTGCCCGTATATCCAGGGGCCGTGGGCGGCGCAGCCCTTGATGGCTGAAGAAGTGGTCGACTGGGCACGCGCCCGCGTGCGCTGAATTCGCTACACTGGCGCCCATCCGAATCCTGTTGCAGACCCCAATGACCGCGCTGAAATACCTCCAGGCTTACCCCGCTGCCCTCCAGGAGCAAGTACGCCAGCTGATCGCCAAGGACCAGTTGGGCGCCTACCTGGAGCAGCGTTACCCCGACCGCCATGGGGTGCAGAGCGACAAAGCCCTGTACGCCTATGCCCAGGCCTTGAAGCAGGAACACCTGCGCAACGCGCCGGCCATCGACAAAGTGCTGTTCGATAACCGCCTGGATCTGACCCACCGCGCCCTTGGCCTGCATACCACGATCTCGCGGGTGCAGGGCGGCAACCTCAAATCCAAGAAAGAGATCCGCATTGCCTCGCTGTTCAAGGAGGCCGCGCCGCAATTCCTGCGCATGATCGTGGTTCACGAGTTGGCGCACTTCAAGGAATCGGACCACAACAAGGCGTTCTACAAACTCTGCGACTACATGATGCCCGGCTACCACCAGGTGGAATTCGACCTGCGGGTGTACCTCACGTATCGCGACCTGCAGGGCAAACCCTGACCGCACAAGGCGACTGACCATGGATGTGAGCAAGACCAAAAGCAGCTTCTACCGCCGCCTGTACGTGGCGTACCTGATCGACAGCGGGCAGGCCAGCAGCGTCCCGGCGCTGACCGACGTTACCGGCATGCCCCGGCGCACCGCGCAGGACACGATTGCGGCACTGGCCGACCTGGATATTGTGTGTGAGTTCGAACAGGAAGACGGCGCCCGCAACCATGCCGGGCACTATCGGATTCGCGATTGGGGCGCGATTGATCGGCGTTGGATCGAGTTGAATCTCGCGTCCGTCAAACAAGTATTGGGTTATCCCTGAGGCCCTGCGTGGATTTGGCTGACGCTATCGGGAGCAAGCCCCCTCCCACAGTTTGAACTGCGAATACATTCAAATGTGGGAGGGGCGGTGCGACGATTCGACTTGCCCCCGATGGCGGCCTCAAGCGCGCCGCATCCCTATATGTGGAATGTCATCCTCCAGGTATTCCTCACCCGCCACCACAAACCCATACCGCCCGTAATACCCCTGCAAATGGGCTTGGGCTGACAGGAAGATCGGCGTCTCAGGCCAGATCTCGTCAACCTGCCTGAGGGTTTCTTCCATCATCTGGTGCCCCAGCCCGGTGCCCCGTGCAACCGGCGCCACGATCACACGGCCGATCACCACGTCACCGCCCTGGGACTCTGGATCCAGCAGGCGCAGGTAGGCCACCAGCTCGTCGTCTTTCCAGGCCATCAGGTGGTGGGTATCGCCCGCCAGGTCCTGCCCGTCGATGTCCTGGTAGACGCACTTCTGCTCGACAACGAAGACCTCGCTGCGCAAACGCAAAATGGCGTACAGCTGCTCCTTGCCCAGGTCGGTGTGATGCTTGCAGACCCAATCGACTGTCATGGTGTGATCTCACGTAAATGTCCGTTCTGGATAGTAAGCGCGACGGGCAGCGGTGTCTAAATCAACTATTTTTGTGGATGAAATCAAATTGCCATCATTGAGTGCGTTCGTCGGCCGTTTCTTTGTGTAATCTGAGCTAATGTTAGAGCCTCAGGCACTGCCTGAGCTAAGGCCACCGCCTGCCCGCCAAGGACTTTGAGCATGCCGCGATTGTCTCGTGCCGTTGCTTTGATTGGAGTGTTGTTGCTGGCCACGCCTGCATTTGCACAGCGTCTGCGCCTGGTAGCGGATGCCTGGCCACCCTTTACCGATTCCACCTTGGTCAATGGTGGGTTGGCGACCGACATCGTCACCACGGCGTTGGCCCGTGCGGGCTATGCCAGTGACTTCGAACAGGTGCCCTGGGCCCGGGCGCTGATGGGCGTGGGCGACGGGCGCTATGACGTGTTGGTCAACGCCTGGTACGACGAGGCCCGTACGCATTTGGGGCAGTTCTCGGGCGAATACCTGCTTAACCGCGTGCGTTTGATCAAGCGCCGTGACGACCCCATCGAGTTTCAGGACCTGGAGCAGTTGCACGACTATCCCATTGCGGTGGTGCGTGGTTATGCCTATTCGGCGGCGTTCGATGGGGATGTGCAGTTGCAGAAAGTGCCGGTGCATAACTTCGCCATGGCCGTGCGGATGCTGGCGGCGCAGCGGGTGCGGCTGACCGTGGAGGATGAGTATGTGGCGCGTTATTACCTGTCGCGCGAGTCGGCGCGGGTGCGCAATGCGGTGGAGTTCCTGCCCAAGCCGCTGAGCGAAAACAGCCTGCATATTCTGGTCAGCCTGAAGAACCCTGAGCACGCGCAGATTGTGGCGAGCTTTGACCGTGAGATTGCCAGGATGAAGGCTGATGGCAGTTATGCGCGGTTGATGAAGGCCCATGGCATGTAGTGCCTGTGCGGGCCGCTATCGGGGGCAAGCCCCCTCCCACATTTGTTATGCGATCAAGTGTGGGAGGGGGCTTGCCCCCGATAGCGGCCTAAGCCGCGCTGGTATCTTTGATCAGGTGCGCCGCCAAGGTGCGCAACGGCCCCAACTGTCTGCATATCAACGCCAACTGCGTCTGCACCAACCGCTGCCCTTCATCTATCTCATCCGGCATCTGCTCCAGATCCGCCGCCAAGGCCTCCTCGGCATCGCTCTGAATCGCAATCGGCTGCTTGTTCGCCAGCCCCGTGGCGATTTCATCAATGCTCGCCGCCAGGCTATTGCCGGCGCCTGCGATCAAGTGTTCACGCACCTCGGCCGGCAGCTGGGTTTCGCGGTGTGCACCGAGCCCCGACAGGTAGCTGAGCAATGTGTGCGACAGCACCAGGAAGCGGAAGCCCACATCGGCCTCCTTACGGAAATGCCCGGGCTCCATGAGCATATTCGCCAGGGTGGTGGACAGCGCCGCATCGGCGTTGTGGGCATTGCGCCGGGCCAGGCGGTAAGCCAGGTCGTCGCTCTTGCCGGCGGCGTATTGCTGCATGATCTGGCGCAGGTAGATGCTGTTGCAGGTCAGGGTGTTGGCCAGCACCTTGTTCAAGCGTCGGCCTTGCCAGTCCGGCAGGAACAGGAACACCGCCAGGCCTGCAATCAAACTGCCGAGCAACGTATCGAACAGGCGTGGCAGGAACAACCCGTAGCCATCGCCCACCTGGTTGAAGCAGAACAGCACCATCAAGGTGATCGCCGCCGTGGCCAGGGTGTAGCGGGTGGTGCGGTTGATAAAGAACACCAGCCCGGCGGCGATGGCGAACATCGACTGCACCAGGGGGCTGGGGAACAGGTCGAACAGCGCCCACGCCACGGTGAGGCCGATGGCGGTGCCGATGATCCGCTGGCCGAGCTTGCGCCGGGTAGCGCCGTAGTTCGGTTGGCAAACAAATAGCGTGGTGAGGATGATCCAGTAGCCTTGGGAGGCGTGGATCGCATGCAACATGCCGTAGCCGACGGTCAGCGCCAGGGACAGGCGCAGTGCATGGCGGAACAGCAGCGACGTCGGCGTCAGTTGCGTGCGCAGGCGCGTCCACATTTCCTTCAGGTTGCGTGGGGCGCGGTCCAGCAGGTTGCTGTCGGTGGCGTCGGCCAGGGCATCGGGGTTGCTCGCGTCGCCAAGCAGGCGGTCGAGGGTGGACAGGTTGGCTGCGAGGGCGCGCAACGAACGCAGCAGGCCGCGCCAGGCCGGGTTGCTCTGGATACGCAGGTGTTCCAGGGAAGCATTCAGGTCGCTGAGGGCTTCGGCGAAGCTGTCGTCATAGATGAACGGCTGGCGTAACTGGATCGACTCGGCCAGGGCCTGGCAGGCCTTGCCTTGCTGGCGTAGCAGGCGTTGGCAGCGGAACAACACATCGCTGTGGAAGAACGCATCGGCCAGGGCGTTGTAAGGATAGTGGGATGAACTGGCGCGTTCGTGGATGTCCTGGGCCAGGAAGTACAGCTTGAGGTAGCGACTGACCTTCGACCCCGGCCGGCCATTGCCCACACGGTGCAGGATGATTTCCTTCGCCGCATTCAGCGCCGCCACCACCCGGCCATTTTGCTGGGCCAGTTCCAGGCGGCGGGCTTCCACATCCAGCTGGCGAATCGGTTCGAACAACGACGATTTGAGCTTGAGGTAACGCCCCAGCTCGCGGAACAACCGCGCCAGGCTCTGTTGCACCGGCTGGTTGGAAAACAGCGCCTGCCACAGCACCGATAGCGCGCCGTACCAGGCGGCACCGGCCACCAGCAGTAACGGTTCATGCCAGAAATCGCTGACGGCGCCGCCGCGCTGGTCCACGCCGATCATGGTGTAGACCGACAGGATCAAGGTGGCCGAGGCAATCGCGCCATAGCGTTCACCCAAGGCGCCGAGCATGGTCAGGCAGAACGTTGCCAGGGCCAGGGAGATGGCGAAAATCCAAGGGTAGGGGAACAGCAGCTCCACCGACAGCGCGGCAATGCTGAAACACACCAGCGTCACCGCCAGGGCGTTGAGGCGGCCTTGCCAACTGTCGTCGGTCTCGGCCAGGGCGCTGGCGATAATCCCCAGGAACAGCGGGATCAGCAGCGCCATTTCATCCTGGTACCAGCACAACACCATGCTGCCGGTGAGGGCGATGAACACCCGGATGCTATAGCTGAATTTATCCAGCGCCCACAGGCGCCGCATGGACTGCTTGAACGAGGTCGATGACATGAAGTCTGGAGTCTTCCGGGACGATGCCGCTAAATTGAGCCATCAGTGACGCCACGGCAAGGGTGGTGATCACATCTGACAGCAAATTATTCTCAGGCATACAGCCCCTCCCACATTTTTTACCGCGTCGTGTCAAACAAACTGCGCGGCCGCGTAACCGGAAGCCCACGCCCACTGGAAGTTGAACCCACCCAGGTGTCCGGTCACATCCAGCACTTCGCCAATAAAGTACAAGCCCGGGCTTTTCAGCGACTCCATGGTCTTGGACGAGACTTCCCGCGTATCCACGCCGCCCAAGGTCACTTCGGCCGTGCGGTAGCCCTCGGTGCCCGCCGGCACCAGTTGCCAGCTCGACAGTTTTTGCGCGATGTCGGCCACTTCGGCGTGGGTGTACTGCTTCATCGGCTTGGACACGAACCAGGTTTCCGCCAGCAGATTGGCCATCTTCTTGGTGAAGATTTCACCCAGCAGGGTTTTCAGCTCGCTGTTGGGGCGTTCGACCTGCTGCTGTTGCAGCCAGGTGTGGGCGTCGTGGTCAGGCAGCAGATTGATTTCCACCGTGTCGCCGGATTCCCAGTAGGACGAAATCTGCAGAATCGCCGGGCCGCTGAGGCCGCGATGGGTAAACAGGATGTTCTCGCGAAAGCTCTGGTCGTTGCAGCTGACCAGGCAATCCACCGAGGTACCGGACAACTCGCCGCACAAGTCCTTGAGCTGGTCGGTGATGGTGAACGGCACCAGCCCGGCGCGGGTCGGCAACAGCTCATGGCCGAACTGCCTGGCCACCTGGTAACCGAAACCGGTGGCGCCCAGGGTCGGGATCGACAGGCCGCCGGTGGCGATCACCAGGGATTCGCAGCGCAGTTCACCCACGGTGGTCTGCAACTGGTAGCCGTTGTCGACCTTGGCGATTTCTTCAATCGAGGTGTCCAGGTGCAGGCTCACGCCGGTCTGGATGCACTCGTCCAACAGCATGCCGAGGATGTCGCTGGATTTGTTATCGCAGAACAGCTGGCCGAGTTTCTTCTCGTGGTACGGCACGCCGTGCTTGGCCACCAGCCCGATAAAGTCCCACTGGGTATAGCGGGCCAGGGCGGACTTGCAGAAGTGCGCGTTGTGCGACAGGAAGTTGGCCGGCTCGGTGTACAGGTTGGTGAAATTGCAGCGGCCACCGCCCGACATCAGGATCTTTTTGCCGGCCTTGTTCGCATGGTCGAGCAACATCACCTTGCGCCCACGCCCGGCGGCGGTCAGTGCGCACATCAAGCCTGCGGCGCCGGCGCCAATGATCACAACTTCGGTCGAGCGCAAAACGGTGTCCTCTTACAAATTCTGATTTGGAATACAGTCAAATGTGGGAGGGGGCTTGCCCCCGATGGCAGTGTGTCAGTCAGTACATCTGTCACTGACACTCCGCCATCGGGGGCAAGCCCCCTCCCACATTGGATCTCCATATAGGTCGGAGATCGTGTTACAGGATACGAACGCGCAACGAACGGCCCTTGATCTTGCCGTCGTTCAAACGCTGCAACGCCTGTTTGGCGATGCCGCGTTCCACGGCCACGAAGGCCTGGAAGTCGAAGATCGCGATCTTGCCGACCTGGGCACCCGGGATGCCGGCTTCACCGGTCAATGCGCCGAGGATGTCGCCTGGGCGCACCTTGTCTTTGCGGCCGGCGGCGATGCACAGGGTGCTCATCACCGGCAACAGCGGGCCACCGCTTTGCGGCTTGAGGTTGTCCAGTTGGTCCCAGTTCAGCGGTGACTTCTGCAGTTGCTCGATGGCCTGGGCGCGGTGCGCTTCGGACGGCGCCACCAGGCTGATGGCGATGCCGGTCTCACCGGCGCGACCGGTACGGCCCACGCGGTGGATGTGGATTTCCGAGTCGCGGGCCAGTTCGACGTTGATCACCATGTCCAGCGCGTCAATGTCCAGGCCGCGGGCGGCGACGTCGGTGGCCACCAGCACCGAGGTGCTGCGGTTGGCGAACATCGCCAATACCTGGTCACGGTCGCGCTGTTCCAGGTCGCCATGCAGGCCGACGGCGGAAATGCCCTTGGCCGTCAGGTGATCGACGGTTTCCTGTACTTGCTGCTTGGTGAAGCAGAACGCCACGCAGGAGGCCGGGCGGAAATGCGCCAGCACCTTGGTCACGGCGTCCATGCGTTCTTCCGGGGAGATCTCGTAGAAACGCTGTTCGATCTGGTCGTCGGAGTGGAACGCTTCGGCTTTCACTTGCTGCGGCGCGCGCATGAACTTCGAGGCCAGCTGCTTGATGCTCACCGGGTAGGTGGCCGAGAACAGCAGGGTCTGGCGGCGCGGCGGGGTCTTGCTGATGATGTCTTCAATGGCGTCGTAGAAACCCATGTCGAGCATGCGGTCGGCTTCGTCGAGGATCAGCGTGTTCAAGCCGTCCAGCACCAGCGAACCCTTGCGCAGGTGTTGCTGGATACGGCCCGGGGTGCCGACGATCACGTGGGCGCCGTGCTCCAGGGAGGCGATCTGCGGGCCGAGGGACACGCCGCCGCACAGGGTCAGGACCTTGATGTTGTCTTCGGCACGGGCCAGGCGGCGGATTTCCTTGGCGACCTGGTCGGCCAGCTCACGGGTCGGGCACATCACCAGGGCCTGGCAGCCGAAGTAGCGCGGGTTGATCGGGTTCAGCAGGCCGATGCCGAACGCGGCGGTCTTGCCGCTGCCGGTCTTGGCCTGGGCAATCAGGTCCAGCCCCTTGAGGATCACCGGCAAGCTTTGCGCCTGGATCTGCGTCATCTCGACATAACCCAGCGAGTCGAGGTTAGCCAGCATGGCGGCGGACAGGGGCAAAGTATTAAAAGCGGTGGCGATGGTAGTCACGGGACTGGCTCTGCAAAACAAAATGTCGCGCAGTGTAGCAGGCCCCGGTGGGTTTTTTCGCATGGTTCGGATGAGGGGTGGGGGCCGCGGCAAGTTATGAGCGGCAAGCGGCAAGCTCGAAGCCGTCTTGCAGCTTCAAGCTTGCCGCTTGCCGCTGCCTTTAGGCTCCAATTGCAGGAAGATCGCCGCCGCCAGCATCGCCATGATGCCCACGGTGAGGAAGGTCAGCTGGAAGGCGCCGAGCACGCTTTCCACGCCATCGTTGCCGGACTCGGCAGTAAAGCCGCCAAGCAACGCACCGGCGCATGCTACCCCAAGGCTCAGGGACAATTGCGCCACCACTGACAGCAAGCTGTTGCCGCTGCTGGCCTGGGCGTCGTCGAGGTCGATCAGGGTGACGGTGTTCATCGCGGTAAATTGCAGCGAGTTGATTGCCCCCAGCACCGCCAGCATTGCCAGCAGCAGCGGGTAGGGCGTCTGCTCGCTGACCAGGCCCATGCTCGCCAGCATGATGCCCAGCGCCAGGGTGTTGCCGGTCAGCACGATGCGGTAGCCCACGCGCTCGATCAGCGGCCGGGCGATGGACTTGGCGAACATCGCCGCCGCCGCCAGGGGCAGCATGCTCATCCCTGCCTGGGACGGCGAATACCCCAGGGCCACTTGCAGCAGCAACGGCACCAGGAACGGCAAGGCGCCGCTGCCCAGGCGCGCGAACAGGTTGCCGAGGATACCCACCGCAAAGGTGCGGGTCTTGAACAGCGCCGGCGAGAACAGCGGGTTATCGATATGCCCGGCGCGCAGCCAATACGCCGCCAGGCACGCCAACCCGCCGAACAGCAGCAACATCACCCGCAGGTGCGGCAGGTGCAATTCGCCCAGGCCTTCCATGGCAATGGTGATCAGCACCATGGCCGCGCCGAACAGCAGGAAGCCGATGCCATCGAAGCGCGTACGTTCGCTGCCGCGCAGGTCGGGGATGAACTTCCACACGGCGTAGCAACCGATCATGCCCACCGGCAGGTTGATCAGGAAGATCCAGTGCCACGTCAGGTATTGCACCATCCAGCCGCCCATGGTGGGGCCGAGCAAGGGCCCGAGCAGGCCGGGAATGGTGATGAAACCCATGATCCGCACCAGTTCGGAGCGGGGGTAGGCGCGTAGCACCACGAGCCGGCCGACCGGCAGCATCAACGCCCCGCCGAGGCCCTGGATGACCCGCGCACCCACCAGCATGGTCAGGCTGCTGGACAAGGCGCACAGCAAGGAGCCGATGCTGAACAGCATGATCGCGCCGAAGAAAATCTTCTTGGTGCCGAAGCGGTCGGCGATCCAGCCCGAGGCCGGGATCAGCAAGGCGACGGTGAGCATGTAGGCGATCACCACCCCTTGCATGCGCAGCGGGTTTTCCGCCAGGTCCCGGGCCATGGCCGGCAGTGCGGTGTTGAGAATCGTCCCATCCAGCGATTGCATGAAGAAGGCAATCGCTACCACCCAGGGGAGCCAGCGGGCGGTCTTGGCATCGAGAGGGGCGCGATTCGGCATGGTTTACCTTTTTGTTAGCAAGCTATGTGTCGGCGATTATGCGCCATTCGTCGCCCCTTTTCCCACTGGCGGTTGGTCTAAATCCGACAACGCCGCGTGCTCGCCCACCAGGAAATCCAACAATGCACGGTGCACCGCCAAAGCCGCCTCGCGGGACTCCAGGTCCAGTAAATGCCCGGTGTGTTCGGCCACGGCAAAGCTGCTGCGGTCGACGTAGTGCTTGAACAGTTGGGCATCCGCGGCAGGGGTGTATTCGTCCAGCGTGCCGTTGAGAAAGTGCACCGGGGTTTCGATTTTTCGCAGTGCCGGCAGGTAGTTGCCATCGCCCAGGGCCAGCACCTGATGGATATGAAAGCGCGCCTGGCGGTACTCGGTGGTGGCCATGTTCGACAGGTGCCGATGGTTATTGCGCTTGAGGCGGGGCGACAGGTATTTGCCGACGGTCTCGTTGAGCAGGTGCCCGACTGCGGACTTGTCATCGGCTTCGATCAGCACCCGCACGCGCTCCACATAGTCGAGCATTGCCTGGTTGAGGTTGGGCGCCAGGGCCATGACCACTGAGCTTTCGACCGACGGCGGGTTGTGTGCCAGGGTCAGCAGCGTGGAGATGCCGCCCCATGAGGCCGAGACCAGGTGATTGACCTGGAAGCGCTCGACCAGGGCGCGCAGGATTTGCACCTCGTCATCCTTGGTCACCAGGTCCAGGTCGGTGTTGTGTTCGCGGGAATAGCCCGAGAAGGGCAGGTCGAACAACAGTACATTGAAGTGCTCGGCCAGGCATTTGCTGGTTCGGGCGAATGAGCGTGTGGTGGACAGTGCGCCATTGACCATCAAGACGGTCTTCTTTTGCGAATCGTTTCCTAGTTGCTCAACATGAACGTTGTAGTGCTTGAACAGCTTTTGTATGACGAAACTTCCATGGTTCATCGCAGTACTTCCAGTGTGTGGCGGTATGCCACTGGTTGTTATAGCGAGGTTTTTGACGGGCGACAACAGGCTGCCCGTGCAAACTGGGAGGAAGCGAATTTACGGTAGGAAGGGCCGAAACCGAGCTGTCTGAAATCAGCGCAAGACAATGTGGGAGGGGCAAGCCCCCTCCCACAGGGGGGTATTTACAGGGTCAGGGTCAGGCGGTTGACCAGGGCGCCCGGCAACAGGTTGGAGGCGGTATTGCGCTGGCCGTAAGTGCTGGCCGACAGCAGCAGTTCCCGCTCAGCGGTCAGGGCTTCCAACTGTGAGCCGAGCAGGCTGTAGACGCTGTCATCAAAACGCATGGTGCTGACCGGTGCCTTGATCTCGCCGTCTTCCACCCAGAACGTGGCGAAGCGCGTCATGCCGGTCAGGCGTGCGGCGGGCAGGTCGGAGTAGTTCAGGTACCACAGGTTGCTGATGTAGAGCCCGGTGCCCAGTTGCTTGAGGATCTCGGCCTGGGCCAGGCTGCCCGCCGCGATCTGCAAGGCGCTGGGGGATTCGTCGCCGCTGGCGCCGTTGGCGCTGAGACCATATTCGGCGGCGCTGCGCGAGTTCACCAGTTGGCCCTCGGCCTTGCCGGCGTTGATCAGCGTGACATCACTGCGCGGGTAGCCTTCGCTGGAGAACGCTTGGCTCAGGGAGTCGGTGATGTGTTCTTTCACCGTCACCAGCGGGCTCAAGGACTGCTCACCGGCATAGAGCCGTTGCAACGAGCTGCCTTTGCTGGCGATGGCCTGGGCGGAAAAACCACCCCAGGTGATAATGCTGATGATTTCTTCCAGCGCCGCCGGGGCGAGGTAGGCGCGGTATTGTCCGGGCGCCAGTGGGTGCAGCGGGCGGCCAAGGAATTCCAGCTGTTCACGGGCCAGCTGGAAGCGCCGGGCGAACTCGGCGCTGTCCCAGGCGTCGCCGGCGTAGCTGGCTTTTACCGCTTCGCCATTGGCGTGGAACAGGCTGAAATCGAAGTTGAAACTATTGGCCTGATGCCAGCCAAACGCACCGTCCGAACTGGCAAAGCCCCGGCTGATCGGCCCGGCGGCATAGAAGCCGACCAGGTCGACGCCATTGGCTGCCTGGCTGATTTCTTCCAGCACCTGGGCCAGGTCGGGCAGGGGACGGGCCTGTTCGTTGTGGCTTTGCCAGGCGTTGTGGTTGAGCAACAGGTACGGGTCATGTGGCAGCAGCGGCAGGGTTTCACGCAACTGCCGCAGGCCGTCGGCGAGGCGCTGGCGATCCAGCTCGGGCTCGCCGGCCAGGGTGATGCCGAGGTCGGCATGGCGGCCATCGTTGATCAGCTTGAGATTGAGGCTGGCCTGCTGCACTTGCCCGGCCTGCCGCACCTTGGCGTGGTTGAAGCGCACGAACTCGGACGATTCCGCCGCGTAGCCCAGGTGAAATTGTTCCTTGTCGGTGATGGCCTGCTTGAGCCACTGCACCAATGCCTTGAAGTTGTTCATCAGGCATCTCCCCCAAATACGTCAACGTTGCTGAACACACAGGCCGGCGACGCATGGCCGACGCGGATCACCTGGTTGGGCTCGCCCTTGCCGCAGTTCGGCGTTCCCAGCACTTTGAAGGTGCTGGCGTCGCCCACGGCGCTGAGGTTGCGCCAGAACTGCGCGGAAATCGCCCGGTAGTTGGGGTTTTTCACCACGCCCTTGAGTTCGCCGTTTTCAATCAACTGGCCCCACTCACAGCCGAACTGGAACTTGTTGCGCGCATCGTCGATGGACCACGAGCGGTTGGTCGACATCAGGATGCCGTGTTCGATGCCGCCA
Source organism: Pseudomonas grimontii (assembly GCF_007858185.1). Classification (GTDB taxonomy): domain Bacteria; phylum Pseudomonadota; class Gammaproteobacteria; order Pseudomonadales; family Pseudomonadaceae; genus Aquipseudomonas; species Aquipseudomonas grimontii. The sequence goes on from NZ_VFES01000010.1 coordinate 83,511, forward strand.
ATCAGTTGCGCCAGGCGCTTATCGCCGGCTTCGATATTCAGGTTGGCCATGCGGTCGATCGGCGGGCGGTTCCAGCTGCTGGCGCGGCTGTTGGCCACGCCGTCCATGCCCGAGCGGAACTGCGACAACGCCCCACCCAACGGCTTGAGCAGCAGCCCTTCGCGGATCAGGAATTGTTTGCTGGCCGCGGTGCCGTCGTCGTCATGGCCGTAGCTGGCCAGTTGCTCGGGAATGTCCGGGTCGAACGTTACGTTCAGCAGCTTGGAGCCGTATTGCAGGTGGCCGAAGTCGCTGGCCTTCACAAAACTGGTGCCGGCGTAATTGCGCTCATCGCCGAGGATGCGGTCGAGTTCCAGCGGATGGCCGATGGACTCGTGGATCTGCAGGATCATCTGGTCGGGCATCAGCAGCAGGTCGCGCGGGCCCTGGGGCGTGTTTGGCGCCAGCAGCAGTTGCAGGGCTTCGTCGGCAATGCGCGGCGCGGCGCCGACCAGGCCGAAGCGGCTGATCACGTTAAAACCGCCCTGCTGGCCGAAGTTGGTGCCACCCAGGGTGCGGGTCTGGCTGTCGTTGCCGTCAAAGGCCGTGACGTTGACGCCGGGGAACACAAACCGCTGGGCCTGGCGCAGTTCGGCGCCGGCTGTATTGAGGTAGATCTGCTCGACATGGGTCACGCCCAGGCTCACGTCCCAACTGACCAGGCGCTCGTCCTTGGGCACGGCGGCCGATTCGTCGCCCAGCAGTTGGTAGCAGTCGCTCAAGGACGGGAAGGGCTGGTCCAGGTCGGGCGACAGGTAGTCGGCGACGTCGCTGGACACCGGTTGATCGCGCAGGTCGAGCAGGGCGTGGGGCCGAATCTGCCGGGCCTGCTGTTCGGCGCGCTCAAGGGCGGCTTGCAGGCCAGGCAGGGAAATATCGTGGGTCGCGGCATAGGCTTCCACACCGTTCAGGCGCACGGTGAGCATGGCGCCTTCGTCGTGGCTCAGGTGCGGCGGTTCGGCGACGTTCTTGCGCACCGATAGGTACTGGCCAGACTCGCGTACGTAGCGTAGGGAGAAAAATTCGGCGGTGGTGCGCAGGGCACTGAAATGCTTTTTGAGTGTGGCGTGGTGGTCGAACATGGGGCCTTCCTTGTGGGCGGCTCAGCGCGGGCAGGCAAACAGAGTAGGCCTGGGCTGGGGAGCGATCAAGGAGAGGTGATTCTTTGTGGCAAGTGCCCCCTGTGGCGAGCGGGCTTGCCCCGCGTTGGGCTGCGCAGTGGCCCCAAAAATCTTGGGAGCGCTACGCACTCCAACGCGGGGCAAGCCCGCTCGCCACAGGGAATGGGTTACTGCGCAGTCGGCCCCACTTCACGCAACGGCTTGCCACGCACCGGCGCATCGCCCGCCACGTAGTAGTCGGCAGTGCTGCGCGGCAGCGGCTGGCGGCCACGGATCTTGTCGGCGATTTTCTCGGCGATCATGATCGTCGGGGCGTTCAGGTTGCCGGTGGTGATGATCGGCATGATCGACGCATCGACCACACGCAGGCCCTGCATGCCATGCACGCGGCCTTCGCCATCGACCACGGCCATCTCGTCGTCGCCCATCTTGCACGAGCAGGACGGGTGGAACGCGGTTTCGGCGTGCTCGCGGATGAACTTGTCGAGTTGCTCATCGGTTTGCACCTCGATGCCCGGGCTGATTTCGCGGCCACGGTACGGGTCCAGCGCCGGCTGCTGCATGATTTCACGGGTCAGGCGGATGCCGTCGCGGAACTCCTGCCAGTCCTGCTCGGTGGCCATGTAGTTGAAGAGGATGCTCGGGTAATCCCGTGGGTTCTTCGACTTCAGTTGCACGCGGCCACGGCTCGGCGAACGCATGGAGCCCATGTGCGCCTGGAAACCGTGCTCTTTCACACCGTTGCTGCCGTTGTAGTTAATCGCCACCGGCAGGAAGTGGTACTGGATGTTCGGCCATTCGAATTCCGGACGCGAACGGATAAAACCGCCCGCTTCGAACTGGTTACTGGCGCCGATGCCGGTGCCGTTGAACAGCCACTCGGCACCAATGGCCGGCTGGTTGTACCAGAGCAGCGACGGGTACAGCGACACCGGCTGAGTGCACGCATATTGCAGGTACAGCTCAAGGTGGTCCTGCAGGTTTTCGCCGACGCCAGGCAGGTCGTGGACCACCGGTATGTCGAGGCTTTCCAGCAGTTTGGCCGGGCCCACGCCGGAGCGTTGCAGCAGTTGCGGCGAAGCGATCGCACCGCTGCACACCAGCACTTCTTTACGCGCACGGGCTTCAACGCGCTCTTCGGCGGCACCGATGAGGTAACGCACGCCAACGGCACGCTTGCCTTCGAACAACACTTTGTCGGTGAGGGCGTGGGTCACGATGGTCAGGGTCGAACGCTTCTTGGCCGTGTCCAGGTATCCGCGCGCGGTGCTGGCGCGACGACCGTTCGGCGTGACGGTACGGTCCATCGGGCCGAAGCCTTCCTGCTGGTAACCGTTCAAGTCTTCGGTGCGCGGGTAACCGGCCTGCACGCCCGCTTCAACCATGGCGTGGAACAGCGGGTTGTTGCCGGCTTTAGGCGTGGTCACGCTGACCGGGCCATCGCCGCCGTGCCAGTCGTTCGGGCCGATGTCGCGGGTTTCGGCCTTGCGGAAATACGGCAGGCAGTCGAGGTAGCTCCAGTCTTCCAGACCTGGCAGCTTCGACCAGTTGTCGTAGTCCATGGCGTTGCCACGGATGTAGCACATGCCGTTGATCAGCGAAGAGCCACCCAGGCCCTTGCCGCGACCGCATTCCATCCGGCGGCCGTCCATGTGCGGCTCTGGATCGGTTTCGTAGGCCCAGTTGTAGCGACGGCCTTGCAGCGGGAAGGCCAGGGCGGCCGGCATCTGGGTACGGAAGTCGAGACGGTAGTCGGGACCGCCGGCTTCCAGCAGCAGGACGGTGACGCCTTCGTCTTCGGTCAGACGGGTCGCCAGGGTGTTACCGGCGGAGCCGGCACCCACAATGATGTAGTCGTATTCTTGGGACATAAATGCACCCTCTTAAAAGTTTGGCCGCCCGTAGCAGCTGCCGAGGAACGAGGCTGCGTTGGGCTGCGTAGCAGACCCCAAGATCGCTACGCAGCCTCGCTTGCGCTCGTCAGCTGCTACGGCGGACCTTGGGATCGATACGCGCTGAGTTGAGTGGGGTTGCTTAGAACACCGAGGCGTAGTCGCCCAGCTCAACCTGTACCGATTTGATGCGGGTGAAGTTGTTCAGCGAGCTGATGCCGTTCTCACGGCCCACACCGGATTGCTTGTAGCCACCGACCGGCATCTTCGCGTCGGACTCGCCCCAGGCGTTGATCCAGCAGATGCCCGCTTCCAGTTGATGAATCACGCGGTGTGCGCGGTTCAGGTCCTTGGTCACAAGGCCCGCGGCCAGGCCGAAGTCGGTGTCGTTGGCGCGGCGGATCACTTCTTCTTCAGTCTCGTAGGTAAGGATGCTCATCACCGGGCCGAAGATTTCTTCACGGACGATGGTCATCTCGTCGGTGCAGTCGGTGAACACGGTCGGGGCAACAAAGGCGCCTTTGGCGAAGTCGCCGTCGGTCAGACGGTCGCCGCCGCACAGCACGCGGGCGCCTTGTTCCTTACCTTTGGCGATGTAGCCCAGCACGCTTTCCATGTGGGCGAAGCTGACCAGCGGGCCGAAGTTGGTGTTGTCGTCTTGCGGGTCGCCAACGCGGATGCGCGCAACACGCTCAACGATCTTGGCTTCGAACGCGGCTTGCAGGTGCTTGGGCACGAACACGCGGGTGCCGTTGGTGCAGACCTGACCGGAGCTGTAGAAGTTGGCCATCATCGCGATGTCGGCCGCACGATCCAGGTCGGCGTCTTCGAACACGATCAGCGGCGACTTGCCGCCCAGTTCCATGGTCACTTCCTTGAGCGAAGAGCTCGAAGCGCTGGCCATGACTTTCTTGCCGGTGTCGGTGCCGCCGGTGAACGAAACTTTCTCGATGCGTGGGTGCTCGGTCAGCCAGGTGCCGACTTCACGGCCGCTGCCGGTCAAGACGTTGAACACGCCTGCTGGAACGCCGGCCTCGGTGTAGATCTCGGCCAGTTTCAGAGTGGTCAGCGAGGTGACTTCGCTGGGCTTGAAGATCATCGCGTTACCGGCGGCCAGCGCCGGTGCGGATTTCCACAGGGCGATCTGGATCGGGTAGTTCCAGGCGCCGATACCGGCGACCACGCCCAGCGGCTCGCGGCGGGTGTAGACGAATGAGGTGTCGCGCAGTGGGATCTGCTCGCCTTCGATGGCCGGCACCAGGCCTGCGTAGTATTCCAGCACGTCGGCGCCGGTGACGATGTCGACGTACTGGGTTTCGGAGAAGGCTTTACCGGTGTCCAGGGTTTCCAGGGCGGCCAGTTCATCGTTGCGCTCGCGCAGGATGTCGACGGCACGACGCAGGATGCGCGAACGCTCCATGGCGGTCATGGCGGCCCAGATTTTCTGGCCTTTTTCAGCGCTGACCACGGCACGTTCAACATCTTCTTTCGTTGCACGTTGCACTTGGGCGAGAACTTCACCGTTAGCCGGGTTGATGGCTTCGAAGGTGGCATCGCTGCCAGCGTCGCTGTAGCCGCCGTCAATGTAGAGTTTTTGCAGGTCGAAACGGGCCATAAAGTCCTCGCAAGTGCATAAGTGGTTGGCGTTACCCGCCGCAAAGTGGGCCATAAGGGTGTGGCAACACTGAGCGGCAGACGTTCAGGGGTTGAGCGTTTATAAGGGCTCTAACTCACCTGCTTGGCCAATTGGAAATCCATGTATTCGTAAGCGATCCGTTGCGCCTGTGCCGTGTCGAAAGCGTCTCCCGACAGGGCGCCGCGCAACCACAAACCGTCGATCAACGCCGCCAGGCCTCGGGCTGCTTTGCGTGCGTGCGGCAGCGGCAGCGTTCGGCGGAACTGGCAGCACAGGTTGGAATACAGACGTTGATCGTTGATCCGCTGCAACCTGTGCAATGACGGGTGATGCATGCTGGTGGCCCAGAAGGCCAACCAGGTTTTCATTGCCGGGCCGTTGACCTGGCTGGCATCGAAGTTGCCCTCGATGATCACCTGAAGGTGTGCCCGTGGGCTGTCGTCCGTGAGTGCAAGCCTGCGTTCGTGGACGTTCTCAATCAGCGCGTTCATCAAGTAGCGCATCGTCGCTGCAATAAGGCCGTTCTTGTCCTTGAAGTAGTGACTGATGATGCCGTTCGAGACCCCGGCCAAACGGGCGATCAGCGCAATGCTGGCATCTCCCATTCCGACCTGATCGATGGCCGTCAACGTGGCTTCGATCAACTGTTGGCGGCGTATGGGTTGCATACCGACCTTGGGCATGTAGCACCTCTCCTTAGGCCTGCCGATGGGCGATGAACGTCCGTCGACTTGGAGGCCAGTCTATTTTGTTTTGATTGAACGTTCAATCAACAAAGAATAAGCTCTGCGACAAATCGTCGCTGCTGGCAGGTATTTATTCCCTGGAGACAGCGACACCTGACACCTGGAAAACCCCTCAAACGCCCCATCTACCGCTTCGGTGGGGGGCAAGGATTTTCGGGGTGTCTTTATAACACCCGTTCGTCGACTGCCGAAAAATCGATGCGCCGGGATAACCGTTGCCTTGTGTTTCTCTCTCGCACTGCCTGGAGCATCTGCGCCATGAGTTCTGCCTCTCTTATAAAGACCCCGCCGGAAAAGGTGCGGGTCAACGGTTGGGTGTTCTACACCTCCACCGCGCTGATTCTGTTGTTGACCGCCATTCTGATCATCGCCCCGCAGGAGGCCGGGCGCATGCTCGGCGTCGCCCAGGCCTGGCTGTCGAAAAGCTTCGGCTGGTACTACATGGTGGTCATCGCCGCTTACTTGGTCTTCGTGGTCGGCCTGGCGTTTTCGTCCTACGGCAAGTTGAAACTGGGCAGCAAGGACGACACCCCGGACTTCAGCTACGGCGCCTGGGCCGGCATGTTGTTCTCGTCGGGCATCGGCATCTCGCTGCTGTACTTCGGTGCCTCCGAGCCGCTGGATCACTACTTCAACCCGCCTGAAGGCGCGGCCGCCAGCAATGGCGCGGCACGCCAGGCGTTGCAGTTGACCTTCCTGCACTGGGGCCTGCATGGCTGGGCGATCTATGCCCTGGTCGGCCTGGCCGTGGCGTACTTCGCCTATCGCCATAACCAGCCGCTGGCCCTGCGTTCGGCGTTGTACCCGCTGGTGGGCGAGCGTTGGGTGAAGGGCGCGGCCGGTCACGCGGTGGACGGTTTCGGCATGTTCGTGACCTTGCTGGGCCTGGTGACCAACCTGGGCATCGGTTCGATGCAGGTGTCGTCCGGATTGGAAAACCTGTTCGGCATGGCGCACAGCAACACCAACCTGCTGATCGTGATCATCGTGATGAGCACCGTGGCGACCATCGCTGCCGTGTCGGGCGTGGAGAACGGCATCCGCCGCCTGTCCAACCTCAACATCGTGCTGTTCAGCGGTTTGCTGATCTTCGTGCTGCTGTTCGGCCCGACCTTGCACCTGCTCAACGGCCTGGTGCAGAACACCGGTGACTACCTCAACGGCATCGTGCTGAAAACCTTCGACCTTTATGTGTACGAAGGCGACGCTGACAAAACCGAACGCTGGATGGGCCTGTGGACCCTGTTCTACTGGGCCTGGTGGATTTCCTGGGCGCCATTCGTGGGCATGTTCATCGCGCGTATTTCCCGTGGTCGTACGGTGCGTGAACTGGTGGCCGGCGTGCTGCTGATTCCGCTGGGCTTTACCCTGGCGTGGTTGTCGATCTTCGGCAACTCGGCGCTGGACCTGGTGTTGAACCACGGTGCGGTGGAGTTGGGCAAGACGGCACTGGAACAACCGTCCATGGCTATCTACCAACTGCTGGAGCATTACCCGGCGTCGAAAATCGTGATTGGCGTGTCGATCTTCGTGGGCTTTGTGCTGTTCCTGACCCCGGCGGATTCCGGTGCGGTGATGATGGCCAACCTTTCCTGCAAGGGCGGCAATGTGGATGAAGATGCGCCGCACTGGTTGCGTATCTTCTGGTCGGCGGTGATCACCCTGGTGACCATCGGCCTGCTGTTTGCCGGCAACTTCGAAGCCATGCAAACCATGGTGGTCCTGGCGGGGCTGCCGTTCTCGGTGGTGCTGATTTTCTTTATGTTCGGTTTGCACAAGGCGATGCGCCAGGATGTGGCGATCGAACAGGAGCAGGCGCAACTGGCTGAACGTGGGCGTCGTGGCTTCAGCGAGCGTTTGACGGCACTCGACCTGCAACCGAGCCAGGGCACTGTGCAGCGCTTTATGGACAAACACGTCACGCCAGCGCTGGAAGAGGCGGCGGTCGCGTTGCGTGAGCAAGGGTTGGAAGTGCAGACGCTGTTGGGCAAGTCCAAGCGCTGCATCGGTGTGCGAATCGAGATGGAAGAGGGCAACCCCTTCGTTTATGAAGTGAGCCTGGATGCTTACTCGTCGGCGCCGAGCGACTTGCCTGAAGAAGAGCGCACCCGCTATTACCGTGCCGAGGTGTACCTGCACAACGGGCCTCAAGAGTACGACCTGATGGGCTTCGCCCAGGAACAGATCACCCGGGACGTGCTCGATCAGTTTGAAAGCCATCGGCAGCTCCTTGGCCGGGTCTATAGCTGATTGGTTGAGCGTGGCAATGCTCTAAATGTGGGAGGGGGCTTGCTCCCGATAGCGGTGTATCAGTAACAGATGGACTGACTGACACACTGCAATCGGGAGCAAGCCCCCTCTCACATTGCTAGCCCAGGTTTTTGCCCAGCAAGGCGTGATAGAGCTCGCTGTCGCCGAGGATCCCCACCACCTGGTTGTTGTCATGCAACACCAGCTTGTTCCCCGTCTGATAACGAATCTGCAGCGCATCACGCATGCCGATATTCGAATCCACCAGCGTCGGCACCCGGCCCAAACCTTCAACCGGCTGCCCCGGTGCCCAGTTCTGCAAGTTCATCACCACGCCATTCTGGCGGGCGCCCTGGATGGTGTTGCCTTCGGCCAGGTCCAGCCATGAGTCGCCGCCCGGATCCAGGCACACCGAACCGTTGACGCGTTTGCAGTTGTCCAGTGTGCGCATCAGGCTGCGGCCACACAGTACGTTCAGCGGGTTGGTGTGGGCGACGAAGGTGCGCACATAGTCGTCCGCCGGGTTCAGCACGATCTCTTCCGGCACGCTGTACTGGATGATCTTGCCGTCTTTCATGATCGCGATACGGCTGCCCAGTTTCAGCGCCTCGTCGAGGTCGTGGCTGACGAACACGATGGTCTTGCTCAGCTTGCGTTGCAGTTCCAGCAACTCGTCCTGCAGGCCCTGGCGGATCAGCGGGTCGAGGGCGGAGAAGGGTTCGTCCATCAGCAGGATGTCGGCATCCATCGCCAACGCACGGGCCAGGCCGACGCGTTGTTGCATGCCGCCGGACAATTCATCCGGCTTCTTGTTGCGCCACTGGGTCAGGCCCACCAGCTCGAGTTTTTCGTCCACCAGCTTGCGCCGGTCTTTTTCCGGACGGCCCTGCATTTCCAGGCCAAAGCTGATGTTCTCGCGCACCGTCAGCCAGGGCATCAGGGCGAACTTCTGGAACACCATGGCGATGCGCTTGGTGCGCATCATTTTCAGCTCGGCGGGGGTGCAGGAGGCGATGTCGATCTGGCGACCTTCATGCTCCACGAACAGCTGGCCACGGCTGACGGTGTTGAGACCGTTGATGCAGCGCAGCAGGCTCGACTTGCCGGAGCCCGACAGGCCCATCAGCACGCAGATCTCGCCTTTTTCCACATCCAGGCTGGCTTTTTCAACGCCGACAATCTGCCCGGTCTTTTTCAGGATTTCGTTACGGCTCATGCCCTGGTCCAGCAGCTTGAGCGCTTCGCGTGGGTCTTTGGAGAAGATCACGTCGACATTGTCGAATCGGATAATGCTCATGCATCACCCCCTACTTTGGCGTCGGGTTGTTTGCAGATGCGGTCGAGCATGATGGCCAGCAGCACAATCGCCAGGCCGGCTTCAAAGCCCAGGGCGATGTCGGCGGTGTTCAGCGCGTTGACCACCGGCTTGCCGAGGCCGTCGGCACCCACCAGGGCGGCGATCACCACCATCGACAACGACAGCATGATGCATTGGGTAATGCCGGCGGCAATGCTCGGCATGGCGTGAGGCAGTTCAATGCGCGAGAGCAACTGACGGCGCGAGCAGCCAAAGGCCTTGCCGGCGTCCATCAACTCTTGCGGTACATCGCGGATACCCAGGTAGGTCAGGCGGATCGGCGCGGCAATCGCGAACACCACCGTGGAGATCAAACCAGGCACCACACCCAGCCCGAAGAGGGTCAGGGTAGGGATAAGGTAGACGAAGGTCGGTACGGTCTGCATCAGATCGAGCACCGGCCGCATCAGGGTGTAGAACATCGGTTTGTGCGCGGCAACAATGCCCAGCGGCACGCCGATGACCACGCAGACCAGCGTGGCGAACAGCACCTGCGCGAGGGTCTCCATGGTTTCCTGCCAGTACCCAAGGTTCAGGATCAGCAGGAAGGAGGCGATGACAAAAACAGTCAGTCCCCATTTACGTTGAATAAAGTGAGCCAGCAGCGCAATCAGACCGATCAATGCCAGCGGATTGAACCAGGTCAGCGCGAACGTCACGCCGTGGATCATCGTTTCCAGTGTCGATGCGATTGCATCGAAGTAGTTGGCCCCGTGTTGGGTCAACCATTCGACGAAGGCAGCGATGTACTGGCCTAGTGGGATTTTCTGTTCAGTCAGCATGGTAGTGAATGTCCACATGCGAAGGGGAAAACATCCCGGGGCAGCGCACCGCCCCGGGGTCAGCAGTTACTTGTTCAGATACGCCTTGACGGCTTCCAGGCCTGGTTTGCCATCGACAGTAGTGACACCGGCGAGCCAGGTGTCGAGTACTTGCGGGTTCTTCTTCAGCCAAGCCTTGGCGGCGGCGTCGGGCTTCATCTTGTCGTCCAGGACGTTACCCATCAGGGTGCTTTCCATGTTCAGGGTGAACGACAGGTTTTTCAGCAACTGGCCGACGTTGCTGCATTCCTGGGTGTAGCCCTTGCGGACGTTGGTGTAGATGGTGGCCTGGCCGTAGTTGGGGCCGAACGAATCGTCACCGCCGGTCAGGTACTTCATCTTGAAGCGGGTGTTCATCGGATGCGGTTCCCAACCCAGGAACACGATGGCCTGGTCACGCTTGGAGGCGCGTTCCACCTGCGAGAGCATCCCGGCTTCGCTGGATTCGACCACTTTGAAACCTGCGGTTTTCAGGCCGAAAGCATCTTTGTCGATCAGGGTCTGGATGGTGCGGTTGCCGTCGTTACCCGGCTCGATACCGTAGATCTTGCCGCCCAGCTCATCCTTGAATTTGGCGATATCGGCGAAGTCTTTCAGGCCTTTGTTGTACAGCGCCTCGGGGACCGCCAGGGTGTACTTGGCGTTCTCCAGGTTGGCGCGCACGGTTTCCACGGTGCCGGCATCACGGTACTGCTTGATGTCGTTTTCCATGGTCGGCATCCAGTTGCCGAGGAAGATGTCCATGTTCTTGCCGTCGGCCAGGGACTTGTAGGTCACTGGTACCGAAATCATCGTGGTGCGCGGCTTGTAGCCCAGGCCCTTGAGGACTTCGCTGGTGGTCGCGGTGGTGACGGTAATGTCGGTCCAGCCGACATCGGAGAAATTGACGGTCTTGCACTGTTCCGGCTCTGCAGCGTGCGCCATGACTGGCAGACTCAGCATGGCGGCCAACAACAACGAGGGTGAACCTTTCATCTGGGTAGACTCCTGTGTTTTTTCTGGCGGCATTCGCCGCGCTTTATAAGTGTTGCGGTTGGAGCGTGCGGCAACAGCTCTGCCACGGTGCCTTGCAAACGAGTCGAGACTGATCATGTACCAGTGAAAATCTGACGCCTACAGGGGGCGTCGTATCCAGTACAGGGAGGGTCGTATCCAGTGTCGGTGACGTCGCTTACAGGTTTTTCCCAAGTCAAAACTGCTGTTTTTGCCCATCTGCACCGCTAAAAACGGCCAAAACAGGCGATCGCACGGGAGCGACGCTGGTGAGCATGGATGCGTCGGTGTGAGACGCCGTGAGGGCAGGTAAAAGCTTGATGATGCCGCCATCTAGGCGATCTGAGCGTAGCACCTCGTTCAAGCCTGGCCGTGCTTATCGAGGAGTTCTACCGCAATGGCTATCAGTGTTTTCGACCTGTTCAAGATCGGCATCGGGCCTTCGAGTTCTCACACCGTCGGCCCCATGCGCGCCGCGGCGTTGTTCGTTCAAGGATTACGTGAACGTGAACTGTTGGAACAAGTCAGGCGGGTCGAAGTTCAGCTGTACGGCTCATTGTCGGCCACCGGCATCGGCCACGGCAGCGACACCGCCACCATCATGGGCCTGATGGGCGAGTGGCCGGACGCAATCGATCCGTCGCAAATCGGCGTGCGTATCCACACCCTGCGTGAGACCGACACCCTGCTGCTCGATGGGCGTTTGCCGGTGCCGTTCGTGTGGGCACGGGACATGCGCCTGCTCGACGAAAACCTGCCCTTCCACCCCAATGCCATGACCCTGGTGGTGTTTGGCGATGACGGCGAGTTGCACCGCGACACCTACTACTCAGTGGGCGGTGGTTTCGTGGTGGATGAAGCCCAGGCGCAGAGCGGCGTGGCGGACATGGACCGCACCGAGTTGCCCTATGATTTTTCCAGCGCAGTGGAGCTGCTGCAGTTGTGCAAGACTCACAACCTGCGCGTCGCCGAGTTGATGCTGGCCAACGAAAAAGTCTGGCGCTCCGAAGATGAAATCCGCAGCGGCCTGATGAAACTCTGGCGCGCCATGCAGGCGTGCGTGGAGGAGGGCCTCAAGCACGAAGGCATCCTGCCCGGCGGCCTCAACGTGCGCCGCCGCGCCGCCAAGTTGCACCGCAGTTTGCAGGAGTTGAACAAGCCCAATGTGATCGGCTCGACCTTGAGTGCGATGGAGTGGGTCAACCTGTTCGCCCTGGCGGTGAATGAAGAAAACGCCGCCGGGGGACGCATGGTCACGGCACCTACCAACGGTGCGGCGGGGATCATTCCCGCGGTGCTGCACTATTTCATGAAGTTCAGCGACGAAGTCACCGAAGCCAACGTGGTCGACTACCTGCTCAGCGCGGCGGCGGTGGGGATCCTGTGCAAGAAGAACGCCTCGATCTCCGGTGCCGAAGTCGGTTGCCAGGGTGAAGTAGGGTCGGCCTGCGCCATGGCCGCTGCCGGGCTGGCCGAGATCCTCGGCGCCACCCCGGAGCAGCTGTGCAACGCCGCCGAAATCGGCCTGGAACACAACCTCGGCCTGACTTGCGACCCGGTGGGCGGGCTGGTGCAAGTGCCGTGCATCGAGCGCAATGCGATTGCAGCGGTGAAGGCGATCAACGCGGCGCAGATGGCCCTGCGTGGTGACGGCCAGCACTTTATCTCCCTGGACCGAGTGATCCGCACCATGCGCGATACCGGCGCGGATATGCATGACAAGTACAAAGAGACGTCGCGGGGTGGGTTGGCGGTCAGTGCGGTGGAGTGCTGAGACCGAGTCGCCTGTATCGGGGGCAAGCCCCCTCCCACATTTGAAGGTATTCACAATTCAAAATGTGGGAGGGAGCTCGCTCCCGATAGCGGCAGTTCAAACAATACTGCTCATAAAGTGAACACCAGTATCCCAATGCGCCACCTTTTAGCGCGTCGCAAACAGATAAGTAGCTGCCGAACGATTTCCCCTCCGACCACCCGTCACCTGTGCGTGTGGTGACAGACTTTTCCTACGCGCTGAAAGCTCCTTCCCACAAGTGCTACCGAACTGCTCACACCCCTTGAGTAGGCTCACTCCTACGGCCAAATCGGGTCATATCCCGTACTTCCCGCGCGGGCTTATATAGACGCTTCAGCAGGTCGTTTTCAGGATTTATTGAATGGCCATTCAAACTTAGGCATGGCATTTGCTCTATGAATTCAAAGCCTCTCGCCTTGCCGGATGAAGAGCGCAATAACAAGAGCCTCGCCTGAGGCCATCACCCGCTTTGTGTGAGGAGATACCGCCATGACGTCGTTCAACTCCGGGGCCCAACCCCAGAACCGTGCGCCTCAATCCATCGGCTTTTTGCTGTTGGACAATTTCACGCTGATTTCACTGGCCTCGGCCGTGGAACCGCTGCGCATGGCTAACCAGCTGTCCGGCCGCGAGCTGTATCGCTGGACAACCCTGAGTGTCGACGGCAACCAGGTGTGGGCCAGCGACGGTCTGCAAATCACCCCCGATGCCTCCATGCACAAAGCCCCGGCCCTGGACACTGTGATTGTGTGCGGCGGCGTGGGTATCCAGCGTACCGTGACCCGTGAACATGTGTCGTGGCTGCAAAGCCAGGCGCGTCAGTCCCGCCGCCTTGGCGCGGTGTGCACCGGCAGTTGGGCGCTGGCCTGCGCCGGTCTGCTCGACGGGTTTGATTGCAGCGTGCACTGGGAATGCCTGGCGTCGATGCAGGAAGCCTTCCCGCGCGTGTCGATGAGCACCCGCCTGTTCACCCTCGACCGCAACCGCTTCACCAGTTCGGGCGGCACCGCGCCGCTGGACATGATGCTGCACCTGATCAGCCGCGACCACGGCCGTGAACTGTCGGCGGCGATCTCCGAAATGTTCGTGTACGAGCGCATCCGCAATGAACAGGATCACCAGCGTGTGCCGCTCAAGCACATGCTTGGCACCAACCAGCCGAAGTTGCAGGAAATCGTCGCGCTGATGGAAGCCAACCTCGAAGAGCCGATCGACCTGGACGAACTGGCGGTGTACGTCGCCGTGTCGCGTCGCCAGCTGGAGCGGCTGTTCCAGAAATACCTGCACTGTTCGCCGTCGCGCTACTACCTCAAGCTGCGCCTGATTCGCGCACGGCAGTTGCTCAAGCAAACGCCGATGTCGATCATCGAAGTGGCGTCGGTGTGCGGGTTTGTGTCCACGCCGCACTTCTCCAAGTGCTACCGCGAATACTTCGGCATTCCGCCACGGGATGAGCGCGTAGGCTCCAACACCACCCAGCAGGTGGCGATGATGCCGATTCCGCAGGCGCTGGTGTTGTCACCGTTGGCAGGACCGATGTCGGCGTTGAGCCAGGCGCGCAATGAGTCGACTTTCGCGAGCGTACGGCTTTAAACCGAGTTGACTGCATCGGGGGCAAGCCCCCTCCCACATTTGACCGAGTTGTCATGACGAACATGGCCAGATGTGGGAGGGGGCTTGCCCCCGATAGCGGTCGGTCAGGCGCCTGAATTCTGTTTGAACTGCACCAAAGCGGGCAACAACTGCTTGTCGATTGCCTGCCGCACCGCCGGCAGAATCGTCGCACTGCCGGTGTACATCTGCTCAACCATACCCTTGAGCGCCTTGGCCCGCGCTTCGCTCAAGCCGCGTACCGCACACTCGCAAGCCTGTTCGGCGCTGGCGCCGCTGGACACCTCGAAACCCAGCGAGCGCAGTTGGCTCAGCAGGTCATCCTGGTCAATCAAATCCGCATGCATCATGACGTTTATCCTGGTGAAGGGAGCGGGGATTGACTTGGATTCTGGTAGGCCCCCGGCCGGTCGGCAAGGGCAGAATGCACGAATGGCTCAGATGGCTATGAACGTGTCGTTTTCGGGTCATTTACCCATTGAAGTAATAGGCACACTGGCTACCAGCAAACAGCTTGAAGGTTTGGTCACCCTCGGGATGTACGGCTCACACAAAGCACTCTGCCCCGATCCAGTCACGGCTGGACCGGGGCTTTTTTGTTTTGGGCATGCGTTTTTGAGGGAGGGGTGGGGAGGGGATAGCTAGCGGTTGTTGTTTGGCATTAGCATTGCCGCAGTTCAAATGCACAGAATGCCTATATGCTGTTTACGCAGGTGGGCTTGTACCGGCGTTGTTGACGTTTAAGCCAGCCCAGGTTTT
This sequence comes from Pseudomonas grimontii, assembly GCF_007858185.1. GTDB lineage: Bacteria > Pseudomonadota > Gammaproteobacteria > Pseudomonadales > Pseudomonadaceae > Aquipseudomonas > Aquipseudomonas grimontii. Next base: position 98,531 of record NZ_VFES01000010.1, read on the forward strand.
CAGGCAAATCAAAAGGTAATGCAATGCTAAAGCTCTTGTCTCTTAAAGGTGTCGGCCCTGCTGAACAGTTTGGTCCGGTTGAGTTTGCGCCTCGCCTCAATTTCATCACGGGTGACAACGGTCTTGGCAAAAGCTTCCTGCTGGATGCTGCCTGGTGGGTCTTGACGCGCACGTGGGCGCGCGGGTCAGAGGCTCTACCTAGAGAGTCCTCCAGTTCTGCCAGCATTGGTTTTGCGTTTAGCAAGGTGACGACGGGAGACAAGGCGGGTGAGGTTCATTTCAACGACGGTATTTGGCGTCAGCCGAAGGCGCGCCCATCTATTCCGGGAATTGTTATTTATGCCGGGGTGGACGGCAGCTTTTCTGCTTGGGATCCCGCGCGTAACTATTGGACTGATCAGCAGGCGGGCACTGAAGAGAGAATTCGAGCGTTTAACTTTTCTCCAGACGAAGTATGGAAAGGTGCCGTGTCCGACAAGGGCACGAATATATGCAATGGTTTAATTCATGATTGGGTCCGGTGGCAGCGCTCCGCGGGGGACTCCTCTTTCAAAGAGTTGACCGTGGCTTTGGATGCGCTGTCTCCATCAGGTATTGAAAAGTTGTCGCCTGGCGAGCCTTGCCATATAGGTCCTCTGGACGAGACCGAATACCCAACATTGCGAATGTCCTACGGCTTGGATGTGCCGTTGGTTCACGCCTCTGCCGGGATGCGTCGAATTGCTGCGCTGGCTTACATGATTGTTTGGACCTGGAACGGTCATAAACGAGCCTGCAAGCAGCGAAAGGTCAATCCTGCTAAGGAGATCATTTTTCTGATTGACGAAGTCGAATGCCATTTGCATCCGCAGTGGCAGCGGCGAATCGTGCCTGCTCTGCTGAAAGTGGTAGAGGAGATGACTCAAGAAAAAGTTGCTGTACAACTGATCGTGGCGACCCATTCTCCGTTGGTATTGGCCTCTGCCGAGCCTGAGTTTATTGAAGAGAAAGATGCGGTTTTCAATATTCACCTTGAGGATGGACAGGCCAAAGTCACCAAAGAGGTGTGGTCTAAGCAAGGCGACGTGGTGAACTGGTTGGTGTCGGATGTTTTTGGTTTGCAACAGGCGCGGTCGGTAGCAGCAGAAGAAGCAATCGAAGCCGCTGAAGCGTGGATGCGTGGCGATAAGGAGCAACTGCCGGAAAAGCTGAATTCGAAGTCTGCTATTCATCAAGAGTTGGTTCGTGTTTTGCCGGGCCTTGATGATTTTTGGCCACGATGGATAGTTTCCCAAGGAAAGTCCGGGAAAGAATCGAAAGGGAAAAAGCAATGACGCCCGTGTCGAACCCGATCCCTGAACCAGATAAATTTGATGAGAAGTGTCGAAAACCAGGCGAGGTTTGGTTGAAGGCAAACCCGCTTGCCAAGAGACCAAGAGACTTGTGGTCCCCTTTCAGGCATGCCCTTGCGGACGGATTCGATGATCGGTGTGGTTATGCTGCGATGTATATCCCCAGCGGTACAGTCGATCATGGCGTCAGTTATAACGAAGACCCATTGCTCGCTTACGAGTGGTTGAACTATCGATACATTGATTCATGGATTAACAGCTCTAAAAGTAAGCAGGTGGCAGCTGATTTGTTGGACCCATTCGAAGTGCAGAAAGGATGGTTTGAGATCAGTTTGCCGTCTCTTCAACTGGTGTTAACTGACGCTGTTCCAGCGGAGTTCCGAGAGCGCGCTGAAAATACGCTGAAAAGACTTCCGCTCAGAGATGACGAGCGGATATTGAGGCCTCGCCGCAAATGGCTGAGCCTCTACGAGAAGAGTGGGGATTTAGACATGCTACGTGAAATGGCTCCTCTTATTGCAGCAGCGGTAGAAAAGAAGCAGGCCCTCGAAGCAGCACAGGCGCCGCATCAAGAGCGATAGTCAACCTAGCGCAACAATCACCAACGCTAGCGCTGCAACACGAAGATTCGCGACAGCAATTCATCCCGATCGATATAGCATCCCTGGAAATGCCGCGCCCCCGAAGTGGGATCAAACGCATTGCGCGCATGCAGCGTGCGGCGGTTATCGAAGCACCACAGCTCACCCGGGTTCAGGCGCTTGACCAGCCGAAAGCGCGCCTCGCGCGTCATTGCGATAAACCGCCGATAAGCCCGATACAGCAACGGCATCTGCGCCACCGACGTCTCGAACGGCCCGCGCAAAAAGTTGGCCATGCGAATCTCTGCCACATCCCCCAAGGCATCCAGCGCAATGATCGGCGCGAGGCGGCGGTAGTCGCTGTGACGGTCTTTGTTGCGAAACTCCACGGGTATTTCACACAAGGCACGAAACGCTTCGGGATCTTCCTCGCGCAGGGCATTGGCGATGGCAAACCCATCGACAAAAATACTCTCGCCGCCGTCGGCATCGTTGACCAGGCAATGCAGGAATTGCAGCCCCGGTTGCAGCTCCCGGGTCGGCAAATCACTGTGCAAGGGCAGGTTGAAAGCGGTGTAGGCATTGCTGTCGGCATCGGCCTTGGATTGCACGTTGAACAGCACGCCGAAATTGCTCTCGCGGATAAACGAAATGCGCTGCGCAATCGGTGCCAGAGAGCCCGATTCGGTGGGCACGCCGCGCATTTGCGTCAGGCCAGAGTCACGCAAGGCCAGCAGCCATTGCAGCAGCGCCTCTGGGTCTTGCATGACCGCCGCGTAGTCGAATATGGGCAGTTCGAACGTGTTGTCCCAGAGCCGGGATGTGGGTTTCGCCGCCCGGCGTTCGGCGCGGGATTCCTCGTCGTAGGCATGGGCCCGCAGCCAGCCGGGATCGTACTGGCTGTGATGACCACCGTGCCATTGCACGCTGAGAAAACCTTGGTCGATACGCGCGCTGATGGCGCTGAGGTTTTCATCCACATCGACAATTTCCAGCACCTGCTCGCGGGTGACGCTGTACACACAGTGCGTGCACGGGCAGTTGTCCCGCAGCCACTGATGATGAAACGGGCTGACCCGGCCATCGGCCCATTGCACGCGAATCTGATCGTCCAGCACCTGTGCATCGGCGAGGTCGCAGAGCTTGGGGTAAGTACGGAAATCGGCAACGGCGGCGGCGGTTTGCATGATGGCTCCTTATTTTTTCGGTGGCAGTGCAATCACTCGGCCGAGGAGGGCGGGCCTTGGCAGGTCGGCTTGTTCAGCGCTGATCGCAACGAGTTTGTCCAACGTCGCCTCGGCAAACGGCGCCGAATGCGGACCGGCCAGGTCGACGTGCAGCAGCATCTGTTCGTTGCCGGCGAGTTCTTTCTCATCGCCCACCAAATGCAGGCTGTGATAGAGGTGCAGGCGCTTGGCGTCGTGGGCGATCAGTTGCGTGTGCACTTCCACTTCGGCGCCGAGTTTCACCTCGTGCAAGTAGTTCAGGTGCAGTTCCAGGGTGAACAGCGAATGGCCGCTGGTTTCGCGGTTGTCGCTGTCCAAGCCGAGGGTGTCCATCAGCGCGTCGGTGGCGTAGCTGAAGATCAGCAGGTAGTACGCGTCGCGCAGGTGGCCGTTGTAGTCGACCCAGTCGGCAAGGACTGGGGTGGTGTAGGTGGTCAGCGCAGGCATGGTGAGGGTTCCGTTATTCGGCGAAGGTCATGCCGTGCTTGGCTTTGGTGGTTTTCACCGCTTCCAGCACCGCCAGCAGGCAATCATCACGATAGCGTTCCAGTGCCGAAATGCTGTGTTTGCCCAACTGATCGCTGGTGCCATCGACCACATCGTCGATCAGCTTGTCGGTCAGTTCCGGCGCCGGCAGGTAGGTCCACGGCAGCTGCAACGCCGGGCCGAACTGCGCCATGAAGTGGCGCATACCCGCATCGCCGCCCGCCAGGGTGTAGGTGAGGAAGGTGCCCATGAACGACCAGCGCAAGCCGGCGCCAAAGCGAATCGCGTCATCGATCTCGCCGGTGGTGGCCACGCCGTCATTCACCAGGTGCAGCGCCTCGCGCCACAGCGCTTCGAGCAAGCGGTCGGCGATAAAACCGGGGACTTCCTTGCGCACATGCAGCGGGCGCATGCCGAGGGACTCATACACCCTGATCGCGGCCTGGATCGCTGCCGGCGCGGTGTGCTTGCCGCCGACCACTTCCACCAACGGCAACAGATAGACCGGGTTGAACGGATGGCCGACCACGCAGCGTTCCGGGTGGGTCGAGCCCTCGTAGAACTCACTCGGCAACAGCCCGGAGGTACTCGAACCGATCAATGCATTGGGCTTGGCCGCTGCGCTGATCTTGCTGTGCAATTCCAGTTTCAGTTCCAGGCGTTCCGGGGCACTTTCCTGGATGAAGTCGGCGTCTTTCACGCACTCTTCAATGGTTGGGACAAAGCGCAGGCGGTCTTGCGATGCGCCGGGTGCGAGGCCCTGTTTTTCCAGGGCGCCCCAGGCATTGGCGACGCGTTTGCGCAACGCCGCTTCGGCACCCGGTGCGGGGTCCCAGGCGACCACATCGAGGCCGTGGGCCAGGGCGCGGGACACCCAGCCGCTGCCGATGACACCGCTGCCGAGGGCGGCGAAGGTTTTGATTTCAGTGATAAAGCGCATGGTGACGATCCTGAAGTATTCACACATTCTGTTTTGGGAACCGGCTCAAACTGTGGGAGGGGGCTTGCTCCCGATTGCGGTGTGTCAGTTGATGGATCTATTGGCTGATCCACCGCAATCGGGAGCAAGCCCCCTCCCACATTTTTTGATTCGGTTAGCCGCGCTTGGTCAGGCCCATCTTGATGCGGCCTTCCGCCGGGGTCATGACCCGTGCGCCCAGGCGGCTGAGAATTTCACTGGCGCGTTCCACCAGTTGGCCGTTGGTGGCGAGTACGCCCTTGTCCAGCCACAGGTTGTCTTCCAGGCCGACCCGTACGTTGCCGCCCAGCAGCACTGCTTGTGCGGCCATGGGCATTTGCATACGGCCGATCCCGAACCCGGCCCACACCGCGTCGGCCGGCAGGTTGTCGACCATGGCTTTCATCGTGGTGGTGTCGGCCGGAGCGCCCCATGGGATGCCCAGGCACAGTTGGAACAGCGGGTTATCGAGCAGGCCTTCCTTGATCATCTGCTTGGCGAACCACAGGTGGCCGGTGTCGAAGATTTCCAGTTCGGCTTTGACGCCCAGCTCTTGGATGCGCTTGGCGCCCGCCCTCAGCTGCGCCGGGGTGGAGACGTAAATCGTGTCGCCATCGCCAAAATTCAGGGTGCCGCAGTCCAGGGTGCAGATTTCCGGCAGCAGTTCTTCTACATGGGCCAGGCGGGTCAGTGGGCCGACCAGATCGGTATTGGGGCCGAATTCCATCGGGTTCTCGCCGCCGCCGATCTCGAGGTCGCCGCCCATGCCGGCGGTGAGGTTGACGATGATGTCGATGTCAGCCTCGCGGATGCGCTCCATCACTTCGCGGTACAGGGCGACGTCGCGGCTGAACTTGCCGGTCTCGGGGTCGCGCACATGGCAGTGCACCACAGTGGCACCGGCCTTGGCGGCTTCCACGGCGGCGGCGGCGATTTGTTTGGGGGTGACCGGCACGTGTGGGCTTCTGGCGGTCGTGTCGCCAGCACCGGTGAGTGCGCAGGTGATGATGACGTCGTGGTTCATGGGGCGGTTCCTTACAGGCGTAGTGGTGCCGCTCGCAGCCAGGAGCGGCTGCGACACGGTGGTTCGAATCAGGTTATTTGCTGGTGAGTTGCAGGTTGGCGGCGGCCGGTTTGCCGTCGAAGGTGGTCACGCCTTCCAGCCAGCGCGCCTGGTCTTGCGGGTGATCCTTGAGCCACTGCCTGGCGGACTCGAGGGCATCCTTGTGATCCAGCAACGGCTGCATCATCCGGCTCTCGTCGGCGGCGGTGAAGGTCAGGTTGGTCAGCAGCTTGTGCACGTTGGGGCACTGTTCGGCGTAGGTCGGCGAGGTGACGGTCCAGACGGTGGCCATGCCTTCGTTCGGGCCCAGGGCGTCGTCGCTGCCGGTGAGGTAAGTCATCGCGACGTTGACATTCATCGGGTGCGGCGCCCAGCCGAAGAACACCACGGCTTCCTTGCGGCGTACCGCACGGTCCACGGCGGCAAGCATGCCGGCCTCGCTGGATTCCACCAGCTGGAATTTGCCCAGGCCGAACTGGTTCTTGGCGATCATCGCCTTGATCTGGGTGTTGGCCCCCGAGCCTGGCTCGATGCCGTAGATCTTGCCGCCCAGTTCTTTCTCGAACTTGGCGATGTCGGCGAAGGTTTTCAGGCCCTTGTCCGCCAGGTACGTCGGCACCGCCAGGGTGGCGCGGGCGTCTTCCAGGCTGGGTTTGTCGAGGACCTTGATTTGCTTGGCGTCGATGAACGGCGTGATGGTCTGGGTCATCAGCGGGTTCCAGTAGCCGAGGAACAGGTCCAGGCGCTGGTCGCGGATACCGGCGAAGATGATTTGCTGGGAGGCGCTGGTTTGTTTGGTCTTATAGCCGAGGCCGTCGAGCAACACTTGGGTCATGGCGCTGGTGGCGATGACGTCGGTCCAGTTCACCACGCCCATGCGCACGTTGCGGCAGGAGTCGGCGTCGGCCGCGAATACGCTGGTGCTCAAGATGGCGCTGGCGCCGAGTGCAAGCACGCAGCGGCGAATCAGTCGGTTCATGGTGGATCCCTCGGCAGATCGTTATTGTGGGGGCCGGCGTCTTTGTGCGCCGTGGGATCACGTTACGGAGCTTTGGGCCCGCCGAAACGCACGGCGGCGACCAGCTCTTGCACTGCGGCGACCTGTGCTCTTGAATGACCCGTTGAACTGGCGTATCACAGTGACCACGCTGCCCGTCCTACGAGAGCGCCACCATGTCCCAGGATTTCTACTTTCTGCTGATGCCGGGGTTCTCGGCCATCGGCTTTATTTCCGCGCTGGAGCCGCTGCGCGTGGCCAACCGCTTTCGTGGCGAGTTGTACCGCTGGCATGTGCTGAGCGCCGATGGCGGCGCGGTACTGGCGAGCAATGGCATGTCGGTCAACGCCGACGCCGCGCTGGAGCCGTTGAAAAAGGGCGCGACGCTGTTGGTGGTGGCCGGCTTCGAACCGCTGCAGTTCGCCACGCCGGCGCTGGAGCACTGGCTGCGCCGTCTGGACAATGACGGCGTGACCCTCGGCGCCATCGACACCGGCGCCTGTGTCCTCGCCGAAGCCGGCCTGCTCGACGGTCATCGCCTGACCCTGCACTGGGAAGCCATCGACGCCTTCAAGGAGTCGTACCCGCACCTGACCGTGACCCAGGAACTGTTCGAGATCGACCGCCGCCGCATCACCTGCGCCGGCGGCACCGCCTCCATCGACCTGATGCTCGACCTGATCGCCCAGGCCCACGGCCCTGAACTGGCAATCCAGGTCTCCGAACAATTCGTACTTGGCCGCATCCGCCCGCGCAAAGACCACCAGCGCATGCAGATCGCCACGCGCTACGGCATCAATAACAAGAAACTGGTGCACGTGATCGGCGAGATGGAGCAGCACACCGAACCGCCCCTGAGCACCTTGGCGTTGGCCGACGCGATCAAGGTCACCCGGCGCCAGTTGGAACGCCTGTTTCGCCTGCATTTGAACGACACCCCGAGCAACTTCTACCTCGGCCTGCGCCTGGAAAAAGCCCGGCAGCTACTGCGCCAGAGCGATATGAGCGTGCTGGAGGTGAGCATTGCGTGCGGGTTTGAGTCGCCGTCGTATTTCACCCGGAGTTATCGGGCGAGGTTTGCCAAGTGTCCGAGGGAGGATCGGCGACGGGAGGTGGTTTGACGGGCAATTATAGTCAATTATACTCGCAACTATAATTTATAGTCCTTTCCATAATTGAGTATAAAAGCATGTCCAAGCACAGCGGCTTTGTGTTTCGCCGCCCCGCCCTGGCAAGCAGTATTGCCGATGGCTTGGTGGGGGCGGGTATTCAGGATTTCACCTCTGGCCTGTTTCTCGCGGCGCCTCGTCGCACCGGAAAAAGCACTTTTCTGCGCGAAGACTTGATTCCGGAATGTCAGCTCCGGGGCTGGCTGGCGGTGTATGTGGATCTCTGGGCTGACAAAGAGAAAGATCCTGCCGAGTTGATTGCCAGCGCTATTGCTGCGGCTCTGGTGCCCTATGAAAAGGGCATTCGCAAACTGGCCAAGAACATTGGCATCGAGAAACTAAGCTTTCTGCGTACGCTCTCCTGGGACTTTACCAAGCCACAATTGCCTGCCGGTGCGACGCTGACCCAAGCGTTGGAGTTGCTCCACCGTGCTGCAGAAAAACCCGTTGTGCTGGTGATTGACGAAGCGCAGCACGCGTTAACCACTGAGTCAGGTATCAATGCGATGTTCGCGTTGAAGGCCGCGCGGGACCAGCTCAACCAAGGCCGTGACGAGGAGGGCAGCGGCTTGCGCCTGGTGTTTACCGGCTCCAATCGCGACAAACTCGCCCATTTGGTATTGGGTAAAAGCCAGCCGTTCTTCGGTTCCAGCATCACGCCGTTTCCCTTGCTCGGCAAAGAGTTCACCCAGGCCTACACCGTGCACCTCAACGCGCACCTGGCCGAGACCAACCAGTTCAACGCGGCTGATATTGATGAGGCGTTTGAGCTGGTAGGTCGGCGTCCCGAGATGTTGCGCACGATCATCGGTGAAGTCGCGTTGGAGCTGGGCGAGGCGAGCAACTTGGGCCAACTGCTGCACAGTCGCGCCGAACTGCTGCGCGCGGGTGTATGGACCGAATTCGAAAGCGCCTGGAACGCCCTGACGATCCCGCAGCGTGCGGTGTTGGAGGTGATGGTGGAGCGCTCACACAACAACGAACCTTTTGCGCCGTTTACCGACAGCACACTGATAGCGGTCAGCAAGGCGCTGGAAGAAATGGGCAGCGACATGGTGCCGGGCACCCAGACCATCCAGGCCTGCATCGATGCGTTGCGCGATAAGGAGCTGGTGTGGAAGTCGAGCCGGGGAGGTTATGCCCTGGAGGACAAAACGTTCGGCGATTGGCTGCGGCACAAGCGCCATACACCCCACTGAAAACACCACAGACCCAGTGTGGGAGGGGGCTTGCTCCCGATAGCGGTATGTCAGCCAATGCATGAGCAAGCTGATCCACCACCATCGGGAGCAAGCCCCCTCCCACAGTGGATTTCGGCGTGGCTTATTTCTTCAGCAGGGCGGAGCATGCGGTCTTGAAGGCCTCATGCTGATACTTGTTCAGTGTCGCCGGCAGTTCAAAGTTGTGCTTCTTGTTCTGCGCATTGAGGGTCTGCGGCGACAGCAACGTCACCTCAACCCCCTCCAGCAGTTGAAACACCCCTTCGATCTTGAACGTGGTCGGGCCACCGGCGAACTCGCCTTTTTTGCTGCGCTTCTTGATGGCGATGCGTTCGATGGCATGGGCCTGCACGAATGCCTTCACCTGGGCGGCAAAGGCTTTGACGTTGGCCGCGTCATCGTCGTCTTCCAGAGCGATTTTCTTGGTCGCCAGGGCCACGTGGGTCAGCGCCTGGTTGTCCAGTGAAGCGACAGCGATGATGGCTTCGCTGCCTTTGATTTCGATGCCGCAGATAGTCATGAAAGGCCTTGGTTCAAAGAGAAAGTGGCGGGATTGTCGCTTATTCCTGCCCAATCGACTCCAAAAACTCCGACCGCTCATCACTCATCCGCGCCAGGCAATCATTCTGCGCAATCGCATAGGCCTTGGTGCCGGTCACCGCCGGGAAGGTGTCCACCGCGCAATCGGCGTCACGCAGTTTTTCCCACTTTTGCTGGGCGTCCTTCAGACGAGCGGTAATGTCTGCGAGCTTGGTCTTATCGCTGCCATAGGTGGAATGCATGCGTTCCAGCAGACCCTGATAGTTATCCTTGAGCAATTGCTCGGCAGTGGTTTTGTTGTAAGTGGCGCATTCAAGGGTTTGCTTGTCGTTTTCGATGCCATCGCACGGCGTGCTGTCGGTGTCTTCGGCCGCGTGGACGCCGGTTGCGATGAGTGCCAAAGCCAGGAAAATCGATTTCATTGCGCCGTCTCATATCAGTTGATGCAGGAATTCTGGCTCAAGCGTAAGACAAATAACAGCTGCCAGTCAGACACCTCTTAACAGCCTTTGTCGCGGATTGACGCTTTCGGCAATTCCCCTGTCGTTTTTGCACCCGGCTCGGTCGGCCCCTGGGCATATGCTGGCCCCAAAGCGCCGACACACGATTCGGCGCATGAATCGCCAAAATAAGGGGACGCCTGATGAGCCCAGCCGAATTGCACGCCGACAGCATCGTTATCGACGGGCTGATCATTGCCAAGTGGAACCGCGACCTGTTCGAGGACATGCGCAAAGGTGGCCTCACCGCCGCGAACTGCACCGTGTCGGTGTGGGAAGGGTTCCAGGCCACGATCAACAACATCGTCGCCAGCCAGACCCTGATCCGCGAGAACAGCGACCTGGTGATCCCGGTGAAAACCACCGCCGACATCCGCAAGGCCAAGGAGCAGGGCAAGACCGGCATCATCTTCGGCTTCCAGAACGCCCATGCGTTTGAAGACCAGCTCGGCTATGTGGAGATCTTCAAGCAGCTCGGCGTGGGCGTGGTGCAGATGTGCTACAACACCCAGAACCTGGTTGGCACCGGTTGCTACGAGCGCGACGGCGGCCTGTCGGGCTTCGGGCGTGAGATCGTCGCCGAAATGAACCGCGTCGGCATCATGTGCGACCTGTCCCACGTCGGCTCCAAGACCAGCGAAGAAGTCATCCTCGAATCGAAAAAACCGGTGTGCTACTCCCACTGCCTGCCGTCGGGTCTTAAAGAACACCCACGCAACAAATCCGATGAAGAACTCAAATTCATCGCCGACCACGGCGGCTTTGTCGGCGTGACCATGTTCGCGCCGTTCCTGGCCAAGGGCATCGATTCGACCATCGACGACTACGCCGAAGCCATCGAATACACCATGAACATCGTCGGCGAAGACGCCATCGGCATCGGCACCGACTTTACCCAGGGTCATGGCCAGGATTTCTTTGAAATGCTGACCCATGACAAGGGCTACGCCCGCCGCCTGACCAGCTTCGGCAAGATCATCAACCCGCTGGGCATCCGTACCGTGGGCGAGTTCCCCAACCTCACCGAGACCCTGCTCAAACGCGGTCACCCTGAGCGTGTAGTGCGCAAGATCATGGGCGAGAACTGGGTCAACGTCTTGAAGGACGTTTGGGGCGAATAAGCCAAACACCCCTGGGCATACCACAACGAATTTTTCTGGAGTTAAGTTTCCATGGCCAAGATCGCCCCGCAATTACCTATCGAAGTCGACAGCGAAACCGGTGTCTGGACTTCCGACGCCCTGCCGATGCTGTACGTACCGCGCCACTTCTTCGTCAACAACCACATGGGTATCGAAGAAGTGCTGGGCGCCGAGGCCTATGCCGAGATCCTCTACAAGGCCGGCTACAAGTCCGCCTGGCACTGGTGTGAAAAAGAAGCTGAATGCCACGGCCTGGAAGGCGTCGCGGTGTTCGAGCACTACATGAAGCGTCTGTCGCAACGCGGCTGGGGCCTGTTCAAGATCCAGGACATCGACCTCGACAAAGGCACCGCCAGCGTCAAGCTCGAACACTCGGCCTTCGTCTACGTGTACGGCAAGGTCGGGCGCAAGGTCGACTACATGTTCACCGGTTGGTTTGCCGGCGCCATGGACCAGATTCTGCAGGCGCGTGGCAGCAACATCCGTACCGTGGCCGAACAAGTCTACGGAGGCTCCGAAGAGGGCCACGATGACGGCTTGTTCACCGTCAAGCCGTTGTAAGCCGAGGACCGTGCCATGGCTTTCGAAGCAATGTTCCAGCCGATCCAGATCGGCAAACTGACCATCCGCAACCGCGTGCTCAGTACCGCCCACGCCGAGGTGTATGCCACCGACGGCGGCATGACCACCGACCGCTATGTGAAGTACTACGAAGAGAAAGCCAAGGGCGGCATTGGCCTGGCGATCTGTGGCGGTTCCTCGGTGGTCGCCATCGACAGCCCGCAGGAATGGTGGAGCTCGGTGAACCTGTCCACCGACCGCATCATCCCGCACTTCCAGAACCTGGCCGACGCCATGCACAAGCATGGCGCCAAGATCATGATCCAGATTACCCACATGGGCCGTCGCTCGCGTTGGGATGGCTTTAACTGGCCGACCCTGATGTCGCCGTCCGGCGTACGTGAGCCGGTGCACCGCGCCACCTGCAAGACCATCGAGCCGGAAGAGATCTGGCGCGTGATCGGCAACTACGCCAGCGCCGCCAAGCGCGCCAAGGCCGGTGGCCTGGACGGTGTGGAACTGTCCGCCGTGCACCAGCACATGATCGACCAGTTCTGGAGCCCACGGGTCAACAAGCGTACCGACGAATGGGGCGGCACCTTCGAAGGCCGCATGAAGTTCGGCCTGGAAGTCTTGAAAGCCGTGCGCGCCGAAGTCGGTGACGACTTCTGCGTGGGCATGCGCCTGTGCGGTGACGAGTTCCACCCGGACGGCCTGTCCCACGAGGACATGAAGCAGATCGCCAAGTATTACGACGACACCGGCATGCTCGATTTCATCGGCGTCGTCGGCTCGGGCTGCGACACGCACAACACCCTGGCCAACGTTATCCCCAACATGAGTTATCCACCGGAGCCGTTCCTGCACCTGGCGGCCGGTATCAAAGAAGTGGTCAAGGTTCCGGTGCTGCACGCGCAGAACATCAAGGACCCGAACCAGGCCACGCGCATCCTCGAAGGCGGCTATGTGGACATGGTCGGCATGACCCGTGCGCACATCGCCGACCCGCACTTGATCGCCAAGATCAAGATGGGCCAGATCGACCAGATCAAACAGTGTGTCGGCGCCAACTATTGCATCGATCGCCAGTACCAGGGCCTGGATGTGTTGTGCATCCAGAACGCCGCGACCTCCCGTGAATACATGGGCGTGCCGCATATCATCGAGAAGTCCACCGGGCCGAAACGCAAGGTGGTGGTGGTCGGTGCCGGCCCTGCGGGGATGGAAGCCGCGCGCGTTGCCGCCGAACGTGGCCACGACGTGACCCTGCTCGAGAAGAAAGAATTTATCGGCGGGCAAATCACCACCGCCTCCAAGGCCCCGCAACGCGACCAGATCGCCGGTATCACGCGCTGGTTCCAGCTGGAGCTGGCGCGCTTGAAAGTCGACCTGCGCCTGGGCGTGGCCGCCGATGCCGAGACCATCCTGGACCTGCGTCCGGACGTGGTGGTGCTGGCTGTCGGCGGGCATCCGTTTATCGAGCAGAACGAACACTGGGGCGCCGCCGAAGGCTTGGTGGTGAGCAGCTGGGACGTGCTCGACGGCAAAGTCGCGCCGGGCAAGAACGTGCTGGTGTACGACACCATTTGCGAATTCACCGGCATGTCGGTGGCGGACTTCCTGGCAGACAAAGGCTGCCAGGTGGAAATCGTCACCGACGACATCAAGCCGGGCGTAGCCATCGGCGGTACGTCGTTCCCGACCTACTACCGCAGCATGTACCCCAAGGAAGTGATCATGACCGGCGACATGATGCTGGAAAAGGTCTACCGCGAGGGCGACAAGCTGGTGGCGGTGCTGGAGAACGAATACACCGGCGCCAAAGAGGAGCGGGTGGTGGACCAGGTGGTGGTCGAAAACGGCGTGCGCCCGGACGAAGCCATCTACTACGGGCTCAAGGAAGGTTCGCGCAACAAGGGCCAGATCGACGTTGAAGCCCTGTTCGCGATCAAGCCGCAGCCGTGCCTGAGCGAGACGGGCGATGGGTACTTGCTGTTCCGCATCGGTGACTGTGTGGCGCAGCGAAATACCCATGCCGCCATCTATGACGCACTCCGGCTTTGCAAGGATTTTTGACGGCATAGCTACGAGCCGCAAGCTACGAGCTGCAAGAGCAAAGCCCGGTGCCTGGCACTGCTTTAGCTTGCGGCTTGAAGCTTGTCGCTGTTGCTCACCTAAGGTGCTTCCGCATGTTGAACACTGTGCTTCCTATCCTTCTCTTTACGGCTGCTTCTCTTGCCGTTCTTGGCGCCCTGCGCCGGGTGAACATGTGGCGCCGTGGCCGTGCCTCCAAGGTCGACCTGCTCGGCGGCCTGCTGGCCATGCCCAAGCGCTACATGGTCGACCTGCACCATGTGGTCGCCCGCGACAAATACATCGCCAACACCCACGTCGCCACCGCGCTGGGCTTTGTGCTGTCGGCGCTGCTGGCGGTCCTGGTGCATGGCTTTGGCCTGCATAACCGTATCCTCGGCTACGCCTTGCTGCTGGCGTCGGTGTTGATGTTTGTCGGCGCCACCTTCGTTTACCTGCGTCGGCGCAACCCGCCGTCGCGCCTGTCGAAAGGCCCGTGGATGCGCCTGCCGAAAAGCCTGATGGCGTTCTCGGTGAGTTTCTTCCTGGTGACGCTGCCGGTGGCCGGGATCCTGCCCGCTGACTTTGGCGGCTGGCTGCTGGCCGCGCTGCTGAGTGTGGGTGTGCTATGGGGCGTGTCCGAAATGTTCTTCGGCATGACCTGGGGCGGCCCGATGAAGCACGCCTTCGCCGGTGCGCTGCACCTGGCCTGGCACCGTCGCGCCGAACGCTTTGGCGGTGGCCGTTCCACCGGTTTGAAACCGCTGGACCTGAGCGACAAAACCGCGCCCCTGGGCGTGGAAAAACCCAAGGATTTCACCTGGAACCAACTGCTCGGCTTTGACGCCTGCGTGCAGTGCGGCAAGTGCGAAGCGGCGTGCCCGGCCTTCGCCGCCGGCCAGCCGCTGAACCCGAAAAAGCTGATCCAGGACATGGTGGTCGGCCTGGCCGGTGGCACCGATGCCAAGTTTGCCGGTAGCCCTTATCCGGGTAAACCGATTGGCGAGCACAGCGGCAACCCGCACCAGCCGATCGTCAACGGCCTGGTGGACGCCGAGACCTTGTGGTCGTGCACCACCTGCCGCGCCTGCGTGGAAGAGTGCCCGATGATGATCGAGCACGTCGACGCCATCGTCGACATGCGCCGCTACCTCACCCTGGAAAAAGGCGCGACCCCGAACAAGGGCGCCGAAGTCCTGGAAAACCTGATCGCCACCGACAACCCCGGCGGCTTTGCACCGGGCGGTCGCCTGAACTGGGCGGCCGATCTGAACCTGCCGCTGCTCAGTGACAAGGGCACCACCGACGTGTTGTTCTGGGTCGGCGATGGCGCCTTCGACATGCGCAACCAACGCACCTTGCGTGCGTTCGTCAAAGTGCTTAAAGCGGCCAAGGTCGACTTCGCCGTACTTGGCCTGGAAGAGCGCGACAGCGGCGACGTAGCGCGGCGCCTGGGCGATGAGGCGACCTTCCAACTGTTGGCTTCACGCAATATCCAGACGCTGGCCAAGTACAGCTTCAAGCGCATCGTCACCTGCGATCCGCACAGCTTCCATGTGTTGAAAAACGAGTACGGGGCCTTCAACGGCAACTACCGCGTACAGCACCACAGCACCTTCATGGCCGAGCTGATTGGCGAGGGCGCGCTGAACCTGGGCCAGCACAAAGGCAACAGCGTGACCTACCACGACCCGTGCTACCTGGGCCGCTACAACGGTGAGTACGAGGCCCCGCGCCAAGTGCTGCGTGCCTTGGGCATTGAGGTCAAGGAGATGCAACGCTCGGGCTTCCGCTCACGCTGCTGCGGCGGCGGTGGCGGGGCGCCGATCACCGACATTCCCGGCAAGCAACGTATTCCCGACATGCGCATGGAAGACATCCGCGAAACCGGTGCCGAGCTGGTGGCGGTAGGTTGCCCGCAGTGCACGGCGATGCTCGAAGGTGTGGTTGAACCGCGCCCGTTGATCAAAGACATCGCCGAGCTGGTGGCCGATGCATTGCTCGAAGACGTCGCACCGGCCAAAGCTCCCAACAAGCGTGAACCTGCGGAGGTGCACTGATGAGCGACATTATCCGCCGCGACCCACGGGCCGAATGGATCGCCCGTAACCGCCTGCACCCGTTGCATGCGGCGATGCAGCCAGTGCAACACAGTTGGATGGGGCCCAACGGCATCATCCGCAAGAACGTGCATGGCGTCGGTTTTATCGGCCCCAACGGCATCAAGCGCATCGACCGCAGCGGTGCCCAACAGGGCGGTGCGGCCAAGCGTACGGCGGCGCTTGAAGTGCAGTTGCCGCTGCATCAGGTGCCGGCGCCTGCGTTCTACATCAACGTGGTGCCGGACATGGTCGGCGGCCGCTTGAGCAGCCACGACCGCGACCTGCTCGGCCTGGCGCGGCAACTCGCCGGCAGCGACGGCGCAGTGTTGGCGGTGGTGTTTGGCGAGCATAAGGAAAGCGCGTTTGCCACGGCTGGTGTCGATCGCCTGCTGGTGCTGGACGGCCATGAATTCGACGGTTATTCACCGGAGCAACGCGTGCAGGGTTTGCGCGCTGTGGATAACCAGTTCAACCCGCGCCATTGGTTGCTGCCCGACAGCCGCAGTGGTGGCGGTGAGTTGGGTCGGCGTTTTGCCGCCAGCCTCAAGGAACGCCCGGCCACTCGCGTTTGGCAGATCAAGGGCGACGAGTGCATCGGCCGCGCCGGTGCGGGCCGGGAGGACTTGGCACGGCCGCTGCCACGCCTGATTCTGGCCGCCGCCGAATGTGCCGATCCGGTCAGCGACACGCGCCATGAAGTATTGCCTGTGGAGTTATCCACAAGCCTGGCGCGCAGCCTGCCGCGTATCGAGGATCTCGGTGCGGTGGCGGTGGACCCGGCGGCGATTCCCATGGCCGAGGCCGAGTTTATTTTCTCCGGCGGCAACGGCGTGAAGGACTGGGCGCTGTTCCACCAGACCGCCGCGGCATTGGGCGCCACCGAAGGCGCCTCGCGGGTAGCGGTGGACGACGGCTTCATGGCCCGTGATCGCCAGGTCGGCGCCAGCGGTACGTGGGTGACGGCGCGGGTGTATGTGGCCGTGGGGATTTCCGGGGCGATCCAGCACCTGCAAGGCATCGGTGCCTGCGACAAGGTGGTGGCGATCAACCTCGACCCGGGTTGCGACATGATCAAGCGTGCCGACCTGTCGGTGATCGGCGAAAGCGCCGCGATTCTGCAAGCCTTGATCGATGCGGTCGAGGCCTACCGCAACGGCGCCAAGCGCGATGCGGCTTGAGGACATGACCATGACCACGAATGTAATCAGCCTGGTGTCCATCGGCGCCCACCCCACCTCCGGTCGGCCACGCCGCGCCGAACAGGATGCGCGCGCGGTCGAGCTGGGCCTGCAAATGGCCGGGGATAAGTTGCAGGTGTTGCACGCCGGCAATATCGCCGAACCGACCCTGCGCAGCTACCTGGGCATGGGGTTGCCGCAACTGCATGTGCTGGAGCAACCGGCCGGCGCGGATGCGTTGCCGGTGCTCAGTGACTACCTGCGCGAGGCCGGCGCCCAGGTGGTGCTCACCGGCAGCCAGGCCGAAACCGGTGAAGGTTCGGGCATGCTGCCGTTCCTGCTCGCAGAACAATTGGGCTGGCCGCTGATTGTCGGGTTGGCGGAGGTGGAGTCCATCGACGGCGGCGTTGCTCATGTGCTGCAAGCCTTGCCGCGTGGGCAGCGGCGGCGCTTGAAGGTGCGCTTGCCGTTTCTGGCCACGGTGGACAACGCCGCGCCCAAGCCTCGGCAGAGCGCCTACGGCCCGGCGCAGCGCGGTGAGTTGGCGGCCCATGAGGTCGAAATTGAAGCCGATGAGTTATTCACAGGCGCGGTGCTGCAACCGGCTAAGCCTCGTCCCAAGCGCCTCAAGGTGATCAAGGCCAAGAGCGGCGCCGACCGCATGAAGGCGGCCACGGCCAAGGCCAGTGGCGGCGGTGGGCAGGTGCTCAAGGGTGTAAGCGCCGAGGAAGGCGCCCAAGCCATTCTCAAGTTGCTCATAGAAGAAGGCGTAGTGCGCTAACCCACCAACACTGCAAAACCAATGTGGGAGGGGGTTTGCCCCCGATAGCGGTGGATCAGTTACAGCTACTGAGACTGACACACTGCAATCGGGAGCAAGCCCCCTCCCACAGTTTGATCTCCATCAGGATCTGAGGTTACGGGGCAGCCGGTGCCGGTTTGGGCACCAGGTCCGGCAGCGGTGGCGGCAGGGGTTGCCAGGTGGCATCCGGCTGTTGCATCGGCGGTGGCAGCGCCGGTGTAGGGTCGCCCCCAATCGGCTTGAGGATCATTTTTTCGGTGGTGTCGCGCAGGATCATGCCCTGGGTCGAACTGCGCGCTTCGGTGCCGCTGTGGAAGGTACTGATCTGGGCAATCGGCAGGTCCAGGTTGCGTTCGATCCTCGGCGTCAGCAGCAGGATGATCTCGGTTTTCTGCTGGGTGTTCTGGTTGGTGCCGAACAGCTTCTTGCCGATCCACGGGATCTGGCTCAACCACGGCAAACCCGAGCCCTCGTCGACATCCGCCGTGCGGATCAGCCCCGAGACGATCTGGGTTTCATTGTTGCGCGCGGTCAGCAAGGTCTTGGTGGCCCGTGAGCCGAGTTCGAAAGTAGCCGGTACATGTTCCGAGCCGGGAATGCGCTTGGTGATATGGCTCATTTCCACGTTCAACTCCAGGTTCACCTCATCGCTCAGGCTGATGTTGGGCTTGACGGTGATCTGCAGCCCCACGTCCTGGTAAGACACCGACGAGGTGGTGATCTGGTTGGCGGTGGTGGTGGTGACCACCGGGATCTTGTCGCCGATGTTCACCTGGGCCTCTTCACGGTTGCGCACCCGCACCCTGGGGTTGGCCAGGGTTACGGTGTTGCCGCTGCGTTGCAGCATATTGATACGTGCCGAGGTGCTACCCGAATCGAGCAGGATGTTGTCGCCATTGATCCCACGCAACGCGCTGAGCGGGATGCCCGCCATGCCGGCAGGTACGTTGGCGAGGTTGCCCACGGATAAGCCGATGCTCTCCGGGTACTGGATGCCCAGGTTCAACTCGTCGGTCAGGCTGACCTCCAGCACCTGGATGTCGATGGTCACTTCCGACTGCGCGATATCAATGGCTTCCACCAGTTTTTCCACGGCGCTCAGGGTGTCCAGGCCATCGCGCACAATCACTGCGTTGAGGCGTTCGTCCACCAACACCTCCTTGGGCTTGAGCACTTGCTTGATCTCGGCGGCGATGACCTTGGGGTCGCCATGGCTGAGGTAGAAGGTGCGTACGGCCAACTCGCGGTATTCGCGTTCTTTGTCCGGGCGTCGGGGGTAAACCAGGATGGTGTTGGCGTTGAGGATTTTCTTGTCCAGCCCTTGGGTGGTCAGCAGCAGGTTCAGCGCGTCTTCGGCGGTGGTTCGACTTGCGGTCATGCTCGCGGAGGCACTGGGGTTGACGTCTTTGTCGATGACAAAATTGACCCCTGACAGGCGCGCAATGGTCTCGAAAATCGTGGTCAGGCTTTGCGCGCTGAATTCCAGGCTCAAGGGTTTGCGCATGGCCTCGGAGAGATCGGCGCTGAGGTAGTCGGCGCTCACCAGTTCGCGGGTCAGGGCATTGCGAAAGTCCAGGGCCTCGCGGTAGTTGGGCTTTTGCGCGATGATCCGGCGCACCAGGTTGAGTGCTTCCACCGGGTTGGAGCGCTTCATTGCGTAGGCCTGTGCCAGTTGCGGGCGCAGCTGTTTCATCGCCTGGATGTTCTGGATTTCCTGGCGCGCCCCGAGATTGCTGGGGTCGTACTTGAGGATGGTTTCCAGGGCGCGAATGGCGCTGGCATCGTCGCCACGCATCAGCGCGGTGCTGGCCTCGCGGCTGTATTGGGCGACCAGCAATTCCAACTTGCTGAAGTTGGCGGTGCGCAATTGCACGTCGTCGGGGGCTTGTTTGGCTTCGGCTTGCAGCACTTCGACCGAGCGGATGATGTCGCCCTTCTGGCGCAACTCGTCGCTTTCCTCGATCGCCCGTTGGGTCTGGCAGGCGCTGAGCAAGGCCATGGCCAGGCTCAAGGGAATCCACGTACGTATCGCCATGATCGTGTCCTGCCCGGTCAGTGAGTGTCCAGCCGCAAGATGCTGACATGCTTGAGCGGCATGTAGGTCAGCACCACGGTGGTATCGGTGAGTTTGTCGAGCCGGTAGTGCGCGTCGAGCATCTTGCCGGGCACGATGCGACCGGGTACCGCACAGCGGTTGCACAGCGTGTACTGGCTGCCATTGCCGCGCAGTACGACGATTTTCGCTTGGTTCTCGTAGCGCCACTGCGCGCTCACGGTGAAGGGCAGCGGGGGTGGCTTGGGCGCTGAGGTGTCGACCGGTATGGGCGGTGGTGCAGGTGTCCAGGTCTGGGCGGGGAACAGGTCGACGGCTTCAGCCACCGCCGCCGGGGGGGCGGCGACCGGTGCCGAGGGCGCTTGCACAGGCCGGGCGATCACTGGCACCGGGGAGTGTGTGGGACTGTCCGCAGTGTCCTGCCAGAACAGCCAGCCGCAGCCGATCAAGGTCAGCAGCAACAGCACGCGCAGATACAGTGGCAACCTCATTCCACCACCCCCAGCACACTCACCTTGAGGTTAATGTTCAACATGCCGCTGGTGATTTCCTTGCGCTCCAGGGTCAGGCGTTCGATGCGCACGGCTGGCTCATTGGCGACGTCGACCAGGGCATCGCGCAGCAAGATGTAGGGGCCGCTGAGGGGAATGTCCACGTCCAGGCGTTGCAGCCCGGTGTCGCCGGGGGCGGAGTAGGCGAGGGTGGTCTGTTCGATGATAAAACCGTGTTGAGTAAGGACGCCCAGCAGCTTTTCCAGGCGTGGAGCAAAGTCCTCTGCACTGGGCAGGCGCTCGACCACGGTCGGTTCGGTCACCTGCACATCCTCGGGTTGCTCGGCGATCCCGGCCTCCAGTTCCTGGCGCCGTTGACTGTCGGCAATGCCTGCCGGGTGAATCACTGTGACTTCGATCAGCAACGTTGTCGCCATCAGCCCCAATGCCAGCAGCCCCCAAAAGCCCAGGCGTTGCTGCCATTGCATCAGGTGCCAGCGCAGGCGCGGGAGATGGCGAGTCAGTACGTCCATGGGCGACTACCCTGCGCCAACGGCGAGTTTGACCTGCACCGGGTGTTGCGGGTCATTGGTCTTGCGTGCGCTTTGCTGCAGGTTCACGTGCACCCCTGGCTGGGCCTCGAGCCGTTCGACAAATCGAAAGGCATCGCCCAGCACCTTGGCCTCCAGTTCCAGGTGAATCAGTTGGGCCTGGGTGTTGATCTCCACGCGCGTCAGCGCAACTTCCCCGGCCCAGGCCTGGGCCACGGCGTCCATCAGCGCGAAGGGGGTGTCCCGTTGTCGGGAAAAGGCTGCCAGTTGTTGTTTCTGCTGGGGTGACAAGCGAATCGCGGCCTGGATCAATTGCTCCTGGCGACGTGTCAGTTGGATGAAGCGTTGCTCCAGTACGTCGGTCTGATGTTGCTGATGCTCCATGCGCTGCCAGTGTTGCCAGGTGACGAAGGCAAGCCCTGCGGCGACCAGCCACAACGTGCTCACCAGCGGCCGGGAGAGGGCGTCGGGATGCAGGAAGTCGACGCCGGGCGCATGCCGCTGTTGCCAGGCAGCGGCGAGGCGTGATTTCAGGCGAGCAATCATGCCGGCGGTTCTCCCAACCAGGGATGCAGCGGCCCCAGCCAATGTTCAGTGGGGTGATTGGCGACGACCCAGGTGGCCGCCGCGTGCCGCTGCGCGAGCAGGTCGGCGGCGAACAGGTTGTCGCTCAAGTGGCTGTCGGGCGGGGTTTGCAGCACGCACACTTGATGAGCCACACCCTGCTGCCGGTAAAGGCAGCTAAGACCGTGCCGCTCGGGCACCGCCAGCACGCAGTCGTCGCTCAATTGTTGCCAGTACCGTTGTGCCACGGCCGTCAGCAGTGGCGTGCATGTCACCAGCGGCAGGTGGCGCTGTTTGAATAGCTCTCGCAGGTCCTGCAGCAAGTCCCGTGACGTCGCTACCGCCAGGCGTTCATGTCCAAAGGCGCTGTTGGCGACTTGCACGTGCCATTGTTCGGGGTCGATGCCCGCCTGTTGGCTGAAGGTCGCTTCGGCAAAACCTTGCCAGTCGGCCTGGCTGTACAAACCCGTTTGCCACGCCAACATCAGGTAGTGCACATGGGGAAAGCCCAGCAGCACCGTGGCGCGGTCCAGAAACCCCACACGACCGCGCGGCGCCTGTTCCAGCAGTTCGGCACAGGCGCCCAATGGCTCGCCGGCCTGTTGCGCACGCCAGACGGTTGCGTCACGCCAGCGCGGTCGTGCGGCCCATTCGGCGCCCTCGCTGTGCAGCCACACCACATGCTCAATAAAGGGAAATGACACGGTGGATCTCCTTGAGCGTGGTGTCGCCCTGGGCGGCATGGGCCAGGGCGATATCGCGGATAAACACGTGGCCGGCTTCACGGGCCAGTTCGCGCAGGGTGGAGGCCGAACTGCGGTTGAGCAGGCCCTCCTTGATGCTGTCGGTCAGCGTCAGCACTTCGGCCAGGGCGAGCCGGCCGCGATAACCGGTGTGGCGGCAGGCTTCGCAGCCTTTGCCTACGCGGTAGTGGCCCTGTTGGCGCTGGGCATCGGAGAGTTGGGCGAGGTGGGCGATGTCGGGGTCGGGCTCGGCATCTACCCCGCAGTCCGGGCAGATGCGCCGCACCAGGCGCTGGGCGACCACGCCGTTAAGGGCTTCGACAAAGCTGGCCGGGTCAACGTCCATGTAGGTAAAGCGCTCGAGCACACTGAACGCGCTGTTGGCGTGCACCGACGACAGCACCAGGTGCCCGGTCAACGCGGCTTGCACCGCAATGCCGGCCGTTTCACCGTCGCGGATTTCCCCCACCAGGATGGTGTCCGGGTCGTGGCGCAGGATTGAGCGCAGGCCACGGGCGAAGGTCAGGCCCTTCTTGTCGTTCACCGGGATTTGCAGGACCCCGGGCAGTTCGTATTCCACCGGGTCTTCGATGGTGATGATTTTTTTCTCGCCGGTATTGGTCTCCGACAGGGCGGCATACAGCGTGGTGGATTTGCCGCTGCCGGTGGGGCCGGTCACCAGCAACATGCCATAGGGTTCGCTGGCCAACACACGGATGCGCGCGATGGTATCGGCGTTCAAACCCAGGGTTTCCAGGCTCAGGGATTCGCCGCGCTGGGATTTGTCGAGAATCCGCAGCACCGCGTCTTCACCGTGGATGCTGGGCATGATCGACACACGAAAGTCCACCTCGCGAGCCTGGATTTTCATCTTGAAACGCCCGTCCTGGGGGACCCGCCGCTCGCCGATGTCCAACTCCGACAACACCTTGATCCGCGACAGCGCCTGCTCGGCCATGTCCATCCCGCTGGCCTGGCCCATCTGCTGCAACACGCCGTCGATGCGGTACTTGATCACCAGGCCCTGGGGCGTGGTTTCCACATGGACATCGCTGGCGCGGCTTTGCAGGGCATCGAACAGCATGGAGTTGACCAGGCGCACCACCGGGTTGTCGTCGCGGGCGATGCTGCTCAGGGAAATTTCCTGGGCGACCTGGCCGACGCGGGCATTTTCGTCGTCCTCGCCGAAAGGTTGCATCACCCGTTGGCTGGCTTCGGCCAGGGTCAACTGGGCCTTGACCGCGCCGGGCAGGCTCATGGCCAGGGGCAGTTGGCGCAAGGTCTTGGAGGACTGCAGCCAGTGCCGGCTGGCCAAGGTGAAAGGGTCTCCCAGTACCAGGCACGGCTGGCCGTGGTTATCCACAGGCAGCACGTTATGGATCAGCGCCTGGGGCAGTGGCAGCAGATCGAAACGCCAGTCTTCACCGAGGTTTTCCGGGGCGATGGCGAGCAGGCCCAAGGGCTGGGCGATCGTGGGTAATTGGTCGGGCGCCTTGTCCAGCACCTCCAACAGGTAGTTGGACAAGCTCATGCCCCGTTGTGCCGCAAGCGCTTGCCATTGCCGTGTCTGTTCGCTCATCGCGCTACCCCTGGATGGAACCTGCCAGTTCGAAAATCGGCATGTACAGCATGAATACGATCAAGCCGATCAGCCCGCCTACCACCAGCATCAACAGCGGCTCGAAGACCTTGCTGAACAGTTCGATGGCGCGCTCCAGCGCTTCATCGTGAAACTGCGCGATGCGCTCGCACATCGCCGCTAACTCACCGCTTTGCTCGCCCACACGCAGCAGGCGTTCGGCGACAGCGGTGGTCAATTGATGGCGGGCGAGGGCGGTGGACAGTGGCTGACCGGCCTGGATATCGGTTATGGCTCGGCGCAGATCGCTTTGGCGCTCCACGGGCAGCAACGCACCGGACAGCTGCACCGCGGTCACCACCGGCATGCCGCCCATCAACAACATGCCGGCCGTGCGGTAAAAGCGCGCGAGGATAAACAGCGTGCGCTGTGCGCCCAGGCTGGGGATCTTCCAGAACAGATGAGCGATGCGGCGCTTGAAAGCGGCGCTGCGCAACAACAGCACCAGTACGGCAATCGCCAGCACCAGGCCGATCAGCAACTCCATGCCACGCGCGTCCACCAGCGCGCCCCACCACACCATGAAGCGTGCGGTGGCCGGCAGGTCGGTGACTGCGTCGAACACCGAGGCGAAGCGCGGAATCACGAAAAACAGCAGGAACAGCAGGATCAACGCGCCAACGCTGAGCACCACCAAGGGGTACATCAGGGCGCCGCTGACGCGCTTTTTCACGGTTTCCAGATGCGTTTCAAAATGATGATAACGGCGCAGGGCCACGGCCAATTGGCCGCTGTGTTCCGAGGACGCCACGGTGGCAATCAGCAGTGAAGGAAAGGTCTGCGGCTTGAGCTGCATCGCCTTGGACAGTGAATGGCCTTCGTACATAGACGCGAGCAGATCGCTCATGACCTGGCGGTTGATACCTGCGGGAGCCTTGTCGCGCAGGGTTTCCACCGCTTCCACCAGCACCAGGCCGGCGTCGAGCAGCACCACCAGTTCCTGGATGAACAGGCCCAGTGCGAACGTGCTGCGGCGACGGGGCAGTGTGAGTGGGCGGCGGGCTTTCAGCGAGATGACCTGGGCTCCGTCGGCCTGCAGTTGCTGGCGCGCCTGGGCGACGTCGAGGGCTTGCAGGCGCAGGGTCTGTAAATGGCCGTCGCGGATGATGCGGGCGTCGATGTCGATCATGGTGTTTGCCTGGCCAGTTGCTGGCGCTGCTGCAACAACGCACCGTAGTAACGCCACACTGCCAGGGCGTAGCGTGAGCGCCGTGTTTCCCGGTCTGGCTTGGCCCCGGCGTTATAAGCGCCCACGGCCTGCCAGCCATAACCCTGTTCGCGGATAAAGCCGGCGAGAATCCACGCACCCACCATGACGCTGGTGCAGGGCTGGGTGATCAAGTGCTGTTCGGTGATGCCGAACCGGGCCAGTGCGGGCAAGTGGCGGCTGTTGATTTGCATCAGGCCGATGTCCTGGCTGCCATCGCTGTTGAGGTTACGGGCGCGGGGGTCGAGGCCGGATTCGACCTTGGCAATGGCATACAGCAACAGCGGGTCGACATGATAGCGGCTGGCTGCCAACTGCCAGCAGTCGGCCTGGGCGATGCCCGTGAAGAACAGCAAGGCGAGGGCCATCCGCAGCGGCTGCATGGTCGGTCACAGCCCGTACACGATGTCGGCGTAGGTATTCTCTCCGCCGGCCTTGCCATCGCGGCCCAGGGAGATGATTTCTGCGTCGTTGGGCGGTGTGCCGGGGTTCTTGAAAAGGTAAGGGTTGCCCCAAGGGTCTGGTGGTAATGACTTGAGGTACGGCCCCTGCCAATTGCCGGCATTGGCCGGACGTGTCGTGAGTGCATTCAGGCCGAGTGTTTCGTCGGGGTAGTTGCCGCTGTCCAGGCGGTACTGGTTCAGGGCATCGGCCAGGGATTTCATCTGGCCCTGGGCGGTTTGCACCTTGGCCAGCTCCAGGCGATCGAACATCTTCGGGCCGACATAGCCGGCGAGCAGGGCAATGATCAGCAGGACGACCAGCAGCTCCAGCAGCGTGAAGCCACGGTATGGGGCGTGGGTAAATGAATGTGCGCGCATGGAGATACCCTGTTGGGAGTGCCAAGGTACGGCGGTTGTGTATAACTCTCCCGGCCCGTTGTTAAGCGGGCACCGCCGGTAGGACTGCGTTAGAACCTTTTCAACTCAAGTACATCTTCAACTGTAGCGTTGCTCGATATAAGGCGCCGTGAGGCGCCCTATAACGTTTGGCTCTTGGGGTTATCGAGTTCGTGCATATGCCCTAGGGCTCATTGCACCTCTTCCCAGGCCTGGTCCCACGCGGTGCCGGTCCCCGGTGCATAGGCCCATGCCGCGCCGGCGCACCAGGCGGTGAACGGATGCGGTTTGCAGCGGTAGTTCTTGCCGCGGTTGCTCACGGTGTCCCCGGCTTTATACGGCGTGCCCTCCTTGTAGGCCGGATACTCTTCACCGCCGCTGTCCGGCACCACCGTGAAGTCAAACTCCGCTTGGTCGGTTTTGCCGTTTTGCTGGTCGCGAACATTCAAGCGTGCCTTCAAGGGTGTGGGCTGAGTGACCTTGTAGGCTCGGCCGCTGGCGGTATTACCGTTCTGTGGGCCCTCAAGTCCGGGGATACTCCATTGAAAGAGCAGGTGTCCATTGGCTCCAGTTGATCGCGCGCCACTGAATGTAAAGGCTTGCCCCGAGTTCAAGGAGGTAGGGCCGGTGATACGGGCAACCGGTGGCGCGGGGTTCACCGGGGTTTCGCCGCCGGCGATGATCGCCATGGCTTTGGAGTAACCATTGACCGATACGAATACCGAATTGGCTTGGGGGTCCGTTGTATTGAACACAATGTTGTTGCCGTCTTTCTCCCCGATTTTGGCGATGCCAGGAGGGAGCTGATCCGCCAGTTGCTTGCCCCAGATGTTTGGGGCCAGGTTGTTCGCGGTGATCGGCAGGGTGATGTCCACCACTTCCTTGGCCGCCGGTGAGTTATCGAGGATGCGGAAGTGGACCGAGTCACCCGCTTTGAGGGTGTCCATGATCGAGTCGATGAATTGGCCAAGATTGACCCACTGCTCCGGAATCCCGGCACCGATGAGGTTGATGTCGCTGCAGTTATAGAACCCTTCACCCGCTGGATCGATACGCTGCCACTGCACGAACAGCGTGGCTTTGCCCGTTTGCGTCGAAGGAATCGGCACTGGGAACTTGAAGTACCCGGAAGCGCCGGAAATGATGGGAGGATCGTTGCCCCAGTTGGTTTGTGCGACGCTGAACTGCTCGGAATGGATGAGTGTCAGGTCGTTCCAGGTCAACGGCGACTTGGTCGGGTCAAAACCCGGTTTTGTGAGAAAGACCTTCACAAAACTGGGAACGTGCGGGGCAGTCCCGATGATGCGCACGTCCATCATGCCGTTGGAGGGTGTTACGTCAGTACGGTGCCAGTCATCCGAGACAATGTTCAGGCCATCCTTCTTACTGTCGGCCGCCGAGCACAGTTGGCCGTCGGGCACTTCTCTTTTGACGATCTCCGGATCGTTGTAACCAGGTGCCTTGATCAAATGCGCGACTTCATTCCATTGCTGGCCTGGGTACTGTCCACTTTTTGCAGACAAGGCTGCGCAGCCGTTATCGCTGGGGCTCCCTGACCAGAAATCCGGGAGCGTCTTGCAATAGACCTGCCGTGCGATGGGCTTGTCCACTGCACCGTGGGCCATGACCAGCGTCGGTGCCAACAACACCGCCGCCAACAACCATTTCGTTAAACGCTGTAAGTTACTCATGCTTGATCCACCTTAATTCAGATAAACAAGTTCCGAACGGCTGGAACGATCAGTGTGTCGAGTGTGTGAGCGTCATCGGGTCAGTTGATCTCCCATGGGAGTGACGCGGGTTGCAGGGTTGTTCTGCCCAGGGCCAAACAGAAACACCCACCCTTGATAACTGCCTTGTCCTGTAAAGCTCTGATTGATGACTGAAAAGTTGCCTTGTTTGAATGGCGTGCCCTTGGCCGTGCTGAACACGCCCATGATGGTTTCGCCGGGCCCGGCTACCATGCCCCACTCGGCGCTGCCGGTCAGCGGGTCTGCATAGGCACGGCGCAGGTAGCGCTTGACGGTCGGTTGGCGACGGTCGAGCTCCAGGTCTGCGAGGGACTTGGGGTAGGTGTTGCCGGCGGCGTAGTACAAGCCGATTGCCCGGCGGATTTGATTGCCCCGCGCCAGCAGTTCCAACTCGCGTTCGCGCTGCAGCACGCTGGACCACAGGGTGCCGACTTCCATCAACATCACGGCCACCACGGCCACCGTCACCAACATGCCCATGAACACCGAACCCTGCTGGGGGCGTTTACCAGTCGGCATAGGCACTCCCGTTCGTATCGGTGCCGGAAGCGCCGCTGCGTACGTCGCCCAGGCCTTGTTCGTCGGAAGGTTGCAGTTGCCAGGTGTCGCGCTGGCCGGTCAGTGGGTCCACGGGGATTTCGCGCAGGTAGCGGCGGTCGACCAAGGCTTGCAGGGGCTCGGGATTGGTGCCGTGGTCTTCGCGGTATTGGTCCAGGGCCTGGCGAATGGAGGACAGGTTATGGCGCAGCACGGTTTCCTGGGCCTTGGCGTGCTGGCGAAAGTATTGGGGGGTGACCAGCGTCATGAGCGTGGCAATGATGGCCATGACCACCAGCAACTCGATCAGGGTGAAACCCCGATTACCACTGGCTGTATAACGTTCCATTCAAACTCTCCCGGGTGCTTCGGGATGAAACGTCAAATACATCTTCTCCCTCTTGTGGATTATCCGCAGTGCTTTTGTAGCTGCGCAGCTGCCAGGTTTCTGCGGGCGCACGTTCAGGGCACTCGCACACGGGATCGCGGGGAATGCGGCGTAGGAAATAGAGTTTGTTGCCCTGAAGGTTGGTCTTGTCCGTCACCCCCTCGACCAATACATGCAGGGAGGGGGGATAACCGCTGTCAGTGATGCTCTTTTCAATGCGGCCATCGTCACTGGCGTCTTTGTAGGCATCGATCGCACGCCGGATTTCCCGCAACGAACGTTGCAGGTCCAGTTCTCGATCACGTTTACCCATCAATGCTGTCAGCGGATAAGCCACTGTCGCAAGCGTGGCCAGCAGGGCCAGCGTCAGTAGCAATTCAATCAGCGTAAAACCTTTGGCGCAGTGATGGCTGGGCTTGCCCTGCCATATCACCGTTCTACCTCCCGATCAGGCTGCCAAGGACTTCCGCGTTAACCCAGGCCATGGAATTGACTGCAAGGGTGAGTGTAGATGCAGAGTGTTTTTTGTACAGGCTGCGTGGTTACCCACAAACACTGTGAGCGCAGCTGTGGATAAGGTGTTCGTGGGTGTCCACAAGGCCCGTGAATCAACGCCTGCAAGTCGCTGTATGAAAATTGATCAAGCTAAGTCACGGTTTTTTGGTGCTTTTTTGTGTGGATAAGCTTGAAGCAACGGTTGGACTTGCCCCCAAAGTCTGTTGGCGCTTCTGTGGATAAGATGTTTGCTATCCGCTACAAGCCTTATAAATAAAGGCTTTCAATCGCTTGGTTGTTTATTGATCAAATTGCCCCTGAAACCGAATAATGCGGCTGAAACCCTCGGTTTATGAAGGTTTGGCACGGTTTTCCACAGCGTCGCAGAAGTTGCCCCCAAAGTCTGTTGGCGGTTCTGTGGATAAGGTGTTTGCGTACCGCTACAGGTCATGAATTACGTGGCCTGTAAGGTTTTGATCAATAAATGATCAATGCGTCGCGGGAACCGTCAACTTGAATAAGTCACGGATTTTCTTCAATTAATTTTGATTGGATAGCAGAGTTGCCCACAATTGCTGTGGGTGGCTTTGTGGATAAGTTGTTGGGTAAAGGCTGGAGGGCAGGCTGCGAGGGGTCTACAGCAGATTTGATTAAGTTTTGATCAGTAGAGAGGGTTGGAGTAGATACCGTGTTATCCAACACCGCGCAAATCCGTAGCAGCTGACGAGCCCCGGCGAGGCTGCGTCAGCGGTGAGTCAGGCAGGCCGCAAACGCGTCTCGCCGGGGTTCGACAGCTGCTACGCAATAAGTGGCTTCAATTACTCGTGGGCGGCCACACCCTTGAGGTAAGGCGCCGGCGCTGCACCGAGGTTGTTCAACATGCGCTCGCTGTACCAGTCCACAAAGTTCACCACGCCGAACTCATAGGTCTTGGAGTACGGCCCTGGCTGGTAAGCGGTGGAGTTGATGCCGCGCTGGTTTTCTTCGGCCAGGCGACGGTCCTGGTCGTTGGTGGCGTCCCACACCTGGCGCATGCGCTCCACGTCGTAGTCCACGCCTTCCACGGCGTCCTTGTGCACCAGCCACTTGGTGGTGACCATGGTTTCCTGGGCGCTGATCGGCCACACCGTGAACACGATGATGTGGTCGCCCATGCAGTGGTTCCACGAGTGCGGCAGGTGCAGGATGCGCATCGAGCCCAGGTCCGGGTTCTTGATGCGGCCCATGAGTTTTTTGCAGCCCTGCTTGCCGTCCAGGGTCATCGACACGGTGCCCTTGAGCAGCGGCATGCGCACGATACGGTTACGCAGGCCGAAGCTGGCGTGGGCGTAAGGGATCTTCTCGGCGTCCCAGGCGGCAGCGGAAGCGGCCACGTGGTCCTTGAAGGCCTGGTCGGCGCGTGGGTCGGTGACGTCGTCCCACTCCAGCAGGGTTTTCAACAACTCGGGGTGCGATGCGTTGCAGTGGTAGCACTCGCGGTTGTTTTCCAGCACCAGTTTCCAGTTGGCTTTTTCCATCAAGGTGGTTTGCACCGCCACCTTGGTGTTCTCCATGTCGTACGGTTCCATGTAGTGGGTCAGCGTCGACAGGAAATCATCGATGGCCGGCGGGTTCTCGGCCAGGCTGATGAAGATGTAGCCGCCGGCGGTCTTCACGTTCACCGGTTTGAGGCCGTACTGCTTCATGTCGAAGTCGGCGCCCATCTCGGTGCCGGCAAACAGCAGGCGCCCGTCCAGCTCGTAGGTCCACTGGTGGTAGTGGCACACCAGTTTGGCGACCTTGCCCTTGTCGCTGGTGCACAGGCGCGAACCCCGGTGGCGACACACGTTATGGAACGCATGCACCACGCCTTCGGCGCCACGGATCACGATGATCGGGTTCTTGCCCACTTGCAGGGTCAGGTAGTTGCCCTTGGTGGGGATTTCGCAGGTCATGCCGGCGATCAACCACTCTTTCTGGAAGATCTCCTGCATGTCGATATCAAACAGCCGCTCGTCAGAGTAAAACGGCTGCGGCAGCGAAAAGGTGCGCTCGCGCTCTTGCAGCATTTGCGCGGTGGCCTTGCGTGCGGGTTCCAGCGGATCGCCCAAGCTTAAGGTTGCGGTGACGTCCATCGTGTGTGTCCTCATGGCCATTCTGTGTGGCCGGCGAATAGTGGCTACGGTTGTTGCAGTGCAAGGCGTAAAGAAAGCGTCGTTGTTGGGAGCGAGTGTGGGGCTGCTGATGCACGGAACCTTATCCATGAGCGACATGGCCCACTCTGTTCCCGACGCGCAACCCCCGTGGTATGGGGGCTGGTCGCGATAAGTATGTGAATGTCGCAGATAGGTAAATGGGCGGTTCTCGCGTTACGCAGAATCGCCACCATAAGGCCGACTATCGGCGGTGGAGAACAGCATGTCCAACAGCTTCCTGAATCCGGTAACCACCCAGACCTGGGCCAATGGTCGGCACATCGTCCGTTGTGTCAAAGTCATCCAGGAAACCTGGGACGTGCGCACCTTCTGCTTTATGGCCGACCAGCCGATCCTGTTCTTTTTCAAGCCGGGGCAGTTCGTCACCCTGGAGCTGGAAATCGACGGTCAGCCGATCATGCGCTCGTACACCATTTCCAGTTCGCCGTCGGTGCCCTACAGCTTCTCGGTGACCATTAAGCGCGTGCCGGGCGGCAAGGTGTCCAACTGGCTGCACGACACACTGCATGAAGGGCAGGAGTTGGCGGTGCACGGGCCGGTCGGGCTGTTCAACGCCATCGACTTCCCGAGCCCGAAAGTCTTGTACCTCAGCGGCGGCGTCGGTATTACGCCGGTGATGTCCATGGCCCGCTGGTTCTACGACACCAATGCCAACGTCGACATGACGTTTATCCACAGCGCCCGTTCGCCCAAAGACATCATCTACCACCGCGAGCTGGAGCATATGGCGTCGCGGATCGACAACTTCAGCCTGCACCTGATCTGCGAGAAGCACGGCCTGGGTGAGCCTTGGGCGGGGTATCGCGGCTACTTGAATCACAAGATGCTCGAGCTGATGGTGCCCGACTTCCTTGAGCGTGAAGTGTTCTGCTGCGGCCCTACGCCGTATATGAATGCGGTGAAGCGCCTGCTGGAGGCGGCCGGTTTCGACATGGCGCGGTACCACGAGGAATCCTTCGGGGCCACGCCACCGGAAGCCCGCGCCGATGCGGTGGAGCAGGCCGAACAGGCCGCCGATGCACCGGAAATCGACCTGGCGGATTTGCATCAGGTGGAGTTCCTTGCCTCCGGCAAGAGCATTCGCGTCGCGCCGGGCGAGACCGTCCACGCGGCGGCGGCCAAGCTTGGGCTGATGATCCCGAAAGCCTGCGGCATGGGCATTTGCGGAACGTGCAAGGTGATGAAGCTGGGCGGGGAGGTGGAGATGGAGCACAACGGCGGGATCACCGAGGAAGACGAAGCCGAAGGCTACATCCTCTCCTGCTGCAGTGTGCCGAAGGGTGATGTGCGCATCGATTTCTGATTGCTCAAGCAGGCACAACACAATCCAAATGTGGGAGGGGGCTTGCTCCCGATAGCAGAGTGTCAGCCACTGTATGTGCTAGCTGACCCACCGCTATCGGGAGCAAGCCCCCTCCCACTTTTGTTTTATGTACATCAGTGAGTCATTGTCAGGCACCCATGACTTCGCGGATATCTGCTGCCAATTCCCGCACGCGCTCTTCGTCGGTATCCCACGCGCACATGAACCGCGCGCCGCCTTTGCCGATGAAGGTGTAGAAGCGCCAGCCCTTGGCCGTCAGCGCGGTAATCGCCGGTTCCGACAGTTGCAGGAACACGCCGTTGGCTTGCACCGGGAACATCAGCTCCACTCCCGGAATGTCCGCCACCAGGCTGCTGAGCAATTGTGCGCAGTGGTTGGCGTGGCGCGCATGTTTGAGCCAGGCGTCGTTTTCCAGCAGGCCTACCCACGGGGCGGACAGGAAGCGCATCTTCGAGGCCAGTTGGCCGGCCTGTTTGCAGCGGTAGTCGAAGTCTTCGGCCAGCGCGCGGTTGAAGAACAAGATTGCTTCACCCACGGCCATGCCGTTTTTGGTGCCGCCAAAGCACAGTACGTCCACCCCGGCTTTCCAGGTCAGGTCCGCCGGTGAGCAGCCGAGGAATGCGCAGGCGTTGGAGAAGCGTGCGCCGTCCATGTGCAGGTTCAGGCCCAGTTCCTTGCAGGTGACGCTGATCGCCCGGATTTCTTCCGGGGTGTAGACGCTGCCGACTTCGGTGGCTTGAGTCAGGGTCACTACGCGGGGTTTGGGGTAATGAATGTCTTGGCGCTTGAGGGCGATCTCGCGGATCGATTCCGGGGTCAGCTTGCCGTTCTCGGTACGGGCGGTGAGCAGCTTGGAGCCGTTGGAGAAAAACTCCGGTGCGCCGCATTCGTCGGTCTCGACGTGGGCGGTTTCCGAGCAAATCACGCTATGGTAGCTCTGGCACAAGGAGGACAGCGCCAGGGAGTTGGCGGCCGTACCGTTGAAGGCGAAGAACACTTCGCAGTCGGTTTCGAACAGGTTGCGGAAACCGTCGGCGGCGCGGTGGGTCCATTCATCATCACCGTAGGCGCGTTGATGACCCTGGTTGGCTTGTTCCATGGCGGCCCAGGCTTCCGGGCAAATGCCCGAATAGTTGTCACTGGCGAATTGTTGGCTCTTGTCGGTCATGGCCCATTCCTGTGGTCGATGTTGGTGCGCACTTTAACCAAGATTGTCGGGCGTGCGCACGCACTGTAAATGCAAAGTCACTGGGGAATTATGCACGGTTCTGAAACGATGGCTGTCGGACGCGTCCGTGATGGCGCTTTGGATTTGCTCAAGTGGCTGGCGCTGCTGAGCATGGTGCTCGACCACCTGCGTTATGTCGGTCTGAACCTCGATGGCCTGTATGTGCCGGGGCGCCTGGCGTTCCCGTGGTTTTGCCTGGCGATTGCGGCGAATCTGCACCGCGCCCGAGACCTACCGGTGAGCGGTCAGTGGCGTTACCTGGGCTGGCTGTTGCTGTTCAGTGTGATCAGCGAAGTGCCGTATCGGCTGTTTATCGAGGATGCCGATACGTTAAACGTGTTACCCACCTTGGCGCTGGGTCTGCTGGTTGCCCGAGGTTGGCAGCAGAAGGCGTTTATTGATCGAGGATTGGCGTTGATCGCTGTCACGATAGCGGCTTTGTTTTCATCCCACTTAATGTTCGGTTTCTTTGGTGTATTGCTGCCATTGGCGATGCTGCTGGTGTTTCGTCGGCCTTGGTATTTCAGTGTGTTGCCGGGATTGGTCTGCGTGGCCGCCAATCAATGGCAAATCCTGCTCAATAGCGGCACGCCGGTGGCGCTGTTGGGGTTGGCGACCTGCCTGATTGCGCCATTGGCGGGTTTGGTCTTATTGCGACATGCCCACAGCACCTCGCCGCCAGCAATGCGCCGCTGGGCCTACGCCCTGTATCCCATGCACTTCCTCCTGCTGCTACTCCTGCGCCACATCATCGCCTAACCCCTGTGGGAGGGGGCTTGCCCCCGATAGCGGTGTGTCAGCCACAGCATGTGCAAGCTGATCCACCGCTATCGGGAGCAAGTCGAACCGTCGCACCGCCCCTCCCACATTTATTTGGTGTTGTTCCGGCAATGTCGTAAACGCACCTTTGCGTGGCGTCCGTAGGCATTTGACCTGCCTGCGCCGGCCCTACCATCGCATCAAAGGGCCCTGCACGGGCCTCAACAATACGAAAGGCTGGGAGAGACGCGATGTTCAGCAAACAAGACCAGATCCAGGGATATGACGACGCACTGCTGGCGGCCATGAATGCCGAGGAGCAGCGTCAGGAAGATCATATCGAGCTGATCGCGTCGGAGAACTACACCAGCAAGCGCGTGATGGAAGCCCAGGGCAGTGGCCTCACCAACAAATACGCCGAAGGCTACCCGGGCAAGCGCTACTACGGTGGCTGCGAGCACGTGGACAAGGTCGAAGCCCTGGCCATCGAGCGCGCCAAGCAGCTGTTCGGCGCCGACTACGCCAACGTGCAACCGCACTCCGGTTCCTCCGCCAACAGCGCGGTGTACCTGGCACTGTTGAACGCCGGCGACACCATCCTCGGCATGAGCCTGGCCCACGGCGGTCACCTGACCCACGGCGCCAAAGTGTCGTCCTCGGGCAAGCTGTACAACGCGGTGCAATACGGCATCAACACCGACACCGGCCTGATCGACTATGACGAAGTCGAGCGTCTGGCCGTGGAGCACAAGCCGAAGATGGTCGTGGCCGGCTTCTCCGCGTACTCCAAGACCCTGGATTTCCCACGCTTTCGCGCGATCGCCGACAAGGTCGGTGCGCTGCTGTTTGTCGACATGGCCCACGTCGCCGGCCTGGTCGCCGCTGGCCTGTACCCGAACCCTCTGCCGTACGCCGACGTGGTCACCACCACTACCCACAAGACCCTGCGTGGTCCACGTGGCGGCTTGATCCTGGCCAAGGCCAACGAAGAGATTGAAAAGAAACTCAACGCAGCCGTATTCCCTGGCGCCCAGGGCGGCCCGCTGATGCATGTGATCGCCGGCAAGGCCGTGTGCTTCAAGGAAGCTCAGGAGCCAGGCTTCAAGGCCTACCAGCAACAAGTGATCGACAACGCCCAGGCCATGGCCAGCGTGTTTATCAAACGCGGCTACGATGTAGTGTCCGGCGGCACCGATAACCACCTGTTCCTGGTCAGCCTGATCCGTCAGGGCCTCACCGGCAAAGAAGCGGATGCCGCCCTCGGTCGCGCCCACATCACCGTCAACAAGAACGCCGTGCCGAATGACCCGCAGTCGCCGTTCGTGACCTCGGGCCTGCGTATCGGCACCCCGGCGGTGACCACGCGCGGTTTCAAAGTGCCGCAGTGCATCGAGCTGGCCGGTTGGATCTGCGACATCCTCGACAACCTCGGCGACGCCGATGTCGAGGCCAACGTGGCCAAGCACGTGTCTGCCCTGTGCGCTGATTTCCCGGTTTATCGCTGAGCGCGGTTTTGGAGTAATGACTATGCAACGCTACTCGGGCTTCGGCCTTTTCAAGCACTCACTCAGCCACCACGAAAACTGGCAGAAGATGTGGCGCACGCCGACCCCCAAGAAGGTCTACGACGTGGTCATCGTCGGCGGCGGCGGGCATGGTCTGGCAACCGCCTATTACCTGGCCAAGGAGCACGGCATCACCAACGTGGCCGTGGTCGAGAAAGGCTGGCTGGGCGGCGGTAACACCGCGCGCAACACCACCATCGTGCGCTCCAATTACCTCTGGGACGAGTCGGCGCACCTGTACGAGCACGCGATGAAACTGTGGGAAGGCCTGTCCCAGGACCTCAACTACAACGTGATGTTCTCCCAGCGTGGCGTCTACAACTTGTGCCACACCCTGCAAGACATTCGTGACTCCGAGCGTCGCGTCAGCGCCAACCGCCTCAACGGCGTGGACGGCGAGTTGCTGAATGCCAAGCAAGTGGCCGACGAGATTCCGTACCTGGATTGCTCGAAAAACACCCGCTACCCGGTCCTCGGCGCCACCGTGCAACGGCGCGGCGGCGTGGCCCGTCACGATGCCGTGGCCTGGGGCTTTGCCCGTGCCGCCGACGCACTCGGCGTGGACTTGATCCAGCAGACCGAAGTGATTGGTTTCCGCAAGGAAAACGGCGTGTGCATCGGCGTGGAAACCAACAAGGGCTTTATCGGCGCCAAGCGCGTCGGTGTGGTGACGGCGGGTAACTCCGGTCACATGGCTTCGCTCGCCGGTTTCCGCCTGCCGATCGAATCCCACCCGCTGCAAGCGTTGGTGTCGGAGCCGATCAAGCCGATTATCGACAGCGTGATCATGTCTAACGCCGTGCACGGCTACATCAGCCAGTCCGACAAGGGCGACCTGGTGATCGGCGCCGGTATCGACGGCTACAACGGCTATGGCCAGCGCGGCTCGTACCCGGTGATCGAACACACCATCCAGGCCATCGTCGAGATGTTCCCGGTGCTGTCGCGGGTGCGCATGAACCGTCAGTGGGGCGGCATCGTCGACACCACGCCGGACGCCTGCCCGATCATCTCCAAGACCCCGGTGCCGAACATGTTCTTCAACTGCGGTTGGGGTACCGGTGGCTTCAAGGCCACGCCGGGCTCAGGCAACGTGTTTGCTGCCAGCCTGGCCAAGGGTGAAATGCACCCGTTGGCGGCACCTTTCTCCATCGACCGTTTCCACAACGGTGCGTTGATCGACGAACACGGCGCTGCGGCCGTCGCCCACTAACAGGAGAAATTCCCTATGTTGCATATCTTCTGTCCTCACTGTGGCGAACTGCGCTCCGAAGAGGAATTCCACGCGTCCGGCCAAGCGCACATCCCGCGCCCGCTGGACCCGAATGCCTGCACCGACGAGCAGTGGGGCGACTACATGTTCTTCCGCGACAACCCGCGCGGCCTGCACCACGAACTGTGGATTCACGCCGCCGGTTGCCGCCAGTATTTCAACGCCACGCGCGACACCGTGACCTACGAAATTCTTGAAACCTACAAGATTGGCACCAAGCCGCAATTCACCGCCAAGGCTTCTGGAGAGAAGGTATGAGCCAGATCAATCGCCTGTCCAACGGTGGCCGCATCGACCGTAACAAAGTCCTGACCTTCAGCTTCAACGGCCAGAGCTACAAAGGCTTCGAAGGCGACACCCTGGCCGCTGCATTGCTGGCCAACGGTGTCGACATCATCGGCCGCAGCTTCAAGTACTCGCGCCCACGCGGCATCTTTGCTGCCGGCGCCGAAGAGCCGAACGCGGTGCTGCAGATCGGCGCCACCGAAGCCACCCAGATTCCCAACGTGCGCGCCACCCAACAGGCGTTGTACCAAGGCTTGGTCGCCACCAGCACCAACGGCTGGCCGAGCGTCAACAACGACATGATGGGCATTCTCGGCAAGGTCGGCGGCAAGCTGATGCCGCCGGGTTTCTACTACAAAACCTTCATGTACCCGCAATCGTTCTGGATGACCTACGAGAAGTACATCCGCAAGGCCGCAGGCCTGGGTCGCTCGCCGACCGAGAACGACCCGGACACCTACGACAACTTCAACCGTCACTGCGACGTGTTGGTAGTGGGCGCAGGCCCTGCCGGCCTCGCTGCCGCACTGGCCGCAGCACGCAGCGGTGCGCGCGTGATCATCGCCGATGAACAGGAAGAGTTTGGCGGCTCCTTGCTCGACTCCCGTGAAAGCCTCGACGGCGAGCCGGCTACTGAATGGGTCGCCAGCGTCATCGCCGAACTCAAAGCGCTGCCGGACGTGGTGCTGCTGCCCCGCGCCACCGTCAACGGCTACCACGACCATAACTTCCTGACCATTCACGAGCGCCTCACCGATCACCTGGGTGACCGTGCGCCGATTGGCGTGGTGCGCCAGCGTATCCACCGCGTGCGTGCCCAGCGTGTGGTCCTGGCGACCGGTGCTTGCGAGCGTCCGCTGGTGTACGGCAACAACGACGTGCCGGGCAATATGCTCGCGGGTGCGGTGTCCACCTACGTGCGCCGCTACGGTGTGGCACCGGGCAAGAAACTGGTGCTGTCGACCAACAACGACCACGCCTACCGCGTGGCACTGGACTGGCTCGACGCCGGCCTGCAAGTCGTGGCGGTGGCCGATGTGCGCCACAACCCACGCGGTGCATTGGTTGAAGAAGCCCGCGCCAAAGGTATTCGTATCCTCACCGGCAGCGCCGTGATCGAGGCTCGTGGCACCAAACGCGTGACCGCTGCGCGTATCGCCGCGATTGACGTCAAGGCGCATAAAGTCACCAGCCCTGGCGAGTGGCTGGACTGCGACCTGGTGGCCAGTTCCGGCGGTTACAGCCCGGTGGTCCACTTGGCCTCGCACCTGGGCGGCAAGCCGACCTGGCGCGAAGACATCCTCGGTTTTGTACCGGGCGAAGCACCGCAGAAACGTGTGTGCGTCGGCGGCATCAACGGTGTCTACGGCCTCGGCGATTCCCTGGCGGATGGTTTTGAAGGCGGCGTACGCGCGGCCAGCGAAGCCGGTTTTGCCCCGGTGGAAGGTACGCTGCCAAAAGCCTTGAGCCGTCTGGAAGAGCCGACCCTGGCGCTGTTCCAAGTACCTCACGAGAAAGCTACCGCACGGGCGCCGAAGCAATTTGTCGACCTGCAAAACGACGTCACCGCCGCCGCCATCGAACTCGCCACCCGCGAAGGTTTCGAGTCGGTTGAACACGTCAAACGCTACACCGCGCTGGGCTTCGGCACCGACCAGGGCAAGCTCGGTAACGTCAACGGCCTGGCAATTGCCGCGCGCTCGCTGAACGTGACCATCCCGCAGATGGGCACCACCATGTTCCGTCCCAACTACACGCCGGTGACCTTCGGCGCGGTAGCGGGCCGGCACTGTGGGCACATCTTCGAGCCGGTGCGCTACACCGCGCTGCAAGCCTGGCACGTTAAAAACGGTGCCGAGTTTGAAGACGTCGGCCAGTGGAAACGTCCGTGGTACTTCCCGCGCAACGGTGAAGACCTGCACGCTGCGGTGAAACGCGAATGCCTGGCCGTGCGCGACAGCGTCGGCCTGCTGGATGCGTCCACCCTCGGCAAGATCGACATCCAGGGCCCGGATGCGCGTGAGTTCCTCAACCGCATCTACACCAACGCCTGGACCAAGCTCGACGTGGGCAAGGCGCGCTACGGCCTGATGTGCAAGGAAGACGGCATGGTCTTCGACGACGGCGTCACCGCCTGTCTCGCCGACAACCACTTCCTGATGACCACCACCACCGGCGGCGCCGCGCGCGTGCTGCAGTGGCTGGAAATCTACCAACAGACCGAATGGCCGGACCTCAAGGTGTACTTCACCTCGGTCACCGATCATTGGGCGACCATGACCCTGTCCGGCCCCAACAGCCGCAAGCTGCTGGCCGAAGTCACCGACATCGACCTGGACAAGGACGGCTTCCCGTTCATGACCTGGAAAGAAGGCCTGGTGGGCGGCGTACCGGCGCGGGTGTTCCGTATCTCGTTTACCGGTGAGCTGTCGTACGAAGTCAACGTGCAGGCCGACTACGCCATGGGCGTGCTCGAACAGATCGCCGCGGCCGGCAAGAAGTACAACCTGACCCCGTACGGCACCGAGACCATGCACGTACTGCGGGCCGAGAAGGGCTTCATCATCGTCGGCCAGGACACCGACGGCTCGATGACCCCGGACGACCTGAACATGGGCTGGTGCGTAGGCCGCACCAAACCGTTCTCGTGGATCGGCTGGCGCGGCATGAACCGGGAAGACTGCGTGCGCGAAGAACGCAAGCAGCTGGTGGGCTTGAAGCCGATCGACCCGACCGTGTGGCTGCCGGAAGGCGCGCAACTGGTGTTCGATCCGAAGCAGACGATCCCGATGAAGATGGTCGGCCACGTCACCTCGAGCTACGCGCATAACTCGCTGGGCTATTCGTTTGCCATGGGCGTGGTCAAGGGCGGCTTGAAGCGCATCGGCGAACGGGTGTTCTCGCCCCAGGCCGATGGCAGCGTGATCGAAGCGGAGATTGTGTCTTCGGTGTTCTTTGATCCTAAGGGTGATCGGCAGAACATCTGATAGACCGCGGCGCGGCCATCGGGAGCAAGCCCCCTCCCACATTTTGATGTGTGAATACCTTCAAATGTGGGAGGGGGCTTGCTCCCGATGAGGCCAGAACAGTCACCACAGAATTCAAACAGGTGCTTTATGACAGCAGCCAATGTTTACCAACAACGCCCCACCACCGGCGCCAAGGCCGAGTCCTCGCTGCATCACGCCGACCTCGCCAGCCTGGTCGGCAAGGGCCGCAAGAACGCCGGTGTGACCGTGCGTGAAAAGAAACTCCTCGGCCACCTGACCCTTCGTGGCGATGGCCACGATGCAGCGTTTGCCGCTGGCGTCCACAAGGCCCTGGGCATCGAATTGCCCGGCGCCCTGCAGGTCATCGTCAAAGGCGAAACCAGCCTGCAATGGCTCG
Source organism: Pseudomonas grimontii (assembly GCF_007858185.1). GTDB lineage: Bacteria > Pseudomonadota > Gammaproteobacteria > Pseudomonadales > Pseudomonadaceae > Aquipseudomonas > Aquipseudomonas grimontii. Next base: position 139,734 of record NZ_VFES01000010.1, read on the forward strand.
GCCCGGATGAGTGGTTGCTGATCGTGCCAAGCGGTGAGGAATTCGCCGCCGAACAAAACCTGCGCGCCGCGCTGGGGGACCTGCATATCCAGGTCGTCAACGTCAGCGGCGGCCAGCAGATCCTTGAGCTGAGCGGCCCGAATGTGCGCGACGTGCTGATGAAGTCCACCAGCTATGACGTGCACCCCAACAACTTCCCGGTGGGCAAGGCGGTGGGCACGGTGTTCGCTAAGTCGCAACTGGTGATCCGCCACACCGCTGAAGACACCTGGGAGCTGGTGATTCGTCGCAGCTTCTCGGATTACTGGTGGTTGTGGTTGCAGGACGCCTCGGCCGAATTTGGCCTGAGCGTTCAAGCCTGATCGAGTGGGCGCTTTTGTGGCGAGGGGGCTTGCCCCCCGTTGGAGCGCGCAGCGGTCCCAATAAGGTCAGCGCATTTTTTCTGCAATAACCGAGTGGCGGGTTTTGGAGCTGCTTCGCAGCTCAACGGGGGACAAGCCCCCTCGCCACAAGGGCCTGAGGATTCCAGTATGAGCCGCGCACCCGATACATGGATTTTGACCGCCGACTGCCCCAGCGTGCTCGGCACGGTGGACGCGGTTACCCGCTACCTGTTCGAACAGGGCTGCTACGTCACCGAGCACCACTCGTTCGATGACCGCCTCTCGGGCCGGTTTTTTATTCGCGTGGAGTTCCGTCAGCCGGACGGCTTCGACGAGCAGGCTTTTCGCGATGGCCTGGCCACGCGCGGTGAAGCCTTTGGCATGATCTTCGAGCTGACGGCGCCGAACTACCGGCCAAAAGTGGTGATCATGGTCTCCAAGGCCGATCACTGCCTCAACGACCTGCTGTACCGCCAGCGTATCGGTCAGCTGTCGATGGACGTGGTCGCAGTGGTGTCCAACCATCCCGATCTCAAACCTTTGGCCGACTGGCATCAAATTCCCTACTACCATTTCCCCCTCGACCCTAACGACAAACCGTCCCAGGAGCGTCAGGTGTGGCAAGTGGTGGAAGATACCGGCGCCGAATTGGTGATCCTTGCGCGCTACATGCAAGTGCTGTCGCCGGAGCTGTGTCGCAAGCTGGACGGCAAGGCCATCAATATCCACCACTCGTTGCTGCCGGGGTTCAAGGGCGCCAAGCCGTATCACCAGGCGTACAACAAGGGGGTGAAATTGGTCGGCGCCACGGCGCATTACATCAATAACGACCTGGACGAAGGCCCGATCATCGCCCAAGGTGTGGAGGTGGTGGATCACAGTCACTATCCCGAGGATTTGATTGCCAAGGGGCGGGACATCGAAGGGCTGACATTGGCTCGGGCGGTGGGGTATCACATCGAAAGACGTGTGTTCTTGAACGCTAACAGGACGGTCGTTCTTTAGTGGCAAGTTGCAAGCTTCAAGCCGCAAGAAAAAGCGGTACTGCACACTTCTTGCGGCTTGTAGCTTGCCGCTTGAAGCTCACTCCACTCTCTCAACAACGATAAATATAGAGGTGACTGACATGTCTGGTAATCGTGGTGTCGTGTATCTCGGCAACGGCAAGGTCGAAGTACAGAAAATCGACTATCCCAAAATGCAGGACCCCCGTGGCAGGAAGATTGAGCACGGGGTCATCCTGCGCGTGGTCTCCACCAACATCTGCGGCTCCGACCAACACATGGTGCGCGGCCGCACTACCGCCCAGACCGGCCTGGTGCTCGGTCACGAGATCACCGGTGAAGTGATCGAGAAGGGCAGCGACGTCGAAAACCTGAAGATCGGCGATCTGGTCTCGGTACCGTTCAACGTCGCCTGCGGCCGGTGCCGCTCCTGCAAGGAACAACACACCGGCGTGTGCCTCACCGTCAACCCGGCCCGTGCCGGCGGCGCCTACGGCTATGTCGACATGGGTGACTGGACCGGCGGCCAGGCCGAGTACGTGCTGGTGCCGTACGCCGACTTCAACCTGCTGAAACTGCCGGACCGTGACAAGGCCATGGAGAAAATCCGTGACCTGACCTGCCTCTCCGACATTCTCCCCACCGGCTACCACGGCGCCGTCACTGCCGGCGTTGGCCCTGGCAGCACCGTCTACATCGCCGGTGCCGGTCCTGTCGGCCTGGCGGCGGCTGCCTCCGCACGCCTGCTCGGCGCTGCGGTGGTGATCATCGGCGACGTCAACCCGATCCGTCTGGCTCACGCCAAGGCCCAGGGTTTCGAAATTGCCGACCTGTCCACCGACACCCCCCTGCACGAACAAATCGCCGCGTTGCTCGGCGAGCCCGAAGTGGACAGCGCCGTTGACTGCGTGGGCTTCGAAGCACGCGGCCACGGTCACGACGGCGTCAAGGCCGAAGCCCCGGCTACGGTGCTCAACTCACTGATGGGCGTGGTGCGTGTGGCGGGCAAGATCGGTATCCCCGGCCTGTACGTCACCGAAGATCCAGGTGCTGTGGATGCCGCCGCGAAAATGGGCAGCCTGAGCATTCGCTTCGGCCTGGGCTGGGCCAAGTCCCACAGCTTCCACACTGGGCAAACGCCAGTGATGAAGTACAACCGCCAACTGATGCAGGCGATCATGTGGGACCGTATCAATATTGCCGATATCGTCGGTGTGCAGGTGATCAGCCTGGACGATGCACCGCGCGGGTATGGCGAGTTCGATGCGGGCGTGCCGAAGAAGTTTGTGATTGATCCGCATAAGTTGTTCAGTGCGGCGTAGGTGATAGATAAGGGCGACTTAGAGTCGCCCTTGTTTTATGGAGATCAGGCTTTTATTAACAGCCAACTGATAAACATCGTCAGGGCTGATAGATGGGTAATGAGTGAGGGTATAACCATCCAGCATCTGAGGCGTCTTGGGATCTTTTCAACATCCTCCGTGAGTATCAGGTTTCTCCATTGAAATAATTTTGGCAGAAGAATAACCGTGGCCACGACATATAGGCGCACGTGTCTACCCTCAAAGGGCAAACGGCGCAGAGTATGTCGAGTCCCCACGATGTATGTGCTGGATTGCAGATAATGTTCTGCTGCATCGAGCTTATCGAACATGACATAAAAGTTGAGTGGGAGGGTGAGTAGCATGATGGCTCCTGACAACATACCGATAAATATCGGATCCATTTAGCCTCCCCAGGTTTTGTAGAGAAAGGTGCCCGCTTCTTTACCTACGTCGCTTGCGGCGGAGCCTAGGGCAAACCCTCCAGCAGCGCCTCCTACGATTGCGCAGGCCAGGGCTCCGGCGCCCGCTGTAGGTATGCCAAAAACAAGCATGCAGGCACCGATCCCGATAGCCGCGCCAATGTTTCCTCCTGCGTATGCACCGCCAACGGCAAACACCAATTTACCTCCTTCAACATACTTCGCTTGCGTACATTCTTGCTCACGCCCGGTGGAGCAAGCCTCCGCTATCTCCAGCGCAGTCGCTCCAATATCCAGAGCGATCCCGATATAGGTGCCTTTTTTCAACATCTCCGAGGCCCTGGCTACTCGCTTGACCGTCTCTTCATACCCCCGAATCTCCCCATGATGCCAATAGCTCTTACTGGAAATCCCCAGCATTTTTTTAATCGAGCCTTCGTTTTTCAAGCCCGTCCCCAACCGCGCCAACCCTGAAAGTTGACCATCCAGCTTCGCAAACAATGTCCTGCGCTTAGCCAGAAACTCATTCCTCGCACTTGCGGTACCAGTCCTCAGGTACTGCTTATGCAACTCATCGATTTCCTTGAGCGTCTCTTCAATCTGCGTCAGGTGCTTGCTCCAGGCACTGGTCACGCTGCCGATCCCTAGGGAGGCATGGGACATGATGGCCTGTAACTGATCGTAGTTTTTGATCAGGAATTGATCCGTGGCGGAATGTGTGAACAAAGCATGTTTGATGTTGGCGGCCGATTGCATCAAGCGAGCCTCTTCAGCGGTACAGGCAGCTGTTCGGCTGTCTCCGATAATGACTAACTGACCAGGCAGCACGACAGTGTTGCGAATGTGCTGGTTGAGGATGTCGAACTTGGTTTGGGTAGTTGGGTTGAGCGAAAGGCTCAGTTTGAGCAACGGATAAGGCTGCGGCCGTTCATTGATAAATGCATAGGCTCCCTGCATCGCTTACACCTCCAAGGCTGTGGCGCACGACTATAAGAAGGCGCTACAAGCGAGGTAAGACGCATGCAGGGGCGGTTTTAACGTTTCGGAAATGGACTACTTAAGTCCAGGCACGTGCCTACGATTGCAACCGGCGGCTAATCACATCCAGCAAATCACAGCCATCACGCAACGGAATGGCGCAGAGCAGGGCGAAGTCTTGAAGGACGATGTTGTCGGTGTCCAGGCCTTCGCGAAAAGCGAGGTTTTCCATGACTTGGGTGACGGCGCGGATGCGGTAGAGCGCAGCGTCGTGGAGCACGTCCAGCGGGACTTGGGTGTCGATGAGCAGGGAAGGTGTGGTGCTGTCGTGGCCGGTGAGGGGCATGTATCGGTTCATGTTTTAGCCTTCATTTCAGAGAGTGTGGCTACCACTCACACGTCGCCAAACGAATGGGTGGCAGCTGTACGCAGGTTGGCGAACCGGTGAAATAAAGCAAAGCCGGCAGACCCGAAGGTCTCCCGCGCACAGCCGCCATAGAGCAGCTTTACGCGTACAAAAAAACCTGCAAAGGAGCAGGTGCTTTTTGCATGCATTATTTCAATCGGGTCGCCAAACCCGTGTCGCCATGTGGACGACCGCCGAACTATAAGCGCCATCCTCCGCCATGAGCAAGGCGTCCAGCCGATGAAGATCAAATGTGGGAGGGGGCTTGCTCCCGATGACGGTGGGTCAGTTACACATAGGCTGCCTGACACACTGCTATCGGGAGCAAGCCCCCTCCCACATGGGTTTTGGCACTGTCAGCGACTAGCCAGTGCGCCTTGATAGACCGTCGGCCCTGTCGGCTGCCGGGTCACCGAGCCGCCCTTGGTCTCCGAACTCACCATCAACTCCACCGGCTGGCTGATGCTCGCCTGCTGCCTTGGGCTCAAGCCAATGATGCCTTCGCCATCCTCCGGTATCAGTCCAAGTGACACGGGCTTGCCGCCTTCGGGAATCGCCCACAGTTCCAGGCTCTGGTCCGGGGCGGGTGCGGTGATGGCGATGGGTTGCACTTCCAGGTAATCCTTGTGCGCCATGATCTGCGCCGCCGGCTGTTGGGTGGTGGTGATCAGGGTGGCGGCGGACTTGACGTTGTCCTGGGTGTAAAACGCGCCGCCGAGGCCGGCGACAATGGCTATGCAGGCGCCGATAAACAGGCGTGGACGGCTCCAGAAGGGTGGCTTTGGGTCAATCACGGGTGGGCGGGTCGCGCTCATGGAATTGTTCCTGACAAGTTTTGGAGTCATTTCATTGACTCTGAGCCTGCCATTGGGTTCCTGGGACGCCCTGGAACAATGTGCCGGATGCCCAGTCAAACGCCTGCGTTCACCCCCTACACCCAGAGGTTGTTTCAATGAAGATTTCACGCGGTTTCGCCCTTTCCTGCCTGATGAGCCTGGTCGCCACCCCGGTGTTTGCCGCAGGGTTCAGCCTTGGCGACGCGGCCAATGCCATCTCCGGCATGCAAGGGGGCAACAACAAGGCCGCAGCCGCAGCGCCGTCGTCCGAGACGGCTGGCCTGCTCAGCGCCCTGACCTCGCAACTGAACATCACCCCCGAACAAGCCGTAGGCGGTACGGGCGCCATGCTGGGCCTGGCCAAGAACAAATTGAGCGGCAACGACTATTCGCAACTGGGTAACAGCGTGCCGGGCCTCGACCAACTGTCGGGCAACAATGCATTGGGCAGCCTCGGGGCCTTGAGCGGGATGCTCGGCCAGACCGGCGGTAGCAAGACCAGCGGCCTGGACGGCTTGCTGGGCAACGTGAAGACCACCAACGACCTCAACACCGCGTTCAGCGCATTGGGGATGGACAGTGGGATGGTCGGCCAGTTTGCCCCGGTGATCCTGCAATACCTGGGCGGGCAGGGCGCCAATAGCTCGCTGCTGGGTAAACTGGCCCAGGCCTGGGGCACCGGTAGCTAAATACGCCCCGCACGCAGTTGTTCGATGCGTGCGTCCTTCTGCGTCCAGAGCTGGTTGACCCAGTTCTGGACGGTCTGGCGAAACGCCGGATCATTCTCGTAATCCCCCTGCCACAACGCCGGGTCCAGCTCACGGGTCTGGATGTCGATGATCACCTTGGGCACCGCGCCGCTGATCAAGTCCCAGAACCCCGGAATCTTTTGCTGCGGATACACCACGGTCACGTCGAGCACGGCGTCCAGCTGTTCCCCCATCGCCGCCAGTACAAACGCCACACCGCCCGCTTTGGGCTTGAGCAAACGAGTGAACGGCGAATCCTGCTGCTTGCGCTTGGCCTCGCTGAACCGCGTGCCTTCCAGGTAATTGACCACCGTCACCGGCTGGCGCTTGAACAGTTCGCAGGCCTCTTTGGTGATCTTCAAGTCCTGCCCCGCCAGCTCCGGGTGCCTGGCCAGGAACGCCTTGGTGTAGCGCTTCATGAACGGGTAATCCAATGCCCACCAGGCCAGGCCCAGGAAGGGCACCCAGATCAGTTCTTTTTTCAGGAAGAATTTGAAGAACGGTGTACGGCGGTTGAGGGCCTGGATCAGCGCCGGGATGTCCACCCACGATTGGTGGTTGCTGATCACCAGGTAGCTGGTGTCGCCGCGCAGCTCATCGCCGCCGCGAATGTCCCACTGGGTGGGGATGCACAAGGAGAAAATAAGCTTGTCGATCTCGGCCCAGGTCTCGGCGATCCACATCACCGCCCATGAGGCATAGTCCCGATAGCGACCAGGCGCCACCAGTTTGAGCAGGGCAAACACCAGCAGCGGTCCGATCAGGACCAGGGTGTTGAGCAACAGCAGCAGTGAGACAAAACAGCCGGTGAGCAGGCGGCGCATAAGTAACTCTTGGAATCTTGTGGGCGCGCCATCATAAGCAAGCTGAGTCTAGAGGCCAAATCGCAAATGGCCGTACGAATGTTTCACAATGTGGCGGTTATGGTGGGGTGACTAACTAAGTGCTGTCTTTGCGGTCTAGAATCCGCCTACTTCTTTCCGAGGAACTCACTTCGTGAAACTGCTTCTTGCCTCCCTTGCCCTGGTTGCCCTGCCCGTCATGGCCGCCGAACCGACCCTTTACGGTCGCTACGAATACATCCAGTTGCCGGAGATCGGCGAAACCTTCAAGGCCAAGATGGACACCGGCGCGCTCACGGCCTCGCTGTCGGCCCGTGATATCGAGACCTTTACGCGTGATGGTGAGGACTGGGTGCGCTTCCGCCTCGGCGGTAAGGGCGCTTCCAACAAAGTCTACGAACACGAGGTGTCGCGCATCAGCAAGATCAAGAGCCGCGCCGACGAAGACGACGAAAAAGACGAAGCCTCTGTGACCAAGCGCCCGGTGATCGACCTGGAAATGTGCCTGGGCAACGTCAAGCGTACCGTCGAGGTCAACCTCACCGACCGCAGCAGCTTCAATTACCCGTTGCTGATCGGCGCCAAGGCCTTGCGTGAATTTGGCGCAGCAGTAAACCCGGCCCGTCGTTACACTGCCGACAAACCGGACTGCTGATTTGAACCCATGCCCCACATCCTGATTGTCGAAGACGAAGCGGCGATAGCCGACACGCTGATATTCGCCCTGCAAGGCGAGGGCTTTACCACCACCTGGCTGAGCCTCGGCCAGGAGGCGTTGGCCCATCAGCGCCAGACCCCCGCCGACCTGATCATCCTCGACATCGGCCTGCCGGACATCAGCGGTTTTGAAACCTGCAAGCAATTGCGCCGTTTCAGTGAAGTGCCGGTGATGTTCCTCAGTGCGCGGGATGGCGAGATCGACCGCGTAGTGGGGCTGGAGATCGGCGCCGACGATTACGTGGTCAAGCCGTTCAGCCCACGGGAAGTGGCGGCGCGGGTGCGGGCGATCCTCAAGCGCGTCGGCCCCGGTGTGGCGCCGGCGCTGTTCCAGGTTGATCTGGAACGCATGCAAATCAGCTATCGCGGCCAACCCCTGAGCCTGACCCGGCATGAATTCCGCCTGCTGCAAAGCCTGCTGGAGCAACCCGAGCGAGTGTTCAGTCGCGAGCAGTTGCTGGACGCGTTAGGCGTGGCGGCCGACGCCGGTTACGAGCGCAATATCGACAGCCACATCAAGAGCCTGCGCAGCAAACTACGCAGCGTGGCCGCCGATGCCGAGCCGATCCAGACCCATCGCGGCCTCGGCTACAGCTACAGCCCGAGCAACAGCTGATGCGCCTGGGGCTGCGGATTTTCCTGGTGTATGCGCTGTTTATCGGCCTTACCGGTTATTTCGTGCTCAGCACGGTGATGAAGGAAATCCGCCCCGGCGTGCGCCAGTCCACCGAAGAAACCCTGGTGGACACCGCTAACCTGCTGGCCGAGATCCTGCGCGAAGACGTGAAGAACGGCACTCTCGGGCAGAGTCACTGGCCGGCGCTGCTCAAGGCCTACGGCAGCCGCCAGCCGGGCGCGACCATCTGGGGCCTGCCGAAAAACCAGGTCAACCACCGTATCTACGTCACTGACGCCAAAGGCACCGTGCTGCTCGACTCCACGGGCGAAGCCGTGGGCCAGGACTACTCCAAATGGAACGACGTCTACCTGACCCTGCGCGGCGAGTACGGCGCGCGTTCCACTCGCAGTGCAGCGGATGATCCCACCTCATCGGTGATGCACGTCGGCGCGCCGATCCGCGATAACGGGCGGATCATCGGCGTGGTCACCGTGGCTAAACCGAACAGCTCGCTGCAGCCGTATGTCGACCGCACTGAACGCCGCCTGCTGTGGTACGGCGCGGGCCTGGTCATCCTCGGCCTGTTGCTTGGCGCGTTGTTGTCGTGGTGGCTGAGCGTTGCACTGCGTCGCCTGACCGCTTACGCCGAAGCCGTCAGTGAAGGCCGAAGGGCTGAGCTGCCGCATTATCGTGGCGGCGAGCTGAAGCAGTTATCCACCGCCGTCGAGCACATGCGCACGCAGTTGGAGGGCAAGGCTTACGTCGAACACTACGTACACACCCTGACCCATGAATTGAAAAGCCCGCTGGCGGCGATTCGCGGCGCGGCCGAGCTGTTGCAGGGCGATATGAGCCGCGAACAGCAGCAGCGTTTCGTCGGCAATATCGACAGTGAAAGCGCACGCCTGCAGCAGTTGATCGAACGCCTGCTGAATCTGGCGCAGGTAGAGCAGCGCCAGGGGTTGGAAGAGCAGGCGAGTATCCCGCTGGCGGCTTTGGTCGACGCTGTACTCAACGCCCAATGTGCGCGAATCGAAGGCGCTGGGCTGCACGTCGAGCAGACGATTGCCGCTGATGTGAAGGTGTTTGGCGAACCCTTCCTGCTGCGCCAGGCCCTGGGCAACTTGCTGGACAACGCGCTGGACTTCACACCGCCCGGTGGCGTGTTGAGATTCAGCGCACAGACGCTGCACAACGACGTGCAGGTGAGCCTGTTCAATCAGGCCGCGCCGATCCCCGACTACGCCCTGCCGCGTCTCAGCGAGCGCTTCTACTCCTTGCCGCGCCCGGGCAGCGGGCGCAAAAGTACCGGCCTGGGCCTCAATTTTGTCGAGGAAGTCATGAAGCTGCACGGCGGCACCCTGCAGATCGGCAATGTGCCTGGCGGCGTGCACGTGGTGCTGCATCTCCACACAGTCTCCACATTGCCCACATAAATCCCCCACACAGGCTGCCCAGACTCTCCCCATCAAAACCGGGAGAGACCCATGAACCGCAGCCTGCTTTTCAAACTTGGCGCGATTGCGCTGCTGATCCTGCTGTTGCTGATTCCGTTGCTGATGATCAACGGCATCATCAGTGACCGCCAGCAACTGCGCGACGGCGTCCTGATGGACATCGCGCGCAGCTCCAGCTATGCCCAGCGCCTCACCGGCCCGGTGATGGTGGTGCCGTATCGCAAGACCGTGCGCGAGTGGAAGCTCAATGAAAAGCTCAACAAGCGCTACGAGGTCACCCGTGAAGAGCGGGGGCGTTTGTATTTCCTGCCGGACCGTTTTGAGCTGGATGGCAAGGTGCAGACCGAACTGCGCGCACGGGGGATTTACCAGGCTCGGCTGTTTCATGCCGACAACCGTATCAGTGGGCGTTTCGAGCTGCCTGCGCAGTTGGGCGTCACCGAAGACTTTGCCGACTACCGCTTTGAGCCGGCGTTTCTGGCGGTGGGTATCAGTGATATTCGCGGCATCGAAAATGCGCTGAAGCTGGAGCTGGGCAGCCAGCGCCTGGAGTTCGAACCGGGCTCCCAAGTGGACTGGCTGGGGGAGGGCGTGCATGTGGCATTGCCGGAGCAGGACAGCAAAAAACCGGCGGTAGTGGACTTCGCCTTCGACCTGCGCCTGCAAGGTACCGAGCAACTGCAAGTGGTGCCGGTGGGCAAGACCAGTCAGGTGACCCTGGCCTCCAACTGGCCGCACCCCAGCTTTATCGGCAACTTCCTGCCGGCCCGGCGCGAAGTGACTGACAACGGTTTCACGGCCAACTGGCAGACCTCATTCTTTTCCACCAACCTCGAACAAGCCCTGCAAACCTGCCTGGACGGCCAGGGCTGCAACGACTTCAACAACCGCAGCTTCGGCGTGAACTTCATCGACCCGGTGGACCAGTACCTCAAGAGCGACCGGGCGATCAAATACGCGCTGCTGTTCATTGCCCTGACCTTTGCCGGTTTCTTCCTTTTCGAAGTGCTCAAGAGCCTGGCGGTGCACCCGATTCAATACGCATTGGTGGGCGTTGCGTTGGCGTTTTTCTACCTGCTGCTGTTGTCGTTGTCCGAGCACGTGGGCTTTGCCTTGGCCTACCTGATTTCGGCGAGTGCCTGCGTGCTGTTGATCGGGTTCTACGTGTGCCACGTGCTGCGCAGCGTTACCCATGGCCTGGGGTTTTCGGCGGGGTTGGCGGCGCTGTATGGCTTGCTGTACGGGCTGTTGAGTGCCGAGGATTACGCACTGCTGATGGGCTCGCTGCTGCTGTTCGGGCTGCTGGGTACGGTGATGGTGCTGACGCGCAAACTGGATTGGTATGGCGTGGGCAAGCGCAAGGCAGCCGAGCCGCTGCAGTTCGACCTGGAGGCGGTGCAATGATCGGGTTGCGCGAGGATCAGCAAGTAGGGGCGCAGTTAGCCGCAAGGATCGCCACATTCCTCACTACCGCCACCGTCCAATGTGGGAGTGGGCTTGCCCGCGATAGCGGTGGTTCAGAAACAGATGTACTGAATGACGTACCGCAATCGCGGGCAAGCCCGCTCCCCCATTGGGTCGGTGTGAGTGTCAGGCGGGCGGCTGGGTCTCCAGCATCGAAGGCCGCTGGCTGACCTCGGCGTACCAGGCGGCAAGCTTGGGGTTATCCAGGCGCCATTGCATGTCCGGATGACGAAAGTCGAGGTAGCCGAGGGCGCAGGCCACGCTGATCGAAGCGATGTCGAAGTGGCTGGTCAGCTCGGCGATGGCGTCCTGTTCCAGCTCGGCGAGGGTGCGGCGGATCTTGTTGCGCTGCTCATCGAGCCACGGCGCCCAGTGTTTTTCCGCCGGACGCAGGGCGGTCTCGTAACGCACCAGCACAGCGGCATCCATGATGCCGTCGGCCATCGAAGCCAGGGTCAGGCGCCGCCAGCGGGCCGAGCCATCGCGAGGGATCAGGGGATTGCCGACGTGCTGGTGATCGAAGTAATCGAGGATCACCCGGCTGTCGTGCAGCACGGTACCGTCGGCCAGGCGCAGGGCCGGGATCTTGCCCACGGGATTGTCTTGCACCAACTGCACATCGGGGTTGACCGGTGTCGGCATGCAGCCGTGCAGGGCGACGCGATCCTGCTGGCCGGTCTCGGCCAGCAGCACGCGAACCTTACGAACGAACGGTGAAGCGGGGTTGTGGAACAAGGTCATGCTGGGAGTGGACATGGGCAAACCTCAAAATTGACTGTGGCTAGCCTAGAGGGTTGCGCGGTGGCTGGCGAGGGGGAGTGCGGGTGTTTTTGAGGGCCTCATCGGGGGCAAGCCCCCTCCCACATGTGTCCCGCGTTCGTCATAACCACGCGGTCAACTGTGGGAGGGGGCTTGCCCCCGATAGCGCCCTCAGCCACGTCGCTTGAACAACGCCCAAATACCAATGGCAGCCGGTATGCCCAACCCCAGCCAACTCAACGAATCCCACAGCCCATCCCCCAGCAACGCCGCAAACAACCCGGCGGCGCTGAGCAGGCCAATCCCCAGCGGAATGCCAAATACCTTCCAGAAACTCGACTGCCTTGGCTTCATGCCTTGCCCGCCCTGCGCCGGACGATCCATAAGTAAATCCCGCTCACCAGCACGATGATGGTCAGCACATCCAGCGCCGCCCAGAGGATCTTCATCGGCATGCCGCCGTAGTCACCAAAGTGCAGCGGCTGTGACATGCCCATGGCGTCCATGTACCACGGCCGTTCGGCGATGGCGGTGACGGCCAGGGTGCTGGCGTCGATCAGGACCGGCGTGAGCAAGTGCGAGGTCAGGTGCGTGCTGCCCTTCATGAACACCGCGTAATGGTGCTCGCTGGAAAAGCGCGTGCCGGGGAAGGCGATGAAGTCCGGCTGCATGCCGGGTGCTGCCTTGGCGGCGATGTTCAGCAGCTCGCTGGCCGGTGCGCGTTGGGCCAGAGGCGGGGCGTTTTTGTAGGGTTCGATCATTGCGCTGAGGCTGTCGGTGCGCCAGGCGGCGATGATCAAGTCGGCACAGGCGCTGATCACGCCGGTCACACCCACCACCAGCGCCCACGTCAGGGTGATCACGCCGATCAGGTTATGCAGGTCGAGCCAGCGCAGGCGCGTGGATTTGTCCTGGCGCACGGTGGCGAACTTCAAGCGGCGCATGAACGGCAGGTACAGCACCGTGCCCGAGACAATCGCGAGCACAAACAGAATGCCCATGAATGCCAGCAGCAACTTGCCCGGCAGGCCGGCGAACATATCCACGTGCAGGCGCAGCAGGAACAGGGTAAACCCGCCATTCGCCGACGGCATCTCGACCGCATCACCGGTGCGTGCGTCGAGCATGAAAGTGTGGGATGAATTGGGCTCGGTGCCCGCTGTGGCGGCCATGATCGCGATCACGCCGTTCTTGTCGTCTTCATCCCACGCCAGGTATTGCATGGCCTCGCCTGGGCGATGGGCCTGGGCCTTGGTCACCAACTGCTCAAGGTTGAGCTGTGGCGTATCGGCGGGCATCCGCGCCAGTTCAGGCTCGTTGCCCAGCAGGTGGTCGATCTCATGGTGAAACACCAGCGGCAGGCCGGTGAGGGCGAGCAGCAGCAGGAACACCGTGCAGATCAGGCTGGTCCAGGTGTGGATGAAGGACCAGCGGCGGATGGTTTTGCTTTTCATTTTCTAGCCTTGTAGCAGCTGACGAGCGCAAGCGAGGCTGCGTTTGCGTTATGCCTGACACACCGCAAACGCAGCCTCGCCAAGGCTCGACAGCTGCTACGCATTAGCCTATCGAAGTTGTGTAGAGACGCATGCTTCAAAAGCGGTCGATTACCACTGGTAGGTGGCGCTGGCGACGACGCTGCGCTGGTCGCCGAAGTAGCAGTAGTTGCCATCACAAGTAGACAAGTAGTCCTTGTTGAACAGGTTGGTCGCATTCAACTTGACCGACGCGCCCTTGAGGCTGTTGTCCAGGCGGCCCAGGTCGTAGTGCACCGCACCGTCAAACACGGTGTAGGCATTGGCCTTGCCCAGCCAGGTGTTGGCTTGGTCGCCGTAGGTGTTGCCGGTGTAACGGGCGCCAAAGCCGATGCCGAAACCGTCAAGCACACCGGTGTGCCAGGTGTAGTCGGTCCATAGCGAGGCTTGCTGGTTGGGCATTAATGTCAGGCGGTTGCCTTTGTAGATGCCTTTCTGCACTTCGGATTTTGCCAAGGTGTAGGCGGCGATGACCTTGAGGTTCTCGGTCACGTCGGACACGGCTTCCAGCTCCAGGCCTTTGACCTTCACTTCGCCGGTCTGGCTGTTGATTTGCTGGCCCCCGGCGCCGAGGGTGGTCACCTGCACATTCTTCTGGGTCAGGTCGTAGACCGCTGCACTCAGCAACGTATTGGAGCCGGGCGGCTGATACTTGACCCCCATTTCCCACTGCTTGCCTTCGGTGGGTTTAAACGTCTTGAGCGCGTTTGTATCGGCGTTGCTCGCCGGTTGGAACGACTCGGCGTAGGACAAGTAGGGTACGAAGCCCGAGTCGAATACATAGCTCAGCGCCGCGTTGCCACTGAAGTGCTTGATGCGGTCAGTGTTGGTCGCATCGCTGTCGTTGAAGTAGGTGGTGCCCTGGTGCACCCAATCTTCACGCCCGCCCAAGGTCAGGCGCCACTTGTCCAGGGCCATCTGGTCCTGCACGTATAGACCGGTCTGCACGGTTTTCTGGTTGTAGTCGTAAAAAGGTCGGACATCGGTCGGGCGCAGGGTCGGCTGAGTGTTGATCGGGTTGAAAATATTAGTTCCCGACGCAAGCCCGAATATCGCTCGATAGGAGGTATCGGTGCGCTGGTGGTCCAGGCCGAGCAGCAGGGTGTGGACGACATCGCCAGTGGCGAAGTCAGCCTGGAAGTTGTTGTCCACCGCGAACTGACCGATGTCCTCGTCGACGTTGGTGGTCGAGCGGCTGATATTGCCTGCGGCATCCGCCGGAGAAAAAGCGTAGGAACCCACGGTCAGTTGCTGGAACGACAGATCCGACTTGGTATAGCGCAGGTTTTGCTTGAACTGCCAGGTGTCGTTGAAACGATGCTCGAAGGCATAGCCCAGCGCGTAGTAGGTGCGGTCGTAGAACTCGTAGTCCGGGTCGCCCAGGTTCTTGTGGTGGGAGACCTCGCCCAGCGGAGATTTGATCTTGGTGCCCTGGATCGGCATGAACTGGCTGGTGGTCCCGGTATCGTCACGGGTGAACTGCGAGAGCAGGGTCAGCTTGGTGTCGGTATCGATGTTCCAGGTCAGGCTCGGCGCAATGTTGTAGCGCTTGTTGTCGATGTGATCGACCTGGGTGCCGGCATCGCGTACCACGCCGCTGAGGCCATAGAGGAATTGGCCTTCATCATCGATTTTGCCGGTGCTTGCGAAGTTGATCTGGCGGTAGTTGTCACTGCCGTATTGCACCTGGATGGCGTTGCTCGATTCTGCACTGGGGCGTCGGCTGACCATGTCCAGCAGGCCGCCCGGTGGGGTCTGGCCGTACACCGACGAGGCCGGGCCACGCAGCAGGGCGAGACGGTCGAGGTTCCAGGTTTCGGCTTTGGGGTTGGCGTACACGCCGCGCGGCAGTGGCAGGCCGTCGAGGAACTGGGTGGGCTCGAAGCCGCGCACGCGCATCCAGTCGTAGCGGGTGTCGCTGCCATAGCTGGCGGAGACGATGCCGGGCATGTACTTCACCGCGTCATCCAGGTTCTGCACGTTGCGATCCTGCATTTGCTCGCGGGTGGCCACGGAGATCGAACGCGGGGCCTCGACCAGGGCGGTGTCGGTCTTGGTGCCGGCGGCGGTGCGTGTGGCCAGGTAGCCTTGTACCGGGCCCCAGGCACTTTCCTGGTTGCCATCCTGCCCCGTGATGTTGGTCACCGGCAGCGCCATCACACCCTCCGGAACCGCCACCAACGTGTACGTCCCCGCGCTGCTTTGCTCCAGTTGCAACCCGGTGCCCCGCAAGGCTTCACGCAGTGCGCCCGGTGCGTCGAACTGGCCCTGGACCGGGGCCGAGGTCTTGCCCGAGGCCAGTGCCGGGTTGAGGGTGAGCGCGAGGCCGGCCTGGCTGGCGATCTGGTTCAGGGTGCTCGCGAGGGGCGCGGCCGGCAGGTTGTAGGCGCGCACGCTGGAAGCTTGTTCGGCGGCAATCAGCGCTGTGCTGGCCAGTGGGGCGCTGAGGGCAATGGCCACGGCTAACAGGCTGGGGCGCAACAAGGTGTCTAGCGTGCGGGACATGGGGCGGCTCCTGAATGGAAGTAATTCGCAATTGCCTATGTGCCGAACGAGAATTGAAAAGTGATAGGGCAGGATCAAAATATTTTGCGGTGGGTTTGAGGGCCTCATCGGGAGCAAGCCCCCTCCCACATTTGAAGGTATTCGCAAATCAACCTGTGGGAGGGGCGGTGCGACGATTCGACTTGCCCCTGATAGCGATCGCCCAGATGCCGCAGAACCTAAGGCTTACCCGTGACCGTCACCCACCACGGCGTGTGCTGTTCGATCTGCACCGGCAGGGTCGGCAGCAGCGCGTTGAGCGCCAGGGTGGTGTCGTGCAGCGGGAAGCTGCCGGTGATGCGCAGGTCGGCCACGTCTTTATCCACCCCGAGATGGCCTGTACGGTAGCGGCTGAGTTCCTGCACCACATCGCCCAGGCGGGCGTTGTCGACCACCAGCATGCCGCGCGTCCAGGCATCGGTGGCGGGCGTGACGGCCAGGGCAGGGCCGAGGCCGTCGCTGCGCATCAGCACTTGCTGGCCTTCCTTGAACACCTGTTCCTGCGCCAGCGCTTCGGGCTGGGCGCCCACCGCCGATTGCAGCACGCTCAGGCGCGTGGCGTCGTCTTCGCGCTTGACGATAAACCGCGTGCCCAGCGCGCGCAGGCTGCCGTCGCGGGTTTGCACATAAAACGGGCGCGCATCGTTGTGGCCGGTCTCGACGAGGATTTCGCCTTCCTGCAACACAATCAGCCGGCGCTTCTCATCGAAGCGCACGTCGATGGCACTGTGGGTGTTGAGGTTGATCAACGTGCCGTCCGCCAGTTTCAGCGTGCGCTGCTCGCCGGTGGCGGTGCGTTGGTCGGCCAGCCAATAGTGGATCGGCACGTAGCGTTCGCCGGCAAACAACGCCAGGCCGCACACCAGCGCAATACTCGCCAGGCCGCTGCCAAGCTTGCGCACACGCTGGCGAATGCCCTCGCGCGATTGCAACAACGCCGCTCGCGCCGGGCCCGAAGCCACGCTGAAACGCTGGTCGAGCATGCCCAGTTGGCGCCAGGCACGGGCGTGTTCTTCATCACTGGCCAGCCATTTGCTGAATTCTTCGTGCTCCACCGGGCTGCCGTCGCCCGAATCGAGGGACAACTGCCAGGCAATCGCCGCATCCAGCACGCGGGCCGACACCGGCTTGGCGCTGACAAAGGTCACAGTGGCTCGCCATACAGGGCGATGTAGCACTGGCGGATGCCCTGGGCCAGGTACTGGCGCACACGAGGCACCGACACGCCCAGGCGTTGGGCGATTTCGGCGTGGCCGAGGCCGTCGAGGCGGTTATACAGGAACGCGGCGCGGGCCTTGCTCGACAGCTTGCCGAGCAGGCGGTCGATGGCCTTGAGGTCTTCGAGGATCAGTTGCTGTTCTTCCGGCGAAGGGTGTTCGCTTTCCGGGATCAGCATCAATTCGGTGAGGTAGGCCTGTTCGAGGGCGGCACGGCGGAAGTAGTCGAACAGCAAGCCCTTGGCGATAGCCACCAGAAACGCTCGTGGCTCGCGGGGCTCGCGCAACTCGTCACGGCCCAGCAGGCGCATGAAGGTGTCCTGGCTCAGGTCTTCGGCACGGCTCGGGCAGGCCACATTGCGCCGCAGCCAGGCCAACAGCCAGCCACGATGGTCGCGATACAACGCACCAACAAGCTCACTGTGTGGGTTCTGGACCGACGACAAGGCATCACCGAATAAACAAAAGGTTTAAACTAACGAGAATTATTCGCGATTGTGTCAGAGGTGTGGGGCGGGCGCAATTAGCGTCTGTCGGGAGGTGACATTAAAACGATGGCGCGTGTTTACGCCGCTTCCATTGGCTCAAACGCTCTTGCAGCGCCTGAGGCGTGTCGATCTGCTGCTGGCGCGCGCGGCTGAACAGGATCAGCATCAGCTCCGCCGTGGCCAGGGCATCGGCGCTGGCGTGATGGCGTTCGCCCACGTGCAGGTTGAAGTGGTTGATCCAGTCGTCCAACCCGGCTTCGCGGATATGCGCCTCGGGGCACAGCAGCGGGGCGATGTCGGCCACATCGAGGAACGTATGGGCCAGGCGGTAGCCCAGGCTGTCCTTGAGGGCGCGGCCGAGCATGTGTTGATCGAATGGCGCGTGGAAGGCAAGCAGCGGGCTGTCGCCGACAAACTCCATGAAGTCCAGCAACGCCTCCACCGGGTCGCTGCCCGCCGCGATGGCGCTGGGGCCGAGGCCGTGGATCAGCACGCTGGGGCTGAGTTTGGTTTCGGCGCGGTGCAGGGTGCGCTCGAACAGTTGGGAAAAATCCACCGCGCCGTCCTCGATCACGACCGCGCCGATGGACAGCACCTGGTCACGGTTGAGGTTCAGGCCGCTGGTTTCCAGGTCCAGCACCACCCAGCGCTGGCTGCGCAACGCGTTGTCGCCCAATACAAGAGGCTTGGGGAGTTGCTCCAGGCGCCGTTGTTGCGCTGTATCCAGCCTGGGTTTGGTCGCGCGTAGCCAGTCAAACAAGCTCACAGTTGATACCGTAAGGTCAGGCTGCTTTGCAGGCGCTGGGCCTGGCGCAGGGACTCACGCAGGATACGGCGGTCCAGGTGGTTGAGGCTGTCGGGGTCGACGCGGTTGGAGTAAGGCTGGTTCTCGCGGGTCTGCAACTGATGCTGCTGCATGCGGGTTTGCTGGATGAAGTGATAGGCCTCTTCATAGGCGGCGCCGTCCAGGGGCTCGATCACTTCCTTGACCACCAGTTGGCGCAGGCGCTCCAGGGTGTTATTGGCATGGATGCCGTTGGCCAGGGCCAACAGGCGTGCGCCGTCGACAAAGGGGGTAAGCCCCTGCACCTTGAGGTCGAGGGTGGCCTTTTCCCCGCCTTTACGCGTCAGCACAAAATCGCGAAAGCGTCCTACGGGCGGGCGCTGGCGCAAGGCGTTCTCGGCCAGCATGCGCTGGAACAGCCGGTTATCCCCCACCTGGTCGAGAATGCCCTGGCGCAGTTGCTCGCAGCCACGTTCATCGCCCCACACGACGCGCAGGTCAAAATAGATACTCGACCCCAGCAGGTTTTCCGGCGTCGCCTCGCGAATAAACGCCGCAAACCGCCGCGCCCATTCCGCCCGCGACAGGCATAGCTCGGGGTTGCCGGCCATGATGTTGCCCTTGCACAGGCTGAACCCGCACAGTGCCAGGCTCTGGTTGATCTGCTGCGCCACGGGCAGCAGCCGCCCGCGAATCTCGGCGGCCTCCACCGCGTCCTTGGCCTCGAACAGGATGCCGTTGTCCTGGTCGGTGTACAGCGTCTGCTCGCGCCGGCCTTCGCTGCCGAAACACAGCCAACTGAACGGCACGCCGGGGTCGCCTTTTTCGGCCAGGGTCAACTCGATCACCCGGCACACGGTGTGATCGTTGAGCAGGGTAATGATGTGGGTGATCTGGGTAGACGACGCGCCATGGGCGAGCATGCGCTCCACCAGTTGGCCGATCTCGCCGCGCATCGCCACCAGGTTCTCCACCCGTGGCGCATTGCGGATGGTGCGGGCCAGGTGCACCAGATCGACCCGTTGCAGGGAAAACAGATCGCGCTCGGACACCACGCCGCACAGGCGCTGGTCCTTGACCAGGCAGACGTGGGCGATATGCCGCTCGGTCATGGCGATGGCTGCGTCGAAGGCGCTGTGGTCCGGCGATAAAAAGAACGGCGCCTGGGTCATGTGGCCTTCGATGCCCTGGCTGAAGTCGCCGGTGCCGTCGGCCACCACCTGGCGCAGGTCGCGCAGGGTGAAAATGCCCAGGGGCGCCTTGTGTTCGTCGACGATCACAATGCTGCCCACCTGCTGCTCATGCATCAGCGTTACCGCTTCACGCAGCGGCGTCTGCGGGCTGCAGGTGACCGGATGGCGCATGGCCAATTCGCCCAGGCGGGTGTTCAGGGAATATTGGGTGCCGAGGGTTTCCACGGCTTTTTGCTGCACTTGCTGGTTGACCTGGTCGAGCAGGCTGCTGACGCCACGCAAGGCGAAGTCGCGGAACGGGCTGGACAGCGCGAACAGCTTGATAAAGGCCGGCTTGTTCAGTTGCAGGCAGAAAGTGTCTTCAGCGGCCTTGTGTTCGGTGCGGGTGGCCCGTTCACCTAATAGCGCCGCGAGGGGGAAGCACTCACCGGTGGTAATTTCGAAGGTGGCTTGCGTGGCGTCCGGCCGTTCACCCACGACGCGGCCCTGCTTGACGATGTAAAAGTGCTCCACCGGCCCGCCCGACGGCTTGAGGATGCTCTCGCCGGGGCCGAAGAAGCGCAGTTGGCACTGTTCCACCAAAAACGCCAGGTGCGCGTTTTCCATCTGGTTGAACGGCGGAAAGCGTTGCAGGAACTGCAGGGTGCCGTGGATGTTCTGCATGACAGCAGTTTTTCCCGCCTGGGCGAAAGCATCAGCTTTACTCATAACCATGACCGCAATTTTTTTGTCGTTATCGTCCTGCATGGTCGACTCCTGAGCGGCGGGTGCCCATTGGACGTAAGTCTAGGTCGATGAAAACGCCGCAGAACTAAGGAAAAACCTTACACGACTATCGTCCAAACCCCGTAGAACACCCACTAGGCAAACTTTCCGACGAAGTGCACATTGATCGCCCTTCCGCAGATGTCTGACGAGTGTGACGGGGGGATTGATGAGAACTGCTGAGAAACGTATGTCCGACCACGATATTTTGAGTGATGCCGAGCGCGAGGCGCTGAGCGCCGTGATGCTGGAGCCTGATTTACCGCCACAACGCGTGTTGATTGTTGATGACGACAAGGACGCGCGTGAACTGCTGGCGGAGATCCTGGGCTTGGACGGTATTCGCTGCATGACTGCCGACAGTGGTGAGGCAGCGTGGGATTTATTGAAGTCCAGCAGCTCCATCGGTTTGCTGATCACCGACCTGCGCATGGCGCCGAGCAATGGCCTCGAGTTGATTCGCCAGGTGCGCGAATCCACTCGCGCTGCGTTGCCCATCATCATCATGTCGGGGGACGCGGAAGCGCCGGATGTGATTGATGCGATGCATTTGAGCGTGGTGGACTTTTTGCTCAAGCCGATCGATAGCGTGAAGTTGGCGAAGTTGGTGAAGCGGGAGTTGGGGATGGCTTCCTGATTTTGTGGTGTATGTACCGGCCTCATCGGGAGCAAGCCCCCTCCCACAGTTGACCGCATTACTACAGGATGTATCACGATCAACTGTGGGAGGGGGCTTGCCCCCGATGGCGCCTGTCCAGTCACCACAAGCCCCAAAGAAAAAGCCCTGATCTCACGATCAGGGCTTTTTCATTTACAGGCCGTTTTTAGCCTTGAACTCCCTCCGCCGACGGTGCAACACCGGCTCGGTATAGCCATTCGGCTGCTTAGTCCCTTCAATCACCAGTTCCACCGCTGCCTGGAACGCGATGTTGCTGTCGAAGTCCGGTGCCAGCGGACGGTACAGCGCATCCCCGGCATTCTGACGGTCCACCACCGGCGCCATGCGCTTGAGGCTTTCCATCACTTGGGCTTCGTTGACGATGCCGTGGCGTAGCCAGTTGGCGATGTGCTGGCTGGAGATGCGCAGGGTGGCGCGGTCTTCCATCAGGCCGACATCGTTGATGTCCGGCACTTTCGAGCAACCCACGCCTTGGTCGATCCAGCGCACGACATAGCCGAGGATGCCCTGGGCGTTGTTGTCCAGCTCGTTGCGGATTTCTTCGTCGGACCAATCGGTGTTGCTGGCCAGGGGAATGGTCAGGATGTCGTCCACCGATGCTCGTTCGCGCTTGGCCAGTTCGGCCTGGCGCGCGAACACGTCGACCTTGTGATAGTGCAGCGCGTGCAGTGCGGCCGCCGTCGGCGATGGCACCCAGGCGGTGTTGGCGCCGGCCAGTGGGTGGGCGATTTTCTGTTCAAGCATCGCCGCCATCAGGTCGGGCATCGCCCACATGCCTTTACCGATCTGTGCACGGCCTTGCAGGCCGGTGCTCAAGCCGATATCGACGTTCCAGTTCTCGTAGGCGCCGATCCATTTTTCTGCCTTCATCGCTGCCTTGCGCACCATCGCGCCCGCTTCCATGGAGGTGTGGATCTCGTCGCCGGTGCGGTCGAGGAAGCCGGTGTTGATAAACACCACGCGCTCGCTGGCGGCCTTGATGCAGGCCTTGAGGTTGACCGTGGTGCGGCGCTCCTCGTCCATGATCCCGACCTTGAGGGTGTTGCGTGGCAGGTTCAGCACGTCTTCGATACGGCCAAACAGCTCGTTGGTGAACGCGGCTTCTTCGGGGCCGTGCATCTTCGGCTTCACGATGTAGACCGAACCGGTGCGGCTGTTCTTGCGCGTGTTGTTGCCGTTGAGGCTGTGGATCGCCGCCAGGCTGGTGAGCAGGCCGTCGAGGATGCCTTCCGGTACTTCGTTGCCGTCTTTGTCGAGGATCGCGTCGATGGTCATCAAGTGGCCAACGTTGCGCACGAACAACAGCGAACGGCCGTGCAGCGTCACGTCCTGGCCGTCGACGCCGGTGTAGACGCGGTCGGCGTTCATGGTGCGGGTGAAGGTCTTGCCACCCTTGGCCACTTCTTCAGCCAGGTCGCCCTTCATCAGGCCGAGCCAGTTGCGGTAGATCACCACCTTGTCATCGGCATCGACGGCGGCGACGGAGTCTTCGCAGTCCATGATGGTGGTGAGTGCGGCTTCCATCAGTACGTCTTTGACGCCGGCGGCATCGGTCTGGCCGACCGGGGTGCTGGCGTCGATCTGGATTTCGAAGTGCAGGCCGTTGTGTTTCAGCAGGATCGCGATCGGCTCGGCAGCAGGGCCCTGGAAACCAATCAACTGGGCGTCGTCACGCAGGCCGCTGTTGCTGCCACCCTTGAGGCTGACGATCAACATGCCGTCGACGATCTTGTAGCCGGTGGAATCGACGTGGCTGCCGGCGCTCAGCGGCGCGGCTTCGTCGAGGAAGGCACGGGCGAAGGCAATCACCTTGTCGCCACGCACTTTGTTGTAGCCCTTGCCCTTTTCGGCGCCGTCGGCTTCGCTGATGGCATCGGTGCCATACAGTGCGTCGTACAGCGAGCCCCAACGTGCATTGGAAGCGTTGAGGGCGAAGCGGGCGTTCATCACCGGCACCACCAGCTGTGGGCCGGCCATGCGCGCGATCTCGTCATCGACGTTTTGGGTCGAGGCCTGGAAGTCTGCGGCTTCTGGCAGCAGGTATCCGATGTCTTGCAGGAAGGCTTTGTAGGCCACCGGGTCGTGGGCCTGGCTGGCGTGGGTCTGGTGCCAGGTATCGATCCGCGCCTGGAAATCGTCGCGTTTGGCGAGTAGGGCTTTGTTCTTCGGTGCCAGGTCGTGGATGACCTTGTCGGCGCCGGCCCAGAACTGGTCGGCAGTAATGCCGGTACCGGGAATGGCTTCGTTGTTCACGAAGTCGAACAGGACTTTGGCGACCTGCAGGCCACCGACTTGAACGTGTTCAGTCATTGCTTGCCTCACTCTGCGGAGCTTATGCGCTGATTCAGATTTTCATTATGTAGTGCACGGGAGGGCATACTACATGATGACTTGCGGTTGTGAAAATTAGACTAAATACGTCGTTTAGCGACCCACTTTGGTCGTACGGTCACAGCGGAGAACCGGATGTTCTCAAAAAACTATTGGATTGTTCCAGGTAAATATAAAAATGGTACACGATTTGTTTTCGAGGGCTTCCGAGTCCACCTTGTAGATTGAATTCAGAGGGCTTCGCCATGGACCATCTTGTACTCACTATTATCGCCGCCGACAAACCCGGCCTGGTAGAACGCATCGCGCAGAACATTGCGGCCCACGGCGGCAATTGGCTGGAAAGCCGAATGGCGCATATGGCCGGGCAATTTGCCGGGATCCTGCGGGTCAGCGTTCCAGCGGAAAACCGTCAGGCGTTGGTAGGGGCGCTGGAAGACTTATCCACCCACGGCATTCGCGTGCTGGTAGGCGAGGGCAGCACCGGGCAGGCATTCACTTCCAAACCGATTGTGATGACCTTGGTTGGCAATGACCGCTCGGGCATCGTACGTGAGATTACCGCGCTGTTGAGCAAGCAGGGCGTGAACCTGGAACGCCTGAGCACCGATGTACGGCCGGCCCCGATGAGCGGTGACCCGCTGTTCAGCGCGGAGGCGTTGTTGCAGGTGCCGTCGACGTTGTCTCTGGATAAGTTGCAGGCGTCGCTGGAAACACTGGCCGATGACCTGATGGTGGAGTTGCGCAGCGAGGAATAACCCCCAAGGTTATGCATGGAAATCTTGCATGGGCCTGTGGATAACCTGTAGAGACCCGGCGCCAGGCCACGCCGACCGGGCTTCTGCGCGGGCTGAGCAAAAAACGAGCAGTTTCAAGGGCTTGTGCACAAATGGCGGGGATCAGGTTGTGGATAACCTTGGGGTGGATCTCTGCAAGCCGGGCCGGCTGGGGCTTGCAGAGGTTTGTATGTTATTTGATCAGCGTTTGCGCACGGTCAACCACGCATCGACGCTGTAGACCACCAGCCCGGCCCAGATAAAGGCAAAGGCGAGCAGCGTGCTCGACGCCAGGTGCTCACCGAACAGCAGCACCGCTTCAAGCAGCACCAAGGTGGGCGCCACGTACTGCAAGAAGCCCAGCGCGGTGTAGGGCAAATGCCGTGCGGCGGCGTTGAAGCACACCAGCGGGATCAGCGTCACCGGGCCGGCGGCCACCAGCCACCAGGCTTCGGATGTGCTCCAGAACGCCAGTTGTGCACTGTGGGCCGACGGGTTGAACAGCAACCAGGCCACCGCAATCGGCACCAGCATCCAGGTTTCCACCACCAGCCCCGGCAGTGCCTTGACCGGCGCCTGCTTGCGGATCAGGCCGTAAAAACCGAAGGTCAGCGCCAGTACCAGCGATACCCACGGCAAGCTGCCCACCTGCCATACCTGTTGCGCCACACCCACCGCGGCCAGCCCGACGGCCACCCATTGCAGGCGACGCAGGCGCTCGCCGAGGAGCAGCATGCCCAGCAGCACATTCACCAGCGGGTTGATGTAGTAACCCAGGCTCGCTTCGAGCATGCGCCCGCTGTTCACCGACCATACATAGGTCAGCCAGTTACCGGCGATCAACGAACCGCTGAGTGCCAGGATCGCCAGGCGCTTGGGGTTGTCGCGCAGTTCGCGAAACCAGCCGGGGTGCTTCCACACCATCAACAGCAAACCACCGAACAGCGCCGACCAGAGCACCCGGTGCACGATGATTTCGGCGGCGGGCACACTGGCGATGGCTTTGAAGTAGAGCGGGAACAGACCCCAGATGACATAGGCGCTAAGGCCCAGGATGTACCCCTTGCGGGGGTTGGCGGGTTGCATTGCAGAATCCTTGCTTAGGCAGCTAACAAAGCGCGATTGTAAGGATATTTGTCAACCAATGGGACTGGCTTGGTAATGAGGTCTGCTTTGTGTGGGAGGGGGCTTGCTCCCGATGGCGGTGTATCAGCTAGCTTATCTGTAGCTGACACACTGCTATCGGGAGCAAGCCCCCTCCCACATAAAGCCAAAGCCGTCAGAAGAGTTTCAGCGGTTCTTCGTTGAGCGCTGAGAGTTGCTCACGCAGCGCCAGCACCTGGTCGCCCCAATACCGCTCGCTGCCGAACCACGGGAAGCTGTGGGGGAACGCCGGGTCATCCCAACGCCGTGCCAGCCAGGCGCTGTAGTGCATCAGGCGCAACGCGCGCAGCGGTTCGATCAACGCCAGTTCGCGCGGGTCGAAGTCGTGGAATTCCTGGTAGCCGTCCATCAGTTCCGACAACTGCCCCAGGCATTCCTGGCGATCACCGGCGAGCATCATCCACAAGTCCTGCACCGCCGGGCCCATGCGGCAGTCGTCGAGGTCGACGATGTGGAACATCTCATCGCGGCACATCATGTTGCCGGGGTGGCAATCGCCATGCATGCGGATGTTCTTGTGCGGCGTGGCCTTGTACACCTCCTCCACGCGCTTGAGCAGGTCGCGGGCCACGGACTCGTAGGCCGGCAGCAGGCTCTTGGGAATGAAGTTGCCTTCGAGCAGGGTGGTGAGGGAGTCGTGGCCGAAGTTCTTCACACCCAAGGCTTCGCGGTGTTCGAACGGGCGGGTAGAACCCACGGCGTGCAAGCGGCCGAGTAGCTGGCCGAGACGATAGAGCTGGTCAAGGTTGCCCGGCTCCGGCGCACGGCCGCCACGGCGGGGGAACAGGGTGAAGCGGAAGCCCGCGTGTTCGAACAGGCTTTCGCCGTTATGAATCATCGGCGCGACCACCGGCACTTCGCAGTCGGCCAGCTCGAAGGTGAAACGGTGTTCTTCGAGGATCGCTTCGTTGGTCCAGCGCTGGGGGCGATAGAACTTGGCGATCAGCGGTTCGGAGTCTTCGATGCCCACCTGATACACGCGGTTTTCGTAGCTGTTGAGCGCCAGAACGCGAGCATCGCTGAGGAAACCGATGCTTTCGACAGCATCGAGTACCAGGTCGGGTGTGAGGGTTTCAAACGGATGGGCCATGCGAACTCCTGCGCGCAGCAGGGCGCCGCGTCCGGCCGGGTATGGTAACGCACAAGGCTGGAGATAGGGGGCGAGTTGAGTATCGCCATCGGGGGCAAGCCCCCTCCCACACTGGACCGCATTCCTACAGGATAAACGCGGTCACCTGTGGGAGGGGGCTTGCCCCCGATGGCGGCCTATCAGGCGCCGACAATCCCACCATCATCCCGCCGAATCGCCATCACCGACGAACGCGGCTTGCCATTCGGCAGGTGTTCCGGCCAAGTCGAACCACCGGTTTCGCCTGGGTGCTGAATCCCCACAAACAGGGTTTTCTGATCCGGCGAGAAGCTGATGCCCGTCACCTCACACGCCACCGGCCCGACCATGAAACGGCGGATTTCCCCGGTGCTCGGGTCGGCGCAGAGCATCTGGTTATTGCCCATGCCGGCAAAGTCGCCGGCGTTGCTGTAGTCGCCGTCGGTAAGGATCCACAGGCGCCCAGCCTTGTCGAACCCCAGGCCATCGGGGCTGTTGAACATGTTCTGTGGGTTGATGTTCGACGAGCCGCCTTTTGGCGTGCCGGCATGCACGCCAGGGTTGCCGGCCACCACAAACAGGTCCCAGCTGAAGTCCGCTGCGCCATGGTCATCTGCGTTGGCTTTCCAGCGCAGGATCTGGCCGTAGACGTTTTTCTCACGCGGATTGGGCCCGCCCACCGGTTGACCATCTTCGCCGCGCTTGGCGTTGTTGGTCAGGGTGCAGTAGACCTGGCCGTCGGTGGGGCTGACCACGATCCATTCCGGGCGGTCCATGCGTGTGGCTTTCACCACACTGGCGGCCAGGCGTGCGTGGATCAGCACTTCGGCCTGGCTGGCGAAGCCTGTGCTGGCGTCGATGCCGTTTTTGCCATGGGTCAGCTCTACCCATTGCCCTTTGCCCTTCGGATGATCGGCGTTGCCATCGCCCGCATCGAAGATGGCCACGTACAAGGTGCCGTGGTCGAGCAGGTCTTTGTTGGCCTTGGGGTTCTTGTGGTTGATCTTGTCGCGGCTGACGAACTTGTAGATGAACTCGCCGCGTTCATCGTCGCCCATGTACACCACGGCGCGGCCGTCGCGGGTTTGCGCCAATGCGGCGTTCTCGTGCTTGAAACGGCCCAGGGCGGTGCGTTTGGCTGGGGTGGATTGCGGGTCGAACGGGTCGATTTCCACTACCCAGCCGTGGCGGTTGAGTTCGTTGGGGTTCTTGGCCATGTCGAAACGCG
Source organism: Pseudomonas grimontii (assembly GCF_007858185.1). Lineage (GTDB taxonomy): Bacteria > Pseudomonadota > Gammaproteobacteria > Pseudomonadales > Pseudomonadaceae > Aquipseudomonas > Aquipseudomonas grimontii. The sequence goes on from NZ_VFES01000010.1 coordinate 167,501, forward strand.
GGTCGTGCAGGTGCCAGTTGATTTCTTTGCTGGCGGCCACTACGCCGTAGCGTTTCTGCCCGGCATCGAACGCTTGCTGGGGGTTGCTGCTGCCGAAACAGTCGGTGAAGTTCTCTTCGCAGGTCAGGTAAGTGCCCCATGGGGTCTTGCCGTTGGCGCAGTTCTGGAAGGTACCGAGTACTTTTTTGCCGGACTTGTCAGCGCTGGTTTTCAACCATTCGTGGCCGGCGGCGGGGCCGCTCAGGCGGATCGGTGAATTGCCGTGGATACGCCGGTTGTAGCGCGAGTCCTGGACGAACTGCCAGGTATCGCCCTTGCGCCGTACTTCGATCACCGACACGCCTTCGCTGGCCTGGGCCTTGCGCACGTCTTCGGCCGATTGCGGTGCGCCGCCGTGGGCGTAGAGGTAGCGGTAGTTGGTGTATTCGTTGTTGATCGCCATCAGCGCGCGGTTGTCGTCGCCGGGGAAGGCGAACAGGCTCATGCCGTCATTGTTGTCGCCGAACTGTTGCTCTTGGGCTTTGGCGGTGCCATTGCCGGACGGGTCGAAGGCCGGGGCGCTTTTGTGCAGCGGCTGTCCCCAGCTGATCAGCACTGAAGCACTGTAGCCCGGCGGCAGGGTGATGGCGTCGCTGGTGGCTGCGGCGATGCTGGTAAAGCCCAGCAGCGGGCTGGCGGAGGCGACGTTGACGGCCAGGGCGCTGCGGCTCAGCAGGTTGCCGCCGAGGAACATCGCGGCACCGCACAGAGCGCCGGCACCGATGAAGCGGCGGCGGGTTAGGCCGACCATCTGTTCGAGGTCGGTGGCTTGGTTTTCTTCTAATAGGCTCATCTCAGGCTCCCTGCGGTTTTTGCAGACACCATAAGGAGCGGGCGTGACGAAATTGTTGCAGTTAGAAGATCCGCTCGGATTACACCGGCGTGCCGAGCAGTACATTGCTGGGGGCACATTGCACTTGGAGCATCCGGCCTGCGGCGGCGTCGAGGGCCTTGAGCACGGCGGGCTGCGCCAGGGCACATAAAACCTGGCCATTGGGCAGGGCGATGCGCACCTCGCTGGGGCCGTCCTCGGCGTCGAGAATCGCGTCGACGGTCCCGCTCATGCAATTGTGTCCAGGTGTTGCAGGTTTATCGAGCGCCAGCAATTCCAGCCAGCCGGCCTTGATCAACGCAACCACTTCCACGCCGATCTCCAGCTCCAGCCGTTGCGTACTGTCATGGGTGATTTGCGCCGCCAGGGTCAGCCCACCAGCGAGTTGCAAGTGAATCAGGTCGTTGCGGCCATGCTGTTCAATCGCAATGACCTGGCCATGCAACTGGTTACGGGCGCTGGTACGCAGCATCAAGCGGCCGAGCAGGTTGAAGTCGCTGGCGGCTTCGTCCGAGCCGAGCACTTCGGCCTGCAACACTTGCAGGCGTTGATAGAGGCGTAGCACCCGTTCGCCTTCGGCTGTGAGTCGGGCACCGCCGCCGCCCTTGCCGCCGACACTGCGCTCGACCAAGGGTTTTTGCGCCAGGTTGTTCAGCTCATCAATGGCGTCCCAGGCGGCCTTGTAGCTCAAGCCTGCACTTTTGGCGGCGCGGGTGATGGAGCCCTGCTCGGCGATATGCCCCAGCAGGGCGATCCGCTGGGGGCGGCGGACAATATGTTGGCTGAGCAAAGTCGGTAGAGACATGGGCATACGCTGTGTTGGGATGAGCGGACGTTGCGGCCGCGAGGCATGAGAGTCAAGTGCCAGGCTTAGGCGTGCGGGCCAGGCAGTACACGTCCACCTGTTGCGCCCCGGCGTTGATCAATAACCGCGCCAGGCTGTGGGCGGTGGCGCCGGTGGTGAGCACGTCGTCCACCAGCGCAAGGTGGCGGCCTTGCACCTGGGCGTCAGGGGCCAGGGCGAAGGCGTTGAGCAGGTTGCGTTTGCGCGTCCTGGCGTCGAGGTCTTGTTGCGCGACGGTTTCATGAGGGCGTAGCAACAGGTGTTCATCGTAGGGAAGGTTCAGGTTGGCGCTGAGCCAGCGCGCCAGCATCAGCGCCTGGTTATAGCCCCGTTCACGCAGGCGCCTGCGGGCCATGGGCACCGGCAGCAGAATGTCCGGGCGGGTGAGTTCGTTGTTGTCGAAGCGATGTTGCAAGTGCTGCCCCAGCAAGCGTCCCAGCATATGCCCGAGGGGCCAGCGTGCCTGGTGCTTGAAGCGACTGATCAGGGTGTCCACGGGAAAGCTGTAGGTCCAGGGGGCGATCACTTGTTTAAAGGCGGGTGGTTGTTTCAAGCATTGGCCGCAGACCAAACCGTCCATCGGCAAAGGCAAGGCGCAGACTTCGCAATGCTCCATCAGCCAGGGCAGCTCGGTTTCGCAGACGTTGCAGACGCAGTCGGCTGTTTCAGTCGTCTCGTCGCAGATTAAACACTTCTGTATGTTTTTTAACCAGATGTAAACTTCGTGTTTGTATCTTGGTTGACAGTGCATGAATCTTCCTTAAATATGCCGAGCATCCGTGTCGCGCCTGTGGGTATTGCCCTTTCCGCAGCGCTTGCCAAAGCATAATCAAGGAATCGCCCATGAGCGCCAGCACCACCGCCACCTTGCGTCACGATTGGTCCCTAGCCGAAGTCAAAGCGCTGTTCGTGCAGCCGTTCAATGACCTGTTGTTCCAGGCGCAGACCGTGCACCGCGCGCACTTCGATGCCAACCGTGTACAGGTGTCGACCCTGCTGTCGATCAAGACCGGCGCCTGCCCGGAAGATTGCAAATATTGTCCGCAGTCGGGCCACTACAACACTGGCCTGGAAAAAGAAAAGCTGATGGAAGTGCAGAAGGTCCTCGAAGAGGCCGCCCGCGCCAAGGCCATCGGTTCGACCCGTTTCTGCATGGGCGCCGCCTGGAAACACCCGTCGGCCAAAGACATGCCCTACGTGCTGCAGATGGTCAAAGGCGTAAAGGCCATGGGCCTGGAAACCTGCATGACCCTCGGCCGTCTCGACCAGGACCAGACCGAAGCCCTGGCCCAGGCCGGCCTCGATTACTACAACCACAACCTCGATACATCGCCGGAGTTCTACGGCTCGATCATCACCACCCGCACCTACAGCGAGCGCCTGCAAACCCTGGCCTATGTGCGTGATTCGGGGATGAAGATCTGCTCCGGCGGCATCCTTGGCATGGGCGAGTCCCTCGATGACCGCGCCAACCTGCTGATCCAGTTGGCCAACCTGCCGGAGCATCCGGAGTCGGTGCCGATCAACATGCTGGTGAAAGTCGCCGGTACACCGCTGGAAAACGCCGAGGACATCGACCCGTTCGACTTCATCCGCATGCTGGCCGTGGCGCGCATTCTGATGCCGCAATCCCATGTGCGCCTGTCGGCGGGTCGCGAAGCGATGAACGAGCAGATGCAGGCCCTGGCGTTTTTTGCCGGTGCCAACTCGATCTTCTACGGTGACAAACTGCTGACCACCGCCAACCCGCAGGCCGACAAGGACATGCAACTGTTCTCGCGCCTGGGCATCCTGCCGGAAGCCCGTGAAGAGCACGCGGATGAAGTGCACCAGGCGGCGATCGAGCAGGCCTTGGTGGAGCAGAAGAGCAGCGAGCAGTTCTACAACGCTGCTGTTTGATTGAAATGAGTTCCGAATGTGGGAGGGGGCTTGCCCCCGATGAGGGCGGTCCAGTCAGTACATCTACCGACTGATCCACCGTAATCGGGGGCAGGCCCCTCCCACATTTGACTGAGTGAACCTATTAAACCGAGGCCTGCATGTCTTTTGATCTCTCCGCGCGCCTCGCTGCCCGCCGTGCCGAACACCTTTACCGTCAACGCCCGCTGCTCCAGAGCCCTCAAGGCCCGGAAGTGGTGGTCGACGGCCAACCGCTCCTGGCGTTCTGCAACAACGATTACCTGGGTCTGGCCAATCACCCGCAAGTGATCGAGGCCTGGCGCGCCGGGGCGGCCCGTTGGGGCGTGGGCGGTGGTGCTTCGCACTTGGTGGTGGGCCATGCCACGCCGCACCATGAGCTGGAAGAAGCGCTCGCCGACCTCACCGGCCGCCCGCGGGCATTGTTGTTTACTACCGGTTACATGGCCAACCTCGGTGCGGTCACGGCGTTGGTGGGGCAGGGCGATACGGTGCTGGAAGACCGTCTCAACCATGCCTCGCTGCTGGATGCCGGTTTGCTGTCCGGTGCGCGCTTCAATCGCTACCTGCACAACGACGCCACCAGCCTGGCCAAGCGCCTGGAGAAAGCCACTGGCAATACGCTGGTGGTCACCGATGGTGTGTTCAGCATGGACGGCGACCTGGCCGACCTGCCGGCGTTGGCCCGTGAAGCCAGGGCCAAAGGCGCCTGGTTGATGGTGGATGATGCCCATGGCTTTGGTCCGCTCGGTGCTAATGGCGGCGGGATCGTCGAGCATTTCGGCTTGAGCCAGGACGACGTGCCGGTCCTGGTCGGCACCCTGGGTAAGGCGTTCGGCACGGCTGGGGCATTTGTGGCAGGCAGTGAGGATTTGGTCGAAAGCCTGATCCAGTTCGCCCGGCCGTATATCTACACCACCAGCCAACCGCCGGCGCTGGCCTGCGCCACCCTGAAAAGCCTGGAGCTGCTACGCACCGAACATTGGCGGCGCGAGCACCTCAACCGTCTGATTCGTCAGTTTCGCCAGGGCGCCGAGCAGCTTGGCCTGGACTTGATGGACAGCTTTACACCGATCCAGCCGATCCTGATCGGTGACAGTGCCAAAGCCATGCGCCTGTCGCAGATGCTGCGTGAACGCGGCCTGATGGTCACGGCGATCCGCCCGCCCACCGTACCCGCCGGCAGCGCGCGTTTGCGCGTGACCTTGACCGCAGCCCACAGCGAGGCGCAGGTGCAGCTATTGTTAAACGCATTGGAAGAGTGTTTCCGCTTGTCTGGTGCCACGGAGCCCGACCATGCGTGATCGACTGATCTTGCTGCCCGGCTGGGGCCTCGGCGTATCGCCGCTGGAGCCTTTGGCTGCCGCCTTGCGTGGCCTGGACGAACACCTGCAGGTGCAGATCGAGCCGTTGCCGGCGCTCGATTCCAGCGACCTTGATGAATGGCTCGATGAACTCGACGCCACCCTGCCTGACAACGCCTGGCTGGGCGGCTGGTCCCTCGGCGGCATGCTCGCCTCCGAACTGGCGGCGCGGCGCGGCGAGCGTTGCTGCGGCTTGCTGACCCTGGCGAGCAACCCGTGTTTCGTCGCCCACGACGGCTGGCCCCATGCGATGCCCGCCGAGACCTTCGATGCGTTCCTGGCCGGCTGTCACGCCGACTCCCAAGTCACCCTCAAGCGCTTCGGCTTGTTGTGCGCCAAAGGCGCCGAAGACCCGCGCGGGCTGTCGCGCCTGCTGGTCAGTGGCGCGCCGAATTCAGCGTCCAGCGTGTTGATGCCCGGTCTGGAATTGCTGGCCCAACTGGACACCCGCGACGCCTTGCTGGCCTATCGCGGCCCACAGTTGCACCTGTTCGCGGGCATGGATGGATTGGTGCCCGCGGAAGCCGCCAGCGACCTGCTGGTGTTGCTCCCCGATGTGGAAATCGGCCTGATTGAACAGGCTGGTCACGCTTTTCTTCTGGAAGATCCCCATGGCGTAGCGGGGGCCATCCAGGCTTTTTTGCATGAGTGCGTCGATGACTGATTTATCCCATCCCTCCCTGCCGGGCGCCTTGCCGGACAAGCGCCAGGTGGCGGCGTCGTTTTCCCGTGCGGCAGCCAGTTACGACAGCGTCGCCGAGTTGCAGCGAGCGGTGGGGCATGAGCTGCTGGCCCATCTGCCATCAGCGTGTACGCCGCGGCGTTGGCTGGATATGGGCTGCGGCACGGGTTATTTCAGCCGTGTGCTGGGTGAGTTGTTGCCCGCCAGCCAAGGTGTGGCGCTGGATATTGCCGAAGGCATGCTTAACCATGCGCAGCCTTTGGGTGGCGCGCATCATTTTGTCGCGGGTGATGCAGAACGCTTGCCGCTAAAAACTGAGAGCTTCGAGCTGCTCTTCTCCAGCCTCGCGGTACAGTGGTGTGCGAACTTCGATGCGGTGCTCAGCGAGGCCTATCGCGTGCTGCAACCGGGTGGCGTGCTGGCGTTCGCCAGTTTGTGCGTCGGCACGCTCGATGAGCTGCGCGAAAGCTGGCGGGCGGCGGATGGCCTGGTGCACGTCAATCGCTTCCGCACCTTTGAGGCGTACCAGCAGTTGTGCGCGGCCAGTGGTTTGCGCGTGCTCAGCCTGGAGCGGCGTCCCCATGTGCTGCATTACCCGGATGTGCGCAGCCTGACCCATGAACTCAAGGCGCTGGGGGCGCACAATCTCAATCCGGGCCGCCCGGGAGGGTTGACGGGCCGTGCGCGGATTGTTGCACTGGTAGACGCCTACGAGCAGTTCCGTCAGGCCGAGGGACTGCCGGCTACTTATCAAGTGGTGTACGCCGTCCTGGAGAAGCCCCTATGAGCGCCGCTTATTTCATCACCGGCACCGATACGGATGTCGGCAAGACCACCATCGCCGCAGGCCTGTTGCACGCCGCGCGCCAAACCGGCAAAAGCACCGCGGCTGGAAAACCCGTGGCTTCCGGTTGCGCAGTTACGCCCAAGGGCTTGCGCAACGCCGATGCCCTGGCGTTGTTGGCCGAGTGTTCATTGCCGTTGAGTTATGCCGAGGTCAACCCGGTGGCGTTCGAACCCGCCATCGCCCCCCATCTGGCCGCGCGGGAGGCAGGCGTTGCGCTGACGGTGCAATCGTTGTTGAAACCCATGCAGCAGATCCTGGCGCGACAAGCGGATTTCACCCTCATCGAAGGCGCGGGCGGTTGGCGCGTGCCGCTGGCCGATCAGGACAACCTGTCGGACCTGGCCATGGCGCTGCAGTTGCCGGTGATCCTGGTGGTGGGCGTGCGCCTGGGTTGCATCAGCCATGCCTTGCTCACCGCCGAAGCCATCGCACGGGACGGTTTGTCCTTGGCCGGTTGGGTGGCGAATATCATCGACCCCAAGACCTCTCGTCTGGAAGAAAACCTCGCGACCCTGGCCGAACGCTTGCCCGCGCCGTGCCTGGGCCGAGTGCCCAAGCTCAAGCACGCCAGCGCCGAAGCAGTGGCTGAGCACCTGCAACTGGACCTGCTTGACTGATTCTGGCTATCGACAAGGCATTATGCCATTAGTGTTTTTGACGGGCTTTTTGCCAGGATGTCTGCTTCAATTCAACTTCACGATTCTCTAAAGGCAGGTTAAAGCCATGGAAATCTCTGGCAGCAGCGCGTTTTACTCGGGGCTGAGCACTATTCAGGCCGGGCAGAGCCGTGTCGACCAGGCCGCCGGCAGAATTGCCAGCGCCGCGACCACCCAGCCGTCGGACGCACAGAGCGACCGGTTGCAGGCAAATGACCGCGCCCAGCCGACGAACTCGGCGAGCAATATGGTCGAAATGGCCCAAGGCAAGTTTCAAGTGGAGTTGGGCGCCAAAGTCGCCAAGGCTTCGGATGAAATGCTCGGTACCCTGATCGACACCTTCGCTTAATCCCTCTTTCGTATGACCGGCTTCTTCCTGAGGCTGGTCGCCCTGCGTAATCCTTCATTTTCTTCTGAACACCTTGTGGCGTGACGCCGCAGGCCTCCCTATGCCTGCCATTGACCCGCGTCATGACAAACGGTGTCTGGACGACGCTTGACATCCCCAGGTCGTAAACGTATGTTTCAAACACCTGTTTGACCGCCATAACAAATCCACGCGGTTGTTCATTCCAGATACATCAGCAGAGGTTTATCGCTATGCCTGACTACAAGGCCCCCTTGCGTGATATTCGCTTCGTTCGTGACGAACTGCTCGGCTATGAAGCGCACTATCAGAGCCTGCCGGCTTGCCAGGACGCTACCCCGGACATGGTTGACGCCATTCTCGAAGAAGGCGCCAAGTTTTGTGAGCAAGTGCTGGCACCGTTGAACCGCGTGGGTGACATCGAAGGGTGCACCTGGAGTGAGTCTGGCGTTAAAACCCCTGCTGGTTTCAAAGAAGCCTACAAACAATTCGTCGAAGGTGGCTGGCCAAGCCTGGCCCACGACGTGGAGCACGGTGGCCAAGGCCTGCCGGAATCCCTGGGCCTGGCCGTGAGCGAAATGGTCGGCGAAGCCAACTGGTCGTGGGGCATGTACCCTGGCCTGTCCCATGGTGCGATGAACACCATTTCCGAGCACGGTACCCCCGAGCAGCAAGAGGCTTACCTGACCAAGCTGGTATCGGGCGAATGGACCGGCACCATGTGCCTGACCGAGCCACACTGCGGTACCGACCTGGGCATGCTGCGCACCAAAGCCGAGCCTCAGGCTGACGGTTCCTACAAAGTTTCCGGCACCAAGATCTTCATCTCGGCCGGTGAACACGACATGGCCGACAACATCGTCCACATCGTGCTGGCCCGCCTGCCGGACGCGCCGGCCGGTACCAAAGGCATCTCGCTGTTCATCGTGCCGAAATTCCTGCCTGACGCCGATGGTTCGATCGGTGCGCGTAACGCAGTGAGCTGTGGTTCCCTGGAACACAAGATGGGTATCCACGGCAACGCCACGTGCGTGATGAACTTCGACGCGGCCACCGGTTTCCTGATCGGCCCGGCGAACAAAGGCCTGAACTGCATGTTCACCTTTATGAACACCGCTCGCCTGGGCACCGCGCTGCAAGGCTTGGCCCACGCCGAGATCGGCTTCCAGGGCGGCCTGAAATATGCCCGCGATCGCCTGCAGATGCGCTCCCTGACTGGCCCTAAAGCGCCGGAAAAGGCCGCTGACCCGATCATCGTGCACCCCGACGTGCGCCGCATGCTGCTGACCATGAAAGCCTTCGCCGAAGGTAACCGTGCGATGGTGTACTTCACCGCCAAGCAAGTGGACATCGTCAAGTACGGCACCGACGACGAGGCCAAGAAACAGGCCGACGGCCTGCTGGCATTCATGACCCCGATTGCCAAGGCGTTCATGACCGAAGTCGGTTTTGAATCCGCCAACCACGGCGTGCAGATCTATGGCGGCCACGGCTTCATCGCCGAGTGGGGCATGGAGCAGAACGTTCGCGACAGCCGTATCTCCATGCTGTACGAAGGCACCACCGGTATCCAGGCGCTGGACCTGCTCGGCCGTAAAGTGCTGATGACCCAGGGCGAAGCGCTCAAGGGCTTCACCAAGATCGTGCACAAGTTCTGCCAGGCTAACGAAGGCAACGAAGCGGTCAAAGAGTTCGTGACGCCGCTGGCTGCGCTGAACAAGGAGTGGGGCGATTTGACCATGAAGGTCGGCATGGCCGCGATGAAAGACCGTGAAGAAGTGGGCGCCGCCTCGGTGGATTACCTGATGTATTCCGGTTACGCGTGCCTGGCTTACTTCTGGGCCGACATGGCACGCCTGGCGGCCGAAAAACTGGCTGCCGGTACCAGCGAAGAAGCGTTCTATACCGCCAAGTTGCAAACCGCGCGGTTCTACTTCCAGCGCATCCTGCCGCGTACCCGCACTCACGTGGTGACCATGCTGTCGGGCGCCAACAACCTGATGGACATGAAAGAAGAAGACTTCGGCCTGGCTTACTAAGCCTTACCGGGTTCATCTGAAACCGTCGCTTCCCTTGGGAGCGGCGGTTTTTTATTGGGGGATAAAAAACACAGTACAGCGCTCAGGGATTGCCTCCGGCTGCCGTTACAGTGATGGCGATGTGATACACGACGGGCAGGTTGTGCTTAACTGTCCGCATCAAGGCACAGTGCCATTACTTTTTTGCGGGTCGGAGTTTACCCTTGTCACGCGTGTCTGCTTTACGTTTCAGTCACTTTCTCCCTTCGTTGCTGCTGTTACTGGCCGGGCTCTCGGCTGCGTACGTCAAGGACCTCAGCGTCTTCTTCACTTCACTGTTCAATGTATTGCCGACCCTGGTGCTGTTGCTGGGCGGTTCGTACTGCGCGGTGTATCGCCGTCAGCGTGAATTGTTCCTGATGATCACGGTGTACATCGCCTATTTCCTGCTCGATACCCAGACTGACTTCTACCGCGACAATGGCCGCGTGCGCGAAGACGCGGCCGTGGTGTTTCACCTGTGTTGCCTGTTATTGCCGCTGCTGTTCAGCGTCTACGCGCTGTGGCAGGAGAAGACCCACCTGTTCCGCGACTTCGTCGCCCGTTGTGCGGTGCTGCTGGCAATCGGCAGCGTGGCGCTGGCGCTGGAGCAAAGTTATCCCCAGGCACTCCTGAACTGGCTGGCGGAGATCCGCTGGCCCGCCCTGCATGGGACCTGGATGAGCCTGATCCAGCTGTCGTACCCGATGTTCCTGGTCGGCTTCCTCGCCCTGGCGGCGCAATACTGGTACCAGCCGCGCCCGCTGCATGCCGCGCAACTGGTGGGCTTGCTGGGGTTGTTCTGGATGTTGCCGCAGACCTTCATCCTGCCGTTTACGCTGAATATCATGTGCAGCCAGGTCATGCTGATGATCGCCGCCGGCGTGGCTCACGAGGCCTATCAAATGGCGTTCCGCGACGAACTGACCGGCCTGCCGGGGCGCCGTGCCCTGAATGAACGCATGCAGCGGCTGGGGCGCAACTATGTGCTGGCGATGACCGACGTCGATCACTTCAAGCGCTTCAATGACACCCATGGTCACGATGTGGGCGACCAGGTGCTGCGCCTGGTGGCGAGCAAGCTGTCCAAGGTCAATGGTGGTGGGCGTGCCTATCGCTACGGCGGTGAAGAATTCGCCGTGGTGTTTGCCGGCAAGACCCTGGATGAGTGCATGCCGCACCTGGAGGAAATCCGCGAGATCGTCGCCAACTACGACATCAAGCTGCGCAACTCGGACCGGCCCCAGGATGATCAACAAGGCCGTCAACGCCGGGCGGGCAGCGGCGCGTCGAGTGTGTCGGTGACGGTCAGCATCGGCGTGGCCGAACGCCAGATCGACCAGCGCACGCCTGAAGAAGTGCTCAAGTCCGCCGACCAGGCGCTGTACGCCGCCAAGGGCGCGGGGCGTAACTGTGTGATCGCGTCCGGACAAACCCGCCGTGGCGCGGTGCGTATGCAGGGCGCTGCCGGTTGAGTGATGGCGGTGTATTCAGCGGTTCTACAATGATTGTCCGGGGCACTGGCCGGCAGTAGGTTAAAAGAATCTGCTGCCGGAGACATCGCCATGCCTGAGTACAAAGCTCCCCTGCGCGACATGCGCTTTCTGATCGACAACGTGTTTGATTTCCACGGCCACTACGCTGCCCTGGGCGCCACGGACGCCAGCCCGGACATGGTCAATGCAATCCTCGAAGAAGGCGCGAAATTCTGCGAGAACGTGCTTTCGCCACTCAACCGCAGTGGTGATGAAGAGGGCTGCCATTTCGACAATGGCGTGGTGACCACACCCAAGGGTTTCAAGGAAGCCTTCGCCCAGTACGTCGAAGGTGGTTGGCACGGCGTGGCGGCGGACCCGGCCTACGGTGGCCAGGGCCTGCCGCAATCGTTGGGCCTGGTGCTCAGCGAGATGATCGGCTCCAGCAACACCTCGTGGGGCATGTATCCGGGCCTGACCCACGGGGCGATGTCGGCGATTCACGCCCACGGCACCGAAGAGCAGAAGGCCACGTTCCTGAGCAAACTCACCGCAGGCGAATGGACCGGCACCATGTGCCTGACCGAAGCCCATTGCGGCACTGACCTGGGCCTGATCAAGACCCGCGCCGTGCCCCAGGCGGATGGCAGCTATGCGATCACCGGGAGCAAGATCTTCATCTCGGCCGGTGAGCACGACATGAGCGCCAATATCATCCACCTGGTGCTGGCCAAGCTGCCGGATGCGCCGGCGGGCACCAAGGGTATCTCGTTGTTTATCGTGCCCAAGTTCCATGCGGATTCGGCTGAGCGCAACGCGGTGCACTGCGGCTCTATCGAGCACAAGATGGGCATCAAGGCCTCGGCCACCTGCGTACTCAACTTCGACGGCGCCAAGGGCTTTTTGATTGGCGAAGCGAACAAAGGCCTCAACTGCATGTTCACCATGATGAACCACGCCCGTCTGGGCACCGGCATGCAGGGCCTGTGCAATGGCGAGGCGAGCTTCCAGGGCGCGATCAAATACGCCAACGATCGCCTGCAAATGCGCGCGCTGACCGGCGCCAAAGCGCCGGAGAAAGCCGCTGACCCGATCATCGTGCATCCCGATGTGCGCCGTATGCTGCTGACCATGAAAGCCTTCAACGAAGGCAACCGCGCACTGACCTATTTCACTGCGCAGTTGCTCGACACCGCGCACCTGAGCAGCGACGCCGGCCAGCGCCAGGAGGCCGAAGACCTGTTGGCGTTCCTCACTCCCATCTGCAAAGCCTTTATGACCGACACCGGGCTGGAGGTGACCAACCACGGCATGCAGATATTCGGCGGGCATGGCTACATTCGTGAGTGGGGCATGGAGCAACTGGCGCGCGATGCGCGGATTGCGCCGATCTATGAAGGCACCAATGGCATCCAGGCCCTCGACCTGCTGGGCCGCAAGGTGCTGGGCAGCCAGGGCAAGCTGTTGCGCGGCTTTACCAAAATTGTGCATAAGTTTTGCGCGGCAAATGCCGAACATGCACAGCTCAAGGGCTATGTGGCGCAGCTCAATCAACTGAATCAGGAATGGGGCGAGCTGACCACCCGGGTCGGTATGGCCGCGATGAAAAACCCTGATGAGGTGGGCGCAGCGGCTGTGGATTACTTGATGTACAGCGGTTACATCATCCTCGCCTATCTGTGGCTGCGGATGGCTATTGCAGCGCTGGCGCACGATGACACTGAGTTTGCCAAGGCCAAGCTGGCGACCTGCGACTTCTACTTCAAGCGCCTGCTGCCACGTACCGCAACCCATCGCGCCGCCGTGGAAGCGGGCAGCGAATGCCTGATGAGTCTGCCCGCGGAGTCGTTTGCGCTGTGATGACTTAAAAATACCAGTCGGTCACAAGTGGACCCTATGTGTCTGAAAAGTTGTTCGGGTACACTCGGAGCCTGTAAAACCGATCCCATCGAATCACTTTTCACGTTCTTACGAGGTTTGCCATGGCTGATTACAAAGCGCCGCTGCGTGATATGCGCTTCGTCCTCAACGAAGTCTTTGAGGTCGCCACCACTTGGGCCCAATTGCCGGCATTGGCAGACACCGTTGACGCCGAAACCGTAGAGGCCATCCTCGAAGAAGCCGGCAAGGTCACCGCCAAATCCATCGCCCCGCTCAGTCGCGGTGGCGATGAGCAGGGCTGCCGCTGGGATAACACGGCGGTGTTTACTCCAGATGGTTATCCACAGGCCTACAAAACCTACGCTGAAGGTGGCTGGGTCGGCGTAGGCGGTGATCCCGTGTTTGGCGGCATGGGCATGCCCAAGTCGGTATCGGCCCAGGTTGAAGAGATGATCAACTCGTCGAGCCTGGCGTTCGGCCTGTACCCGATGCTGACCTCCGGTGCCTGCGTGTCGATCAACACTCACGCCAGCGAAGAGCTCAAGGCCACCTATCTGCCGAAGATGTACTCCGGTGAGTGGGCCGGCTCCATGTGCCTGACGGAAGCGCACGCTGGTACCGACCTGGGGATTATCCGCACCAAGGCCGAGCCGCATGTAGACGGTTCCTACACGATCAGCGGGACCAAGATCTTTATCACTGGCGGTGAACACGACCTCACCGAGAACATCATTCACTTGGTGCTGGCCAAGTTGCCGGACGCACCGGCCGGTCCCAAGGGCATTTCGCTGTTCCTGGTGCCGAAGTTCATGGTTAACGCCGACGGCAGCCTGGGCGCGCGCAACCCGGTGAGCTGTGGCTCCATCGAACACAAGATGGGTATCCAGGCGTCCGCCACCTGCGTAATGAACTTCGACGAAGCCGTGGGCTACCTGGTGGGCGAGCCCAACCGTGGGTTGGCGGCGATGTTCACCATGATGAACTACGAGCGTCTTGGCGTCGGTATCCAGGGCCTGGCGTCCGGCGAGCGTTCCTACCAGAACGCTATTGAATATGCCCGCGATCGCCTGCAAAGCCGTTCGCCGACCGGTGCCCAGGCCAAAGACAAAGTGGCCGACCCGATCATTGTCCACCCCGACGTGCGCCGTATGCTGCTGACCATGAAAGCCGCGAACGAAGGCGGTCGCGCGTTCTCCACCTATGTGGCGACGCAGCTGGACATCGCCAAGTTCAGTGAAGATGCCGCTGCCCGCGAGCGTGCCGATAACCTGGTGGCATTGTTGACGCCGGTCGCCAAGGCGTTCCTCACCGACCTGGGCCTGGAAACCACCGTGCTCGGCCAGCAAGTGTTTGGCGGCCACGGTTACATTCGTGAGTGGGGCCAGGAGCAACTGGTGCGTGATGTACGCATCACCCAGATCTATGAAGGCACCAACGGCATTCAGGCACTGGACTTGATGGGGCGCAAGATCGTCGGCAGCGGCGGTGCGTTCTACACCTTGTTCGCCGACGAGATCCGCCAGTTCATCGCCTCGGCGGGTCCCGAACTGGCTGAGTTCACCCAACCGCTGAGCACGGCGGTGGATAACCTGGACGAGTTGACCGCCTGGGTCCTGGATCGCGCCAAGACCAACCCGAACGAGATCGGCGCAGCCTCGGTGGAGTATTTGCATGCATTTGGATACATGGCCTACGCCTACATGTGGGCGCGTATGGCCAAGGCCGCGTTGGGCAAAGAGACTGAGGAAGACTTCTACGCCAGCAAGCTAGGCACCGCGCGCTTCTACTTTGCGCGGCTGTTGCCACGTATTCACTCGCTGAGTGCGTCGGTAAAAGCCGGTAGCGAGTCACTGTTTTTGCTGGATGAGGCACTGTTCTAAGGGCTTGGAGGGCGTGTAAGCATTCTCTTACATGACGTACTGCTAATCGTCCTCTATCGCCAAATTGGATCCACAGATAATCTACTTCACATGGACGTCGCGCAGGAAGCGCAAAGCAACAACACGGACACGTAGGATTCTGCCAGGATGGCGGAGTGAAATGGATGTCAGGGAAACAGTCTGCAAAGCCCCGCTTCGGCGGGGTTTTCTTTTGCCTGCGAAAAAGTCAGTCCCTGAGTTTCAGGCCAGGGCCGGCGGCGCATTCATCACGTCTTCCAGCAACGTGCGCAACAGGGCCACCGTCGCCTGTTGGCGCTGCACATCGCGACAGACCAGCCCGACTTTCAGCGGCACCCTCGGTTCGCTCAAGGGTTTCCACAGCAGCATTTGACTGTTGTGCTCATCCTGAGAGCGCCCCGGCAGCACCGTTGCCAATTGGGTGTTAGGCAAGCTGTCGAGAATCCCCACCATGGTATTGAGCTCCGCCTGAACCTGAGGCCGTCGCCCAAGGTTTGCGAGCTGGCCTTGCCAGATCTGCCTGACTTGAAACTCCTCCCCCAACAGCAACATCGGCAACTCGGCGGCCTGTTTCAGCGAGACTTTCTTGAATTCGCGCAGCGGATGATCTTCGGGGATAACCACCTTCAGCTCATCCTCATACAGCAACACACCGTGCAGCCCCGGCTGGCGTGGCGGCAGGTAGCTGATGCCGATGTCCAGCGAGCCGTTAAGCAACCGCCGTTCAATCTCAAGCCCGGTCAATTCGTAGATCTGCACCACGAGGTGCGGCTGGGCCTTGCGCACGCGCTCCAACATTTGCGGGACCAGGCTGGTGTGCACGGTTTGCAGTACGCCGATGGCCAGGGTGCGCATGGCCTGGCCCTTGAAGTTACGCAAGGCTTCGACGGCTTGCTGCATGCCGTCGATCAGCGGCAAGGCGTGGTTGTACAACGTATGGGCGGCCAGGGTGGGCAGCAGGCGTTTGCTGCTGCGTTCAAACAGGCTCACATCGAGGTTCTGCTCCAACTGGCGGATCTGTTGTGACAGCGCCGGCTGGGAGATCGACAGGCGTTCAGCGGCACGGCCCACATGGCCTTCTTCGTACACCGCGACGAAATAACGCAGTTGCTTAAAATCCATAAGGTTTACTTATCGAAAAAGCTGGAAAATCGAAATGGCCGTTGGCCCCCGAGGCGCCTAGTCTAGCGCCTATTCGCAGGGCTTACAGGGCCGGATCGGGCAATGAACAGCGTTTATGTTGATGGCGTTTACATAGGCAAGGCAACACACGAGCAGACAGCGATTGCAGGAAAACCCCACCAAGGCCCGGTTGCCATCGGGGGCAAGCTGTGAATCTATTCAATATGCGTCGCCCCGTGCCCAGCCTGGATGACCTGGTTCTGGAGGCTTCACCCGATACGCTGTCCAGTGAGGCGCTGATGCCCACGGTAGCGAGACCAGCTCAGGTGTTCGTACGCGGCCAGGGTTCCTGGCTGTGGGACAGCGACGACCGTGCCTACCTGGATTTCAGCCAGGGCAACGCTGCCAACAGCCTCGGCCACAGCCCGCAGGTCTTGATCAAAGCCCTCGCCGACCAGACGCAGGCCCTGATCAATCCGGGCATGGGCCTGCATAACCGCGCTCAACTCAACCTTGTCGACCGCCTGTGCCATCGTACCGGCAGCGACCAGGCCTACCTGCTCAACAGTGGCGCCGAGGCCTGCGAAGCGGCGATCAAGCTGGCGCGCAAGTGGGGCCAACTGCATCGCGGCGGGGCCTACCGCATCATCAGCGCGAGCAATGGTTGCCATGGGCGCAGTTTCGCGGCACTGGCGGCGTCGGCGGGCGCACTGGAAAACCGCTTTGAACCGCAATTGCCCGGCTTCAGCCATGTGCCCTTCAACGACCTGCCGGCCCTGCATGCAGCGGTCGATGCACAGACGGTCGCCATCATGCTGGAGCCGGTTCAGAGCGAGGCCGGTGTGATCCCCGCAACGGAGCATTACCTCAAGGGGGTTGAACGGCTGTGCCGCGAACTGGGGATCCTGCTGATCCTCGACGAAGTACAAACCGGCCTCGGCCGTTGCGGCACCTTGCTTGCCGAACAGCAGTACGGCGTACGGGCCGACATCGTCACCCTCGGCAAAGGCCTGGGCGGCGGCGTGCCGTTGGCAGCCCTGCTGGCGCGCGGCAGCGCCTGTTGCTTCGAAGTGGGTGAGCTGGAAGGCACCCATCATGGCAACGCGCTGATGGCATCGGCCGGGCTGGCGGTGCTCGATACGGTGCTGGAGCACGGCTTCCTGGAACACGTACGTGAATCCGGTCTTTACCTGAGCGAAGGCCTTGCCCGGCTGGCCTACCGCTACGACCTGGGCCCATTGCGCGGCCACGGTCTGATGTGGGGCCTGACGTTGTCGGATGATTCTGCAGATGCAGTGGTAAAAGCCGCCCTGCACGAAGGCCTGATCCTCAACGCCCCGCAACCTGACTGCCTGCGCTTCACTCCGGCGCTTACGGTGAGCAAAAGCAACATCGACGAAATGCTCCTGCGCCTGGCCCGCGCCTTCTCCCGCGTGCGCACTGCACAGTTGCAATGCCGCAAGGGCATCGCCGTTTAACCCACATTCCTGAACCGTCTCGCGGTATACGCGGCGCCTCCAGCCTGATTTTTTCGGCTGGGGGCGTTTTTTTGTCTGATCATTAAAGGATGGCCCGGTGCCAGATCCCAATGAACCCTCACGAACGCCCAAGGTCGATTAGCTACACGGCTCACACGAGCCGATTTTCTGGAGCTGACCCATGGACATCATTCGTATCATCATCGCCATTCTGCTGCCGCCACTGGGTGTGTTCCTGCAAGTGGGTTTCGCTGGCGCGTTCTGGCTGAATATTCTGCTGACCTTGTGCGGTTACTTCCCGGGCATCATTCACGCCGTGTACATCATCGCCAAACGCTGATGGCCTCAGCCTTTTGCGATGAGCCGTGAATTGCGCTCATTGCGAAAGGCCAGTTGCTCGATGGTCTGGGTGGCATGTTCGGCTTCTTCCCGCGCCTTGAGGATGATGCCGTGCTGCTCGGACTTGCTGCACACCGGGTCGGCATTGCTTGCATCCCCGGTGAGCATGAAGGCCTGGCAACGGCAGCCGCCGAAGTCCTTTTCTTTTTCATCGCATGAACGACACGGCTCGGGCATCCAGTCGTAGCCGCGAAAGCGGTTGAAGCCAAACGAGTCGTACCAGATGTGCTGCATGCTGTGGTCGCGCACATTGGGAAACTGCACCGGCATCTGTCGGGCGCCGTGACAGGGCAGGGCGGTGCCGTCTGGCGTCACGGTCAGAAAAATGCTGCCCCACCCGTTCATGCAGGCCTTCGGGCGCTCCTCGTAGTAATCCGGTGTCACGAAAATCAGCTTGCACGGGTGGCCTTCGGCTTCGAGCTTGGCGCGGTACTCGTTGGTGATGCGTTCAGCGCGCACCAGTTGTTCCTGGGTCGGCAACAACCCCACGCGATTGAGTTGCGCCCAGCCATAGAACTGGCACGTGGCGAGCTCGACAAAGTCGGCCTCCAGCGCGATGCACAGTTCGATGATGCGGTCGATCTTGTCGATATTGTGCCGATGGGTGACGAAGTTCAGCACCATTGGGTAGCCGTGCGCCTTCACGGCACGGGCCATTTCCAGCTTTTGCGCGAAGGCTTTTTTCGAACCGGCCAGCAGGTTGTTCACCTGTTCGTCGCTGGCCTGGAAGCTGATCTGGATATGGTCCAGGCCAGCTTTCTTGAAGTCGCTGATCTTCTGTTCGGTCAGGCCGATGCCCGAGGTAATCAGGTTGGTGTAGAACCCCAGCTTGCGCGCCTCGGCGATCAACTCGGCAAGGTCCTGGCGCACCAGCGGCTCACCGCCGGAAAACCCCAATTGCGCGGCGCCCATCTCACGGGCCTCGCGAAACACCTTGATCCACTGCTCGGTGCTCAGCTCCTTGCCCTGCTCGGCAAAGTCCAGCGGGTTGGAGCAATACGGGCACTGCAACGGGCAGCGGTAGGTCAGCTCGGCGAGCAACCACAGCGGCAGGCCGATGGCTGGTTTTTCAGGCAAGGGTGATCCAGTGCTCAGCACGGGCGACCTCCATGAATTGCTCGATGTCGTCACCCAACTCAGGCACGCCGGGGAACTGTGCTTCGAGCGCGGCAATGATCGCCGCCACGTCGCGCTCACCGTCAATCAAGCCACCAATCAGCGCGGCGCTGTCGTTGAGCTTGATCATGCCTTCGGGGTAGAGCAACACATGGCCTTTTTGCGCGGGTTCGTACTGGTAGCGGTAGCCCTGGCGCCAGGTCGGTTTTCTGCTGCGATCGAAGCTCATAAGGTGATCCCTTTGTGCCAGACCCGCTGCTCGGTCACGCTGTGGTACGGCGGGCGTTTCAGTTCGTAGGCCATGCTCATGGCATCCAGCATGCTCCACAGGATGTCGAGTTTGAACTGGAGAATTTCCAGCATGCGCTCCTGGCCTTCACGGGTGGTGTAGTGCTGCAAGGTGATTGCCAAGCCGTGCTCCACATCGCGCCGGGCCTGGCCCAGGCGGGTGCGGAAGTACTCGTAGCCAGTGGGGTCGATCCATGGGTAATGCTGCGGCCAGCTGTCGAGACGCGACTGGTGGATCTGCGGCGCGAACAGCTCGGTGAGCGAGCTGCTGGCGGCTTCCTGCCAACTGGCGCGGCGCGCAAAGTTGACGTAGGCGTCTACCGCAAAGCGCACGCCGGGCAGCACCAGTTCCTGGGAACGCAACTGGTCCGGGTCGAGGCCGACCGCTTGGCCCAAACGCAGCCAGGCTTCGATACCGCCGTCTTCACCCGGTGCGCCATCGTGGTCGAGCAGGCGCTGGATCCACTCGCGACGGATCTCACGGTCCGGGCAGTTGGCCAGGATCGCGGCGTCTTTCAGCGGGATGTTCACCTGATAGTAGAACCGGTTGGCGACCCAACCCTGGATCTGCTCGCGGGTTGCGCGGCCTTCATACATCGCCACATGGTATGGGTGATGGATATGGTAGAAGGCGCCCTTGGCCCGCAAGGCTGCTTCGAATTCGGTTGTGGTCAACGGTGCGTCAGTCATGTCGTCTGCTCCTACAATTCAATGCTCATGCCGTCGTAAGCGACTTCGACATTGCGCCGCACCAGTTCCGCGCGCTCGGGGGAGTCTTCATCGAGGATCGGGTTGGTGTTGTTGATGTGGATAAGCACCTTGCGCTGCTTGGGCAACTGCTCCAGCACTTCGAGCATGCCGCCGGGGCCATTCTGCGCCAGGTGGCCCATCTCGCGGCCGGTACGGGTGCCGACGCCACGGCGCTGCATTTCGTCGTCGTCCCACATCGTGCCATCCACCAGCAGGCAGTCGCTGCCGGCCATGATCTGCAGCAATGGCGCGTCGACCTTGCCCAGGCCCGGGGCGTAGAACAGTTTGCCGCCAGTGCGCAGGTCTTCGACGATCAGGCCGATGTTGTCGCCTGGGTGCGGGTCGAAGCGGTGCGGCGAGTAGGGCGGGGCGGCACTGCGCAGTGGCAGTGGGGTGAAGCGCAGGTTGGGGCAGGCCGGGATGGTGAAGCTGGCATCCAGCTCGATACGGTTCCAGGCCAGGCCGCCGTTCCAGTGGGTGAGCATGGTGAACAGTGGGAAGCCGGTGCTCAGGTCTTCGTGGACCATGTCGGTGCACCACACCTGGTGTGGGCAACCTTCGCGCAGGCTCAATAAACCGGTGGTGTGGTCGATCTGGCTGTCCATCAGGATTATGGCACTGATGCCGGTATCGCGCAGTGCGCGGCCGGGCTGCATCGGCGCAAAACCCTGGAGTTGCGCGCGGATATCCGGCGAGGCATTGCACAGTACCCAGTTCACGCCATCGTCGGAAATCGCGATGGATGACTGGGTCCGCGCCTGCGCCCGCAGGCTGCCGTCACGAAAACCTACGCAATTCACGCAGTTGCAGTTCCACTGCGGGAAGCCGCCGCCAGCGGCGGAACCTAGAATCTGGACAAACATGGCCGCTCCATCAAGCAAAGCTCAAAACAAAAACGCCCCGGGCGAACCGAGGCGTTGTATTACCCAGCGGCTTAGCGACTGGCGAAGTACATGGTGACTTCGAAGCCGATGCGCAGATCAGTGTAAGCAGGTTTGGACCAGGTCATATTCTTACTCCTACGAAGGGATGGGACGTTTACTACCAAGTAATACATATAGTCCACCTCCAGTCGGAGATGTTCAGATGTGTGCGTGGGAATGTTACGCAATTCTTTTCAAGTTAGCGCTGTCTTGGTGGAAAAAGCCTGTTGCAGGGTTGGCAATGATCAGCTCGCCGGTTGCCAGCTCTCGTCGATGCGTGGGCCGGTGGCGATGCAGCGCCAGCCGCCAGTCGCGTCCTGCAGCTGTTGGGCAGCGCGTTGCAGATCCTCCGGGGTTCGGGTCTGGATCAGTGTTTGAAGCTGGCACAGATAATCCGACGGATGGCCCGCCAAGCGTGCGTGCCACAGCAGTTCGGCGCTTTGGGTGATCGGTAGCGTCGCGGCGCAGAACTGCTGTGCCAAGGCGTGATTGCCCAAGTCATCGCTGCCATCAATCAGCAACGGTAGATGTTTAAGAAAGGTGTGCAGGTGATCGACGATACCTTCCAATGAAACGCTGGGTGATTGCACACCAAACAGCAGGCCGGTTTGCCCGTTGATCTGTCGGACGCCGCTGAATACGGCGTAGCCCAATTGCAGCTCGACCCTCAGGCGTTGGTAGAACGGCCCTTGGAGCAGGTGCCCAAGCAGTCGCCAGGACGCTTCATCGTCCAGGGATTGGCTGGGTGTCGGGCAAAACAGCAGCGCGGCGGCTTCGGTTGAGTCGGTTTTAACCGTATGCCACACACGTTGACCGCTGAGGTGTTGAAGAGGCCGTTCGAATTGTGCAGGTTGCCCAGGCAGACGGGCTGCGGCGGTCTTTATCAACGCCTCACACGCGGCGGGCATGCCCAGCCCCAGGCCGTGCCAGCGCGCCGTGGCCCAGGATGCAGGCTGCTCGCTGGCGTCGACATTGCCGATGGCGCAGCACGTCGGCAGGGCCTTGAGCAGTTCCCGGATAGCAATCATTGGCGCGGGGGCTGGGGGCGCTTCTTGCGGCAGCTGCAGGCGCTGAGCCAACGCCTCCAGGACGGCCGGCATGGGCTCGTGCAGCCCGCTCATCTTCATCAGCCAATCATTGCCGGCGGTTTCGAAAGATAATTCGACGCCCGCCTGGCGCGCATTCTCACGCAGTGGCTGCAAGGTGCTTTCCAGCCCAGCAGGCACTGGCGCGTCGAAGCGCCACTGCAAGTACAGCGCGCCCTCATCGCTGTCATCCGCCAAGGCCGGGCTGAAGGTCAGCGCCGATATGTCCCTTCGGCCCCGTGAACGGTCCTGGGCAAACGTGCGCAAGCCTCGGTGAGCGCTGGTTTGGCCGCGAATCAGGCCAGCGCGTTCTTCTTTGACCGGTGGGCGCAGGAACGGGTTGTTCGGGGGCAACTGCCAACGGTGTTCGGCGAGCGGCAAGTGCAGCGAATCAAGCAGGGCCTTGAGCGCAGCGACGCTCTGTTCACTGAGGTCTTCGCTGTCGTTCCGAGCCAGTGCCAGGGCGCCCTGGGTCTGTTGTTGGCGAGCGTTCAGCAGGGCGAACTCTTCGCGCAGTGGCGTCCAATCGCTGTGTGCGAAAAAGCTCAGCCAGTCGTGCAACAGCGCCTCGATTTGTGTCGTCGGTTCGTTTTCGGTATCGAGCGTAAAGTCGATGTCCAGTACGGCCTGTCCGGCGAAGTGGTACAGCACTGACGCTTGCAGTGCGCTGGCCACGTGTCGGGTTTTCAGCTCGGCGAGCAGCCCGCCCTGCGCAGGCGCATTGAGCCAGGTGCAGAGGAACTCCAGGGCTTCACGGGGCGCGTCACAGGTGATGACGTGGTGCAGATGGCCGCTGGCTATGTGTTGATAACGCCGAGCCTGGCCTCGCATCAAGGCCGCTGGTGAGGCCTGCGGATGCAGGGGGCCAGTGATCAGTTGCGTGCTGAAGCGCTGCGCCAGGGCTTCCAGTTCTTGCAGCGGTTGCGGGCCGGCAAGGCTCAGTGTCATCTGCCCGCTTTGATAGAAATGCGCGTGGAATTCCCGCAGTGCTTGCTGAAACGCCTCACGCTCCACGGGCAGGCTGTCGCGGTTGCCCGCGTGAAAGCCGCGCAGCGGGTGATCCGCCGCCAAACCTTCGAGCAGCGCCACCTGCTGCTGCGCCTTGGCATCCTGGGACCAGGCGACGTACTCGGCGTGCAGCACTTCGCGCTCGCGCAGTTGATCTTCCAGGGCCAGGTGCGGGTGGGACAGCATGTCCGCCAGGCGCTCCAGCCCGGGCGCAAAGGCTGAAACCGGTAGTTCAAAAAAGAAGTCCGTGGTGCGTTCGCGGGTGCTTGCATTCACCTGGCCGCCGTGGCGCTGCACGTAGGTCATAAGCCCTTCGCCCGCGGGAAAACGCTCGGTCCCCAGAAACAACAAATGCTCAAGAAAATGTGCGAGCCCCGGCCAGGCCAACGGCACGTCGTGGCTACCGGCAGCCACCCGCAGCACCGCTGCGCAACGCTTTAAGCGCGGTGTATGGCGCAGGGAAACCCGCAGGCCATTGGCCAGGGTCAGGTGAACGGGATAAAGGTGGGCCGGGGCGGGCATGGGCACTTCCAGAGCGGGGCAAGTGCCTATGCTAACAAACCCGTTCAATCAGGGCTTGTGCAGCGGGCCGTAAAGCTCGGGACGCCGGTCTTGCAGGTAGTGGTTGGCGGCGCGGGCGTCGAGGATCGATTGCCGGTTCAGTGTCCCGACAATCAAGGCTTCATCCAGGCCCGCCTGGGCGATTCGCTGGCCATCCGGCGCGGCAATGCTGCTTTGCCCACAGTACTGAATCTCGCCTTCGTGCCCGCAGTAATTGGCGTAGGCCACGTAGCACTGGTTTTCGAAGGCCCGCGCCCGCACGGTGACGTCGGCGACGAAGTCGAACGGCACCATATTGGCGGTGGGCACCAGGATCAGCTCGGCACCGGCCAGGGCCAGGCGTCGGGTGTTTTCCGGGAACTCGAGGTCATAGCAGATCAAGAACCCCAGCTTCCATCCGTTGAGCTCCACCAGGGGGAAATCATCGTCGCCGGCACTGAACATCGAGTGATCCAGATCGCCGAACAGATGGGTCTTGCGGTAGTTGCACAGGCGCTGACCGTGGGCGTCGATCAACTGCACGGCGTTGTAGATCTGCCCGTCTTCGGCCCGCTCCGGATAGCCGTACAGAATCGCCAGGCCGGCGCTTTGCGCCAGTTCGGCAATCGCTTGCGCCGACGCCCCATCCTGGGCCTCGGCCAGTGCCCCAACCGCCTCGGTGCCAATGTTGTAGCCGCTGAGAAACATCTCCGGCAGCACCAGCACATCCGCACCGCAGGCTTCATGCGCCAGCTGGTGCAGACGCTTGAGGTTGCCCGCGACATCCAGCGGCAACGGCGGGCATTGGTACAGGGCGACGCGCATGTTCAACTCCTTAGTCAGCCAGGGCAATCGGCCCGATCTCATCAAACACATCACCCGGCCCCGGGTTTTCGGGGTGAGTGCTGCCGCCAAAGTGGGTCATGATGCCCCATACCGCGTTCAGTGAGGTTTGCACCGCACCCTCCACCCACGCAGGGGTCCAGGATACGTCGTCACCGGCGATAAAAATTCCACGCTGTTCAGCGGGCATGTCCTTCTGCATGAAATGCGCATACATGCGCTGGTTATAGCGATAGTGGCCGGGCAACGCGCCTTTGAAGGCCCCAAGGAAATGCGGGTCGGCTTCCCAGGACACGGTGATCGGGTCGCCGATGATGCGCGCCTTGATGTCGACTTTCGGGTAGATCTTGTTCAAGGCGTCCAGCGCCAGTTTCACCCGCTTATCGATGGGCTGCGGGAGCATTTTCAGTGCGTCGCTCATCCACGAGTACGACAGGCAGATCACCCCTGGTTTATCGTCGCCGTTGTCGAAAAGGTAAGTGCCGCGAGTGAGGCGATCGGTGAGGGTCATGCTCATCAGGTCGCGGCCGGTCTCCGGGTCTTTGTCTTTCCAGAACGGGCGGTCGACCATCACGAAGGTCTTCGACGATTGCATGTAGCGCGTACGGTCCAGGGCCATCCACATCTTTTGCGAGAACAGTGTTTCATCGCACTCGATCTGGGTGGTCAGCAGCCAGCTTTGGCAGGTGGTGAGCACGGCGGCGTATTCGCGGGTATCGCCGTAGTTGTCGGTCACCGCGAAACGGCCATCGGCAGCATGGGCGATGCGTTTAACCCCGGCCCGTGGTGCACCGCGGTGCAGCGAACTCAGGCTGGTACCGGCGGGCCAGTGGGCGCATCGTTCCGGCACGTGGCGCCAGATGCCCATCGGCACCTGGGCAACGCCGCCGACGACCAAATGTTGGTGGTCGTCGCAGTTGGTCATCACCACACGGAAGATCTCCAGCATCGAGTTGGGGAAATCCGAGTCCCAGCCACCGGTGCCAAAACCCACTTGGCCAAACACTTCGCGGTGGTGAAACGATAATTTTGCGAAGGCCTTGGAGGTCGCCACGAAGTCGTAGAAGGTGCGGTCGTCCCACAATGGCACCAGCTTGTTCCACAACGCCTTGAGGCGCGGTACATCACGGTCGCGGATGGCTTGCTGGATGTCGCCGAATTGCGAGCCGGCTTCCAGGGCATCGGCCCAGGCGTCAGCCACTTCCTGGAACAGCGCAGGCAAATCGGACAGCTTTTGTGCGTAGTGCGTCTGGCCTTCCAGATCGATCACCGTACTGCCGGAAGCTGGCGTCAGCGGGTTGGGGAAGGGTTTGGTTTCCAGGCCCAGCTTGTCGACGTAGTGATAGAACGCGGTGGACGACACCGGGAAGCGCATGCCGCCCAGCTCGGCAATGATGCCTTCGGCGCCTTCGAAAGCCTGGGAACGTAAACGGCCGCCCATCTTCGAAGCTTCATACACCACGGGTTTGAGGCCCAGCTTCATTAATTCGTAGGCGGCGACCAGCCCGGCGATACCGGCGCCGACGATGGCCACTTCAGCGCCATGGTTGGCGGCGGGGATACTGCCGAGTCCAGCCGGGTGTTCGATCCAGTCATCAAAGGCAAACGGGAAATCCGGGCCAAAGATGGTGATGGGTTTTTTACCGTCTGCAGGGTGGCGATTGGTCTTGCTGATGGTGCTGGACGGAATGCTCATGGCGGGCCCTTGCTGACGACTCGGCGGGAAGTGACCTGCTGAGTATAGGAAAAGATGGCAGCCAGTTTAGGGAGCGTTGCGTTCGTTAATAAGACGCAAAGTGTCGTCGGATTGGATTGTTTTTAGTCAAAGTGACGAGATTGGTGGTCAGGTTGGCTGCCCGCGGTCCAATTTGTTACTGAGGATGATGGAGGTGGTGGTTTTCTCCACGCCATCGACACTGCCGATCTGGTCCAGCAATTGATCGAGTTGCTCTGGCGAGTCGGTGCGCAGCCAGGCGACGTAATCGAACTCACCGCTCACCGCGCACAGTTGTTGAACCTGGGCCATGGCGCTCAGCCTGCGCAGCACTTCTTTGCCCGAGCGCGGTTGCACGGTGATCCCTACATAGGCCTGCAAGCCGCCATCCGCCACGCGTTGGCCCAGGCGCACACCGTAACCGGTGATTACCTGGGTTTTCTCCAGGCGCGCAAGGCGCGACGTCACCGTCGTGCGCGCGATGCCCAACTGCCGGGCAAGCATGGCCACGCTTTCGCGGGCATTGATCTGCAATGCGGCGATCAACTGGCGATCAATTTCATCTAGAACAGGCACGTGAGGCTCCATGACGGGCGGCAATGGGAACGGATGTTACAGGCTTGGATCGGCCAGCAGGCAGCGGGCAAACAGCTGTGGCACCGGCAGATGACGTTGGCTGTAGCGGCTCAGCAGGATGATCTCGCGGTAAAATGTCAGCTTGCCTAGCGGGATTATTCTTACTTGAGGCGAGCGTTCCAGCCACAGGCCTGCCTTTGGAATCAACGACACACCCAGGCCACATTCCACCATCCTGACGATGGCTTCCAGTTCATCCAACTCCAGCGCCACTTGCACATCAAGCTTCTGCTCGCGCAGAAACCGGCTCACGAGCCGGCCGCCAAACGAAGCACGGTCATAGCGCACATGGGGCTGGGTGTTGAGCAGTTGCAAAGGGTCATCGCCTGCCAATGTGTTCGGCACAACCAACACGAACGGCTCCTTGCGCAGCACCTGCACGTACAACTCCTTGGGCAGGTCGAAGGGCGGGCGAATGATAATCGCCGAATCCAGCTCCGCGGCGTCGACCTGGCTCAACAGCTCCAGGGATACGCCAGGCGCCACCTTACACTCAACCGTTGGTGCTGCCTGGCGCAAACGCACTAGCGCCTGGGGCAACAAACCGGTTTGAGCGGTGGTGATGGCGCCCACTTTCAACTCGCCCCGGTACTCATTGGCATTCACCGGTACCGCCATGCGGTTGAAGGTCTCCAGAATCTCCTTGGCCAAAGGCAATGCGCGCAAACCGGCGGCATTCAGTGTGGCCTGGCGGCCAGTGCGGTCGAATAACTGCACGCCCAGTGCTTGCTCCAACTGACGTATCTGCGCACTCACCGCTGACTGCGTCAGCCCGATATGCATCCCCGCTGCCGCGAACGTGCCGTGGCGCGTTACCGCAATAAAGGTCTTCAATTCACGCAGCATGGGCGTCTCGATTCATCGAATTTTTTTGAGCTCGACGCAAAAACTATCGTCTTTTCATCGTTGGCAGCAAGGCTAAACTCAGGGCGACTAACGCCCATAGAGGTTTGAACTGATGACACTCGCGCCCTTTCATCTGGCAATTCCGGTATTCGATCTCGCCGCTGCACGGCACTTCTACGGCGACGTCTTTGGGTTGGAGGAGGGCCGCTCCAGCGAACACTGGGTTGACTTCAACTTCTTCGGCCATCAACTGGTGATCCACGAACACCCGAAAACCGCCTCCCAGGAAGCCGCCCACACCAACGCTGTCGACGGCCACGACGTACCTGTACCGCACTTTGGCGTGGTGCTGGGCTGGGAAGATTGGCACGCCCTGGCAGAGCGTCTACAGGCGCGGCAGACGACGTTCGTGTTGGAGCCGCATATTCGGTTCAAGGGGCAGGTGGGGGAACAGGCGACATTGTTCCTGTTCGACCCGTGCGGCAATGCGCTGGAGTTCAAGGCGTTCAGGGATATTGGGCAGTTGTTTGCGAAGTAAGGTTGCAGGCAGCCCTGCCTCGCAAAACGTTTGTGCCAGACACACAAAAGCCGCGCAATGCGCGGCTTTGGAGTTGGTGGGCCCACACGGACTTGAACCGTGGACCAAAGGATTATGAGTCCTCTGCTCTGACCAACTGAGCTATAGGCCCTCAGTAGGTCGCGGATTATAACGATGGTTTCTCCACTGTGCTATCCGAAAAGTCCTCAACGTTCATACGAAGGAAGGTAGCAGCAAAAAGCTCGGGCGGTAGAGGCAGGCTGACGATGTAGCCCTGCATCTGTTCGCAGCCCTCAGCGGCCAGGAACGCTTGCTGTGCGGAGTTCTCCACGCCTTCTGCGATGATGGTGAATTGCATGCTGTGGCCCAGGGCGATGATGGCGCGCACGATGGCGGCGTCGTGGGGGTCGTCGGGTAGGCCGCGGACGAAGGATTGGTCGATCTTCAGGAAATCCAGCGGCAGGCGCTTGAGATAACTGAGGGACGAATAGCCGGTGCCGAAGTCGTCGATCGCCAACTGCACGCCCAGGTGTTTGAGTTCGTGCAGGACTGCCAACGCTTCTTCGGCTTGGCTCATGATGAAGTTTTCAGTGATCTCCAGTTGCAGGCAGCCCGGTTCGAGACTGTAGTCACGCAATAGCTGTTCGATGCGATCCAGTAAACCAGGGTGGCGCAGTTGTGCGCCGGCAAGGTTGACCGATAGCGGGCCGAAGTCATCGAAAGTGGTTTGCCAGGTGTGCATTTGCAAGCAGGCCTGCTCCAGGACCCAGTCGCCAATCTGCAGGATCATGCCGTTCTCTTCGGCCAGGGCGATAAAGTGTTCGGGCGGGACGTCGCCAAAGGTGGGGTGGTGCCAGCGGATCAGGGCTTCGGCGCCGATCAATTCTTGTGTCAACAGGCTCAGTTTTGGCTGGTAATACAGGCTTAGCTCATCACGCTCGATGGCACGCCGCAGTTCGTGCTCCAGTGCCACGCGCTCGTTGGCCTGGGCTGTCAGGTCGCGGGTGTAACTTTCGACCCGGTTACGGCCCTTGGCCTTGGAACGGTACATCGCGGCGTCGGCGTTCTTGACCAGGGTGGCAACGTCGGTACCGTCCTGGGGGTACAGGCTGGTGCCGATGCTGGCGCTGATGAAGAACTCGTGTTCGCCGGCCTGGAACGGCGGGGTGAAGCAGGCCAGCAGTTTATTGGCCAGTTGCTCGGCGTCGCTGGCGTGTTGCAGGCCGGGTAGCAGAATGATGAATTCATCGCCGCCCAGGCGTGCGACGGTGTCGATGTCACGCAGTTGCTCTTTGAGGCGTACGGCGATGTCTTTGAGCAGCAGGTCGCCGACCGGGTGGCCGAGGCTGTCGTTGATGTGTTTGAAGCGGTCCAGGTCGAGAAACAGCACCGCGCCTTGTTTACCGGTTTCCTGATGGCCGTTGAGGGCCGCCTGCAACCGACTTTCAAACAGCGTGCGGTTCGGCAGGCCGGTCAGCGGGTCGTGGTGCGCCTGATAGTCGAGCCGCGCCTGGGCCAGCTTGAGGCTGGAGATGTCGGCAAACACCGCGACAAAATGCGTGATCAACTGATCGCCGTTGCGCACGGCGCTGATGGTCAGCCAGCTGGGGTACAACTCGCCGTTCTTGCGGCGGTTGGAGATCTCGCCCTGCCAATGACCTTGGGCCGTCAGTTGGTGCCACATTGCGGCGTAGAAGGCGCTGTCATGCAGGCCGGAGGCGAGCAGGCGTGGTGTCTGGCCAAGGGCTTCGGCTTCACTGTAGCCGGTGATCTCACTGAAGGCGCGGTTCACGGCACTGATGTTCTGGCGGGTGTCGGTGATCAATACGCCCTCGGCGGTACTCTCGAATACCGTGGCGGCCTGTTGCAGTTTTTCCTGCATCAGCTGGCGCTCGGTGATGTCCCGGGCGATGGTGAGCATGCAGTCGTCGTCGCCGATGGGCAGTGGCCGGCTGGATAATTCACACAGACGGATTTGGCCATCCTTACGGCGTATATGGCAGATGAAGTCACGCACAAAACCATCTCGTTGCATCAACTCCAGCATGTGTTTGCGTTCGTTGAGGTCGACCCAGATGCCCAGCTCCAGGGTTGATTGGTCGATGGATGTCGCACTGGTGAAGCCGGTGATGCGACTGAAACCATTATTCACTTCAATCAGCAGGCCATCACTCTGGCGGCTCAGGAGCAAGCCGTCGGGAGAGGCGTGGAAGGCCTTGGCGAATTTTTCTTCGGAGGTTTGCAGTTGTTGCCGGGTTTCCTTGAGCTGGGTGATGTCGCGTACCACCACCACAATGGCTTCAATGGTGTCGAGTTGAAACGGTTCGGCGGAAATCAGCCCGGTAAAGGCCTGGCCATTGCTGCGCAGAAAGGGCATTTCCAGATTGCGAATGCTGGTGGTCTGCACCCGCTGCAACAGGTCCGGGCCGACGCCTGGGATGCCCCAGATGTTCAGGGCGGTAGCGGTTTTTCCGATCACGTCTTCGGCCTTCAAGCCCACTTGATCCTCAAACGCTTTGTTGACCTCCAGCAGGCAGCCATCGGACAGCCGTGCGATCACCAGGATGTCCGGGCATTGCTGGAACACTGAGGCAAACTTTTGCTCGGAAAGCTGCAGCGCCTCTTCAGTGCGTTTGGCTTCGCTGATGTCGATCATCAAGCCCCGCAGCACCGGCTCATGGCCGTGCTCGATCAGGCTGACAATGTCACGCACCCACAGGCAGCGGCCGTCGGCTGTGATCACGCGATAATCGACGCTGTGATCGCGGTTGGCGCGGGTTTCGCGGTAGCAGTACGTTTCGGCACGCAGCAGGTCGGCGGGGTGGATGATGTTGCGCCAGAAGCCTGGAATCAGCCAGTGAGCGCGAGGATAGCCGAGTAGATCCTCGGCATGAGGCGAAACATAGCTGTAGGTGAAATCGGTAACGCTGGCTTCCCAGGCGATGGCAGACAGGCTCTCCACCAGGCCGCGATAGTGGTATTCGCTGCTGCGCAGTTCCTGCTCGAGGGCGACGCGGCGGGAAATTTCCGAGCTGAGCCGGCGATTTATCCGAATCACGATGGCCAATATGGTGCTCAACAACAGGACAGTGGGCAGGCCGTACTTCAGCAAGTCCGTCCAGAACGTACGGTGGTCGGTGAGGCTGCCCACCCAGTGTTGCTGGATGGCTTCGGTTTCGTCCGGGCTGAGGTCAGCAAGAACCTTGTCCAGGATGCCCACCAGCATTTTGTTGTCGCGTGGTACACCCATTGCCAATTGATAGCGATAAGGCGTTTCGCCACTTACGTACAGGCCATCGAGCTTGAGCTGACGCAGGCTCCAGACGCTCGAAGCGAGGTCGCCTACCACGGCGTCGACTTCGTCGGTGGCCAGCGCCTGCAGCGTCGAACTGACATTCGGCATGGCCACCAGGTTGAGGTCTGGATGGTGGGTACGTAGCAGTTCATGGGGGGCATAATTTTCCACCACGGCAATCTTCAACCCATACAGGTCATTGAGGTTGCGTGGCTTGGCGCCGCCTTCATGGGCGAGGATGACAATAGGGAAGTCCAGGTAAGGGCGTGTGAATGCCATGAAGCCCTGGCGCTCGGGGGTCGACATGATGCCCGGCAGCAGGTCGAGTTGGTTGTGGCGTGCCTGCTCCAGTACCGCGCTCCAATTGACCGGCTCGATCAGTTTGATCCTGACGCCCAGGCGCTCCTGGATCAGGCGCACGTAGTCCGCCGCCAAGCCTTGGTAGCGGCCTTCTTCATCACGGTATTCGAAGGGTGGCCACGAGGCGTCCACCCCCAGGCGCAACTCCTGATGGTCCGCCAGCCAGCCACGCTCGTCATCGCTAAGAGTCAACGCGCCAGCCGTTGCGGTCCAGGTCAGCAGCGACAGCAGTATCACGGTCGGCAATCTGGGCATAACGGTCTCGTTATGGCACGGGGAATGTTTCGAGTGTAGACGGGCATTGCGGGGGAGGGGCGTAGCGGGGAATTTTATCGATAGAAAGCAAAACCC
Source organism: Pseudomonas grimontii (assembly GCF_007858185.1). Lineage (GTDB taxonomy): Bacteria > Pseudomonadota > Gammaproteobacteria > Pseudomonadales > Pseudomonadaceae > Aquipseudomonas > Aquipseudomonas grimontii. The sequence continues at coordinate 199,652 of NZ_VFES01000010.1, forward strand.
CCGGCCTGGGCCGGGGGTTCTGGTGTCACTCGTCGAGGAAGGAGCGCAGATGCTCGCTTCGCGTCGGGTGGCGCAACTTGCGCAACGCCTTGGCTTCGATCTGACGGATCCGCTCGCGGGTCACGTCAAACTGCTTACCGACTTCCTCAAGGGTGTGGTCGGTATTCATGTCGATGCCGAAACGCATGCGCAGTACCTTGGCTTCACGGGCAGTGAGGCCGGACAGTACGTCGCGGGTCGCTTCTTTAAGGCTCTCAACAGTGGCGACATCGATTGGCGACTGCATGGTCGAGTCTTCGATGAAGTCACCCAGGTGGGAGTCTTCGTCATCACCGATCGGGGTTTCCATGGAGATCGGCTCTTTAGCGATCTTCAATACCTTGCGGATTTTATCCTCAGGCATTTCCATGCGTTCGCCCAGCTCTTCCGGGGTCGGTTCGCGACCCATTTCCTGCAACATCTGCCGGGAAATACGGTTGAGCTTGTTGATCGTCTCGATCATGTGCACCGGAATACGGATGGTGCGGGCCTGGTCGGCGATCGAGCGAGTGATCGCCTGACGGATCCACCAGGTGGCATAAGTCGAGAATTTGTAGCCGCGACGGTATTCGAACTTGTCCACAGCCTTCATCAAGCCGATGTTGCCTTCCTGGATCAGATCGAGGAACTGCAGGCCACGGTTGGTGTACTTCTTGGCGATGGAGATCACCAGACGCAAGTTCGCTTCAACCATCTCTTTCTTCGCGCGGCGGGCCTTGGCCTCACCGATCGACATGCGACGGTTGATGTCCTTGATCTCGGCAATCGTCAGACCGGTTTCGGTCTCAAGTGCGGTCAGCTTCTGCTGGCAACGGATGATGTCCGGCTGCAGGCGACCAATGGCTTCAGCGTACTTCGCCTTGCCTTTGGCCAGGGCGTCGCTCCAGCTTTCGTCAACTTCGTGGCCAGGGAACTGGCGCAGGAAGTCGGTACGCGGCATGCGCGCATCACGGACACAGAGCTGCATGATCGCACGCTCTTGTGCACGCAGACGCTCAAGGGCGCTACGAACGCGTTCAACCAGGCCTTCGAATTGCTTCGGTACCAGCTTGATCGGCATGAACAGCTCAGCCAGCGCCAGCAGCTCGGCAATTGCCAGCTTGTTGGAGCGACCGTGCTTTTTCAGGGCCTTGCGGGTGATTTCCATTTGATCGGAAACCGCACCGAAACGCTGGGCAGCAATGATCGGGTCTGGGCCGCTTTCGACTTCGTCTTCGTCGTCGGTGCTGGCTTCAGCATCGTCGTCTTCGGTGTCATCGTCCGCTTTCGCGGCTTTGGCATCGACAGGCGGCGGTACTTCGGCAGCAGGCGGCGCGATGCCGTCGTCCGGGTCGATATAACCGCTCAGGACGTCGGACAGGCGGCCACCTTCGGTGGTGACGCGAGTGTACTCGGAGAGAATGTGGTCAACCGTGCCAGGGAAGTGCGCGATTGCGCCCATCACTTCACGGATGCCCTCTTCGATACGCTTGGCGATTTCGATTTCGCCTTCCCGTGTCAGCAACTCGACAGTACCCATTTCACGCATATACATGCGCACAGGGTCAGTCGTGCGACCGATGTCGGTCTCCACCGCGGCCAACGCGGCAGCGGCTTCTTCAGCGGCTGCCTCGTCGGTATCGGCGTCGGCCAACATAAGGGCGTCCGCATCCGGAGCACTCTCGTGTACGGGGATCCCCATGTCATTAATCATGCGGATGATGTCTTCCACCTGCTCAGGATCTGAAATATCCTCAGGCAGGTGATCGTTGACCTCTGCGTAAGTCAGATACTTCTGCTCACGACCAAGGGTGATCAACTCTTTGATACGAGACTGCTGTTGCGCTTTTCCGGACATAACACCCTATCCACTGAAGGTCTTGGCGGGCAAAAAACAAGCCGAGGATTATACCCGAGCTATGACCTCACACGCCAGCTGAGGTCGGGTTTGATGCGGAAACATTCTGTTTTAAGAGGTCGCGCATCTGTTTTGCTATCTGAATTTGCTCTTCAGCCGATAATCCCGGCTGTCTTGCTCTCTTGATGAGTTCATCGAGGGTCTGCGTGTGCTGACCCGCAGATAACCTAGTAATGGTGTCTAAAAACTGTTGTTCAAGGTTATCGCCGTCAATTAGCCACTCCTTTTCCGCGAGTGCTTTCAATAAGCGACCTTGTTCTGTGCCATGCCAACGAGCCATCAGCTGAATTGAGTTTAGCTTAGGATTTTTCTGCACCGCCTCGATCAGCGCGATCAGCACTTGAGCGTAAGTGTTGCTCGCGTTGGCAAAGTGGTCAGCGCTTTCAACCTTGCTCGCCAGTTGTGGGTGGTGGATAAGCGTGCGCAGGGCAATCAACGTGGGAGCTTCGACGGCGACCGGCGTGCGAGGGGCGTAGGCCTCATCGCGATCACCGCGCTTGCCGTTTTTGCTCCAGGGTTTTTTGTCCCATTTCTTGCCGCCGGCACCGGGTTTCTTCGGCGTCCATTCCTGTTGGGGCGCGTACGCCTCCTGGGGTTGATGGAAGTCGGCGTAGTCCGGCATGGCGTCATAATCCATGCCTGGGTCGTAGGCCGGCGGCGCGTCCTGCGGCGCGCTGTGCACCAGCTGGCTGACGGCTTCGCCACTCAGCCCGGTAATTTCCAGCAGGCGTTGGCGCATCAGGGTGCGCAGGTTTGCGCCTGGAACCTTGTCGATCAATGGCGCCGCGAGGGTGGCCATATGGGCCTTGCCTTCGAGGGAGCGCGGATCGGCCTCTTCGGTCAGTTGCTGGAAGAAATAATCCGCCAACGGCTGCGCATGTTGATTGATGCGCGCGCGGAATGCGTCGGTGCCTTCGGAGCGCACCAGGGTATCCGGGTCTTCACCTTCAGGCAGGAACAGAAAGCGCGCGCGGCGCCCATCCTGCAGGCTCGACAGCGTGGCTTCGAGTGCGCGCCAAGCAGCGTTGCGGCCGGCCTGGTCGCCGTCGAAACAGAACAGCACACTCGGCACTACGCGAAACAGGCGCTTCAAGTGTTCTTCGCTGGTGGCGGTGCCAAGGGTGGCCACCGCGTTGCGCAACCCCTGCTGGGCCAGGGCGATCACGTCCATATAGCCTTCGACCACGATGATTTCATCGAGGTTTCGATTGTTCTTGCGCGCCTCGAACAGGCCGTAGAGTTCCTGGCCCTTGTGGAATACCGGGGTTTCCGGGGAGTTCAGGTACTTGGGCTTGTCATCCCCCAGCACGCGGCCGCCGAAGGCGATGATGCGACCACGGCTGTCGCGGATCGGGAACATCACGCGGTCGCGGAAGCGATCGTAGCGCTTGCCGGTCTCGGCGTTCTCAACCAGAAGGCCGGCGTCGATCATGGCCTTTTGCTGCAGGGTGTCGCTGCTCAGGTGTTTGTACAGATTGTCCCAGCCGGGTGGGGCGAAGCCGAGGCCGAAGTCGCGAGCGATTTCGCCGGTCAGGCCGCGACCCTTCAGGTAGTCAACGGCGGCCTTACGCTGCGGATGGCTTTTAAGTGCCTGACGGTAAAAGTCGGCAGCGGCGGTCAGCAGCGGGTACAGCGGCGAGTCGGTGGGTTGCCGTGGTTTATGCGGACGGCCACTTTCTTCGCGGGGGACTTCCATGCCGGCGGCTTTCGCCAGGTCCTCGATAGCCTGGGGGAAGTCCAGGTTGTCGTGGTCCATCAGGAAGCCGAGGGTGTTGCCGCCTGCGCCGCAGCCGAAGCAGTAGTAGAACTGCTTGTCCGGGCTGACGCTGAATGACGGGGTCTTTTCCTTGTGGAACGGGCAGCAGGCTGTGTAGTTTTTGCCGGCTTTCTTCAATTGCAGGCGCGAGCTGACAACATCGACGATGTCGGTGCGGTTCAGAAGGTCGTCAATAAAGCTCTGGGGAATCAGCCCGGCCATGGCGTTCTCGTCATCGCTGCGTGTAAATGAGTGCCCGTGAAATGCTCAAGCGCACGTATCGAATGGCTCGACCATCAATCGTCTGCTTGGGCTGTCAGGAAGTGTATCTGCCGAACATTCACTGACGTTAGTTTCAATCAGTTTTTCGGCGTAGAAATGTTGCCCTGGAGTCCGGCGTTGGCCAGTGGTGGCCTCGGATGCTCGTCGGTGGGCACAGCCGATACAGTTGATCGCCTGCTTATAAAATGAGTGTGCTCGTCAGTAGCCTTGTTAGGCTCGTCAGAAGAGACGTGCACCGCTGGCAAAAGAGCCAGTCCTGACGTTTGAAGCAGGTGTATCAGTCGCGTGTGCGGCGTCAACGATGAAGCATCAAGCGATATCCGCAAATGCCAACAGCCCGGCTGAGGGCCGGGCTTGGCAGAAGCTTGCTACGAACGTCTGTGTATTAGTACAGACGAACGGCGCGGCGCTGTTCGCGCTGAACTTTCTTGGCGTGACGCTTAACAGCGGCTGCTGCTTTACGCTTACGCTCAGAAGTTGGCTTCTCATAAAATTCGCGGCTACGAACTTCAGCCAGAACACCGGCTTTTTCGCAGGAGCGCTTGAAACGACGCAGAGCTACGTCGAAGGGTTCGTTCTCTTTTACTTTGACGGCTGGCATCCAGAGCTACCTTCTTTCATTACCGGGAATCAACGTTCTCGTCGCAAAAAATTCGCGGCTGAGGTCGTCGGTTTTTAAGGGTTGCGGATGTTAACCCCTCATTGGCAGGAATGCAAAGCCTCTGATCGAAAACCGCTAGTCGGGAGAGGGAGTGGCGACTATTATGCGCGCCTTCGAATTCAGCCTCTACAAGGCGCAAACCCATGCTAGTACTGGGACTTGAAACCTCCTGCGACGAAACCGGTGTCGCACTTTACGACAGTGAACGCGGGCTTTTGGCCGATGCACTGTTCAGTCAGATCGACTTGCATCGAGCCTATGGCGGTGTTGTGCCGGAGCTGGCCAGTCGTGATCACGTCAAACGGATGCTGCCGTTGATTCGCCAAGTGTTGGACGAGGCCGGTTGCGTGCCGACCGAGATCGATGCGATTGCCTATACGGCAGGGCCCGGATTGGTCGGAGCCCTTCTGGTTGGCGCCTCTTGCGCTCAGGCGCTGGCTTTTGCCTGGGATATTCCGGCCCTCGGCGTGCACCATATGGAAGGCCATTTACTGGCGCCGATGCTGGAAGAAAACCCGCCGCAGTTCCCGTTCGTCGCTTTGTTGGTTTCGGGCGGGCATACGCAGCTGGTTCAGGTCGACGGAATCGGTCAATACACGCTTTTGGGCGAGTCCTTGGACGACGCCGCCGGCGAAGCTTTCGACAAGACCGCGAAGATGATGGGCCTCAATTACCCGGGTGGTCCTGAAATCGCCCGCCTCGCCGAAAAAGGCGTGGTCGGCCGCTACACCTTCCCGCGCCCGATGTGCGATCGCCCTGGCCTGATGTTCAGCTTCAGCGGCTTGAAAACCTCCGCATTGAATACCTGGCAGCACAGCGTCAGCGCCGGGGACGACAGTGAGCAAGCCCGTTGCGACATCGCGCTGGCGTTCCAGCAGGCCGTGGTGGAGACTTTGACCATCAAGTGCAAGCGCGCCCTGAAACAGGCGGGCATGAAGCGCCTGGTGATCGCAGGCGGTGTCAGCGCCAACAAGGCATTGCGCAGCTCATTGGAGAAGATGCTCGGTGATATGAAGGGGGATGTGTTCTACGCCCGTCCTGAGTTCTGCACCGACAACGGCGCGATGATCGCCTATGCCGGTTGTCAGCGCCTGCAGGCGGGGCAGCACGAAAGCCTGGCGATCAGCGTGCAGGCGCGCTGGCCGATGGAGCAACTGCCGCCCTTGTAAATGCGCAACCTGAATCGGGCTCATTGACGGTATTTAAAAATGCCGTTCGCGCCCGGCAAACAGGTCGCGTAAATTGCCCCGGTGTCGCCAGACGATCAGCAGTGTCAGCACGCTCATCGGCAGCAGCGCCGCCGGCTCCTGCCAGGCCAGCAATGGCAGGGTGAGCGGCGTGGCGATCAGCGCAGCCAGCGAGCTGGTGCGGGTCAGGTAGAACGTCAGCAGCCAGGCGAGCACGGCCAGCAACGCTGCCGGCGGGTAGATTCCCAGCAGCATGCCGGCTGCCGTGGCGACACCTTTGCCACCGCGAAAGCGGAAGTACAGGGGAAACAAATGGCCGAGGACGGCGCACACGCCCACCCAGGCCTGCTGCTGCAGGGTCAGGCCGGCGAGGTTGGCGATCAGTACGGGCAGCAGGCCCTTGCATAGGTCGCCCAGCAGCGTCAGTACGGCGAGCTTCTTGCCGGCCAGGCGCAACATATTGGTGGCGCCGGCATTGCCGGAGCCACTCATTCGCGGGTCGGGATTTCCCGTCAGGCGGCTGAGCAAAATGGCGAAGGACAGCGAGCCGAGCAGGTAGGCGATAATCGCCAGTGACCAAAACATGCTAACTATTCCGGGCGAGGACGCCCTGATTCTAACGGGGCATCGCGCCCTTGTCGTGCTGCGGAGAAGAGCTTGGACAGAGTGTTTATCGAAGGCCTGGAAGTCGACACCGTGATTGGGGCCTACGACTGGGAGCGCGGGATCCGCCAATGCCTGCGCCTGGACCTGAGCTTCGAGTGGGATAACCGCCCGGCTGCGGCCGGTGACGACCTGACCCTGGCGCTGGATTACGCCAGCGTGTCCGCGCGTATCCAGACCTTTGCCGAACAGTCCCAGTACCAACTGGTGGAGACCTTTGCCGAGCGCCTGGCCGAAGTGCTGATGAGCGAGTTCCAGATTCCCTGGTTGCACCTCAAGCTGACCAAGCCCGGCGCAGTACCGGCTGCCAAGGGTGTGGGCGTGGAGATTGAGCGCGGATGTCGCTAACTCAGGTTTACCTTGGCCTCGGTAGCAATATCGAGCGCGAGTCCCATCTGTGCGCCGGGCTCGACGCGTTGGCGAGTTTTCTGACGGATATGCGCTGCTCGGCGGTGTTCGAAAGCCAGCCGGTGGGCATAAAAAGCGGGCCGTTCTTCAATCTGGTGGTGTCGGCCTATACCGACTTGCCGTTGATGGAGTTGGATCGCCGGCTGAAATTCATCGAAGCCGAAAACGGTCGCTATGCGCCGGACCGCAAAGGCTTGCCGCTGGATATCGACGTGCTGCTGTACGGCGAGTTGGTGGGTAACTTCGATGGTTTGATCTTGCCGCGGGCAGAGATCCTGAAAAATGCCTTTGTGTTGTGGCCGCTGTCGATGATGGCGCCGGATCGCTTGCACCCTGAGGCGGGCAAGACAATGGCTGCGCTGTGGCGTGATGCTCGGATTGATCAGGTGCTGGCGCCTGTCAGGTTTGAATGGCAGGGCCGGCAACTCACCCCGAACTCGCTCCTGTAGGAGCGAGCGTGCTCGCGAAAAAACTGAGAGCGCTGCGTTATCGTCGACGTTCTTCGCGAGCAAGCTCGGCTCCTACAAGGGCTTGTGTTGTTCCTTGTAGGCTTTGAGTGCCTTGAGCCGTTCATGCTTGAGCGCTTCGCCCAGCGCCGGTCCCTTGAATCCTTTCTCAAGCAGTGGCGCAACGGCAACCTCGCGCGCTGCTTTTGCTGCGCCACGCAAGTAATCCGCCTGTGGGTAACTTCTTTGCTCCAGCCCTTTGCGGCCCCGGGCATCCATTTCGCAGGCGACCACAAACTCCTCAAAGCGCTGTGGCCGACGATACACATCAAAACTTTGCAGCAACTCCAGCAGCGTCGAGGCTTTCAGCTCCAGCGCACGATGGCCGTGGGTGTGATACTGACCCACCAACAGCGCCAATTCCTGGCAATCCCTTGGCACTTTGAAGCGTTCATTGACGGCCTTGATCAGCTCCAAGCCTCGGTGCTCATGACCGATGTGCTGCGGTAACTTATCCACAGGCGTCAGACCTTTGCCCAGGTCATGCAGCAGGCAGGCCCAGCGCACCGTCAGTGGCTCTTTGTGCAAGGCGGCTTGTTCCAACACGCTCAATGTGTGCACGGCAGTATCTATTTCGGGGTGATGGGCCGCGGGTTGGGGCACGCCGAAGAGTGCGTCCACTTCCGGCATTAAGGTTTTCAACGCATTGCAGTCTCGAAGTACCTGGATAAACACCTGGGGCTGATCTTCCATCAGCGCCCGGGAGATCTCTTTCCAGCTACGCTCCGGCGTCAGGGCCTCCAATTCGCCGGACTCGCTGAGTTGACGCATCAGCTCCAGCGTCTCCGGCGCCACCGTGAAACCCAGGTGCGCATAGCGTGCGGCAAAGCGCGCAACACGCAACACTCGTAGGGGATCTTCGGCGAACGCGGGTGAAACATGGCGAAGTATGCGGGATTCCAGGTCGCGCTGGCCGTGATAAGGGTCGGTCAGGTTACCGTCATCGTCTTGCGCCATGGCGTTGATGGTCAGGTCGCGCCGGATCAGGTCTTCTTCCAGCGTAACCTCGGGGCTGGCGTGAAACACAAAACCACCGTAACCCCGGCCACTCTTGCGCTCGGTGCGGGCCAGGGCGTACTCATCGCCGTTTTTCGGGTCCAGAAACACCGGGAAGTCCGAACCCACTGGCTTGAAGCCCTTGGCGAGCATCTCTTCGGTACTCGCGCCGACGACCACGCGGTCGATATCGGTGACCTTGATGCCCAGCAAGCGGTCACGCACAGCGCCGCCGACTTTGTAGATTTTCATGAAAAAGCCTCCATTAGCGGCACAGGATACCGCCTGTGCCTGGCCAATGGAGGCTTTGCTGTTTCAGAGGTGAACGACGGCCAGGTCCAGGCGGCCGTAGTCATTGTCGTTGTGATCGTTGCGCGGTGGCACATGGTGGGTCTTCATCACTTGGTCGCCTTGCAGGGTTTCCAGGTGGATGTCGAAGCCCCAAAGCCGATGCAGGTGCTTGAGTACTTCCTCGGTGGATTCGCCGAGGGGTTTACGGTCGTGCTGCTGGTGGCGCAGGGTCAGCGAGCGGTCGCCGCGCACATCGATGCTGTAGATCTGTACGTTCGGCTCGCGGTTGCCCAGGTTGTATTGCGCCGCCAGGGTTTCACGGATGGTGCGGTAGCCGGGTTCATCGTGGATGGCCGGCACTACCAAATCGTCCTTGAGGTCATCATCCAGGATGCTGAACAGCTTGAGGTCGCGGATCACCTTGGGTGAGAGGTACTGCAGGATAAAGCTCTCATCCTTGAAGCTGCTCATGGCGAACTTGATGGTCGATAGCCAGTCACTGCCGGCGATTTCCGGGAACCAGTGGCGGTCCTCATCGGTGGGGTGTTCGCACATGCGCCGAATATCGCGGTACATGGCAAAACCCAGCGCATAAGGGTTGATCCCGCTGTAATACGGGCTGTCGAAGCCGGGTTGGAACACCACGCTGGTGTGGGACGTCAGGAACTCCATCATGAAGCCGTCGGTGACCAGGCCTTCGTCGTACAGGTCGTTCATCAGTGTGTAGTGCCAGAACGTTGCCCAGCCTTCGTTCATCACCTGGGTCTGGCGCTGTGGATAAAAGTACTGGGCGATCTTGCGTACGATACGCACGATTTCCCGTTGCCACGGCTCTAGCAGCGGTGCGTGCTTTTCCAGAAAATACAGGATGTTTTCCTGGGGTTCGGCGGGGAAGCGCGCGTTGTCCTTGTCGCTGTTCTTGCCGGCGCGTTTGGGAATGGTGCGCCACAGGTCGTTGATCTGCTTCTGCAGGTGCTCTTCGCGCTCCTTCTGGCGCAGGCGCTCTTCCTCGGCAGAAATAGGGTACGGGCGCTTGTAGCGGTCGACGCCATAGTTCATCAGGGCATGGCAGGAGTCGAGCAAGTCTTCCACGGCGTCGATACCGTGGCGCTCCTCGCACTGCATGATGTACTGCTTGGCGAACACCAGGTAGTCGATGATCGAACTGGCATCGGTCCAGGTGCGGAACAGGTAGTTGCCCTTGAAGAAGCTGTTGTGCCCATAACAGGCATGAGCCACCACCAGCGCCTGCATGCAGATGGTGTTTTCTTCCATGAGGTAGGCGATGCACGGGTCGGAGTTGATCACGATCTCGTAGGCCAGGCCCATCTGGCCGCGAGTGTAGGACTTTTCGGTACTGAGGAAGTGTTTGCCGTACGACCAGTGGTGGTAACCCAGGGGCATGCCGACGGAGGCATAGGCATCCATCATCTGTTCGGCCGTGATCACTTCGATCTGGTTGGGGTAGGTGTCCAGGGCATAACCCGCCGCGATGCGGCTGATTTCCCGGTCATAAGCCTGGATCAGTTCAAAGGTCCACTCGGAACCGGTGGAAATGGGTTGGCGCTTAGTCTCTTTTTTGGCGGTCATGTCACTAACCTGCGCTGGAAGAGTTCACGGAAGACCGGATAGATATCGCCGGCCGAGACCAGTTGCTGTTGGGCGAACGTGTCGGCAAAGGCTTCGCCGATGCGCTCGTATTCGAACCACAGGGCCTGGTGCTCACGGGGGGTGATTTCGACGTAAGTGTAGTACTGCACAAACGGCATGATGTGGTTGATCAGAATGTCGCGGCAGATCGGCGAATCGTCGTTCCAGTTGTCGCCGTCGGAGGCCTGGGCCGCGTAGATATTCCACTCGTTGGCCGGGTAACGCTCGGCCATGATCTCCTGCATCAGCTTCAAGGCGCTGGACACGATGGTGCCGCCGGTTTCCCTCGAGTAGAAGAACTCCTCCTCATCCACTTCCCGTGCGCTGGTGTGGTGGCGGATGAAGACCACGTCGATCTTGTCGTAGTTCCGCTTCAGAAACAGGTACAGCAGGATAAAGAAACGCTTGGCGATGTCCTTGGTCGCCTGGGTCATCGAGCCGGACACGTCCATCAGGCAAAACATCACGGCTTTGGAGCTGGGGTTGGGCTGCTTGACCAGCAGGTTGTACTTGAGGTCAAAGGTATCGAGGAACGGCACACGGTGGATGCGCGCGCTGAGTTTCTCTATTTCTGCCTCGATTTCCTGGATATCGCCGAAGTTATCCGGTTCTTCGCGCTTTAAGCGCGCCAACTCTTCCTTTGCCGTCCTCAATTTGGCGCGACTGCTGCCCGAGAGGGCAATGCGCCGCGCATGGGCCGAGCGCAACGTGCGGATGATGTTGATTCGAGAGGGGTTGCCTTCGTTGCTGATCCCCGCCCGTACGGTCTTGAAGGTATCGGTGCCGGTCAGGTTACGCTTGACCAGGTTGGGCAGTTCCAGGTCTTCGAACATGAACTCGAGGAATTCTTCCTGGGTGATCTGGAATACGAACTCGTCCATGCCTTCGCCGGAGTTGCCAGCCTTGCCTGGGCCTTTGCCGCCGCCACCGCCCTGCGGGCGCTGGATATGCTCGCCGGTGGTGAACTCTTTGTTGCCTGGGTGCACGACGGTCTGTTTGCCGCCCCGGCCATGGTGCAGCACCGGTTCGTCGATGTCGCGTCCGGGAATGCTGATTTGTTCGCCATGCTCCATGTCTGTGATGGAGCGGCGGCTGACGGCCTCTTCAACGGCCTTTTTGATGTGGTCACGATAACGCCGCAGGAAACGCTGGCGGTTTACCGTGCTCTTGTTCTTGCCATTGAGGCGTCGGTCGATCACATAGCTCATGGGGCCCCTCCGGGGAGCTTCAAGTCGTAAGCTGCAAGCGACAAGTAAAAGCCGATCGGCTTTTACTTGCACTTGTAGCTAGAAGCTTGCAGCTGCTTCTCTCACTGCGATTTCCGGACCCGTAGGTACCATTCCGAAAGAAGCCGTACCTGTTTGTCGGTGTAGCCGCGCTCGACCATTCGTGTGACGAAGTCGTTGTGTTTTTGCTGGTCCTCCTTGCTGGCCTTGGCATTGAAGCTGATGACCGGCAGCAGATCCTCGGTGTTGGAGAACATTTTCTTCTCGATAACCACCCGCAGCTTCTCGTAGCTGAGCCAGGTAGGGTTCTTGCCGTTGTTGTTGGCGCGGGCACGCAGCACGAAGTTGACGATCTCGTTGCGGAAATCCTTCGGATTGCTGATGCCAGCAGGTTTTTCGATTTTTTCCAGTTCCTCGTTGAGGGCTACGCGGTTGAGAATTTCGCCGGTTTCCGGATCGCGGTATTCCTGGTCCTGGATCCAGAAGTCCGCGTACAGCACGTAGCGGTCGAAGATGTTCTGGCCGTACTCGCTGTAGGACTCCAGGTAAGCGGTCTGGATTTCCTTGCCGATAAACTCGATGTAGCGCGGCGCGAGGTACTCCTTGAGGAAGCGCAGGTAGCGTTCGCGGGTTTCCGCCTGGAATTGTTCCTGCTCGATCTGCTGCTCCAGCACATACAGCAGGTGCACCGGGTTGGCGGCGATCTCATGAGGGTCGAAGTTGAAGACCTTGGACAGGATCTTGAACGCAAAGCGTGTCGACAGGCCGTTCATGCCTTCATCCACGCCTGCTGTGTCGCGATATTCCTGGATCGACTTGGCCTTGGGATCGGTGTCCTTGAGATTTTCGCCATCGTATACGCGCATCTTCGAATAGATATTCGAGTTTTCCGGCTCCTTGAGGCGCGACAGCACGGTGAACTGGGCGAGCATCTTCAGGGTGTCGGGTGCGCAGTGGGCCTTGGCCAGGGAGCTGTTGAACAGCAACTTGTCGTAGATCTTGATTTCATCGCTGACCCGCAGGCAGTAAGGCACCTTGACGATGTAGATCCTGTCGATGAAGGCTTCGTTGTTCTTGTTGTTGCGGAAGGTGTGCCATTCCGATTCGTTGGAGTGGGCCAGCAGGATCCCGGTGAACGGAATCGCGCCCAGGCCTTCGGTACTGTTGTAGTTGCCTTCCTGGGTTGCAGTGAGCAGTGGGTGCAGCACCTTGATCGGTGCCTTGAACATCTCCACGAACTCCATCAGGCCCTGGTTGGCCCGGCACAATGCGCCGGAGTAGCTGTAGGCGTCGGCGTCGTTCTGCGGGAATTCTTCCAGTTTGCGGATATCGACCTTGCCCACCAGCGCCGAAATGTCCTGGTTGTTCTCATCGCCCGGTTCGGTCTTGGCCACGCCGATCTGGTTGAGGATCGACGGGTAGAGTTTCACCACGCGGAACTGGCTGATGTCGCCGCCAAATTCGGCCAGGCGCTTGGTGGCCCAAGGCGACATGATGGTGTTGAGGTAGCGTCGTGGGATACCGAAGTCTTCTTCGAGGATCGCGCCATCTTCCGTGGCGTTGAACAGGCCCAGCGGCGACTCGAAGACTGGTGAGCCCTTGATGGCGTAGAAGGGCACCTTCTCGATCAGTTGCTTGAGTTTTTCTGCCAGGGACGATTTACCGCCGCCCACCGGGCCGAGCAGGTAGAGGATCTGTTTCTTCTCTTCCAGGCCTTGGGCGGCGTGGCGGAAGTAGGAGACGATCTGGTCAATGCATTCTTCCATCCCATGGAAGTCTTCAAAGGCCGGATAGCGGCGGATCACCTTGTTGGAAAATATTCGCGACAGGCGCGAATTATTGGCGGTTTCCACCAGCTCCGGCTCGCCAATCGCCAATAGCAGGCGTTCGGCGGCCGACGCGTAGGTGCTACGGTCCTGTTTGCACAGCTCAAGATACTCTTGCAGCGTGAGTTCTTCCTGCTGTGTGGATGCGAAGCGTTGTTGGAAGTGGCTAAAAATACTCATGACGTCGTCACCTCGCTCGATACGTGGAGCCGACGCCGGATCTATCAGTCGATGCTGGCAGTCATTGACGAACGCCAATGGCTGTTTTCCCCCCAGAACACCCTGAAACGCTACCGATGACCCGCACGCCGGTGTACCGGCTCTCCCCTGATTCGGATGGCCTGCGCTTAAGGATAGTTCGGAATCTGAGAGGGCAAGGCGCGATGCGCAATTAGTTTGGCTGCGCCGTTCGTCAGAAACGGCGCGAGCCCAAGCGTCACGCGGGGTAGCGGGGTGTGAAAAAAATTATTGCGAATCGCCGGAGGCAATTTCCGCAGGATACGTCGTACGCCACAGCTCAAACCCGCCGTCCAGGCTGTAGACGTCGGAGAAGCCCTGGCTGACCAGATAGGCGGCTGCGCTCTGGCTGGAGTTGCCGTGGTAGCAGGCCACGATCAGTGGTGCATCGAGGTCGGCGGCGCGGATGAAATCGGCGATGTTGACGTTGTCCAGATGCCGGGCGCCAGCGATGTGGGCGGCGGCGTAAGTAGGCTGGTCGCGGATATCGACCACCACTGCACCTTGCTCGCGCAGGGCCTGGGCTTGTTCGGGAGGGATACGTTTGAATTCGCTCATGGCGGGCTCCTATGGCTTGGCAGCAGCCGGCAGGGTAACGGGAAGAGTGGGTTGGCATTGGCAGCTGTGGCGCTCGCCAGTGTCGATGTTCATCAGCGTCATGGCGCCGCCCCACACGCAGCCGGTGTCGAGGGCAAACACGCCAGGTTCGTCGCACTTGCCTTCGAGGGCTGCCCAGTGACCAAAGATGATCCTGGTGTCGCGGGTCTTGCGTTCCTTGTGGGCAAACCACGGTTTGTAGCCGGGCAGCGCAGTGTCGGCGCCTTCCTTACTCTTGAGGTCCAGCTTGCCCTCGGCGGTGCAGAAGCGCATGCGCGTGAAATAGTTGGTAATCACCCGCAGGCGGGCGACGCCAGTGAGGTCGTTGTCCCATTTCACGGGATCGTTGCCATACATGCCGTCGAGGTAGGCGGTGTACAGGCTGTCATCGGCCAGGGCGTTTTCGACTTCGGCGGCGCACTTGAGGGCTTTTTTCAGCGTCCACTGCGGCGGGATACCGGCATGGACCAAGGCAATATCGCGGCTTTCGTCGTAATGCATGAGCTTCTGCCGACGCAGCCAGTCAAGCAGTTGTGCGCGATCTGGCGCTTCGAGGATTTCCCGCAGGGTGTCGCCCTTTTTCAGGCGCTCGATGTTATTGCCGGCCGCCAGCAGGTGCAGGTCATGGTTGCCCAGTACGCACACCAGGGAATCACGCACGCTATACAGGTAACGCAGCGTCTCCAGGGACTCGGGGCCGCGATTGACCAGGTCGCCTACCAGCCACAGGCGATCATTCGCCGGGTCGAAGGCTACCCGTTCAAGCAGGCACTTGAGGGGCTCCAGACAGCCTTGCAGGTCTCCGACCGCGTACGTTGCCATCAGTGCAGGGACCCCGGTACGGCGAGGCGGAAAGGCTTGATGATGGCGTCGAACAGTTTGCCGTCAGTGGCTTTCATCTGATACGAGCCTTGCATGGTGCCGACCTTGGAGGTCATTACCGTACCGCTGCTGTAAGTGTGGCTGGCGCCAATGTCGATCAACGGTTGTTGGCCGACAACGCCTGCGCCGCGAACTTCCTCGACCTGACCGTCACCATCGGTGATCACCCAGTGGCGTGACAGCAGCTTGGCCGGCACCTGCCCGTTGTTTTTCACCGTGATGGTGTAGGCAAAGGCGAAGCGGTTGTGTTCAGGTTGCGATTGGTCCGCCAGGAAGCGGGTGACGACGCTGACGTCGATCTGGTAGCGAGGATCGGACATGCAAGAGGCCTTAAAAGCAAAAGCGGAGGACAGCAGATGCGGATCAGTCTAGGCCAAGAGGCGGGCACTAGGCCAGACATGTGTCTGGCCATGCCTGGGTGCTTCAGTCGGCGGCCGGCGCAGGCTGGATGGCAAGCTGGTCGGCCAGGCGCACGAACGCGGCCAGGTCCAGTTGTTCGGGGCGCAGGCTGCCGTCGACGCCGGCGGCTTCGATCTCGGCGTTGCTCAGCAGCGCCTTGAGCGTGTTGCGCAGGGTCTTGCGGCGTTGGTTGAACGCTTCACGCACCACACGCTCCAGCAGTTTGTGATCCTTGGCCGGGTGTGGCAACACGGCGTGAGGCACCAGGCGCACGATAGCCGAGTCGACCTTCGGCGGTGGGTTGAACGCACCCGGGCCGACATTGAACAGGTGTTCGACGCGGCAGTGGTACTGAACCATGATTGACAGGCGGCCCCAATCACCACCACCAGGGCCGGCGGCCAGGCGTTCGACCACTTCCTTTTGCAGCATGAAGTGCATGTCGCGGATGATCCCGGCGTTGTTCAGCAGGTGGAAAATCAGCGGTGTGGAGATGTTGTACGGCAGGTTACCCACCACGCGCAGGCTGTTGGGCGCGGCGTTGAGCGTATTGAAGTCGAACTTCAGTGCATCGCCTTGGTGCAGATTGAAGTTGGGCTTGTCGGCGAACTGCTGGTTGAGGATCGGAATCAGGTCCTTGTCCAGTTCAACCACGTCCAGTTGGCCACCACTGGCGAGCAAGCCTTGGGTCAGCGCGCCCTGGCCCGGGCCGATTTCCAGCAGACGGTCTTCTGGCTTGGCATGGATGGAGCGCAGGATACGGTCGATCACGCCAGCGTCGTGCAGGAAGTTTTGCCCGAAGCGCTTACGCGCCCGGTGTTGGTAATGCTCGGTCATATACGGGTCTCGGCCATCTGATAGGCGGTTTCCAGGGCCACGTGCAGGCTGCCGGTATCGATCTTGCCGCTGCCCGCCAGGTCCAGGGCGGTGCCATGGTCGACGGAGGTGCGGATGATCGGCAGGCCCAGTGTCACGTTGACTGCGGCGCCGAAGCCTTTGTATTTAAGCACCGGCAGCCCCTGGTCATGGTACATCGCCAGCACTGCGTCGCAGTGCTCCAGATATTTTGGGGTAAACAGAGTGTCTGCTGGCAGTGGGCCGCGTAGGTCCATGCCTTCTTGGCGCAGGCGCTCCAGGGTTGGTTCAATGATGTCTATTTCTTCATGGCCCAAGTGTCCGCCTTCGCCGGCATGGGGGTTGAGCCCGCAGACCAGGATGCGCGGTTGGGCGATGCCGAATTTTTTTTGCAGGTCGGCATGCAGGATGCGTGTAACGCGTTCCACACGCTCGGCGGTGATGGCGTCGGCAATGTCGCGCAATGGCAGGTGCGTCGTCACCAGGGCGACCCGCAGGCCACGTGTGGCCAGCATCATTACGACTTGAGCGGTATTAGTCAGCTCAGCCAGGAATTCGGTGTGGCCCGAAAACGCGATGCCCGATTCGTTAATCACGCCCTTGTGGACCGGCGCGGTGATCATGCCGGCGAAGTCGCCGTCGATGCAGCCTTGTCCGGCGCGGGTCAGGGTTTCCAGGACGAACGCCGCGTTGGCCTTGTCGAGTTGCCCGGCAACGACCTTGGCTTGCAGCGGGGTGTTCCACACATACAAGCTGCCAGCAGGCGCCGGCACGTCGGGCCAGTTGCCCGGTACCACGTCGAGCAGATTGACGACCACACCCAGCTGCGCGGCCCGCTCAAGGAGCAGGTCGCGGCTGGTAATGGCAATCAGGGGGTGCGGCTGGGGTTGCGAGGCGAGCAGCAGGCACAGGTCTGGACCAATGCCGGCCGGCTCGCCGGGTGTTACCGCGAAACGCTGTGGTTTCACTGTGTTGCCTGGTCGGTGCCTGTTTGCTCGGCGCCTGGCAGCTTGTTTTCCACGTAGGCTTCGTCACGGATCTGACGTAGCCAGGTTTGCAGCTCTTCGTCGTATTTGCGGTTACGCAGTACGTTCAGCGCTTGCTGCTCGCGGGCTTGGCTGGTGTTGTCGGTGGCGCGACGGCCAAGGACTTCCAGCACATGCCAGCCATATTGGGTCTTGAACGGCTTGGACAGTACGCCTTGCGGAGTATCGGCCATCACCTGCTGGAACTCGGGCACCAGGGCTTTCGGGTCGATCCAGTTCAGGTCGCCGCCGTTGAGGGCAGAGCCTGGGTCTTCCGAGAAGCTTTTGGCCAGGGTGGCAAAGTCTTCGCCGCTTTCGATGCGGTCATAGATCTTCTGGGCCAGTTCCTTGGTTTGTGCCTCGGTGCGAATTTCGCTGGGTTTGACCAGGATATGACGAACATGTACTTCGTCTTTCAACGAGGTCTCGCCACCGCGACGCTCCAGCAACTTCAGGATGATGAAGCCACCTGGGGTGCGAGCCGGCTGGGTGATGCCACCCACTTCCATGGCACTCAGCTCACGGTCGAACGGAGGTGGCAGTTGAGCAGCTTTACGCCAGCCCATATCGCCACCTTCAAGGGCGTTGTCGCTGCCGGACTGGGCAATGGCCATCTGAGCAAAGTCGGCGCCGGCTTTCAGGCGATCATAGATAGCCTGGGTTTTCGCCGCTGCCGCATTCAGTTGCTCGGAGTTGGCGCTGTCCGGGGTCGGGATCAGGATATTGGCCAGGTGCAGTTCTTCGGACAGCTGCATCTTGCCCAGGTCCGAAGCCAGGAAGTTCTTCACTTCCTGCTCGGACACCTGAACCCGCTCGGCAACGCGACGTTGACGTACACGGCTGATGATCATTTCGCGGCGGATCTGGTCACGGGCGTCTTCATACGAAAGACCGTCGTGGGCCAGGGCTGCGCGGAATTGATCAATGCTCATGTTGTTGCGTTGAGCGATGGTGCCGACCGCCTGGTTCAGTTCTTCGTCCGAAATACGGATACCGGAACGATCGCCGATCTGCAGTTGCAGGTTTTCGACGATCAGGCGTTCCAGCACCTGTTGGTCCAGCACGCTGGTAGGTGGCACGCCACCGCCACGCTTGGCGATGGTTTGCTGCACTTCCTTGACGCGCTGGTCCAGTTGGCTCTGCATGATCACGTCGTTATCGACGATGGCCACTACTTTATCCAGTTGCTGAACCGCAGCGTGAGCCGATACGGTGCCCAGGAACAGCGCGCCCAGCACTAGCGGGCGCAGACAATCAGAAAGCTTGGTCTTCACGTTCACGATAACCTTCAATGCCTTTGTCGAGGAAGCTCTCTACCTTGGCGCCGGTCAGGCCGCCGAGTCCTTTGAGGACGATCTGCAGGAAGAGCCCGTGGTCACCCTTTTCGTTAAGCGGGGCGATCTGGCTGTATTCGTCGTTGGAAACCCAGTAACGGTTGATGACGCGCAGTTTCCAGCAGCAGTTGTCGTACTCGAAACCACCGAAGGCTTCCAGGGTACGGTTGCGTGCGTAGTCATACTGCCAGCGGGTGATCAGGTTCCACTGGGGAATGATCGGCCACATCATCGAGAAATCGTGTTGTTGGATTTTGTAGTAATCCTTCACATAGTTATCCGCGCCTGGCGTGCCGTAGTCGCCACCGAACTGCCATTTGCCGGTCAGCTGGTTGTAGACGACTTGGTCGTTACGATAGCGATAACCGACGTTGATGATCTTGTTCGGGTTGTCTTCCGGCTGGTAGTGAAGCATCGCGCTACCGGAACGAGGGCTGTGCTCCTCGGTGTCCCAGTTGTAGTCGGCCGTGGCGCGCCAGTCGCGGTTGAAGCGGAACTCGTAGTCCAGGGCGACGGGCGATACATCGGACTGTGCATCGGCACGGTCAGCGGCGAGGATGCCCGGCAGTTGTACTTCACGATCCTTGAAGTACAGCGCCTGGCCCACGGATACGCGTTGACGTTCGAAGCCGTTGTCTTCGATCCAGCGGCTGGTCAAGCCCAGGGACAGCTTGTTTTCGTCGCCGATACGGTCGGAGCCGCTGAAGCGGTTGTCGCGGAACAGGGACGCGTAGCTGAACGAGTATTCGCTGGTGTCGAAGACCGGGATGTCGGCCTGGTCCTTGTTCGGCACGTACAGGTAGAACGCACGCGGCTCAAGGGTCTGGCGATAATCCTTGCCGAACCAGTTGGTATTGCGATCGAAGTACAGGCCGCTGTCGACGCTGGCCACCGGAACCGCACGGTCCTGGGAGCTCTTGAAGGTGCCGCCCGCGTACTGGGTACCGTTCTGCGCCGCAGCAGCTTGTGCGGCGATGATGTCATTTTTGCCAGTGCTGTCCAGGTCAAGGTCGTACTTGGTGTACACGTACTTGAGCTTCGGCGTAATGAAACCGTAGGTCCAGTTCATCGGATAATCGACGGCCGGCGCGACATTCAGGCGAGTACCGTTTGCACGGGTCAGGCCGGTCACGTAGGTGTCCAGGCGACGCTCGGAACCACCGTTTTCATTGATGAAGTTGCCGTTTTCCAGACTGCGCTCAAACCGAACTGCTTCGGTCTCGTAGCTGAAGTTCAGCCCGCCCGGATGGTATGGCAGTTGGCCGTTGAAGGTGATCTGTGGCAGACGGTCATAAGGTGTGACCTGGGAGATAGTCGCCAACTGATAAGCCTGGACATTCAATCGCGCCTGGAACGAGTCGCCACGATAAGTCACAGCACCCTGCTGGTTGACATAGTCCCGACTCTCAACACCTTCCTGGTACGACTTGAGATCCTGGAAGTAGTAAGGGTCACTGATCTTGGTGTAGTCGACCTGGGTCATTACACGCGAATCCAGCCCGCCCTTGTGCTGCCAATTGAGCATGTAGCGGGTTTTTTCGTAATCGGTCTGCAGCTTGCGTTCGTCGTTGTCGTCGTTCAGGTACGCGCCGCCGAACTGGCCTTCGCTGGACTTGGTGAGGTAGCGGAATTCGCCTTCCATCATCATGCCGCGCTTGGTCATGTATTGCGGGTACAACGTGGCATCGTAGTTTGGCGCCAGGTTGAAGTAGTACGGCGTGACCAGGGTGAAGCCGGTCTCGCTGGCGGTGCTGAAGCTTGGCGGCAGGAAGCCGGACTGACGACGGTCGTCGATCGGGAAGTAGATGTAAGGGGTGTACAGGATCGGAATGTTCTTGATCCGCAACGTCGCGTTGGTGGCCGTACCGAAACCGGTGGCCGGGTTCAACGTGATGTTGTTGCCCCTGAGCTGCCAGGCGTTGCTGTCCGGCTCGCAGGTGGTGTACGTACCGTCCTTGAGACGGATGATCGCGTTTTCGGCGCGCTTGGCGTACAGCGCGTTACCGCGGATACGCGACTTGTGCAGTACGTATTCGGCGTTGTCGATCTGCGCCGCGCCGGTGTCCAGTTGAACCTGGGCGTGGTCGCCGACGATCAATGCACCGTTGTCGCGCAGTCGCACGTTACCGTTCAGCTCGCCACGGTTCTCGGCCTGGTACAGGCTGGCTTCTTCCGACTCCAGCTGCATGCTGCCCTGGCGCATGACAACGTCACCGGCCAGGGTTGCGACCTGTTGTTCCTGCTCGTAACGAGAGGCCTTGGCACCGATGAAGGTCGGCGCATCGCTCTTGTTCGTCTTGTCGTTCATGCCAGGACGAGTTGGCTCGATGTACGCACCGCCGCAGTAAGGACCGGTTTCCGCCAGCTGGGCTGCGGTCAACTTTTCGCGAGGCACCCAGTCCAAGTGGCTGTAGTCGGCGCTGCGCGAACGCAGGCCACGGCCCTTGGACTCGGTGACCAGTGCGGTCTTCGGCTCGGCTTCGGCACTGCCGCCAGCGTCGGCCTGCGCCGTGCTGTTGGCCGAGCTGACGGCTGCGCCGTCATGCACCGGGCGCGGTGGCAATGGGGCGGCGGCCGTTTTCGGCGCGCAATCCCAGGCACCCGAAGCAGAGACTGAGCAGTCATACTGTTCCGCGGCGACCACGAATGAGGTGGCGAAGGGTTGCATGGCCAGCAGACTGCCGGTTACCAGCAACGGAAATTTTCTACGAAACGCGGGGGATTTCAATGCCATCTTATTAGTCCGGGCTTCCTGCGTGCCATCTGCCCGCGGTGTGGGCCGCACGCCTCTCGATGGTCTGAAAAAGATGCGTGATAATAAAGCATGACCCGCTTGACGGCTAGCGCCGTCGGAGACCCTTGTAATGCCCGAGCAAGATCTACGTTTACAACAGCTGGAAGTCTGGCTGGATGAGCAGTTGCCGATCCTTTTCAACGCTCAAGGCTGGGGTGCCGTACCCCCGGCCACATTGACCGCGGCCAGCAGCGACGCGAGTTTCAGGCGCTATTTTCGTTGGGACGGCGGCGGTCGGACTTTCGTGGTAATGGACGCTCCACCCCCCCAGGAAAACTGCAAACCTTTCGTCGATATCGCGCATTTGTTGTCGACGTCGGGAATAAATGTTCCGAAAATTTATGCGCAAGACTTGCCGCGAGGCTTTCTTTTACTCAATGACCTGGGCAGAAAAACCTATCTGGACGTGATTAACGACGAAAATGCCGATCAGTTGTTTGCCGATGCCATCGACGCCTTGCTGGCTTATCAGCAGTTGCCGATGGACGCACCACTGCCCAGCTATGACGTCGCCTTGCTGCGCCGCGAACTCGAATTGTTTCCCGAGTGGTACGTGCGCCGGCACCTGGGTATCGAGTTGGATACTCAGCAACAGGCCCTGTGGCAGCGTGTCAGTGATCATTTGATCGACAGCGCCCTGGCACAACCGAAGGTGCTGGTGCACCGCGACTATATGCCACGCAACCTGATGATCAGCGAGCCGAACCCCGGTGTGCTGGATTTCCAGGACGCGGTCTACGGCCCCGTCACCTACGACATTACCTGCCTGTTCAAGGACGCCTTTCTCAGCTGGCCCCAGGCCCGCGTGCGGGAATGGCAGCGAGGCTACTGGGAGCGTGCGCGCCAGGCCGGCATTCCGGTGCAGCCGGATTTCGAGGACTTCCTGCGCGCCAGCGACCTGATGGGTGTGCAGCGCCACCTTAAAGTCATCGGTATCTTTGCGCGCATCTGCCATCGTGACGGTAAGCCACGCTACCTGGCTGATGTGCCACGTTTCTTTGCTTATATAGAGGCGGTGCTCGCGGATCGTCAGGAGTTGAGCGAATTGGGCGAATTACTGACCAGCCTGCGCCAACCCGCTGAGGCCAGCGTATGAAGGCCATGATCCTGGCCGCCGGCAAAGGCGAGCGGATGCGTCCGCTCACGTTGCATACACCCAAGCCGTTGGTGCAGGCCGGCGGCAAGCGGCTGATCGAGTACCACCTGGAGGCGCTGGCCAAGGCCGGTTTCTCCGATGTCGTGATCAACCACGCCTGGCTCGGCCAGCAGATCGAGAGCTACCTGGGGGATGGCGCGCAGTTCGGCTTGCGCATCCGCTACTCCCCCGAGGGCGAACCGTTGGAAACCGGCGGCGGGATTTTCCAGGCGTTACCGTTGCTGGGGGATGAGCCATTCGTGGTGGTCAACGGCGATATCTGGACCGACTACGACTTCACCCAGCTCAAGCAGCCGCTTAAGGGCCTGGCTCATCTGGTGATGGTCGACAACCCGGCGCATCACCCCTCGGGCGGTGATTTTTACCTCGACCAGGGTCTGCTTCATGATGCGGCGCCCGGTGCCGATAACCTGACCTTCAGTGGCATTTCAGTGCTCGACCCCCAGTTGTTCGCGGGTTGCAGTGCCGGTGCCTTCAAGCTGGCGCCGCTGCTGCGTGCGGCGATGGCGAAAGGTTTGGTAACGGGGGAACACATGGCGGGACGCTGGATTGATGTCGGCACGCTGGAGCGCCTGGCGCAAGTCGAAACCCTGCTGACAGCGGGGCAGTAGCATGTTGTGGCCAGGGACGCTGATCGGCGCCGGGGCTGGCTTTGCCATTGCCAGTATTCCGGGGGCCTTGTTGGGTGCGCTGTTGGGGCAGGCGTTGGATCGCCGCATGCAACTGCACAGTTGGGCACAGTTGCGCGAGCGCTTGGGCGGGCGTCCGGCGTTACGCAATGACGAGTTATTGTTTGTGTTGCTTGGGCGCCTGGCTAAAAGCAACGGGCGTGTGTTGGACGGGCATATCCAGCAGGCGCGGCAAGAAATGCGCTCGCTGGACATGACCGAATCGGCCCAGCGCCGCGCGATTGCGGCGTTCAACCGCGGCAAATCCGGTTCCGACCGGGTGCGCCGCTACCTGCGTGTGCTCAAGGCCCAACCCCATGCGGCGGAAGGGGTGTTGCGGGCGTGCTGGCGGATGGTCTGGGCGGACGGCAAGGCGGATGACGCCGAGCGTGATTTGATCGACCAGTGGGGTAGGTGGTTGGGCTGGACACCGCAACAGCTCCAGGCATTGGCGGCCGACTACACACCTGAGCGCAAGCCGCTGGTCAATCGTGGCACGACCTATCAGGAGGCGTTGCGCTTGCTTGGCGTCACCGCTACCACCGAGCCGACGGCCATCAAGCGTGCCTATCGCCGCTTGCTGAGCCGTCACCACCCGGACAAGGTGGCCGGCAGTGGTGCCAGCCCTGCGCAAGTGCGTGAGGCGACCGAGCGCACCCGTGAATTGCACAACGCCTATTCGTTGATCCGCGAGCGCCGGGATTTTCGTTGACGATCTTGAAGTGACAACCCCGCCCCACAATGGATCTGCCGCGATTCTGGATAGGCGATCAGTCTGAACTCGCCTGCGGGCTCAACCAGCCGCGAATCCTGCGATACAACTGTTCCTGCTCGGCGGCGCTGTTGCCGGGCAGGGTCTTCAATGACACCTGCTTATAACCCTCATTCTTCAAACGCTTCGCGGCCTGGGCGCGGGCCAGGGCGTTTTTGCGTGCCTGAGCGTTGTCTTGATAGAAGACATCGGCGGTTGGCAATTTCAGGCCGGGGGCCAGTTGCTGCACGTCCGGATGACGCCCGGTGGGCGTCTGGGCCGCGACCATCACGAGCTTCTGCACCTGGGAGGGTTGTTTTTCACTCAGGTAGCGCGCAGCCCACCAAGCGCCGGTTCCATGGCCCACCAGCACCACGCTGCGTGCGCTCTGGGTCTGGGCAAAGGCCACGGCGGCATCAATGCGCGCAAAGATACGCGAGGCGTCGGTCTTGTCCTGTTCGTCGGCACCCGGGACCACCGCCGGGTCGGTGCCTTCCGCCTCGGCGCTGGCGGCTTGCTCGATCGGCTTGTCGGCGGTGCTCGCATCTTTACTGCTGGTATCGACGGTGGCGTTGGGCGCTTCCATCACGCGGGGCGGCAGAGTGTCCACGCTCACGTCCGGCAGCGACAGGCTGAGGCTGCCCCAATTGGCGTCCGGCAATTTGCGCCGTAAAGGGCCGATTGCTTGAGGCCAGTCAGCACTTTCTCCGCTGCCCGGTACGATAATCACCACGCCTTCGGGTTCGGCAGTGTTGGCCGGTTTCCACAGGGCGAGGAACGAGTCACTCCCGGCCTGCAACTGTTGCTGTTCCTGCTGCGGAAGAATGCGTTCCAGGGCGTTGGCCTCTTCCTGGCTACGCTCGGGCAGGGGCTGGCGTTCGACGGGTTTTTCGGCCGCGGGCTCAGGCGTGTCTGCGGCCTGTACAGAAAAGGCACTGGTAAACAGCAGTGACAGGCACAATGCTGGCAGTGCCGAACGGTTTCGATAGGGCATCGTTGATTTCCGGCCAGAAGTGATTCCAGCAGCCTAATGGGTTGGTCAGTATTTGTCAGTGATGTGAGACGTGGATCATGGGTTTTCGCTGTCTGCTGGTTATCGGCTGTTTGTGCGTTGCCTTGATGGCAAACGCTTCCCCCGCGCCCGCCGCACCGCAGGCGCAGCTTAATGCGCAGCAGCGCGAATGGCTGGCCCAGCACTCGGAACTGCGAGTAGGCGTGGTGTTGCAGGCGCCTTACGCGCAATACGACCGACGTCTGCAGCGCTTGTCCGGGGCGAATGTGGAGTTGATGCAGTGGTTGGCCAAGGCGCTGAACATCGAGCTGACCTGGCGCAACTTCCCTGATCAGGAGCAACTGGAAGCGGCCGTACGCGACGACGAGGTAGACATTGCCCCTGGCTTGCAGCAAACCCCGGCCGGGTTGCGCCTGTGGCTGTTCACCGACCCCTATATGCGTGTGCCGCAACATATTGTCGGCATCCGCGAGGGCGGTGGTGCCGTGGAACTGGAAAAACTCGACGATCAATCCCGCGTCGCCGTGCGCATGCCCAGCGCTGTGGCCGATTACCTGCGCAGTACCTACCCCGGTCTCAACCTGCAAGGCGTGCCCGTGGAGCGCCAGGCCTTGCAATTGTTGGTCAGCCAGCAGGCGCGTTACGCCGTGGTGGATGAAGCGCAATTGAGCCGCTTGTCCGCAGAGCCTGAGTTCAGTGGGCTGGCGGTGGTGGGGGATATCGGCCTGCCGCAATTGTTGCGGGTGGCTACTCGCCGGGATTGGCCTGAACTGGCCGGCATCATGGAAAGTGCCCTGAGCGCTATCCAGGCCCGCGACCTGGATCAACTGCACAGTCGCTGGCTGCAACCCAAATACCCACGGTTGTCCGAATCCAAAGGCCTGTGGCAAAACCTCAGCCTGCTGCTCGGCCTGTTGCTGCTCGCCAGCCTGGCCGTGGTGTTCTGGCAGCGCCGCCAGCAACGCGGGCTGGAGCATGACCTGCTGGCCGCCCGCGAAGAAAGCGCGGCCCGCGCCGCCGGTGCCGAAGCGTTGCGCCTGACGCAGTTTTCCATCGACCAAAGCACCGTCGGCATCCTGTGGGTCAACTGGGACAGCCATGTGCGCTACGCCAATCGTGCGGCCGAAAGCATGCTCGGTTACGCCCCCGGTGCACTGATCGAACGGCCGTTGGTCGCCCTCGACCCGACCCTGGATATGGACCGCTGGCTCAACCTGTGGAAGCGTGCACGGGCCAGCGAAGAGGGGCCGCAGAACTTCGCCACCGATTGTTTGCGCGCCGATGGCAGCATCCTGCCGGCCAATGTGTCCTTGAGCTTTCTGCGCTTTGCCGAGGCTGAGTACCTGGTGGTCTACCTGAACGATGTCACCGAACTGCGCCGCACCCTGGCCGCCTTGATGCAAAGTGAAGCGCAACTGCGCGAGTTGTCCGCCCACCTGGAAACCGTGCGCGAAGAAGAAAAGGCCCGCATCGCCCGGGAAGTGCACGATGAGCTCGGGCAAATGCTCACGGTGCTCAAGCTGGAAACCTCCATGTGCGAGCTGTCCTATGCGCAACTGGATCCTGGCCTGCATGAGCGCTTGAACAGCATGAAGCGCCTGATCGCCCAACTGTTCCAGTTGGTGCGGGACGTGGCGACGGCGCTGCGCCCGCCGATCCTCGACGCCGGTATTGCCTCGGCGATTGAATGGCAGGCACGGCGTTTCGAAGCGCGCACGCAAATCCCCTGCCTGGTGCAGGTACCGGATAACCTGCCGACCTTGAGCGATGCCAAGGCCATCGGCCTGTTCCGTATCCTGCAAGAGGCGCTGACCAATGTGATGCGCCATGCCCAGGCGCATACTGTCGAGCTGACCCTGGCGGTGGAAGGCGCCGACCTGCGGCTGACCATCAGTGACGATGGCGTCGGGTTCGTCCAGGCCCAGGGGCGCCCGGTGTCGTTTGGTCTGGTGGGGATGCGTGAGCGGGTGCTGATCATGGGCGGGCAGCTGAGCCTGGACAGTCAATTGGGCGAGGGCACCACCCTGAGTGTCACGGTGCCGTTGGATGCATAACGATAAGAGGAAGCCCTTGTGATCCGTGTACTGGTAGCCGAAGACCACACCATTGTTCGTGAAGGCATCAAGCAATTGATCGGCCTGGCCAAAGACCTGCTGGTGGTGGGCGAGGCAAGTAATGGCGAACAGTTGTTGGAGACCTTGCGCCATGTGCCTTGCGAGGTGGTGTTGCTGGACATCTCGATGCCAGGCGTCAATGGCCTGGAAGCGATTGCGCGCATTCGTGCGCTGAGCAATCCGCCGGCAATCCTGGTGCTGTCGATGCACGATGAGGCGCAAATGGCCGCCCGCGCCCTGAAGGTGGGTGCGGCGGGTTACGCCACCAAGGACAGCGACCCGGCGCTGCTGTTGATGGCGATTCGCAAGGTCGCGGCCGGTGGGCGTTACATCGACCCGGACCTGGCGGACCGCATGGTCTTCGAGGTCGGCCTGACTGACTCGAGGCCCTTGCATTCGCTGCTGTCCGAGCGTGAGTTCTCAGTGTTCGAGCGCCTGGCCCAGGGCGCCAACGTCAATGACATCGCCCAGCAACTGGCGTTGAGCAGCAAGACCATCAGCACTCACAAGGCGCGGCTGATGCAGAAGCTCAATATCACTTCCCTGGCGGAACTGGTGAAGTACGCGATGGAGCACAAGCTTTTCTAGCAACATATCTATTAACGACACACTACAAAACACAGTCGCGCCCATTCTTGCCGCTTGTAGCTCAACTCTTGCAGCTGCGTTGTCCAACGCCCGCCATCCGTGTAGGGCGATCCCTACCCCAAACCTTCCATCCGGCTGATGCAATTCTCTCCTGGCCCCCGATTTCCGGGGTCTCGCGCCTGGACTACGCTTGTGCCACAGCAGTCCAAAATACAAAGGTGCGGGTATGAGCGAGGTGGATTCAAATGATGTGCTGGTCAGCTTTCGTGGCGTGCAGAAGAGCTACGACGGCGAGAACCTGATCGTCAAAGACCTCAACCTGGAAATTCGCAAGGGCGAGTTCCTCACCTTGCTCGGGCCTTCCGGTTCGGGCAAGACCACCAGCCTGATGATGCTGGCCGGTTTCGAAACGCCGACTGCCGGGGAAATCCAGCTGGCCGGGCGCTCGATCAACAACGTGCCGCCGCACAAGCGCGACATCGGCATGGTGTTCCAGAACTACGCGCTGTTCCCGCACATGACCGTCGCCGAGAACCTTGCGTTCCCGCTGTCGGTGCGGGGCTTGAGCAAGACCGATATCAGCGAGCGGGTCAAGCGCGTGCTGAGCATGGTCCAGCTCGATGCCTTCGCCCAGCGCTATCCGGCGCAACTGTCCGGCGGCCAGCAACAGCGCGTGGCCTTGGCCCGGGCGTTGGTGTTCGAACCGCAACTGGTACTGATGGACGAACCCCTCGGCGCCCTCGACAAGCAATTGCGCGAACACATGCAGATGGAGATCAAGCACCTGCACCAACGCCTCGGCGTGACCGTGGTGTACGTGACCCACGACCAGGGCGAAGCCTTGACCATGTCCGACCGCGTGGCGGTGTTCCACCAGGGGGAGATCCAGCAGATCGCCGCACCGCGCACCTTGTACGAAGAGCCGAAAAACACCTTCGTCGCCAACTTCATCGGTGAAAACAACCGCCTCAATGGCCGCCTGCACAGCCACACCGGCGAGCGCTGCGTGGTCGAGCTGGCGCGCGGCGAGAAGGTCGAGGCGCTGGCGGTGAACGTCGGCCAGATCGGCGGCCCGGTGACCCTGTCGGTACGCCCTGAGCGTGTCAGCCTCAATGGCTCCAGCGAAAGCTGCGTTAACCGATTCTCCGGGCGGGTGGCGGAATTTATCTACCTGGGCGACCACGTGCGTGTGCGCCTGGAAGTCTGCGGCAAGGCCGATTTTTTTGTGAAACAACCGATCGCCGAGCTGGATCCGGCACTGGCGGTCGGCGACGTGGTACCGATTGGCTGGCAAGTCGAGCACGTTCGCGCACTCGACCCACTTCTAGAGGCGAATTGATCGCCCCATGGCTTCACCAACCCTGCACGTGGAGAGAACAACAATGTTGAGATCCCTGAAATATTCCGTCCTGGCCCTGAGCTTGATGGGCGCGACACAGGCCATGGCCGGCCAGGACCTGACCGTCGTGTCCTTTGGCGGCGCGAACAAGGCTGCACAGGTCAAGGCCTTCTACGCGCCGTGGGAAAGCGCGGGCAACGGCAAGATTGTCGCCGGTGAGTACAACGGTGAGATGGCCAAGGTGAAAGCCATGGTCGACACCAAGAGCGTGTCCTGGGACCTGGTGGAAGTGGAATCGCCGGAATTATCCCGTGGCTGTGACGAAGACATGTTCGAGCCGCTGGACCCGAAACTGTTCGGTAACAGCGCCGACTACGTGAAGGGCGCGATCCAACCGTGCGGCGTGGGCTTCTTCGTATGGTCGACCGTTCTGGCCTATAACGCGGACAAACTGGCTTCCGCGCCAACCAGCTGGGCAGATTTCTGGGACACCAAGAAATTCCCGGGCAAGCGCGGCCTGCGCAAGGGCGCCAAGTACACCCTGGAATTCGCCTTGATGGCCGACGGCGTGGCGCCGAAGGACGTCTACAAAGTGCTGGCTGGCAAAGATGGTCAGGACCGTGCGTTCAAGAAGCTCGACGAACTCAAGCCGTCGATCCAATGGTGGGAAGCCGGCGCACAACCGCCGCAATACCTCGCCTCGGGTGACGTAGTGATGAGCTCGGCTTACAACGGCCGCATCGCCGCCGTGCAAAAAGAAAGCAACCTGAAAGTGGTGTGGAACGGCGGCATCTACGACTTCGATGCCTGGGCCATCCCTAAAGGCCTGGCCAAGGACCGTGCCGAAGCGGCGAAGAAATTCATCGCCTTCTCGGTACAGCCTCAGCAGCAGAAGACTTACTCGGAAAACATCGCCTACGGCCCGGCCAATATCCAAGCCGTACCGTTGCTGGCCAAGGACATCCTCAAGGATATGCCGACTACGCCAGAGAACATCGCCAACCAGGTGCAGATCGATGTGAGCTTCTGGGCGGATAACGGCGAGCAGCTGGAGCAGCGCTTCAACTCCTGGGCTGCCAAGTAACACCGCATAACCCTGTGGGAGGGGGCTTGCTCCCGATGGCGGTGTTTCAGTTGATAAATGATTTGACTGACACTCCGCTATCGGGGGCAAGCCCTCTCCCACAGGGGGTCTGTATTTAATTCAATATCCGGAGTTAGCCATGGCCGTTCCCTCAACCCTCAAGCAGCGCCTGGCGCGTGCCGAGCGGCTCAACCGCTGGAAGGCCCAAGCCTTGATTGCGCCGCTGGTGCTGTTTTTGCTGCTGGTGTTCCTGGTGCCGATTGTTGCGCTGCTGTTTAAAAGCGTGGGCAACCCGGAAGTGGTGGGCGGTTTGCCGCGCACCGTGGTGGCGGTGATGGCCTGGGATGGTCGTGGTCTGCCGGGTGAGCCGGTGTATCAGGCTCTGAGTGAGGACCTGGGCGAGGCGCGTAAAAACCAGACCCTGGGCGATCTGTCCAAACGCTTGAACATGGAACTGGCCGGCTATCGCAGCCTGTTGACCAAAACCGCGCGGGCGCTGCCGTTTACCGAAGCGCCTGCCTCTTATAAAGCAGCGCTGGAAAACCTCGACGAACGCTGGGGCGACCCGGCGTACTGGCAGGCGATCCGGCGCAACACCAGCAGCCTGACGCCGTTCTACTTGCTGGCGGCCGTCGATCACCGCATCGACGACCTTGGCGAAGTGGCCCCGGCCACACCGGACCAGGCCATCTACTTGGACATCTTCGCCCGCACCTTCTGGATGGGCCTGGTGATCACCGCCATCTGCCTGTTGCTGGCTTACCCGCTGGCGTACTTGCTGGCCAACCTGCCGGCGCGCAAAAGTAACCTGTTGATGATTCTGGTATTGCTGCCGTTCTGGACCTCGATCCTGGTACGGGTGGCGGCGTGGATCGTGCTGTTGCAGTCCGGCGGGCTGATCAACAGTGCGCTGATGGGCATGGGCCTGATCGACAAACCCCTGGAGCTGGTGTTCAACCGCACCGGGGTTTACATCTCCATGGTGCATATCCTGCTGCCATTCATGATTTTGCCGATCTACAGCGTGATGAAAGGTATCTCGCCCACCTACATGCGTGCGGCGATTTCCCTGGGCTGTCACCCGTTTGCCAGCTTCTGGCGCGTGTACTTCCCCCAGACGTATGCCGGTGTCGGCGCCGGATGCCTGTTGGTGTTCATCCTGGCGATTGGTTACTACATCACCCCGGCATTGCTGGGCAGCCCGAACGACCAGATGGTCAGCTACTTCGTGGCCTTCTACACCAACACCAGCATCAACTGGGGCATGGCGACGGCGTTGGGCGGCTTGCTGCTGCTGGCGACCGTGGTGCTGTACCTGATCTACAACCGGCTGGTGGGCGCCAGTCGCCTGCGCCTGAGCTGAGGAGACCTTGCAATGCTGAGCCCTTATATGTCACCGGTGGAACGGGTGTGGTTCTACAGCTTGCGGATCCTCTGCGGCTTGATCCTGTTGTTCCTGATATTGCCTGTGCTGGTCATCATCCCGCTGTCGTTCAACAGTGGCAGTTTCCTGGTGTATCCGCTGCAAGGTTTCTCGCTGCACTGGTACCAGGACTTCTTCGCCTCGGCGGAATGGATGCGTGCGCTGAAGAACAGCATCATCGTCGCCCCGGCAGCCACGGTGCTGGCCATGGTGTTCGGCACCCTGGCGGCGATCGGACTGACCCGTGGGGATTTCCCCGGCAAGGCGCTGGTGATGGCCCTGGTGATTTCGCCGATGGTGGTGCCGGTGGTGATTATCGGTGTGGCCAGCTACCTGTTCTTTGCGCCGCTGGGCCTGGGCAACAGTTTCTTCTCGTTGATCGTGGTGCATGCCGTGCTTGGGGTGCCATTTGTGATCATCACCGTGTCGGCGACCTTGCAGGGTTTCAACCATAACCTGGTACGGGCGGCGGCCAGCCTGGGCGCCTCGCCATTGACGGCGTTTCGCCGAGTGACCCTGCCGCTGATCGCACCGGGGGTGATCTCCGGTGCGCTGTTTGCCTTCGCCACATCGTTCGATGAGGTGGTGGTGACGCTGTTCCTCGCCGGCCCCGAGCAAGCGACCCTGCCGCGCCAGATGTTCAGCGGCATCCGCGAAAACCTCAGCCCGACGATTGCGGCGGCGGCGACTTTGCTGATTGCCTTCTCGGTGTTGCTGTTGCTCACCCTGGAATGGCTGCGCGGGCGTAGCGAGAAACTGCGCACTGCCCAGGTCTAAAGCCCAACACAGCCCCCTCCCACAGGGGGCTTTGACCATTCAGCGCCTGAATGAAAGACAACCCGATCCAGTCAGCTACTCTTGTGCCAGCCCATCACCGATAAGAGGCCGCGCACATGAGTACTTCCTCATTCAAGATCGCCCACAAACTGCTGACCGGCGCTGGCGCCATTGAGCAACTCGCTGCCGAGCTGACGCGCCTGGATGTGGATAACCCGTTGATTGTCACCGACGCGGCGCTGGTCAAGTCCGGCACCGTGGCGCTGGCGCTCGAACACCTGGGGGAACGCCCCTACGAGATTTTCGACCGCGTGCTGCCCGACCCGGAAATCTCCATCGTCGAAGACTGCATGCAGGCATACCGCGACGGTGGGCACGACGGCCTGATCGGCCTGGGCGGCGGCAGTGCCATCGATATCGCCAAAAGCGTTGCCGCCTACGCCGGTTACCACGGCGCATTGGCCGACTTGTTCGGCGTCGACCAGGTACCGCGCAAGGGCCCGCCGCTGATCGCCATCCCGACTACGGCCGGCACCGGCTCGGAAGTGACCAATGTGGCGATCCTCTCCGACAAGGTCGCGCAGTTGAAGAAAGGCATCGTCAGCGACTACCTGCTGCCGGACGTTGCGCTGATCAGCCCGCAAATGACCCTGACTTGCCCGCGCAGTGTCACAGCCGCCAGTGGCGTGGATGCGCTGGTGCATGCCATTGAGTCCTACCTTTCCCTGAATGCCTCGCCGATCACGGATGCCCTGGCCATCGGTGCGATCAAGCTGATCGCCAAAGCACTGCCCAAGGCCTACGCCAACCCGGCCAACCTGCAGGCCCGCGACGATATGGCTACCGCCAGCCTGATGGCCGGCATGGCCTTCGGCAATGCCGGGGTGGGCGCAGTGCATGCATTGGCCTACCCGCTCGGCGGGCGGTTCAATATCGCCCATGGCGTCAGCAATGCGCTGTTGCTGCCCTACGTGATGCACTGGAACAAACTGGCCTGTGTCGAACGCATGCAGGACATTGCCCAGGCCATGGGCGTGAATGTCATCGGGCTGAGTGCCAACGATGCCGCCGATCAGGCCGTCGAGGCGATGACGCGACTGTGCGCCGCCGTGGAGATTCCTTCCGGCCTGCGCAGTTTCGGGGTTCCCGAGGACGCCATCCCGGCGATGGCCACGGAAGCGGCGGGTATCGAGCGCTTGATGCGTAACAACCCGCGCAAGCTCAGCGCGGCCGATATCGAGAAAATCTATCGGGCGGCGTACTAGCCGTTGAGTTAGGTCACGGTGCGCAGGGCAAAGCATGAGGTATACAATGCGCGCCATCGTGATTTAGCTCAAAAAAGGTGCGTCATGCAGCCCTTCGTTATTGCTCCATCGATTCTCTCCGCCGATTTCGCCCGCCTGGGTGAGGAAGTGGACAAGGTGTTGGCCGCCGGTGCCGACTTCGTGCACTTCGATGTCATGGACAACCACTACGCGCCCAACCTGACCATCGGCCCGATGGTCTGCGCGGCGCTGCGCAAGTACGGCGTCACCGCGCCCATCGACGCGCACCTGATGGTCAGCCCGGTGGACCGCATCATCGGTGACTTCGTTGACGCCGGCGCGACCTACATCACCTTCCACCCGGAAGCCTCGCTGCACGTCGACCGCACCTTGCAACTGATCCGCGAGGGCGGTTGCAAGGCCGGCCTGGTGTTCAACCCGGCCACCCCGTTGGACGTGCTCAAGTACGTGATGGACAAGGTCGACATGGTGCTGCTGATGAGCGTCAACCCAGGCTTCGGCGGGCAGAAGTTCATCCCCGGTACCCTTGACAAGCTGCGCGAAGCCCGTGCGCTGATCGATGCGTCGGGCCGCGACATCCGCCTGGAAATCGACGGGGGGGTCAACGTCAACAATATCCGTGAAATCGCTGCCGCCGGCGCCGACACCTTCGTGGCCGGCTCGGCGATCTTCAACGCCCCGGACTATCAGGAAGTCATCGCCAAGATGCGCGCCGAACTGGCGCTGGCGCGTCCATGAGCGGCTTTGAGCAGCTGTTCCCCGGCAAACTGCCACGGCTGGTGATGTTCGATCTGGACGGTACCTTGATCGACTCGGTGCCAGACCTGGCGGCGGCGGTGGACCAGATGCTGCTCAAGCTGGGGCGCAAGCCGGCGGGGCTTGCGTCAGTACGCGAATGGGTCGGCAATGGTGCGCCGATGCTGGTGCGCCGGGCCCTGGCCAATCATATCGATGCCGAAGGTGTCGATGAGGTTGAGGCCGAGCACGCCCTGGAGCTGTTCAACGCAGCCTATGAGCGCAGCCACGAACTGACCGTGGTCTACCCCGGCGTACGCGACACCCTCAAATGGCTGAGCAAGCAGGGCGTGGAAATGGCCCTGATCACCAACAAGCCGGAGCGCTTCGTCGCGCCGCTGTTGGACCAGATGAAAATCGGCCGTTATTTTCGCTGGATCATCGGTGGCGATACCCTGCCACAGAAGAAGCCCGACCCGGCGGCGCTGTTTTTCGTGATGAAAATGGCCAATATTCCGGCGTCCCAGTCGCTGTTTGTCGGCGATTCGCGCAGTGACGTGCTGGCGGCGAAAGCGGCTGGCGTGCAGTGCGTGGCCCTGAGTTACGGCTACAACCATGGCCGTCCGATCGCCGAAGAGTCGCCATCGCTGGTGATTGATGACCTGCGACTGCTAATCCCCGGTTGCTTGGGAGCTGGCGCTGAGATAACGTTGCCCGACATCGATCCGTCCCCTTCTGGAAATTCCATCGTGGTGGTCACTCGCAAACTCTGGATGAAAGTCATCAAGGCCCTGGCCCGCTGGCGTTGGCGCGCCTGACTGATCCTGGCCGCACCATGCGGCACGTTTGCATACCTGACTGTTAGACCCTCACGCCACGAGGCACCTCATGATCCGCGAAGAATTCCTGCGTTTGGCCGCTGCCGGCTATAACCGTATCCCCCTGGCCTGCGAAACCCTGGCCGACTTCGACACGCCGTTGTCGATCTACCTGAAACTGGCCGACGAGCCCAACTCCTATCTGTTGGAGTCGGTGCAGGGCGGTGAGAAGTGGGGCCGTTACTCGATCATCGGCCTGCCATGCCGCACGGTCATGCGTGTGCATGACCATCATGTGAGCATCACCCATGATGGCGTCGAGGTCGAAAGCCATGACGTCGAAGACCCGCTGGCCTTCGTCGAAGCCTTCAAGGCGCGCTATAACGTGCCGACCATCCCTGGCCTGCCGCGCTTCAACGGCGGCCTGGTGGGGTACTTCGGCTACGACTGCGTGCGCTATGTGGAAAAACGCCTGGGCAAATGCCCGAACCCGGACCCGCTGGGCGTGCCGGACATTCTGCTGATGGTCTCCGATGCGGTGGTGGTGTTCGACAACCTCGCCGGCAAGATGCACGCGATCGTGCTCGCCGACCCGTCCCAGGCCGACGCCTTCGAGCAAGGCCAAGCCAGCCTCGAAGCGCTGTTGGAAAAACTGCGCCAGCCGATCACCCCGCGTCGCGGCCTGGACCTCAGCCGTCCACCGGCGGCCGACCCGGTGTTCCGCTCCAGCTTTACCCAGGATGACTACGAGCGCGCGGTCGATACCATCAAGGAATACATCCTCGCCGGTGACTGCATGCAGGTGGTGCCGTCGCAACGCATGTCCATCGACTTCAAGGCTGCGCCCATTGACCTGTACCGGGCGCTGCGTTGCTTCAACCCGACGCCGTATATGTACTTCTTCAACTTTGGTGACTTCCACGTAGTGGGCAGCTCGCCGGAAGTGCTGGTGCGTGTCGAGGACAACCTGATCACCGTGCGCCCGATTGCCGGTACACGCCCGCGTGGCGCGACCGAAGAAGCGGATTTGGCGCTCGAAGAAGACCTGCTCAGCGACGACAAGGAAATTGCCGAACACCTGATGCTGATCGACCTGGGCCGCAATGACACTGGGCGTGTCTCGGAAATCGGTTCGGTGAAGTTGACCGAGAAGATGGTCATTGAGCGCTATTCCAACGTGATGCACATCGTGTCCAACGTCACCGGCGAGCTGAAGTCCGGGCTGACCGCGATGGACGCATTGCGGGCGATTCTGCCGGCGGGCACCTTGTCGGGCGCGCCGAAGATCCGTGCGATGGAAATCATCGACGAACTGGAACCGGTCAAGCGGGGTGTCTATGGTGGCGCCGTGGGGTATTTCGCCTGGAACGGCAACATGGACACCGCCATTGCGATTCGTACGGCGGTGATCAAGGACGGGGAGCTGCACGTGCAGGCCGGTGGCGGGATTGTCGCCGACTCGGTGCCGGCCCTCGAATGGGAAGAAACCCTGAACAAGCGGCGCGCGATGTTCCGCGCCGTGGCGCTGGCTGAACAGACCCCCAATTCTTGAGGTTTCCCCCATGTTGCTGATGATTGATAACTACGACTCCTTTACCTACAACGTTGTGCAGTACCTGGGGGAGCTGGGTGCCGAGGTCAAGGTGGTTCGCAATGACGAACTGACCGTGGCCGAAATCGCCGCCCTGAACCCGGAGCGTATCGTGGTTTCGCCGGGCCCCTGCACGCCGACCGAGGCGGGTATCTCCCTCGAAGCCATCAAGTACTTCGCCGGCAAGCTGCCGATCCTGGGCGTATGCCTGGGCCACCAGTCCATCGGCCAGGCCTTTGGTGGTGATGTAGTGCGTGCGCGCCAGGTGATGCACGGCAAGACCAGCCCGGTGTTCCATAAAGACCTGGGCGTATTCCAGGCACTCAACAACCCGGTGACCGTGACCCGCTACCACTCGCTGGTGGTCAAGCGCGAAACCTTGCCGGAATGCCTGGAACTGACCGCCTGGACCCAACTGGAAGACGGCTCCGTCGACGAGATCATGGGCCTGCGTCACAAGACACTGAACATCGAAGGGGTGCAATTTCACCCTGAATCGATCCTGACCGAGCAGGGCTACGAGCTGTTCGCCAACTTTCTCAAGCAGAGCGGCGGCACGCGCTAAGGACTTTCCATGGATATCAAGACTGCCCTGAGCCGTATCGTCGGCCATCTGGACCTGAGCACCGCTGAAATGAGCGATGTGATGCGCGAAATCATGACCGGTCAATGCACCGACGCGCAGATCGGCGCGTTCATGATGGCGATGCGCATGAAGAGCGAAAGCATCGACGAGATCGTCGGCGCCGTCTCGGTGATGCGTGAGCTGGCGGACAAGGTCGAGCTCAAGACCCTCGACGGCGTGGTCGACGTGGTCGGCACCGGCGGTGACGGTGCGAACATCTTCAACGTCTCGACGGCCTCTTCCTTTGTGGTCGCGGCGGCGGGTTGCACCGTGGCCAAGCACGGTAACCGCGCGGTGTCCGGCAAGAGCGGCAGTGCCGACCTGTTGGAAGCGGCCGGCATCTACCTGAACCTGACACCGGTACAAGTGGCGCGCTGCATCGACAACGTCGGCATCGGCTTTATGTTTGCCCAGTCCCATCATGGTGCGATGAAGCACGCCGCCGGCCCGCGCAAAGACCTTGGCCTGCGTACCCTGTTCAACATGCTCGGCCCGCTTACGAATCCGGCCGGTGTGAAGCACCAGGTGGTGGGCGTGTTCAGCCAGGCGCTGTGCCGGCCCTTGGCTGAAGTGCTGCAACGCATGGGCAGCAAGCATGTGCTGGTGGTGCATTCCAAAGACGGCCTGGACGAGTTCAGCCTGGCCGCGCCAACGTTTGTGGCGGAGCTGAAGAATGACCAGATCACCGAATACTGGGTCGAGCCGGAAGACCTGGGCATGAAGAGCCAGAGCCTGCACGGCTTGGCGGTGGAAAGCCCGGCGGCGTCCCTGGAGCTGATTCGCGATGCCCTGGGGCGTCGTAAGACCGAGAACGGTCAAAAGGCTGCGGAAATGATTGTTCTGAATGCTGGCGCGGCACTTTACGCAGCCGATCATGCCTATAGTCTTAAGGAAGGTGTCGAATTGGCCCACGATGCGCTGCACACCGGTCTGGCTCGCGAAAAGCTCGAAGAGCTGGGAGCATTCACCGCCGTATTCAAGATGGAGAATGAAGGATGAGTGTGCCGACCGTTCTGGAAAAAATCCTCGCCCGCAAGGCTGAAGAAGTCGCCGAGCGCCGTGCCCGTGTGAGCCTGGCCGAGTTGGAAGCCCAAGCGAAAGCCGCTGACGCACCGCGTGGATTTGCCAAGGCGTTGATCGCCCAGGCCAAGCTCAAGCAGCCGGCCGTGATCGCCGAGATCAAGAAAGCGTCGCCGAGCAAAGGCGTGATTCGCGAAAACTTTGTACCGGCCGAAATCGCCGTCAGCTACGAGAAGGGCGGGGCGACTTGCCTGTCGGTACTCACTGACATCGATTTTTTCCAGGGTTCCGACCTGTTCCTGCAGCAGGCCCGTGCCGCGTGCAAGTTGCCGGTGATCCGCAAGGATTTCATGGTTGATCCGTACCAGATCATTGAAGCCCGCGCCTTGGGCGCCGACTGTGTGTTGCTGATTGTCTCCGCATTGGATGATGTGAAGATGGCCGAGCTGGCGGCCGTGGCCAAAAGCGTCGGGCTGGATGTGCTGGTGGAAGTGCACGACGGCGATGAGCTGGAGCGCGCACTGAAAACCCTCGACACACCGCTGGTGGGGGTCAACAACCGTAACCTGCACACCTTTGAAGTCAGCCTGGAAAACACCCTCGATCTGCTGCCGCGTATTCCGCGCGACCGCCTGGTGATTACCGAAAGTGGCATCGTCAACCGTGCTGATGTGGAACTGATGGAAATCAGTGACGTTTATTCGTTCCTGGTGGGTGAGACCTTCATGCGCGCCGAGAACCCTGGGGCGGAACTGCAGCGTCTGTTCTTCCCGGAGCGTGCCGTGGCGGTCAGCGGTTCTACTCTCGATTGATTTGAAATGCGATCAAAATGTGGGAGGGGGCTTGCCCCCGATGGCTGCGGTTCAGTTGGAGCATTCTTGACTGACACACCGCTATCGGGGCAAGCCCCTTCCCACGTTTGGGTTTGTGTTTATTCAGATAGGTAGGTGCCCTTTGATCCAGCCAGTGTCGATGCGTGTTGAAGCAGGCCTTGCCGCCGAGCAAGCCTTGTTGGCGGCCGTTTGCGCGGGTGAGCAGGGGTTCGGTTTGTTGTTCTGGCAGCCCAGTGATCAGGCATTGGTGATGCCGCGCCGCTTGAGCCGATTGCCTGCTTTTGATCTCGCCAGCCGCGTCTCTGCGGATGTCGGTTGGCCGGTGCTTTTGCGCGAAACTGGCGGCGAACCGGTGCCGCAGTCCAGCGCTACGGTCAATATCGCCTTGGTCTACGCACCGCCGCGCAGTGAAGGCGATCACAATCGTATCGAAACTGGCTACTTGCGTTTGTGCCAACCAATCTGCGACTTGCTGATCGAGTTGGGCGGCGATGCCTCCGTCGGGGAAATCGAAGGTGCATTCTGCGACGGTCGTTACAACGTCAACCTCAACGGGCGCAAAATGGTCGGCACTGCCCAGCGCTGGCGGCAAAGCGGGGGCCGCCCGGTGGGGTTGGTGCACGGTGCGTTGTTGCTGGATAACGATCGCGAAGAACTGATCGCGGCGGTCAATCGCTTCAACGAAGCCTGCGGCCTGGAGCAGCGGGTTCGCGCCGACAGCCATATCGCCCTGCACGAAGCCTTCGCCGCGCC
This sequence comes from Pseudomonas grimontii, assembly GCF_007858185.1. Taxonomy (GTDB): domain Bacteria; phylum Pseudomonadota; class Gammaproteobacteria; order Pseudomonadales; family Pseudomonadaceae; genus Aquipseudomonas; species Aquipseudomonas grimontii. The sequence continues at coordinate 239,736 of NZ_VFES01000010.1, forward strand.
GGATGCAATCAGCCGGCTGGACACCTTGTACCGTCAGATGCTGGCCAGTTTCCTGCCGGGTTAACGGGTACCGAACACGACCATTGTCTTGCCTTTGACGTGCACCAGGTTGCGCTCTTCCAGATCCTTGAGCACGCGGCCGACCATCTCCCGTGAACAGCCGACAATGCGCCCGATTTCCTGACGGGTGATCTTGATCTGCATGCCGTCGGGGTGAGTCATTGCATCGGGCTGTTTGCACAGCTCCAGCAGGCAGCGGGCGACTCGACCAGTGACGTCGAAGAACGCCAGGTCGCCGACTTTGCGTGTGGTATCCCGCAGGCGCTGGGCGATTTGCCCGCTGAGGGCGTAGAGGATGTCGGGGTCCTGCTGGGCGAGTTCACGAAATTTTGCGTAACTGATCTCGGCCACTTCGCACTCAACCTTCGTCCGCACCCAGGCGCTGCGCTCCTGCTCCTTGCCTGCTTGTTCAAACAGTCCCAGCTCGCCGAAAAAATCCCCTGTGTTCAGGTAGGCGATGATCATTTCGCGGCCGTCTTCATCCTCGATCAGGATGGTGACCGAGCCTTTGATAATGAAAAACAGTGTTTCGGAGCGCTCACCGGCGCAGATGATGTTGTGCTTGGCCGGGTGGCGCCGGCGCTGGCAGTGCATCAGCAACTTGTCGAGATTCTTGATCTTGGGTATGGGCGTAAGAGCAACCATGGTTGTATCCCGAAAGGCAGCGCGAGGTGGTTGGAGTTGTTGTACTCAGCGGTATCGGCATTGATACACGTTGTATAAAGGGTGGCAATACGCCACTCATTTGGCGCCAGCTTAACAGACACATTCTGACTCGATTAGCGAATTTACTGAGTCAGCCCGGTTATTGATCGCTTTGATGGGAAACGCGGTGGCGCCCAGGCCCTGTGCTAAGCTGGCGACCCTTTTTTAGCAGTGGAGTCTGGGCGATGAAGGCACGCATCCAATGGGCGGGCGAAGCCATGTTCCTCGGTGAGTCGGGCAGTGGCCATGTTGTGGTCATGGATGGCCCGCCGGAAGCCGGTGGCCGTAACCTGGGCGTACGCCCGATGGAAATGCTCCTGCTTGGTGTGGGCGGTTGCAGCAATTTCGACGTGGTCAGCATCCTGAAGAAATCCCGCCAGGCCGTGGAAAGCTGCGAAGCCTTCCTGGAAGCCGAGCGCGCCACTGAAGATCCCAAGGTGTTCACCAAGATCCACATGCACTTTGTGGTGAAGGGCCGGGCGTTGAAAGAAGCCCAGGTTAAGCGCGCCATCGAGCTGTCGGCCGAGAAGTACTGCTCGGCGTCGATCATGCTCGGCGCGGCGGGTGTGGCCATCACCCATGATTACGAGATCATCGAGTTGGGTTGACCGCCAATCGGCAAAAGAAAAGGGCGCTTGGATAGCGCCCTTTTTTGCAGCCGCAGGTTTAGTCAGATGCGGTAGGTGCTTTTGGTCATGACCTTGGCCAGCAGGCTCATGCCGAATCGCACCGGCGCCGGGAAGCGGAAACCGCCGGCATCCAATGCACTTTCGGCGTGGTGCTCTTCATCGATACGCATCTGCTCAAGAATCGCCCGGGACTTTTCGTCTTCGGTCGGCAGTTGTTCCAGGTGTTCATCCAGGTGCTTGCACACTTGTTGTTCAGTCGCGGCGACAAAACCGAGGCTGACCTTATCGCTGATCAGGCCGGCAGCCGCGCCGATGCCGAATGACAAACCGTAAAACAGCGGGTTGAGCACACTGGGATGGCTGCCCAACTGGCGAATACGTTGCTCGCACCAAGCCAGGTGATCGATTTCTTCCTCGGCCGCATGCTCCATGGCTGCGCGCACCTGCGGAAGCTTCGCGGTCAGGGCCTGGCCCTGATACAGCGCTTGGGCACAGACTTCACCGGTATGGTTGATGCGCATAAGGCCTGCGACATGGCGGGTCTCGGTCTCGCTCATCTGCGCGTCAGGCTGCACGATGGCGGGCGACGGGCGGTACGGTTGGCCGCTGAAGGGCAGCAGTGTGCGCATGGCCATGTCGGCTTGCAGCAACAGACGGTCAATTGGCGAGTAGTGACGTTGGGTAGTCATGCTGACCTCCGGGAAGAATCTCGGCGGCCAGTTTACCGCAAGAGAGGATGAAGCGTTTGCGCTGAGTCAATGGCATGGGGTCGCAGCCTGGGACCACGACCCGCTTGAACAGGTTATCAGCCCGGCGGCCAATTCATCTGGCGCTGACCCAGTACGTGCATATGGATGTGATAGACGGTTTGCCCGCCTTTCTCATTGCAGTTCATGACCACTCGGAAACCTTCCTCGCAGCCCAGTTCAAGGGCCAGGCGCTGGGCGGTGAACAGGATATGCCCCGCCAGTGCTTTATCTTCTTCCTTGAGATCATTAAGGGTGCGGATCGGCTTCTTTGGGATCACCAGAAAATGCACGGGTGCCTGAGGGGCGATATCGTGGAAGGCCAGGACCTGGTCATCCTCATAGATAATCTTCGCGGGTATTTCTCTGTTGATGATCTTGGTGAACAGAGTATCCACAGCTGTTTCTCCATTATGAAAGTGCAAGGTGAGTGTACCCAGGCGATCAGCGCGGGCAATAGGCCTTGTTGATCGCACCGGCGATCTTGCGAGTCAGCCAGCGCGGGCTGAAACGCGGGCTGAAGGCCAGCCAGCGATTACGTCGCCCAGGAATGATGATGGCTTTGTTCTTTTCCAGCGCACGCACGGTGTAGAGGGCCACTTCTTCCGGGCTCATCAATTGCTTGCTGCGCTCGAGCTTGGGGGTGTCCATTTGCGCTGTACCAAAGAAGGCGGTGCGCGTAGGGCCGGGGCAAAGCACCGAGACCTTGATGCCACAGGTCTTCAGTTCTTCGCGCAAGCCTTCGGAGAAATGCAGCACATAGGCTTTGCTGGCGTAATAGCTGCTCATCCAAGGCCCGGGTTGGAACGCGGCGACCGAGGCGACGTTGAGAATCTGCCCGCCACCTTGCAGCGCCATGGTATTGCCCAGGGCGTGACACATGCGGGTGAGGGCGAGGATGTTGACTTCGATGAGGTCTTGTTCGGTCATCCAGTCTTGAGCCAGGAACGGCCCGCTGGTGCCAATCCCAGCGCAGTTCACCAGCAAGTCGATCTGCCGCTCGCCTTCTTCCAGCTCCAGCAGGAACCCGGACAAGCGCAATGGCTCGCCCAGGTCGCACGCCCGAAACAGTACTTCGACGCCGAAGCGTTGGGTCAATTCGATTGCAATGCTTTCCAACTGATCACGCTGGCGGGCCACTAGAATCAAGCTGCGGCCGCGACGGGCCAGGGCTTCGGCCAAAGCCAGGCCGATGCCGCTGGAGGCACCGGTGATCAGAGCGTAACGGGTCATGCCTTTCTCCATCGCAACGCCCCGCGCCTGGGATGGAGGCATCACAGGCGCGGGGCGTTTCTTTACTGTTCTGGAGAGTCTACAGGTTCGGCCGCGTCGTCAGCACTTTGCACGTCTTCTTCATCGACGATCACGCTTTGGTCGGCGTCTTCATCGGAGGTGATGGAGCTGCTTTCGTAGCTGCTGTCCACGTTGGCTTCGAGTTGGTCCAGGTAGCCGTTCATGCCCAGCGACACCACGAGGATGAGCATCAGCGGAATGAATGCCAGCCACAGTGAGGCCAGGACCTTCACTGCGGTGGAGTTGCGCGGTGGTGGTGCGCCGTACTGGTTGGCGCCGGTGTTACCTGGCACTACCAACAGCAGCAGCGGGAAAATACTGTTCACCAGCGGTACCAGGTTCAGCAGGTACAACCAGCCAGACCAGCCCAGATCGTGCAGGCGCTGCACGCCGATCTGCACGCTCACGACCACCACCGCGACGAACAGCGCGAAGCCCAGCAGCGAGCCGATGATAATGGCTATCGTCGGCGACGCGGTTGCGATCGCGAAGCCCACGGTACTGAGGATGCCTGCTGCGACGAGCATGGCCACGGTCAGTACCAGCGTCCATGCCAGGTACCGCAGACGACCAATACGGCCATTGATGGTGAAGACCTTGAGGGTGGCGTATTCCGGCAGGCTTTCACCAACGGCAGCACGCGGCGGTGCGTACGGGGACGCGGCAGGGCGCGAGAAGTCCGCAGCGCCGGAATCGGTCTCATGGGTTTCGGCAAGGCTGAAGGCTACGGGCTGTTCGGCCTCGATACGCGCGTCCACCCCGGCGTTTTTCAGCGCGGTGAGGTAGGTTTCGGCGTCGGGCCGGGACAGGTCGCGCTTCAGTGCAACCGGGCGGCCGGTGAAGAGTTTCTCGATTTCCTCGACTGTGCTCTTGAACAGTTCAGCCAGGTTCAGCTTGGCCGTGGTGCTTTCGACACCCGGGAGCAAGGCTCCATCAAACACAATCTTGAAACGGTTGTCGCTCATGCGGGCATCCTTGTCACGGAATCAGTGGGGTAGTGCAGGCCTGCTCAAATGGCAGGCCTTGCGGTTGGGTCAGCGTGGCCAGCGTAACTGTGCCGCCTGCTCGCGCGCCTTGCGGTATTCGGCATCCAGGCGGGCAACGAGTTCATCTACGCTGGGTAAATCATTAATCTCCCCGACACCTTGGCCGGCGGACCATACGGTCTTCCAGGCCTTGGCTTCGTCGCTCAGCGGCTTGAGCTTGGAGCCGAAGTTTACTTCGCCTTTGCCTTGCAGGGCAGCGAGGTCGAAACCGGCATTTTCCAGGCTCTGGCGCATAAAGCTTGCGGGTACGCCGGAGACAGCAGGAGTGTGCACGATGTCGGCGGCGCGCGATGTGAGCAGCATCTCTTTATACGCATCCGGCGCGTGGCTTTCAGTGGTACCGATAAAACGTGTGCCGAAATAGGCCAGGTCTGCCCCCAGCAACTGGGCGGCGAGTATCTCATGGCCGTGATTGAGGCAGCCGGCCAGCAGCAGGGTTTTATCGAAGAATTGACGAATCTCTGCGATCAGCGAAAACGGGCTCCAGGTACCGGCATGGCCGCCGGCGCCTGCGGCCACGGCGATCAGGCCATCCACGCCGGCTTCGGCGGCTTTTTCGGCGTGGCGCCGGGTAGTGACATCGTGGAATACCAGGCCGCCATAGCTGTGCACCGCATCTACCAGTTCTTTCACCGCGCCCAGGCTGGTGATCACGATCGGCACCTTGTGCTCGACGCAGATCGCCAGGTCCGCCTGCAGGCGAGGGTTGCTGTTGTGCACGATCAGGTTGACGGCGTAGGGCGCGGGATTGCCCAACTGCGCCAGGCCCGCTTCGATTTCCTCCAGCCAGGCCTTGAAGCCACTGCTCTCGCGCTGGTTGAGCGCCGGGAAACTCCCGACCACCCCATTGCGGCAGCAGGCCAGAACCAGTTGCGGATTGGAAATCAGGAACATCGGCGCAGCCACCACGGGCAGGCGCAGACGTTGTTCAAGCAGAGCGGGCAGCGACATTGGAAGTACCCCGAGTAAGTGAAGTTAGAACGGTTTGACCACGACCAAAATTACGATAGCCAGCAATATCAGAACCGGGACTTCATTGAACCAGCGATAAAAGACATGGCTGCGGGTGTTTTCGCCACGGGCGAAGCGTTTTACCTGCGCGCCGCACATGTGGTGGTAACCAATCAGCAACACTACCAGGGTCAGCTTGGCGTGGATCCAGGCGCCCGATTGAAAGATGCCGGGGTTAAGGACTATCAGCCAGATACCGAACACCAGGCTGGCCAGCATCGCCGGGCCCATGATGCCGCGGTACAGCTTGCGCTCCATGACGCTGAAGCGTTCCTTGCTGACGGTGTCCTCGCTTTGAGCGTGGTAGACGAACAGGCGTGGCAGGTAGAACAGCCCGGCAAACCAGCAGACGATGCTGACGATATGGAAGGCTTTGACCCATAGATAAAGCATTTTTAGTTATTCCCAGGTTCACGGTAGCGAAGATAGTAGTGGCTCATGCGCCCGTACGTCACGTTGACGGTTGTCCCAGGACGATGCGGCCCCTATTATCGACGGCTTTCCAGTGGGTTCGTTGAGGGCAGGTTTATGGTCAAGGTCGGTATCGTCGGCGGCACGGGTTACACCGGTGTCGAATTGCTGCGTCTGTTGGCTCAGCATCCGCAAGCTGAGGTGGTGGTCATTACCTCTCGATCCGAGGCCGGCCTGGCCGTGGCCGATATGTACCCGAACCTGCGAGGCCACTACGATGGCCTGGCGTTCAGCGTTCCGGACATCAACACCCTTGGCGCCTGCGATGTGGTGTTCTTTGCCACCCCTCACGGCGTTGCCCATGCGTTGGCGGGCGAACTGCTGGCCGCTGGCACCAAGGTCATCGACCTGTCGGCTGACTTCCGCCTGCAAGACGCCGACGAATGGGCCAAGTGGTACGGCCAGCCTCACGGTGCACCGGAACTGTTGGAAGAGGCGGTGTACGGGCTGCCAGAAGTCAATCGTGAGCAGATCAAGCAGGCGCGCTTGATCGCGGTGCCGGGTTGCTATCCGACGGCCACGCAACTGGGCTTTCTGCCGTTGCTCGAGGCCGGGCTGGCGGATGCTTCGCGCCTGATCGCAGACTGTAAGTCGGGTGTCAGCGGCGCCGGTCGTGGAGCCGCTGTAGGTTCCCTGTACTCCGAGACGTCGGAAAGCATGAAGGCCTACGCAGTAAAAGGGCATCGCCATCTGCCGGAAATTCGCCAAGGTCTGCGTCGCGCCGCCGGCAAGGACGTAGGCCTGACCTTCGTGCCACACCTGACGCCGATGATTCGTGGCATTCATTCCACGTTGTATGCCACTGTGGTTGATCGCTCGGTGGACCTGCAGGCGTTGTTTGAAAAGCGCTATGTCAACGAACCGTTCGTCGATGTAATGCCTGCCGGCAGCCATCCGGAAACCCGCAGCGTGCGGGGCGCTAACGTGTGCCGTATTGCAGTGCACCGCCCGCAGGATGGTGACCTGGTGGTGGTGTTGTCGGTGATCGATAACCTCGTCAAGGGCGCGTCGGGCCAAGCGGTGCAGAACATGAACATCCTGTTTGGCCTGGATGAAAAGCTGGGTCTGTCCCACGCCGGTATGTTGCCTTAAAGCCAGCCGCAAGCCTCAAGTTGTCAGCGGCAAGCTTGGAGCTGACGGCTTGAAGCTTGCCGTTGCTCCCTTAATAGTTGACCGCTTTTCTAGGAGAAGCGGATAATGTCCGCCATTACGCATATGGCGGCGCTACGCCGGGAGATTATCAGCATGAGCGTTGAATCCTTCACCCCCACGGCTTTGCAATTCACCCACGGTGCTGCGCACAAGGTGAAGAGCCTGGTCGATGAAGAGGGTAATGATCGCTTGAAGCTGCGCGTATTCGTTACGGGCGGCGGTTGTTCAGGGTTTCAGTACGGTTTTACCTTCGATGAAGATGTGGCCGACGATGACACTATTGTTGAGCGCGAGGGCGTAAGCCTGGTCGTGGATCCGATGAGCTTCCAATACTTGGCAGGCGCCGAAGTGGATTACCAGGAAGGTCTGGAGGGTTCGCGTTTCGTGATCAAGAACCCTAATGCTACCACCACCTGTGGTTGCGGCTCTTCGTTCTCGATCTGATCGACAGCCTGATCCACAACAAATAAAAAACGCCGCTTGGCTTTGATCGGCCAAGCGGCGTTTTGCTGTCTGCGATTCTGGCGAGGTGGTCGTCAGGCGGGGTAGATCGCGCCAAGTACCCGTAGCCCACGTGCGCCGGTGACACTGGGCCGGTTGGCGGCAATGCCTTCCAGGCAGCAATGAGCCAGCCAGGCGAAGGCCATGGCTTCGACCCAGTCGGGGTCTACGCCGTGCGTGGCGGTGCTGCTGACTTGAGTGGACGGCAACAACGCCGCCAGGCGGTTCATCATTGTGGTGTTATGGGCGCCCCCGCCACAGACCAGTAGCGTTGCTGTCTGGGGTTGTGCGGTTTGCAGGGCCTCGACGATGGTCAGGGCGGTCAGCTCCAGCAGGCTGGCCTGTACGTCCTGGGGGGCAAAGGCCGGCAAGCGACCAAGGTGTTGGTGCAGCCATCCGAGGTTGAACACTTCACGGCCGGTGCTTTTCGGGCCTTTGGTCAGGAAGAATGGATCGCTGAGTAGTGCCGCGAGTAGTTGAGGCTCGACCTTGCCACTACCCGCCCACTGCCCATCACGGTCAAAGTGTTCGCCACGCTGTTGTTGAATCCAGGCGTCCAGCAGGACATTGCCTGGGCCGCAGTCGAAGCCAGCTACGGGCTTGCCGGTTTCGATCAGGCTGAGATTGCTGAAGCCCCCGATATTCAACACTGCACGGTTGCCGGTGCTTTCGCCAAACAACGCTTCATGAAACGCGGGCACCAGAGGCGCGCCCTGCCCGCCGGCGGCGACATCGCGGCTGCGGAAGTCGCTGACTACGGCGATGCCCGTCAGCTCCGCAAGCAGCGCCGGGTTGCCGATCTGCACGGTAAAACCACGGGCGGGTTCGTGGCGGATGGTCTGGCCATGGCTGCCGATTGCACGTATTTCCCGAGGCTTGAGGTTTTGCTGGTCGAGCAAAGTGTGAATGCCTTGGGCGGCGAGGGTGACCCATTGCTGCTGGGCAATCGCTGAGCGGGCAATCTCATCCGGGCCGCTGGCGCACAGGCTTAACAGCTCTGCGCGCAGGGTATCCGGCATGGGGGTGTAGTGGGTGGCGATCAGATTGACCGCCGAGTCTTGTTCGATCAGGGCGATATCCAGGCCATCGAGGCTGGTCCCGGACATCACACCTATATAGAACGGCATACCTTAACGCTTCGCCGAGGCAAGCAGGGTGGAGCGCTCCTGGTCCATGCGCGCCATCAGAGGCTGGCTCTGTTGCATAAAGCGCGCGCGTTCGGCCTTGGCGATCGGGTCGGCCATCGGCAGTTTCTGGCCCAATGGGTCAACGTGCACACCATTGACCTGGAATTCATAGTGCAAGTGCGGGCCGGTGGACAGGCCAGTTGTGCCGATATAACCGATCACTTGGCCCTGCTTGACATTGCCGCCAGTTTTCACACCCTTGGCGAAACCTTGCATATGGCCGTACAGGGTGCGGTAGGTGTTGCCGTGCTGGATGATCACCGTGTTGCCGTAGCCACCACGACGCCCTGCGAGCAGGACCTTGCCATCACCGGCCGCCTTGATAGGCGTACCGCGAGGTGCGGCATAGTCGACGCCTTTGTGGGCGCGGATTTTGTTCAGAATTGGATGCTTGCGACCCATGGAGAAACGCGAGCTAATACGAGCGAAATCCACCGGGGTGCGGATGAAGGCCTTGCGCATGCTGTTGCCATCGGCGGTGTAGTAGCTGCTGTTGCCTTGCTTATTGGTGTAGCGCACGGCGGTATAGGTCTTGCCGCGGTTGGTGAAGCGTGCGGAGAGAATGTTGCCGGTGCCGATCACTTTGCCGTTGGCGACTTTCTGCTCATAGATTACGTCGAATTCATCGCCCTGACGGATGTCCTGGGCGAAATCGATGTCGTAACCAAACACGCTGGCCATGTCCATGGTCATGCTATGGGACAAGCCGGCGCGAGCGGCAGATTGCGACAGCGAGCTGTTGATCACGCCGTGAACGTAGGCGGAACGCATGACTGGCTTGGTGGTGATGCGGTTGAACGCAAAGCCTTTGGCGCCCTTGGTCAGGGAGATGCTTTCAAGATCGCTGACGTTAGTGTGCAGGTTGTTCAACTGACCGTCTGGTGTCAGTTCGAACTCAAGTTTCTGGCCGTGTTTGAGCTGGGTGAATTGCTTGGCTTGTTTATCGCTGGCCAGCACGTCGTTAACGGTGGCCGCGGGAAGGCCTACTTTCTCGAACAGGGTAGAGAGCGTATCGCCTTTCGCCACGATTACTTCGCGGTGTTGAGGGTTCCTGGCGGCGTCTGCTACGGGCGTTTGCTGTTCTTGAGCGGCTTGCTGGGTATCTTCCGGCGTGTTTTCGATCTGGGCAAAAGGCGATTCAGTTGGAGTATTTGTGGCTTTTTGGGCATCGGAAGCGTCTTGATCTTGTGTCAGTTGCTCAACCGGACTCTCCAAGTCAAGGCTCAGGGATGTTCGTTTGGCTTCTACGTCACTGGAAGGGAATGCCAGGAGTGCCAAGCTGAGAAGGGCGGCGATACCACTTGCAGCGAGCAGGTGGGTCTTCGGGTAAAGCGGCGGCGCTTTAGACGGTTCAGTGGTCATAGGTAATTTTGACTTTGAAGATGAAATGGAAAAGATGAATGACATGATGAAGATGAAATAACTGTATAAAATATAACCAAATCATCTGGGGCGCAAGCTCGCGAACGCTGAGCTCGCTGAACGGTGTCCGTGCGCAGGGCAAAACTTGTAATTAGTCCCTGATCTTGTATGGTTGGTTCCCTTTTGAATCTGAGCCTTGCGGGTCTGTTATGAAGTCGGTTGAAGAGCAGCTAGCGCTGATAAAACGTGGTGCGGAAGAACTGTTGGTCGAGGCCGAGCTGATCGAAAAGCTCAAGCGTGGCCAACCCCTGCGTATTAAGGCTGGTTTCGATCCGACGGCCCCGGACCTGCACCTGGGTCATACCGTGCTTATTAATAAGCTGCGTCAGTTCCAGGAGCTGGGGCATCAGGTGATCTTCCTTATAGGCGATTTCACCGGGATGATCGGCGATCCGAGTGGTAAGAGTGCGACACGCCCGCCACTGACCCGTGAGCAGGTTCTCGATAATGCCGAGACCTATAAGACCCAGGTATTCAAGATTCTTGATCCGGCCAAGACCGAGGTGGCGTTTAACTCTACCTGGATGGATCAGATGGGGCCGGCGGACTTCATTCGCCTTACGTCCCAGTACACCGTAGCGCGCATGCTTGAGCGCGATGACTTCGACAAACGCTATTCAACCAATCAACCGATCGCGATTCACGAGTTCCTGTATCCGCTGGTTCAGGGGTATGACTCGGTAGCGCTGCGCGCCGATGTCGAGTTGGGTGGCACCGATCAGAAGTTCAATCTGCTGATGGGGCGTGAGTTGCAGCGTGCTTATGGGCAGGAAGCTCAGTGCATCCTGACCATGCCGTTGTTGGAAGGATTGGATGGCGTCAAGAAGATGTCCAAGTCCCTGGGCAACTATGTCGGTATTCAGGAAGCTCCGGGTGTGATGTACGGCAAGCTGGTCTCTATCCCGGATGCCCTGATGTGGCGCTACTTCGAGCTGTTGAGCTTTCGCTCGATGGATGAGATCAATGCGCTGCGTGCGGATGTGGAGGCGGGTGCCAATCCGCGTGACGTGAAGATCAAACTGGCGGAAGAGATCGTTGCGCGTTTCCATGGTGAGGAGGCTGCGGCCAGTGCTCACCGTGCGGCGGGTAACCGCATGAAGGATGGCGAGCTGCCGGATGATCTGCCCGAGATTGAATTGACTGCTTCTGAGGCCATGCCGATTGCTGCTGTCCTTAATAAAGCGGGCCTGGTTAAGAACTCGGCGGTTGCGCGAGACCTTCTGGGGTCTGGCGGTGTGCGTATAGATGGTGAAGTGGTGGATCGCACCTTTATATACGAGCTGGGCGCTACCCACGTTTGTCAGGCGGGGAAGAAGGCATTTGCGCGTATTACGCTCAAATCCGAATAAACCCGAAATTAACTGTTGACGGCGAATTGTATCTGTCTATAATTCGCCCCACTTCCGGCGCAGTCGAAACGTAAAACTCCTTGGTAAACAAAGGGTTATGCAGGATTAGGCAGCGATTTGCTTCAGTTCATCGAGGCCCAGAAGAAGTTGATGGGGTCGTGTTGTTTGACGCTATTAACGATTCGATCTTCTCGGTCGAAAGCGCAGAAAAAGAGGTGTTGACAGCAGCGTGTAACGCTGTAGAATTCGCCTCCCGCTAACG
>NZ_VFES01000011.1 GCF_007858185.1 Pseudomonas grimontii
GAGTGGGGTCCGGGTGGCGAAAACGTAAGAAATACTCGTCGAATTGATTGTTTTTTGATCATTTGGCGAGTTTAAAAGTTGCGCTAGGTGGTATGCCGGGGAAATACATGGCTACTTCAGACCATCCTTAGTCAAAATTCAATCCCTCAAGAACAATCTTTAATATTCTAAAACTCTTAAAACTCGGCACGGACATCCATACCAAACCACAGTTCATTCAATGATCATGCTCGTCTAGATCACTCGACCATATACATCTTCGAAACGGACGATATCGTCCTCACCCAAGTAGTCTCCACTTTGAACTTCTATTAAGACAAGATCAATAACGCCTGGATTCTTCAACCTATGCTTATGACCAGCACGAATAAAAGTCGACTCATTTGTATTCAACATTAGTTCGGCCTGATCATTGACGACAACTGCCATCCCGCTAACCACTATCCAATGTTCACTCCGGTGGTGATGCATTTGCAGTGAAAGCGAAGCACCCGGCTTGACAACAATACGCTTTATCTTAAATCGCTCGCCACTTTCCAGCGTCGTATAAGTACCCCATGGGCGATGGACAGTACGGTGCAACTTATGCAACGTATGACCGCTGCTTTTCAGCTGACCGACGATGTGCTTCACATCTTGAGCACTATCCCTGTGCGCGATAAGTAACGCGTCAGCAGTGTCGATCACTAATAAGTCTTCGACACCTACCAAAGCGGTGAGGCGATCTTCGCTCTTCACATAGTTGTTGCGTGCCCCGTGGCTGATCACTTCGCCCTCGAAGCGATTTCCATCGACGCCTTCGCACGTTAGGTCACTCACAGCATTCCAAGAGCCGATATCCGTCCAACCGATATCGCACGGCACTACCGCGACGTTCTGAGAGCATTCCATAACTGCATAATCGATCGATATGTCCGTTACCTTGGTAAAGGTGTCGGCATCGACCGTCAGACAGCTGTACCCGGCTGCCACTGCCACCCGCGAATGCGCCAAACATTCACTGACCTCAGCTAGGATCTTAGGCGCGTGCTTTTCCAACTCGCCAAGTATGGTCCCCACCTGAAAACAGAACATTCCCGAGTTCCAAAAATAATTCCCGGCGGCGATATATGATTCAGCGGTTGCGAGGTCTGGTTTCTCGACGTAATTCTCGACTTTGAAACCACCGTCTATTGGCGTATTGACACGAGCCTCAATATAACCAAAGCCGGTTTCCGGGTACTGCGGGCGGATGCCGAAAGTGACAAGCCAACCTTGCGAGGATAGGTGAGTGGCGCGAGCAACAGCTTCTGCAAACGCAGCGTCATCCTTAATCATATGATCGGCAGCAAGTACCAGCATATGCGTTTGATCACCATACTTATCTCGCAACTGAAGAGCGGCAAGAGCAATGGCGGCAGTGGTGTTTCTTCCAAAGGGCTCGAGGATGTAAATCTGAGAGTGACCTTGAGTATTAACGAGGCTATATTCGTCTTCAGTTTTGAAAAGATGCTCGCGGTTGGTAACCGTCACTACTTCAGTGACACCGCGTAGTTTCGCTGCCCGTACGAACGTCTTCTGAATCAGATTCTGCCCATCGGGCAATGTCATAAAAGGCTTCGGATGCGCTTCCCGGGAGACGGGCCAGAGCCTGCTGCCCACGCCGCCAGATAAAATCACAGGGATCAAATTTACATCCATATAAAACACTCTCAAATGGCGATAGAGTTTCACCACGAAGATGACCAAGTGGTCCTCATTCGTCCTAATAAGTAGCCGGGCATCCCCCTGTAAGCCCCATGGTCCAATGTGCTAATTGCTGCACCTGAGCTAGCCTTAGCACAAAACTATATCAGAGAAGAAAGCGCCATGAAACTCTGACAATGGCTGTTTACCTAGCTAAATTCAGGCGCTTCCAAGTGACGCTTTTTAATAGGTTTCCGCGTGGTTTTGCATTGCTAAAAGAGTCGCTTAAGGATCACTCATAGAACCGGTCGAGGCTAATAATCACAGATCAGACGGCAAAATTAAAGGCGCCAGATCGACCAACCGAACAACCGCGCCAGGAGAACAATGCGCAGAGCCATCCAAGGGTAAGCAGAAATGAAAAATTTGCGAGTCATTTGCCCATCCATTATCCAGTGAGAGTCCTAAGATTACAGTACGATCAACATGGGCACTTTTAGTTCAATGAGCCCAACGCACCCGCGACCTAAAAATCAGGCACGCACCAATCAGGGTCAAACAATCGACGCTAGGCTCGAATCTAAAGCAAGGGGCGTACCACCGTTTTTTTGGTGCTATCGCTGCTTAAGCTTCAGCAAGCTGAGCTTGTCGTAAAACGGACACTTCGTTCCTTTAACTAATTTATGTTTTTCCCTATTCTCGAATTATTCTACGGCGAACAGCCCGCATGACAGGCGCTCCGCTCCTGCATCCCACAATCCTTTTCACGCCATCCACAGGTTCGACAGACCGAACAATGTGGCCTGATGCGCAATACTTTTCCCCCAAGCCGCGAGAGCACACTCACGTATAGCCGAACTGACGCTTGATGACGCAAACCGAATATTCAACCTTAGCCCGTAACTGCGATTTTGAGTATTCGATCCTGCGTCGAATGCACCCAACCACTCTTTTTTAGCGTGCTTTATAGCTACTCGTGCGGAGCGCAACCGACCAGATCATCTTGCGCCCCGATACTCAGAGCGTTTCCACGCCGGTCTATCCGCGCGCCCACACGCAAGCTTCCTCGCCATTCAGAACTGATCGACCTGGACCAGGTTCGGAACGCAGGTCGGACTTGCAGGGGCTCTCCAGACGTTTTTTGGGGAGTGGCTCCCCCACCACTTTCCGAGCGCCTCATACGCATAGGCACAGCTCACTATCTGGCCCCGGCTTTGATCAGCATATCCTGCCAGATCGCCTGACCTCTCATCAGAACGATTGAGCACGCCAGCAAACACCATGACGACACGGGCGCCACTTCATAACCTGCCAACAAGCTGGCGAAGTACACGCTTTACAGATGGCGCAAATCTCAGCTGCTTCTTCAGCTCATTCTGGATAACGACCGCATCGCTGAACGCTTTTCGCGCATGCTCAAGATCGCTATTCAGGTCCGGAGAAATACTTTTTCCTGCAACCTCTTTTTCTGGCAAACCGATAAGCCTTGGCTCCCCGAGCTTGGTCAGCGTGATCATAAACTCGCCGGAAATCCCCCCAGAGCCAACAGATGGCTCGCCTTGATTTGGGTCTGACATCGACACATTCAAAAGACCAAGCTCAACCATCGTGCTGATGACCTCTACAAAGCTTTCTGGCGAAAATGCAGAGCAGTGCACATCAAGGTATTCATCAGATCTGAATGAGTTTATCGCGTACTGCAGTGCCTGTTCTAACGTATAGGTGCGCTTGGCTTCCGCCAGCGGCAGATGCAAATCAAAAGACCTGGTGCCGGGTTGGTCGGTATCCGCTACAGCAAGCGACAGACAATCAAATATTTGCTTAGGTGATGGCTTGCTGGACTTTCGAATCCAGGCGTCGACAAATTCGGCAACTGGGGTTGGCTGGCGATAGTAGTCAAAGCAAGCCTCCTTATTAGGGATGACCAGAGCCAGCTTGCCGCCAACCTTTAGAACTGAAAGTACCTCATTGAGCCACCCAATCATATTGGGAACGTGCTCAATTACGTGGGAGGCCAACGCGTAATCGAATACAACGCCAGTGGGTACGGAATCAGCAAGACTGCTACCGGGAGGCCACACAAAATCAAGTGTTTGAATTCCCGAGTAAATCCCTGAATGTGCCGTGACGTTAGTAGCGTTTTTCTCTCGTAGCGCTTCTGTTGACGTGTAGTCGGTGTAATAGACGTTGTACCTTTCCTTGGGCACTACTGGGCGGAAAAGCGGCGCAATTTCCAGGCCGCATCCTGAAAGATCTAAATGCTTGGTTATCAACCTTTGGCGGCTATCCATAAAACCCATCCATATTTTTTGTATGCCAACCCTATCACGAGTGTTCCGACGATTCATCAATCGGTAACCCGCGATAGGCCGATACGCCTTTTATTTAGATCATTCTCTCGACGTTAACCCTAAGCGTTCCGAATGGGTGGTCGTTAGTGGAGCCCTTAACACGCTCAAAAGGATTAAGGCAACGATAGCCGAGACAATCCAGCCAAATCCAGTAATAGATGTAAGGCTTGCGGTTGCAACATCCCCAACAGAGGCTCCAGTGACTGTCAGGGAGGTAACGCCCGAAGACCCGGAAGCACATCGTAGGTCGTCGATGCTGATACTTGGCCTTGATTGCTGTGCTAGCAATACACCTCGAGGAACGAGCAACCCGCCAATTGTTGCAAAAATAAGTTAAATAAACCCCCGTTACCGCCGATACCCAATGAAAGCCTTGCGGATTGAACAATCATGCGTAATAACCAACCCGTTACCCAGCGCGAACGTACCTTCCCCGCTCAGCAACGGTTGATCTCCACCACAGATGCCAAAGGCGTGATCACCTACTGCAACGACGCTTTCGTCGAAATCAGTGGGTTCTCTCGCGACGAACTGGTGCGTGCGCCGCACAATCTGGTCCGTCACCCGGACGTGCCAGCGGCCGTGTTCGGGCATATGTGGACCACGCTCAAACAAGGCTTGCCATGGATGGGCATCGTTAAGAACCGCTGCAAGACGGGCGATCACTACTGGGTTAACGCCTATGTGACGCCGGTCTTCGAAGGCAACCAGGTGGTCGGCTACGAATCGGTGCGCATCAAGCCCACTGCCGAGCAGATCCGCCGTGCCGAAGCGCTCTACCAACGCATCAACCAGGGCAAGTCGGCCGTTCCCCAGCGGGACAAGTGGCTGCCGGTGTTGCAGGACTGGCTGCCGTTTATCCTGATCAGCCAATTGAGCTTCATGATCGGTGTGTCGCTCAACTCCCACTGGGGCTTTGCCCTGGCGGCGGGTTTGTCGGTGCCGTTGGGCTTGCTCGGTCTGAGCTGGCAACAGCGCGGTCTCAAGCGTTTGCTGCGCCTGGCCGAGCAGACCACGTCCGACCCGTTGATCGCGCAGATGTACACCGACAGCCGTGGCGCCCAGGCGCGCCTGGAGATGTCGATCCTCAGCCAGGAGGCACGTCTGAAGACCTGCCTCACGCGCTTGCAGGACACTGCCGAGCACCTCAACGACCAGGCGGCGCAGTCCAATACCCTGGCGCACAACAGCTCCAGCGGCTTGGAACGCCAGCGCGTGGAAACCGAGCAGGTGGCCACGGCGGTCAACCAGATGGCGGCGACCACTCAGGAAGTGGCCAGCCATGTGCAGCGCACCGCCGACGCCACCCAGGAAGCCAATCGCCTGACCGGTCGCGGTCGCGATATTGCCGGGGAAACCCGCGAGGCGATTCAGCGTCTGTCGGTGGCCGTGGGCGAGACCGGCGTGACCGTCACCCAACTGGCCAAGGACAGCGATGAGATCGGCGGCGTAGTCGACGTGATCAAAGGCATTGCCGACCAAACCAACCTGTTGGCGCTCAACGCCGCCATTGAAGCAGCGCGTGCCGGTGAGATGGGCCGGGGGTTTGCGGTGGTCGCCGATGAAGTCCGCCAACTGGCGCAGCGCACGGCTGAGTCGACCGGGCAGATCCATGCCCTGATCGCCAAGCTGCAGCAAACCGCTGCCGCCGCCGTGCAAACCATGGACGCCGGGCATCGCCAGGCCGAAGAAGGGGTGGCGCGGGTGATGGAGGCGGATCAGGCGTTGGTGGGCATCAGTGAAGCGGTGGCGCATATCACCGACATGACCACCCAGATTGCGGCCGCCACCGAAGAGCAAAGCTCGGTAGCCGAAGAGATCAGCCGTAATATCAGCACCATTGCGCTGTTGGCGGATCAGACCTCGGAGCAGGCGATGAACTCGGCGCAGTTGAGTGAGGAATTGACGCGTACCGCCAATACCCAGTACTCCCTGGTCGAGCGTTTTAACCGCTAGACCGCTATCGAGGGCAAGCCCCCTCCCACACTTTGACTGTATTCACACATCAACATGTGGGAGGGGGCGTGCTCCGATGAGGCCCTGACAGGCACCGAGAAACCTGGCGACCTGCACCGCCCCAGCCTCCAGATGCTGCTCATGGCTGAACCCCGAAGCCTTCAACGGCTTCAAGTCATGATCCCCCGCGACCAGCCACATCACCTCGATGCTCGGCGATAATTCATAGCCCGCCACCGCCACCCGATTACCCAAGGCATCGCGCTCGCCCTGCACAATCAGCGTCGGCGTGTTCAGCCCGGCCAGATGCTCGACCCGTGGTTTCTCCGGCTTGCCCACCGCATAGAACGGATACCCCAGGCACACCAGGCCATCGACGGCCAATTCATCCGCTAACAGACTCGCCATGCGCCCGCCCATGGACTTGCCGCCAATGGCCAGTTTCCCAGCGACATGACGTCGCACCTCGGCATATACCCCGCGCCACGCCTCCAGCAGTTTCGGCGCCGGGTTGGGTGGGCGTTTGCCGCCGTCCAGTCGGCGCTGGGCCATGTAGGGAAACTCGAAGCGCAACACGTTCACGCCATGCCCGGCAAGGCGTGCAGACATGTCGTTCATGAAGGATGAGTCCATCGGCGCGCCGGCGCCGTGGGCCAGGATCAGCGTCACGCAGTCACTGGAAACAGCGCCCGACGCACCATTCCATAACCAGCCATGTTCCCGCACACACTGCGCCCATTGATCCCCGTCAATACTGGCCTTGTGCTCTTTGCCCATGCTTGCCTCGCTATTCAGTCTGCCTATAACTCCAGCCCAAGTGCCGCATCTGCTTGGGTTGAACCGTGGATGGGGAACCATGAACACTACTTTAAGTACCGCCTATAACTACAAGGTGGTCCGCCAATTCGCCATTATGACGGTGGTGTGGGGCATCGTCGGCATGGGGCTCGGGGTTTTTCTCGCCGCCCAATTGGTTTGGCCCGCGCTCAACTTCGACTTGCCCTGGACCAGCTTCGGCCGCCTGCGCCCGCTGCACACCAACGCGGTGATCTTCGCGTTCGGTGGCTGTGCGCTGTTCGCCAGCTCCTTCTACTCGGTGCAGCGTACCTGCCAAACCCAACTGTTCGCGCCGAAAATCGCCGCGTTCTGCTTCTGGGGCTGGCAGTTGGTCATCCTCTTGGCCGCAATCACCTTGCCGCTGGGTTACACCAGCTCCAAGGAATACGCCGAGCTGGAATGGCCGATCGACATCCTGATCACCGTCGTCTGGGTGGCCTACGCCATTGTGTTCTTTGGCACCGTGGCCAAGCGCACCACCAAGCACATCTACGTCGGTAACTGGTTCTTCGGTGCATTCATCATCACCGTGGCGATCCTGCATATCGTCAACAACCTGGAAATCCCGGTCAGCCTGACCAAGTCCTACTCGCTGTATGGCGGTGCGACGGATGCCATGGTGCAGTGGTGGTATGGGCATAACGCGGTAGGCTTTTTCCTCACCGCCGGTTTCCTCGGGATGATGTACTACTTCGTGCCGAAACAGGCCGAACGTCCGGTGTATTCCTATCGCCTGTCGATCGTGCACTTCTGGGCACTGATCACCCTGTACATCTGGGCCGGTCCTCACCACTTGCACTACACCGCGCTGCCGGACTGGGCACAGTCGCTGGGCATGGTGATGTCGCTGGTACTGCTGGCTCCGAGCTGGGGCGGCATGATCAACGGCATGATGACCCTGTCGGGCGCCTGGCATAAGTTGCGCAGCGACCCGATCCTGCGCTTTTTGGTGGTGTCCCTGGCGTTCTACGGCATGTCGACCTTCGAAGGTCCGATGATGGCGATCAAGACCGTCAACTCGCTGTCCCACTACACCGACTGGACCATCGGCCACGTACACGCCGGCGCCCTCGGTTGGGTGGCGATGATCTCCATCGGCGCGCTGTACCACATGATCCCGAAAGTCTTCGGTCGCGAGCAGATGTACAGCCTCGGCCTGATCAACGCGCACTTCTGGCTGGCGACCATCGGCACCGTGCTCTACATCGCCTCGATGTGGGTCAACGGCATCGCCCAGGGCCTGATGTGGCGTGCGATCAACGACGACGGCACCTTGACCTACTCCTTCGTCGAAACCCTGGTGGCCAGCCACCCAGGCTTCATCGTGCGGTTGGTGGGCGGTGCGGTGTTCCTCAGCGGCATGTTGCTGATGGCTTACAACACATGGCGCACCGTGCGCTCGGCACAACCTGTCGAAGCCGCCCCTGTCGCGCAGATGGCCTGAGGAGTCAGTGATGAAACACGAAACGATTGAAAAAAACGTCGGCCTGCTGATGCTGCTCATGGTGCTCGCCGTGAGCATCGGCGGCCTGACCCAGATCGTCCCGCTGTTCTTCCAGGACGTGACCAACAAGCCGGTGGAAGGCATGAAGCCCTACACCGCGCTGCAACTGGAAGGCCGCGACATCTACATCCGCGAAGGCTGCGTACAGTGCCACTCGCAGATGATCCGCCCGTTCCGCGCCGAGACCGAGCGCTACGGCCACTACTCGGTCGCCGGTGAAAGCGTGTGGGACCACCCGTTCCTGTGGGCTCCAAGCGTACCGGGCCAGACCTGGCGCGCGTCGGCGCTCGCTACTCGGACGACTGGCACCGCGCGCACTTGTACAACCCGCGCAACGTAGTGCCTGAGTCGAAAATGCCGGCCTACCCGTGGCTGGTCACGGCCGCAGTCGACAACAGCCACACCGAGACCAAGTTGAAAGTGATGCGCACCCTCGGCGTGCCGTACACCGACGACGACATCAGTGCCGCGGTGGCCAGCCTCAAGGGCAAGACCGAAATGGACGCGCTGGTTTCGTACCTGCAAGTGCTCGGCACCGCCATCAAGAGCAAGAGGTGAGCCATGGGATTTGAATTCGATGCAGGCACCATCCGCGGCCTCGGCACGCTGATCGTCGCCATCGCCTTTATCGGCCTGTCGCTGTGGGTATTCAACAACCGGCGCAATGCGGAATTCGAGGAAGCGCGCCTGCTGCCCTTCGCCGATGAACCTTCGCCATCCGACGCTCACCAAGAGCCTGCAACAAGGAGCAACCGGCCATGACTACCTTCTGGAGTACATGGATCTGCGTACTGACCATCGGCAGCCTGATCGGCCTGACCTGGCTGTTGTTCGCCACCCGCAAGGGCGAGACCAAGGGCAGTGTCGACCAGACCATGGGCCACGCCTTCGACGGTATCGAGGAATACGACAACCCCCTGCCCCAGTGGTGGTTCATGTTGTTCGCCGGCACCCTGGTGTTTGCCGTCGGCTACCTGATCCTCTACCCGGGCCTGGGCAACTGGAAAGGCGTGTTGCCGGGCTATGAAGGCGGCTGGACCTCGGCCAAGGAGTGGGACAAGGAGATGGCCAAGGCCGACACCAAGTTCGGGCCGATCTTCGCCAAATTCTCAGCCATGCCCGTGGAAGAAGTCGCGAAAGACCCGCAAGCGCTGAAAATGGGCGGTCGCCTGTTCGCCTCCAACTGCGCGGTGTGCCACGGCTCGGATGCCAAGGGCGCATTCGGCTTTCCAAACCTGGCTGACAACATCTGGCGCTGGGGCGGTTCGGCCGACGCGATCAAGACCACCATCATGAACGGTCGCCACGCGGCAATGCCGGCCTGGGGTGACATGCTGGGCGACGAAGGCGTGAAAAACGTCGCCGCCTATGTGCGTCACGATATCGCCAAGCTGCCCCTGCCGGCCGACAGCACCGCCGACCTGGCCGCCGGCCAAGCCACGTTCAACACCACCTGCGTGGCCTGCCATGGTCCGCAAGGCCAAGGCATGGAAGCCATGGGCGCGCCGAACCTGACGCTGCCCGCCGGTTACATCTACGGCACCAGCCTCGCGCAGTTGCAGCAGACGATTCGTCACGGCCGCCAAGGCCAGATGCCAGCGCAGGAAGTGCTGCAGGGCAATGACAAAGTGCATCTGCTGGCGGCTTACGTGTATAGCCTGTCCCATCAATAGCAGCAGGTGAGCTGGAAGTTTTAAGCTTCAAGCTGCAAGAGAAGAGCCCCCAACTTGGATCTTGCAGCTGTTTTTTCTTGCGGCTTGCAACTTGCCGCTTATGGCTGCCGCTCTGCGGCAGTTCGTCACACCCTTCCAAAGCACAACTTTCCCCTCCTGCCATTCGGGTCTACGCTTGCTTGCACAGCGGACCAATCTTGGCGTACGCAACGACAGTCGTTGCGACCCCCAAAATTTCCTGTCCACTCGATCAGCTTTCGATTTCGGATTTTATCCTTACGCCAAACATGGAAAGGGCGCAGAATCTGGCGTGGAACGCATTGACACAGGTCAGCCTTGCGTTGCAATGGCCCCTTGCTTTCTACATACTTGCGGCCGAATTTTACCTATAAAAAAACCTAAACCGTGGAACCTTAGAATGAGCACAGCAATCAGTCCGACTGCTTATAACTATAAGGTAGTCCGCCAGTTCGCCATCATGACGGTGGTCTGGGGGATCCTTGGCATGGGGCTCGGGGTGTTCATCGCCTCGCAACTGGTTTGGCCGGAATTGAATTTCGGCTTGCCATGGACAACCTTCGGCCGCCTGCGCCCGCTGCACACCAACCTGGTGATTTTCGCCTTCGGCGGATGTGCATTGTTTGCCACCTCCTACTACGTCGTGCAGCGAACCTGCCAAACGCGACTGATCTCCGACAGCCTTGCGGCCTTCACCTTCTGGGGTTGGCAAGCGGTCATCGTCGGTGCCATCGTTACCCTGCCGCTGGGCTACACCACCACCAAGGAATACGCCGAGCTGGAATGGCCGATCGCGATTTTGCTCGCCATCGTCTGGGTGACCTACGCGGTGGTGTTCTTCGGCACCATCGTCAAGCGCAAGACCAAGCACATCTACGTGGGCAACTGGTTCTACGGTGCCTTCATCCTGGTGACGGCGATGCTGCACATCGTCAACCACGCCTCGTTGCCGGTCAGCCTGTTCAAGTCCTACTCGGCCTACGCCGGTGCGACGGATGCGATGATCCAGTGGTGGTACGGCCACAACGCTGTAGGTTTCTTCCTCACCACCGGTTTCCTGGGGATGATGTACTACTTCGTGCCGAAACAGGCCGAACGTCCTATTTACTCGTATCGCCTGTCCATCGTGCACTTCTGGGCACTCATCACCCTGTACATCTGGGCCGGCCCGCACCACTTGCACTACACCGCGTTGCCGGACTGGGCACAGTCCCTGGGCATGGCGATGTCGATCATCCTGCTGGCCCCGAGCTGGGGTGGCATGATCAACGGCATGATGACCCTGTCGGGCGCCTGGCATAAGCTGCGCACCGACCCGATCCTGCGCTTTTTGGTGGTGTCCCTGGCGTTCTACGGCATGTCGACCTTCGAAGGTCCGATGATGGCGATCAAGACCGTCAACTCGCTGTCCCACTACACCGACTGGACCATCGGCCACGTACACGCCGGCGCCCTCGGCTGGGTAGCGATGATTTCCATCGGCGCGCTGTACCACATGATCCCCAAACTGTTCGGCCGTGCGCAGATGCACAGTGTCGGGCTGATCAACACGCACTTCTGGCTGGCCACCATCGGCACCGTGCTCTACATCGCTTCGATGTGGGTCAACGGCATCACCCAGGGCCTGATGTGGCGTGCGATCAACGATGACGGCACCCTCACCTACTCCTTCGTCGAAGCGCTGCAAGCCAGTCACCCTGGTTTCATCGTCCGCGCCATCGGTGGTGCGTTCTTTGCCAGCGGCATGCTGTTCATGGCCTACAACGTCTGGCGCACCGTGCGTGCCTCCGACCCGGCCGAAGCCGAAGCCGCCGCCAAGATCGCCGTTGTGGGAGCCCACTGATGAAGCATGAAGTAGTCGAGAAGAATATCGGCCTGCTGGCCTTCTTCATGGTCATCGCCGTGAGTATCGGCGGCCTGACCCAGATCGTTCCGCTGTTTTTCCAGGACGTGACCAACAAGCCGGTCGAAGGCATGAAGCCGCGCACCGCCCTTGAACTGGAAGGCCGCGACGTCTACATCGCCAACGGTTGTGTCGGCTGCCACTCGCAGATGATCCGCCCGTTCCGCGCCGAAACCGAACGCTACGGCCACTACTCGGTGGCCGGTGAAAGCGTGTGGGACCACCCGTTCCTGTGGGGTTCCAAGCGCACCGGCCCGGACCTGGCCCGTGTCGGCGGGCGTTACTCCGATGACTGGCAACGTGCGCACTTGTACAACCCGCGCAACGTGGTGCCTGAGTCGAAAATGCCAGCGTACCCGTTCCTCGTGGAAAACAAGCTCGACGGCAAGGACACCGCGAAGAAGATGGAAGTCTTGCGCACCCTGGGCGTGCCCTACACCGACGAAGACATCGCCGGTGCAGCCGCAGCCGTGAAGGGCAAGACCGAAATGGACGCATTGGTGGCCTACCTGCAAGGCCTGGGCACCATCATCAAAAGCAAACGGTGATTCTTCATGGATATCGGGATGATTCGTGGCCTGGGCACCGTTGTCGTGATGGTGGCCTTTATCGGCCTGGCGTTGTGGGTGTTCAGCCCCAAGCGCAAGTCGGAGTTTGAAGACGCGACCTTGCTGCCCTTTGCGGATGATCCCGAAGCCATCAAGCACGTCGAGCAAGCTTCTAGGAGTAACAAAGAATGACTACGTTCTGGAGTCTGTACGTCACAGTCCTCAGCCTGGGTACCATCTTCGCCCTGACCTGGCTGCTGCTGTCGACCCGCAAGGGCCAGCGCGCCGAGCAAACCGACGAGACCGTCGGCCACTCGTTCGATGGCATTGAGGAGTACGACAACCCGTTGCCGAAGTGGTGGTTCATGCTGTTCGTCGGCACCATCATCTTCGCCCTCGGCTACCTGGTGCTGTACCCCGGCCTGGGCAATTGGAAAGGCCTGCTGCCGGGCTACAACTACCTCGACAACGACAAGCAAACCCCGTTCGCCAACGGCCAGACCGGCTGGACCGGCGTGCACGAATGGGAAAAGGAAATGGCCAGGTCGGACGCCAAGTTCGGGCCGATCTTCGCCAAATTCGCCTCGATGCCGATTGAAGACGTCGCCAAGGACCCGCAAGCCCTGAAGATGGGCGGTCGCCTGTTCGCCTCCAACTGCTCGGTGTGCCACGGCTCCGACGCCAAGGGCGCCTACGGCTTCCCCAACCTGACCGACGCCGATTGGCGCTGGGGCGGCGAACCGGCGACCATCAAGGAAACCATCATGAAAGGCCGCCATGCCGTCATGCCGGCCTGGCTGGACATCCTCAAGGAACAAGGCGTCAGCGACGTCGCCGCGTTCGTCGTCACCAACCTCGACGGCCGCAAGCTGCCGGAAGGCGTGAAAGCCGATGTGGCCAACGGCGAGAAACTCTTCGCCGCCAACTGCGTGGCCTGCCACGGCCCCGCTGGCAAAGGCACCCCCGCCATGGGCGCGCCCGACCTGACCCACCCCGGCGCGTTCATCTACGGCTCGAGCTTCGCCCAACTGCAGCAGACCATCCGTTGGGGTCGTCAGGGCCAGATGCCTGCGCAGGAGCAACTGCAGGGCAACGACAAGGTCCACTTGCTCGCGGCGTATGTCTACAGCTTGTCCCATGGGGATAAGAAGGCCGAGGAGCAGTAAGGCTGATCGTTATTTAGACACCCAGAAGATCCAATGTGGGAGGGGGCAAGCCCCCTTCCACATTGGATCTTCTGCATTTTGAAGGTTGAGCCCACAAAAACCGTCCATACTTCCCAAGTCAATTGATCCAGGTCACGTACACCATCAATTGATTTCCCCCAACGCGACCAAAGGTCGCACCCTTTGAGCGGCATCGGGGGCGTATCATTACGCCACTGCAAGACCCTTTATTTGACCCCGGTTGGCACGTACTGGCCGAGGCAAATCTCCACCGCCGTGGGATGCAATGATGAGCAACCAGATACCGGTACACGACGTTACCCCGCCTGCCAAAAACTCGAATAGCCCTGACGGTAAGAGCGTCGACCTCTACGCGTCGCGAGAGAAAATCTACACCCGTGCCTTCACCGGCCTGTTCCGCAACCTGCGCATGCTCGGCGGCGCCGGTCTATTCCTGCTCTACTTCGGCACGGTGTGGCTGAACTGGGGTGGCCACCAGGCGGTGTGGTGGAACCTGCCGGAACGTAAATTCTTTATTTTCGGCGCGACCTTCTGGCCCCAGGACTTCATCCTGCTGTCGGGCATCCTGATCGTCGCGGCGTTTGGCCTGTTCTTTATTACCGTGTACGCCGGCCGCGTGTGGTGCGGTTATACCTGCCCGCAAAGCGTGTGGACATGGATCTTCATGTGGTGCGAAAAAGTTACCGAAGGCGACCGCAACCAGCGCATCAAGCTGGACAAGGCGCCGATGGGCGCCAACAAGTTCCTGCGCAAGTTCAGCAAGCACACGCTGTGGCTGCTGATCGGCTTTGCCACCGGCATGACCTTCGTCGGCTACTTCTCGCCGATCCGCGAACTGGTGTTCGACTTCTTCACCGGCCAGGCCGATGGCTGGTCGTATTTCTGGGTCGGGTTCTTCACCCTCGCCACCTATGGCAACGCCGGCTGGCTGCGCGAACAGGTGTGCATCTATATGTGCCCGTACGCACGCTTCCAGAGCGTGATGTTCGACAAGGACACGCTGATCGTCTCCTATGACCCACGCCGTGGCGAAGTGCGTGGTCCGCGTAAAAAAGGCGCCGACTACAAGGCCCAGGGCCTGGGCGACTGCATCGACTGTACGATGTGCGTACAGGTATGCCCCACCGGTATCGACATCCGCGACGGCCTGCAAATCGAGTGCATCGGTTGCGCCGCCTGTATCGATGCCTGCGACAACATCATGGACAAGATGGAGTACCCGCGCGGCCTGATCAGCTACACCACCGAGCACAACCTGTCCGGGCAGAAAACCCACAAGCTGCGCCCACGCCTGATCGGGTATGCCCTGGTGTTGCTGGCAATGATGAGCCTGCTGGCAGGAGCGTTCTTCATGCGTTCGCTGGTGGGCTTCGACGTGAGCAAGGACCGTGTGCTGTACCGCGAAAACGCCGAAGGGCGCATCGAAAACGTCTACAGCCTGAAGATCATGAACAAGGACCAGCGCGATCACACCTACGTGCTCGACGCCGCCGGCCTGCCGGACCTCAAGCTGCAAGGCCGACGTGAAATCAAAGTGGCGGCCGGCGACATCGTCAGCATGCCGGTGGAACTGTCGAGTGCGCCGGAGCAACTGCCGTCGAGTACCAACGAGGTGACGTTCATCCTCAAGGATGCCGATGACGCCAGCGTCCATATTGAAGCGAAGAGCCGATTCATTGGCCCCCAGGTTCGTTAATAAATAGAAAGCTTCGTTAAAGAGAGCAGAACAATGCCCCAAGCCACTGCCGCAAGCCCTTGGTACAAGCACCTCTGGCCCTGGATCATCATTGGGATCCTGGCCTGCTCGGTGACCTTGACCTTGTCCATGGTGACCATCGCGGTGAACAACCCGGACAACCTGGTCAACGACAACTACTACGAGGCCGGCAAAGGCATCAACCGCTCCCTGGACCGCGAACGGCTGGCCCAGACCCTGCAACTGCGCGCCAAGCTGCACCTGGATGAGCTGACCGGTGAAGTCGAGTTGAACCTCACCGGCTACAGCAACCCAAACACCCTGGAACTGAACCTGATCTCCCCGACCCAGCCAGAGAAGGACCGCAAGATCAACCTGACCCGCAGCGACAGCGAACCGGGCCGCTACATCGGCCAGGTCACCGACAAGGTCGAAGGCCGCCGCTTCGTGGAACTGCTGGGTGTGGAAGGCGACAAGACCTGGCGCCTGTTCGAGGAAGAAGAAGTCAGCCACGACAAGGACTTGCTGCTGGGTGATGAACCGTTGCAGGGTGCTGAAGACCTGAAAAAATAGCAGCGCCCATGACCAGCCCAACCCCCTGCTACCACTGCGCCCTGCCCGTCCCGTCCGGCAGTCGGTTCACCGCCGTGATCCTCGGCGAGCGCCGCGAGCTGTGCTGCCCCGGCTGCCAGGCCGTGGCCGAAGCGATTGTGGCCGGTGGGCTGGAAAGCTATTACCAGCATCGCAGCGAAGCCTCGGCCAACCCCGAGACGCTGCCGGTGCAGTTGGTGGACGAACTGGCGCTGTATGACCGCGCCGACGTGCAAAAACCCTTCGTGCACCATGAAGGCGACCTCGCTGAAACCACCCTGTTGATGGAAGGCATCAGTTGCGCCGCCTGTGGCTGGTTGATCGAAAAACACCTGCGCAGCCTGCCCGCCGTGGCCGAAGCGCGGCTGAACCTGTCCAATCATCGCCTGCAAGTGCGCTGGGCCGACGGGCAATTGCCGTTGAGCCAGGTGCTCAGTGAACTGCGCCATATCGGCTATGCCGCCCATCCGTATCAAGCCGACCGCGCGGCCGAGCAACTGGCCAGCGAAAACCGCCTGGCCCTGCGCCAACTGGGGGTCGCCGGGCTGCTGTGGTTCCAGGCGATGATGGCGACCATGGCCACCTGGCCGGAATTCAACATCGACCTGAGCCCCGAACTGCACGTGATCCTGCGCTGGGTGGCGATGTTTCTGACAACGCCCATCGTGTTCTACAGCTGTGCGCCGTTCTTCAAGGGCGCCCTGCGCGACTTGCGTACGCGCCACCTGACCATGGACGTGTCGGTGTCCCTGGCCATTGGCGGGGCTTACGTGGCCGGGATCTGGACCGCGATCACCGGCGTGGGCGAGCTGTATTTCGATGCGGTGGGCATGTTTGCGCTGTTCCTGCTGGCCGGTCGCTACCTGGAGCGCCGCGCCAGGGAACGTACGGCCGCGGCCACCGCGCAGTTGGTCAACCTGCTGCCCGCCTCATGCCTGCGCCTCAAAGATGACGGCCAGAGCGAACGTATTCTTTTGAGCGAACTGGCACTCGGCGACCGTGTGCTGGTGCATCCCGGCGCGGTTCTGCCGGCAGATGGGGTGATCCTCGACGGCCGGTCCAGCATCGATGAGTCGCTGCTCACCGGTGAGTACCTGCCGCTGCCGCGCCAAACCGGTGATGCCGTCACCGCCGGCACTTTGAACGTCGAAGGCGCGCTGACCGTCGAAGTGCGCGCCTTGGGTCACGAAACCCGCCTGTCCGCCATCGTGCGCCTGCTGGAACGGGCCCAGGCCGAGAAGCCGCGCCTGGCCCAGATCGCCGACCGCGCCGCACAGTGGTTCCTGCTGGGCTCGCTGATTGCCGCCGCACTGATCGGCCTGCTGTGGTGGCAGTTGGATCCATCGCGGGCATTCTGGATCGTGCTGGCGATGCTGGTCGCGACCTGCCCCTGCGCATTGTCCCTGGCCACGCCGACCGCCCTCACCGCCGCCACCGGCACCCTGCACAAACTCGGGCTATTGCTGACCCGTGGCCATGTGCTCGAAGGCCTGAACCAGATCGACACGGTGATTTTCGACAAGACCGGCACCCTCACCGAAGGGCGCCTGGCGTTGAAAGCGATCCGGCCACTGGCCGCCCTGAACAGCGACGAGTGCCTGGGCCTCGCCGCCGCCCTGGAAAACCGCTCCGAACACCCGATTGCCCGCGCCTTTGGCCGTGCGCCGCTGGCCGCCGACGAGGTGCTCAGCTCACCCGGCCTCGGCCTGGAAGGACGTGTCGGCACACGCCAGTTGCGCATCGGCCAGCCGGGGTTTGTCTGTGCACTCAGTGGTTGTCCAATTCCCGCCTCTCCGGAAGATGACGGCCAATGGCTGCTGCTGGGCGACCGTGACGGCGCCCTTGCCTGGTTCGTCCTCGACGACCGCCTGCGCAGCGATGCACCTGCCCTTTTGGCCGCCTGCAAGGCACGCGGTTGGCGCACGCTGCTGCTGTCGGGGGACAGTTCGCCGATGGTCGCCAGTGTCGCCGCTGAACTGGGTATCGATGAAGCCCACGGCGGCCTGCGCCCCGACGACAAGCTGCAGGTGCTGCAACAACTGCACAAGGAAGGCCGCAAGGTGCTGATGCTCGGCGATGGCGTCAACGATGTGCCGGTGCTGGCCGCCGCCGACATCAGCGTGGCCATGGGCTCGGCCACCGACCTGGCCAAGACCAGCGCCGATGCGGTGCTGCTGTCCAACCGCCTGGAGGCCCTGGTGCAAGCCTTCACCCTGGCGCGACGCACCCGCCGGGTAATCATTGAAAACCTGCTGTGGGCCGGGCTGTACAATGGCCTTATGCTGCCGTTTGCCGCCCTCGGTTGGATCACTCCGATCTGGGCGGCGATCGGCATGTCCCTCAGTTCGTTGACCGTGGTGCTCAACGCCCTGCGCCTGACTCGCCTGCCGAGTGCGCAGGCCCACAGCGCCCCTTTGGTAACCCGTCCGCTGCCGGCTTGAGCCGCGTGGGCATGGAGTGCAGATGCCAGCTCTATACGTGATGATTCCGGCGGCGCTGCTGTTAGTGGGCGTGGCCATCTACATCTTCTTCTGGGCGGTGGACAGCGGCCAGTACGACGACCTCGACGGCCCGGCCCACAGCGTACTGTTCGACGACCAGGACCCGAACCACCTGGCAGCCGTCGACGAAGCCAACGGCCCCGAGCAACCGCCCGCGCCCAAAGACCCGCCCCATGCTTGAGCTGGCGCCGCTGCTGGTCTCTGCGCTGATCCTCGGCCTGCTGGGCGGCGGCCATTGCCTGGGCATGTGCGGCGGGCTGATGGGCGCGCTGACCCTGGCGATTCCCAAGGAGCAACGCAGCCGCCGGTTCCGCCTGCTGCTGGCGTACAACCTGGGACGCATCCTCAGCTATGCCAGCGCCGGGTTATTGATTGGCCTGGCCGGCTGGGCCGTGGCCAACAGCCCAGCGGCGTTGTTCATGCGCGTGCTCGCCGGGTTGCTGCTGATCTGCATGGGCCTGTACCTGGCCGGCTGGTGGAGCGGCCTCACCCGTATCGAAAGCCTCGGGCGCGGCCTGTGGCGCTACATACAGCCAGTCGCCAACCGTTTGCTGCCGGTGTCCAGCCTGCCCCGCGCACTGTTGCTGGGCGCGCTGTGGGGCTGGTTGCCGTGCGGGCTGGTCTACAGCACCCTGCTGTGGGCCGCCAGCCAGGGCAATGCGCTCGACAGTGCATTGCTGATGCTGGCTTTTGGGTTAGGCACGTGGCCAGTACTGCTGGCGACCGGGTTGGCGGCCGAACGCGTGACCGCGTTATTGCGCAAGCGCAGCGTGCGTATGGCCGGCGGCGTGCTGGTGATTATTTTCGGTGTCTGGACCCTGCCAGGTCCGCATCAGCACTGGCTGATGGGCCACTAAAAGGCCATGTGGCATAGCGCCGCTCCCCGTTGACGCAAATCAAGATGCCATATCGGCCACGCCCCTACACTCGGCTCACTAGCCTATCCGGGGAATGCCCGCATGCTCGACGCCATTCGTTGGGACCCAAATCTGATTCAACGCTACGACCTGGCGGGACCGCGCTACACGTCCTACCCCACCGCCGTACAATTCGACAGCCAGGTCGGCACCTTCGACCTGCTCCACGCCCTGCGTGAAAGCCGCAAGGCCACGCGACCGTTGTCGCTGTATGTGCATGTGCCGTTCTGCGCGAACATTTGCTACTACTGCGCGTGCAACAAGGTGATCACCAAGGACCGCGGCCGCGCCCAGGCTTACCTGCAACGCCTGGAGCAGGAGATTCAGTTGGTGGCCTGCCACCTCGACCCGAAACAGTCGGTTGAACAACTGCACTTCGGCGGCGGCACCCCGACCTTTCTCAGCCACGACGAACTGCGTCAGATCATGGGCAGCCTGCGCCAGCACTTCAATCTGCTCGACGATGACTCCGGCGACTACAGCATCGAGATCGACCCCCGCGAAGCCGACTGGGCGACCATGGGCCTGCTGCGTGAACTGGGCTTCAACCGTGTGAGCATCGGCCTGCAAGACCTCGACCCCGAGGTGCAGCGCGCGGTCAACCGCCTGCAAAGCCTGGAAGAAACCCGCGCGGTGATCGACGCCGCGCGCACCCTGCAATTTCGCTCGATCAATATCGACCTGATCTACGGTCTGCCCAAGCAGACGCCGATCAACTTCGCGCGCACCGTGGAGGAAGTGATCAAGCTGCAGCCGGACCGCCTGTCGGTGTTCAACTACGCGCATCTGCCGGAACGCTTCATGCCCCAACGACGGATCAACAGCGAGGAGCTGCCGTCGCCGGAATCCAAACTGCTGATGCTGCAAACCACCATCGAGCAATTGACCCAGGCCGGCTACCGCTACATCGGCATGGACCACTTCGCCCTGCCGGACGACGAACTCGCCATTGCCCAGGAAGAAGGCACGCTGCAACGTAACTTCCAGGGCTACACCACCCATGGCCATTGCGACCTGATCGGGCTCGGCGTGTCAGCCATCAGCCAGATCGGCGACCTGTATTGCCAGAACAGCAGTGACCTCAACGGCTATCAGACCGCCCTGGCCAGCGCCCAACTGGCCACCAGCCGTGGCCTGCTGTGCACCACGGACGACCGGTTGCGGCGGGAAGTGATTCAGCAGTTGATCTGCAATTTCAGCCTGGATTTCGAACCGATAGAACAGGCGTTCACGATAGATTTTCGCGGATATTTCGACGAAGTCTGGCCGCAACTGGAGATGATGGCCGAGGATGGCCTGATCGAACTGGATGCCCAGGGCATTCGCGTCCTGCCTGCCGGGCGGCTGCTGGTCCGTTCGGTGTGCATGGTGTTCGATGCCTATCTGGAGCACCAGAACAGGCAACGATTTTCACGGGTGATCTGAGCGCGATTACTTCATCGCCAGGCCGGAGGCCTTGATCGCATCACCGGCGCTCATGTCTTTCATCGCCTTGGAGAGGGACGCTTGAGCGCTGGTCAAGCTGGCTTGCAGCCCACTCAACGCAGATTGCAGGCCGGAGAGGCGGGCACGGGCCTGTTCAGGACTGAGGTTCTTATCGGCCATCACCGCCGCCATCTCGGCCTGCTTCTCGGCAATTTGCTTCTTGATTTCACGAATCATCTTCAGCAGGTTCTTGACGTTCTCTGCCAGGCCGCTGTCGTCTATATCGCTGTTAGACGTTTTCTGCGCCGCCGCCGCTTTCATCGCCGCACCGGAAATGGTCACGGACACCCCAGGCTTTGCCTCATCAGGGGCCGAAACCTTGGCCTCGTCACTCTGGACGGAGGCTTTTTTTGTTTCGGGCAGCACCTGGACCTGGGTGCGAGCCGCAAGATTTGTATTGAGGGAAAGCACCTACTGAACCTCCAAGTTGATAGTCGATGCCGTGTTATCGGCGCCATTTAAAAAATATTTATACCTTTGCTGCCATTTTTAACTCGCTGGCCTCACCCCCCACAGTGCGGTACCCTTACGTCTTATGTGTGTTTTCCCACAAGGATTTAAGAAATGTCCGAGCCAGTCAAACTGCGCGCTAATAGCCAGGCTCACTGCAAGGATTGCAGCCTGGCCCCCCTCTGCCTGCCACTTTCGCTGAATCTGGAAGACATGGAAGCGTTGGACGAAATCGTTAAACGCGGTCGCCCGCTCAAGAAAGGCGAGTTTCTGTTTCGCCAGGGTGACAAGTTCGATTCCGTTTATGCAGTACGCTCGGGCGCGTTGAAGACGTTCAGCCTGAGCGACGGCGGCGAAGAGCAGATCACCGGTTTCCACCTGCCCAGCGAGCTGGTCGGGTTGTCGGGCATGGACACCGAGATTCACCCGGTATCGGCGCAGGCCCTGGAAACCACGTCGGTGTGCGAAATCCCCTTCGAGCGCCTGGACGAACTGGCCCTGCAACTGCCACAACTGCGCCGCCAGTTGATGCGCGTGATGAGCCGCGAGATCCGTGACGACCAGCAGATGATGTTACTGCTGTCGAAGAAAACCGCCGACGAGCGCATTGCGACCTTCCTGGTCAACCTGTCGGCGCGGTTCCGTGCCCGGGGTTTCTCGGCCAACCAGTTTCGCCTGAGCATGTCGCGCAACGAAATCGGTAATTACCTGGGCCTGGCGGTGGAAACCGTGTCCCGCGTATTTACCCGCTTCCAGCAGAACGAACTGCTGGCCGCCGAAGGCAAGGAAGTGCACATTCTCGACCCGATCCAACTGTGCGCACTGGCCGGTGGTTCTTTAGAAGGCTGATGCAGACGCTTGTGGCCGCGCCAACCGGCGAGGCCGCAGGTATACTTCGAGTCCGTTTTCCGCCCAGGACTCTTCGACGATGACCTTCGATTCGTTCGACATCAAATCCCTGATCCGCCCCGTCATCGACTTCCCCAAGCCTGGGGTGATCTTTCGTGACATCACCCCTCTGTTCCAATCGCCCAAGGCCTTGCGCCTGGTGGCTGACACCTTTGTCCATCGTTACGTCGAAGCCGACTTCAGCCATATCGGCGCGATGGATGCACGAGGGTTCCTGATCGGCTCGATCATCGCCTACCAACTGAACAAGCCGCTGATCCTGTTCCGCAAACAGGGCAAGCTGCCAGCTGACGTGCTGGCCGAGGGTTACCAGACCGAATACGGCGAGGCCTTCCTCGAAGTGCATGCCGACAGCCTGTGCGAGGGTGATTCGGTGCTGATATTCGATGACCTGATCGCCACGGGCGGCACCCTGATCGCGGCAGCCAACCTGGTACGTCGCATGGGGGCGAAGATCTTTGAAGCGGCAGCGATCATTGATTTGCCGGAGCTGGGTGGTTCGCAGCGGCTGGAAGATATGGGGATTCCGACGTTTTGCCTGACGCAATTTGCGCTGACCGAACGGTAAGGGTTGCCGGCACTGATGCTATCGGGGGCAAGTCGAATCGTCGCGCCGCCCGCGTTGGGCTGCGAAGCAGCCCCAAAACCAGCCTCCACAGAGTGTCTGATACACCGCGTTCTTCCTTACTGGGGCTGCTACGCAGCCCAACGCGGGACAAGCCCGCTCGCCACAACAGCCCTATCTGCCGGGCGTTCAGCGTTGAGCAAAAGTTGTGTCGATACCCATGCCCCTATGAGGCCAGTAAGGCCGCCCTCATAGCCCCATCTGCTTGCTGATGATTTCATTCATCACCTCGCGGGTGCCGCCGCCGATAGAGAGGATGCGGTTGTCGCGATACAGCCGCTCCACCAGGCTGCCGCGCATATAACCCTGGCCGCCGAGGATCTGCACGGCATCGTAGGTCACACGGTCGGCGGTGTCGGTGGCGAGGTTCTTGGCCATGGAAATCTCCTTGATCACACTCTTGCCGGCCGCCATTTTCGCCGCCTGGCGGTAGGTGAATTCCCGCGAGACTTCCACGGCGGTGGCCATTTCCGCCAGGCGATGCTTGAGCACCTGGAATTTGCCGATGGGCTTGCCGAACGCTTGGCGCTGGGCGGCCCATTTGAGGCTTTCCTCCAAGGCCATCTGCGCAGTCATATTGGCCATGAGAGCCAGGGCCAGGCGCTCGCTCTGGAAGTTACCCATGATGCAGGCAAAGCCCATGTTCTCGGCGCCGATCAGGTTGCCGACGGGCACGCGGCAATCGTCGAAAAACAATTCAGCGGTGTCCGACGCCCACCATCCCATTTTCTTCAGGGGCTGGCCGACGGTGAAACCTGGGCTGTTTTTTTCGATCAGCAGCAGGCTGATGCCGGCAAATCCCGGCCCGCCAGTGCGTACGGCAACGGTGTAGAAGTCGGCACGGATGCCGCTGGTGATAAAGGTCTTGCTGCCGCTGACCCGGTAATGCTCGCCATCGCGGATGGCGCGGGTTTGCAGGTTGGCCACATCGGAACCGCCGCCGGGCTCGGTCACCGCCAGGGCGATGATCTTCTCGCCCGACAGCACCCGGGGAACCACCCGCTCGCGCACCTCAGGCAGCGCCCATTTGACGACGGGCGGCAAGCCAATATCCAACGAGCCCAACCCTGCGACCACGCCGCCGGAACCGCAGCGCATCAATTCCTCGCTGGCAGCCACCTTGGCGAACAGATCACCTTCGTGACTGCCGCCCAGCGCTTCGGGGTAGCCAATGCCGAGTATCCCCGCCGCACCCGCCTTGAGGTACAACGCCCGGGGAAAGCTTTCCGCCTCCTCCCACTGCTCCACGCCCGGCAACATCTCGCGCTCGACAAAACGGCGCACGCTGTCGCGGACCAATTGGTGGCTGGGGTCGAAGTAGTCCTGATAGGCAGACATCGGCAAGCTCCACGGTGAGGTGGAGCGAAATTACCAAGCGCTTGCTTGGTTATCAAGCCAGGCGCAAATCCAAAGAGGGAGGGGCAAGCCTCCTCCCACATTGGATCCTACGGTGATCGTTAGAGCGCGATCGGTTTTCGACCGGCAAACGAATGCGCCAACGTGCCGCCGTCCACCAACTCCAACTCGCCACCCAGCGGCACGCCATGGGCGATCCGCGAGGTAACCAAGCCTTTATTGCTCAGCAGCTGGGCGATGTAATGCGCGGTGGCTTCACCTTCCACGGTCGGGTTGGTGGCCAGGATCACCTCGGTAAAGGTGCCCTGCTCTTCAATACGCGCGACCAACTGCGGAATGCCGATGGCCTCCGGCCCCAGGCCATCGAGCGGCGAGAGGTGGCCCTTGAGCACAAAGTAGCGCCCGCGGTAGCCGGTCTGCTCCACCGCGTACACGTCCATCGGCCCTTCCACCACGCACAGCAGCGTGTCGTCGCGGCGCGGGTCGGCGCATTGCGGGCAGAGTTCTTCTTCAGTGAGGGTCCGACACTGGCGGCAGTGGCCCACCCCGGTCATGGCCTGGCTCAAGGCCTGGGCCAACCGGGTTCCGCCGCTGCGATCACGCTCCAGCAGTTGCAGCGCCATGCGTTGGGCGGTTTTCTGGCCTACGCCCGGCAACGTGCGCAGGGCGTCGATCAGTTGGCGAATCAGGGGGCTGAAGCTCATGGGCGAATGGTCCGACAAAACAACGAGACGCGGTTTATACCCGCGCCCCGGATTAGCGTCAAATGCTCAATCCTGCGCGACCCGCACCACCAACTTGCCGAAGTTGCGCCCTTCCAGCAAACCGATAAAGGCTTCAGGCGCCTGCTCCAGGCCCTCGACCACGTCTTCGCGGAACTTGATCTTGCCGTCGCGTACCCACGGCGCCATGGCACTGAGGAACTCGGGCTGGCGATCACCGTAGTCGTCGAACACGATAAAGCCCTGGATCCGTACCCGCTTGGTCAACAACGTGCGTTGCAGCGCCGGCAAGCGGTCGGGGCCGCTGGGTGCCTCATGGGCGTTATAGCCGGCGATCAGCCCGCACAGGGGGATGCGCGCCTTGGGGTTGAGCAAGGGCAGCACGGCGTCGAACACCTTGCCACCGACGTTTTCGAAGTAAATGTCCACGCCCTTGAAGCACGCCTGGGCCAAGTCCTCGGCAAACGTCGAGCTCTTGTGGTCTATGCAGGCATCAAAGCCCAGTTCGTCCACCACATAGCGGCACTTGTCGGCACCGCCCGCAATCCCGACCACACGCAGGCCCTTGAGTTTGGCCACCTGGCCGACCACCGAACCCACGGCTCCGGACGCTGCGGCCACCACCAGGGTTTCACCGGCTTTTGGCTGGCCGATGTCCATCAGGCCCATGTAGGCGGTCATGCCCGGCATGCCCAGCACACCGAGCGCCATCGAAGGGCTGGCCAGGCCATTGGGCACGGGAATCAGGTTGCGGCCGTCGGAAATGCTGTGGCTCTGCCAACCGGTGGCGCCCACCACCAGATCGCCCACTTCGAATTTCGGATTGCGCGATTGCTCAATACGGCTGACAGCGCCACCGGTCATCACCTCATCGATTTCCACCGGCGCAGCGTAGGACGGTGCGTCACTCATGCGCCCGCGCATGTAGGGGTCGAGGGACAGGTACAGGGTTTTCAGCAGGACCTGGCCGTCTGCCAACTCCGGCAAGGTCACACGCTCCAGGCGGAAGTTTTCCGGGGTGGGGGCGCCTTGGGGGCGTGAGACCAGGACAATGCGCTGGTTCAAAGTCGGTTCGTGAGGCATGAAGGGGCTCCTTTATCGAATCTATCGGTATAGGGTGCAGACCATGGGTGCCGCGCCAGGGTTCGATTGGATTGGCACAAACAAAAATGCCAGGCACGAGGCCTGGCATTGGAGTCTAGCTAAAGCCTGCCGATCAGAACGGCAGCTTCATGCCCGGTGGCAGTTGCATGCCGGCGGTCACGCCGGACATTTTGTCCTGGCTGTTGGCTTCGATCTTGCGCACGGCGTCGTTGACGGCTGCGGCGAACAGCGCCTCGAGCATTTCCAGGTCATCTTCACCCACGCCTGGCAATACGCTTGGGTCGATGCTCACGCGCTTGATGTCGTGACGACCAGTCATCACGACGCTGACCATATCGCCACCGGCTTTACCGGTGACTTCGGCGTTGGCCAGTTCTTCCTGCATCTTGGCCATCTTTTCCTGCATCTGCTGTGCCTGCTTCATCAGGCCGGCCATGCCACCTTTCATCATGGGAATCACCTCAAAAGTACGTGGATCAATGAGTAGCCCGGTGTCAGGACGCCTGGGGCACCGGGGCTTCGACAGGTTCAATTGTATCTTGGCGAACGACTGCACCGAACTGCTGCATCATTTGCTGGATGAGCGGATCGCCGTGGATCGAGTCCTCAGCCTCACGCTGGCGGTTGATACGCCGACGGGTGGCGGCCTGGGCCGGGGTTTCCTGCTCGGGCTTGATCAACTCGATGGTGATAGTCAGCGTGCGCTCATGGTACTGGTTCAGGGCATCGTTGAGGCGCCGTTGCTGGGTCGCGTTGAACAGGGCGCTGTGGGCCGGGTCCAGGTGTAACAGCCAATGGTCGCCGTCGATGGCGATCAGTGTGCAGTTGGCGGCGATGCTGCCGGTCATGCCGGAAATCGGCAGTTTCGGGAACAGCTCCAGCCATTGCAGGGCCAGGCCGGTGGCCGGCGCCGCAGCGGGCTCCGCCTCGGGTTCCGGGGCCGGCTCGGCAGTGTGCTCGCTGGCCAGGTCGTCCAGGTAGCTGTAGGCCGAATCCATGTCCGGCTCGATGTAATCTTCGTCCAGCGGTGGTTCATCGTCGAGGTCGATGCTCGGGGTAGCGGCTTCGACCTGGGCGACGGTCGGCTCGGGAACCGGGGCTGAAACCCACTCAGGAGCGGCCGGCACCACGCTGTCCGGCATCGGCGCAGGCATCGGCGTCAGCTCCGGCTGTTCGCCGGCGGTTTCCAGCACGGGCTCGATATAGGGCTGCTGTTCAACCTCGGCCTCGGCCTCAGCATCTACAGGGTCATTCCAGGGCAGGTCGACCACGGGCTCGGGCTCGACCACCGGTTCCGGCTCGACCACCGCTGCCGCCATCACCGGTGCAGGCTCAGGCGCCGGTGCAACGGGGGCAGCAACCACTGGCGCGACCACCGCCGCGCCAGCCACTGGTTTGGCGGAATCAACTGTGGCCTGGCTGATCCCCACTGGCTTTAGCGGCTGTCTCGGTGCATCTGCCGAGTCAGCGGGCCGGAAGGCCAGCATCCGCAGCAGAACCATCTCGAAGCCTCCGCGCGGGTCCGGTGCCAAAGGCAAGTCGCGACGCCCGATCAGGCCCATCTGGTAATAGAACTGCACGTCTTCGGCCGGCAACGCCTGGGCCAGGGCCAACACGCGGTCGCGGTCGCCATGGCCGTTGTCGACACCTTCCGGCAACGCCTGGGCGATGGCGACGCGGTGCAGCACATTGAGGATTTCCGAGAGCACGCCGTTCCAGTCCGGGCCTTGCTCCGACAGGTGGCGCACGGCTTCGAGCAACGCCTTGGCATCGCCCTCGATCAGCGCGTGCAGCACGTCGAACACCTGACCGTGGTCCAGGGTGCCGAGCATGGCGCGCACATCGGCGGCCATGACCTTGCCTTCACCAAAGGCGATGGCCTGGTCGGTGAGGCTCATGGCGTCGCGCATCGATCCATCGGCGGCGCGGCCCAGCAGCCACAGCGCGTCATCTTCGAACGGTACGTTCTCGACGCCCAGCACGTGGGTCAAATGCTCCACCACGCGCTCGGGGGTCATGTTTTTCAGGGAGAACTGCAGGCACCGCGACAGGATCGTGGCAGGCAGTTTCTGCGGGTCGGTGGTGGCCAGGATGAATTTGACGTACGGCGGCGGCTCTTCCAGGGTTTTCAACAAGGCGTTGAAGGAATGGCTGGAAAGCATGTGCACTTCGTCGATCAGGTAGACCTTGAAGCGGCCGCGACTGGGCGCGTACTGCACGTTGTCGAGCAGCTCGCGGGTGTCTTCGACCTTGGTGCGGCTTGCGGCGTCGATCTCGATCAGGTCGACGAAACGCCCTTCGTCGATCTCGCGGCACACCGAGCAGGTGCCGCAGGGCGTCGAAGTGATACCGGTTTCACAGTTCAGGCATTTGGCGATGATGCGCGCAATGGTGGTCTTGCCCACCCCCCGAGTACCGGTGAACAGGTAGGCGTGGTGCAGCCGCTGGCTGTCCAAGGCATTGATCAGAGCCTTGAGCACATGGGTCTGGCCGACCATTTCGCGGAACGAGCGCGGACGCCATTTACGTGCAAGAACCTGATAACTCATCGAAAACCGTCGCAACTGGGAAGCGGAAGCCGGTAATGCTAGCGGAGCAAGGGGGAAATTGCATCCGGCACGCTCGCCTAATCTGACTAAGCTCTGCTGATTGGCCTCGAAAAGGCCTGAACCTGGAGAGTGTATGCGCGTAGTCCTGGGCGCTTTATGGATGATGACCACGGCTTGCCTGGCGGCGCCTGCACCGCTGCGTTTCTCGATTTCCGACAGTTGGACGATGCCCATGGTGCAGGTGGAGAACGGCCGACCTACCCAGGGGATTTTGTATGATTTGATGTTGAGCCTGGCCACCCAGGTCGGCCAGCCGGCGGAATTCCACGTGCTGGCCCGCGCCCGTATCGCAGGGGCCATGGCCCATGGGGATATTGATGTGCGCTGTTATGTCACCCAGGCGTGGGTCGACAACCAGTCCGGCGACTACATCTGGAGCTTGCCTTTAATGGTGCAGCGCAATGTGCTGGTCAGTGCACGCAACCAGCCGGTGCAGGTGCTCAAGCTGACACCTCAGCCGATCGGCACGGTACTCAACTATCGCTATGCCGCCCTCGACCCGCTGTTTGCCAACGGCCAACTCACCCGCGACGACGCACGCAGCGAAGAGCTGGTGCTG
This sequence comes from Pseudomonas grimontii, assembly GCF_007858185.1. Classification (GTDB taxonomy): domain Bacteria; phylum Pseudomonadota; class Gammaproteobacteria; order Pseudomonadales; family Pseudomonadaceae; genus Aquipseudomonas; species Aquipseudomonas grimontii. The sequence continues at coordinate 29,167 of NZ_VFES01000011.1, forward strand.
CACAAGCTGGTGGCAGGGCGATTCAACTACGCGGTGAGCAACGAATGGATCGTCGACCGTTTCAACCAGAAAATGCCGATCAGCCAGCAGTTGTATAAAGTCGCGGTGATTGAGGAGCAAAACCTCGGTTGCATCGTGCGCAACGATCCCGACGTGCCGGCCCAAAAAATCCTGCGCACCTTGTTGCGGATGAAAATGTCCGGCGAAATCGACGCCATCATCAAGCTGTACACCGGCGAAAACCCGGTCTCCCTGCACGCTCCTGACAAAAACTGACAGGTCCCCCTTATAGACTCGGCGCCACACAACGCCCGTTCTCAAGGAGCCCCCATGAACACCCTCGCCCATTACTTCCTGCTGTACGTCGACAGCCCGGCCACCAGTGCCAATTTCTATAGCCGCCTGCTGGACAAGCCGCCGGTGGAATTGAACCCGACCTTTGCCCTGTTCATTCTCGACAACGGCGTAAAGCTCGGACTGTGGTCGCGCCATACCGTCGAGCCGGCAGCCCAGCTCACAGGCGGTGGCGGTGAAGTCGGCTTCTCGCTGTCCGACACGGCCGCCGTGGACGCGCTGCACGACCAATGGGTCGAACGCGGCGCCCTCATTGTCCAATCACCGACGGCCCTGGATTTCGGCTACACCTTTGTCGCCCAGGACCTCGATGGCCACCGCTTGCGCGCGTTCAGCCTGAACGACTGACCGCCAGCGCCCCTCCAGGCTGATGGCCGCCACGCTGGCCAGCACGATCACAGCGCCCAGCATCACCTGCACGGCAATGTGTTCGCCCAGCAACGTCGCGGCCATCACCATCGCCACCGGGGGGATCAAGTACATCGCCACCGACGCGCGACTGACCTCCACATGCTTCAACACATAACCCCAGGCCAGATACGCCAAGGCGCTGGGAAAAATACCGAGTACCACCACCGCCACGTTCTCCGCGAACGGCGCCTGCACCACCGCAGCAGGCAGGCCCGGCAAGTTCACGCACAGCATCAGGGTGCCCGCCCACACCATGTAGCACGCCATGGTCAGCGGACTGTAGCGGTGGGCATAGTGTTTCTGCAGGGCGAAATACACACTCCACGACACCGCCGCCAGCAGGATCAACACGCCACGCGGGTCGATCTCACCCACGCCCTGATCCCCCCAGATCACCACCAGCACGCCGAGCAGCCCCAGCAATACGCAGCCCCAGCGCCAAGCACTGACCCGCTCCTTCAGACAGAAAAACGCGATCAGCACACTGAACAGCGGCGCTGACTGCGCCAGTACGCTGGACGCCGCTGCCGTTACCCATTGCTGTCCGTAATTGATCGCAGTGTGGTGCAGGAACACGCCGAAGAACCCCAGCACCAGCAGCCACGGAAAATCCCGCAGGCGCGGCCGGCCGATGCCCATCACCAGTGCCACACCGCCCATGAACACCGACGCAATCAAAAACCTTAACAACGCCAACTGGCCGGGGCTGTAGCTGTGCAGCCCGATGCGTACGCCAATCGGCGAATAGGCCCAACACAGGATGACGCTGGCGATGACTAGCGTAAGCTTTACGGGTGAAGGGGCATTCATCGATGGCGTCCAGAAACTGAGAAGGTATGTCGTCAGTCTTGGCCCCGGTAAGGCGCAGGACAATTAACCGTTTCTGACTTCTGCAATCACTGGAACTGAGCAATGGAACTGGCCCAACTGAAAATGGTGCGAGCCGTGGCGCAAACCGGCAGCGTGGCCCAAGCGGCCGTGCTGTTGCATTGCGTGCCGTCCAACATCACCACGCGCATCAAGCAGCTGGAAGGCGAGCTGGGCACACCGCTGTTCATCCGCGCCGGGCGTGGGCTGGCCATCAGTGCCGCCGGGGAGATTTTCCTGGATTACTGCGAGCGCATTCTCGCGCTGGTGGATGAGTCCAAACGCGCCGTGGACGCCAACGCGATTCCCCGTGGCACCTTGCGTATCGGCGCGGTGGAGTCCAGCGCCAGCGGGCGTTTGCCGCCGCTGCTGGCGGAGTATCACCGGCGCTACCCCGATGTCAGCCTGGAACTGGTGACCGGCGCCTGGGGCCCGCTGCTCGACGACCTGCAACACCATCGCCTCGACGTGGCGCTGGTGGCCGCCGGCAACAAGCGCACCAAGCTCGAACACAGCGTGGTCTACAGCGAGCGCCTGGTGCTGATCGCCAGCGCGTCCAGTGCCCCCATCAATGGCGCCGAGGACCTCGCCGGCCGCACCCTCCTGGTATGGCCGCCCGGCTGCCCGTATCGCGCAGCCCTGGAAAACTGGGTCAAGCCCCATGACTTCAAGCCGACCATCGCCAGTTATGCCAGCTGGGGCACGATCATCGGCTGCGTCAGCGCGGGGATTGGCGTGGCATTGGCGCCGGAGGGCATCCTCGCCCGCTACGAGCAGGCCAATAAGCTGGCGTCTTATCGATTTGAAGAGCTGGCGGCGGTGGATAACCTGCTGTTCTGGCACAAGGACACCCAACGCCATCTGGCACGGGACGCATTTGCCGGGTTGTTGCGGGAGACTTTCGGCTAACTCGCAACATGTTGTTTCGGTTATGCTCTCGCGAAATTAATTCAAAATGTAAGGGACTACCATGAATTACTTCCGCCTGTTGTTGGCGGCGGCCGCCCTGAGCCTGCCTGCCGCACCCGCCTTTGCCGCGTCCTCGCCGGCACCCGTTGAAGCCGCTGCACCTGCCGAAACGGCCGAGCACTTTCTGGCGTCACTCAAGCAAAAGACCGGCACGGTCACCCTGCCCAGCGGCATTGCCACCCTCAAGCTCAACGACGAGTTCTACTACCTCGACCCTGCCGATACCGAGCGCTTGCTGACCGATGGCTGGGGCAACCCGCCGGGCTTCAAGACCCTGGGCATGATCGTGCCCAAAGCCGTCAGCCCGCTGTCGGAACGCGGATGGGGCGTGATCGTCAGCTACAAGGCCGACGGGCACATCTCCGACGAAGATGCCGCGAAAATCGACTACGCCGACCTGCTCAAGCAAATGCAGGAAGAAGACGAAGCCGAGAACAAGGAACGCCAGAAACAAGGCTACGCCGGCCTGCACCTGCTGGGCTGGGCCGAGCCGCCGCGCTACGACGACACCACCCACAAGATGTACTGGGCCCGCGAACTGAAGGCCGACGACGCCGACCAGAACACCCTCAACTACAGCATCCGCGTGCTCGGCCGTGAAGGCGTACTCGAACTCAACGCCGTCGCCGCCATGGCCGACCTGCCCACCATCCAGCAGGAATTGCCCAAGGTGCTGGCCTTTACCAACTTCACCGACGGCAACCTCTATACCGACTTCAACCCGAAAACCGACAAGCTCGCCACTTACGGCCTCGCCGCGTTGGTTGCCGGCGGGATTGCCGCCAAGGCCGGACTGTTCGCCAAGATCGGTATCTTCCTGCTGGCCGCGAAGAAGTTCCTGGTGATCGGCGTGGTGGCGCTGTTCGCAGTGATTCGCAAGTTGTTCAACCGCAACAAGGCCTGAACCCCGGCCGCAAAAACGCCGCAGTATGCCTGGCACACTGCGGCGTTTTGGGGATGTCTTAGTGAGGCGCCGCTAGACGAGTGTATTGATCCTGACTGATCCAGCCGCTGAACGAACGGTCGTCGGCATTGATGAACTCGACCTGGGCCCAGCCGTCCTTGAAAGCCAGCACACCGACCACATCGCGCTTGACGATATACGGACGTTTGGCGGCCTTGGCGCCTGGGGTTTTCAGCAGGTAAGCCTTGTCGGCGGACACCGTCACCAGGCCGATCCATTTTTTGCTGGCGGTCTGGGTCAGGTCCAGGCCGGTGGCAATCTCCGGCATCAGTACATTCAGGCAACCGGGGTGCTGGCGGCCCTCTTCCACCGTCAGGGTCACGCCATCGGACGAAGGCGCCAGGCTGCCGGGATGAGCCGCATCGAGCCAAGTGGTGAGCGCCTCAGGCTTGCCTTGCAGATAAAACGCGCAACTGCGGGTGACGCCCTCGCCCATTGCTTCCGAATAGAACCCTTCGACCTGATGCTCCGGCGTCACTGCCAGCATCAGCCCTTCGTACTTACCCGAATGCAACGCAGCCAAACCGGCCAACGCAGGGCCCGCGGCGCACAACGACAACACACCTATCGCTAGAAAACGGATCATCCTATTTTTTCCCTTCAAGTTTTTCGTAGGCTTTTTGCATAAGGACGTCGTAGTTGCCGTAGTCCTCGCCGTTATAGTTACGTGCCATGCCGGTAAAATCCTTGGCTTTCATGGCCTTCATCAATGCCGGGCTCTTGCTGCAAAAACCGAGGAACGCTTTTAGTTGGTTGCCGGCATTCACCTTTAATGCTGCCGAAAACTCAAACACCGTCTTGTAACCGCACGAGGCGAAGTTAAAACCCATGATCTGGAACATGCCCCACGAAGCCGACATAAGTGCAGCTTCCTGATCCAGCGCAAACGCGGTGGCCATGGTTTCCCAAGCCTTGGCCTGGTCCTTGTTATTCGCCTGCCACTGCGGCCCGGCCTTTTTCTTGTAGGGGTAGGACAGCAGCGGGTGCGCCTGGTCGTAAATGTGCTTGGTGTACTTGCGAAACAGGTGCCCTTCAAACGCGATCACCGGCAACTTGGCCGGACCGAACCCCGACCGCCCACCTGATTCCACAGTGGCGAAGGCCTTGATGATATTCACCGAAATACCGCTACCCAACTGCGTGGCGGCGTTCTGGAAGTCCGTTTCGCTGAGGGTCATGCCCCCGTCGCACGTGGCCTGGAGCATCAGTTGCCGGTTACGCCGCTCGGCCTCGATCATCGCGCGCATGCGGTCCAGGTACACATTGACCGTGGCCTGTACCGCATCGCCCTGGTTGTTGCCGAAGACGTTGAGAAATGTGGGAATACGCAAGTTCGGGAAGGCCTTCACCGGCACTTTCACTGCTTCTTCGATCAGGCTGTTGAAGGTGCGACCAGTGGGGTCGATTACGCCATCGGGGTGGGCGTATTTGAGATGGCGGAACTGGTATTGGCTGATGCACTGCACCAACTGACCATCGGATTTGCCGTTTTCGGCCAACGGGAAACCCATCTTGGGAATGATCAAATTGAATAAGTATTGGATGCACTGCACATCGGCGGGCAAGTTGCGGGCTTTACCGGGCGCACCTACCGAAGCACTGATAAGACGGGGTAACCCTTGCAGGCTTTTCATCACAGACATCCTTGTTAGTTAAAGAAGTGATAGCACTTCAATATCAAGTCGGCGCCAATGTCATATTCTGAAACAAGTGGCCGGCGGAAACTAACAAGGCGGTTTGAGGTTGTCCAGAGAAGGCTTGGAAAGTTGTGAAACAGCCGTCATTGACTGCGCAATAAACCATCGGCAGTTGACTGAAAATAAGCAATTTGGATTTGAATCGAAGGGGGTGATGCAAGGGAAGAGCGTTATGGAGGCAACCCCACCAGCCACACCCCGGCACACAATGTTCCCGCTGTGGCTGCTGCCTTCCGGCTCTGACCAGGTTCACGGGTAATCGTTGCGGGGGGACCGATGGGGTCACCATAACGACGCTGGCCTCTCGGCAAGCGGGGCCATTGTACCGATCTCATCGGAAGTTACAACCATTGGTGGCGGATTAAAAATATGATGGGGTTCAAGCACTTGCCATGGCCATCAGCTTCCCCTCCCACATTGGCTGATCATTGTGCCTGCAACACCTCATCCGCCCGGCCGCCCTCTTCCTGGATCACCAGGTGGATGAAGTGCAGCTTGGCGATCACCGCCGGTGGCAACACGAACGGGTAGAAATCCGGCTGGCCCATGGCGCGGGACAGTTCATTGAGCATGCCGGCCAGTTCGATCCAGGCGTTGACGAAGGACAGGAATGCCGCGCCGCCGGGATGTTCGGGGTCGTAGAGGGTAGTGAGGGGGAATGGCTGGTAATCCAGGTCCATCTCACGGGCGCTCATGCCAAAGCCCAGGGCGGTGTCGACGGCGTCCATCATGTGCAGGTAGTGCGCCCAGGTTTCGGCCCAGTCTTCCCACGGGTGCATGGTGGCGTAGGCACTGACGCTGGTTTGCTGCCAGTCGGGGCGTGGGCCGTTCTGGTAGTGCTGGTCGAGGGCGTCGGCGTAACTGGCGCGTTCGTCGCCGAACAGGTTGCGAAAAGGCTCCAGCCAGTGGCTGTTGGCGATCAGGCGATCCCAGTAATAGTGGCCGACCTCATGGCGAAAATGGCCCAGCAAGGTGCGGTAGGGTTCGCGCATCTGCACCCGGATTTTTTCGCGATGGGCGTCGTCGGCTTCCTTGATGTCGAGGGTGATCAGGCCGTTGGCATGCCCGGTCATGGGCGCGTTGCCTTCCAGATCGATGCCGACGAAATCGAACGCCAGGCCGTTGTCCTCGTCAACGCTCTTGGGCACCACCTGCAGGCCGAGGCTGATCAATTGCGCTACCAGCCGGCGCTTGGCGGTCTCCACCTTGCGCCAGCGCTCGGGGTTCTCCGGGACCGACAGGTCGGGAATGGTGCGGTTGAGGCTGCACGCCACACACAGCGGCGCAGTGCTGTGGGCGGGAACCAACCAGTTACAGGCCGCCGCCGTCTCGAGGTTGGCACAACGGCGAAAAGCGCCGGCGTCGAGGTTGTCGTCTTGTAGCCAGGTGCCTTCCACAGGCCCGGGCTGCAGGGAGGACAAGCTGCTTTGCTGCGGCTGATAGCCCAGCAGCGCCTGGCAAGCCAGGCATTGGCTGTTGCGAAAGAACAGCGCTTGCCCGCACCGACACTGCCACACCTTGCTGCTGCGTGAGGTTTCGGCCATGAACGGTGCGGCGATGCGCGAACTGAGTTGCTCGAAGTAGCGGAACATGACCATCTCTCCCTGGGTGACTGAGACTAGATCATTTAGGACTCAGGATCGTTCCACTTTCTTCAGGGGCTGCTTCGCAGCCCGGCGCGGGCGGTGCGACGATTCGACAAGCCCGCTCCCCCCCGGCGCGGCGTCAGACCGAAATGTTGTGTTTGGCAAGGAACGCGACAAAGGCCTCTTCGTCCAGCACCTTCAACCCCAGTTCGCTGGCCTTGGCCAGTTTTGAACCGGCACCTGGGCCCGCCACGACACAGTGGGTCTTGGCCGACACGGAACCGGCTACCTTGGCGCCGAGGCTTTCGAGCTTGTCCTTGGCCACGTCGCGGCTCATCAGCTCCAGGGAGCCGGTGAGCACCCAGGTATGCCCTGCTTCGGGCAGGCCTTCGACCACCTTCTTCTCGCTCTGCCAGTGCATGCCGAAATCCCGCAGTTGCTGTTCGATGGCCAGGGCGTGGCGGGCGTTGTCCGGGTTATCGAAAAACTCCCGCACGGCCTTGGCCTGCTTCTCCGGCAACGCCTGGCGCATGTCGAGCCAGTCCGCCTTGATTACGCCTTCCAGGCTGGCGAACTTATCCGCGAGCTTCTGCGCGGCGCCGGGTCCTACAGAGGGTACGTGCAGCTTGTCGAGCAAACCGCCCAGGGTAGTGCTGGCGGCGAACTCGGCACTCAGCTCACCCTGATCCTGCAATTGCAGGCCGCATTCATCAGGCGACAACAGCGCGCCGATCACGTCCTGGTTATGACTGTCTTCGAAGAAGCTGTGGATCTCATGCGCCACTTCCAGGCCCACATCCGGCAGGTACGTCAGCACTTGCGGCAAGGCCTTCTGCACACGCTCAAGGGACGCCAGCGAGCGCGCCAGCACCTTGGCCGTCTCTTCGCCCACGTCAGGAATGCCCAGTGCGTAGATAAAACGCGCCAGGGTCGGGGTCTTGCTGTTTTCGATGGCGGTGATCAGTTTCTTGCTGGATATATCGGCAAAGCCTTCCAGGTCGATGATCTGCTCGTACTTGAGTTTGTAGAGGTCGGCCGGCGAACCGATGAGTTTTTCATCCACCAGTTGCTCGATGGTTTTGTCACCGAGCCCGTCAATGTCCATGGCCCGGCGCGAGACGAAATGGATAATCGCCTGCTTGAGCTGCGCACCACAGGCCAGACGCCCGACGCAGCGGTACACCGCGCCTTCGCTGAGGGTTTCCTTGCCCTTGCTGCGCTTGACCAGCTGGGTGCGCTCCACATGGGAGCCGCACACGGGGCAGCGCTCAGGGATCGGCACCGCACGGGCGTTTTCCGGGCGGCGTTCGAGGACCACCGAAACCACCTGCGGGATGACATCGCCGGCGCGGCGGATGATCACGGTGTCGCCGATCTTCACGCCCAGCCGCGCGACTTCATCCATGTTATGCAGGGTGGCGTTGGACACGGTCACGCCCGCAACCTTGACCGGTTTCAAGCGCGCCACCGGCGTCACGGCGCCGGTACGGCCGACCTGGAACTCCACGTCGAGCAACTCGGTGAGTTCTTCCATGGCCGGGAATTTGTGCGCGATGGCCCAACGCGGTTCGCGGGCGCGGAAGCCCAGTTCACGCTGCGAGGCAATGCTGTTGACCTTGAACACCACGCCATCGATTTCATACGGCAGGCTGTTACGTCGCTCGCCGATATCGCGGTAGTAATCCAGGCAATCCTGAATGCCCTTGGCCAGCTTCAATTCACGGCTGATGGGCATGCCCCATTTCTGCAACTGCTGCAGGTTGCCGATATGGGTATCGCTGATGTCGGTGGTCACGCCATAGCAGCAGAATTCCAACGGGCGGCTGGCGGTGATCTTCGAGTCCAGTTGGCGCAAGCTGCCGGCCGCCGCGTTGCGCGGGTTGGCGAAGGTCTTGCCGCCGACTTCCAGTTGCGAGGCGTTGAGCCGCTCGAAACCGGCCTTGGACATAAATACCTCGCCGCGCACTTCCAGGGTCGCGGGCCAGCCGCTGCCCTGCAGTTTCAACGGGATATTGCGCACGGTACGCACGTTGACGCTGATGTCTTCGCCGGTGGTGCCGTCGCCTCGGGTGGCGCCGCGTACCAATTCGCCATCCTGGTAAAGCAGGCTGACCGCGAGGCCATCCAGCTTCGGCTCGCAGCTGTACTCCACCGCCGCGCCACCGCCAAACAGATCGCCCACCGGCAGGTCGAGACCCTCGGTGACCCGGCGATCAAACTCAAGCATGGTGGTTTCATCAAACGCGTTGCCCAGGCTGAGCATCGGGATCTCGTGGCGCACCTGGGTAAAGGCCGACAGCGCCGCACTGCCGACCCGCTGCGTCGGCGAATCACGCGTTACCAGGTCCGGATGCTCGGCCTCCAGGGCCTTGAGTTCGTGGAACAGCCGGTCGTACTCGGCGTCCGGGATGCTCGGCTCGTCGAGCACGTGGTAACGGTAGTTGTGCTGATCCAGTTCAGCGCGCAGTTCGAGGATGCGGGTGTGGGCGGCGGTCATCGGTGTTCTCTCATAAAGCAAAAGAGCAGCCGAAGCTGCTCAAATGTTGGTGCGCTTATTCTAATGACAACGCTGGGAACCAATCCTCAGCGTTTCTGTGTCAGGGCGCGACGCTCGAATTCGACGATGCGCTGACGGTAGTGTTCGATGGTCTGGGCGGTCAGGACGCTGCGTTGGTCGTCCTTGAGCTCGCCGTTGAGTTCCTGGGACAGCTTGCGGGCGGCGGCCACCATCACGTCGAACGCTTGTTTCGGGTGACGCGGGCCCGGCAGGCCGAGGAAGAAACTCACCGCCGGCGTGCTGAACAGGTCGATGTCGTCCAGGTCGAAGGTGCCTGGCTTGACCGCGTTGGCCATGGAGAACAGCACTTCGCCGTTGCCGGCCATGCTTTCGTGGCGGTGGAAAATATCCATCTCGCCAAAACGCAGGCCGCTTTCGAGGATGTTCTGCAACAGCGCCGGCCCCTTGAAGCCGGCGGCGTCGCGGCAGATCACGCTGATCACCAGCACTTCTTCGGCGGCAGGCTGATCGTTGACCGTTTGGCGCGGCGCATTCTTGCCGGCGTTTTCATCCGGAAAATCATCGTCGCGGCTGCTGAAGCTCGGGCCTTCATCCACGTCGAGGTTGAGGTCACCCTGATGCGGTTCGGCAACGGCTGCGCTGGCGCGTTTGCCACGCTTGGAGGACGGCTCGCGGGCTTCACGCAGCGGCGCGCTCATCGACGGCAAATCGTGCTCGTCCAATTGCGGCTCTTTGTGGGTATCCAGCACACGGGGCGGCCCCAGCAGCTCGGCGCTGCCGTCGTCGTCGGGCAAGTTGGACAGGTTGCGGTCCAGACGGAATTTGAGCTTGCCCTTGCCACCGCGCATGCGGCGCCAGCCATCAAAAAGAATACCGGCAATGACAATGATGCCGATGACGATCAGCCACTCGCGCAGACCGATTTCCATGTAATCCCGTGCCTCTAATAAAAAATGCTGAAAAATAAGGGGTTTAGCACCGTGCAAACCGCTTTAAAACGTGGCGCCAACTCTATGTTCTGACTGACGTTTTGCCCACGCATACGAAAAATTGACATTAAACTAGCACGACCAAAGATAACTTTACACAGTTGACGCGAAATGTGTCGAATTGCCAGCTTTCAGGCATAGTAGGCAATCTCCTACAGCAGGCGCCGACTGTGAGCTACAAGCCCTGAGCTACAAGCTTCAAGCCAACTCACTTGCCGCTTGAAGCTTGCCGCTAGGCGTCCACCATCGCCATCGCTTCTTCGACATCCACTGCAACCAAACGTGAACAGCCCGGTTCATGCATTGTCACCCCCATCAACTGATCAGCCATTTCCATGGCGATCTTGTTGTGGGTGATATAGATGAACTGCACCGTCTGGGACATCTCCTTGACCAGTCGCGCATAGCGTCCAACGTTAGCGTCATCCAGCGGAGCGTCAACTTCATCGAGCATGCAGAACGGTGCCGGGTTCAACTTGAAGATGGCAAACACCAGGGCCAACGCGGTCAGGGCTTTCTCGCCGCCGGACAACAAATGGATGGTGCTGTTCTTCTTGCCCGGAGGCCGCGCCATGATCGTTACCCCTGTATCGAGTAGATCTTCGCCCGTCAGTTCCAAGTAAGCGCTGCCACCACCGAAAACTTTCGGGAATAACGCCTGTAAACCGCCATTAATCTGATCAAAGGTATCTTTGAAGCGGTTGCGGGTTTCCTTGTCGATCTTGCGGATCACGTTTTCCAGGGTGTCCAGGGCTTCCACCAGGTCGGCGTCCTGGGCATCCAGATAACGTTTGCGCTCGGACTGCTGTTGGTACTCATCGATGGCCGCGAGGTTGATCGCGCCAAGTCGCTGGATACGTGCGGCAATCCGTTCAAGTTCTTCTTCGGCGTCTTTCTCATTGGCCTGGGCGGTCAAGGTATTGAGCACGCCGTGCAAGTCGTAGCCGTCTTCGAGCAATTGGTCTTGCAGGGTCTTGCGGCGCACGGTGAGGGCTTGCCATTCCATGCGCTGTTGTTCGAGCTGGCCGCGAATCAGCTGGGATTGCTGCTCGGCCTGGGTCCGGCGTTTTTCCGCATCGCGCAGTTCGCGGTCGGCGTCTTCCAGGGCGATCTGAGCGGTCTTGAGTTCTTCGTCGACGGTCATGCGCTTGTCGAGCAACTCTTCAAGCTTGAGGCGCAACTCTTCCAGCGGCGCTTCGCCCTCCTCCAGGTTGAGGCTCAGTTGCTCGCGCTTTTCGGTCAGGCGCTCGGACTGCATCTCCAGGCGTTCAAGGGCCTGGGCAGTGGAATTGTGCTGGGCCTTGAGCGAACCCAGGCGCACGGCCAATTGGTGGGCGTGATCCTTGTGCTGGCGGGCTTCCTGGCGCACGCGGTCGAGGCGTTCGCGCAGGCTGTCGCGCTGGGCCAGCAGCAGTTCGCGCTGCTCGGTGTCCAGGGCCATGCTGTCGAGGGCTTCCTGCAGCTGCAGGCGTGCTTCGCCGATCTGTTCGTGTTCCAGGGCGCGCTGCTCGCCCATCTCGGCCACTTCCTCATCCAGACGGGTACGGCGCAGGGTCAGTTGCTCGGCCTTGGCTTTGCTCGCGGAGAGCTGGGCTTTCAATTCGCCTTGCTGGCGCGCTTCGTCCTGCAACAGGCGGCGCAGGTGTTCGCGGCCGGTCTCTTGCTGGCGCTGGGTGGCGCGCAGGGTTTGCAGTTCGGTTTCAAGACTTTCCAGGGTGGCCTCGCGCTCTTCACGCTCGGCGATCAGGTTGACGATTTCCTGGCCACGGGCCAGAACGCCGCTTTCCGCTTCACTGGCGCGGCGCACTCGCAGGAAGTGGCGGCCAACCCAGTAACCGTCGCGGCTGATCAGGCTTTCGCCGGCAGCCAGTTGACCGCGCTGGGCCAGGGCCTGCTCCAGGGTATCCACTGGTTTGACCTGGCCCAGCCACGGCGACAGGTCAATCGCCGCCTCGACCTTATCCAGCAGGCTGCCCGGCACTCGCGTGCCATCAGCGGCGGGGCTGAGCAAACGCAGATCGCCTTGGGCGAAACCGGCCAGGTCAAAGCCACCAAAATCGTCCACCAGGACGGCTTGCAGGTCGGCACCTAAAACGGTCTCTACCGCCAGTTCCCAACCGGCTTCAACTTTCAAGCCTTCGGCCAAGCGCGGACGTTCGGCCAGGTGCTGATCACGCAGCCATTCGGCGGTGCCGGTGCCTGGGTCCAACGCCGCTTGCTGCAAGGCCTCAAGGGACGCGAGTCGGCCATTAAGCCGCTGCAAGTCGCCCTGGGCCTGCTGCTGGGCCTGGGTCGCCTGTTGCAGTTGCTGACGCAGTTGCTCCAGGCGCTCCACTTGTTGTTCTTCGCTGGCTTCCAGCTCTTCCAGGGTCATTTCGCTTTCGGCCAGTTGCTCACTGAGCTCCATGATCGCCGCGTCTTCCGGGTCGGCGGCAAGCAACACGCGCTCTTCCTGCAGACGACGCTGGCGCTCGGCCAGGCGCTCCATGCTGGTTTCCAGTTGCTGGATGCGCGACTGCTGCACCTCGGCCTGGCGTCGCGGTTCGGCGGATTGCAGGTTGAAGGCGTCCCACTGCTCCTGCCAGCCGTGCATGGTGGTTTCGGATTCTTCCAGCGCGGCGGCGGCCTCTTCGGCGGCGGCGTTGGTGATCTCCTGCTCGGGGGTGAGCATGTCCAGCTCTTCGCCCAACGTCAGCAGCAAGGTGCGGTCGTGGCCGAGGTGGGATTCGGTTTCCAGGCGTGCGCGTTCGGCTTCTTTCAAATCGTCCTGCAACTGACGCAAGCGCTGCTGGCCGTGCTGGATGCTTTGCTCGACCCGGGCAATATCGCCGCCCACCGAATAGAAGCGGCCCTGCACCAGATTGAAGCGTTCGGACAGGTCATGATGCCCGTCGCGCAGGCGCTCGATGGCGGCGTCGGCATTGCGCTGCTCGGCCACCAGCGCTTCAAAGCTGATTTCCTGGGTGCCAATGATCGCTTCGCGCTGGCCCACCTGCTCGTTCAACGCCTGCCAGCGCAGGGCCGACAGTTGCGCCTTCAACTGGCGCTCTTCGCCCTTGTATTCCTGATACTTCTCGGCGGCCTGGGCCTGGCGGTGCAGGCGCTCCAACTGGCGCTCCAGCTCTTCGCGCAGGTCGGTGAGGCGGGCAAGGTTTTCATGGGTGCGGCGGATACGGTTTTCGGTCTCGCGGCGGCGCTCCTTGTACTTGGAGATACCGGCCGCCTCCTCGATAAAGTTGCGCAGGTCTTCGGGCTTGGCTTCGATCAGCTTGGAGATCATGCCCTGCTCGATGATCGAATAGCTGCGCGGGCCCAGGCCGGTGCCGAGGAAGATGTCGGTGATGTCCCGGCGTCGGCACTTGGTACCGTTGAGGAAGTAACTGTTCTGGCTGTCGCGCGTCACCTTGCGGCGGATGGAGATTTCCGCGTAGGCCGCGTATTCGCCGATCAGGGTGCCGTCGGAGTTGTCGAACACCAGTTCGATGCTGGCCTGGCTCACCGGCTTGCGGCTGGTGGAGCCGTTGAAGATGACGTCGGTCATCGACTCGCCACGCAGGTTTTTTGCCGAGCTCTCGCCCATCACCCAGCGTACGGCGTCGATGATGTTCGACTTGCCGCAGCCATTGGGCCCGACCACTGCCGCCATGTTACTGGGGAAGTTCACCGTGGTCGGGTCGACGAAGGATTTGAACCCCGCCAGTTTGATGCACTTGAGCCGCACGCTTAGGCGTCCGCCAATGCAGCGATGACCAACGAGCTGCTGCGCTGGCCGTAGGCCGACAGCACTAGGCGGATCTGCTCCAGGTCACGGGCGAGCACAGCGGCGAGCAGTTGCTCGAACAGCGCCAGGTACTCGCTCATGGACGCCTTGCGTTGATCCAGGGCCAGGTAGTAGGCACGGTTCATCGCCGGCTGCAGGTTTTCGACGGTTTCCTGCAAATACGGGTTGTTGGCAAAGGGGTACGCGGCGCGCATCACATTGAAGCATTCTTCGACAAAGGCGCGAATGTCCTGGCGCTCGAAATTGCTCACCAGGCGCTGCTGGATCTGTACGAACGGCGCCATGTCGACCTGGGTCTGCCAGCCCTGGGCGACCGCATTACCGAGCAGGATATACAGCTCACTCATCAGCGTGCACAGGCTCTGCACCTTGTGCGCCGTGAGCTCGGTCACGTGGGCGCCACGGCGCGGCAGGATCGCGATCAGGTGGCGGCGTTCGAGGATCAGCAAAGCTTCACGCACGGAGCCACGGCTGACATTGAGCGCCAGCGTGACTTTCTGTTCCTGGATCCGCTCCCCAGGCTTGAGATCGCCGCGAATGATACGTTCGGCGAGGTGGTGAGCGATTTGCTCGGCGAGACTGTCCGGCGCCTTGAACGTCATGTTTTCCCTTCAAAATCTTCTATCGGTACAAGCGCCGCAGTGTAGCGCATTGGCCCGCTGATGGCGCTACGCCCACCGTGGCGAATTTGGCATGAAATAAGCAGCTCTGAACACTCAAAAGCCGCCAAAAACGCCGGTTCCAGAAGACTGGACCATAATTGAACGTGTTGCGACCGCATTTTCTTGACCCTTAAGTCAGAAAACCATTGACCGAAAAGTCAGACATGACTAGATTCGGCGCAAAAGCGGTTAACAACAATAATGAGTCTGCGAGGCCTTCCGTGATCCAGTTTTTACTTAACCAGGAACTCCGTAGCGAGCACGCCCTGGACCCCAACCTGACCGTGCTCAACTATCTGCGCGAGCATGTGGGCAAACCCGGTACCAAGGAAGGCTGCGCCAGCGGCGACTGCGGTGCGTGCACTGTGGTAGTCGGCGAGTTGCACACCGACCCTCAGGGTGTTGAGCAGATCCGTTATCGCAGCCTCAATTCCTGCCTGACGTTTGTCTCCTCACTGCACGGCAAACAACTGATCAGCGTCGAAGACCTCAAGCACCAAGGCCAACTGCACAGCGTGCAACAGGCCATGGTGGAGTGCCACGGTTCGCAATGCGGCTTTTGCACCCCGGGTTTTGTAATGTCGTTGTTCGCCCTGCAAAAGAACAGCGACGCTCCCGACCGCCAAAAGGCCCACGAAGCCCTGGCCGGCAACCTGTGCCGCTGCACCGGTTATCGGCCGATTCTGGCCGCCGCCGAGCAGGCCTGTTGCAACAAACCGGTGGACCAGTTCGACAGCCGCCAGGCCGAGACCATCGCCCGCCTCAAAGCCATCGCGCCGACCCAAACCGGTGAACTCAACAGCGGCGACAAACGCTGCCTGGTGCCACTCACCGTGGCCGACCTGGCCGACCTCTATGACGCCTACCCGCAAGCCCGCCTGCTGGCCGGCGGCACCGACCTGGCGCTGGAAGTTACGCAGTTTCACCGCACCCTGCCGGTGATGATCTATGTCGGCAATATTGAAGAGATGAAGCGCATCGAGTCCTTCGATGACCGCCTGGAAATCGGCGCCGCCACTGCCCTCTCCGACTGCTACACCGCGCTGCACCACGAATACCCGGACTTCGGCGACCTGCTGCACCGCTTCGCCTCCCTGCAAATCCGCAACCAGGGCACCTTGGGCGGCAATATCGGCAACGCCTCGCCGATTGGTGATTCGCCGCCGCTGCTGATCGCCCTCGGCGCGCAGATCGTGCTGTGCAAAGGCAACGTGCGCCGTACGTTGGCGCTGGAAGACTACTTCATCGACTACCGCGTCACCGCTCGCCAGGACAGCGAATTCATCGAGAAAATCATCGTACCCAAAGGCCATGCGCTGTTCCGCGCGTACAAGGTGTCCAAGCGCTTGGACGACGATATTTCCGCGGTGTGTGCGGCGTTCAACCTGAAGATCAACAACGGTGTGATCAGTGAGGCCCGCATTGCGTTCGGCGGTATGGCCGCCACGCCAAAACGCGCGAAAAACTGCGAAGCCGTGTTGGTCGGTGCCACCTGGAGCGCCGCCACCGTCGAGAAAGCCTGCGCCGCCCTCGCCGAGGATTTCACCCCGCTCTCGGACTTCCGCGCCAGCAAGGAATACCGCCTGCTCAGCGCACAAAACCTGCTGCGCAAATACTTCATCGAACTGCAAACGCCGCACATCGAGACTCGGGTGACCGCTTATGTCTAACCATCACGCCGTGGAAAAAACCCAGGCCGAACTGGCCGCGCTGTTTGCCCAGGACTTGACCTCCGGGGTCGGCCGCAGCGTCAAGCATGACAGCGCCTCCAAGCACGTATCCGGTGAAGCGCAGTACATCGATGACCGCCTGGAATTCCCCAACCAGTTGCACCTGTATGCGCGCATGTCCGACCGCGCCCACGCTCGGATCATCAGCATCGACACCGCGCCCTGCTACGCCTTCGACGGTGTGCGCATCGTCATCACCCACGAAGACGTACCGGGCCTGAAAGACATCGGTCCATTGATGCCCGGCGACCCCTTGCTGGCAATCGACACGGTGCAGTTTGTCGGCCAGGTCGTTTTGGCCGTGGCCGCCCGCGACCTGGAAACCGCCCGCAAGGCCGCGATGGCCGCCGTGATCGAATACGAAGACCTGGAGCCCGTGCTGGATGTGGTCGAGGCCTTTCGCAACAAGCATTTCGTGCTCGATAGCCACACCCACCAACGCGGTGATTCGGCCGGCGCGCTGGCGACCGCCAAGCACCGCATCCAGGGCACGCTGCATATCGGCGGCCAGGAACACTTCTACCTGGAAACCCAGATCTCATCGGTGATGCCCACCGAAGACGGCGGCATGATCGTCTATTGCTCCACGCAAAACCCCACCGAAGTGCAGAAGCTGGTGGCCGAAGTACTCGACGTATCGATTAACAAGATCGTCGTCGATATGCGCCGCATGGGCGGCGGTTTTGGCGGCAAGGAAACCCAGGCCGCCAGCCCGGCGTGCCTGTGCGCGGTGGTGGCGCGCCTTACCGGCCAACCAACCAAGATGCGCCTGCCGCGCGTCGAAGACATGCTGATGACCGGCAAGCGCCACCCCTTCTATATCGAATACGACGTGGGCTTCGACGACAGCGGTCGCCTGCACGGGATCAATCTGGAGCTGGCCGGTAACTGCGGCTGCTCGCCGGACCTGTCCAACTCGATTGTCGACCGCGCCATGTTCCATGCCGACAACGCGTACTACCTGGGCGACGCCACGGTCAACGGCCATCGCTGCAAGACCAACACCGCGTCCAACACCGCCTATCGCGGCTTCGGTGGCCCACAAGGCATGGTCGCCATCGAGGAAGTGATGGACGCCATCGCCCGCCATCTGGCGCTGGACCCGTTGGCGGTGCGCAAGGCCAATTACTACGGCATGACCGAGCGCAACGTCACCCACTACTACCAGACCGTCGAGCACAACATGCTCGAAGAAATGACCGCTGAACTTGAAGCCAGCAGCCAATACGCCGAGCGCCGCGAAGCGATCCGCCTGTACAACGCCCACAGCCCGATCCTGAAAAAAGGCCTCGCGCTGACGCCGGTGAAATTCGGGATCTCGTTCACAGCGAGCTTCCTGAACCAAGCGGGCGCGCTGATCCATATCTACACCGACGGCAGCATCCATCTGAACCACGGCGGCACCGAAATGGGCCAGGGCTTGAACACCAAAGTCGCCCAAGTGGTGGCCGAAGTGTTCCAGGTGGACATCGACCGCGTGCAAATCACCGCCACCAACACCGACAAGGTGCCGAACACCTCGCCGACCGCCGCCTCCAGCGGTGCGGACCTGAACGGCAAGGCCGCCCAGAACGCCGCCGAAACCATCAAGCAACGCCTGGCGGAATTCGCCGCGCGCAAATACGACGTGAGCGAAGCGGATGTGGAATTCCACAACGGCCATGTGCGCGTGCGCGACCAGATCCTGCCCTTCGAGGCGTTGATCCAGCAGGCGTACTTCGCCCAGGTCTCGCTGTCGAGCACCGGCTTCTACAAGACCCCGAAAATCTTCTACGACCGCAGCCAGGCGCGCGGTCGGCCGTTCTACTACTTCGCCTTCGGCGCGGCCTGCTGTGAAGTGATCGTCGACACCCTGACCGGCGAATACAAGATGCTGCGCACCGACATCCTCCACGACGTGGGCGCCTCACTGAACCCGGCCATCGACATCGGCCAGGTGGAAGGTGGCTTTATCCAGGGCATGGGCTGGCTGACCATGGAAGAGTTGGTGTGGAACAACAAGGGCAAGCTAGAGACCTGCGGCCCGGCCAGCTACAAGATCCCGGCGGTGGCCGACATGCCGCTGGACCTGCGCGTGAAGCTGGTGGAAAACCGCAAGAACCCGGAAGACACGGTGTTCCATTCCAAAGCCGTGGGCGAGCCACCGTTCATGCTCGGGATTGCCTCGTGGTGCGCGATCAAGGATGCGGTGGCAAGCCTGGGTGACTATCGCCATCAGCCCAAGATCGATGCGCCGGCGACACCGGAGCGGGTGTTGTGGGGGTGTGAGCAGATGCGGCAGTTGCAGGCGGTTGTGCCTGTTGAAACCGAAACCGAGATGGCTTCGCTCTAGACCGAGGCGCTGCCATCGGGGGCAAGCCCCCTCCCACATTTGACGGTATTCACAGATCAAAATGTGGGAGGGGGGCTTGCTCCCGATAGCGGCCTGACAGACACCACAAGAGGTGACTATGAACAACTGGATCAGCGCCCTCGCCGACCTGCAAAACCAAGGCGAACCCTGCGTACTGGTGACCATCATCGAAGAGCTTGGCTCCACACCGCGCAATGCCGGTTCGAAGATGGTGATCAGCGCCGCGCAGACCTTCGACACCATCGGTGGCGGCCACCTGGAATACAAGGCCATGCAGATCGCCCGCGACATGCTCGTGCGCGGCCAGCAGAACACCCACCTGGAGCGCTTCAGCCTCGGCGCGAGCCTGGGCCAGTGCTGCGGTGGCGTCACCGTGCTGCTGTTCGAACCCATGGGCCAGGTGCAGGCGCAGATTGCGGTGTTCGGCGCAGGCCACGTCGGCCGCGCGCTGGTGCCGTTGCTGGCGAGCCTGCCGTGTCGGGTGCGCTGGATCGATTCGCGCGAGCAGGAGTTTCCGGAACATATCCCCCAGGGCGTGCGTAAAATCGTCAGCGAAGAGCCGGTGGACGAAATTGCCGACCTGCCGGTGGGCAGTTACTGCATCGTCATGACCCACAATCACGCGCTGGATCTGGAACTGACCGCCGCCCTGCTCAAGCGCAATGACTTCGCCTACTTCGGCCTGATCGGCTCCAAGACCAAACGCGTCAAGTTCGAACACCGCCTGCGCGATCGCGGCTTCGACGCCGCGCAGTTGCAACGCATGCGTTGCCCCATGGGCCTCACCGAGGTGAAGGGCAAGTTACCGGTGGAGATCGCCATCTCCATCGCCGGCGAAATCATCGCCACCTATAACGCCAATTTCGGCCAGCACACCGCGAGCGCCGAACCCATTGCCAAGTTACTGCCGGTGTCACGCCGCAGCCAAGCCACGAATTGAGATAACCATGCCTTTGACTCGCAAAGCCTACCGTGCCGCCATCCTGCACAGCATCGCCGACCCCGCTGAAGTGGGAATCGAAGCGTCTTATGAGTATTTCGAAGACGGTCTGCTGGTCATCGATAACGGCCGGATCAGCGCCGTCGGCCATGCTGGCGACCTGCTGCCGACCCTGCCGGCCGACATCGAAGTCACCCATTACCAGGACGCGCTGATCACCCCAGGCCTGATCGACACCCATATCCACCTGCCGCAAACCGGCATGGTCGGCGCGTATGGCGAGCAGTTGCTGGACTGGCTCAACACCTACACCTTCCCGTGCGAAAGCCAGTTCGCCGACAAGGCCCACGCAGATGAAGTCGCGGACATTTTCATCAAGGAACTGCTGCGCAACGGCACCACCACCGCGCTGGTGTTCGGCAGCGTGCATCCGCAGTCGGTGAACGCTTTCTTTGAAGCGGCGGAAAAACTCGACCTGCGCATGATCGCCGGCAAAGTGATGATGGATCGCAATGCGCCGGATTATCTGACCGACACGCCGGAATCCGGCTACCAGGAAAGCAAGGCGCTGATCGAGCGCTGGCACGGCAAGGGTCGCCTGCACTATGCGGTCACACCGCGTTTTGCCCCGACCAGCACGCCTGAGCAACTGGCGCTGGCCGGGCAACTGCTGGGCGAGTACCCGGACCTGTACATGCAGACGCACATCAGCGAGAACAAGCAGGAAATCGAGTGGGTGAAGGCGCTATTCCCGGAGCGAAACGGCTACCTGGATGTGTACGACCACTACAAGCTGCTGGGCGAGCGCTCGGTGTTCGCCCACGGCGTGCACCTGTGTGACGACGAATGCGCGCGGTTGGCGGAGACGGGGTCGGCGGTGGCGTTCTGCCCGACGTCGAACCTCTTCCTAGGCAGCGGCCTGTTCAACCTGCCGATGGCCGAGAAGCATAAGTTGAACGTGGGCCTGGGCACGGACGTGGGCGGCGGCACCAGTTTCTCGCTGCTGCAAACGTTGAACGAAGCGTACAAAGTCATGCAGTTGCAGGGCGCGCGGTTGAGCCCGTTCAAGTCCCTGTACCTGGCGACCCTGGGCGGCGCGCGGGCGCTGCGTCTGGAAGACAGGATCGGCACGTTGCAGCCGGGTACCGATGCCGACTTCCTGGTGCTGGATTACAACGCCACGCCGCTGCTCAGCTATCGGTTGAAGCAGGCGAATAACATTGCCGAGACGTTGTTTGTGTTGATGACGCTGGGGGATGATCGGACGGTGTTGCAGACGTATGCGGCCGGCCAACGGGTGCACCAACGCTGATCTCTAACGCCACACACAACCAAATGTGGAAGGGGGCTTGCTCCCGATGGCAGTGGTTCAGTTAGTCATGTGTTAACTGATCCACCGCTATCGGGGGCAAGCCCCCTCCCACCTTTTGTCCCGGGTGAGCCGGGGAAATTACAGCTTTATCGAGGAACGCCCCGGCTTCTTGGTCTGCAGCAAATGCGAGAACACCGCATGCAAATCGTCCGACGCACTTTCCTCGTCGAGGTTGAGCTTGCTGTCGATGTGATCCATGTGATGCATCATCAAGTTCACCGCCAGCGCCGCGTCCCGTGCTTCGATCGCATCGATCAGTTGGGTGTGCTCATCGTAGGAGCAGTGCGAGCGGTTGCCGCTTTCGTACTGGGCGATGATCAGCGAGGTCTGGGACACCAGGCTGCGCTGGAAGCTGATCAGCGGCGCGTTCTTCGCCGCTTCGGCCAGCTTGAGATGGAATTCGCCGGAGAGGCGGATGCCCGCACCGCGATCACCGCGGGAGAAGCTGTCGCGCTCGTCGTTGACCATCTGGCGCAGTTCCGCCAGTTGCTCGGCGGTGGCGTGCTGCACCGCCAACTCGGTGATCGCCCGCTCTACCAGGCGTCGCGCCAGGAACACCTGGCGGGCTTCTTCCACGCTTGGGCTCGCCACCACCGCGCCACGATTGGGCCGCAGCAACACCACGCCTTCATGGGCCAGGCGCGACAGGGCGCGGCGAATGATGGTGCGGCTCACGCCGAAGATTTCGCCCAGTGCCTCTTCGCTCAATTTGGTACCGGGTGCCAGGCGCTGCTCGAGGATCGCCTCGAAGATATGCGCATAGACGATATCGTCCTGGGTTCCGCTGCGACCGGCCTTGCCGGCTCGCGGTTGTTTCTTGAGAGGTTGCAACTGTTCGTTCATGGGCACTCGGGTCGGGAGAACGGCGGCGAATTAACGGTAATACGGCAACTTTAAGGTAATACGGCAACACTGGGTCGCTGGCAAGTATCACCTAAAAACACGGCACATTGTACACAACCGACTGCGCCAACACACTGTACGGCTGTTTGCGGCCTCGGCTGTATTGCAATGAGTCGTTACGTTTGAGTTTAGGCTTGAATCTGCGCCATCACCGGCAAACACCCAGGTAAAAGGAACACCTTTCCATGACCGACGCCACCCAAGCGCCCTTGCGCCCGCTGGCCGACACTTCTGCGTCGGCCGTCGTCGCCGGCTTTATCGCCATGATGACCGGCTACACCAGCTCCCTGGTCCTGATGTTCCAGGCCGGCCAGGCTGCCGGCTTGACCACGGCGCAGATTTCTTCGTGGATCTGGGCAATTTCCATCGGCATGGCGGTGTGCAGCATCGGCCTGTCCCTGCGCTATCGCACGCCAATCACCATTGCCTGGTCCACCCCCGGCGCCGCGCTGTTGATCACCAGCCTGGACGGTGTGAGTTATGGCGAGGCTATCGGCGCCTACATCACCTGTGCAGTGCTGGTGACGCTCTGCGGGCTCACCGGCAGCTTTGAAAAACTGGTCAAGCGTATTCCTGCGTCGTTGGCGGCAGCGTTGCTGGCGGGGATCCTGTTCAAGATCGGCAGCGAGATTTTCGTCGCCGCGCAGCATCGCACCGGCCTGGTACTGGGGATGTTTTTCACCTACCTGATCATCAAGCGCCTGTCGCCACGTTATGCGGTGCTGGCCGCGCTGGTGATCGGCACCCTGTTGTCGGGACTGATGGGCTTGCTGGACTTCAGCGGCTTCCACCTGGAAGTGGCGACGCCGGTGTGGACGACGCCGCACTTCTCGCTGGCGGCGACCATCAGCATCGGGATTCCGCTGTTCGTGGTGGCGATGACCTCGCAGAACATGCCCGGCGTCGCGGTACTGCGGGCCGATGGCTATAACGTGCCGGCCTCGCCCCTGATCACCACCACCGGCCTGGCCTCGCTGGTGCTGGCGCCATTCGGCTCCCACGGTATCAACCTGGCGGCGATCAGCGCAGCCATCTGCACCGGCCCCCACGCCCACGAAGACCGCAATAAACGCTACACCGCCGCCGTATGGTGCGGGGTGTTCTACGGCATCGCCGGGGTGTTCGGAGCGACGCTGGCAGCATTGTTCGCAGCCCTGCCCAAGGAGCTGGTGCTGTCGATTGCGGC
Source organism: Pseudomonas grimontii (assembly GCF_007858185.1). Classification (GTDB taxonomy): domain Bacteria; phylum Pseudomonadota; class Gammaproteobacteria; order Pseudomonadales; family Pseudomonadaceae; genus Aquipseudomonas; species Aquipseudomonas grimontii. Next base: position 52,449 of record NZ_VFES01000011.1, read on the forward strand.
CTTGGCCTTGTTTGGCTCGATCATCAATGGCTTGAGTATCGCCATGAATGAGCCGAAGGAACGGGAAGCGGCGCTGATCACCTTTATGGTCACCGCGTCAGGCTTGACGTTGTTTTCCATCGGGTCGGCGTTCTGGGGGATTGTGGCGGGGGTGTTGACGCTGCTGATTCTGAACTGGCGGAAGTGAGGATTAGCTTCAAGCTTCAAGCTTCAAGCTTCAAGCTTCAAGCTTCAAGCCACATGAGCTTGCGGCTTGAAGCTTGTAACTTACCGCTTCAATTCTTGGAATTGATCGGCTTTTCCGGATACCACACGTCCAGCAGCGGGCTGACTTCAGCCTTGGTCAGCTCGGAACGGGTTTTCAGCCAGGCTTCGACAGCAGCGCGCTGCTCTTCGGAGACCGAGCCACGCTTCTGCAGGCAAACCAGACCGTAGTCATCGCCGCCGACATAGCCCAGACCGTTGGCTTCCATGGCTTCTTTGATGAATGCTTCGAGGAAAGCGTCGATAGCTTCTTCACTCAGGCCTTCTTTGAAGTCCAGGTTCAGTTCGAAACCCAGCTCTTGAAATTCATCAACGCACAGTTTTTTGCGCAGACGCTGGGAACGGTTAGTCGCCATTGGAACAATCCTCATAAGTAATAACGGGCGGCACTTTAGCAGTTTAAGGCGACGATTGCCCGACTCTCTGGGACAGGCGGCAGTTTGCCGTTAAAAAAACGCTGATTACCAGCTATCGTTCAGCTACAAGTGCCTTCACCTTGGGGCATAATGCCGACACTTTCATGACCATTGAGGGAATTTTCCTATTTACCCCTCGCCTTTTTCACCCTCCTCAGCAGTAGGGTTTTACTTCTTATGATCAAATCTTTGCGTCCATTGTTACTCGCCGGTTTTCTCCTGCCACTGGCCTTTTCCACTTCCGCTGCCCCGATCAATAACACCCTGCCCCCGAACGTCCAGCAGGCGCTCGCCAAGGCCAAGCTGCAAAACACTGCGCTGTCCCTGGTGATGATCCCGCTGAACGGCCCCGGCACCCCCACGGTATTCAACGCCGACGTCTCGGTAAACCCGGCTTCCACCATGAAGCTGGTCACCACCTATGCGGCCCTGGAAATGCTCGGCCCCAACCACCAGTGGAAAACCGAGTTCTACACCGACGGCACCCTCAGCGGTGGCGTGTTGCACGGCAACCTGTACCTCAAGGGCGGCGGCGACCCCAAGCTGAATATGGAAAAACTCTGGCTGCTGATGCGCGACCTGCGGGCCAATGGCGTGCAGCAAGTCACCGGCGACCTGGTGCTGGACCGCAGTTTCTTCAACCAACCGCAGTTGCCGGAATTCAATGATGATGGCAACGACGAGAACAAACCGTTCCTGGTCAAGCCCGACGCCCTGCTGGTCAACCTCAAGGCCCTGCGCTTTGTGACCCGCAACGACTCGGGCCGCGTGCTCGTATCGGTCGAGCCGCCGATTGCCAGCATCCGTATCGACAACCAGGTCAAGGCCTCCAACGCCAAGCAGTGCACCGGCGACGTACGCTACAACCCGGTCACAGGCGCCGATGGCAGTATGACGATCACCGTCAGCGGCCAATTGGCCGATGGCTGCAGTTCGCAAACCTACCTGTCGCTGCTGGACCACGCCACCTACACCGCCGGCGCCGTACGGGCGATCTGGCAGGAACTGGGCGGCAGCATCCAGGGCCGCGATATTCAGGCGCCGGTGCCCAAGGATGCCAAAGTGCTGGCCCGCGCGTTTTCGCCGGACCTGGCGGAAATCATCCGTGACATCAACAAATACAGTAACAACACCATGGCCCAGCAGTTGTTCCTGAGCCTGGGCGCACAGTTCCGCAACGATGCCGACGGCGACGATGCCAAGGCCGCGCAACGTGTGGTGCGCCAGTGGCTGGCGAAGAAAGGCATCACCGCGCCACACCTGGTGATGGAGAACGGTTCGGGCCTGTCCCGTGCCGAACGGGTCAGCGCCCGCGAGATGGCGGCCATGCTCCAAGCCGCCTGGAAAAGCCCCTACGCGGCGGAATACATCAGCTCGATGCCGATCGCCGGCACCGACGGCACTATGCGCAAACGCCTGAAGACCACCGCCATGCGTGGCGAAGCCCACGTCAAGACCGGTACCTTGAACACCGTGCGCGCCATTGCCGGGTTCAGCCGCGACAACAACGGCAACACCTGGGCGGTAGTGGCGATCCTCAACGATCCGAAGCCGTGGGGCGCGTCGTCGGTGCTCGATCAGGTGCTGCTGGACCTGTACCGCCAGCCTAAATTGGCAGCGGCGGCTCCCGTCCTCTAAACACACCGCAATCCCCTTGTGGGAGGGGGCTTGCTCCCTCCCACATTGGACCCTGTGTCGGCCCTCAAGCCCGCACCCTCTCCGCCTCCACCCGGTCCCTGCCCGCTTGCTTGGCTACATACACCGCCGAGTCGGCGCGCAACAGCAGCCCATCGATGCCTTCATCCGCCCGCCAGCTGGCCACGCCAAAGCTGGCAGTGACGATGCCCACCGGCTCCATCGGCAGGCTACGCAGCGACTGCCACAACTCCACCGCCAGGCCATAAGCCTGCTCGCCATTGGTGTTGGGGCACAGCACCATAAACTCCTCGCCTCCCAGGCGGCAGAACACATCGGTACGGCGCAGACGCTGACTGATGCGCTTGCACAACTCCTGCAACACCCCGTCGCCAACCGCATGCCCATGCTGGTCGTTGATACGCTTGAAGTGATCGATATCGAGCATGATCACCGACAGTGCCCCGCTGGTCCGATTGAGCCTGGCCATCTCGGCCCTGAGGCGGTCCTGGAAATAGCGACGGTTGTGAATCCCGGTCAGGGAATCTGTGATGGACAGCGCGCGCAGTTCCTCTTCAACCCGCTTCAAATCGGAAATGTCCGACACATAGCCATGCCACAGCGTACCGCCCCCCGGTAACTCTTCCGGAGTGGCCTCGCCGCGAATCCAGCGCAAACCCCGTTGCGGCAACTGCACCCGGTACTCTTCGCGCCAGTGGCTCAACTGCAACGCCGACAGACGAATAGAGGTCCGCACCCGGTCCGCGTCCAGCGGGTGGATTCGCTCGAATACCTTCTTCGCATCCTGCTGCAATACCCCTGTTTCAATCTCATAAATGTCGCGCATACCATCGCTGGCGTAGATAAACCGCCAGTTGTCCTGGGGTTCCAGGGTGAACTGGAAGATCCCGCCAGGCACATGGGCGCTGAGTTTCTTGAGCAGGCGATCGCGTACCGCCAGCGCTTCGTAGGCCCGTTTCTGCTCGGTGATGTCCAGATAGATCGCCAAGTGCCCGATCCACAAACCGTGATCATCCAGTAGCACAGTGGCCAGCATGTTCACGGTCAACGGGCTGCCATCCTGGCGCACCAAGGTCCACTCGCGAGCTTCATGCAGGTTGTCGGGGCTCTCCACCAGCATCGCCTGGCCGGCAGGAATACGCTTGCCCAGGGTCACGCTCAAGCTGGCGGAACGTGCTTCCAGTTCCAGCGCCAGGTGCAGGCTTTCCAGAGTCAATTTGCCTACCACCTGCTCGGACTTGAACCCAAGCATCTGTTCGGCACCGGCGTTGAAGGTGTTGATGACGCCGCGCAGGTCGGTGGCAATGATGGCGACCTGGGTGGCCGCATTCAGCACGCTGCGCAATTGGCCGTGGGCACCGCGCAACTCCTGCTCACGCAGACGCAACTGCGCCGTGCGCTGCTCCACCAGTATCAAGGCACGCTGACGCTGGCTGACCAGCACATAGAGCAAGGCGCTGAGTAACAGGCTGAGCAACCCACCCATGGTCAGGATGCTGGTCAGCGAGGAATGGTTGGCCTGGTCGAACACTTGGCTCGGTCGCAGGGTCAGGGCATAGACATGGTCACCCAACGTCAGGCGGCGCGCAGCTAGCAGGTCACTCTCGGCCACCGCATTGCTGGACTCGTAGAGCACGCGGTTTTGCAGGTCGGAGGTATCGACAATCTGCATCACCAGGGTGTCCCGTCCCGGCTTGGGCAAGCCATCGGCGACCAACTGGCGCATGCTGATCACCGCCATCACGTAGCCATGAAGCTCATTCCGGGATTGTTCGTAGGTGGGCAGGCGACTGACCGGCGCGACCAGCAACACCCCAGTCGCGTAGGCAGGCTCGACACCTACCAGTTGCATGGGTTGGGACACCGCCAGCTTGCCGCTCTTTTGCGCACGCTCAAGGGCCGAGCGCCGCAGCGGCTGGGCCAGCAGATCAAACCCCAGGGGCGAGCCCAGCAGACTTTGAGTCTGGGTATAGAGCACCGGGACGTATTCATCACGCTCGGGCGCCGGGGCCAGTTCTCCAGCGCTGTTTAACTCACGGATGACAAAGGGTACTCCACGCTGGCGGGACACCTCTTGTTCAAACTGGCTGCGCTGTTCGCGAAACACGCGGGGTGCCCAGGAGTAGGCCCGAGCGCGCAACAACAATGGCTGGGCAAACCCATCGAACTCTTCGCGGGACACCTCACCGGAGTTGACGAAGAACCGCCGCAGGCTGTTCAGGCGTTGTTCCTGATCCTCGAAGCGTTCCTGCAAGCGGGTATAACGCTCGTTGACCAGCAACTGAAAGCGCTGGCGTACCTGTTGCTGATAGAGGTCGGAGGCAGCCCAGGCGACGATAGCCGTCAGCGCAAAACCCGCCAATAACACCACCGATGCCACCAGCCAAGCCGACGCCTGTTCACTGATAAAGCCTAGGATTTTCGGGCGAACAGCTTGCGACGGCATAGGCAACACTCACAACGCCAGCCTGCGGGGGGGCCACTTTGGTTAGGCCCTAAGTTATAGCCATCGGCCATGAGTTTGACCAGCGTAAAAAAGCCGCAAGCCGGGAATAATCCAGGCTTGCGGCTTTTTTGTGGCGGTGATCAGCGAGCCATGATTTTCCACGCCCGGTGGATCTTCGCATTACGCGCAAAATCCGGATCGATGGTCTTGTCGCTGATTTCCTCGACCGCATAGCGTTCGCTGAGGTTGTCCTCCAGCTGGAACTTGCGGAAATTGTTCGAGAAGTACAGCACGCCGCCCGGTGCCAGGCGCGCCATGGCCAGGTCGAGCAACTGCACGTGGTCCCGCTGGACGTCGAAGATGCCTTCCATGCGCTTGGAGTTGGAGAAGGTCGGCGGATCGATGAAGATCATGTCGAACTCATCGCGGCTGGCGTCCAGCCAGGCCATCACGTCACCCTGCTCCAGGCGGTTCTTGTCGGAGAAACCGTTGAGCGAGAAGTTGCGACGGGCCCAGTCCAGGTAAGTCTTGGACAAGTCGACGCTGGTGGTGCTGCGCGCGCCGCCCTTGGCTGCATGCACACTGGCCGTGGCGGTGTAGCAATACAGGTTGAGGAAACGCTTGCCGGCCGCTTCCTTTTGGATGCGCATGCGCATCGGACGGTGATCGAGGAACAGACCGGTGTCCAGGTAGTCGGTGAGGTTGACCAGCAGCTTCACGCCGCCTTCGCTGACCTCGGTGAACTTGCCCTGGGCGCTCTGGCGCTCGTACTGCTTGGTACCGCTCTGGCGCTCGCGACGCTTGACCACCACGCGGCTCTTGTCGATGTTCAGTGCCTGGGGAATGGCGGCCAGGGCATCGAACATGCGTGCCGAGGCTTTTTCCGGGTCGATGGACTTCGGCGCAGCGTATTCCTGGACGTGGACCCAATCATGGTAAAGGTCGATGGCCATGGAGTATTCGGGCATATCGGCGTCGTACACGCGGTAGCAATCCACGCCTTCACGCTTGGCCCACTTGCCCAATTGCTTGAGGTTCTTTTGCAGGCGGTTGGCGAACATCTGTCCGCCCTCGCTCAGGCGCGCCTGCTCGACCACAGGGGCCGGGGCTGGCTTGATCGGGTTGCCGTTCTTGTTGTACTGGCGCTCTTGTGGCTCGGTCGGGGCCTGGTCGTAAACGGCCTGCTCACGTTCAGCCTGGCGCTGTTCCGGGGTACGACGCTCGCCGGTGACGAACTGATCCGGGTTGACCTTGATCAGCAGCAATTTGCACGGCAGCGCGCCGTTCCAGAACGAATACTGCTTGTGGCTGCGAATACCCATGCGCTTGCCCAGGTCCGGCGCGCCGGTGAACACCGCCGCTTCCCAGCCCATGCAAGCCTGACGCAGACGCTCGCCGAGGTTCTGGTAGAGGTACAACAGGCTGGCTTCGTCACCCAGACGCTCGCCGTAGGGCGGGTTGCAGATCACCAGGCCTTTCTGGTTCTGGTCCGGGCGAGGCTCGAAGGTGCCGACTTCGCCCTGGTACACCTTGATCCAGTGGCTGAGACCGGCGCGCTCGATGTTGTTGCGTGCAGGCTGGATCAGGCGCGGGTCGGCTTCGTAGCCCCGCACCCACAACGGCGGTTTGTTCATGCCAATGGCCGCGCGTTCAGTGGCCTCGGCGTGCAGCTTCTTCCACAACGCCGGGACGTGACCGAGCCAGGTGGTGAAGCCCCACAACTCGCGATTCAGGTTAGGTGCCATGTCGGCGGCAATCATTGCGCCTTCCACCAGGAAGGTGCCCACGCCGCACATCGGGTCAGTCAGCGCGCCGCCTTCGGCAGCAATACGCGGCCAGCCGGCGCGAATCAGGATCGCCGCTGCCAGGTTTTCCTTCAACGGCGCGGCGCCCTGCTGCAGGCGGTAGCCGCGCTGGTGCAGGCTGTGGCCGGACAGGTCGAGGGACAGGATGGCTTCGCCACGGTCCAGGCGCAGGTGGATGCGCAGGTCCGGGTTGATCTTGTCGATGGACGGACGTTCGCCGGTCGGGGTGCGCAGCTTGTCGACGATCGCATCCTTGACCTTCAGCGCACCGAAGTGGGTGTTGTCGATGCCCGAACCGTGACCGCTGAATTCCACTGCCAGGGTACCGTCAGAGACCATGTGATCGGCCCATTCAATATCCAGCACGCCGTGGTAGAGGTCTTCGGCGTCCTTCATCGGGAAGCGCTTGAGCACCAGCAACACACGGTTGGCCAGACGCGACCAGAGGCACAGGCGGTAGGCGGTTTCCATGTCGGCCATGCCGCGCACGGCCGAAGTGTGCTCGCGGGCTTCCTCAAGGCCAAGCCCGACGGCTTCCTCGATCAGCAGGCCTTCGAGGCCCTTGGGGCAGGTGAGGAAGAGTTCAAAACGGTCCGACATGGGGCATTCCAGGCTTTTCAGCAATAAATGAACGGGCGACGCATCGCCGGCTCGGTTTTCAAGCAAGCACTTTTCTTGAAGAGTGCTCGCGTGGCACGAATGTGCCGTTCCACCCCGTCTGACGGGCCTTAGGGCCTTTATTGACGGGGCAGAAAAAGAATTTTCAGCAACAAAAAGAAATATCCCGACCCTTCGTCGAATAATAACCGACAGCAACAGAAGGACATTCTCACTAAAGGATTAAACCCATCCTCTTTGCAGGGTGCATCATAGCTGGCTTTGCCCAACAAATGGGGCGAAAAGCCATCCCAGCTTATGGCTATAGCATCGTTATCGTTACGTGCTTATGACAAAACGATCATTGAATCCATGTGACCTATTGGTTAGAACTCAACACAGGTTGGCGCCGTAATGACGCCGACACTTAGGCTCGCCACGCCGGCAGCGAGCCCACCAACGGCAGAAAAACTCTGCCCGGCCTCAGACGAGGCCGAAGGATATCAAGACAGTCAACAAGTGAGGGAAACACCCTATGAGAAGACTTAAGCGTGATCCGTTGGAAAGAGCATTTTTACGCGGATATCAATATGGCGTTCATGGCAAATCCCGTGAGCTTTGCCCATTTACTCTACCGTCGGTACGCCAAGCCTGGATCAACGGCTGGCGAGAAGGACGCGGCGACAACTGGGACGGTATGACTGGCACTGCGGGAATCCACAGACTCAACGAACTTCACGCCGTCGGCTAATCAAGGGCATTTAATTCCGACACCACCACGAATATGTAATGACTTAACCACGCACGCCCTATCCAGGCGGCGGGCTTCGGCCCAGGGGCTCCTTTTAAGGAGCCCTTTTTTATTGGCATGAAAATAATGAGCACTACCGTAGGAGCGAGCTTGCTCGCTCCTACACGCGCAATGCCGCAATCGCATCCACTGACTGGCGGATCAGCGCCGGGCCTTTATAAATAAAGCCAGAGTACAACTGCACCAGGCTCGCACCCGCAGCGATCTTCTCGGCTGCATGCTTGCCTTCGGTGATGCCGCCCACCGCGATGATCGGCAAACGCCCGGCCAGCTCTGCGGCCAGCACCTTGACGATATGGGTGCTCTGGTCACGCACCGGCGCGCCCGACAGACCACCCGCTTCATCGCCATGGGCCAAGCCCTCGACGCCCACACGGCTGAGGGTGGTGTTGGTCGCAATCACCGCGTCCATGCCCGAATCCACCAGGGCCTGGGCCACCAGCACGGTTTCTTCGTCGCTCATGTCCGGGGCAATCTTGATTGCCAGCGGCACGCGCTTGCCATGGCGCACGGCCAGGTCTTCCTGGCGCTGGCGCAGGGCTTCGAGCAGTTGCTTGAGCGAATCGCCGAACTGCAGGCTGCGCAGGCCTGGGGTGTTGGGCGAACTGACGTTGACGGTGACATAGCTGGCGTGGGCGTAGACCTTGTCCAGGCAGATCAGGTAGTCATCCACCGCGCGCTCGACCGGTGTGTCAAAGTTCTTGCCGATATTGATGCCCAGGATGCCCGTGTACTTTGCGGCCTCGACACGCGACAGCAGATGGTCGACGCCCAGGTTGTTGAACCCCATGCGATTGATGATCGCCTCGGCGTCCGGCAGGCGGAAGATACGCGGCTTGGGGTTGCCCGGTTGCGGTCGCGGCGTCACGGTGCCGATCTCCACAAACCCGAAACCCAGCTGCGCGAAGCCATCGATGGCCGCACCGTTCTTGTCCAGGCCGGCGGCCAGTCCGACCGGGTTGGGGAAGTGGAGCCCCATCACCGACACCGGCATTTTTGCCGGCGCCTTGCATACCAGGCCATTGAGCCCCAGACGGCCACCGGCGCCGATCAGGTCCAGGGACAGATCGTGGGAGGTTTCCGGGGAAAGTTTGAACAACAGCTGGCGGGCCAGGGTATACATGGGCAGGCTAGACTCGGATGGCGGCGAAAGGTGGCAGCGATTATAGCCGGGGTGACAGGGTGCACGCGAGGCGTGCCGCCTAAACGTCAGCAGCGTTGCTGTACCGGGGCCTCGTAACGTGCCCGGATTTTTCTGCGTAGTACAAAGGCCCCTGCCGCCACCTAGGTAGCGGCAGGCGGTTTCCTACCAGCGATAGGCCATTGTCTGGTCGCCACTCCTCACCTGGTCAGGCAACAGTAACCTGCGCAGAACTTAGCCATGACTGACTTGGCCACAGGCCGAACACACATGCTGCACGGCATCCATCGGCCCGGGCCCATGCCGCTCGACCTTCACCGGGCATGTAAAACGATACCCCCGACCATAGATGGTCTTGATAAACCCCTTGTCAGCGCCAAGATACTTGCGTAACGAGTAAATACAACGGGTCAGCGACTCCTCGGCGACCTCCCCCTGGGGCCAGGCCAACTCCAGCAAACGATCCTTGGTCATCAGTACACCGCCAGAAACAAGCAGCAGCCGCAAAACATGCAGCTCCTTAGGTGGCAACTGAACATCGCGGCCTTCGCCGGTCAGGCGACCATCGCCATGCAGCGTCCACTGGGAAAAAAGCAGGAAAGTCGCCGTCAACCCATCATTTACGACGACCATATCGACCTCGGCATCCGACTACTGACATTGAAATCCTTATTTCCAGTACTGGCTTTTACGCCAAGGGCACGACTATAAAAAACCACCGTGCAGCCCACGCTAGGAGAAAACTCATACAACCAGCGCTTTTAAGCAACATGCTGTAAGACGCTTCACGCACAGCCGTCAGACGCCCCTTTTTATAGACCTCGTGCAACTCCCCCCACAACTGATCCGCCCGTTGCACCCACTCGCCCAACGTCCTGTAGAAGAATTCAAAATGCATGAGTTAACACCTGATTCACGGAGCGATATCGCTCTGCGGGTGAACAAACGCTCGGTGCACACGCTCGTATTGCGCCGGACTCAACGGTGGTGCACCAACGCCTGTCGGCAACGCCTTCAACTCGTTTCCTACCTCCCGAGCCTGAATCACAAACAGGCGAACCATGGTCGAACCCGCTGAGACTGCGCGGCGTCCCGGATAATGCGCCTCGCGACTAAACGATCCCAACCACAGGCGCTGACCCTGCGGCACCCGCACCACGCTGCTGGCACTCACCCGACCGACCGCTGTCGGTTTGCCGCGCCGCCTTGCCTGGCTCATTTGGCGGCCGTCCTCAACATGGAGGAGCATTTCGATCTGATTCGCTTCTGCAAAACGTGGCAGCACGCTGACCTGGGAGCCATATTGCACGGGTTTCCAATCAGTACGGTCATCTCCGGGAGCCGGCAGATAGAAGGTGTGGTTATCCTGAAACACGGCCGGCACATTCTCCTGGGTGAGTATTACCGGCAACGTCATCACCTTCGCTCGCCGCCGACGCTCCAGCATGGCGATTTGTTCCATCAAACGCTTATCGTCCATGGGCTCCAGAATTCGCGAGACCTGGGCCTTCGCCTCCTTGTCCCAGACAGGGTCCAGCTTTTTCAGTTCGTCACTCTCCACATCCACCATCCATAGCGAAACTTCGATAGCCCGCTTGGGTGTGTCCAACTCAGCCACCAGGCGCTCGATAAAACCCAGCTGTGCAGGTTCGCCCTTGATCAGCAGGCTGTTGGTATCCGGGTAGGCAATCACCACCAGGTTCTTGCCGGACAGCGCTCCCTCCTCCTCCTCAGAAGCCAGCACGGCTTCGATCGTTGACGCGATTCCCGGCACCGTGACCTGTTCGTCGCCGATGGCGTACCCACGGTCTTCCACATGGGTGTTGAGGACCTGAACGACAGCAAACGCCTGGGTGCCTAACTGCATTTCAGCACGCTCGCGATCCATCAGTTGGGCCAGGTGTAGCACCTGGTCGACATAATGAGGTGGTCCGGACACATAGAACGTCCGCTCCCCGCTGACGCGCAGGGGGTAGCGTGTTTCATCAAGCCCAGAACGACGCATGAGGACACGAAACCTGTCGACAGAAATATACTGCAACTCCACAGCCGAGCTTTTTGCCTCGCTCACGTCGTAGAGGTAGAGCGCCCGCCCATCGCTGTACCAGATCAAGCCGTATTGCAGTGAAAGCGTCTCCAGGGCGTGTTGCGGTGTATCGAGGTCAATGACCTCGCTGATGCGTATGCGCGCCGCTTCACTGCTCACAACGATGGGCAGCCCCATGGGCACGGACAAGGCGGTAAAGACGGTATGCAGGCTCTCGTTCTGCGCCTGATAGGTCTCGCCCCTGGCATCGACACTTCCTGACATCAGCGTGGCAAGCAGTAGCCAGAGGCAGGCAGTCGTTACGGAGAAGTGAGCGTACACCTTGAATTCCTGGGCGGCCTGGCAGTAAGAAGCGGCCATACTGAGAGGCAGCCCATTTTCAATCTTGATGGAAAGTTGACGGCTGGCTGCGCCCATCGGCCCGTGGCATGTGCCTTGCTTTGCACTCTGTACAGAGCGCGCACCAACGGCGGAGCGGGCTTACGGACAAAGGCGTCGTTACCCGCAATGGCCTTGCATCGCCATCTGAGGGAACGACGCTTTTTTTTGAAAGAAAAGGTAGGTGTTGATGAACGATTCGGTTGGCAAAAGCCCGATGAACGACCCGCTGGCCTGGGTCAACGGCAGTGATGCCCCGGAGAAGAGCAGCCTTGACCTGGGGTTCATGGCCTTGAGCGATTGCGCATCCCTGGTAGTGGCGGCGACCCAGGGCTTCGCACAGCCTTATGGCTTGACCCTGAACCTCAGGCGCCAACCTTCATGGGCCAACCTGCGGGACAAACTGGTCAGCGGCGAACTGGATGCGGCTCACAGCCTGTACGGGTTGGTCTATGCCGTGCACCTGGGCATCGGCGGCGTGGCGCCTACCGACATGGCAGTATTGATGGGACTGAACCAGAACGGTCAAAGCATCAACCTGTCCCACAGCCTGCAGCAGCAGGGCGTGGTCACTCCTGAAGCACTGGATCGCCACGTGCACCAAAGCCGAACAAAACTGACCTTCGCTCAGACCTTTCCCACAGGTACTCATGCCATGTGGTTGTACTACTGGCTGGCGAGCCAAGGCATTCATCCGTTGCAGGATGTGGACAGCGTCGTGGTGCCGCCGCCGCAAATGGTCGCGCACCTGCAGGCCGGGCGTATCGATGGCTTTTGCGTCGGCGAGCCCTGGTGCGCCAGCGCCGTAAAGCAAAACCAGGGCTTTACCCTGGCGACCACCCAGGCGATCTGGCCGAACCATCCGGAAAAGGTGCTCGGCTGCACCCAGGCCTTTGTCGACCAATACCCCAACACCGCACGCGTGCTGGTGATGGCGATCCTGGAGGCCAGCCGCTTTATCGAGCAAAACACCGAAAACCGTCGCTCCACCGCACAATTGCTCAGCAGCCGCGAGTACCTCGATGCCCCGCTCGACTGCATCGAGCCACGCTTGCTGGGCGCCTACGACGACGGCCTGGGCAACCAGTGGCAAGACCCCCACGCCCTGCGCTTTTTTGCCGATGGCGAGGTCAACCTGCCCTACCTCTCCGATGGCATGTGGTTCATGACCCAGTTTCGACGCTGGGGCCTGCTGCGCGAAGACCCTGACTACCTGGGCGTTGCTCGCCAAGTGCAACAACTGGCGCTGTATCGTCAAGCAGCCGAGGCACTGGGCCTCAGCGACAACGGGCACGACATGCGTAGCAGCCAACTGATCGACGGTAAAATTTGGGACGGCTCGGACCCCGCCGGCTACGCGCGCAGCTTCCGCCTGCATGCCATGGCCGACCACACCAGCCGCCAAGCCTTGCGCTGACAGGAGGACTTCCATGCTGCGAATCCTGCTGATCAACGACACTCCGCGCAAAGTCGGCCGCTTGAGGACAGCACTGATCGAGGCTGGCTTTGAAGTGATCGATGAGTCAGGCCTGACCATCGACCTGCCTGCGCGCGTCGAAACGGTGCGCCCGGACGTCATCCTGATCGATACCGAGTCACCGGGCCGCGATGTGATGGAGCAAGTGGTGCTGGTAAGCCGCGACCAACCCCGGCCCATCGTGATGTTTACCGACGAGCACGACCCCGACGTGATGCGCCAGGCGATCAAATCCGGGGTCAGTGCCTACATCGTCGAAGGCATTCAGGCCCAGCGCCTGCAACCGATCCTCGACGTCGCCATGGCCCGCTTCGAGAGCGACCAGGCCTTGCGCGCCCAGCTTCAGGCGCGGGACCAGCAGTTGGCCGAGCGCAAGCGCATCGAGTTGGCCAAGGGCATGCTGATGAAAATGAAGGCCTGCAATGAGGAAGAGGCCTACACCCTGATGCGCCGCCAAGCCATGAGCCGCCAGCAGAAACTGATCCAGGTGGCGGAGCAGATCATCGCCATGAGTGAACTGCTCGGTTAAACATCCGCAGCTGTCGAGCTCCAGCGAGGCTGCGTCGGACGCGACTCGGGCGTGAATCGACAGCGCGCCTGACGCAGCCTCGCTGGGGCTCGACAGCTGCGGGTTTGCGCGGAGCTGGAGAAGACGGGACCTACGGCCGGCATGTTGGCGCAGGACTTGCTAAGTAATCATCACAGGTAGCCAACGGCGGTTGCCCCTCCACGACAAAGACGTCGCACACCCGGTTTGCCCTCGCGAACCCGGTGGCGGCGTTTTTTCGTTTTGGCCCACTAGCACTGGGCCGGTGGGGCGGCCCTAGCCGGCTGTTCCATCACTAGGCCTTCTTACAAGACTCCCAACCGTTGAGGTGCGTGATGAAATCAAGCTTCTGGAAATCCGGGCACACCCCGACCCTGTTTGCCGCGTTCCTGTATTTCGACCTGAGCTTCATGGTCTGGTATTTGTTGGGTCCCCTGGCGGTGCAGATCGCCGCCGACCTGCACCTGACCACCCAGCAACGCGGCCTGATGGTGGCGACGCCGATCCTGGCCGGCGCGGTGCTGCGCTTCCTGATGGGCATGCTGGCGGACAAGCTGTCGCCCAAGACCGCCGGGCTGATTGGCCAGGTGATTGTGATCGTCGCATTGTTCGGCGCCTGGAAACTGGGGATTCACAGCTACGAACAAGCTTTGTTGCTGGGGCTGTTCCTCGGCATGGCCGGCGCATCCTTTGCCGTGGCGCTGCCGCTGGCGTCCCAGTGGTACCCGGCCGAACACCAGGGCAAGGCGATGGGCATCGCCGGTGCCGGCAACTCGGGCACGGTGTTCGCGGCCCTGCTGGCCCCTGTGCTGGCGGCGGCGTTTGGTTGGAGCAATGTATTCGGCTTTGCACTGATTCCGCTGATCCTGACCCTGATCGTCTTCGCCTGGCTGGCACGCAATGCGCCCGAGCGGCCGAAAGCCAAGTCCATGGCCGATTACTTCAAGGCCCTGGGCGACCGCGACAGCTGGTGGTTCATGTTTTTCTACAGCGTAACCTTCGGCGGCTTTATCGGCCTGGCCAGCGCCCTGCCCGGCTATTTCAACGACCAATACGGCCTGAGCCCCATGACTGCCGGCTACTACACCGCCGCCTGCGTGTTCGGTGGCAGCCTGATGCGCCCACTGGGCGGCGCCCTGGCTGACCGTTTCGGCGGGATCCGCACCCTGCTCGGCATGTACAGTGTCGCGGCGATCTGCATTGCGGCAGTGGGTTTCAACCTGCCGAATTCCTATGCGGCGCTGGCGCTCTTCGTTTGCACCATGCTCGGTCTGGGCGCGGGCAATGGCGCCGTATTCCAGTTGGTGCCACAGCGCTTCCGTCGTGAGATCGGCGTGATGACCGGCCTGATCGGCATGGCCGGCGGCATCGGCGGTTTCGCCCTGGCCGCGGGCATGGGCGCAATCAAGCAGAGCACCGGCAGCTATCAACTGGCCCTGTGGCTGTTCGCCAGCCTGGGCGTCCTGGCCTGGTTCGGCCTGCATGGCGTCAAGCGTCGTTGGAGAACCACCTGGGGTTCGGCGGCAGTGACCGCTGCGCGCGTCTGATGAGCCTGCAATTGAGCGTCGCCCATGCCAGCGCCATCGGCCCACGGGCGGAAAACCAGGATGCGCTGCGGGTCGTCACCCCCGCAGCGGAACTGGCGGCGAGCAAAGGCTACCTGTGCGCCATGGCCGACGGTGTGAGCCAGTGCGCCGACGGCGGCCTGGCGGCACGCTCGACCTTGCAAGCCCTGGCCCTGGATTACTACGCCACGCCGCAAACCTGGGGGGTGGCGCAGGCATTGGAGCGTTTGCTGCTGGCGCAAAATCGCTGGTTGCAGGCCAATGGCGGCGGCCAGCCGTTGCTGACCACCCTCAGTGCCTTGGTCTTTCGCGGTCAGCGCTTCACCCTGGCCCATGTCGGTGATTGCCGGGCGTATCGCTGGCTGGACGGTGAATTGCAGCGCATCAGCGAAGACCATGTGTGGGAACAACCGGGCATGCAGCACGTGCTTAAGCGTGCCCTCGGCCTGGATCAGCACCTGGTGCTGGACTTTCTCGACGGCCAATTGCGCCAAGGTGAGTGCTTCCTGCTGCTCAGCGATGGCGTCTGGGCCACGCTGGGCGATCACAGCATCAGCGCGATCCTGCGCGAACAAACCGACCTGGACCTGGCGGTGACCACGCTGGTCAATGCCGCACACCTGGCGGGCAGCCAGGACAATGCCAGCGCCTTGCTGGTGCGCGTCGACACACTCGGCGCCGCCACGCTCGGCGACGCCCTGGTGCAGTTGCAGCAATGGCCCTTGCCCCCGCTGCTGAAATCCGGGCAACGCTTCGAAGGCTGGCAGGTGGACAGCGTGCTGGCGCAAAGCAGGCAGTCATTGCTGTACCGGGTGCGCGACGCCCAACAGCAACCCTGGCTGCTGAAAACCCTGCCACTGAGCCGCGACGACGACAGCGACGCCGGCCAGGCATTGCTGTCGGAAGAGTGGTTCTTGCGGCGGGTAGCCGGCCGTGCATTTCCTGAAGTGCATGCCGCCAGCGGGCGTCAACATTTGTACTACGTGATGCGTGAATACCCAGGGCAAACCCTGGCCGAGCTGTTCCAGCACCAGGGCCCCTTGCCCCTGGCGCAATGGCAGTCCGTAGCCGAGCGTTTGCTGCGCGCAGTGGGCATGCTGCATCGGCGACAGATCCTGCACCGCGACATCAAGCCGGAAAACCTGCTGCTGGGGGATGACGGTGAATTGCGCGTACTGGATTTCGGTCTGGCGTACTGCCCCGGTCTTTCAGAGGACCGTGCCCATGTACTGCCTGGCACCCCGAGCTTTATCGCGCCCGAAGCGTTCAATGGCGACCGTCCGACAGCCCAGCAGGATTTATACAGCGTGGGTGTCACCTTGTACTACCTGCTGACCGGGCATTACCCCTACGGGGAAATCGAAGCCTTCCAACGGCCTCGATTTACCCAGGCTGTCAGCGCCAGCCGCTATCGTCCGGATCTCCCGGATTGGCTCCCCCTGAGCCTGGAACGGGCCGTGGCCGCACAACCGGCGCATCGCTACGAAACCGCCGAGGAATGGCTGCTGGTGCTGGAACAGGCTGACCGCCAGGAACTGAGCATCCGCCCCAGGCCCCTGCTGGAGCGCGAACCGTTGAAGGTCTGGCGCACCCTGGGCCTGGTCTCGATGCTGATCAATCTGATTCTTCTGTATTCACTCCTTCACAACTGACGTCGGCTCTAGACGAGGAAAACCCCATGAACGCAAAAGTCTGGCTGGTGGGCGCGGGCCCTGGCGATCCGGAGCTGTTGACCCTCAAGGCTGTACGGGCCCTGCACGAAGCCGATGTGGTACTGATCGATGACTTGGTCAACCCGGCGGTGCTGGAGCATTGCGCCGAGGCGCGAGTGATCACGGTCGGCAAGCGCGGCGGCTGCCGCTCGACCCCGCAGGACTTTATCCACCGCCTGATGCTGCGTTACGCCCGCCAAGGCAAGTGCGTGGTGCGGCTCAAGGGTGGCGACCCGTGCATTTTCGGGCGCGGTGGCGAAGAGGCGATGTGGCTGCGTGAACGTGGCGTCGAGGTTGAACTGGTCAACGGTATTACCGCTGGGTTAGCGGGCGCGACAAATTGCGCGATTCCACTGACGTTGCGCGGTGTCAGCCGCGGAGTGACCCTGGTCACGGCCCATACCCAGGACGACAGCAGCCTTAATTGGCACGCGCTGGCGGAAGGCGGCACGACATTGGTGGTGTATATGGGAGTGGCCAAGCTGGAAGAGATTCGCCAGCAATTGCTGGAAGGTGGGATGGCGGCCGATATGCCGGTGGCGATGATCGAAAACGCATCACTGCCCCAACAGCGCGAATGCCGCAGTGAGCTGTCGCGGATGCACGAAGACGCCCAGGCATTTGCCTTGAAGAGCCCTGCAATCCTGGTGATCGGCGCCGTTGCCGCCACCGAACAGGCCGCCTGCATAGCCTCGGCGGCCAGCGCCTGAGGCAAACAGCAGGCGAAAAAAAGCCCGGCCTGAGCCGGGCTTTTTTCTACCACTCAGTAATTACTGAGCTTGAGCTTCAACCGACGCTTCTACGCGACGGTTAACAGCACGACCAGCTTCAGTTGCGTTGTCAGCAACTGGGCGGGATTCGCCGTAACCTACAGCAGTTACACGGCTAGGAGCCACGCCGTCTTTAACCAGGACTTGCTTAACAGCGTCAGCACGACGCTGGGACAGCTTCTGGTTGTAAGCGTCTGGACCTACGGAGTCAGTGTGACCAGCAACTTCTACGTTGGTAGCTGGGTACTGAGCCATGAAGTCGGCCAGGTTTTTCACGTCGCCGTAGCTGTTAGGCTTAACAACGGCCTTGTCGAAGTCGAACTTCACGTCCAGCTCAACACGAACAACCTGAGCAACTGGAGCTTCTGGCTCTGGAGTTGGCTCTGGAGCTGGTGCTGGGGTAGGAGCTGGAGCAACTGCGCCAGCGTTACCGCCGAAGTTCACGCCCAGGCCGACCAGTGCGGAGTAGTCCCACTTGCCGTTGTCCAGACCGTAGTCAGCTTCAACACCGGCACGAGCGTACAGGTTGTTGGTGAAGTAGTACTTAACACCGGTACCAACGATGGCTTGAGTGGTCTGATCGCGACCGCTGTGGCCGTCAGCCAGTACGTTGGTACGGCTCTGGTGACCGAAACCGCCTTCTACGTATGGACGCAGGCTGTCAACGCCAGCCTGACCGAAGTGGTACTGAGCAGTCAGGCTGCCGGTATCACCTTTGATCTTCTGGTTGCCAGTACCGTCGTTCGAACGGGTGTGGTTGGTTTTGTCGTACGACAGGTTCAAGGACAGGTCGTCGGTCAGGAAGTAACCGATGCGAGCGCCAGGATTGTAGCCGTCTTCGATGTGCTTAACGCTATCGTTGAACTGCTTTTTGTAGAACAGCTCGCCTTCAACTGCGCCTTGGCCTTGTGCCAGCGCGCCGAAAGAAGTAGCGGCAATAAGAGTACCAATGGCCAAGCCCAAGGTGTTTTTCAGTTTCATCCGTTAAATCCCCATCTGGTGATTGTAAAGCAGTCCCACAAACCGGGGGACAACTCGGCGACAAGTCTAACAGAACTTGCCTACACGTAAGAGATATTTGCCACGCACTAAGTTTCAGTCTCGCCCGCAAATTTCTCACGTAATTTATCAAGAGCACGTTTGTAACGCATTTTTGTAGCACTCAAACCCATGTGCATGATGTCAGCGATTTCCTGGAATTCCAGCTCTGCGACAAATCGTAGCACCAGAATTTCCCGGTCAATCGGGTTCACATACACCAGCCAGCGATCAAGTCCGCCCTTATCCTCGGGTGCCGGCGCCTTTTCTTCAGACGCCTCCTCAAGGGGGTCGAGACTCAAAGCGTCCATCAAGCGACGCTTTCGCCGTTCCTTCCGATACTGCGTGATGCACTCGTTGTAGGTGATGCTGTAGAGCCATGTCTTGAACTTCGATTTGCCCTCGAAGTTCTTCAGGCCATACAACACCTTGAGCATCACTTCCTGACAGACATCATCCGCATCTCTATCGTTCCCTAAATACCTTGAACAAACGTTGAACAGAGTGCGTTGATACCTGCGCATCAATTCTTCATACGCGCGAGTTATGTGAAACAGCTCCGTGTGCGCGCGCGCGACCAACTCCTCATCAGAGAGCTCACGGGGGTCATAGCGCGTGGACAGCGTTTGGGCTTTATTCAAAACAAGTCGTGCCGACAGTCAGGTCAATGTCCGCTACAGCCCGGTCAGCCGGGTTTGCGGCGGCGTACATTAGCAGGGTTTGCCGGATTAGCGGCTACTGACCTGCTGTTCGAGGAGAATCCGATTGGACAACGACACCAGGTCGCCGTCATCGGTCAGCACCGTAGTCTTGACTGTGCCGATCTCCTCGATTTGCCCTTCGACCTCGCCCACGCGCACCTGCTGCCCAACTTGATACAACTCACGCACATAGATTCCCGCAAGAATCTGGCCGGCAATTTCCCGGCTTCCCAAGCCCATGGCCAGCGCAACGGCCAGACCAACGGTAATCAAAACGATCACAATCACGTGGTTGAGCAGGTCAGTCTTGACCTCCAACTGGCTGATCGCGACCGAAATACTGATAATGATCACCAGCCCCTGGGCGATTCGACCCAGGCCAGCGGCATAATCCAATCCCACACCTTCAGCGGCGCCGCGCACCAGCCCATTGGCCAGTTGTGCAAGCAACACGCCTACGAGAAGCACCAGTGCGCCACCGAAAACCTTCGGCAGATACAGCGCCAGCATGTCGAGCGTAGCTGAAACTCGCTCAAGTCCAAGGGATTGAGCCGCAGAAACCAGAAAAATCAGCAAAACGAACCAATAAACGATCTTGCCGATCAACGTGGAAATCGGTACTTGCAACCCGGCCCGGCCCAGCAACTTGGTCAGGCCAGTGCCGGCCATCAGGCGGTCGAGGCCCAGTTTTGCGAGCAATTTGGACAGCAGGGTGTCGAGCAGCTTGGCCACGACAAAGCCCAGCAACACCAGTACCAGGGCACCAAACAGGTTGGGAATGAAATTCGCCACCTTGGTCCACAATGCGGTCATCGCGGTGACCAGGCTCTGGGTCCAGAGATCAAGTTCCATATTCAATCAGCCTTATCAGCAGTGCGAGCAAGAGGTTTACGACGGGAAACGGGCGATACGTGGGCCGAACCGTTGTTCAGGGCCATCATCAACGCCGGCATCCAGCGACCGAGCAGACCGAACAGGTCACCCGCGCCCACCTGACGGTTAGCGGTTTTCAACACGCGGCCCAGGCAGGCATCGTCATCGCGGTTGGACGGCGAGGCATTGAGCATGTCACGCAAAGACTGTTCGAACGGATCGTGCATAAAGACCTCTCGCAAGTGTTTTAAAAGACGAGGGTAAAATTCCTGGGGTCACATAGGACCCTTCCTACGTTCAGCTCATATTCAGCTCAAACCCAGCGCAATCGTCGAAACAGCCACCATTGTCCGAGCGCCACCGACACCATCAACAGGCATGCAATCACGAATCCGTAGGGGCTGGCGGAGAACGGTATGCCACCCACATTTATACCCAGCAAGCCGGTCAGGAAACTCATCGGCAGAAAGATCCCCGTGATGATCCCGAAGCGGTACATGGTGCGGTTCATGCGCACGCTCAAGCGCCGGTCTTCGGCCTCAAGCACAAGCCCCACGCGCTCCCGGGTCAATTCGAGCTCCTCCAGGTAGCGGGTCAGGCTGTTGTTCAATTCGTTCCAGTAGTCGGCATCGTCGTCACAGAACCACGGCAATTTTATCCGCGTGAGCTGGGCAAAAATATCCCGCTGCGGCGACAGGAAACGCTTGAGCCCGGCCGCTCGGCGACGGATCTGCAAAACACTGCCATGTTCAGGAGTGTACCGTTCGTCGGTATCGAGTTTTTCTTCCTCTGCATCGACGATTTCCGACAAATCCGTGACCAGATCCTGGACCTTGTTGGTCAGGTACTGAGCCATATAAAGGATGAGCTCCGACGCGGTTTTCGGCCCCTTGCCATCCGCCAACTGCACCAGC
The DNA here is from genome assembly GCF_007858185.1 of Pseudomonas grimontii. Taxonomy (GTDB): domain Bacteria; phylum Pseudomonadota; class Gammaproteobacteria; order Pseudomonadales; family Pseudomonadaceae; genus Aquipseudomonas; species Aquipseudomonas grimontii. The sequence goes on from NZ_VFES01000011.1 coordinate 73,607, forward strand.
AACTCATCGGTGGCGCGCAGCGGGCGCAGACGCAGGGAAATCACGCGACTGGCGGCAGCGAAGATACGCACCGAGACCATGTCCTCCGGCTCGGCCCCCGGATTGAGGTTGACCCCGCGCAGAAACAGCAGCAACTCGGCATCCGGCAGCGGTAACAGGCGTGGGCGGGTGTTTTCCTCCAGCAGCAGGTCACAGGCGAATTCGCTCAAACCGCTGGATTTGCGCAGCCAGGTCTGGGTTTGGGGATGGCTGCGATCCCAATGCAGCCACAGGCTTTCCTGGGGCTGCAGTTGCAACTCGTCGAGCTCAGTCCGGGCAATCGAACGCGCACCGCCTTTACCATCAAGCACCAGGGCATGCACCAGCCCCCACTGCGCGTTTTCTTCCTCGAACATCCTCACCCCTGTTGGTTATTGCAGTTTATTCAGGCATTTGCAGCGGGCTTGGCGAGACGATTACGCCATTATTGTCGGCATAGATGTACTCACCTGGGCGGAACGTCACACCCGCAAATGTCACCACGACGTTCAGGTCGCCGATGCCGCGCTTATCGGTTTTCATCGGATGACTGGCCAGCGCCTGGACCCCTAGATCGGTCTGGGCGATCACATCGACGTCACGGATGCAGCCATAGATCACCAACCCTTCCCAACCGTTTTTCGCGGCTTTCTCGGCGATCATGTCGCCCAGCAGTGCGCGGCGCAGGGAACCACCCCCATCGACCACCAGCACCTTGCCGGCGCCCGGCTGGTCGGCCTGCTCCTTGACGAGGGAGTTATCTTCGAAGCATTTGATGGTGACAATCTCGCCGCCAAAGGAATCTCGGCCGCCGAAGTTGCTGAACATCGGTTCGACCACCTGCACCAGGTCCGGGTAGGCGTCGCACAGGTCGGGGGTCACGTAATGGTTCATTGAAAAATTCCTTTCCGTCAAAGAAGTGTCTTTCGAAAGAAGCACCGGCCGGAGCCGGTGCGCAACATCCCATCCGCTTCGGCGCAACGCAATAACCACTGCGCGACTGAATATGACCAGAAGCGTTTAACGCGTCATATATTAGCCGCAACCACACACGAGCGAAACGCCCTTGGCAGAGCCTTGGGTCAAACTACGACTAATGCCTCAGGCTTGGCACCCAACAAAGGTGTCAACGGATCGTTTAACCATTGCTCAACCAGCGGCCAGACCTCAGCCTGGGCGGCTTTGCTGACCAGCATTTCCACATGTCCGAAATCACCGGTAAACCCTTGCTGACGCCCCAGGCACAGGTATTGACGGTGCTCGGAGCCAATCTGCTCGAACAGCTTGCGGCAAGCCCAGTCCGGATCTTGCTGATCGCCCGCCGCGCTGACGGCCAACAGCGGCACGTCGACGTCCGCCAGGCCTTTCCACCAATCCCGCTTACCTTCGCCAAAGCGACCGAACAGGCCATTCCAGCGCATGGCTTCGATCAGCACGCCCGCCGGTTCGTCCTCCGGGCCCCGCTTGAGCCGCGAGCCGGACACTTCGCCGAAGCGCTTTAAAAGCAGACGGCCGGTCCACTCCACCGGCGGAAGTTTCAATGGCCAGTGGCTGCGACTGACCTGACAGCCAAACAGCGCCACCGAGGCCACCGCCGGCGCACCAAGGTGCTGCCCACCCAGGGCCGCCGCCAGGGTAGTGCCGCCGAGAGAATGACCAATCCAATGGGGAATCTGCGCACTTTGCTCACGCACAAACGCGCCAATGGCCGGCAAATCGTAACGCGCGTAGTCGGCGACGCGGTTGCGGGCGTAGTCCTGATTGCGCCGGGACAGCCCATGACCACGCATTTCCGGGATCCACACATCGAACCCCTGGCGTGCCAGGTAAGCACCCAGGCCGATACCCTTGGGCGAGTACCAGAAACGCCGGTTGGAAAAACTGCCGTGCAACAAAATAACCGGGATGCCCCGGTTTTCCGGGACATCGGCCAGGCCCAAACGGGTAACGGCCAGCTCGACGGTACCGTCGGGGCTGTTACCGGGCTTGAGGCGGTACACATCTTCACTCAGGTCGCCACGACGTTCAGCGCTGATCAGGGCGACGGGAAACAGGTTGCTGCTGCTTTGCATAATGCTCTTGCACAAAAAAGGGCGGCGTCCGGAAGGAGTTCCGCCCTGCACAGATAAGAATGCCGGTCACCCTCGACGAGTGACCGGCACTTTTGACATAACGACCTTAGGCGGACGCTTGGCCTTCCGCCAGGAAGAACCAGGTTTCCAGCACGGAATCGGGGTTCAGCGAGACGCTTTCAATACCCTGCTCCATCAGCCATTTGGCCAGGTCCGGGTGATCAGAAGGGCCTTGGCCGCAGATACCGATGTACTTGCCGGCCTTATTGCACGCCTGGATGGCGTTGGCCAGCAGCTTCTTGACCGCAGGGTTACGCTCGTCGAACAGGTGAGCGATGATCCCGGAATCGCGGTCCAGGCCCAGGGTCAGCTGGGTCAGGTCGTTGGAACCGATAGAGAAACCGTCGAAGAACTCCAGGAACTCTTCGGCGAGGATGGCGTTGGATGGCAGTTCGCACATCATGATCACGCGCAGGCCGTTTTCGCCTCGGGACAGGCCGTTTTCGGCCAACAGGTCGACCACTTGGCTCGCCTCGCCCAGGGTACGTACGAACGGCACCATGATCTCGACGTTGGTCAGGCCCATCTCGTTGCGCACACGCTTGAGGGCGCGGCATTCGAGCTCGAAGCAGTCACGGAACGCTTCGCTGATGTAACGCGAGGCGCCACGGAAGCCCAGCATCGGGTTTTCTTCTTCCGGCTCGTAGAGCTTGCCGCCGATCAGGTTGGCGTATTCATTGGACTTGAAGTCCGACAGGCGCACGATGACCTTTTTCGGGTAGAACGCCGCCGCCAGGGTGCTGATGCCTTCCACCAGCTTCTCGACGTAGAAGCCCACCGGGTCGTTGTAGCCGGCGATGCGCTTGTCCACGCTTTCCTTGATGTCCGGCGGCAGGCCGTCGTAGTTCAACAGGGCCTTGGGGTGCACGCCGATCATGCGGTTGATGATGAACTCCAGGCGGGCCAGGCCCACACCGGCGTTCGGCAACTGCGCGAAGTCGAAGGCACGGTCCGGGTTGCCGACGTTCATCATAATCTTGAACGGCAGGTCGGGCATGGCGTCGATGGAGTTTTGCTTGATGTCGAAGCCCAGTTCGCCTTCAAAGATGAAGCCGGTATCGCCTTCGGCACAGGACACAGTCACGCCCTGGCCGTCCTTGAGCAGTTGGGTGGCGTTGCCGCAACCGACCACTGCCGGGATCCCCAGCTCACGGGCGATGATCGCCGCGTGGCAGGTGCGCCCGCCACGGTTGGTGACGATGGCGCTGGCACGCTTCATCACCGGTTCCCAGTCCGGATCGGTCATGTCGGAAACCAGCACGTCACCGGGCTGGACTTTGTCCATCTCGGACACGTCCTTGATAATCCGCACCTTGCCGGCGCCGATGCGCTGGCCGATGGCACGGCCTTCCACCAGCACGGTGCCGGTTTCCTTGAGCAGGTAGCGTTCCATGACGTTGGCCGAGGTACGGCTTTTCACGGTTTCCGGACGCGCCTGCACGATGTACAGCTTGCCGTCGTCACCGTCCTTGGCCCATTCGATGTCCATCGGGCACTTGTAGTGCTTTTCGATGATCATCGCTTGCTTGGCCAATTCGCTGACTTCCGCGTCGCTCAGGCAGAAACGCGAGCGCTCGGCCTTGTCGACATCCACGGTTTTCACCGAACGACCGGCCTTGGCCTCGTCGCCGTAGATCATCTTGATGGCCTTGCTGCCCAGGTTGCGGCGCAGGATGGCCGGGCGGCCGGCTTCAAGGGTGTGCTTGTGTACGTAGAATTCGTCCGGGTTGACCGCGCCTTGTACAACGGTTTCGCCCAGGCCGTAGGCGCCGGTGATAAACACCACGTCACGGAAGCCCGACTCGGTGTCGAGGGTGAACATCACGCCGGCGGTGCCGGTTTCCGAACGCACCATGCGCTGCACACCGGCAGACAGGGCCACCAGCTTGTGGTCGAAACCCTGGTGCACACGGTAGGAAATGGCGCGATCATTGAACAGCGAGGCAAATACTTCCTTGGCTGCGCGGATCACGTTTTCCACGCCACGGATGTTCAGGAAGGTCTCTTGCTGACCCGCGAAAGAAGCATCCGGCAAGTCTTCGGCGGTGGCCGATGAGCGCACGGCAACGGCCATGTCAGGGTTGCCCGCCGACAATGTGGCGAAGGCGCTGCGGATTTCTTCGTTGAGCTTCTCGGGGAACTCGGCTTCCATGATCCATTGGCGGATCTGGGCACCGGTCTTGGCCAGGGCATTGACATCATCGACGTCCAGGGCATCCAGCGCGGCGTGGATCTGAGCGTTGAGGCCGCTCAGTTCGAGGAAATCGCGGTAAGCCTGGGCCGTGGTGGCGAAACCACCGGGCACCGACACACCAGCGCCTGCAAGATTACTGATCATCTCGCCGAGGGATGCGTTCTTGCCCCCTACGTGCTCTACATCATGGACGCCGAGCTTATCGAGGGAAACTACGTACTCTACCAAGGTGATCTCTCCACTAACTGTGTTGGAAAAGCTCAGGACGCTGGCTGCTCGTAGGAGCGATTACCCGCGTTTGTGGCCTGGACCTGGAAAATAAGTGAGAATGCAGCCCACTATGGGACGGCAAAATCGCGCCTATCATATCCAAGATTCGTCATCAGCTTAAGGCCCAGGGCTCAAATGAAACGATCTGCTTTCTTTATCTCCGATGGCACCGGCATCACGGCCGAAACCCTGGGTCAGAGCCTGCTCGCGCAGTTCGAAAACATTACCTTCGCCAAATTCACGCGGCCCTATATCGACAGCGTGGATAAAGCGCGGGCCATGGTACAACAAATCAATCTGGCCGCTGAAAAAGACGGCTTTCGGCCGATCATTTTCGACACCATCGTCAATCAAGACATCCGTGAGATTCTCGCAACGTCGAATGGTTTCATGATCGACATTTTCTCGACGTTCCTGGCGCCGCTGGAACAGGAGTTGAGCGAACACTCCTCCTATTCGGTCGGAAAGTCCCATTCCATTGGGCATAACTCCAATTATATGGAGCGTATCGAGGCGGTGAACTTCGCCCTCGACAACGACGACGGCGCCCGCACCCATTACTACGACAAGGCCGACCTGATCCTGGTCGGCGTGTCGCGCTGCGGCAAAACGCCCACCTGTTTGTACATGGCCATGCAATTCGGCATCCGTGCGGCCAATTACCCGCTGACCGAAGACGACATGGAGCACCTGACGTTGCCTGCGGCCCTGCGCGCCCATTCGCACAAGCTGTTCGGCCTGACCATCGACCCGGACCGCCTCACCGCCATCCGCAACGAGCGCAAGCCCAACAGCCGCTACTCCAGCTATGCCCAGTGCGAATTCGAAGTGCGCGAAGTAGAAAATCTGTTCCGTCGCGAGAATATTGCGCACATCAATTCCACGCATTTTTCGGTGGAAGAGATTTCGGCGAAGATTCTGGTGGAGAAAGGTGTGGAGCGGCGCTTCAAATAACCTGAGGGAGGGGGCAGGCCCCATCCCACATTTGGGGCGGCGTACATTCAAATCTACAGGTGGAACCTGCCCCCACCCTGCCCCAACGCCGTCGCCAACGCATCAAACCCCGCCCGCAACAACTGATCATCGCCCGACGTATTGCAAATGCTCGCCCGGATAAACTGCGGCACCGCCGTCTGCCCCACGGCAAACGCCTCGGCGGTGGCGATCAGGTAATTATTCTGCTTGAGCTCCGCCTCGATTTCCGACGCGCGCCAGGGCTCCGGCACTTCGATCCAAAAGTGCGGGCTGTTCAGATGGGTGCGATACGCCAGGCCCGCCAACAAATCCTGCACGAGGGCTTTGCGCCGGCTGATCTCGTTGATCTGCTGGCGCAGCAGGTATTCCGCCGTACCGTTTTCGATCCACTGGGTCGCCAGTTCCAGCGTCACCGGCGTAGCCATCCAGCAGGTGGAGCGCAAGGCCGCCGAGATTCGGCTGACCAGCGCCGGGGGCGCATGCACATAGCCCACACGCAGCCCGGCAGACACAGCCTTGCTCAGGCTGCTGATCAATATCGTACGTTCGGGGGCGAAATGACTGAGGGGCGGCGGACGGTCTTCGACCAGCACACCGTGGGCTTCGTCCTCAAGAATCAGCAGATTATGTTCCCGGCACACCTTCACCAGTGCTTCGCGGCGCGCCACCGATAACACCGCCGTGGTCGGGTTCTGGATGGTCGGCGTGCAATACAACGCTGAAATCCGGTGATTACGACAGACCTCATCCAGCGCGCTCGGCAGCACGCCTTCTTCGTCCATCTCCAGGCCGATCAAGCGGATACCCAGCATGCGCGCGGCGGTGATCAGCCCAGGGTAAGTCAGTTGCTCGGTGACCACCGTATCGCCGGCGCGCAGCAGGGCCATCATCGCGCAGAGCAGGCCATGCTGGCCGCCGTTGACGCAGATCACCTGCTCGGGAATTGGATGAAAATCACGCTGCACCAGCCACTGCGCGCCCGCGTCGCGATAACGCGGCAGGCCGGCGTCCGGGGTGTAGGCGCTGATGTCCTGGAGGAACTTGGCGTTAGTCGAAAGGGTTTGGAAGCTCTGTGCCAGGAAGGTGGTTTCCTGACCCGGGATATGCATGTTGCGGCTCATGTCGAAGTACTGGCGCGGCTCCTCACTGAAGTTACGAAAGCCTTCATCACGCTGGCGCTCCATCCCACGCTTGCGTACGAACGTGCCGTCACCGACGCGCGCCACCACCAACCCCAGGCGCTCCAGCTCACCGTAGGCGCGGCTGATGGTGCCGATGGTCACCCCCAGATTGTCGGAAAGCACCCGATGAGGCGGCAGTTTTCGTCCCGGCTCAATCAAGCCTTCGAGGATGCCCCGTTCCATGACATCGGACAGGCGCTTGTACTTCACGCCCTGCCCGTTGGACAAGCCCTCACGCATAATTGACACCATGTCAATATTTGTTTTGACAGCCATCTTTCGCCCTAATAGTGTGCTTTTACGGGTTCAATCGCCGAATTTCATAACTCATTACAAGTTCAATATAGAGTTCAATTCAGGCTCAGGGAAGCAATAAACGATGCCAATGTCAGCCGTTCTCGAAAACACCGCCAAAACCAAAACGCAAAAACAGTGGTTGGCCGGCCTGGTGACCAGTGTGATGTTCCTGATCGTGTGCCTGAGCTGGGGCACCACCTGGCTGGGGATCAAGATCGCCGTGGAGAGCGTGCCGCCGCTGACGTCCGCCGGCCTGCGCTTCCTGATCGCCTTCCCGCTGTTCCTGTGTTTCGCCATGGTACGCCGCGAGCCCATCCTGTTTCCCCGTGAGAGCCGCTGGTTCTTCGTGTTCGTGACCCTGTCCTACTTCAGCGTGCCCTACTACCTGCTCAACTACGGCGAGATGCATGTGTCATCCGGCCTCACCGCCCTGCTGTTCAGCTGCATGCCGGTGTTTATCCTGATTTTCTCCGCGTTGTTCCTGCGCGAGCGCATCTACTTTTCCCAGGTGGTCGGCATCGGTATCGGCTTCGGCAGCCTCTACATGATCATCAGGAGCCAGGGCCTGCACCTGGACCACGCCGAGTTCTTCGGGGTGCTGGCGATCCTGACTGCCGCGATCATGCATGCCTTGTGCTACGTCATTACCAAGCAAAAAGGCAGCGCCATCAGCGTGATCACCTACAACACCCTGCCCATCGGCATTGCCGGGCTGATGCTGTTCGTGGCCGGGTTGTGGTTTGAAACGCCGACCTTCGAAAACATCACCCTGCGGTCCTGGAGCGCACTGTTCTACCTGGGGCTGGTGGCCTCGGTGGGAGGGTTCATCGTGTATTTCATGCTGCTCAAGCGCTTGAGCCCGATCATCCTGTCGTTCGTGTTCATCATCTTTCCGGTGTTCGCGGTGATCATCGGAGCTTGGTACGAAGGCGTGGCGATTTCCCGCGACCTGATGCTGTATTCGGCCATCCTGCTGGCCGGCTTTGCGATCACCAAGTTGCCCGTTGAAAAACTCCTGGCCAAGAAAAATTGACCCTCCATCAACGCGAGAGAAACATGGACGTCCTCCGCCCAAAAGCCCTGGAACAGATCTACGCCCACGCCAGCCGCAGCTACCCAGAGGAATGCTGCGGCTTTGTCTTCGCTGACGGCAGCGTGTACCTGGGCAGCAACATCCAGAACGAACTGCACCGCAAGAACCCCGAGATGTACCCGCGCAGCGCGGCCAATGGCTACACCTTCTCGGTGGCCGACACCCTGCTGATGAACAAGGCGTTTCGCAGCGACAACCCGGTGGTGGTGATCTACCACTCCCACCCGGATGTCGGCGCCTATTTCAGCGATGAAGACCAGGACAAGGCCCTGTTCATGGGCGAGCCGATCTACCCCGTCAGCTACTTGGTGGTCGACGTTCGCCAGGGCCAGGCCCTGGGCTCCAAGCTGTTTGCCTGGGATGGCAAGCATTTCGCCCTTAACCCCTTCAACGACCTGCACACGGAGTTGTCCATGAACGCTGTCTCTTTCCCCGACATTCTGGTTCGCGTGGCCAAGCTGCCGGAATCGACCCTCGTGGGCGCCGGATCGACATTGCGCGAAGTCATTGAAAACCTCTGCAGCAGCCACCCGCAGTTGCGCCCCCACCTGTTTCACGAAAAGAACAACCAGCTCAAGGAACACTTCCTGTTCACCGCCGAGGAAGAGCTGATCGATGCCGATGACCGGCTGCCGGAAAAAGCCAGGATCGAAGTATTGCTTGCCACGTCCGGAGGGATGGACGTCGATGGCCTCAGCAACGAGGAAGTGCAACGTTATGTGCGCCATATCACCCTGCCCGGCGTCGGTCGCGAAGGCCAGTTGAACCTCAAGAAGGCCAAGGTATTGATCATCGGTACCGGCGGCCTGGGCTCACCCATCAGCCTGTACCTGGCGGCGGCCGGTGTCGGCACCCTGGGGCTGGTGGATTTCGATGTGGTGGAAAGCAGCAACCTGCAACGCCAGGTCGTCCACGGCAACAGCACCCTGGGCATGCCCAAGGTCGAGTCCGCCAAACAGCGCTTGCAGGACCTCAACCGCCATATCCAGATCAACGCCCACAACACCGCCCTGAACGCCGATAACGCCCTGGAACTGGTGGGCGCCTACGACCTGGTGATCGACGGCACCGATAATTTCGACACCCGCTACCTGGTCAACGACGCTTGCGTGCAATTGGGCAAACCTTTGGTGTACGGCGCCATCTACCGCTTCGACGGGCAGATCAGCGTGCTCAATTACAAAGGCGGGCCGTGCTACCGCTGCCTGTTCCCCAGCGCACCGCCCGCAGAGCTGGCGCCCAATTGCAGCGCCGGAGGGGTGATCGGCGTGCTTCCTGGGGTGGTCGGGATGATCCAGGCCACCGAGGCCATCAAACTGTTGATCGGTATTGGCGAGCCCCTTTCCGGCCGGTTGATGCGTTTCGATGCGCTGGCCATGAAGTTCAGCGAAATCCGCTTCAAGCGCCGCGCCGACTGCCCGTGCTGCTCCGACCTGCGCCACAGTGAAATCCAGGCGCCGACCGTATGCGCAGATGCCATGCCCAGCCAACCGTCCCTGGCCGAAGAGCGCTACATCAAGCCACGCGTACTCAAGCAGGTACTCGAACACCACAGCAGTGCCGACGTGCTGCTGGATGTGCGCGACGCCAGTGAACTCGAGGTGTGCAAATTACCGGGGGTGGTGCATATCCCCCTGGCCGAGCTGGATGGCCAACTCGGTCGCCTCAGCCGCGACAACACCCATTACCTGATCTGCTACGCCGGCACCCGCGCCGAGCAAGCGGCCAGCACCCTGCTGGCGGCGGGCTTCGCCAACACCAAAGTCCTGCAAGGTGGCATGAAACACTGGGTTCGCGACGTCGAACCCGACATGCCGTTGTACTGATCCGGGGGCTGACCGATGTTGCATAACTCGATCCTCGACGTCATCGGCCACACACCGATCGTCCGCCTGGCGCAGTTTTCCGAAGACCTCGGCATCGAGGTCTACGCCAAGCTCGAATCCCTCAACCCTGGCGGCAGCCACAAGGCGCGCATCGCCCTGGGCATGATCCTCGATGCCGAACGGCGCGGCGTGCTGATCCGTGATTCCGGGCAAACCATCATTGAACCCAGCGGCGGCAATACCGGCATCGGCCTGGTGATGGCCGGCAACGTGCTGGGCTACAAGGTGGTGCTGGTGATCCCGGACAACTACAGCCCCGAAAAACAGAAGCTGCTGCGCCTGTACGGCGCCAAGGTGGTGCTCTCCGACAGCCGCCTCGGCAACAACTCCCACGGCGAAAAATGCATGGAGCTGCAGCTGGAAAACCCCAGCTACGTGATGCTCAACCAGCAACGCAACGGCGCTAACCCGCAGACCCACCGTGACACCACCGCGCCGGAAATCCTCCGCGCCTTTGGTGATCGCCGTGTTGACTATTTCGTCAGCGGCATCGGCACCGGTGGCCATATCACCGGTATCGGCGAAACCCTTAAAGTCGCCTGGCCCGCCCTGCGCGTGATGGGCGTGGAGCCGGAAGAATGCGACCTGCTGAAAAACCAGCATGCGCCGCACCATATCCAGGGCCTGTCGATCGGCCTGATCCCGAGCATCCTCAACCTGGACGTGATCGACGGCATGCTCAAGGTCTCGCGCCAGGACTGCATCGACATGATGAAACGCATCATGCGCACCGACGCCATCAGCCTGGGCCTGTCCTCCGCCGCCAACATGGTGGCCATCGCCAGGCTCGCCCCCGAATTGCCGCCCGAAACGGTGGTGTTGACCATGGTCTACGACAATGCCGACAGCTACCTGCCCAGTTTCGAATAACGGGTTTTCCAACCATCCAGAATGCGGGGGTGCCTCCATGGGCGGCTTTATCGACATGCAACAGTTGCACGATGAGTTGCTCACCCAGCTCATCAAGACCCTCACACCCATGCAGATGAAGCAGCTGGAGCCGCACCTCGCGCCGCTGATCCAGAATGCCGCCCAGGCGGTGGCCGAAGACCTGATCGCGTATGCCTATCGCGACCCGGCGTCGCGTGGGCGTGGCGAACTGATCCTGGAGTCCTACGCCTCGTTCAAGGCGGTGCTCTATTACCGGCTTGCGCACCTGGTGTGGAATTTCCCCGACCAGACCAACGGCGTGTTTTCACGCATCGCCCTCAAGCTCGGCAACCAGGGCAAGGTCTTGTCCGGGGCCGAAATCCACCCGGCGGCGCGTATCGGCCGGCGCTTTGTGCTCGACCACGGCTACGGCACGGTGATCGGCGAAACCTGCGAGATCGGCAACGATTGCTACATCCTCTGCGGCGTGACCCTGGGTGCCCGTGGCATCGCCAACAACCCCGACGGCAAGCGCCATCCGCGCCTGGGCAACAACGTCGAGGTCGGCTCCGGCGCCCGTGTGCTGGGCTATGTGCTGATCGGCGACAACGTGTTTATCAGCCCCTCCTGTGTGATCACCCAGGACGTACCCGCCGGCACCAAGGTGAAGGTGGTGAACCAGATCCAACTGCAAAAAAACGATGAATCGGACCACAGTAACTACCTCGGTGCCTTCGCCCTGGATGAGCGCCTGCACGTGGTCGGCGAGGTTAATGCCAGCCACAAGGTCACGGTGCTGGACGCCGACTTTCACCCGTTGCAAGGCTTGATGCTGGAGCCGACGGTGAAGGAGCGTCACCACCTGCAATTCAGGCTGCATCGCCTCGAGTCCGGCAACCATCTGCCGCGCCTGCCGCTGAACTTGAAAGTCTGCGGGCCGGAATTCGAAATCACCCTGCTCTCCCCCCCTGGCTTGAGCGCGATGGTGCGCCACCTGCTGCAAGCCAGCCCACTGATCGTCGGAGGTTGAACATGTCCGTGCACACCATGGAAACCCTGGCGCTGTTTGACAGCGCGCCCTACCAGAACGCATTCAGCGCCCGGGTGATTGCCGTCAGCGAACACGGTATCGCCCTGGAGCACACCCTGTTCTACCCCACGGGTGGCGGCCAACCAGGCGATACCGGCCACTTGACCCTGGCGGACGGTACGCGGGTCGAAGTGACCGGCACGGTGCGCGACCCGGTGCTGCGTTCGATCATCTGGCACCAGGTGGAACACTGCCCCGAGCAGTTGATCGCCGGAGTGTTGGTGGACGCCGGCCTGGATTGGGAACGGCGCTACCAGCACATGAAAATGCACACCTGCCTGCACCTGCTGTGCTCGATCATCGACGCACCGGTGACCGGTTGCAGCATCAGTGCCGACAAAGGTCGCCTGGATTTCGACCTGCCGGAAATGACCCTCGACAAGGACAGCATCACCCGTGACCTCAACGCGCTGATCGAACAGGCCCACGAGGTCAAAACCCTGTCGATGCCTGCTTCGGAGTACGCCACCCTGCTGCAGATCACCCGCACCCAGGCGGTTGCGCCGCCAGCGATCCAGGGCTCGGTACGGGTGATTGAAATCGGCGGGATCGATATCCAGCCGTGCGGCGGTACCCATGTGATCAACACCGAGGAAATCGGCCGGGTGTTCTGCGAGAAGATCGAGAAGAAGAGCAAGCACAACCGCCGGGTGATCCTGCGGTTTGAGTGAACGTAATTCAGATGTGGGAGGGGCGGCCTCCCTGCTAGATCACGAACAGGTCCATGAAACGGTTGACCGGCGTCGCCTCCAGCTTCGCCTGGTCCTTGCACAACGCAAAGATCTCGGCACTGCGCTGCGCGGTAAACCGCGTGGCCAGGTTGGCCTTGAACTTGTCTTCCAGCAACGCAATGCCATCCACTCGACGACGGCGATGACCGATCGGGTATTCCACCGCCACCTGCTCGGTGCTGGAGCCATCCTTGAAGAACACCTGCACCGCATTGGCGATGGAACGCTTGTCGGCTTCCAGGTATTCACGGCTGTAGCGCGGGTCTTCGACGATGACCATCTTGTTACGCAGTTCATCGATGATCGGATGCGTCGCGTGAAACTCATCCTCGTACTGCTCGGCCACCAGGTTGCCGAATGCCAGGGGCACGGCGGTCATGTATTGCAGGCAATGGTCGCGGTCGGCGGCGTTGGCCAGGGGGCCGACCTTGGAGATGATGCGAATCGCCGACTCATGGGTGGTGATCACGATGCGCTCGATGTCGTGCAGGCGATCCTTGACCAACGGATGCAAGGTCACCGCGGCTTCACAGGCGGTTTGCGCGTGGAACTCGGCGGGGAAGCTGATCTTGAACAGCACGTTTTCCATCACGTAGGTGCCATAAGGCTGGGACAGGCTGAACGCACGCTTGTCCTCGGGCTTAAGCGCCAGGTCGTTGTTGGTGTGGCTGAACAGCACATCGTAGAAGCCCCATTGCGGCGCGCTCAGCACACCGGGGATGCCCATTTCGCCGCGCAGGGCGATGTCCGCCAGGCGTACGCCGCGACTCGACGCATCCCCCGCCGCCCAGGATTTGCGCGAGCCGGCATTCGGCGCATGCCGGTAAGTGCGCAAGGCCTGGCCATCGACGAAGGCGTGAGACAGCGCCGACAGCAGCTGTTCGCGATTGGCGCCCATCAGCTTGGCGGTGACCGCCGTGGAGGCGACTTTCACCAACAGCACATGGTCGAGGCCGACGCGGTTGAACGAGTTTTCCAGGGCAATCACACCCTGGATTTCGTGGGCCATGATCATCGCTTCCAGCACCGCGCGCACGGTCAGCGGCGCATCGCCATTGGCCACGCGTTTTTGCGACATGTGATCAGCCACGGCAAGGATGCCACCGAGGTTATCCGAAGGATGACCCCATTCGGCAGCGAGCCATGTGTCGTTGTAGTCGAGCCAGCGCACGATGCAGCCGATGTCCCAGGCCGCCTTGACCGGGTCCAGGCGCAACGATGTCCCCGGCACCCGCGCGCCAAACGGCACCACCGTGCCCTCGACAATCGGCCCCAGGTGCTTGGTGCACTCGGGAAAACGCAGGGCCAGCAGGCCGCAACCGAGGGTGTCCATCAGGCAGTTACGGGCGGTGTCGAGGGCGTCCCGGGAGTCGATTCGGTAACTGAGGACATAGTCGGCAATGTCCTGCAGGACCTGGTCGTAGTCGGGGCGGTTGTTCTGGTCGACGTTGGTGCTCATGGCAGATCTCCAAAGTGAGTTAGGTTTGTTGCATCCTCAGGGTCAGGGTTGATCGTTTCGCAGGTCTGAATGCCTGTTTATGACTGTGGGAGGGGGCTTGCCCCCGATGGCCATAAGTATCTACACAACTTCAGTAGGATAACGCGCAGCTGTCGAGCCTTGGCGAGGCTGCGTTTGCGGCGCGTCTGACACACCGCCGACGCAGCCTCGCCAAGGCTCGACAGCTGCGAATGCCAATCCACATCAAGGCCTCCCCCCGTAGCAGCTGCCGAGCGCAAGCGAGGCTGCGTCAGGCGCGCTACCGACTCAAGCTCGAGTCGCGGCCGACGCAGCCTCGCCGGGGCTCGGCAGCTGCTACGAATGCCAACCCCATCAAGGCCTCCCCCCGTAGCAGCTGCCGAGCGCAAGCGAGGCTGCGTCAGGCGCGCTACCGACTCAAGCTCGAGTCGCGGCCGACGCAGCCTCGCCGGGACTCGGCAGCTGCTACGGGGTTTTACGCGGTGCTGGATAAGACGGTATCTACGCAGGGGGCTCGGCTCAAGATGTGTAGATACCTATGCCCCGATGGCGGTGGATCAGTGATGAATGTGTCGACTGACACACCGCTATCGGGGACAAGCCCCCTCCCACAGGGGACTGGTGTTGGACTTTAGAAAGAGTCGCCGGGGACGCGGACGAAACCTTCCATTAACACCCTTGCACTGCGGCTCATGATGGCTTTCTTCACCACCCATTCACCGTTCACCTGGGTGGCCTCAGCCCCCACGCGCAACGTGCCGGAGGGATGCCCGAAGCGCACGGCATTACGCTCAATGCCGCCCGCGGCGAGGTTGACCAAGGTGCCGGAAATCGCCGCCGCCGTGCCGATCGCCACCGCCGCCGTGCCCATCATCGCGTGATGCAGCTTGCCCATGGACAGGGCGCGCACCAGCAAATCCACATCGCCGGCCTTGATCGCTTTGCCACTCGACGCCACGTAATCCACAGGCTTGGCCACAAACGCAACCTTCGGCGTGTGCTGGCGCTGGGCCGCTTCGTCGAGGTGCTTGATCAGCCCCATGCGCAACGCGCCATAGGCCCGTACGGTCTCGAACATCGCCAGGGCCTTGGGGTCGCTGTTGATCGCGCCTTGCAGCTCGGTGCCGGTGTAACCGAGGTCTTCGGCATTGATGAAAATCGTCGGGATACCGGCGTTGATCAGCGTCGCCTTGAAGGTGCCGACACCCGGCACTTCAAGGTCGTCGACCAGGTTGCCGGTGGGGAACATCGAGCCGCCGCCGCCCTCTTCTTCCGCTGCCGGGTCCATGAACTCCAGCTGCACTTCAGCAGCCGGGAAGGTCACGCCGTCCAGCTCGAAGTCGCCGGTTTCCTGCACCGCGCCGTCGGTGATCGGCACGTGGGCGATGATGGTCTTGCCGATATTCGCCTGCCAGACCCGCACCACCGCCACGCCGTTGCGGGGCACGCGGGCCGGATCGACCAACCCCGCGCTGATGGCGAACGAGCCCACCGCCGCCGACAGGTTGCCGCAGTTGCCACTCCAGTCGACAAAGGGTTTGTCGATGGAGACCTGGCCAAACAGATAGTCCACGTCGTGATCGGCGCGGGTGCTTTTGGCGAGGATCACGGTTTTGCTGGTGCTCGATGTAGCACCGCCCATGCCGTCGATTTGCTTGTCGTAGGGATCGGGGCTGCCGATCACCCGTAGTAGCAAGGCATCCCGCGCCGCTCCCGGCACCTGCGCCGACTCGGGCAGGTCCTTGAGGTTGAAAAATACGCCCTTGCTCGTACCGCCACGCATATAGGTGGCGGGGATCTTGATTTGCGCTGCGTGTGCCATGGTCATCCTCTTCAGGCGGTGGTCGCCGATTCCAGGAAATCCTGGGCAAAACGTTGCAACACGCCGCCCGCCTCGTAGATCGACACTTCTTCGGCGGTGTCCAGGCGGCACGTCACCGGCACCTCGACACGTTCGCCATCCTTGCGATTGATCACCAGCGTCAACTGCGCACGCGGGGTGCGTTGGCCGATCACGTCGTAGGTTTCGCTGCCATCAATCTGCAAGGTGTGACGGTCAGTGCCCGGCAGGAACTCCAGGGGCAACACGCCCATGCCTACCAGGTTGGTGCGGTGGATGCGCTCGAAACCTTCGGCGGCAATCGCTTCCACACCCGCCAGGCGCACGCCCTTGGCGGCCCAGTCGCGGGACGAGCCCTGGCCGTAGTCGGCGCCGGCAATGATGATCAGCGGCTGCTTGCGCTCCATGTAGGTTTCGATGGCTTCCCACATCCGCGTGACCTTGCCTTCCGGTTCGATCCGCGCCAGGGAGCCCTGCTTGACCTTGCCGTTCTCCCGCACCATTTCGTTGAACAGTTTCGGGTTGGCGAACGTCGCGCGCTGCGCGGTCAGGTGGTCGCCACGGTGAGTGGCGTAGGAGTTGAAGTCGACTTCCGGCAGGCCCATTTTCGCCAGGTATTCGCCGGCGGCGCTGTCGAGCATGATCGCGTTGGACGGCGACAGGTGATCGGTGGTGATGTTGTCCGGCAGCACCGCCAGCGGGCGCATGCCCTTGAGCGGCCGCGCACCGGCCAGCGCGCCTTCCCAGTATGGGGGGCGGCGGATATAGGTGCTCTGCGGGCGCCAGTCGTACAGCGGCGCGACTTTCGGGCCGGTGTCTTCGTGGATCGCGAACATCGGGATATACACCGCGCGGAACTGCTCCGGCTTGACCGAGGCCTTGACCACCGCGTCGATTTCTTCGTCGCTCGGCCAGATGTCCTGCAGGCGGATTTCCTTGCCGTCGGCGTCGAGGCCGAGCACGTCCTTCTCGATGTCGAAGCGGATGGTGCCGGCAATCGCATAGGCCACCACCAGCGGCGGCGAAGCCAGGAACGCCTGCTTGGCGTAAGGGTGAATACGCCCGTCGAAGTTACGGTTACCCGAGAGCACGGCGGTGGCGTACAGGTCGCGGTCGATGATCTCTTGCTGGATCACCGGGTCGAGCGCGCCGGACATACCGTTGCAGGTGGTGCAGGCAAATGCCACCACACCAAAGCCGAGCTTTTCCAGCTCATGGCCCAGGCCGGCTTCTTCCAGGTACATGGCCACGGTTTTCGAACCCGGAGCCAGGGACGACTTGACCCACGGCTTGCGCGTCAACCCAAGCTTGTTGGCATTACGCGCCAGCAACCCGGCGGCGATCACGTTGCGCGGGTTACTGGTGTTGGTGCAGCTGGTGATGGCGGCGATGATCACTGCGCCGTCGGGCATTTGCCCCGGCACGTCATCCCACTGCCCGGAGATGCCCTTGGCAGCCAGGTCGCGGGTGGCGACGCGGGCGTGCGGGTTGCTCGGGCCAGCCATGTTGCGCACGACGCTGGACAGGTCGAAGGTGAGGCCACGCTCGTATCGCGCGCCTTTAAGGTCATCTGCCCACAGGCCGGTCTGACGGGCGTATTGCTCGACCAGGGTGACTTGTTCGTCTTCGCGGCCGGTGAGTTTCAGGTAGGCGATGGTCTGCTGGTCGATATAAAACATTGCCGCCGTGGCACCGTATTCCGGGGCCATGTTGGAGATGGTCGCGCGGTCGCCGAGGGTCAGTTTGGAGGCGCCCTCACCGAAGAACTCCAGCCAGGCGCCGACCACTTTCTGTTGACGCAGGAACTCGGTCAGGGCCAGCACCATGTCGGTGGCAGTGATGCCCGGCAGCAGCTTGCCGGTCAATTCGACACCAACGCTTTCCGGCAGGCGCATCCACGAGGCGCGGCCAAGCATGACGCTCTCGGCTTCCAGGCCACCGACGCCAATGGCGATCACGCCCAGGGCATCCACGTGGGGGGTGTGACTGTCGGTGCCGACGCAGGTATCCGGGAAGGCCACGCCGTCACGCACCTGGATCACCGGGGACATTTTCTCCAGGTTGATCTGGTGCATGATGCCGTTGCCCGGCGGGATCACGTCGACGTTCTTGAAGGCCTTTTTGGTCCACTCGATAAAGTGGAAGCGGTCTTCGTTGCGACGGTCTTCAATGGCGCGGTTTTTCTCGAACGCGTCCGGATCGAAACCACCGGCTTCGACGGCCAGGGAGTGGTCGACGATCAACTGGGTCGGCACCACCGGATTGACCTGGGCCGGGTCGCCGCCTTGCAGGGCGATGGCATCACGCAGGCCGGCGAGGTCGACCAGCGCGGTCTGGCCGAGGATGTCGTGGCACACCACGCGGGCCGGGAACCAAGGGAAATCGAGGTCGCGCTTGCGTTCGATCAGTTGGCTCAGGGAAGCATTGAGGGTGGCCGGGTCGCAGCGGCGCACCAGGTTCTCGGCGAGCACACGAGAGGTGTAGGGCAAGCTGGCGTAGGCGCCGGGGCTGATTGCATCGACTGCCGCGCGGGCGTCGAAGTAATCCAGGCGGCTGCCGGGGAGCGGTTTGCGAAATTCAGTGTTCATCGTCAGGACTCGGTCACGGTGATTACAAACGGAGCCGGCTGATCCGGGGCTGGAATGCGATGCAAATGTGGGAGGGGCGGTGCGACGATTCGACTTGCTCCCGATGGCGGTGTATCAGTTGCTATGAGTGTTGAATGACACACCGCTATCGGGGGCAAGCCCCCTCCCACATGTTGACCTCATTCCAGCCCTGGGATCGTCGGTATTCCCATTCAGCGACGTTCGATTGGCACGAACTTGCGCTGTTCGACGCCGATGTACTCGGCGCTTGGACGGATGATGCGGTTGTTGGCGCGTTGCTCGAACACATGCGCGGCCCAGCCTGTAAGCCGCGAGCAGACGAAGATCGGCGTGAACAGCTTGGTCGGGATGCCCATGAAGTGGTACGCCGAGGCATGGTAGAAGTCGGCGTTGGGGAACAGTTTTTTCTGTTCCCACATGGTCTTGTCGATGGCTTCGGAGACCGGGAACAGCAGGGTGTCGCCCACTTCGTCAGCAAGTTTTTTCGACCAGCCCTTGATCACTTCATTACGCGGGTCGTTGTCTTTGTAGATCGCGTGGCCGAAGCCCATGATCTTGTCCTTGCGCGCCAGCATGCCGAGGGTGCCTTCGACGGCTTCCTCCGCCGAGCCGAAACGCTCGATCATTTCCATCGCCGCTTCGTTGGCGCCGCCGTGCAGTGGGCCGCGCAGGGAGCCAATGGCGGCGGTGACGCAGGAATACAGGTCGGACAATGTCGAGGCACACACCCGCGCGGTGAACGTCGAGGCGTTGAACTCGTGCTCGGCGTAAAGGATCAACGACACGTTCATGACTTTTTCATGCAGTTCGCTCGGCTTCTTGCCGTGCAGCAGGTGCAGGAAGTGGCCGCCAATGCTCGGCTCGTCGGTCACACAGTCGATGCGCTTGCCGTCGTGGCTGAAGCGGTACCAGTAGCACATGATCGCCGGGAACGCGGCGAGCAGGCGGTCGGTCACATCGCGTTGCACGCTGAAGTCTTTTTCCGGCTCGATATTGCCGAGGAACGAGCAACCGGTGCGCATCACGTCCATCGGGTGGGCGTCGGCGGGGATGCGTTCGAGCACTTCTTTCAGCGCTTGCGGCAGGTCACGCAGCTTACTCAGCCTGGCGCTGTAGGCGGCCAGTTCGGCCTGGGTCGGCAGTTCGCCGTACAGCAGCAGGTAGGCAACTTCTTCAAACTGCGCATCGGCGGCCAGTTCGCGCACATCGTAGCCACGGTAGGTCAAGCCGGCACCGGCCTGGCCCACGGTGGACAGTGCGGTCTGCCCGGCTACCTGGCCACGCAGGCCGGCGCCACTCAGTACTTTTGCTTCAGCCATGGTTTTTCTCCAATTTTGTCGTTATTCAGGGAGGCGTGTTCGTCACTTTTTCGCGGCGAACAGCGCGTCAAGCTTCTGCTCGAAGGTGTGGTAGTCGATGCGGTCGTAAAGCTCCATGCGGGTTTGCATGGTGTCGATCACGTTCTGTTGAGTGCCGTCGCGACGGATCGCGGTGTAGACATTCTCGGCGGCCTTGTTCATGGCTCGGAAGGCCGAGAGCGGGTACAGCACGATGGAAACATCGGCAGATTTCAACTGTTCGGTGGTGTACAGGGGAGTTGCGCCGAACTCGGTGATGTTGGCCAGGATCGGCGCTTTCACACGGGCGGCGAACAGTTTGTACATCTCCAGTTCAGTGATGGCTTCCGGGAACACCATGTCAGCGCCGGCTTCGATGCAGGCGGCGGCACGCTCCAGCGCGGACTCCAGGCCCTCGACGGCCAGGGCATCGGTACGCGCCATGATCACGAAGCTGTCATCGGTGCGCGCATCCACGGCGGCCTTGATGCGGTCGACCATTTCCTGCTGGGACACGA
Organism: Pseudomonas grimontii; assembly: GCF_007858185.1. Lineage (GTDB taxonomy): Bacteria > Pseudomonadota > Gammaproteobacteria > Pseudomonadales > Pseudomonadaceae > Aquipseudomonas > Aquipseudomonas grimontii. Next base: position 94,125 of record NZ_VFES01000011.1, read on the forward strand.
TCTCTTTGTTCGGACGATGGCCGCAGCGCTTGGCGCCGACCTGGTCTTCGATATGAATCGCGGCGGCGCCGAACTTGATCATTGATTTGACCGTGCGCGCGACGTTGAACGCCGAGGAGCCGAAACCGGTGTCCACGTCTACCAGCAGCGGCAAGTCGCAGACGTCGGTGATACGGCGCACGTCGGTGAGTACGTCATCCAGGCCGGTGATGCCCAGGTCCGGCACGCCGAGAGAACCCGCCGCTACGCCGCCACCCGACAGGTAGATCGCCTTGAAGCCGGCGCGCTTGGCCAACAGCGCATGGTTGGCATTGATTGCACCCACCACCTGCAAGGGGTGCTCGCTGGCGACCGCGTCACGGAAACGCTGGCCGGGTGTGCTTTTATTGTTCGAACTCATGACTCACCTCTATCAGGGGCGCCGCCTGGGAAATGACGGGCAATATTGCGTTTGGAAGCACCGATATGCCGGCGCATCAACAACTCGGCCAGTTCACCGTCGCGATCGGCAATCGCATCAAGAATGCGGTGATGCTCGGCAAAGGCCTGGCGTGGACGATTGGGGGTGGCGGAGAACTGGATACGGTACATGCGCACCAGTTGGTACAGCTCGCCGCAGAGCATTTGGGTGAGGGTGCGGTTGCCCGCACCTTGAATTATCCGGTAATGAAAATCGAAGTCGCCTTCCTGCTGGTAGTAGCCGACACCCGCCTGGAACGCTGCGTCGCGCTCGTGGGTGTGCAGCACCTGACGCAGCTCTTCGATCTCCACGTCGGTCATGCGCTCGGCGGCCAGGCGACAGGCCATGCCTTCCAGGGACTCGCGGATTTCATAGAGTTCGATCAGCTCGGCGTGGCTCAAGGACACGACCCTGGCGCCTACATGGGGCACGCGCACCAGCAGGCGCTGGCCTTCCAGGCGGTGGATCGCCTCGCGCAGCGGGCCACGGCTGATGCCGTAGGTGCGGGCCAGTTCCGGCTCGGAGATCTTGCTGCCGGGGGCAATCTCGCCCTTGACGATGGCGGCCTGGATACGCCGGAAGACGTTTTCCGACATGGTCTGGGATTCGTCTGACGGTGCCACCGGGGCTTCCGCTTGATCGAGCATATTGTCGACACCTTTAAAAGCAATGTCGCAAAAACTAGCCAATCAGGCCTTAATAGTCAAAGAATAAATCAACATTGTCGACAATCGTCTAATAACCCCTACTGCGCTCCACCGGGGCATGGCCGGCTGCCAGCGCTGGCGCCGAAAAAGCATCATGTTAGAATGCCGCCCGCATTTGCCTGACATCGCTTGATGAAACGGCGCACGAAGGGAGTTTGCGCAGCAATGCCAGTCGCCTTGAATTGAACATCGCACTGCACCGCCTCAGGATCTATGAGACTCAAGCCCTTCCCCCTATTGTTTTGCCTATTGTCCATACCGAGCCTTGGCGCTGCCGCCGAGAAGACCGTGTATGGCCTCAACGAATACGCCCAATTGGCCGGCATCGACCTGGAGGTGGCCGCCAAGCTCGACACCGGCGCCAAGACCGCCTCCCTCAGCGCCCGCGACATCAAGCGCTTCAAGCGCAACGGCGAATCCTGGGTGCGCTTCTACCTGGCCATCGACACCGCCCATTCCCACCCCATCGAACGCCCCCTGGCCCGCGTCAGCAAGATCAAGCGACGCGCCGGTGACTACGACCCCGATGAGGACAAGAACTACACCGCCCGCCCAGTGATTGCCCTGGACATCTGCATGGGCACCGCTTTACGCAGCATCGAAGTGAACTTGACTGACCGCAGCGCTTTCCAATACCCGCTGCTGATCGGCTCCGAAGCGCTCAAACGCTTTGATGCGCTGGTCGACCCCAGTCTTAAATACGCAGCAGGCAAACCTGCCTGCGCCGCCGACGCTCATACCGCCGAGTAAACCGAATGCGCTCTCTAACCCTGCACCTGAGAATCCTGATCGCCATCCTGGTGGTGTTGGGTATTTCGGTCACCGCCTACCAGATTTTCGTGCTGGGCATTCCCGTCACCGAGGACGCCACCGACGACTTGTGGAACATCGACGCCAAGGTCGAGTTCGTCGCCAACCCGAAAGACCCGGTGAAGATCCAGATGTTCGTGCCGCCGTTGAGCCGCGACTTCGTCAGCCTTAATGAGAGCTTTATCTCGAATAACTACGGGGTGAGCGTCAACCGCATCGACGGCAACCGCAAGGTCACCTGGTCGGCACGCCGCGCCAAAGGCAACCAGACCCTGTATTACCGCCTGGTGCTGACCAAGCGCTACAGCGGCGAAAAAACCAAGATCAAGGGCCCGACGTTCCGCGACAGTATCGCCGTGGAAGGCCCGGAAAAAATTGCCGCCGAAGCCCTGCTGGCGCCGATCCGCCAGCATTCGGCCGACGTCGAGACCTTTATCACCGAAGCCATCAAGCGCACCAACAACCTCAACGACGACAATGTGAAGCTGTTGCTGGCGGGCGATCCATCCACGCCGCACAAGGCCAAGATCGTCGAGTTGCTGCTGTCCATCGCCCATGTGCCGGTGGAAAAGGTCCACACCATCCGCCTGGTGGCCGACCAGCCGCAAACCCCGGAACTGTGGCTGCGTAGCTTCAATGGCAACGACTGGCTGTACTTCAACCCGGAAACCGGCGAGCAAGGCCTGCCCACCGACCGCCTGCTGTGGTGGACCGGCGATGAAAACCTGATCACCGTCGATGGCGGCAAGAAAGCCATGGTCACCTTCAGCCTGAACAACAGCGAAATGAACGCGATTCGCCTGGCCAAGCTGACCGACGAGAACACCGACGCCAACTTCCTCGAGTACTCGCTGTACGGCCTGCCGCTGCAAACCCAGCAGACCTTCATGATCATGGTGATGATCCCGATTGGCGTGCTGGTGATCCTGATCCTGCGCAACCTGATCGGCCTGCAGACCCTGGGCACGTTTACCCCGGTGCTGATTGCCCTGGCATTTCGCGAGACGCAGCTGGGCTTCGGGATCGTGCTGTTTACGATTATCACGGCGCTGGGCCTGTCCCTCAGGTCGTACCTGGAACACTTGAAGTTGCAGATGCTGCCGAGGTTGTCGGTGGTGCTGACCTTCGTCGTGGTGCTGATCGCGGCCATCAGCCTGTTCAGCCACAAGCTGGGGCTGGAGCGCGGGCTGTCGGTGGCGCTGTTCCCGATGGTGATTTTGACCATGACCATCGAACGCCTGTCGATCACCTGGGAAGAGCGCGGCGGTGGCCATGCCATGAAGGTGGCGATTGGTACGCTGTTCGCCGCTTCCCTGGCGCACATCATCATGAGCGTGCCGGAGCTGATCTACTTTGTATTCACCTTCCCGGCGATCCTGCTGATCCTGGTGGGCTTCATGCTGGCGATGGGTCGCTATCGCGGCTACCGCCTGACCGAACTGGTGCGGTTCAAGGCCTTCCTCAAGGCTGACTCGTAATGTTCGGCTTCTGGAAGACCTGGAAAGCCCTGGAAGCGCGGGGGATCATGGGCATCAACCGGCGCAATGCCGACTACGTGCTCAAGTACAACAAGCGCAGCCTGTACCCCATCGTGGATGACAAGATCATCACCAAGGAACGGGCCATCGCCGCCGGCATCCATGTGCCGCAAATGTACGGGGTGATCTCCACCGAGAAGGAAATCGACAAGCTCGACGAGATCATTGGCGGGCGCAGCGATTTCGTGATCAAACCGGCCCAGGGCGCCGGCGGCGACGGCATCCTGGTAGTGGCGGACCGTTTTGAGGGGCGCTACCGCACGGTGTCGGGCAAGATCATCAGCCATGAAGAGATCGAACATCAGATTTCCAGCATCCTCACTGGCCTGTATTCCCTGGGTGGCCACCGCGACCGCGCGTTGATCGAATACCGCGTGGTGCCCGACCAGATCTTCAAGAGCATCAGCTACGAAGGCGTGCCGGATATTCGCATCATCGTGCTGATGGGTTACCCGGTGATGGCGATGCTGCGCTTGCCGACCCGCCAGTCCGGTGGCAAGGCCAACCTGCACCAGGGCGCGATAGGGGTGGGCGTCGACCTCGCCACCGGCCTGACCCTGCGCGGTACCTGGCTGAACAACATCATCACCAAGCACCCCGACACCACCAACGCGGTGGATGGCGTGCAACTGCCCAACTGGGACGGGTTCATGAAGCTCGCGGCCGGCTGTTACGAGCTGTGCGGGCTGGGGTATATCGGCGTGGACATGGTGCTCGACCAGGAAAAAGGCCCGCTGATCCTTGAGCTGAATGCGCGGCCGGGGCTCAATATCCAGATCGCCAACGACTGCGGCCTGACCCTGCGCACCCATGCGGTGGAGGCACGACTGGAAGAACTGAAGGCCGCCGGCGTGACGGAAACCCCGGAAGAGCGGGTGAAGTTTGTGCAGGAGATGTTCGGGCATATTCCGCCCGTGGAAGGCTAGAAAAACAGCTACGAGTTGTAAGCTGTAAGCTGCAAGAATGTGCAACCGTGTTTTAACTTGCAGCTGAAAGCTTGAAGCTTGCCGCTGCCGCCAAGGCCCCGCATGTCGACCTGCTCCGTACACCCATTGCCCTACCGGGCCAACCCCGCCGAGTATTTTGCGGCGATTCGCCATGCTCCCGGCGCGGTACTGCTCGACAGCGGCCGCCCGGCGGCCGAGCGTGGGCGTTACGACCTGCTCAGCGCCTGGCCCGAAGCGACCTTGACGGTAGCCCCTGACGAAAGCGGCACTGCTTTCCTGCAACGCTTGCGGGAAAACCTGACGCGATTGGGTGAAGCCGCAATCCCGGCAGGCTTGCAGTTGCCGTTCGCCGGCGGCTTGATCGGCTACCTGAGCTACGACTTCGGTCGGCACCTGGAGCACATGCCGCAGTTGGCGGTGGATGACCTGCACCTGCCGGACGCGCGCTTCGGGCTGTACGCCTGGGCGCTGATCAGTGACCACCAGGCGCAGAGCAGCCAGTTGGTGTTTCATCCCTCGCTGGCAGCTAGCGAACGGCAACGGCTGATCGCGTTGTTCAGCCAGGGGGCTGTCGACACCTGCGCGACGTTCAAACTCCAGGGCCCGATGGCGCCCGACCTCACCGCCGAGGCCTACCGCCGGGCCATCGTGCGCATCCAGGACTACATCCAGGCGGGCGACTGCTACCAGGTCAACTTCGCCCAGCGTTTTCGCGCGCCATGCATGGGCGATCCCTGGGCAGCCTACTGCGCCCTGCGCGAAGCCTGCCCGACGCCATTTTCCGGGTTCCAGCGCCTGCCGGACGACGGCGCGGTACTGAGCCTGTCGCCGGAGCGTTTCGTGCACATCAGCGAGCGCCACATCGAAACCCGCCCGATCAAAGGCACCCGCCCGCGCGGCCTCACGCCGGAAGAGGACGCCGCCAACGCCGCCGAACTGCTGGCCAGCCCCAAGGACCGCGCCGAGAACCTGATGATCGTCGACCTGCTGCGCAACGACCTCGGCCGCACCTGCCGCACTGGCTCGGTAAACGTGCCAGAACTGTTCAGCCTGGAAAGCTACCCCAACGTGCATCACCTGGTCAGTAGCGTGACCGGCACATTGGCCGACGACAAAGACGCCCTCGACCTGATCGCCGGCAGCTTCCCCGGCGGTTCGATCACCGGCGCCCCGAAGATTCGCGCGATGCAGATCATCGACGAACTCGAGCCGACCCGACGCGGGCTGTACTGCGGTTCGTTGGTGTACCTGGATGTGCGCGGCGAGATGGACAGCTCCATCGCCATCCGCAGTTTGCTGGTCAAGGATGGCCAGGTGTGTTGCTGGGGCGGCGGTGGGATCGTGGCGGATTCGCAGTGGGAAGCGGAGTATCAGGAGTCACTGACGAAGGTACGGGTGTTGTTACAAACGCTGGAAAACCTGTAGCGCGCAGTTCCTTCCTGGCTCTCAGACGCAGAGCCAAGCAGTAGAAAAAACCTGAATCAGACCCACAGTAGACGCAGTTGAACGTCGGAGGATAGCGTCCGGCTTCAACCGTCCGCCCGCCGTCTGTGAAGGATCACATGAAGCGACTGCCTACCCGTCAGGAAATACTTCCGAGATTGCATCTCCTCTCAAGCGCACCTACTATCTCCCAAATTGGGAGGTTGCAGCGATGCGGATAATCGCTCTATCGACCTTACGAATATTCTGGGAAAACCAACCCGCCTATATCGATGCAAAAGCGCCGCTTATTGAATTGTATCGGCATATGGAAAAGGCCATTTACCCGACGCCATAAGCACTCAAGGCAGCGCTCAGGACCGCGAGCATTCTCAAAGGTGGCAGGGTTGTATTCAACGTGGGCGGCAACAAATATCGAGTGATCATGGCGATCGATTACCAGCGACAGCTTGGGTTCATACGGTTCGTAGGGACTCATGCGCAATACGATCAGATCAATGCGGAGACCGTATGATGAACATCAAACCGATACATTCCCAAGAGGATCTGACCGCTGCGCTTGCGCGCGTGGAGCAGATATGGGGAGCGCAACCAGGCTCGCCAGAGGGTGATGAGCTGGAAGTCCTCGCAATACTCATCGAGAAATACGAGGCGCAGCACTATCCAATCCCCCCGTCGGACCCGGTGGAAGCGATTAAATTTCGCATGGAGCAGCTAGGCATGACCGCCCGGGATCTTGAACCTTTCATTGGGACGAGCGGACGTGTATCCGAAGTGCTGAATCACAAGCGCAAGCTGAGCTTGTCGATGATCAAGCGACTGCATGAAGGCTTGAGTATTCCTTATGAGCGATTGTTTGCAGAGGGCTGACAGGAACATAGGCAGTGGCTTTACCTGCCCCATCAGCCCGGCCGAAAAAATTAAAGGCTCAACGGCCGATTCGAAGCCTTGATGAATTCCTTCTTCAAATCCTCAAACGTATGCACCGCCGGGAATTGCGGGAATTCGCGAATCACATTCTCCGGCGCATGGAACAGAATCCCACGGTCGGCCTCGCCCAACATGGTGGTGTCGTTGTAGGAATCGCCAGCGGCGATCACGCGGTAGTAGAGGGTCTTGAACGCCAATACCGACTGGCGCTTGGGGTCTTTCTGGCGTAGTTGGTAGCTGACCACGCGGTCGTTTTCGTCGGTGATGAGGCGGTGGCACAACAAGGTCGGGAAGCCCAGTTGGCGCATCAGCGGCTGGGAGAATTCGTAGAAGGTGTCGGACAGGATCACCACCTGGAAGCGCTCGCGCAGCCAGTTGACGAACTCGATGGCGCCGTCCAGCGGTTTGAGGGTGGCGATCACTTCCTGGATGTCGGCGAGCTTGAGCCCGTGTTCGTCGAGGATGCGCAGGCGCTGCTTCATCAGCACGTCGTAGTCGGGAATGTCCCGAGTGGTGGCCCGCAGGGATTCAATACCGGTTTTTTCGGCGAAGGCGATCCAGATTTCCGGGACCAGCACCCCTTCCAGGTCGAGACAGGCAATTTCCACAAGACACTCCCATTAGATGTTGTTAGTTGAGCGAGCAAAAGGACTGCCGAACTCTAGCGATTCAAGCCCGCCGCCGCAACGCAGGGCGGATTTTGATACCATCGCTCCCCTATAGAGCGCTCAGCGCCATTGACCTGTAGGAACCGTCCTGATGAACCAAGCCTTTGACGTCGTTGAACTCGCCACGACTTATGCCAACAAGTCTGCCCAGGACATTCTCAAGCTGGCGTTCAGCCAGTTCGGTGATGACCTGTGGATTTCCTTCAGCGGCGCCGAGGATGTGGTGCTGGTGGACATGGCCTGGAAGCTGAACAAGAACGTCAAGGTGTTCAGCCTCGACACCGGCCGCCTGCACCCGGAGACCTACCGGTTTATCGAGCAGGTGCGCGATTTCTACAAGATCGATATCGAACTGATCTCGCCGGACCAGAGCAAGCTGGAACCCTTCGTCAAGGAGAAAGGCCTGTTCAGCTTCTACAAGGACGGCCATGGCGAATGCTGCGGCGTGCGCAAGATCGAGCCGCTGCGCCGCAAGCTTTCCGGCGTCAGCGCCTGGGCCACCGGCCAGCGCCGCGACCAGAGCCCTGGCACCCGCAGCCAGGTGGCGGCGCTGGAAATCGACACGGCCTTCTCCACCCCGGAACGCACCCTGTACAAGTTCAACCCGCTGGCGCAGATGACCAGCGAGGAGATCTGGGGTTACATCCGCATGCTGGAGCTGCCGTACAACAGCCTGCATGAGCGCGGTTTTATCAGCATCGGGTGCGAGCCGTGCACCCGTCCTGTGCTGCCGAACCAGCACGAGCGCGAAGGTCGTTGGTGGTGGGAAGAAGCCACGCAGAAGGAATGCGGGCTGCATGCGGGGAATATCATCAGCAAGGCTTGAAGTTGATGCTGTAAAAAAATGTGGGAGGGGGCTTGCCCCCGATAGCGGTGGGTCAGCCAGTTCAATGGTTGCTGACACACCGCAATCGGGGGCAAGCCCCCTCCCACATTTGTTTTGTGTTGAGTGCTAGAGATGTACACATACATGTAACCATTGGTGCCATTTATGTGTGCAATTTTTCTTCAGCCGCACCATAACGTAACACCTCTCCCCTCCCCTCGGGTGGCCTGGCGAATCGCACGCTGACCGCCCAAAAAATAAATAGCTGTTCAAACGGTCAATTTATATTTCTTCAAATTCAGCCAGTTATTTAACCAACCTATAAACATCAAATTACCCAGGACTTTCATAGATCCAAAACTGGCACGCATGTGGCTTAAGGTGGAATGTTCTTTGTATACAATAAATACAAAATCTACATACACTTTCCCATCTGCGGCTTCCCGGCAGATGTGCTGGAGCCTGCCGGAATGCGTACAAGCCTCTCGAATAACATCGCACTGGATCTGCCCTCCTCCGCCCTGAACCCAGACGCTGCGAGCCCCGGTCCCCTGGTGCTCAGCCCACGCCTGCACAACAAGGATCTGGCGCCGACCAAGGTCGAAGGCCGACGTTGGGGGCGCTACAGCATCTTCGCGCTGTGGACCAATGACGTGCACAACATCGCCAACTATTCGTTCGCCATCGGCCTCTATGCGCTTGGCCTGGGCGGCTGGCAGATCCTGTTGTCCCTGGGCATCGGTGCGGCGCTGGTGTACTTCTTCATGAACTTGTCCGGGTATATGGGCCAGAAGACCGGCGTGCCGTTTCCGGTGATCAGCCGCATCAGTTTCGGCATTCACGGCGCGCAGATTCCGGCGTTGATCCGCGCAGTGATCGCGATTGCCTGGTTTGGTATCCAGACCTACCTGGCGTCGGTGGTTTTCCGCGTACTGCTGACGGCGATTCATCCAGGATTTGCCGACTATGACCACAACTCGATCCTGGGGTTATCCACCCTGGGTTGGGCGTGTTTTGTGGCGATCTGGTTTGTGCAACTGGTGATCCTGGCCTATGGCATGGAGATGGTGCGCCGTTATGAAGGCTTTGCCGGGCCGGTGATTTTGCTGACTGTCGCGTCGCTGGCCGGTTGGATGTACTTCCAGGCCGGCGGCAACATTGCCTGGTCGATCCGCGAACCGCTGAGCAGCGGCGAGATGTGGCGCAATATCTTCGCCGGGGGCGCGCTGTGGCTGGCGATCTACGGCACGCTGATCCTCAACTTCTGCGACTTCGCACGCTCTTCGCCGTGCCGCAAGACCATCCTGGTCGGCAACTTCTGGGGCCTGCCGGTGAATATCCTGGTGTTTGCCGCGATCACCGTGCTGCTGTGCGGCGGGCAATTCCAACTCAATGGCCGGGTGATCGAAAGCCCGACTGAAATCATCGCCGCCATCCCCAATACCTTCTTTCTCGTGCTGGGCTGCCTGGCATTCCTGATCGTCACCGTGGCGGTGAACATCATGGCCAACTTTGTCGCGCCAGCCTTTGTGCTGAGCAACCTGGCGCCCAAGTACCTGAACTTCCGCCGCGCCGGCCTGATCAGCGCCACCGTGGCCGTGCTGATCCTGCCGTGGAATCTCTACAACAGCCCGTTGGTGATCGTGTATTTCCTCTCCGGCCTGGGCGCGCTGCTGGGGCCGCTGTACGGGGTGATCATGGTCGATTACTGGCTGATTCGTAAAAGCCAGGTGGACGTTCCGCAGCTGTATAGCGAAGATCCGAATGGCGTTTATTACTACAGCCGTGGGGTGAATATGCGTGCAGTGGCGGCGTTTATTCCTGCAGCCGTGATCGCCATCCTGCTGGCGCTGTTGCCGGGATTTTCCAGCGTCTCACCGTTTTCCTGGTTGTTTGGCGCCGGTATTGCAGGGTTGCTGTACCTGCTGATCGCCAAGCGCCAGCCGTTCTACGCCGATGTCAGCGGCGAAAGCATTGCCGTCGATAACGTCAGTCACTGAGTAAGGACCTTCCATGCGTATCCTCGTGGTCAACGTCAACACCACCGAATCCATCACTGAAACCATCGCCCAGCAAGCGCGGGCCGTGGCCTCGCCGGGCACTGAGATTGTCGGGCTTACCCCGTACTTCGGCGCGGAATCGGTGGAGGGCAATTTTGAAAGCTACCTGGCCGCCATCGCCGTGATGGACCGGGTGATGGCCTACGACCAACCGTTCGACGCGGTGATCCAGGCCGGCTACGGCGAACACGGCCGGGAAGGTCTGCAGGAGCTATTGAATGTGCCGGTGGTGGACATCACCGAAGCGGCGGCCAGCACGGCGATGTTCCTGGGCCATGCCTATTCAGTGGTGACGACCCTGGACCGCACCGTGCCGCTGATCGAAGACCGCCTGAAACTCGCCGGCCTTTACCAGCGCTGCGCCTCGGTGCGCGCCAGCGGCATGGCGGTGCTGGAGTTGGAAGAAAACCCGCTGGCCGCCATGGAAGCCATCGTGCGCCAGGCGGAACTGGCCATTAGCGAGGACAAGGCCGAAGTGATCTGCCTGGGCTGCGGCGGCATGGCCGGGCTGGATGAGCAGATTCGCCAGCGCACCGGGGTGCCGGTAGTGGATGGCGTGACGGCGGCGGTGACCATTGCCGAATCCCTGGTGCGGTTGGGGCTTTCCACGTCGAAGATCCGGACGTACGCAACGCCTCGGCCGAAGAAGGTCATTGGTTGGCCGACCCGGTTCGGCCGCTGAAAATCCAATGTGGGAGCAAGCCCCCTCCCACGTTTTGATCTGCGCCTGGTTTTAGATTGCGCTGAACCTTTGCCCCAGGTTCTTTTCGGCAAACTGCTCGATGATGAAATCCACAAACGCCCGGGTCTTGCCGGGCAGCAGTTTGTGCTCGGCGTAGTAGATGGAAATATTGCCGTCGTCGACGTACCAATCGGGCAACACCCTGACCACCTCGCCGCTGTCGAGGAACGGTACGGCCATGGGCATGCTCACCAGAGCAACCCCCAGGCCTTGGGCGCTGGCGCAGCAGGCGGCTTCGGAGTCGCTCATGGTCATGCCGGGTTTGAGCACCAGCGGGCGGTGTTCACGTTCGACACTGGTCAACTGCCAGGAACGGATACGCCCGGTTTGCGGCGAGCGGATCAGGATACCGTTGCACCGCGACAAGTCGTCGGGCTCGCGCACCGCTGGGCGTTGCGCCAGGTAACGCGGTGAAGCCACCAGCACCCGATGCGCCGGCGTCAACTTACGCGCCACCACGCCTTGGGGCAGCTCAAAACCGCCGCCGATGGCGGCATCGAAGCCCTGGCCGATCAGGTCCACCTGGCGGTTGTCGAAATGCCAGTCCGGGCTGATGTCCGGAAAGCGCGCCATGAACGTTCCCAGCAACGGCACCACATAGCGATTGCCAAACACCGTGCCCATGCTGACCTTGAGCGTGCCCACCGGCCGCCCTTCGGCGCTGGCCAGGTTGGCCACGGCGTTCTGGATGGTGGTGAGGCTGCCGCTGACTTCGGCCAGGAACAGTTTGCCGGCTTCGGTCAGCGCCAGACGCCGGGTGCTGCGCTGGAACAGCCGCACGCCGAGGCGCACCTCCAGCTTGGCGACGCTTTTGCCGACCGCCGCCGGGGTCAGGCTCAGGTGCCGGGCCGCCTCGGCAAAGCTGCCACCTTCGGCGCTGCGCACAAAGCATTCGATACTGCCAAAGCTCTCCATATTGGCCCACTCTAAACTTTTGGTTTACACAGACTATAGCAATCACGGTCTACCGGCAGCGGTGAGTGAGGTCGATACTCGGCTCCAACAACAGGGCATTGGGCCTTGAATGACTCGGAGATCGACATGACCACACACAACCTCAGCGGCAAAGTCGCCTTGATCCAAGGCGGTTCCCGCGGCATCGGCGCCGCCATCGTCAAGCGCCTGGCAGCCCAGGGTGCAGCCGTTGCCTTTACCTACGTCAGCTCTGCCGCCAAAGCTGAAGCCCTGCAGAACAGCGTGATCAGCGAAGGCGGCAAAGCCCTGGCGATTCACGCCGACAGCGCCGACGCCACGGCGATCCGCAACGCGGTCAACGCCACCGTGGAAGCCTTTGGCCGCCTGGACATCCTGGTGAATAACGCCGGCGTGCTGGCCATCGCACCGCTGGAAGACTTCAAGCTGGAAGACTTCGACCAGACCTTGGCGATCAACGTGCGCAGCGTGTTTATCGCCACCCAGGAAGCCGCCAGACATATGGGCGAAGGCGGCCGAGTGATCAACATCGGCAGCACCAATGCCGAACGCATGCCGTTTGGCGGTGGTGGCCCGTACGCGATGAGCAAGGCGGCGCTGGTCGGCCTGACCAAGGGTCTGGCGCGGGACTTGGGGCCGCGTGGCATCACCATCAACAATGTGCAACCTGGGCCGGTGGACACCGATATGAACCCGGCAAACAGCGATTTCGCCGAGAGCCTGATCGGGTTGATGGCGGTGGGGCGTTACGGGCATGTGGAAGAGATAGCCAGTTTTGTGGCCTACCTGGCCGGGCCGGAAGCGGGGTATATCACCGGTGCCAGCCTGACCATCGATGGTGGGTTCAGCGCATAACCCAATGTGGGAGGGGCAAGTCGAATCGTCGCACCGCCCCTCCCACATTTTTTACCAAGTAGGGTCAGGAGATTGGCGGCAGGCCATAGGCCGCCAGGTCGAAGTCCGCAAGCTTGCGGATGATCTGGTCGGCATGCTGGTACTTGCTGTCGGCCATGGCTTCATCGGGTACGGCGATGGCGGTCATACGGGCGGCCTTCGCAGCCGTTACACCAAACGGCGAATCCTCGAAGACCAGGCAGTCCTCCGGGGCAACGCCCAGGCGGCGCGCAGCAGTCAGGAAGATGTCCGGCGCGGGCTTGGCCGCGCCGACTTCCGGGTCGTCAGCGGTGACGATGGTGCCGAACAAAGCAAACCACTCGCGGTGCAAGGTGGTCTTGTGGCCAAACGAATTGCGCGACGAACTGGTGCCCACGGCAATCGGAATGTTGTGCGCCTTCAAGTGCCGCACCAGCGCCTCGGCGCCAGGCATGCCCAAAGCCTTGGGAAAGCGCTCGCTCATCAGCGGTTCGCGAATTTCGAGAAATTCAGCCGGGGTAATCGGCAGGTCCAGCGCCTTGACCACATAGTCGGCCAAATCCTGGGCACCGCGCCCGATGATGTGCTGCTTGATGCCCCAGTCGTAGGTTCGGCCGTATCGTTCAGCGATGATCTGCGTGACTTCGGTGTAGATGCCTTCCGTATCCAGCAACAACCCGTCCATATCGAAAATCACGGCCTTGATCGGACCGACTGCGGTACGCGGTGCATTCATCACAACAAACCCTGGAGGAAGGACTAAAAGGATTCAGCACAATAACGGCCACGCTTGCCCGCTAGCAACCCTTTAGACTGTGCGCCCCCTCCTTTCGAAGCGCGCGCAATGCTCTATCGTCTAGCCGCAGACAGCCTCGTGCTGTTGCACCTGTGTTTCATCCTGTTCGTACTGTTTGGTGGGCTGCTGGCCCTGAAATGGCGCCCGGTTGTCTGGCTGCACCTGCCCGCCGCTGCGTGGGGGGTAGCGGTCGAAGTGTTTCACCTGCCCTGCCCGCTGACCCGCTGGGAAAACCTGTTTCGCCACCTCGCCGGGCAGGACGGTTATGGCGGTGGGTTTATCGAGCATTACATCCTCACGCTGATCTACCCGGCCGGGCTGACCCCACAGATCCAACTGGGCCTGGGCGCGTTGGTGCTGGCGATCAATATCGCAGTGTATGTGCGCCTGATCCGGCGTTACGGACAGGCTTGAGACAGCTTCACTGGTGAAGAATCAGACTCCCCCAGTCCCTTCACCGGCGCGCCCCATGTCCGAAGCCTTCGAAGTTCCCAGCCCTCACGAAAAACACCTTGAACACACCACCGAACATGCCCACGGCCGTGGGGATAATTTCGCCAGTCGCATCGCCGTCATGACCGCGCTGATGGCCACCCTCGGCGCCATGCTCAGCTACCAGGCCGGCTCCACCGAGAGCGAGGCGGCGATGGACAAGAACAACGCGGCCATCATCAAGACCGAAGCCGCCAACCAATGGAGCTACTACCAGGCCAAGTCCAGCCGGCAGAACCTGGCGGAACTGGCCACCCATATTCCGGGGTTGGATGCGGCGCATTACAAGGAAGAAGTCGAGCGCTACAAGCACCAGAAGGAAGACGTGCGCCAGCAGGCCGAAAAGCTCGAGGCCACCTCACGGGAGTGGGATCAGAAGTCCGAAGAAGCGCTGCACCAGCACCATCGCTGGGCCCAGGCGATGACCGCGATTCAGATCGCGATTTCGCTGGCAGCGATTACGTTGTTGACGAGAAGGGAGTGGTTGAAGCGCATGTCGTATGCGGCGGCGGGTGTGGCGGTGGTGCTAGGTAGCCTGGCGTGGTTGCACATCTGACGAGGGAAGATTGATTTCAATCCCTTGCCGGAGCGATTAAAGTGCGGCCCCCGAGAATTGAATCTCGGGCTTTAGTCCATGGAGTTTCCCAGTGAAGTACATCAGTAAAGTGGTTGCAGCAGCAGTTCTCGGTTTCACGCTTGCAGGCTGCACCGGCACCGCCATCAAATCCCCGCAATACGACAGCAGCCAATACACAGTCCTGGGCCACAGTGAAGCCAGCGCTACCGGCATCATGTTGTTCGGCGTGATCCCGATCGGCCAGAACAGCCGTTTCGTGCGCGCCCAGGATGCCGCCATCAAAGCAAAAGGCGGCGATGCGCTGATCAACACCCAAGTACAGGAAAACTGGTTCTGGGCCTGGGTGCTCAGCGGTTACACCACCAAGATTTCCGGTGATGTGATCAAGCTGAAAACCGCGCAGTAAATTCGCTCGGGCTTTCACCTAAACCCGCGACGTATCATGGGCCAACCTTTCGAGGATGGCCCATGAACCTCAGTATCGTCTACGCACTCGCCGCCGCCGCCCTGTTCGGCGCCAGCACCCCGCTCGCCAAAAACCTCGGCCTGGGCCTCTCGCCCGTGCTGCTCGCCGGCCTGCTCTACCTCGGCAGTGGCGTCGGCCTCGCCGGCGTGCGCCTGATCCGTGATCGTGGCTGGAAACCCAGCGGACTGAGCCCATCGGAATGGCCCTGGCTGCTCGGCGCCATCGCCTTCGGCGGCATCCTCGGGCCAGTCGCGTTGATGTTCGGCCTGACCCGCACCGCCGGCGCAACCGCCTCCCTCATGCTCAACCTGGAAGCGGTACTGACCGCCGTCATCGCCTGGGTCGTGTTCAGGGAAAACGCCGACCGTCGCATCGTCCTGGGGATGATCGCCATCGTGCTGGGCGGCGTGGTGTTGTCAGGGGCCGACAGCGGTGGCACGAGCCATGACTGGACAGGGCCGCTGGCGGTTGCCGTGGCGTGCCTGTGCTGGGGGATCGATAACAACCTGACCCGCAAAGTATCGGCGTCGGACGCGCTGTTTATCGCCGGGGCCAAAGGGTTGATTGCGGGGCTGGTGAATGGCGGGTTGGCACTTTATCTCGGGGCGCAGATCCCGGGCATGGCGCAGCTGGCGCCTATCTTGCTGGTTGGTTTTCTGGGCTATGGCATCAGCCTGGTGATGTTCGTGCTGGCGTTGCGCGGACTGGGCAGTGCACGCACGGGAGCCTATTTTTCCACCGCGCCGTTCCTGGGTGCCGCGATTGCGGTGCTGATGTTGGGTGAGTCCGTGACAGTGGCCTTCTGGATTGCATCGGCGTTGATGGCCGTGGGCGTTTGGCTGCACCTGACGGAACGGCATGCCCATGATCATCAGCATGACGCGACGGAACACGGGCATCGGCATGTGCATGATGAACATCATCAGCATGAGCATGGGTTTGAGTGGGATCCAGCGGAGCCCCATAGCCATGTGCATGTGCACAGTCCGCTGAGGCATAGCCATGCGCATTTTCCGGATGTGCATCATCGGCATCGGCATTGATGACGGGTGTGGGGGAGACTTTCGAGTCCGCCGGTTTTTGTCCGTTATTATTCCGGTTCGCCAACTTGCGTGATTTGACAGAGGTTAGTTTTTCAAACCCCGGAAATCACAAAACCCCTGGTTTCTTTCGAAACCAGGGGTTTTGTTTACATCGAATTTGGCGGTGAAGGAGAGATTCGAAAGTACCCGCACCCTCAATCTCGCGGCCGACGCCCCGGAATACAAGGGCTCCAGGGGTGCCAGTTGCGCAAAAGCATTCCCACGCCATTCCCACGAGCATCAGCATGCACCTCAGTACGCGTGCGCGTCACACGTATAGGGGGATGGAATTCGAGATCTAGAGGGGGGCCAAAAAAAGAGTAACATAAGTAATCTTGATCACTTTTTACGCTCAAGCAATTGAAATTAAAGGGTTTTTCACTTCGACCAAAAGGTAATTTTTAAGTAATATTGAAGTAATCTGATTACTCTTTATAAACGTAATCCTCGTATTTATAAAAACTCTTTAAAAACAATAGGTTGGAAAATAATTACCTTTTCAATTACTTCTCTGTTACTCCTTTTTGTAATACCGAGCGCCACGGAATACGCGGCCTCCAGCCCATTACCCAGGCGTGGTTACTGAAATTACTCTTTTTGAAATACCCCCCTACCTGCACAGCAACGCCTCCAGACCTTTCGGACAAGCCCCCTCTGACCCATTCCTGATAAACTGCCAACCCTTCGCATTATCCGTCCCAGATCCAAATGCCCTCCGACCTAGCTCGACCGCGATCTCTCTCGCGCCGCTTCTCCGTCGCCCCCATGATGGATTGGACCGTTTTTCCTTTCTAGCCTGAATTATAGGATCCTCTAGGCATACCATAAAAATCTCGTACCAAATTTGTACCTCCTCATCCTCTCTTTTTTTTGCAACTCAAGAATAGACGTCGCCTGCCCCGAGCTAAAAAGGCAAAATGCCATATATTGTTGGGTATCACATAGGCTGCGCGCCCCACTCTATTTGTGGAGCCGGCACGCTAAAAATCAACAACATAAAAGGAGCTTCAGCTTGATGAATCATCGGACAGTCGAGTTAACACGGGAATTACTAGATTCTACCACCCAAGACAACTTAAAACTGTCAGCCTGCTGGAACAGCTTTGGCCTGTATCACCAAACCCAATACGTCATCAGATTAAGTTACTCAGTACACAACTTAGTAGAAAGCGCAGTCAAAAAAAAAGGTGAAGACATCACATGGGCCGAGTTTCAGGCCTTCTCAACCTACTTACACGAAACAGTTCATTGGTGGCAATTTAAGGGATCAACAATCGGCTTCATAATGAGTATGTGCTTTCCCGCACAAGCACATTCAAACCTTGAGTCTCTACAACATCTGGCAAAATCAAAATCTGCAAAAAAGCCTTTGTTCGATTGGGCTGAGGCAGAGATGCTTCAAGGGAGAAATCATCACACTCCGGATATCGCCTTTGCAAATAGAGCCGTAAACAATACTCTAGATATAGAGTTCTATAGAAGCCTAATATTAGATCGCAGTCGCCTCAAGGAACTTGCACCTGAACACTACTTCAACTCTGTAGCCCATTCCTTCTATGTAGCATACGACGTGAGCATAAATACTCTAAGGGCAGTCTTCGATCCCGAAGCTAAATTCCTACCAAATCCAGATACTTGGCGCCGCGGACTTGAAGAGCAGGAACAAAAAGGAAAAATCGGCCATTTTTATGGCTCGCCCATCCCCATTTACTCAATTAAAGGGCTTGACATAATCGAAGGTCAAGCGAGGTTCATTCAGCTTCAATTTTTATCCTCAGCATCAAAAAACAAAATCACAATCCAGCAAGTAAAAGAAGATGGATATCTTAAAGGCGAATATGGCGACGCATTTAGATTTTTTTTAGAAAGCACCAACAGCAAAGAGCCAGAATTCATAGATAGTCCTCTCGTAGGCCTCTTCCTACTTTTATGTGATATATCACTCAACCCTATTGAAGGATTCCCTAAAACCATAGCAAATATTGAAAAGTTCCCAGAATCAATCGACTGCAGCTATAGATTCATATTCTTGTGCGCTGCAGTAAAAGAAAACCCTCAAGTCAAAGACCATATAAAAGACTACAGCAAAAAAGAGTATTTTGAGACAGCTCAAATATTAACAAGCCATTGCAACTATGAACATCCTTACGAAATACCATCTTTAATAAAAAAATGGGAGAACGACCATATATCTATAAAGGAGCTTCTCAACCAACAAAAAGACTTTAGCTATAAAGAAGACAACATCGTACTAAAAGTACTTTTTTCTCATTTCCTTGCTTTCAATATCGACAAATACCAAGCCCCTGAATTTTTCTGCTGGGCTGGGATGCATTTAAACTTCGAAAACAAAGATCTAAACGCAGAAGAACTTTGGCTTAAAAACCTTTCTCTTTATAGCGACAGTGCAACCGATCAAACTATTCTCCCACGCATGCTACCCGGAAAACCGGAAAAAAACATAGTAAAGACCTTCAATGCATTTTATGCTGCAAACATCCTTTACAGCACTAGCAATCAATGGGTGATGGAAAAAGGACCATTTAAATATGATTTTTCATGGTTAAACGAACAAACAGAACCAGAAATTTCAGAAAGTAAAACAAAGGAACTATTTGAAAAGCTCTACAGTATCAGTCCAGATAAAATCCCGTATTAAGCCGTCTCCCACTTTAATCCTCAACCTTCGTTATCAACGTCCCAAGTTGATAGCGAGGGATCGACTACCTTCACCCGCCCCGCAATCTTCAGGGCCTCAAGCGATGCAGGAACATGCCTGTAATCGGTTGGAGGAAGTTTTGGGGGACGTTTGGCGTGAAGTCCACGTCATCAACACCCGTTGCGTTTTAAAACGCCTAGAGCAGAAACCTTTCCGTCGACCTCGATTTGATACTCGACCGCGACGCTCGATTTAGGCTTCCAACTCGTTTCGGCCAGATTTAATTCCGTAGTAATTCTTTCCACGAGATCAGCGTCCTCACCCATCACGTACCTATAACAATCTTGGGCAATCGTTAGATTGAAACGATGCAAATCCTCAACCGTGATAATACTTCTACCTGTTCGCGCCAATAGCCCACTTGCGACGAGCGCACACTTCGATGTCAGAGGGAACAGAATTTGGGCATGCGGAGAGCCGTACCCTATCGGCTCATGACGAAGGGACGAGGACATAGACTGCACCACGATTGGAGAGTCTGATGTAAGGAAACTGTGCTCATCGCCAGGGACGTGCAGGATAACCCAGTCTCTTTTGAAAAGTTCTTCGGCGACGATATGCCAGACATTCAGCGATCGGTGGAGTGCAAACTGCGAGTCCACTTCGACGTCGTATGAATCGCTTCGAACCATCTCCGCGACCTTCCTGGCTTGATCGCGCAGTGAAGCCTCATCCTCCTCGGAGCCAGCCTTTTTTTTGAGGTTTTGTAAAACCTCATTCTCATCGCTATACCAATGCCGTGTCTGCGCCTTAACCAGTCCAGCGTGTGCAGCTTTCGCATCAGCAATGGCTGCAGGAGTTCGAACAGCAGCGAGACCAAGAAATAGCGCAAAAGACTCGCGGTCCTTCGAACTTAAGCTTTCTCCCTGGACGAGCGAGTTCAAAATTGGAGCTGCCGCGTTTTCAACAAGACCAAAAAGCGCCTCGAAATCAAAACGTTTTCGGTCTTGGTTGTCCTCGAATGTATATAGGTGACCGACAGTAGCTATGTTCTGCGGTTTCTGTCGGTGCCTGATCTCTCCTTTGATACGATCAAAAACGGAAAGCGTTTGGTCTGATGTGAATCCCTCCAAATAAAATCTCGGGACGTAATGCTGCTGCTTTGGGCCGTTGAGGTGCGGTTTGGAAGCTAATTTTTCGAATTTATCCATGGGCATCATGCCTGATCTGCTTAGCGGGAGAATTACGATCATTAAAGAATTAGCGAATGCACAGAGACATACGGCCAATCCCGGCCAAACGCCAGTTATTGAAGTTTAATGTGGACCTATGGGAAAGGGGTTAGGACGGTAATTTTTTTTGGTCACCCTATAAGCCTTGTACTTAACGGTTTTGCGGCTGTTGGTTAGGTTTTGGTTAGCACAAGGTTATCTCCTAACCTTTATCGATGTTAAAAAGAAAACAATAAAACCTATTAAAAATCATAGATTTATATAATTATAACCTTAGACCTAACCATCACTAACCCTCCAAAGTTAGCACCCAAGCCTAGTAAATACGGGTCCTTCGGCCGCTCCTAGGTTGCTATTTCAAAAACTAACCCATTTCCCGAGCCACCTCTCAGAACCGCCTTCAGACTGAGTTCCAGTAGCTCACGCAAAGCAGACTACCCTTGCAGGGATTCGCAGGCTTTTCCGCCCCCATTAATACCAGCGCAAGCTCAGCTAGGACCGCGTCGCAGTACCTGCAGAAAGCGCAGAAAAAGCCCCCCATTTAGCCCGCAGGCGAGGTGGGGGGACGACGGCACGCGCCGAGCTACGGGCGTCACATTAAAAGAACGGTGAGAATCATTTCTATTTCCCCGAGATTAGTTTGTGCCCCCCCTCTTCCACAAAGCTGTTAGAGGTATATATATTCGGGCTCAAACTCTGTCTCCGTCGGTGTCAGCGCAAGACGTTGCACTCCTCAGCTAGGAAGGTCTGCCATGGCACGCCATAAGGTTCCGACGTCTAGACCTATAAAAATAATTGCTAAGGAGAGCCCCCCAATGACCAGCATGGCACCGCTGATCCGTCCGAACTCACTAGGTGATACGACTGCAGAAAACGATGGAAAAATGCTTTCGGATGCTTTCGTCGCAACTGCGGACTTCAGATCGTTAATAGAATCGGATGACAGAACTGTGGTAGTCGGCCGTCGAGGCACGGGGAAAAGCGCGCTTTATTTAGAGCTACAAAAACATTGGAAAAAAGATAAAAAAGTCGTTGTTTTATGCTTCTCTCCTGATGACACTGAAATAATTGGATTTAGATCGCTACTTCGACCATTTTCAGAATCATTCAATCTTGCGAGAGCTGTGACAAAGTTATTATGGAAATATACGATATTGATGGAGATGACAAATTACATCTCATCAAACTACAAGCTTTCCTCACACTTGGAGAGAGACAGCCTGCTCAACAAGCACCTAACAAGGTGGAACGAATCTAAAGGAGGGTACCTTACAAAATGTCGAGGCATTGCCAAGCAATTTTTAAATGCCAACTCTCCTGAAGAAACAGTTGGCGATTTGCCTGGAAATTTAGAAATCAGTCAGGTGGAGGAGAAGGCACTTGCTTTGTTTGAGAAAGCTGATCGCCGAGTAGCGGTTTTGATGGATAGGCTAGATGAAGGTTATGAGTCGGATGCCGTAGGTATAGGTATGATTGCCGGACTAACTTATGCTGCAATAGAACTAAACAAAAAGTCCCACCTTATCAGACCAATAATTTTCTTACGTGATAATATTTACAGAACGTTAGCCAAAGAAGACCCAGATTACTCAAGAAATATAGAGGGGCAAGTCATCAGACTTCACTGGGACTGGGCCCAGCTTCTTACACTTGTAACGACTCGAATGAAGCTTTCATTCAACATCACAATTGAGAAGGACCAACGCATCTGGGATAGAGTTACAGCTGGAGAGCTTCAAGGTCGAGAAGGCTTTAAAAAATGTCTCCAATTTACCTTATATCGACCCAGGGACTTACTTTCATTATTGAATGAAGCTTTTTTCTGCGCTGCCAGAAACTCCCGCTCCACAGCAGTAATTGAGGACTTAGATCATGCGGCTCAATCCATTTCGGTTGCGAGGCTTGAAGACTTATGGAAAGAATATTCAAAAATCTTCCCATCAATACAGCTCGTTACGAGCGCTTTCAAAGATGGAGAGCCAGAGCTGCTTGTAGGAATCGCGACGAAGATGATTGAACGATATGTAGAACAATCAGAAGAAACTGATAACCATGAGGCCTTAGCTGAGACAAGAATTTTACAGTCCAGCGGACTATTGCAATCACTTTACAGCGTAGGCTTCATCGGAACACATGACAGCAGCACTTCCGCATTTTCATTTTGCCATGACGGAAGAACACCGGATAAAGGTTTTGATATATCCGACAAAATCTTGATACATCCTTGCTACTGGCTTGGACTAAACTTAAGTCGAAATGCTCTCGCGCCAGAAGAGGCCGAAGAGATAAATGATGAATACGACATTGTTGTACAGTCAATTACACCAGAAATACGTAAAATAAAAATCGGACAAACTATTGCGCAGCTCGAGAAAATCCCAACCGGTCGAGAGGGCGCTAAAGATTTCGAACTTTGGTGTCTCGACACATTGCGAATTATCTTTGCATCACATCTTATAAATTTAGAACTCTCCCCTAATGGAGCAGCCGTTCAAAGACGAGACATAGTCGGCACCAATCGAGCAATTTCTGACTTCTGGAGGCGCGTACAGGAGGACTACAAAGCACGCCAGGTAGTATTTGACGCAAAAAACTATTCAGGAATAGGATCTGATGAATATAGACAGTTACAATCATATTTGACTGGTACACACGGAAAACTCGGCTTTATCATTACCCGGGATGAAGATGAACACATGACGGGAAACGAACTTGACTGGGTGCGTGAAATGCACCGCTCTCACTCTGCTCTAATAATAAAGTTACCAGCTCGCTATCTCTGCAAATTATTGCAGAAACTAAGAAACCCTGAAAAACACGACGCAATTGACAGACTCATGTTTTCATTACTTGATACTTACGAGAGAAGCTATCTCCAGTTGAAAACCACCTACACAAGAAAGCCAAAGAAGGTAAAGCCACAGCCAGCCCCCCATTCTGTTAAGCGCTGAAAGAGTTGTGTTTATATACTCAATAAAAAGCCGCCTGCTAATTAGGCGGCTCAGTTTTATACGTTAATTAGAATAGTCCCCCCCAATGCAGCCGGCTCCCAATTCATTATCACAAGCTCCCCGCTGACCTCGGCTTTCCGTAACCGATCCATCACCCACACATTCAAAGCCGCCCATTGAAGCCCGATGCTGCGCTCCCGATCTCTTTCTGGAGCCAGCACCTCATGATGCGTCCCGACGCCAAAGTCGAAAAAGTTTATCTTTATCCCAAGTCCGTGGTATGAAGTCAGGTATCCGACTCGGATACATGCTCCCCTTGGGTTCCTACCCCAAACAACCGGTCGGCTATCTGCCGACCTTGCTCCAACCCTTCAGCCGTCAACCAAATCGATTTGTTCTTGTTTACCGGATTACTGATGAAACCATGTTCATGTAATCGGCTCATGGTCTCGAAGTCGAACCCTTTCCAAGCATTACCGTTATCAAAACTGAAGGTTGCCAACAGAGCCAGCACGGCTTCTTCAATCAGTTTATTGTCATATTCCATGATCGTTGCTCCTCTCGTATTCTTTAAGCTCACCGTAAACCCTACCAGCCAGCAAGATGGATAGCGCGTTTAACTACGCGATACCGGCGAGCAGTTCCAGGGCAGTAAAGCTTCGTAATCCTCAACCGAAGAAGCCGTCGGCAGGCGCTCAAGTGCGTGGCGCAGCCACGCATAGGGCTCTTGGCCATTGGCTTTGGCAGTCTCGATCAAGCTATAAAGTTGAGCGCTGGCCGTCGCACCTTTGGGGGTGTCGCTAAACAGCCAGTTCTTTCTTCCGATCACGAAGGGCCTGATGGCGCGTTCGGCAGCGTTGTTGTCGATCGGCAAGTAACCTTCCTCGACGTACCGTTCAAGTTTGTTCCAGTTGCTCGCTAGGTAGCTGATGGCTTTGCCCAGGGCGTTTTGAGCGGTGACCTGGGGTTGGGTCTTTTCCATCCAGCTTTTCAACTGAGCCAGCACCGGCAGGCTGTGCGCGTGACGACTGGTTTTTCGCTCGCCGTCGTTGCCGGCCTGTAGGTCGCGCTCGATGCCATAAAGCTTGTTGATCAGGTTCAGCGCGATGTCCGCACGACCCGTCTTGCCTTTGGGCTGCACTTTTTGCGCTTCGACGAATTTGCGCCGTGCATGCGCCCAGCAGCCTAAACGCTCCACTCCTTCCTGCGCGCCCAGCGCGTTGTAACCGGCGTAATCATCGGTCATCACGTAGCCGCGATAGCCATCAAGCAGGCGCGTCGGCACCTCCTGAGCCCGGCTGGTGGAGTAGTCGAAAAGGATCACTGGTTTGTCGGGTGGGCCGCCGGTTTGCACCCACATCCAGGACTGGCTGCTGGGCTCCCGATCCTGCTCTTTCAACACCTGCACGCGGGTTTCATCGCAGTGGATGATGCGGCTTTCCAGCAACCGGTCGCACATTAAATTCAACAGTGGTTGCAAGTGTTCACCGCACTGGATAACCCAGCGGGCCAAGGTCTGGCGCGGGATATCGATGCCATGGCGGCCCAGCACTTTTTCAAAACGGTGAAGCGGTAAACCGTCCACGTATTTGGTGGTCAGCAGCATCGCCAGCACGCTTGGGCTGGCCATACTTTTTTCAATCAACTGAGCGGGCTTGTCCGCAGTAACCGGTGCCGTTTCACAGGCACGGCAACCGTAGACCTTACGGACGTGTTTGATCACGCGGATTTGCATCGGCACGATTTCAAGCTGCTCGCTGAGCTCCTCGCCGATGGCGTGTTTGCGGCAGCCGCAGACACAGGTCAGTTCATGTTCGGGTAGTTCGTGGATGATTTCGATGCGGGGGAGATCGGCCGGCAACGGTTTGCGTTTGCCACGCCGCTGGGTAGGCGCAACAGCCTCTTCTTCTGCGGCTTCATCAATGGGTTCGATGACGCTTTCCGCCTCATTGAACAGGGCCAACTGCGGCGTTGCCGGATCAGCCGTTTGCTCGGACTTGCGTCCGAACAGGCGCTGACGCAGCAGTGCGTTTTCTTCTTCGAGGAAACCGACTCTGGACTGCATCTTCGCAAGCATCTGCTTGAGCAATTCAGGATCATCGGGGAGGTTTTCGGGCATGGAAATCATGCCCTGGATTATACCGAATCAGGCCACGTATCGAGGCGTCAAAACCTGATGAGGACGGTTGCGCCACAGATCAAAACCATCAAGTAACCAGTTCAGTTCCTGGACGGTCAGGATGATCGCTTCATCGTTGGCATCGGGCGATGTTTTAAATCGTTCGGATTCGAGGCGCTTGAGCCAGAGGCAGAACCCGTTGCGTTCCCAATACAAAATCTTCACGCGGTTGCGTGGCTTGTTGAGGAAGACGAAAAGCACAGGGTCGAATACCGCGACTTTGATATCCAGTTCGACCAGCGCCGCCAGGCCATCAATGGATTTTCGAAAGTCGACGGGCTTGGGGTAGAGATAGACTTTTTCGACTTTAGCATCGGGTCGCATCATGGCGGGCTGGCTCCTAAGGGAATCGGGAGCACAGCATCCGGGATCAGCTAAGCCCTTTGAATGTGGGGTTCATGGAGCGCTTACGATAGACTGGATCGCGGAACAGATGGGGCATACCAACGGGAACATGATCCGTCAGCACTATGGGACGTGGATCAATGAGGACGGGCCGGATGTGGTCGGGATGTTGCAGCTTGCGTTGAAGCTTTAGGGGTAGGTTATTGACTTCTTACGGCACTCTTTCGTCCAGACGTGAACGTAAGAAGTGCCCCCCTAAAAATTAATACGCTAAATGCTAATACTGTATGGAGAATTTTTGATGGAGAGTGTCGCACCTGTTTGATTGAAAAAATCGATACTACGCTTTCTCGTTGACGCACCGTGCTTAGGAACTCTAGTGGTGATGGCGTAGCACTCCTTCCTATATGCAGAGTAGTTTGCTCTCGTATGACCAATAGTTGACCTCAGCTGCGAAATAGCCTTATCTAAGTCGCATCCTTTAAGCTCAATAAACACGGCTTTTTTTGTGTTATCTTCGTAGCAAAATAGCCAGTCACATTTTTCCAAATGAGCATCAATAAGACAACCATCCACCTGAATTTTCTGAACCTCAATACGATTATTATTCAATACAGAAATACGGCTTCTATTTTCACTAAAAACAATTATCGGATCAGTCGTCGTGGTAGTGCAAAGCATATAGTTCATTGCTCAGCCTCGCTACTCAACAAGGTATTCATAACCCTCTCGAAATGCTCTGATATGCCGTCTAACATATCAGCACCAATCATCCGATACTCAGGATCAGCAATAGGATTGGACACACCATTATCTATCGTATAAGCCGAAACATCCTCAAACTTAATCGGCTGACTTGGACCATTAACCTTTATGAACTCATCAATAGAGATCCGCCCCAAGTCTATTGTATCCTGAGCAAGGATCAAATTATTAAAAGCAGAGAGTATGTAGGGACTGTGGGAAGTAATAAAGAAGCTGCTGGAGCAATCATGCTGAATTCTGGAGAGCAGCGATACGACACGACTCTGAGACGTAGGGAAAAGGTGGGCTTCCGGTTCCTCAATGAAATACATATCGTTGGGTTCGCTGCCCCTCAAAGAGGGCCATATCATTAATACGAGAAGCATTGGCAATGATTCTTGCTGACCCGACGAGGCATTTGCTAGATTTATTTTACGCCCCTTCGATATAAGCCAATCTTGATCATCTTCGTACTTATAAGTCCCGCTCATAATAGATTCAACAAGATCCTTATGACGCTCAATTACAGGAAGCGATCTTGTCACTAGATAAGGGTCAGTATAAAAGCGTTTAGATTGCTCATACATACGCCCGAAATCTTTTAAAAACAGGTCAATTTCTAAACTTGACGCAAGAAAAGTAAATATATTTTTCTGTAAGTTTGCAAAAAAACTTCGACTAGCGGGAATAAAAATAGGCTGACCTTTGAAAAAGTCATATTCTGCCTGAAGTGGACCTGTAACATATTTACTCATAATCCTCCAATCATCCATAAATGGATCATCAGACTGCGGACCTTCTCTCTTTCTCTTATAAGAAATTTTCTTAGAATTAAATAATTTCAGAAGGGATTCAGGGTAACTCAGCTTTAACTGAGTTTTTCCCTTTTTAGAAGCTTTCCCTTCAATAACAAACGTAAACTCCCCCGCCACGTACTGTATTGTAAAGCTAGTACCATCCCAAGAATAACGTGGAAATCTCGACTCAAACTGACTAAGTATTCCAGCATCCAGCTCCCTTTTGCTATCTAGGGATCGAATGCTTTCAATAAAAATAGCAGGGATACTTTTGAAAAAATAAGTGAGCTTAGCCAATAAACTTTTGCCATTGGCTTGTGGACCAATAATTATGTTTATTTTCTTTAGTTCAATTTCGGCTTTCTTGATAACTACGAAATTCTTGACTGTCAGTATTTCTTGCACAAATTAATCCTTTAAAATATGAAGCTTCGGCTTTCACAGCTATAGATGCTTTCTCTGTAAGCAACCTAGCTTATGCAATTCTTTCGGTATCTTTGACACCTAGCGCATGAAGGCATAACGATA
This sequence comes from Pseudomonas grimontii, assembly GCF_007858185.1. Lineage (GTDB taxonomy): Bacteria > Pseudomonadota > Gammaproteobacteria > Pseudomonadales > Pseudomonadaceae > Aquipseudomonas > Aquipseudomonas grimontii. The sequence continues at coordinate 121,910 of NZ_VFES01000011.1, forward strand.
GCATTTGTCAAAGTCGGCTGTGTAGGGGTCTCGTGCTTTATTACAGGCCTGCAAAGCACGCTCTCTAGTGAAAGCCCTACTATTTCTAGCGCGAAACAGACAGAAGGAACCACCTATTTCTTAGCTGCGTGGACGAACGTTGCTTTATCTATGCTTCGTTCTGTTGCCGCCCATTTGGGCAACTCCTGCATATCTATAGTCGACAGAGCAGCAGACGAGATGGGGCTCATTCTTGAGCCAGCCCCCCCCCATCTGTCCCAGATCTGTCCCATATGGCCATTTTTCAGACGTCAAAAATCACAAACCCCCGACTTTCTCTATAAAAATCAGGGGTTTGCGTTTTCAGAATGTGGCGGTGAAGGAGAGATTCGAACTCTCGATACAATTTCTTGTATACACACTTTCCAGGCGTGCTCCTTAAGCCACTCGGACACTTCACCGTATCTCGTCAAACCAGTTCAGTCTGTCGAGGCGCGCTAATGTAGTCGAAAGCCTTTCTGATGGCAAAGGTTTTTTTCAGAATTTTCATGCGGTTAGACGGCTATGCCGGTACTGGCCCGGCAAGGGGTGGTGATTCTGCCATTCTTGGGCATGGGCGGCCTGCGTCTGGGGCGGGTGTTGCGCCCTGCCCCAGGCCTTCCAGCGCTCACCCTGCGGGAAAAGTCTGACTGGGCAGTCAGTCATGGTGCTTTACCGGGGCGGGCGTGGTGGGTAACGTCTGTGCATGTGCCTCTATAAACAGCCTCTCTATAACAAATCCTACAAGGAACCGCGTCATGAGTGAGTTGATTACTTACCACCTCGAAGACGGTATCGCGACCCTGACCCTGAGCAACGGCAAGGTGAATGCCATTTCTCCGGATGTGGTCAGTGCGTTCAATACAGCGCTGGACCAGGCCGAGAAAGATCGGGCGGTGGTGGTGATCACCGGCACGCCGGGGATTCTGTCGGGTGGTTATGACTTGAAAGTGATGACGGCCGGCCCTAAAGAGGCGATCGGCCTGGTGACGTCGGGTTCGACGTTGGCGCGCCGCCTGTTGTCGCACCCGTTCCCGGTGATTGTGGCGTGCCCTGGGCATGCGGTGGCCAAGGGGGCTTTCCTGTTGTTGTCGGCGGATTATCGGATTGGGGTGGAAGGCCCGTTCAGCATTGGCCTGAATGAGGTGGCGATCGGCATGACCATGCACCACGCCGGTATCGAGCTGGCGCGGGACCGTTTGCGTAAGTCGGCGTTTCATCGGTCGGTGATCAATGCCGAGATGTTTGACCCGCAGGGCGCGTTGCAGGCTGGCTTCCTCGACAAGGTGGTGGTACCTGAAGAGCTGCATGCAGCAGCGCTGGAAGCGGCGCGTCAGCTGAAGAAACTGAATATGAACGCGCATAAGCACACCAAACTGAAGGTGCGTAAGGCGCTGCTGGAGGCGTTGGATGAGGCAATCATCCAGGATCAGGGCCATATCCTGAGTTAATACCTACAACCGAAACATCAAAGCCCGACCTTGCGCCGGGCTTTTTCTTACAAATTAATCCGAAACATCTTTAGCCGCTCTAGCCTGCCTATGTTGGTACATATTGAAACATGTGCTTAAACATCGCCCATCTCCTACCTCTTTAGGGACAATTGCCGAATACAGTGCACATCCGTACACTGCGCCACCTTTTGTCACGATGGGCCGTGTCGATGCTTTTTCTGTTACGTATGTTATTGATGGGCCTGCACTTTATGGTCGCCGGTGTGCTGGGCGTCCTGCTCGGGGCCTGCCGGCCGTTCAACCCGGACAACAGTCGTTTGTGCGCGCGCCTCTATGCGCTGCCGGCCATGTGGATTCTGCGGCTGAAGGTGAAGACCGATGTCGACTCCCTGCGCAACAAGCCGGGCACGCGCGTGATCATCGCCAACCACCAGTCCAACTATGACCTGTTTGTGTTGGGCACCGTCGTGCCCCATCGCACTGTGTGTATCGCCAAAAAGAGCCTGAAATGGGTCCCGCTGTTCGGCCAGCTGTTCTGGCTGGCGGGCAATGTGCTGATCGACCGCGGCAATGCACACAAGGCACGTCGCGCGATGCTCACCACCACTCATACGTTGCAGCATCAAGACACGTCGATCTGGGTGTTTCCGGAGGGCACGCGCAACCTGGGCAAAGGCCTGTTGCCGTTCAAGAAAGGCGCGTTTCATATGGCCATCGCCGCTGGCGTGCCCATCGTGCAGGTGTGTGTCAGCAATTACGTCACCCATATGCGGCTTAATCGCTGGAACAGCGGTGATGTGCTCATACGCTCGTTGCCACCGATTCCTACTGTGGGCCTGACTTCGGATGACATCCCGCAGTTGATGCAGACCTGTCAGGCGCAGATGGATGAGTGCATCACGGCCATGGACCGTGCACTGCAATCCTCGGCAACAATCGAACTCGCGTCCAGCTAAGCTGCCCAACACCTGTCCCCCTAATAAGAAGTGATCAGCACCATGGGTAGAGTTGTTGCGGCCGCCGTGTACAGCGCCGGAAAGAAAGTCACTGATATTACCCTCGACGAAGGCGCGGCCTGGGCCGCCAAACCCGGGCACTTTGTGTGGATCGGCCTGGAAGAGCCCAACGCCCAGGAGCTGACCAACCTGCAACGCCAGTTCAACCTGCATGAATTGGCCATCGAAGACGCCCTGGAAAAACACAGCCGCCCCAAGCTGGAAACCTTCGGTGATGCGCTGTTTATCGTCACCTATTCACCAGTACGCGAGAACGGCAAGCTGGAGTTTATCGAGACCCATATCTTTGCCGGTAAGGGCTACATCATTACCGCACGCAATGGTCACTCGGCGTCCTACGGCTTTGTCCGCCAGCGTTGTGAGGCGCGCCCGCTGTTGCTGGAGCATGGGGAAGATTTCGTACTGTATGCACTGTTGGATTTCGTCACCGAAAACTACCAGCCGGTGAGCGAAGCGATCCACGCCGAGATCGATGAACTGGAGCACAACGTATTGTGCAGCTCGCTGAGCGAGCGCGATATCCAGAAGATCCATGGCCTGCGCCGCGATGTACTGCGGCTCAAGCGCTATGTGGCGCCGATGGTGGAGATCAGCCAGGAGCTGCAGAAGCTGAGCTTCCCGTTTATCGACAAGAACATGCGCCCGTATTTCCGTGATGTGCAGATCCACGTGACACGGCAGATGGAAGACCTCACCACCCTACGCGACATCGCCAGCCAGACCATCGAGATCGGTGTGTTGCTGGAGGCCTCGCGCCAGAGCGTGGTGCAGCGCAAGTTTGCCGCGTGGGCGGCGATCCTGGCGTTCCCCACCGCAGTGGCGGGGATTTATGGGATGAACTTCCAGAACATGCCCGAGCTGCAATGGCACTACGGCTATTTTGCAGTGCTCGGGTTTATTGCGTTCGGCTGCACGGGCTTGTGGGCCAGTTTCAAGCGCTCGGGCTGGCTTTAAACCCGGGCCTCGGGCTTGTGCGCCACGAAGCGCATCATCCATTCCGCCACGGTGACGCCGTGGTGGTCGCGCGCCAGGCTGGCTACGCCGTTTGTGTAGACTTTTTCACCCAGGGTTGTCTGAAGAATCTCCAGCAGCTCGCGGGAATAGTCATGGATAAATTCCGGATGCCCCTGGAAGCACAGCACCTGGTCGCCGATGTGGTACGCGGCGAACGGGCAAAACTCGCTGGAGGCGATGACCGTGGCGTTGTCCGGCAAGGTCGTGACCTGGTCCTGGTGGCTGATCAATAGCGTCAGCTCTGGCACTTCGGGGCTCATCCACGGCGCCTTGGTATCCAGTTTGTAATCGTGAATGCCCATGCCCCAGCCCTGGCCGGCGCGCTCGGCCTTGCCGCCCAGCAGCAGCGCCAGCAATTGGTGGCCGAAGCAGATGCCCAGCAACTTGTCGCCACGCTCATAGCGTTCGAGCAGGTAGGTCTTGAGGGTCTGGATCCATGGGTCGGTGCCGAAGGAATCGGCCTTGCTGCCGGTCACCAGGTAGGCATCGAACACTTCGTCGTCCGACGGGTATTCGCCCTGCACCACGTTGTACACGACAAACTCGGCAGGAATCGGCTGCTTGGAGAACAGGCGCTTGAACATCTGCCCATACCCTTGGTACTGATCGATCAAGCCTGGACGCAGGATATCGGTTTCCAGGATACAGACGCGTAGCGACATAAAAAATACCTGACACGGTGATGGGAATAATGCACACCCCAGAGCCTGCCTTGAAATACCCCTCCAAGGCAAGCCCCGCTGGATGCTCTTTGATCACCGAAACACTTCATCTCGTGCGGCTTTTTCGAGCAACAACGCCGGCGGCGAGAACCGCTCCCCATACTGTTCGGCCAGGTAGCGGGCGCGGGCAATAAAGTCGTTGAGGCCGTACTGGTTGATAAACTGCAACGCGCCACCACTCCAGGCGGCAAAGCCAATCCCGAAGATCGACCCCACGTTGGCGTCAGCGGTGGACATCAACACGCCCTCCTCCACGCATCGCACGGTCTCGATGGCCTGGATAAACAGCAGACGGTCGCGCACATCCTGCGCTGAAATCCGCTGGTCGGCTCGCTCAAAGCGCGCTTTCAACTCAGGCCACAAATGCTTCTGCCCGCCCGCCGGGTACTCGTAGAAACCGCCCCCCGCCGCCTTGCCCGCGCGTTTGTACTCGTTCACCAACAGATCAATCACCACCGTCGCCGGATGGCTCGGCACTGCTTTACCTTCAGCCTGCAGATCCTTGGCAGCCTGCTGTCGGATATGGCTCATCAGGCTGAGGGACACTTCGTCGGACACCGCCAGCGGCCCTACCGGCATACCCGCCTTGCGCGCCTCGGTCTCGATCATCGGCGCAGCCACACCTTCGCCCAGCATGGCGATGCCTTCATGGGTGAAGGTGCCGAACACCCGCGAAGTGAAGAACCCACGACTGTCGTTGACCACGATCGGAGTTTTCTTGATTTGCAGGACGAAATCGAACCCCCGGGCCAGGGTTTCGTCCGAAGTGCGGGCGCCCTTGATAATTTCCACCAGGGGCATCTTGTCCACCGGGCTGAAGAAATGCAGGCCGATGAACTTGCCTTGATCCGGCACCGCCGTGGCCAGGCCGCTGATGGGCAAGGTGGACGTGTTGGAGGCGATCACCGCATCGGCGCCGACCACACGGTGTGCGGCAGCCGAGACCTTGGCCTTGAGTTCACGATCTTCGAAGACCGCCTCGATGATCAGGTCGCAACCGACCAGATCAGCCTCCGAAGCCGTAGGATGAATCCGCGCGAGGGTGGTTTCGCGCTGCTCGGCGGTCAATTGCCCACGGCTGACCTTCTTGTCCAACAGCGCCATCGAATGCGCCTTGCCCTTCTCGGCGGCCGCCAGGTTGATGTCCTTGAGCACCACATCGATGCCCGCGCAGGCGCTGACATAGGCGATGCCTGCGCCCATCATCCCGGCGCCAAGCACCCCGACCTTACGCGTCACGTACGGCGCAAAGCCCTGAGGCCGCGAGCTGCCGGCGTTGATTTCATTGAGTTGGAACCAGAAGGTGCCAATCATGTTTTTCGCCACCTGCCCGGTGACCAGTTCGGTGAAGTAGCGGGTTTCGATCAGGTGCGCGGTATCGAAATCCACCTGCGCGCCTTCCACGGCGGCGCAGAGGATTTTCTCCGGGGCCGGGAAGCAGCCATTGGTTTTGCTGCGCAAGATCGACGGTGCGATGGCGAGCATTTGCGCAACTTTCGGGCTGGACGGCGTGCCACCGGGAATCTGATAAGTCTTGGTGTCCCACGGCTGCTTGGCCTGCGGATTGGCGAGAATCCAGGCGCGGGATTTGGCCAGCAGTTCAGTGCGATCCGCCGCCAGTTCATCCACCAACCCGGCTTGCAGCGCCTGCTGGGGCCGGACTTTTTTGCCTTCGAGCAAATACGGCAAAGCTTTTTCCAGCCCAAGCATGCGCACCATACGCACCACGCCACCGCCGCCCGGCAGCAGGCCGAGGGTGACCTCCGGCAAACCGAGTTGTACCGACTTGTCATCCAGCACGACGCGGTAATGACACGCCAGGCAGACCTCCCAACCACCGCCGAGGGCTGCGCCATTGATGGCGGCCACCACCGGCTTGCCGAGGGTTTCCAGGCTGCGCAGTTGCGCCTTCAACACCACCACACTGTCGTAGAAATCCTTGGCGTGAGCCTTGTCGACCTTGATCAGTTCATTGAGGTCGCCGCCGGCGAAAAAAGTCTTCTTCGCCGAGGTGATAACCACACCGGCAATGTCGTCCTTTTCCGCTTGCAGGCGTGCGACGGTGGCCGCCATCGCGTCGCGGTACGCGGCGTTCATGGTGTTGGCGCTCTGGCCGGGCATGTCGAGGGTCAGCACCACGATCTGGTCCTGGCCTTTTTCGTAACGAATGGCATCGGTCATGACAAATTCCTTGGGCTCAGAGACGTTCGATGATAGTGGCGATGCCCATGCCGCCGCCGACACACAGGGTGGCCAGGCCGTAGCGCTGCTGGCGCACCTCCAGTTCGTCGAGCAGGGTGCCGAGGATCGCGCAGCCCGTGGCGCCCAACGGGTGGCCCATGGCGATGGCGCCGCCGTTGACGTTGACGCGCGCGGCGTCGATGCCCATGTCCTTGATGAACTTGAGCACCACCGAGGCAAAGGCCTCGTTGACCTCGAACAGGTCGATGTCTTCTATGCGCAAACCGGCCTTGGCCAGCGCTTTACGGGTGGCCGGTGCCGGGCCCGTGAGCATGATGGTCGGGTCGGTGCTGGTGACGGCGGTGGCGACGATGCGCGCCCGAGGTTGCAGGCCCAGCTCGCGGCCCTTTGCTTCGGAACCGATCAACATCAACGCGGCACCGTCGACGATGCCGGAGCTATTGCCCGGTGTGTGGACGTGGTGAATGCGTTCCACATGGCTGTAGACCCGCAACGCGGTGGCGTCGAAGCCCATCTGGCCAATCATTTCGAAGCTGGGCTTGAGCTTGCCCAGGCCTTCGAGGGTGGAGTCGGCGCGAATAAACTCATCGTGGTCCAGCAGCACAATGCCGTTCTGGTCCTGCACCGCGATCAACGACTTGTTGAAGGAGCCGTCTGCACGCGCCCTGGCGGCTTTCTGCTGGGACTGTAGGGCAAAGGTATCGACGTCCTCGCGGGTGAAACCTTCCAAGGTGGCGATCAGGTCGGCGCCAATGCCCTGGGGCGTGAAGTGGCTGTGCATGTTGGTCTGCGGGTCGAGTACCCAGGCCCCGCCATCGCTGCCCATCGGCACGCGGGACATGGACTCCACGCCGCCGACCACCACGAGGTCTTCAAAGCCGGAGCGCACTTTCATCGCGCCGAGGTTGACCGCTTCCAGGCCCGAGGCGCAGAAACGGTTGATCTGTACACCGGCGACGCTGACGGCCCAGTCCGCCACCAGGGCGGCGGTCTTGGCGATGTCGGCGCCCTGGTCGCCCAGCGGGGTGACGCAACCGAGCACGATGTCATCCACCTGCTGGGTGTCGAGGTCGCTGCGTTGCGCCAGCGCGGTGAGCAGGCCGGCCACCAGGTTTACCGGCTTGACGCTGTGCAGGGCGCCGTCGGCCTTGCCTTTGCCGCGGGGCGTGCGTATCGCATCAAAGATCAAAGCTTGGGTCATGACGTCCTCGAACCATTGCGCAGTAGTGCCCTTACCTTAGGCCCGATTGACACGGTTTCAATGACGGATGCGCTCATTGCTTTTGACCGCCACGCTCGGACGAACGGTAGGTACCTAAGGTAATTGCGTGATTAATCGTTTTAGCTGTCTAGCCAAGGCATTGGCGCCAAGATGGCGTTATGCCTCATGCCTTTTTAAGCTGAAACTCTTATTAAGTGATATGAAATGGGTCTAAGCCGCAAAGAACGAGGGCTCTAAGGTTCAATCAGTAAGAAGTTGCTGCCGGGTTTTGCTGGAGCAGCTGTAAGAAAAGCGACACGTCACCTTGCGATACTCATCACACCGGCACGCATTTGACGCTCAGGAATAACAACAAAAGGCAGTCAGCCATGTTCAAACATTCGAAAGTACGTCAGGCGGGACTTATTCTGTTCGCCACCACCCTGATTCTGATCTTGCCCAACCTGACCAAGGTTATTGGCTAACGGTCCGCCCTCCATTCTGTGCACTTATTGCATCGGGATTATCGCTTTTGGCAGCACCTGTCGGGACTTCGTGCATAGCGATCCTGTTGCAGGGGCTGCCTTTTTACGCGCGCTTTTCCGGTATCGTGGGCCCCATCGCCACTTAACACGGGGCCGCCGTCTTGAAACCGACCTTCGCACTCCTTGCCTTGTTGCTCGCCCTGCCCGCCTCGGCGGCACAATTGACCGTCGAGCTGGATCACACCCGCAAAACGTGGGAAACCGCCGACCTGCTCAAGCATCCGGACGCGCAAACGGTGCAGGTCGTCGATGACGTCTCCTACAAACGCAACATGACCTATCGCGCAGTACCGCTGGCAGTGCTCCTACCGGGTCTCCCGCCCGATAAGCATCTGCAAGCCGTTGCCCTCGATGGATTCGCCGCGGAACTGACGGCCGCACCGTTGCTGCAAAAAAACGGCGCGCGCGCCTGGCTGGCCGTGGAAGACCCGGCCCACCCCTGGCCGCCATTGGCAGACGGCAAGCCGAGCGCCGGGCCGTTCTACCTGGTGTGGACCGATCCCCAAGCCGGGCATATCAGCCCGGAACAGTGGCCGTTCCAGATCTCCGGGATCAAGCAGCTGACGACGGTGGCCGAACGTTTTCCGGCGTTGTTGCCCGACCCGAGGCTGGCGGCCGATGATCCGGTCAACCAGGGCTTTGCGCTGTTCCAGAAGAACTGCCTGGCCTGCCACCGCCTCAATGGCGGCGGCGATGCACAGGTGGGACCGGACCTGAATATTCCCTACAACCCTACGGAATATTTCAGCGGCGACTTCCTCAAGCGCTATATCCGCGATCCGCAGAGCTTGAGGCACTGGCCACAGGCGAAGATGCCAGCGTTCGCCGCCAGTGTGTTGCCTGACAGCGAGCTGGAGTTGCTGGTGGGGTACTTGAAGCATATGGCGGGGCGTAAGCAACTACCTTGAATCCACCACAACCCCTGTGGCAAGTGGATTATTGCTGCTGGACCGAGATCACCGGCGTCGGCGCCACGAACACCTTGGCATGCATCTGCTCATGCCCGCCGCCACGGCGCATGCCACGCACCGGGCAAGCGTCGAGGTAGTCCAGGCCCACGGCCAGTTTCAAATGCCGCTCCGGCCGGGCCAGTTGGTTGGTCACGTCAAAGCTGTACCAGGCGTCATCCAGCCAGGCCTCGGCCCAGGCGTGGCTGGCCAGGTGGGTGCTGTCTTCCGTGTACAAATACCCCGACACATACCGCGCAGGAATGCCCAGGCTGCGCGCGCAGGCCAGGAACGCATGGGTATGGTCCTGGCACACCCCCGCCCGCCCTGCGAAGGCCTGGGCGGCACAGGTGTCGACTTCGGTGGCACCCGGCGTGTAGACCATCGACTGGTTGAGGGCGTGCATCAGGTCGATCAACGCGGTGCGATCACGACGCTGGTGGCAATGCTGTTGCGCAAAGGCGCGCAGGGCTTCGTCCGGCTCAGTCAGGCGGGTGCAGCGCAGGAACGGAAAGGCTGACTGGCTCTCATGCTCGGCCTCGCGCAACTCATCGATATCCACCTGGCCACGGGCGCCGATGATGATGGCGTCGTGGGGTTCGTCCAGGGTCAGCACGTGCAGGATATTACCGAACGGATCTATCTGCGCACGCACCGGGCGTGGCAGGTCCAGCTGCCAACTGAGCACATGCTGACGCTCGCTGTCGTGGGGCGTAAGGCGCAGGTACTGGATGCTGGCGCGTACCTGGTCGTCGTAATGGTAGGTGGTTTCGTGACTGATGGAGAGTCTCATGCAGCCTCCAGGTAGGAACTGTAGATGGCGTCGCCCAACTGGCGGACCAAGGGGATAAAGTCGGTCAGCCAGGCGTGCAGGCCTTCCTCGAGGATTTCATCGATCGCGGTGAAGCGCAGGCGCGCATCCATCTCGGCCGCCAGGCGCTGGGCCGGACGGCCGTTGATGCCGGGCAGGCTGGCGAGGATCTGGTCGATCTCTTCGCTGCAGGCCCGCAGCGAGCGCGGTACATCGGCGCGCAACAGCAACAGCTCCGCGACTTGTCGGGCGCCTGGGGCGTCGCGGTAGATCTCGGTGTAGGCCTCGAACGACGATAACGCGCGCAGCAAGGCACTCCACTGATAGTAGGCGTGGGCGGTGCCATCGGTGACGGCTTCGGCCTGGTCGCCGGCCATTTCATAACGCGCATCCAGCAGGCGCAGGGTGTTGTCGGCGCGTTCGATAAAGGTGCCCAGGCGAATAAAACGGAAGGCGTCGTTGCGCATGATGGTGCCGTAGGTTGCCCCCCGGAACAGATGGGAACGTTCCTTGACCCACTCGCAGAACCGACTCATGCCGTAGCGGCTGAGGCCTTGCTGTGAGATTTCGCGAATATCCAGCCACGTGGCGTTGATGTTTTCCCACATGTCGGCGGTAATTCGCCCACGCACGGCATGGGCACTGGCCCGCGCCGCGCCGAGACAACTGTAGATACTGGCCGGGTTGGCCGCATCCAGGGCGAAGAAATGCAACAGGCGTTCGGCGTGCAGTTCACCGTGGCGTTCGCGGTAGTCATCCAGCGTGCCGGTGATCAGCAGCGGCATGGCCAACTCATGCAGGCCATCACCGCGCCCATCCTGGGGCATCAGCGACAGCGAATAACTGACATCGAGCATGCGCGCGAGGTTTTCAGCGCGTTCCAGGTAGCGCGACATCCAGTACAAATCCGAGGCAGTTCTACTCAACATGGCATCAGTCCTCGACCACCCAGGTGTCTTTGGTGCCGCCACCCTGAGACGAATTAACCACCAGTGACCCTTCACGCAGCGCTACACGGGTCAAACCGCCGGGTACCACACGGGTTTCCTTGCCGGACAACACGAACGGGCGCAGGTCGATATGGCGCGGTGCAATGCCGTTTTCGACAAAGGTGGGGCAGGTGGATAAACACAGGGTTGGCTGTGCGATATAGGCCTGGGGCTTGGCCTTGATACGCGCACGGAAGGCTTCGATTTCGGCTGCCGTGGACGCAGGCCCCACCAGCATGCCGTAGCCGCCGGAGCCCTGGGTTTCCTTCACCACCAGGTCCGGCAGGTTGGCCAGCACGTGGGACAATTCGTCGGGCTTACGGCATTGGAATGTGGGAACGTTCTGCAGGATGGGTTCTTCATCCAGGTAAAAACGGATCATCTCGGTGACGAAGGGGTACACCGACTTGTCATCCGCCACCCCGGTGCCGATCGCATTAGCCAGTACCACGTTGCCCGAGCGATACGCCGCCAGCAGGCCGGGCACGCCGAGCATGGAGTCCGGGTTGAACGCCAGCGGGTCGAGGAACGCATCGTCGAGGCGACGGTAGATCACGTCCACGGCTTTGGGGCCGTCGGTGGTGCGCATGAACACACGGTCATCGCGCACGAACAGATCCGCGCCTTCCACCAGCTCCACGCCCATTTCCCGGGCTAAAAATGCATGCTCAAAAAACGCGCTGTTGAAACGCCCAGGGGTCAGTACCACCACGCTGGGGTTATCCAGGGGGCTGGCGCTTTTCAGGGTATCGAGCAGCAGATTGGGGTAGTGATCGATCGGCGCGATGCGCTGGGCGGCGAACAACTCAGGGAACAGGCGCATCATCATCTTGCGGTCTTCGAGCATGTAGCTCACGCCGCTCGGCGTACGCAGGTTGTCCTCCAGCACGTAGTAGGTGCCGTCGCCATCGCGTACGAGGTCGACCCCGGAGATGTGGGAATAAAGGTCGCGATGCAGGTTCAGCCCCTGCATCGCCAACTGGTATTGCTCGTTGGCCAGTACCTGTTCAGCCGGAATGATCCCAGCCTTGATGATGCGTTGTTCGTGGTAGAGGTCGGCGAGAAACATGTTCAGCGCCTTGACCCTTTGAATGCAGCCACGCTCGACCATGCGCCATTCGCTGGCGGGAATACTGCGGGGGATGGTGTCGAAAGGAATCAAACGCTCGGTGCCCTGCTCGTCCCCGTAAAGCGTGAAGGTGATCCCGGCGCGGTGGAACAGCAAGTCGGCTTCGCGCCGGCGCTGGGCCAGCAGTTCAGCGGGGGTGTCGGCCAACCAGCGGGCGAACTCGCGGTAGTGAGGGCGAACCTGCCCTGCCCCATCGTACATTTCGTCGTAATAAGTGCGGATCATGCCGTACTCCTTGTCACCCGGACGCAAGAACCATCGCAAGGCCCGTGCCAGCGGCATAAACACTTAAAAATCAGTGGGTTAAATATAAGCAAAGACCTGGTCGCACCGTCCTGGTGCGCAGAATGCGCGCTGCAATGCTGCACGCTTCATGGCAATGCAAGCTTTGGCTATCAACAGCATAGCCAGAGTTGATTTCACTGCCCGCCGAAGCCTGCGGATAATCATCCCCATCAGCTGAACAGGATGTGTCCTACAGCTTTAACCATCGCGCAATCGGTACCGTGACAGCTCGTGTACCGACCGACTCCTCCGGTCTTCCCTTTCGGCCACCCTTTTCGGGTGGCCTTTTTTTTGGTGCAAGAAAGGGCTGTGCTAGTTCCGTAGATTTTCTCACTGCACACACAAAATCGGCCGACCCTAGGGTCAGCCGATACGCTGCGTTGCTCATACAATTGCGCTACATGGGTAACCCACGCACCTCTTGCTTGACGCCCCATCCTTCGATGATCCCGCCCAGCGGTTCGACCACTGCTTCAAAGTCTTGCTCGAAGTCTCCTATGCCGTCGTAGGTTGCAAACATGATCTTGCTCAGTTCCAGGTACCAGGCGCCATCGTCGCGCGCACTGACCTGGGCATTCAGGGACTCACCACGAAATTCACCCGCAGCCCTGCGCGCCCGTTCCTCATCCGGGAAAATGGCGTAGAACTCAATGGGGTGGAAACGTGAGAAGTCGAAGCCGCCTTCCTTCATGCGGCGCAGAACGTTGGTGCTGATGTCTTCTTGATAGGCTGTGCTCATGAAACGTCCTCCTCAAACCGATGGATAGACTTTCCGTGCTTCCCAAAGCCCGCGCGTTACCGGCGCGGGTACCACGGCAATAACATCACCACGGGAAAACAAGCATGTAGCTGACAAGACCAGACCTTAGCGATTCATTCGCTGATCTCACTTGCAGAGTAGCGCGAAGCTATCACCTCCACCAGAGGTGCTTGAATGGCATACAGGGAATGTTCAGGCGGCGGGAGAGATGTCGAGGATTTGAATACTGTTCTGGTCTTTGAGGATCTTGACCGTTGGCTCAGGCTTGCGGCCCTCAAGGTCATTGAGGTCAAGTTCGGCGGCCACGGGCACCAGTTTGTTGCGAATCATGTGTGCCGCATCTTCGAGGCTGGGCTTCTGCTCGCAGGTGAACTGCTCCACGGACCGTACGCCGTGATCATCAACGAAGGTAATCTGCCACTTTTGCATCGGTGCCTCCTCGATAAAACCCGTGTGTGGGCTTACAACTATCTGGACCTTGAGGGCTCGGCAAACGTTCCACTCACGTCAGGAGGCACCGGATCAACTGCATTTATTTTTCAGCGTGTTCTTTCAAGGCTTTCAAGGTGTTGAACGGCGCGTCCACCACGAACTTGTTGGCCAACCACGACGGCACGCTGCCGCCCGGCTCGGTGTGTACCTGGTAGGTGACTTCGGTCTCATTGGCGCCTTTAGGCACCAGTTTCCAGAAGCCCTCGACCTGGGCGACACGCACGTAGCCTTTTTCTTCGGGCTTGTAGGTCGGCACGCCCTGCAACTTGCGGGTTACGTTGCCGTCGGCGTCCTTGGTGGTGGTGACATGGATGTACGAGTCACGATCGGTCACCGGGAACGGCGCGTTGAACTGGGTGTAGGTCCAGGCCTCATCGCCTTTCTTGTCGACCAGCTTCTGGGATTTGCACTCATGAATCCACGAACAGGCGCCGACCACATCTTCCTGAAGTGCCTGAATCTTGGCGACAGGCGCCTTGATCACGGTCACACCGCGATAAGCCTTGTATTTGGAGCCGGCAACTTCGCTCAGGGACACCTTGATACCGCCTTCGTCCTTGGCGACTTGCCAATCCTCAGCCTGGGCAGTGGCAGCAAATAACAGCGTAAAACCGCACAGCACAGCCATTCGTTTCAGCGAACCCATTGTTGTATTCCTTATTGTTGAAGTTCCAATAGTAAAGCCCATCAAGCCGCCGTCATCTGCTCCCACCAGCCGATCAACCGGATCGCATCGGCCTGGTCGGTACCGCAGACATCGATATCCGCCTTGAAATCACTGCACACCGCCGGGCGTTCCGGCTGGCCGAACAGTTGGCACAGCTGTTCGACCGACAGGTGCAGGCAGCGTTCGCCCGCCGGTTTGCCATTGGGCATTCCGGGTAAGGGCGAACTGATGGAGGGGGCGATGCAGCAAGCGCCACAGCCTTCACGGCAATTCATGACCAGCAGGTCCTCGACGACTCAATAGGGATGGCCGGGCTAGAGTACGCCCTTAAACAGCCGTTTTAAAATGGGTTAACAGGGGTTTTTCGCACAAAACAAAAGTGACCGACCAGTCTGCGACAGATGGTCGAAGGCCTGCGTCACCGTTGCAGGAAAAGTTTACTGTTTGAACTCGAATTCCAACGCAGCACCTTCCACATCACGGCGCTCTTCGTTGCGCAATTGCAGCTTCATCTCATTGCTGAGCAAACGGCCGTTGATCTGGAACGCACTGTTGTCGGTGGGCTTTTCACCAAACATCGGCGGCAGCAACGGCACGCTCTTGGGCTTGGGCACGGTACCCAGGGGCTGTAGATGCCTGACCATGTCCGAAGGCAGGGACAAATCCAACTGTGCCGGTGGCAGTTTGGTCTGTGCCACTTCCTGGGCTGACTTGGATTTTTTCGCCGCCGACGCACGTTTTTTCGCCGTGGCGGTTGGCTTCTTAGCGACGGGGGCTTGTTTGGCGGGACTCGGTTTTTGTACCGGAGCATCCTGCTGGGTATTGGCAGCGGGCTTGTTTTCAGCCACAGGTGCTGCCGCCAGCACTGTGCTGACGTTACACAGGCTAAACAGGCCAATCACCAAAGCAGCGCGAACAATCGAGGTCATATTGCCTACAGCATTAACGGCAGAGGGCCATATGCTCGCTTGTTGTGCACGGCATGACAAGCGCGGTGATTAGCCAACTATTGGAGTTGCCCCCGTTCAACACCTCAAAAACCGGCTGCCGTTTCCTGGCATAACTGGCTGGCCAGCATGCCCAGGGTCATCAGCGCACGCTCTGCTTCGCGGTTCCACGGGGTGCCGCAGTTGAGGCGAATACAGTGGTTGAACTGCTCGGTATTGCTGAAGATCAACCCCGGCGCGATGCTGATGCCCTGTTGCAGGGCACGCACGTGCAGTTCCTGGGTATTGACCCGCCCAGGCAAACTGACCCACAAAATAAAGCCTCCCTTCGGACGGGTCATCTGGGTACCTTCCGGGAAATACTGCTGCACCGCCAATTGGAACGCGCTGAGGTTCTTGCGGTATTCCTGGCGGATATAACGCAGATGCCGGTCGTAGCCGCCGTTCTCCAGGTACGCCGCAACGCCCATCTGGGTGACGCTGCATGCCGAGTGGGTGCTGAACATTTGCAGGCGCTGGATTTCCTGCTGGTATTTGCCGGCGATCATCCAGCCGATGCGCACGCCCGGCGACAAGGTCTTGGAGAAACTTGAGCAATAGATCACTCGGTCGAGGCGGTCGTAGGCCTTGAGGGCCTTGGTGCGGCCCAACTCGAACATCAGTTCACCGTAAATATCGTCTTCGACAATCTGGATATCGAAATCCGAAGCCAGGCGCAGCAACTGTTTCTGCCGCTCCTCGGGCATGGTGCCGCCCAGTGGATTGCTCAGGCGCGTGGTCAGCACCAGGGCCTTGATCGACCATTGGTTGGCTGCCAGTTGCAAGGCTTCCAGGCTCATGCCGGTGGACGGGTCGCTGGGGATCTCGATGACCTTGAGGCCCAACAGGTCAGCCAGTTGCAGCAAACCGTAATAGGTCGGTGATTCAGCCGCGATCAAGTCGCCGGGGCGTGTCAGCACCCGCAGGGACATCTGCAATGCGTCAACACAGCCGTGGGTGATCACCACTTCGGAGGGGTCCACCACCACGCCGGCGTCACGCATGCGAATCGCCACCTGGCGGCGCAGCGGCTCAAAACCGGGGCTGAACATGTAGCTGAAGGCACGTGGGCTCTGGAAGCGCGTGACCTTGGCCAACTGCTGATGCAGCGCCCTCACCGGTAAATAGTCGACGCTCGGCACGGCGGCGCCCAGCGGAAATACACCTTCGCGGCGCGACTCGCCCAATACCTGCTGGATAATGCTGCTGCGGGTGACCAACCCCGGGCGCTCGACCCGCGCGATGTCCGGCGTCGGCGCCGTGAGCGCTGGCGTCTGGTGCACGTAGTAACCAGACTGCGGCCGCGCCCGGATCAACCCCTGGTCTTCCAGGTTGGCGTAGGCCTGCAATACCGTGGCGTGGCTGACATTGAGCTGGGAGCTCATCTTGCGCACCGAGGGCACGCGCTCGCCAGGTTGATAGACACCGCGACGGATGTCCTCAGCCAGTTGCTGGGCGATACGTTGGTATAGCAACAGATTGGTCATGACGCAGCACTCGATTTCACGGGTATTTTATTTTTGTGTGAAACATACCGGCACAGTTTAGAAGTGTACGGGGACAGTTGCCACAATAGTCGAGCGCGCGCGGGAGTGACAGTAAAAACTGTAAGGTGAGTGGAGAGAATATTCAGATGTATACAGAACAATGTGGGAAAGGGCTTGCCCCCGATGACGGAGTGTCAGTCGCCGCAAATAGTGGCTGATCCACCGCTATCGGGGGCAAGCCCCCTCCCACATTCTTGATCGGTGAAAGGCTTTAGCGCGCGGCGCCCAGTTGGCCTTTTTCATCGGAGAACACTATTTCCACGCGACGGTTCTGCGCCCGGCCACGTTCGGAGGCGTTGGCTTCCACCGGATACTGGTCGCCGTAGCCCTCGACCTGGATGCGTTTCTCGTCGATCCCCAGGTCCACCAGCACATCGGCCACCGATTGCGCGCGGTCACGGGACAGCTTGAGGTTTTCCTGCTGACCACCCGTATTGTCGGCGTACCCCTCGATGCGCACCACACGCTTGGGGTTCAGTTGCAGGAACTGCACGATTTTCAACACGGTGCGGTTGGCCGAGTTTTTCAACTCCGCTTCACCGGTATCGAACAGCACGTCGCCCAGGGTCATCACCAAACCACGATCGGTCTGGGTGGTGGTCAGGCTGGCGATCTGTTCTTCGAGCCATTTACCCTGCTGCTGCACGCTGATCAGCTTGCTTTCACGCAGGGCCAGTTGCAGGCGCTGGCGTTCCAGTTCGAGCTTGGCGCCACGCTCTTCGTTAAGCGCCTGCTCGGTGTGTTCGCGGGCGATGGCACTGTAGCGCTGGCTCAGGTAGGCGTAATGCACCACGTCGGGGCCGCTGCCCCAGTAGCTGGACAAGCGGTCGGCCCGTGCCAGGGATTCACCGGCGCGAATCACGTCCTTGGGCGCGATACGCAGCACGTTGGCGTCTTCCTTGACCTTCTGGAAGTCGCTGCCCGCCTGTTGCAAGGCCTGTTCGCCACTGGGGTGGCTGGCACAACCGCCGAGTGCCGCACTGCCCAGCAACACGGCACAGCTCAAACCACGGATCATCGGGCTCATTGGGCTTCTCCCAACTGCAATTGCTTGCGCAGGCGCGTGATGCGGGTGTTGAGCACGTTCAGTTGTTCCTGGCTCTTGCGGGTCAACACTTTGGCTTCGGCCAGGCGCGCATCCAGTTCGGCCTGTTCGGCCTGCATGCGCGCGTCCTTGTAGGATTGCTCGGCCATGTCGGTCTTGGCCTGGGCGAATTTGTCTTCGGCCAGTTTCAATTCGGGGGATTCATCGGCGCTGGCGCCCACGGCGTTGGCTTGTTCCAGGGCTTGCTGGGTGAGGCGAATTTGTTCATTCGGCGCAGGATCGGCTGCACATCCCGCCAGAGCGACAACGGCGAGGGCCGCGAAAAAAGGTCGAAGAGTCACTGAAAATCCCTACTTTGTTGGGGTGCCGACGGGTTGTTGCAATTGCGCTTTCCAACGCTCCAGATTGCGCTGCAGCGCGGCTTCCGTCACACCAGACCCGGGCAATTCTGTCATCTTTTTGGCCAGCTGTCCGCGCAGCCAAGGATCATTGCAGGCGGAGTTGTGGGAAATCGCCAGGTACAGGCCGGGCTGGTCGATGGGAATATCACAGGCGATCAGGTCGTTGCTCATGCCCAGCGTCTGGGCCATGGCCATGCCGGAGTAACGCCCGGCCAGCACGTAGTCCACTTCCCCCAGCAGCAGTTTCTGGAAGGCCGGGGTCAATGTGGGCAGGCGTTGCAGGGTCAGTTGCTGGCCGGCGAAGGTTTCAAAGTCGCGGCTCAAGCGCGCCCGCTCCGACACCGCGCCCTTGTGACCATGCAGGTCGGCCGCCGAGGTATAGACCAGCGCCGAATCCTTGCGGGTCCAGACCAAGTAATCGAGCTGCACCAGCGCCGGGTGAATGTAGTCGAGGTTTTCCAACTCGCCGAGGTTCAGCGGCGCATCGGCGAGGATGTCCATGCGCCCGCTGCGCACTTCGTCCAGGGCCAGGGAACGAATGCCACCGTAGAGCAGGTCGATTTTCAGGCCGAGGTCCTTGGCCACCTGTTGCAAGACATCGGCGGTGGCGCCGATCAGGTGCGTCGGGTCTTGGGGATCGCGCCACAGCAGCGGCGGTGCGTCCGGGCTGCCGGTGATGACCAGGCGATCACATTTGCCGGCAGCCAGGGCCAGGCCCGGCAACAACGTAAGGCCTAGCAGTACGGCCCAGGGGCGCAGTTCCATGGCGGTTTCTCCGATGTTCAAAAAAGCCCAGGCCAAAAAAAGCCCGGTCACAAGACCGGGCTCTTTATAAGTGAAGCGGCTGGATTAGACCAGCTTCTCCAACTCAGGTACAGCTTCGAACAAGTCCGCGACCAGGCCGTAATCGGCCACCTGGAAGATCGGTGCTTCTTCGTCCTTGTTGATCGCGACGATCACTTTGGAGTCTTTCATACCGGCCAAGTGCTGGATCGCGCCGGAGATACCGACGGCGATGTACAGCTGTGGCGCAACGATCTTGCCGGTCTGGCCGACCTGCATATCGTTGGGTACGAAACCTGCGTCGACGGCGGCGCGGGAAGCACCGACCGCAGCGCCCAGCTTGTCGGCCAGGGCGTACAGGTGCTTGAAGTTGTCACCGTTCTGCATGCCACGGCCGCCGGAAACGACGATCTTGGCAGCGGTCAGCTCAGGACGGTCCGACTTGGCCAGCTCTTCGCCAACAAAGCTGGACGTGCCTGCGTCGTGGGCCGCGGAAACAGCATCAACAGCCGCCGAACCACCTTCGGCGGCAACCGGATCGAAACCTGTGGCACGCACGGTGATGACCTTGACGGCAGCGGTCGATTGCACGGTGGCAATGGCGTTACCGGCGTAGATCGGGCGTGTGAAAGTGTCGGCGCTTTCG
Source organism: Pseudomonas grimontii (assembly GCF_007858185.1). GTDB lineage: Bacteria > Pseudomonadota > Gammaproteobacteria > Pseudomonadales > Pseudomonadaceae > Aquipseudomonas > Aquipseudomonas grimontii. The sequence goes on from NZ_VFES01000011.1 coordinate 141,570, forward strand.
ACCGAAACGATCTCGGAGATCTGGTCAACGTCCAGCTGCGCGGCAACGCGTGGCAGGATGTTTTTGCCGTTGGAAGTGGCGGCAGCCAGGATGTGGCTGTAGCCGGCGGCCAGCTCAGCAATGAGCGGAGCAACGTTTTCCGGCAACTGGTGAGCGTAAGCGGCGTTGTCGGCCAGCAGTACTTTGCTCACGCCAGCCACTTTGGCTGCGGCATCAGCCACGGCGCCAGCGCCTTGACCGGCGACCAGTACGTGGATGTCGCCACCGATTTTAGCGGCAGCAGCAACGGTATTCAGGGTGGCCGGGGCCAGCACTTTGTTGTCGTGTTCTGCGATTACCAAGATAGTCATGGTTAGATTACCTTCGCTTCGTTTTTCAGTTTCTCGACCAGTTCAGCCACCGACTTGACCTTGATGCCCGCGCTGCGTGCAGCCGGTGCTTCAACCTTGATGGTCTTGTTGGTGGAGGCGGTGGAAACGCCCAAAGCGTCCGGAGTCAGCACTTCGAGAGGCTTCTTCTTGGCTTTCATGATGTTTGGCAGGGACGCGTAGCGCGGCTCGTTCAAACGCAGGTCGGTGGTGACGATGGCCGGCAGTTTCAGCGAGACCGTCTGCGCGCCGCCGTCGATTTCACGGGTCACGGCAACGTTGTCGCCGCTCACTTCGACTTTCGACGCGAAGGTGCCCTGGCCGTAACCGGTCAGTGCAGCCAGCATCTGGCCAGTCTGGTTGTTGTCGCTGTCGATCGCCTGTTTGCCAAGGATCACCAGCTGAGGCTGTTCCTTGTCGACAACGGCTTTGAGCAACTTGGCCACGGCCAGGGAGGTCAGCTCTTCAGCGGACTCGACCAGGATGGCGCGGTCGGCGCCCAGTGCCAGGGCAGTACGCAACTGCTCTTGAGCAGTGGTCGGGCCGACGGAAACCACGACGATTTCAGTCGCCACGCCTTTTTCTTTCAGGCGTACGGCTTCTTCCACGGCGATTTCACAGAAAGGGTTCATCGACATCTTGACGTTAGCAAGGTCGACGCCGGAATTGTCCGCCTTGACGCGAACTTTCACGTTGTAATCGACAACGCGTTTGACAGCTACAAGAACCTTCATGGATTCCTCGTTACTCTCCGGTGAAAAGAAAGTCGCCTAGGCGAACCTGGCGGTTGATGCTCATCGGCACACAAGGGCACCTCCAAAAACCTCGGCGTGACCTTGCTCACGGGAAGTGATGACCGTTCGTCAGTGGTGACTGAGAGGTCATTCTTTATCGCGGCGTGTAAACTGCGCGCCATTGTTTGGGCACGCGTCACCTTTTTTGCCTTTGCCTGTCTTTGGACGTGCGCCTGAAACCGCTAGTCTGCCTACGGTATGCGCAAAACCGACCGTATATTGACCGGAACGCCTATTCCGGTCAATACGGCAAAATGGCCAGTCATAAGCCGCGTTGCTTTGATTTACCTAGCCTGCGGGCAATTCAAACAAACGTTTGTATTGGACGCTGACAGTGGTCTATATATAATGCGCCACCTAGAGAGAAAGGTGGGTCATGCCCTGCCCTTGCGCACGGCAATGATGGACACGACACCGAACCTCCACCCATTAGAAAAAAGCCTGTTGAGCCTTGAGTAGGAGATAGCCTGTGGAACGCGAATACATGGAATTCGACGTGGTCATCGTCGGCGCTGGCCCGGCGGGCCTGTCTGCCGCCTGCCGACTGAAGCAGAAGGCCGCCGAAGCCGGTAAGGAAATCAGCGTCTGCGTGGTCGAGAAAGGCTCCGAAGTGGGCGCACACATCCTTTCCGGTGCCGTGTTTGAACCACGCGCCCTGAACGAACTGTTCCCGGACTGGAAGGAACTCGGCGCCCCGCTCAACACCCCCGTGGTGCGCGATGACATCTATGTCCTGCGCAGCCGCGAGACCTCCACCAAGGTGCCTGATTTCTTTGTGCCCAAGACCATGCACAACGAAGGCAACTACATCATCTCCCTGGGCAACCTGTGCCGCTGGCTGGCCCAGCAGGCCGAGAACCTGGGCGTGGAAGTCTACCCAGGCTTCGCCGCCCAGGAAGCGCTGTTCGATGAAAACGGCGTGGTGCGCGGGATCATCACCGGCGACCTCGGCGTCGACCGTGAAGGCCAACCAAAAGAAGGCGTCTACACCCCGGGCATGGAACTGCGTGGCAAGTACACGCTGTTCGCCGAAGGCTGCCGTGGGCATATCGGCAAGCAGTTGATCCAGCGCTTCAACCTGGACAGCGACGCCGACGCCCAGCACTACGGCATCGGCCTCAAGGAAATCTGGGAAATCGACCCAGCCAAGCATCAGCCAGGCCTGGTGGTGCACACCGCCGGTTGGCCGCTGGACATCATGAGCAACGAGAACACCGGTGGCTCGTTCCTCTATCACCTGGAAAACAACCAGGTGGTCGTTGGCCTGATCGTCGACCTGTCCTACAGCAACACCTTCCTGTCGCCGTTCGATGAGTTCCAGCGTCTCAAGCACCACCCGGTGCTGGCCCAGTACCTCGAAGGCGGCAAGCGCATCAGCTACGGCGCACGCGCCCTGGCCAAGGGCGGCATCAACTCGTTGCCGAAGATGGTGTTCAAGGGCGGCGCCCTGATCGGCTGCGACCTGGGCACCATGAACGTGGCCAAGATCAAAGGCAGCCACACCGCCATGAAGTCCGGCATGCTCGCCGCCGACGCCGTGGCCGAGCGCCTGTTTGCCGAATCCGAAGGCGGCGATGAGCTGACCAACTACGTCGACAGCTTCAAAGCCAGCTGGCTCTACGAAGAACTGTTCGCCAGCCGCAACTTCGGCCCGGCGATGCACAAGTTCGGCCCGATCATCGGCGCCGGCTTCAACTGGTTCGACCAGAACATCCTCGGCGGCAAGATGCCGTTCACCCTGCACGACACCAAGCCGGACTACGCCTGCCTGAAACTGGCCAAAGACAGCCAGAAAATCGACTATCCCAAACCCGACGGCAAGCTGAGCTTCGACAAGTTGAGCTCGGTGTTCATCTCCGGTACCAACCACGAAGAAGAGCAGCCGTGCCACTTGAAGTTGAAAGACCCAAGCATCCCGATCGGCACCAACCTGCCGCTCTACGATGAACCGGCGCAGCGCTACTGCCCGGCTGGCGTGTATGAAGTGATCACCAAGGAAGACGGCGAGAAGCGCTTCCAGATCAACGCCCAGAACTGCGTGCACTGCAAGACCTGTGACATCAAGGACCCTTCGCAGAACATCACGTGGGTGACGCCGGAAGGCGCGGGTGGGCCGACTTACCCGAATATGTAAGCTAAACGAGGCTCCCAACTGGGAGCCTTTTTTATGGAGTCAAACTCGGTCAAATGTGGGAGGGGGCTTGCCCCCTCCCACATTTGGATTGTGCATTTACCTGAAATGACTATGCAGCCCGCTCTTCGCCAGGGTTGCGCTCGAAGTAGCGCTTGTACTCGCGACTGAACTGCGACGTACTCTGATACCCCACGCTATGCGCCGCCTGCGCAACGCCCATGCCTTCAACCAGCAGCAACTGCTGAGCCTTGAGCAAGCGCAAACGCTTCAAGTACTGCACCGGCGACAACAATGTGCAGCGTTTGAAATGCTCGTGAAACGTCGACGCACTCATATGCGCATACCCCGCCAACGTCTCGATATTCAGCGGCTCGGCGTAATGGGCATGCAGGTGGTTCAACGACGTGGCGATTCGCGAGAACTGCCCTTGCTGTTCGACCAACGCACGCAGCACATCGGCCTGGGGGCCGCGCAAGGCGGTGAACAATAATTCGCGTACCCGCGCCGGGCCCATGATCCGGCTTTCCAGTGGATCGTGCAGGCACTGCAGCAGTCGCTCGACGCAGCCGCGCATGGCGTCATCCAGGACCACCGAACTCATCGACTCCAGGGTTTGCGCGGTCGGCGGAGGCCCGGCATGCATGCCCATGGCCATCACCAACTCACCCAGCACCACGCGGTCAATGCCCACGGTCACGCCCAGCAGCGGCGCACCGGGCGCCATGGCGAACGTCTCGCACTCGAACGGCACCGGCATCGCCTGGATAAGGTAGTGCCCGGCGCCATACTCCAGAGTACGCGGGCCCAGGTAGGCAACCTTGCTGCCTTGGGCCACGAACATCAGGCTCGGCTCGTAGATCTGCGGGCCGCGCGCTACGTCGCAACTGGCGCGCAGCACTTGCACACCCGGCAGGTGGGTCGGGGAGAAACCATCGCGGGACGTCAGCCCCTCGATCAGGGAAACCAGCGTGGCGTTGGCATCAAGATGGCGGGTCAATAGCATAAAAGCAGTTCTCGGGAGTGTTCAGATCTGAGCATCAGCAAGCTTCAAGCCTCAAGCTGCAAGAGAGCGCGCAGTTTATAGCTTGCGACTTGTAGCTTGCTGCTTTTAGCTGCTCCTCTGGAGCTTTAGGCATGAGACTCGGAGCAATCACCATGGCCGCATCAGGGGGTGGCGCGGAGAATGGCCCGCCTCATCTGTCACTGCTTTTGCGAGGTCTTCGCCATGTATACCGCCATCGGTTACGCCGCCCAGTCGGCCACCACTCCCCTCGCCCCCATGTCGTTTGAACGCCGCAGCCCGCGCGCCGATGACGTGGCCATCGAGATTCTCTACTGCGGCGTGTGCCACTCCGACATCCACCAGGCCCGCAACGAATGGGGCATCGCCGTCTACCCGCTGATGCCCGGCCACGAGATCGTCGGCAAGGTCACCGCCGTCGGCGCCAGCGTTACCGCGCATACAGTCGGCGACCTCGTCGGCGTGGGCTGCATGGTCGATTCGTGCCGCCACTGCGAAGCGTGCAAATCGGACCTCGAGCAATATTGCCTCGAAGGCCCGACCATGACCTACGCCACCCCGGACCGCGTCGACGGCAGCAACACCATGGGCGGTTACTCCGACAGCATCGTGGTCAGCGAGCACTTCGTAGTGAAGATCCCGGCCAATCTCGACCTGGCCAGCGCCGCGCCGATCCTGTGCGCGGGCATCACCACCTATTCGCCGCTCAAACACTACGGCGTCAAGGCCGGCGACAAAGTCGGGATTCTCGGCATGGGCGGCCTGGGCCATATGGGCATCAAGTTCGCCAAGGCCATGGGCGCGGAAGTCACACTGTTCACCCGCTCGGCGAGCAAGGCTGAAGAAGGCCGCCGCCAGGGCGCCGACCATGTGATCGTGTCCACCGACGCCGAGCAGATGCAAGCCGCCGCCGGCAGCTTCGACTTCCTGCTCGACACCATCCCGGTGCAGCACGACCTGAACCCCTACCTCGACGTGCTGCGCTTTGATGGCGTGCATATCCTGGTTGGCCTGATCGAGCCGGTGGACCCACCGGTCAACGCCGCCAAACTGGTATTGGGCCGTAAAGTGCTGGCCGGTTCACTGATCGGTGGCATTGCCGAAACCCAGGAAGTCCTGGATTTCTGCGCCAAACATGGCATCACCTGTGACATCGAAATGCTCGACATCCGCCAGATCAACGAGGCCTATACCCGCATGATCGCCGGTGATGTGAAGTACCGCTTTGTCATCGACATGGCGACATTGAAGGTCTGAGTGCCCTCGCCCCACTCCCAGTAGATACCAACACCGCGTAAACCCGTAGCAGCTGCCGAGCGCAAGCGAGGCTGCGTTGCGGTGTCTCAGATACACCGCTGACGCAGCCTCGCTTGCGCTCGGCAGCTGCTACGGGGGGCTTCATGCCATGGGTGGGAGGGCCTTCGCGCCCAACTCCGCCGACAGCCGTGCTGCGACCTGCTTGATCACAGGGATCAGCTCGGCCATTTTCTCCAGCGGCATATAGGGCACGGTACTGGCGATGCTGATGCCGGCGACGATTCGCCGGCTGGCATCGCGCACCGGTGCCGCCACGCAACGGATCGACGGTTCGTTGTCTTCCAGGTCGAACGCATAACCGCCCACCACATACTCACGCATGCGCTGCTCGAACTGCGCCCAGGATTGTTCTGGATGCTGCGGCCATTGCAGGTTTTTCCCACCCGCCGGCAGGCTGGTCTCGTACAAACGCTGCCACTCTTGCACCGAGTCATCCAGCAGCATCGCCTTGCCCACGCCCGTGCGCGCCAACGGCATGCGATGGCCGACCCGCGAGCGCATTTCCGGACCGTTGCGGCCAGGGTTCTTGTGCAGGTAAAGCACGTCGTCGTATTCGCGAATGGCCAGGTGGATAGTGTCGCCGGTCAATGCCGACAACTCATCCAGGTACGGCACCGCCAAGGTCACCAATGGCAGCTCTTCGCGGGCCTGAAACCCCAGCTCGATCAACTTCGGCCCCAACAGGTAACCGACTTGCGGCACCACGCGCAGGTAACGCTCTTCCACCAGGCAGCTGGCAAGACGGTGAGTAGTGCTGCGGGTGGTGCCGATGCGCCTGGCGATCTCTTTCAGATCCCGCGCACCGGCCGCCACCGCCTGCACGACGCCCAGGCCACGCAGCAGGGTCTGGGTGCCGGTCGGGGCTGCGTCTTTGACGGGGGTGTGGGCGTTTTCCTGCATATCGGGCCTATAGGTATGAAAGCGGGGCATTATGGCAAATACCGCCCCTCAATACAGTGGAGATCCAAATGTGGGAGGTGTTCGGTCTAGCGTTGCTTCATGCGGTCGATGATGACCGCCAGCAACAGGATCGAGCCGCGGATCACGTACTGGTAGAAGGTATCGATATTCTTCAGGTTCATCGCGTTCTCGATGATCGCCAGGATCAACACCCCGGCAATCACATGGCGGATCATGCCGATGCCGCCGCTCAGCGATACGCCACCCAGCACGCAGGCGGAAATCACTGTCAGCTCGAACCCCTGGCCGATCATCGGCTGGCCCGAGGTCATGCGCGAAGCGAGGATCACCCCGGCCAACGCGCCGATCAAGCCGTGCACGGCAAAGATGATGATCTTGGTGCGATCAACGTTCACCCCCGCCAGCAACGCCGCTTCCTGGTTACCCCCGATCGCCATGGTGTTGCGCCCATAGGTGGTGTAGTTCAGCAGCCAGCCAAAAAACACAAAGCACAACACAGTGATGATGATCGGCACCGGCACGCCCAGCAGTTGGCCGTTACCGAACACAAAGAAATCCTCGTTCATCACCCCCACCGCTTTGCCGTTGGAGAAGATGTAGGCCAGGCCGCGCACGATCTGCATGGTCGCCAACGTCGCGATCAACGCATTGATTCGCAGCTTGGCAATGACAATGCCGTTGATCAGCCCTACTACCAAGCCCATGGCCAATGCGGCCGATACACCCAACACCACGCTGTCGGTGTCGCGAATCACGATCCCCGCCACCACACCGGCGCAGGCGATCACCGAGCCCACCGACAAGTCGAAGTGCCCCGACGCCAGGCAGAACAACATGGTGCACGCGGCGATGCCCACGGTGGAAATCGCCAGGCCCAGGCCACGCATGTTCAACGGCGAGAGGAAGTTGTCGATAAACAGCGCGCTGAGCACAAAGATGCCCAATGCCGCCAACAGCATCACCCAGTCATCGAGAAACTTGCGCTGGTTGAAACCCGGCCAGAAGCCCTTTGCAGTTTTTACCTGAGACATGCCTACACCCTCTTATTCTTCAAGCCCGCGAACGCGGGAGTGCCAGTTGCAGCAGGCGTGCTTCATCCGCTTGATCGCGGCTCAGTTCGCCGGTCAGGGCGCCTTCGCTCATCACCAGGATACGATCGGAGATGCCCATCACTTCCATCAGGTCGCTGGACACCACGATCACCGCAATGCCGCTGGCGGCCAGGTTATGAATGATCTGGTAGATCTCCGACTTGGCGCCGATGTCGATGCCGCGAGTCGGTTCGTCGAGCAGCAACACCTTCATCGGCATCGACAGCCAGCGGCCAAGAATGGCTTTCTGCTGATTGCCGCCGGACAGGTACATGATTTTCTGTTCAGCGTTGGGCGTTTTGACTTTCATCGCCTTGATCTGCTGGTCGGCGTTGCCCTTTTCCCAACCATCGCGCAACAGCCAGCCAAACGACGCATGCGCGCCGCGGGCACTGATGTTGATGTTCTCCGCGACACTCGCGAGCGGAATGATGCCTTCCTTCTTGCGGTCTTCCGGGCACAGCAGTACACCGGCGGCGATGGCGTCGCGGGGTGAACGCAGTTGCAGGGCCTCCCCGCATAACTCTAGGCTGCCGGCACTGGCGCGCTCTAAACCACTGAGCAAACGGAACAGCTCCGTGCGCCCTGCCCCCACCAAGCCGAACAGGCCGAGGATTTCGCCTTTGCGCACGTCAAAACTGATCGGTTCGCGCAAACCCGGCCCCAACAAACCATCGACCTTGAGCGCCACCTCGCCGTGCTCGCGCGGGCGGTAGTCGTAGATGTCCTGGATGTCGCGACCGACCATGCAGGTCACCAACTGGTCGTGGGTCAACGCACTCATGTCGTCGAAGGTGCGCACATAGCGGCCGTCCTTGAACACCGTGACCGCGTTGCAGATGCGGAACACCTCTTCCATGCGGTGCGACACGTAGAGCACCACTTTGCCCTCGTCGCGCAGGCGCGTGATGATCGCCATCAAGCGGTCGATCTCCCGCGCCGAGAGGCTGCTGGTCGGTTCGTCGAAGGCAATCACATGGGCGCCACGGGACAGCGCCTTGGCGATTTCCACCAGTTGGCGCTGGCCCAGGGACAGGCGCCCGAGTTTTTCCTCGGGGTCGATTTCATCCGCCAGGCCCTTGAGACAGGCCAGGGCCTGCTTGCGCAGCAGGCCCCGGTTGACCACGCCAAAGCGCGATGGCAAATGCCCGAGGAACAGGTTTTCGGCGACGGTCATTTCCGGCACCAGATGCAGCTCCTGGTGGATCACCGCGACGCCGCTGGCGATGCTGTCGGCGGCGGATTTGAACGCCATGGTCTGCTCGCCGATGTGCACCGTGCCGCTGCTGGGGATGTAGGCGCCGCCGAGAATTTTCAGCAGCGTCGACTTACCGGCGCCGTTCTCGCCCATCAGCGCGTGTACCGAATGCGGCCGCGCTTCAAAGCTGATCTGCGCCAGGGCCTTGACCCCAGGAAACTCCTTGCCGATGCCATTGAAACGCAGGGCCGCGCCGGTCATTTCCACAGCCCGATCTTGGTCAGTTCTTCCTGGAAGTTGGCGCGGGTGATCAGGGTCACTTCGTCCATGGCGGTGTACTTCGCAGGCTCCTTGCCGGTGGTGACCCACTCGTACATCGCCAGCGCCGTGTTGTAGCCCTCGATATGCGGGCTCGGCAGCATCGAGCCGAAGAAGCCGCTGTTGGCTTTCTTCAATTCGCCGATGGCGTCGGTGCCATTGATGCCGATGCCGATCACATTGGCGGCGGCGAAACCGGCGCTTTCGGTGGCGCGCACGCCGCCGAGCACGGTGTTGTCGTTCATGCCGCCGATGATCAGGTTTTTCGCGCCGCTTGGCAGCTTGACCAGGGCCGAGTTGGTGGCGTCCATGCTGCCGGGAACGTCGAGGGTTTTCAGCGCAGCCGTCAGAATGTGGTCCTTGGGAATGCCGGCTTCTTCCAGGGATTTGATCGAGCCGTCGGTGCGTTTCTTACCGGTGTCGAGTTCATTGAAGGTGTTGATCACCGCGTAGGTGTCCTTCCAGTCCCAACCGCGTTTTTTTGCTTCGGCAGCCATGGCCGCGCCCTGTTTCTGGCCCACTTCAAACGCGGCCATGCCCAGGTACGGCACGTCCTCCATGAAGTTGCCTTTGGCGTCGACAAAGCGGTCATCCACGGCAATCACTTTCAAGCCGTTGGCCTTGGCCTTGGCGACGATGGCCGGGCCCAGGGACACGTCCGGCGGGCAGATCACAAAGCCCTTGGCGCCGTTGGCGGCCAGGCTGTCGATGGCCGAGAGGGTTTTCTCGCCATCGGGCACGGCGATCTTGATCACGGTAAAGCCATGTTCCTTGCCGGCTTTTTCCGCGAAGGCCCATTCGGTCTGGAACCAGGGCTCTTCGGCCTGCTTGACCAGGAAACCGATCTTCACTTCTTCGGCGCTGGCCAGTGTGCTGAGGCCGCTTAATGCGATAGCTGCGGCGAGAACGCGTATTCCTTTTTTCATGAACGGCACCTCTTGTTGTTATTGGGAGTGGCAAGTTCTAGTCGTGGTACATCACCGACCGCCCGCCATCGATCATCAGGCAGGTGGCATTGATAAAGGGCGCTTCGTCGGTCGCCAGGAACAGCGCCGTCATTGCCACCTCGACCGGCTGGCCGATGCGCTTGGGCGGGTGCAGGTCGAACGCGCGCTGACGCTCGGCGTGGGGATCGGGGAAACCGTTCCAGTAGTCGACGTTGAGCTGGGTTTCGATATAGCCCGGGGCGATGGCATTCACGCGGATGCCCTTGGGCGCGTATTCGATGCCAAGGGCGCGGGTAAGGCCGAGCAGGCCGTGCTTGGCCACGGGGTAAGGGAAGCAGCCGGGAATGATGTGGCTGGAATGGGTGGAGGCGATGTTGATGATGTTGCCGATGCCCTGCTCGATCATGTGCGGCAACACCGTGCGGCAGCCGTACCAGGCGCCGTCGAGGTCGATGGCGAAGCAACGGCGCCAGTCTTCGTCGCTCATCGCCAGCGGGTCGCGGAACACATTGACCCCAGCGCAGTTGACCAGCACATCCACCCGGCCGAAGCGCTCAACAGCCACATTGACCAACGCCAGCCATTGCTCCTTGGAGGTGATGTCGACGGGTTGGGCGTAGATCTCGGCGCCGCGTTCGCGCCAGTGGGCGGCGACTTTCTCGACCTTTTCACCCTGTATATCGGCGATCACCAGGCGCGCCTGCTGGGCCTGGAAACACGCGACGATCGCCTCACCAATGCCTTGTGCGGCGCCGGTGATGATCACCACCTTGTTCTTCAGCCGCTCGCCGTAGGTTGGCTCGGGCACGGCGGGTAATGACAACGGTTGGGCCTGCATCGCTTCACCTGTTTTATTTTTGGTAGTGAGTGCTGATGCAGACGACTATAAACCCATCATTTGAAATATCTCAATATATAAATTTGCATCCCATATAGTGAGCAAAATCAAAAAATAATGTGGGAGGGGGCTTGCTCCCGATAGCGGCACGTCAGCTACAAATAGGCTGACTGATTCACCGCTATCGGGAGCAAGCCCCCTCCCACATTTGATCTACAGTGCTGTCAAAAAGAGGGCTTCAGCCGAGGGCGAAGTCCCGCAGCGAATCACCTTCCATGCGATAGCGCACCCACTCTTCCTGAGGCTGGGCGCCGATGGATTTGTAAAAGGCAATCGCCGGCTCGTTCCAGTCCAGCACGCTCCATTCGAAGCGGGCGCAACCGTTATCAAAGGCAATCTTCGCCAAGTGGCGCAATAACTTCTTGCCCGCTCCGCCGCCACGTTGTTCAGGGTTGATATACAGGTCTTCCAGGTACAGGCAGTTGCTGCCCAGCCAAGTGGAATAGCTGAAAAAGAACACCGCAAAACCAATCGGCAAACCATCCCGCAAGCAGATCAGGCCATGGGCGGTGGCGCCCTCGCTGAACAGGCTGCGCTGAATGTCCGCCACGCTGGCGATCACTTCATGCCGGGCTTTCTCGTATTCGGCGAGTTCGGTGATGAAAGTCAGGATCTGCGCAGCATCGCTGGGCACGGCGGGGCGAATCTCGATGGTCATGGGCGAGCCTTGGGCAATTTCAAAACACACATACTAAGGCGCTTTGATGACTGATTGCAGTGCAATTTCGTGGGCTGCCACGTTACTCCGGCCAGCAGTAATGCAAGCACCAGCAACCATAGAACAAACTCAATCAGCGTGCATGGTAAACAAAGGGCCATAAATCCAACCACCTCCAGGCGGCCCCATGCACTCCAAATCCCCGGTGAGCAACCCGTTGTTTGCCTTGTTCTGTCTTGCCAGCTTCCTGCTGTCGCTGTCTTACGGCTCGACCTTTTTGTTGTCATTGCTGATTCATGCACGGGGTGGCAACGAACACGACGCCGGCAGTGTGATCTCCACCGCAATGCTCAGCACTTTTGTCGCGGTGTTGCTTTCCGGTCATTTGGCCGATGCGTTGGGCGCGGCGCGGGCCGTTGCGGGGATGGGTGTATTGCTGGTGGTGGCATGCCTGGGCTTTGCATTGATGCCGGGATTTGGCGAGGGCCTGATGCTGTTCGGATTGTCCCTGGGACTTGGCTGGGGCGTGTTCTATACCTTGGGCCCGATTATCGTGGCCATGCTGGTGGAGCCCCGGCAACGGGCCAAATATTTTGCGTTGCTGTCGGGCAGCATGATGAGCGGCATCGGTGCAGGGCCGTTACTGGGACGGGCCGCCAATACGCTGGGCCTGCCCCTGACCAGCGCCTTCTACATTGCCGCGCTGGCCAGCCTGGTCGGGGTGCTGGTGTTCTGGCACTTGGGTACGGCGCTCAAGCGCCACGCGACGGCGCCGGTGTCGAAAATATCCTGGGGAGCCTGTCGCCGCGTGCTGTCTTCACGAGCGGTGTTTGCGATTGTCATGGTGGGCCTCGGCGGGTGCGTGTTTGGTGGTTTGTCTTCGTTCCAGACCAGCTACGCCGCGGCCCACGGCCTGGATTATTCGCTGTTCTTCGCCGGGTTCGTGAGTGCGGCCATTACCAGTCGCCTGCTGATCGCTGGCTACGTGGTCAAGCGTGATGCCTATGTGGCCGCCTGTGTGCTGTCCGGGGTGATGCTGGGGTCGATCCTGCTGCTTGCCTTTGGGGTCAGCGGCAGCGCCAGCTACCTGTTGGCGGCCGTGACCTTGGGCATCGGTTATGGCCTGACGTATTCGGTGATCAACGGGCTGGTGGCCAACGAGGCGCCCGCCGGCACTACGTCCCAGGCGCTGCTGTTGTTCAGCCTGGCGTATTTTGTCGGGGTATTCGGCTTTCCCTGGCTGGCGGGCTGGATCATCGTCGAGTTCGGCCTGCCGGCGCTGATGCTGAGCGTACTGGCCGTGGCCTTGGGCAATTGGTTGATCAGCCTGGCGCGCCTGGCTTGGCGTCGAGCGGCGTCACACAAAATCTTACAGGTGCGCTGATACCGTTCGTCGTCATCAAGGCACGATCGGCAAACGGCGGCTGACCAATAGAGGGTAAGGACATTAATCCCAGGGAGACACCCTCATGAAGCATTCCAAGTTTGCTGCCCTCGCCCTCACCGGTCTGTTGTCTGCCGCGTCGCTGAGCGTCTTTGCTGCCAGCTCGTCCACCGGACCGACCGATCCAACACCTGACGCCACCACCGAGTCCCAGAAATCCATGGGCACCGGCCTCGACACCAATGGCGGCGCGATTATCCAACCCGGTGCCGACCCTCGCACCCAGGGCAATGACACCCAACGCCAGGCTCCGGCTGCCGTCGGCAACGGCAAAATGGGCCCGGCGATCAATCAACCCAACATCAACAAGGGCGACGACTCGAACGTCCCTGGCGCGCCGAAACAGCCTGCCCCTTGAGCCATAGATAGCAAGACCGACACCCGACCATTTCCCAGTGAAGAGGTACGCATGAACGTCGATAGAAACCTTGAGAAAGAAGTCCTCACCCGCCTGTTGCACGCCCACCCGCAAGGCTTGGGCAAGGAAGTGCTGGACAACTACCGTGGTGAAAAGGAGGTCGCCAGTGTGTTGGCGTTTCTACAGGATCGCGGGCTCATCAAGGATGGGCATGTGACCACCGACGACGCCGGTGAATACTCGCTGAATTTGCCGATCAAGTTGACGGCGTCGGGTGTGGACGAGGCGCGCAAGCTCGAAGGTGAGACGCGCCAGTAGCCCTCATGCAAAACCACATGTGGGAGGGGCGGTGTGACCGCCCCTCCTGCATTTTTGTCCGCGTTTATTCAGTAAGTAATGCGTCGACCTCGGCGGTGCCTGGGGAAGTTGCCGGCCCCCAACGTGTCACCGCCAGGGCTGCCGCGGCGTTCGCCCGCTGTGCTGCCGCAGCTGGTTTCAAACCAGCCGCCAACCCCGCGATAAACACTCCCGCATGCGCATCCCCCGCGCCATTACTGTCCACCGCCTGCACCTTGAAGCCGGGTACATGCTCGATCTGCCCCGCACGCCCTACCCAGCAGCCATTCGGCCCGTCGCGCACCACCAGCAACGTCTCGGCGGGCAGGTACTGATTGAGCGCGGGCAATGCGGCGGCGATGTTCGCCGCGCCGGTGAACGCCAACGCTTCAGGGCCATTGCTGGTCCAGATGTCGATACGTGGTAACAGCGCACGCATCAAGGCCGATTCCGGCGCCTTGACCAACGGACCGGGGTCGAACACCACCACGATTTGCCGTGGCAGTGCCAGCAGCCAGTCGATCAGGGGCTGGGCCTTGCCCTCCAGGAGCAGGCTGTAGCCACTGACATACACGTAGTCATCCGGATGCGGCACAACGTTGGCGAGGTCCTCGGCACTCAGTTCACCCTCGGCGCCGATATGGGAAATAAACGTGCGCTCGGTGGTGGCCTCGGTCAGGGACACACATAGGCCGGTGTCCTTGCCGTCGCTGGCGGCCAGGGCCATTTCAATGCCCTCGGCCTGCATCGCCGCGCGGGCCAGGTCGCCGAAGCGGCCATTGCCGTGACGGCCCAGATAGACCACCGGCAACCCATTGCGCCGCGCCGCCGCCATCACATTGAAGCCCCCGCCGGCTTCGAAGCTGGCGGACTTGGCCAGCACGTCGCCGCCAGTCGCGGGCAAGGTGTTGAGGGCCATGACCAGGTCGACGATGACCTGGCCGGTGTGCAGCAATCTAGACATTGGGATTCTCGACTAACGCCGGACGACGGTCAGCCGCGCCGCCCAGTAGCGCATATATCCCACCGGCGACCAGGAAGGTGACGATCCAGCCCAGGCCTTTGTGGCCGAGCCAGGAGTCGGACAACGGCCCGGCGAACCAGATGTTCTCGGCGGTGGTGCCGATGGTGGTGAAGCTGAAACCCAGCACGATGGCCACGGCCCAGGCGCCGAATGCACGCCATTCCACACCGCCGCGATACCAGTAGGCGCTGCTTGGGCTCACGTCCAGCAGGTCCTTGGGGCTGTAGTAGTGACGATGGATCAGGTCGACCACGAAGATCCCGACCCACGCGGTGATCGGCACCGCCAGCAACGAGATGAAGGTGATGAACGGGCCGTAGAAACTGTCGGCGATCAGCATGAAGTAGATGGAACCGGCGAAGATCGCCACGATATCGACGATCACCGCATGCACGCGTTTGACCTTCAGGCCAAGGGTCAAGGTGGTCAGGCCGGCCGAATACACCGACAGGTTGTTCGACAGCAACAGCCCGCCAAACGCGGTAATCAGGTACGGCACTGCCATCCAGGTCGGCAGCATGTCGCGGATCGCAATGATCGGGTCAGTGGCCGAGGCCAGGTCATTGTTGCCCACCGACAACAGGCCGCCGAGGGTGATCAGCAACACCAGCGGAATCCCCGCGCCAAATGCGGCCGACGCCACCAGGCGCACCGCAGTGACGCTGCGGTGCTGGTAGCGCGACATGTCGGCACCGGCGTTGGCCCAGCCAATCCCGGTACCGGCGGCCATGGTGCCGACGCCGATGATCATCGCGCTCAGCGGTGCCGGGGTGGCGTTGAACACCGCGCTCCAATCGATGGTGGCGCAAAGGAAACCACCTACCAGGATGTTCAACGCACCGAACACGTAGGTGGCCCACTTCTGGATCACCAGCAACGTGGCGTGGCCCAGCCCCGAGACCGCCAAGGTCAGCAGCACGAAAACGCCGATGAAGATCAGGGTGAGGACCGGTGCGCTTTTCGCCTCGACCGCAGAGCCAAACAGGATCGAGCACAACGACAACAACACGAACGCAGCCGTGGTGGTGTTGACGGTTTCCCAGCCCAGGCGCGACATCAACGACACCAGCGTCGGGCCGATATTGCCGCGCACGCCGAAGATGGCACGAGACAAGGTCAGGCTCGGCGCACGGCCGCGGCGACCGGCGATGGAGATGATGCCCACCACGGCGAACGAGCCGGCGGCACCGAGGATCGCGACGATGATCGCCTGCCAGATGGCCAGGCCGCGAAACGCCACGAGCGTAGCGCCGAGGGGCAAGCCGAGGATGCTGATGTTAGCGGCGAACCACACCCAGAACAGTTGCAGCGGATGGCCGTTGCACTCGCCTTCAGGGACCGGTTCGATACCACGTGTTTCCAATTGTCCGGCGCTTTGGCCGGCAGAGGGGGTGCTCATGAGGGGGTACTCCTGATGCCTGTATTGTTGTGGTTGTGGCAGATATGCAAGTTGAATCGGTATCGCGGTCTTCCTGACTCAGCGCAATTGGAGCAACCCTTGGACCAGCGGCTGTAGATCCAGGCCATTGACCTGCTTGACCTGTTCAATCATTGATTCGGGCCAGCACTGCAGGCCGAGACAGGCACCCAGCATCGCGCCGAGAATCGCGGCAATCGTGTCGGTATCGCCGCCCAGGCTCGCGGCCAGGCACAGGGCTTCGAACGCGTTCATGGCACCCACCGCCACCTGCTGGGCGAGGGCAAACGACACCACCACCGACTCCTGGGAGGCGACGGAGGTGCCGATCAATTCGTACAGCAGATCGGCGAACAGGGCCTTGTCGCCACTGTCGACGCTCAAGGTGCGCGCCCAGCTGATACGGGTGGACATGCGCCCGCCGGCAATCCAATGACCATGGCCTTCCGCCTGTTGAGCCACCTGAGTGCCGATATTCAAGGCTTCACCCAAGTCCACACCGTTGATGCCCGCAGACACCACCGCCGCCACTGCCGCTGCGCTGGAGATGCCCAGGGTGGTGTTGTGGGTGACCTGGCAGGCCTGGATCACCGCCTGGATAAATCGCGCCGGGTCGCCGACATCGGCGGCGATCCCCACTGGAGTGATGCGCATGGCGGCGCCATTGGTGGTGCCGTAGCGCCCGGATTCTTCCGGGGTATGGCCGCTGAGGATCATGTCGATTGCACGCTTGGTCGATGGGCCGAGCAGATCCTGGGAGCCCTTGGCGCGCATCACCGCTTCCCAATCGATCAGGCGCTGGGCGAGCACGGTGGGTTCGATCCTGCCTTTGCCCTCGACCAGCAACTCACCGACCAGGATCGCTTGCTCAGTGTCATCGGTAATGGAGCCTGCCGGCATATTGGGCGCGATGGGTTGGTCGGCGTCAGCATCTTCCAGGCCGGTAATGGCACCGAAGCGCTGTTGCACTTGCTCACGGCTCAGGGACTGGGTGGGCATGCCCAGGGCATCGCCCAACGCCAGGCCGTAGAAAGCGCCAAGGGCGCGGGTATTCGGGGTCATTTCGAAGATCCAAACTGCAGGTGCAGGCGAAAGTGCAGAGGGTCGAGCAGGCTTTCGACGTACTCCATGAAGCGCTCGCGGCGATCGTAGGTGGTGCGCGAGGCCTTGAGAAACACGGCACCTGCAGGTCGGCCAAGCAGCTCGGCGTCTTCATCGCTGAGGGGCTCGGCCCCGATCCATTGGTCACCTTCAGCACCGACGTAACCGTAGGCTGCCAGGGTGATGGTCAGGGAGTTGTCGATCAGGCCAACGCGCGGCAGGCTTTCCAGGCCACCGGACGCGGGCATCAGCGAGCGCTCGAGGGAAACGGCCGTGCCATCGGTCGTGCGGCGGCGGCGGTCGAGGGCGATAAATTGGTCGGTGCCGAACCGACTGAACAGATCGGGGCGCGTCACCGCTTCAAGGCGCAGGATGTCGGTGGTCACCAATGCCCCGGTGTCCGCCAAAGCCTGGGCCCAACCACTGGTTTGATCGAGCGCCATGCCATCAAACGTGACGATGGAGCCGACGCCGCTCTGGGTCGCGATGTAATTGCGCCTTTTGAGTTCGGCGAGGGCTTCACGTAGCGTGCCGCGACTGACCGCAAACTCTTCAGCCAGTTGATGCTCGCCCGGCAACAGGAAACCGTCGGCCATCACCCCGCCCTCGATACGGCGGATGAGCTCGTCGACGACGCGTTTTTTCTTATCAAATCGAACATGTCTAATCATGTACAAATTGATAACCGAAAGCGGCCATATGCAGCAAGCGAATTATTTCAGGGAGATGAAAAAAACCGCCCTCAAGGCTCCAGGCCGATGCGGAAAAACTCGCCGCCGCTCCAGACGCCAAGCCAGTTCTGACCGTTGATCGGACGGCTCACCGCCAACTCCACCAATTGGTAGAAAACGTTGCGATGCACAAGGGCTTCCAGGTTGGTGCGCACCCGCAAATAAGGCGAGGGCTCCTGGGTGACGGGGTCGATCACCACCCGCAGTGGATGCTCAATATCGGCTTCGATCTGCTCGTCGACGTTGGTGGTGAAACGCAGCACCTGGCTTTCGCCCTGCCCTTCGACTTCGAGGGTAATCGCGACAAAGGGTGCATCATCGACGGTGATGCCGACTTTTTCCACGGGGGTAATCAGAAAGTAATCATCACCATCGCGGCGAATGATATTAGAGAACAACTTGACCATAGGCTTACGCCCGATCGGCGTGCCCTGGTAGAACCAGGTGCCGTCGCGGGCGATGCGCATGTCGATGTTGCCGCAGAAATCCGGGTTCCACAGGTGCACCGGCGCCGGTCCCTTGCCTTTGGGCAGTTGGGCCAGCAGATCGTTGGCCTTGGCGGAATCGGTCATGGGGCTCTCCCTTTTTACGTGCTGGGCTTACTGATCACTCATGCCCAGCAGGCCCCGGGCGTACTGCGCCAGCGGGCGGGCAATCAGATCTTCAGGCTTGTTGTCGTGAAACGTCAGTAAACCGCCACGACTGCGAATACGTGCAGTATCAATCAAATACTGGGTGCTGGTCTCGATCAACATGATCTGGATCACCCCATTATCCAGGCCAAGCCGGTCCAGCGCCTCTTGATCAGCCCATTCGTCGGCGTTGCCGATGCGGTCATCTGCCTTGGCGAAACGGCAGTACAGCAGGTAGTGGGCACCCGCCGCACGGGCTTCGGCCATCGCCTGTTCCAGGCCTTCCGGCTGACGAGCGCGGCGCACCATGGGAAAGTATTCGACGAAACCGTTGAAGGCTTCCTCGGCCACCACATTCGGTCGCGGGTAGGCGCTGCCGGGCGGTACGAAGGCGCCCTGGGCGATAAAGACAAAGGAGTCCGGCTGTATGCGCACCGAGGCGCTACGACGAGTATCGCTGTGGTCCAGCAACCCAGCGTCGCTCATCTGATAGCGGGTGCCTTCGGCCATATCGCTGACGGTCATGCAACCACTCAGCGTCAACGACGCCAGCAACAAAACCAGACTACGCATCCTAATCCTCCAGAAGCCGGTGACGGAAAACCGGCGAATGGGCACAAGATGCAGAATCCGCGCCATTTGGAAACAACGCAGAACTAAATGTGGGAGGGGGCTTGCTCCCTCCCACATTGGATGATGTTTAATCTTGGAAAAGAGTTAGCCGCCGATGATCTTCATGATCGTCGCGCCGCCGGAGAACGCCACTTCCTGTTTGTCGCCCAGGGCCTTCATCAGCAGGCCTTGCAGGGCCGGCAGCGCCTGGTGGCGCGGCTTGTCCAGCAGGTCGCCGACGTAGTGACGGTTGCTCGACGACAGGCAGCCATGCAGCCAGCCGGTGGACGACAACCGCAGCCGTGAACAGGTGCGGCAGAACGGCACGCTTTCGTTGGCGATCACGCCAAAGAAGCCTTTGCCCGGCACTTCGTAGCGCACCGCCGTGGCGTCCACCGGAGCGTTGGCTTGCAGGTATTCGTGGTGCTCGCCGATCAGGCCGAGCAATTGTTGCAGGCTGACGAACTGCTGCAGGAACGCGTTGGAGTCCTTTGCAAGGTGGCCCATGCGCATCAACTCGATAAAACGCAGCTCGTAGCCACGCTCCAGGCAGTAGTCGAGCAGCGGCATCACCTGGTCGAGGTTCTGGCCGCGCAACGGCACCATGTTGACCTTGATCTTGATCCCGGCGGCGCGCGCCTGGTCCATGCCATCGAGCACGGTAGCCAGGTCGCCGCCACGGGCGATGCTGCGGAAGGCATCGGCGTCCAGGGTGTCGAGGGAGACGTTGATACGCCGAATCCCGGCGTCCACCAGCAGCGGCAGTTTGCGCGCCAGCAACTGGCCGTTGGTGGTCAGGCTGATGTCGCTGAGGCCCATGCCACCCACTGCGCCCATGAAGGCTTCAAGCTTGGGGCTGACCAACGGTTCGCCGCCAGTGATGCGCAAGCGTTCAATACCCGCGGCCTCGATCAGGTAGGCCACGCCACGGGCCATGGCCTCGGCCGAGAGTTCGTCCTGCGCAGCCACCAGCCGCTTGCCGTTCGGCACGCAATAGGTACACGCATAATTGCAGGCTGAGGTCAGGCTGATCCGCAAATTGCGAAAACGCCTGCCTTGACGATCAACGATCATGGATCACTCCGGCAGAGGATGATTCGGGCGCGCTAAAAACTGACTGATAAATCAGCTTTTAGCAAGATCCTTGCCTGAGTATATTCCTGGGTTACTGCGCCTGGCAGCAAATCATTACGTGGCAGGGGTTTCGACGGGGGCCGCTTCAACCAGTGCTGGCTCGGAGCTGTGCTTGCGCTTGTTGCCCATGCGCACACCGATGTCCATGAGGAACTGGAAGAAGCCTTCCTGGTCTTCCAGCACATTGCTCCAGAACGGCGAGTGGTACAGCGCCACGGCGCCGTGCACCAGGGCCCAGGCAGCGCAGTAGTGGAAATACGGCGGTACGTCTTCTAGCTTGCCTTCGCTGATGCGGCCCTTGATCAACAGGGTCAGGCGCTCGAAGTTCGAGGCGCGGATCTTGTGCAGTTCCTCGACCATCTCCGGTACTTGATGACCCTTGACCACCTTCTCTTCGAGGCGGTCGAACAGGCGGTAGCGCTGCGGGTCGCGCATGCGGAACTCGAAGTAGGCCCGCGACAGGGCCTCCTTGTCCTTGTCGACATCGGCCGAATGCAGCAGCTCGTTCAAGTCGCGCTCGTAGTCGAGCATCAGGCGCAGGTAGATCTCGGCCTTGGACTTGAAGTGCTTGTAGATCGTGCCTTTGCCGATACCCACGGCATCCGCGATCATCTCGACGGTGACGCTGTCTTCGCCTTGTTCGAGGAACAACTTGAGTGCGGTGTCGAGAATCTCCTGCTCACGGCGGCGAAACTCACGGACCTTACGGGGTTCTTTGTGCATGAGGAAGAGGTCTGCAAAGGTCGGAATAGGGAGGGTTGCGCAGGGCCACGAATACATGGCGATACGATTTACCCAGTGCGAGGGATTATCCCGACTGAACGGTCGTTGGGCAACGTCTATGTGAACCCGCCACGCACTTTACTTTCAGAGCGCCAACGATTTCATGCCTATCAGTCAGAAATAACACGCAACAACTGCGCCCGTGCACCTGCCTAATGAGAACTCAAGCGAAGCGCATGTATTCCAAATCTGTTTAAAAAACGATCAGTCGCGACTGGACTGAATCAGATACTGATCAATACTTGAACTGTCGGCGTGACATCTCCCCCAAGTGAAGCGCCGACCTGGGTACCGACGGACTGTGTGCCCTTGTTTTACTCCTAATGGTCTTAACCCGGATTCCCCCCCCCAGAACCCGGGTTTTTTTTGCCTGCGATTTAGTCGTGTCATGCAACTACATGGGCCAGCGGGAACAGGCGCTTGAAGTTCTCGGTGGTCTGCTCGGCAAAGCGCTCATAGGACTCACCGCGCAGCATCGCCAGGTAGTCCGCCACATCCCGCACATATTCAGGCAGGTTCGGTTTGCCACGATGGGGAATGGGCGCCAGGTACGGCGAGTCGGTTTCCACCAGCAGGCGGTCGGCCGGTACCTGACGCGCTACGTCGCGCAGGGCATCGGCATTGCGGAAAGTGACAATGCCCGACAGTGAAATATAGAAGCCCAGGTCCAGGGCGGCCTTGGCCATGTCCCAATCTTCGGTAAAGCAATGCAACACGCCGGCCTGGGGCAATGCGGCTTCGCGCAGCAAGGCCAGGGTGTCGGCACGCGCGCCGCGAGTGTGGACAATCACCGGTTTGCCGGTTTGCCGGGCGGCCTGCAAATGCAGGCGAAACGAGGCCTGCTGCAACTCGGCGGCTTCCGGCTCGTAATGGTAGTCCAGGCCGGTTTCACCAATGGCCACCACGCGCGGGTGATTGAGTTCGCCCAGCAGCCAGTCGAGGGCCGGGGCTTCGCCGGGCTTGAGGTCCAGCGGGTGGATACCTACCGAGCAATCCACATCGGCATAACGCTCGGCCAGGGCTTTGACGTCGGCAGCATTTTCGGCGCTGACGCCAATGCACAGGAAATGCCCTACCCCACGCTGACGTGCAGCGTCGAGGGCAGCATCAAGGGAGCCGCCGTGCTGGGCGAGGTCAAGGCGATCAAGGTGGCAATGGGAATCTACGAGCATAGGAAGTTACAACTTGAGTCACGGAAAGTGTCTGGCCAACAATACACCCGTCGGCCACGGAAATTAACGCCGGCCGAGCAAGCCAACCCACTGCACCAGCAGCGCTTCGAGCAATAGCACGCGGTTGAGGTTAGCCTTGCCGAGCACCTTCTGGCGCTGGGCAAGGATCCAGTCCTGAATATTCAGTACCTTGTCCTGCGCACTTTTCTGCGCGAGGTACTGCACCACCTTGCGCATATCCGGCAGGCCCAGGCCGTTTTCGTCCTGGGTCAACTGGTAGCGCAGGATCAGGCTCGACCAATCACAAAACCAGTCGAACAGCAGCAGCAGGGGAATATCTTTCCAGGCGCTTTCAGCCAACTGGGTGGCGGACAGCTCTTGCTTGAGCAGTTTTTTCACCCCATCCACAACAAGGGCGCGTTGCTCACGCACGCCTTGGGCTTGCAGCTTGACGGCCGCCAGCGGGGAACCGGCCGCCAGGGTCAACAATTCGACCCGTTCCTCTTCGGAGCAATCCGGCAGCGCCTTCGCCAGCCATTTCAGGCTCATGGCCTCGCTCGGCAACGGGCAGGCCTGCTGCACGCAACGGCTGCGAATGGTCGGCAACAAGCGGCTGGACTGGTGACTCACCAGCAACAGCACCGTGTCGCCGGAGGGTTCTTCGAGGCTCTTGAGCAAGGCATTGGCGGCGTTGATGTTCATCGCCTCCACCGGCTCGATCAGCACCACCTTGCGCCCGCCCATCTGCGCGGTCTGCACCACGAAACTGACGAGGTCACGCACCTGGTCGACCTTGATCGCCTTGTCGGCTTCCTCGGGTTCGAGCAGGTAGTTGTCCGGGTGGCTGCCGGCCTTGAGCAACAGGCAGGATTTGCACTCGCCGCAGGCTTCAAGGTTGACCGGGCGCTGGCACAGCAGGCTGGCCATGAGTCGCTCAGCCAGGTCGCGCTTACCAATACCGATCGGCCCGTGCAGCAGATAGGCGTGGGCGTGCTGGGCACGGCCGGCCAACTGTTGCCAGAGACTGTCCTGCCATGGGTAGGCTTCAGCCACGGGCGCGCTCCAACAGCTGAGGTAACAGGGTGTCGATGGCCTGCTGAACCTGCGTCAACGGCTGTGCCGCGTCGAGCAGGTGGTAGCGCGCCGGTTCGGCCTGGGCACGCTCAAGAAACGCGGTGCGCACAGCATCGAAAAAAACCTGGCCTTCCAGCTCGAAACGGTCGAGACGCCCACGGGCGCTGGCGCGGGCCATGCCTACTTCCACCGGCAGGTCGAACAGCAGGGTCAGGTCGGGACGTAAATCACCCTGCACAAAGGTTTCCAAGGTGGCGATACGCGCCAGGGACAAACCCCGGCCACCGCCCTGGTAGGCATAAGTGGAATCGGTAAAACGGTCGCAAATCACCACCGCACCGCGGGCCAGGGCCGGACGAATCACTTCCGCCAGGTGCTGGGCACGGGCAGCGAACACCAGCAGCAGCTCGGTGTCCGGGTTCATCTGTTCTTCGCCTGGGGCCAGCAACACTTCACGGATGCGCTCGGCCAGGGGCGTACCGCCGGGCTCACGGGTCAACACCACCTCGACACCTTCAGCGCGCAAGCGCTCGGCCAGGTAATCGCGGTTGGTGCTTTTGCCGGCGCCTTCGGGGCCTTCCAGGGTAATAAACAAGCCAGTCACAGGCAGTCCTTAGTCAGAGTCATTGCGGGCTTTGCGGCGCGGCGGTATCCGGCGCGGGCTCGGCGGGTACATCAGCAGGCGGCGTTGCGTCTTCCGGCGGCTTTGCCACCGGTGCAGGGCTTGAGCGGTAGTCGGCCCGGCGCTTGAGCTGGAACTCACGCACGGCAGCATTATGCGCACCCAGGTCATCGGAGAAAATATGGCTGCCGTCGCCACGGGCGACGAAATACAGGCTGCTGCCGGGCACCGGGTTCAACGCGGCATGGATCGCCTCGCGACCGACCATGGCGATTGGCGTCGGCGGCAGGCCGGCAATCATGTAGGTGTTGTAGGGGTTGGCTTCCTTGAGGTGCGCACGGGTCAACTTGCCGTTGTAGCGCTCGCCCAGGCCGTAGATCACGGTGGGGTCGGTCTGCAGCAGCATGCCGATTTTCAGGCGGCGTACGAACACACCGGCAATCTGCCCACGTTCTTCCGGCACACCGGTTTCTTTCTCCACCAGGGAGGCCATGATCAAGGCTTGATAGGGGTCGGTATAAGGCGCATCGGCAGCGCGCTTGCTCCACTCCTGGGCGAGTACATCATCCAGGCGGTTGTAGGCTTTTTTCAGGAACTCGACATCGCTCATGCCGCGCACGAAGCGGTAGGTATCCGGGAAGAACCGGCCTTCGGGGAACACGCCGGGATGACCGAGCTTGTCCATCACTTCACTGTCACTCAGCCCCGACAGGGTCTGCACGATCTTTTCATGCTTGGCCAGGGCCGAACGCACCTGACGGAAATTCCAGCCTTCCACCAGCGTCAGGCTGTACTGCACCACTTCGCCCCGCTGCCACAGGCCGATCAGGCCTTCGGCGGTCATGCCAGGGGTCATGCGGTATTCACCACTGTGCAGTGGCTGGCCGTCGAGGTTGAAACGCCAATACAGGCGCAACCAGAACGCGCCGTCGAGCACACCATCGGCTTCCAGGCGATTGAAAGTGCCGGTGGGGGTCGCCCCTGCCGGCACATCGAGCAATTGCTCCTGGGTCAGATTCAACGGCTGCTTCAAGGCAGCATCGTATTTCCAGGCGCCAAGGCCCAACAGCAAGGCCGCCGAGAACAGACCGACCAGCAGCAGTACAACCAGTTTTCGTATCAACTCAAATATCCAATAGTGCGCGAACAATGCCCTGCAGTTTACGGGTGAGCGGGCCAACCGACCAGCTCATCGCAGCGCAGCCACGCACCGGCCAAATGCCATAAACGCTGTTGCACACAAAGACTTCGTCAGCCTCTTGCAGTTGCTCGAGACTGATGTCGGCCACGGCCACCGGGACGCCCAGGGCTTGCGCCTGCGCCAGAATCTCAGCGCGCATGACGCCCGCAACGCCGCAACGAGTCAGATCAGCGGTTAGTAACAAGCCATTACGCACCAGGAACAGATTGCTGAAGACACCTTCGATGACGCGACCGGACATATCCAGCATCAAACCTTCGGCATGTTCGGCATCTTGCCATTCAGCGCGGGCGATCACCTGCTCGAGGCGATTGAGGTGCTTGAGACCGGCCAGCAACGGCTGCTCAGCCAAGCGGGTGGCACACGCAAACAGACGAATACCGTCGGTTCCATGGGCCTGGGGATAGGTAGCAGGTGGATTGCCCTGCAAGATACGGCGCACAGGGGCCTCGGGGTTGATGCCATAACCGCGCAGGCTGTCACCGCGGGTGAGGATCAACTTGAGGACACCGTCGCCGAGAGCGGCGGCATAGGCCTGCACTTCGCTACGGACCAAGTGCGGGTCCGCAACGAAAGCGAGGCGCCTGCAGCCCTCATCAAGGCGCTGCAGGTGACGGTCAAGCAGCACGGGCTGCCCGGCCTTGACGGCGATGGTCTCGAACAGGCCATCACCGTACGCCAGGCCGCGATCTTTCAGGGGCACGCTGTCCGCTGGCTGACCGTCGACCCAGCTGTGCATCACTCGGCGAACCGGCGGAACACCAGGGAACCGTTGGTGCCGCCAAAACCGAACGAGTTGGAGATCGCAACGTCGATCGGCATCTGTTGCGGCTCATGCGGCACGAAGTTCAGGTCACAGCCTTCGTCCGGCTCATCGAGGTTGATGGTCGGCGGAGCGACCTGGTCCTTGATGGCCATCACGCTGAAGATCGCCTCTACCGCGCCCGCCGCACCCAACAGGTGGCCGGTCATGGATTTGGTGGAACTGACCGCCAGCTTGTAGGCGTGCTCGCCGAACACCGACTTGATGGCTTCGGCTTCCGCCAGGTCGCCCGTCGGAGTCGAGGTGCCATGGGCGTTGATGTACTGCACCTGGTCCGCATTGACCTTGGCATCACGCAAGGCGTTGGTGATGCAGCGCGCAGCGCCGGCACCGTCGGACGGTGGCGAGGTCATGTGATAGGCGTCGCCGCTCATGCCAAATCCGATCAGCTCGGCATAGATGGTGGCGCCGCGCGCCTTGGCGTGCTCCAACTCTTCAAGCACCAGGGCACCAGCGCCATCGGCCAGTACAAAGCCGTCACGGCCCTTGTCCCACGGACGGCTGGCACGGGTCGGTTCGTCATTGCGGGTCGACAGTGCACGGGACGCGCCGAAGCCGCCCATCCCCAGGCCGCAGGCCGCCATTTCAGCACCACCGGCGATCATCACGTCAGCTTCGTCATAGGCGATGTTACGCGCCGCCATGCCGATGCAGTGCGTGCCGGTGGTGCACGCCGTAGCAATGGCGTAGTTAGGCCCCTGTGCGCCCAAGTGGATCGACAGGAACCCGGAAATCATATTGATGATCGAGCCCGGCACGAAGAACGGTGAAATTCGACGGGGACCGGAATCGTGCAGCGTGCGGCTGGTCTCTTCGATATTGGTCAAACCACCAATACCCGACCCCATGGCCACGCCGATGCGCTCACGGTTGGCGTCGGTAACTTCCAGGCCGGCGTTACGCACCGCCTGAAAACCGGCTGCCAGGCCGTATTGAATGAACAGGTCGAGCTTGCGGGATTCTTTGATCGAGAGATATTCCTCGACATTGAAACCCTTTACCGAGCCGCCAAAACGGGTGGAATAGGCAGAAAGGTCCGTGTGTTCGATCAGACCAATACCACTGCGGCCAGCCAGAATGCCCTGCCAACTGCTCGGCACATCCGTACCCAGTGGCGACAACATACCCATACCGGTGACTACGACGCGTCTACGCGACACAGCACTCTCCTTTTTCTTGATGACGACACTTCGCTTCAGCGCTCATTTTTCATCTGAGCTAAAGAAAAAACCGCACGCCGTTACAGCAGTGCGGTTTTTCCCTAACAGCAAGCGACGACTACAAACTATTACGCCTGGTGGTTCGTAACGTAGTCGATAGCAGCTTGAACAGTAGTGATTTTTTCAGCTTCTTCGTCCGGGATTTCGGTCTCGAATTCCTCTTCCAGAGCCATCACCAGCTCAACGGTGTCAAGGGAATCGGCACCCAGGTCTTCTACGAAGGAAGCAGTGTTGACCACTTCTTCTTCTTTGACGCCCAGTTGCTCGGCAACGATTTTCTTGACGCGCTCTTCGATGGTGCTCATACCTTGTTTAACTCCTAATGGACAAATTCAGGCAGCTGGCCAGTGGGTAAGTGTATAGAAAGCCATTTCAGCTTTTCAACTGAAAGCTTCACCCAGTACCCGGTCGGCCACCTGCCTATAAATTAAGTTGCAGCTTTATAACGGATTTTAGACAGCTCGTATGACATTTTTTTGAAGCGATCCGTCACAATTTAACTCATGTACATCCCGCCGTTAACCGGGATTGTAGCCCCAGTCACGTATGCCGCACCGTCGGATGCCAGGAAAGTGACCACATTCGCGATCTCTTGAGCCTGACCCAGACGGCCCAGCGGAATCTGCGTCAGCAAGGCTTCACGCTGTGCTTCCGGCAGTTCGCGGGTCATATCGGTGTCGATGAACCCTGGGGCCACCGAGTTGACCGTAATCGACCGCGAGCCGACTTCACGCGCCAGTGCACGGCTGAAACCTTCCAGGCCGGCCTTGGCGGCTGCATAGTTTACTTGGCCTGCGTTGCCCATGGCACCCACTACGGAGCCAATATTG
Organism: Pseudomonas grimontii; assembly: GCF_007858185.1. Classification (GTDB taxonomy): domain Bacteria; phylum Pseudomonadota; class Gammaproteobacteria; order Pseudomonadales; family Pseudomonadaceae; genus Aquipseudomonas; species Aquipseudomonas grimontii. Next base: position 169,749 of record NZ_VFES01000011.1, read on the forward strand.
ATAATTCGGCCCCAACGCGCCTTGGTCATGCCGCGCAAAACGCCCTTGGACAGGCGAAACAGACTGTTCAAGTTGGTATCGACCACGTCGTACCACTCGTCGTCTTTCATGCGCATCATCAGGTTATCGCGGGTGATACCCGCGTTATTCACCAGGATTGCCGGCGCACCGAACTGTGCAGTGATCTCGGCCAGTACGGCAGCCACGGACTCATCACTGGTCACGTTCAGCTCAAGGCCGGTGCCCTGAACGCCGTTTTCCTTCAGGGTCGCGGCAATACGCTCGGCGCCCGAAGCGGAAGTGGCGGTGCCGATCACAACGGCGCCCTGACGCCCCAGTTCCAGGGCGATCGCCTGACCAATGCCACGGCTCGCGCCGGTAACCAGTGCAACTTTACCTTGCAGACTCATGCAGGCTTCTCCTAAGTTCGGGGATCAGGCCAGCGCCGCACGAGCGGCAGCGAAGGCATCCGGGGTATTGAGGTTGGCAGTCGACACGCCGTCGGCGCAGCGCTTGTTCAGGCCGGCCAGGACTTTGCCCGGGCCGCACTCGACCAGTTCGGTGGCGCCATTGGCAGCCAGGGTCTGGACCGACTCGACCCAGCGCACAGGCTTGTAGAGTTGCTCCAACAGGTCGCGCTTGAGGGTGTCGAGGTCGGCGGCCACGGCCGCGCTGACGTTCTGCACCAGCGGGATCTGTGGCGCCTGCCAGTTGATGGCAGCGATGGACTCGGCAAAACGCTCGGCCGCCGGGCGCATCAGCTCGCAGTGCGACGGCACGCTCACCGGCAACGGCAATGCACGCTTGGCACCACGCGCCTTGCAACCTTCGATGGCACGCTCGACCGCCGCCTTGGCGCCGGCGATCACCACCTGGCCTGGGGAGTTGAAGTTTACCGCGCTGACCACTTCGCCCTGGGCCGCTTCGGCGCAGGCTTCGATTACGACGGCATCGTCCAGCCCCAGGATAGCGGCCATGCCGCCCTGCCCGGCCGGAACGGCTTCCTGCATCAGCTGTCCGCGACGCTCGACCAGCTTGACCGCCTCAGCAAGGGTCAGGCTACCCGCCGCGACCAGGGCGCTGTATTCGCCCAGGCTATGGCCGGCCACGAATGCCGGACGCGCACCGCCTTCGGCCAGCCACAAGCGCCACAGGGCGATCGAAGCGGTCAGGATGGCTGGCTGGGTTTTATCGGTTTGATTGAGCTGCTCTTCCGGCCCTTGCTGGGTCAGCGCCCACAGGTCGTAACCCAGGGCCTCGGAAGCTTCCTTGAACGTGTCCAGGATCAGCGGGTATTGCGCGCCCAGCTCGGCCAACATGCCGAGGGACTGCGAGCCCTGCCCTGGAAAGACGAATGCGAGGGATGTAGACATGTAACAAGCCCCTAATGATCTGGTCGTCGGAAATGGTCGCTCCTCGGTGGGAGCGCACGAAACTGACAGATTGGATGGTCAATTGAACTGGCCGGTCACATTTAAGCATTCCCAGGCCAATTCGCCTAAGGCAACAGGTCCTCAAGACGGCCGTGCAAGCGTTGCGGCAGGTTCTCCTGAATCTCGATCACGGCCCGCGCGATCGCACTTTGGAAGCCCTCCACGCCCGCCGAACCATGGCTCTTCACCACTATGCCCTGCAAACCGAGAAAACTCGCACCGTTGTGCCGCGCCGGCGCCAGGTCAGCCTGCAACCGGCGCATCAATGGCAGCGCCAACGCACCCACCAGGCGCGACGCCAGGTTTTGCCTGAACAAGGCCTCGATACGCGTGGCGATCATGGTCGCCAAGCCTTCGCTGGATTTAAGCAGGATATTGCCGACAAACCCATCACACACCACCACATCCGCTTCGCCACGGTATAAACCATCGCCTTCGACAAAGCCGATGTAGTTCAAGCCCCGCGCGCCCTGCAGCAAGGCAGCGGCAAGCTTGACCTGCTGGTTACCCTTGATGTCCTCGGTGCCGATATTCAGCAAAGCCACCCGCGGCCGGGCCACCCCCAGCGCTTCGGCGGCCACCGAGCCCATCACGGCAAACTGGAATAAGTGTTCGGCACTGCAATCGACGTTCGCGCCCAGGTCCAGCAACTGGCAATAACCTTTCTGCGTCGGAATCGCCGCCACCATCGCCGGACGGTCAATTCCCGGCAGTGTCTTGAGCACATGCCGCGACAACGCCATCAGCGCACCCGTGTTGCCGGCACTGACACAGGCTTGCACCTTGCCATCACGCAGCAGCTCCAGGGCCACTCGCATCGAAGAGTCAGGCTTGCCGCGCAGGGCAGTGGCCGGCTTTTCATCCATCGCGATGGTTTCGCTGGCGGGCGTAACAGTCAGGCGCGCGCGATCCACCACCGGATGGCTGGCAATCAGTTCTTCAAGGAGGGAGGGTTGACCGACGAGGGTCAGGTGCAGCGAGGGCGTAGCAGACAGGCTGGCAATGCAGGCCTGAACAATGCTGCGGGGACCGAAGTCCCCGCCCATTGCGTCAATCGCGATGACTTGAGCAGACAAGTGATTACTCGTCAGCGCCCTTGTCGATCACTTTACGGCCACGGTATACGCCTTCTGGCGATACGTGGTGACGCAGGTGAATTTCACCGGTGGTTTTTTCTACAGACAGAGTGCTTGCCGTCAGGGCATCGTGCGAACGACGCATGTCACGGGCAGAGCGGGATTTTTTGTTCTGCTGAACAGCCATAATTGATTAACTCCTAAACGTTTGGGTCACGCTTTAACTGCGCCAATACACTGAACGGGTTGGACCGCGTTACCTCGTCCTCGCTCGGTTCGGACTCGTCATCGAGACCCGCCGGCTGCTGGCATTCTTCCGGATGATGAGCAGGCACAATGGGCAAGGCGAGCAGAAGCTCATCCTCGATCAGTGCATGCAGATCCAAAGGATCTTCGCCCAGTTCCAGCACGTCATAACCTTTCGGCAACGACTGGGTATTCGCACCCTCCTTTACCACAGCATAACTGCACTCGCTGTGAATCGGCAGGGTGACCAGCTCAAGACAACGCTGGCAAACCATTTTGACCTCGGTGTCGATAAAGCTGTGAATTACCACAGATTTACGTTCATCTCGTTCAAAAACGAATTTGGCCTGCACCGTACCGACAGTGTCGGAAAGCGGGTCGCAGAGTCTCTCCAAATCGGCCAGCAGCAACTCACCTTGAAGGGAAGTGCCACGATCAGCCAATTTGCGCGGGTCAACGTGAGGTGGAATCGGGTCATTCAACATAGGCGCAGCATTATAGGGATGCACCCAGCCATGTCAAAGGAAATTCAACCCTGTGCGTCGGCCGGTCGCCCCGCTAGAATCGGCGGCTGCCTTGAGGAGACGTAGATGCTGCCTTTATTACTCGCTTCCAGCTCGGTTTATCGCCGGGAATTGCTCAGCCGCCTGCACCTGCCGTTCATCTGCAGCTCGCCGGATATCGACGAAAGCCACGCTGCAAATGAGTCCGCCGTGGATCTGGTCAAACGCCTGGCCGAACAGAAAGCCCGCGCCCTCGCCGCCAGCCACCCTGGACACCTGATCATCGGCTCAGACCAGGTTGCCGCATTGGAAGGCCGCATCATCGGCAAGCCCCACACTTTCGAAAATGCGCGCGCGCAGTTATTGGCTGCCAGCGGCAAGCGTGTCAGCTTCCTCACCGGCCTGGCCCTGCTTAACAGCCAGACGGGGCACTGCCAGGTCGACTGCATACCCTTTACCGTGCACATGCGCGAGCTGGATGCAGCACGCATCGAGCGCTACCTGCGTATCGAGCAACCGTATGACTGCGCGGGAAGCTTCAAGGCTGAAGGGCTGGGCGTGAGCCTGTTCCAAAGCACCGAAGGGCCGGACGCGACCAGTCTTGTCGGCTTACCACTGATTCGGCTGGTGGACATGCTGCTCTGCGAAGGCGTGCAAATCCCTTAAGAACACTGCAAAACCAAATGTGGGAGGGGGCAAGCTCCCTCCCACATTGTGATCTACGACAGACTTGAAATCTCAGCGCAGCGTCGGGCCCTGGAACCCCATGTACAGCGCCAGCTTCTCCGCCACGCTGGCACCGAGTTTCTTGGAGAAACGATCAAACGGCGATTCCTCAACGGTGAAGTCCACCAGTTCTTTCTCGCCGATCACGTCCCGTGCCACCAGGCTGGCACTGCCCAAACCATCGATCAGCCCCAGCGGCAACGCTTGCTCGCCCGACCACACCAATCCGGAGAACAGCTCCGGATGCTCTTTATCCTTCAGTCGATCCCCACGCCCCTGCTTCACGCTGGCAATGAACTGGCGATGGGTCGTATCGAGCACCCCCTGCCAAAACTGGGTTTCATCGGCCTTTTGCGGCTGGAACGGATCAAGGAACGACTTGTGCTCGCCCGAGGTGTAGGTGCGACGTTCAACACCCAGCTTCTCCATGGTGCCAACAAACCCATAACCGGCCGCCGTCACACCGATGGAGCCCACCAGACTGGCCTTGTCGGCGTAGATCTGGTCAGCGGCACTGGCGATGTAATAGGCGCCCGAGGCACCCAAGTCGGAAATAACCGCGTACAGCTTGATATCCGGATGCAGGCCACGCAGACGGCGAATCTCGTCATATACATAGCCCGATTGCACCGGGCTGCCACCTGGGCTGTTGATGCGCAGGATCACGCCCTTGACCTTGGGGTCTTCAAACGCAGCTCGCAGGCTGCTGACGATATTGTCGGCGCTGGCGGGCTCCTTGTCGGCAATCACACCGCGCACTTCGATCAGGGCGGTGTAGCTGGCACCACGGGTGGCGCTTTTTTCCATGTCCATCAGCGGGCTGAACAACGCCAGCATGAGCAACAGGTAAGTGAAGGTCAGCAACTTGAAGAAAATCCCCCAACGCCGCGCACGGCGCTGCTCCTGGACGCCAGCCAGAAGCGTCTTCTCCAGCAGTTTCCAGCTCTTGTCGTCACCGCTTTCAGCCTTTTCAGGCGCTTTCCACTCATCACTCATGCCATCAACCCCAGCAAAGACTTATTGGGCCCGGCCGAGCCAGGCCTGCAATTCAGAAAAATGATCAATCGTGACCCTCGGCTCGTATTGCTGCAACGCCTCGGCGGACTGGGCGCCATAGCTGACGGCCACGCTGTCCATGCCGGCGTTGCGCGCCATCATCAGGTCGAAGGAGGCATCACCCACCATCAACGCCTCGCGCGGCGACACGCCGCAATGGGCGAGGATCTGCTCCAGCATCAGAGGGTGAGGTTTGCTGGCGGTTTCATCCGCGGCACGGGTGATGTCGAAATAATCTTCCCAGCCATGGGCGCTGAGCACCCGGTCCAGCCCGCGGCGGGCCTTGCCGGTGGCGACGGCCAGGTGATAGCCGTCGGCGCGAAACGCCTCCAGCGACTGCGCCACACCCTCGAACAACGGCGAAGGTGTGGCCTCCAGCGCAATGTAGTGATCAGCGTAATGGTCGCGGAACGTCACCAGTTCAGCGTCGCTGATCTGGGGATACAAGGTACGGATCGCCTCGGGCAAGCCCAGGCCGATAATGCCTTTGACCGCCAGGTCCGTGCACAGCTCAAAGCCCGAGCGGGTCGAAGCCCTGTGCATCGACTCGACAATCCGACCAATGGAATTACACAGGGTGCCGTCCCAATCGAAAATCAGCAGCTTGTAGTCAAGGTGCGACACTCAAACGCTCCACGGTCTTGGCCCACATCTCATCGACCGGCGCCTGCAGCTTCAGCTCACCGCCGTCAGGCAGCGGCACAGTAAGCATGTAGGCGTGCAGGAACAGGCGCTTACCGCCCAGATCGCGGATTTCCTTGGAGAAACCCTCGTCGCCGTACTTGGTATCGCCGGCGATGCAGTGGCCGGCATGCAGGGTGTGCACACGAATCTGGTGGGTACGACCAGTCACCGGCTTGGCCTCGACCATGGTGGCGAAATCGCCGAAGCGGCGCAGCACCTTGAACAGGGTCAGGGCTTCCTTGCCCTCCTCGTCCACTTCGACCATGCGCTCGCCGGAGCGCAGGTTGCTCTTCTGCAAGGGCGCGCGGACGCTCTTGATCGAACTGGCCCAGTTGCCACGCACCAGCGCCATGTAGCGCTTGTCCACGCCATCGCCGCGCAGGGCGGTGTGCAGGTGGCGCAACATGCTGCGCTTCTTGGCGATCATCAACAGGCCGGAGGTGTCGCGGTCCAGGCGGTGGACCAGCTCCAGCTCCTTGCAATCCGAACGCAACTGACGGAAGGCTTCGATCACGCCGAAATTCAGGCCGCTGCCACCGTGAACCGCAATACCGCACGGCTTGTTGATCACGATCAGCTTGTTGTCCTCGAAGACAATCGACGCCTCAAGGCGTTGCAACAGGCCCTGGGCCAATGGCACGGGCTCATCACGCTCAGGTACGCGCACTGGAGGCACACGGACAATATCGCCCGCCTGCAACTTGTACTCAGGCTTGATGCGCCCCTTGTTCACGCGCACTTCGCCTTTGCGCAAGATGCGGTAGATCAAGGTCTTGGGCACCCCCTTGAGCCTGGCCAGGAGAAAATTATCGATGCGTTGGCCGGCATATTCCGGCGAGACCTCGAGCAGCTGGACGCTGGGGGTCTGGGGGGCGGTAGTCGTCATGGCGGCGATGATAACAATTTTTTATGGAATTGAAGCACTTAATCATTGCTGCTATAGTCGCGAACGCCGCCAAAAGCGGCCGGGACAGAGGACTAGCGGCAAACTGCCGGCCCTGACCATCGCAATTCATCAGGACGCGAGGCCGTCCTACGGGGCTTTCGCCACCCTGGAAGGCTCGAGATTGTAACAAGCGCAGGTGACATGAGGCCTGAAGCGAGTGCAGAAAGCAGAGTGAATACTCGCGTTCTGCGCCGATATTTACGGCCAGTTCACAAAGTGCAGTCAGTCTTGAGCCGGACCACGGCGAATGCTTCGGAAACAACGCCTGTTAAGAGCTGAGTGTGAGCGCAGTCGCCCACATTCAGTCTTGTTTAGCCATGAGCGTGGACTCCCCATTGGAGAACACGGTAAATGCCAACCCGCTGCGGATTCTGCGCGCGGCAGCACCCGAATTATCAGGGATACGTGTAGGGTGGAGATGCACAACCGTCGGACCGTGTAGCACTAGGCTTATATTTAGACGCTTCATCTCGTCCACAGTCGCCGGTTGATTCCTCCTCCTGACCTTAGCTTTTGTTGAAGTGGTGCCTTTGTCACCACCGCTAACAAGCAGGACGCGTCCGTCGCGATACCGGCCCAATTGGCCGATTTTGCTGGACACTGGAGTGGCCAACCACTCTTGACGCACCTGACACCGACCGTGAGAAGTCGTGTGTGCCGAACGCCGTTTCCGGCAGCCCGGAAACCGACGGTACAACATGAAAAGAATGCTGATTAACGCAACTCAACCCGAAGAGTTGCGTGTTGCACTGGTAGATGGCCAGCGCCTCTACGACCTGGACATCGAATCCGGTGCACGCGAGCAAAAGAAGGCCAACATCTATAAAGGCCGTATTACTCGCATCGAACCAAGCCTTGAGGCTGCCTTTGTCGATTTCGGCTCCGAGCGCCACGGCTTCCTGCCCCTCAAAGAAATCTCCCGCGAATACTTCAAGAAAGCCCCCGAAGGCCGCGTGAACATCAAGGACGTCCTGAGCGAAGGCCAGGAAGTCATCGTTCAGGTCGAAAAAGAAGAACGTGGCAACAAGGGCGCAGCCCTGACCACCTTCATCAGCCTGGCCGGCCGTTACCTCGTGCTGATGCCGAACAACCCACGTGCCGGCGGCATTTCCCGTCGCATTGAAGGCGAAGAGCGCAACGAACTGCGTGAAGCGCTGAACGGCCTGATCGCCCCCGCCGACATGGGCCTGATCGTTCGTACTGCCGGCCTGGGCCGCAGCAGCGAAGAAATGCAGTGGGACCTCGACTACCTGCTGCAACTGTGGACCGCCATCAAAGAAGCGTCCCTGGATCGTTCCGCGCCGTTCCTGATCTACCAGGAAAGCAACGTGATCATCCGCGCCATCCGCGACTACCTGCGCCAGGACATCGGCGAAGTGCTGATCGACAGCGTTGAAGCCCAGGACGAAGCCCTGACTTTCATTCGCCAGGTGATGCCGCAGTACGCCAGCAAGATCAAGCTGTACGAAGACAGCGTTCCGCTGTTCAACCGTTTCCAGATCGAAAGCCAGATCGAGACCGCTTTCCAGCGTGTAGTCGAACTGCCTTCCGGCGGCTCCATCGTGATCGACCCGACCGAAGCCCTGGTGTCCATCGACATCAACTCGGCGCGCGCCACGAAGGGTAGCGACATCGAAGAAACCGCCCTGCAGACCAACCTGGAAGCGGCTGAAGAAATCGCCCGCCAGCTGCGCCTGCGTGACATCGGCGGCCTGATCGTGATCGACTTCATCGACATGACCCCAGCCAAGAACCAGCGCGCCGTGGAAGAGAAAGTCCGCGAATGCCTGGAAGCTGACCGTGCCCGCGTACAGGTCGGCCGCATCTCGCGCTTCGGCCTGCTGGAAATGTCCCGTCAGCGCCTGCGTCCCTCCCTGGGCGAGAGCAGCGGCATCGTCTGCCCGCGCTGCAACGGCACCGGCATCATCCGTGACGTTGAATCGCTGTCCCTGGCGATCCTGCGCCTGATCGAAGAAGAGGCCCTGAAAGACCGCACCGCCGAAGTCCGCGCGCAAGTGCCGATCCCGGTCGCAGCCTTCCTGCTCAACGAAAAACGCAACTCGATCACCAAGATCGAACTGCGCACCCGTGCCCGTATCGTGATCCTGCCGAACGATCACCTCGAGACGCCGCACTTCGAAGTGCAGCGCCTGCGTGATGACAGCCCGGAAGCCCACAGCGGCCAGTCCAGCTACGAAATCGCTGCTGCCGCCGCCGAAGTGGAAGAAGTCCAGCCAGCCGCCGCGACCCGCACCCTGGTTCGCCAGGAAGCTGCCGTGAAGACCGCACCAGCGCGTGCCAACGCACCGGTGCCGGTTGAAGCTGCCGCTCCGGTTGCCGCCCCGGCCGCCCTGCCTGAGCCGAGCCTGTTCAAGGGCCTGGTGAAGTCGCTGGTCAGCCTGTTCGCCACCAAGGAAGAGCCTGCGGCACCGGTTGTGGTTGAAAAACCTGCGACCGAACGCCCGGCGCGCAACGAAGAGCGTCGTAACGGTCGCCAGCAGAGCCGTAACCGCAACGGTCGCCGTGACGAAGAGCGCAAGCCGCGTGAGGAACGTGCGCCTCGCGAAGAGCGCGCACCACGTGAAGAGCGTGCACCTCGCGAAGCGCGTGAAGAAACTCCGGCCGTAGCCCGTGAAGAACGTGCACCGCGTGAAGAGCGCGCACCACGTACCCCACGCGCTCCGCGTGAAGATCGCAAGCCGCGTGGCGAGCGTGAAGAACGTGTGCGTGAACTGCGCGAGCCACTGGACGCCGCCCCTGCTGTTGCAGGTGCTGCAGCGGTTGCAGCCACTACCGCTGAAGAGCGCCCAGCTCGCCAGCCGCGTGAAGAGCGTGCACCACGTGAAGAGCGCCAGCCGCGCCCACCGCGTGAAGAGCGTCAGCCACGTGCCGAGCAAGCCGCTGCCACCAGCGAAGAAGAAGTGCTGACCGGCGAAGAGCAACTGCAGGAAGACGGCCAGGACAACGCCGAAGGCGATCGTCCACGCCGCCGCTCCCGTGGCCAGCGTCGCCGCAGCAACCGTCGTGAGCGTCAGCGTGATGCCAACGGCAATGTGATCGAGGGCTCGGAAGAGACCGGCGAGAACGCAGAAAGCGCCACCAACGTACCGACCGGTGCCGAACTGGCTGTCGGCCTGGCCGTTACCGCAGCGGTTGCCAGCTCGGTGATCAGCGCACCTGCTGAAGCCCAGGCTCACGAACAGGCTGAACGCGCGACTGCCGCTGTCGAAGAAACCGCTGCTGTAGAAACGCCAGTTGCTGAAACCCCAGCGGTTGAAGCGCCGGTCGTTGAAGCAACTACCCCTATCGAAGCCCCAGCGGTTCCGGAAGTGGAAGTGGAAGTGGCACCGGTTCGTGACGCCCAGCCAGAAACCGAAGTGGTTGCGGTTGAACCCGCTCCGGTTGTTGAGCCTCAACCCGTGGTTGAAGCGGCCGTTGAAGCCCCGGTGGTCGAAGAAGCTGCCCCGGTAGTGCGTGAAGTTCGCGAAGAACAGACCGCCTTCCAGTGGGCTGCCGAACCTGCCGCCCCGGTTGAAGCTCCTGCGCCTGCACCGGTGGTAGAAGAAGCACCTGCGCCGGTTGCCGAAGTCGTGGTTGCCGAGCCTGCGCCAGCCGTCGAAGCTGCACCCGTGGCTGTTGAAGCACCGGTTGTTGCCGAAGCCGAAGCACCAGTGGTAGAAGCCGCACCGGCCAGCGCCCTGACCGAAAACGGCCGTGCGCCGAACGACCCACGTGAAGTGCGTCGTCGTCGCAAGGAAGCTGAGGCCGCCGCCGCCGCTGCTGCTGCCGCTCCAGCCGTAGTCGAAGCTGTCGAGGCACCAGCCCCGGCTGCTGAAACCGTGGTTGAGCACACTGCTGCTGAAGACGTGGTAGAGCACAAGGCCCTGGAAGCAGAACACGAGCCTAAACCCCTCGCCTGATTCCATCAGCCACTAAAAAGCCCCGCCTGAGTGATCAGGCGGGGCTTTTTTATACCGATCTCGAAAACAGCGAAGATCAAATTGAGTCCGCGCTAAAACTTAACTGTTTCGGCAGATCTACATCCCACAGAACACCCGCATCTTCTACCTGCACTTCCCGCACCGTGGCGCATGTGAACAATGACTTGCCTCCACGGTCACCGGTCAGCGCCATCAAGCGTGGACCAAAAGCACGACCAAAGGCCACCGGATGCCCATATTCACCCGCCTGCACCGGCACGCTGATGCCCCCGTCCTCCAGCGCTTCAACCACCCGCTCAATGCTGGATGTTTGGATAAACGGCATATCCCCCAAGACCACCAGCCAGCCATCCGCCGACGCACTGGCCGCTACGGCTGCGGCGATACTTTCCCCCATGCCGGCCGACTGCAGCAGCAAGACCTGGCAGCCGTGTGCCTCGGCCAACCGAATGACCTCCGTGCGATCCGGCGAGGTCACCAGCCAGCGTTCCGCCAGGCTATCCGGCAAACTCACCAACACCTGCTCGATCACCGGACGCATCACGCCATCACGGCCCACGCAATCGGCGAGCAACTTATCCTGGTCAGCCCCCGCCTCGGCTCTGAACCGGCTACCCCGCCCTGCTGCCAAGACAATCGCCGCCGGCATTACTCGGCGACCACTGGCAGGGGCTTTTTCTGCATCGGCGCCACGCCGTTCTTGATCGCGACAATCTCCGCCATCAACGACAAGGCAATCTCCGACGGCGTATGACTCCCGATATGCAGGCCAATCGGCCCATGTAAACGCGCAATTGCGTCCGTCGACAAACCCAGCGCCGCCAGATTCTCGCGACGCTTCTGGCTATTGACCCGCGACCCCAGCGCGCCGATGTAGAAGGCGCTGGAGTTCAGCGCCGTCAGCAACGCCATATCGTCAAGGCGCGGATCATGGGTCAGGCAGACAATGGCCGTGCGCTCGTCGGTCTGGATATTCAGCACCGCCTCATCAGGCATACCCGGCACGAAGCGGCCGTGCTGTTCTTCCCAGCCGTAGACAAACTCGCTGCGCGGATCGCATATCAACACTTCGAAATCCAGCAAGCGCGCCATTTCCGCCACGTAGCGCGACAGCTGCCCGGCGCCGATCAACAACAGGCGCCAGCGCGGGCCGTAGATAGCCCGCAGGCGTTCGCCATCGAAAGTGACTACATCGGTCTTGTTCGCACTGCTCAACGTGACTTCGCCGGAGACCAGGTCCAGCTCCCGCGCGACAATTTCATGCGCCTCGCAACGCTCCAGCAACTGCGCCACCCAGGTCCAGTCGTCTACCCGCTCCTCGGTCAAGCGCAGCGTGCCGCCGCACGGCAAGCCGAAACGCGCCGCCTCATCGCGAGTCACGCCGTAGGTCACCAACTGCACCGGCGGCCCATCATGCATCAGGCGGCCATCCTGCAAGCGGGCGATCAAGTCGTCCTCGATGCAGCCGCCGGACACAGAACCAATCACCACGCCATCCCCCCGCAACGCCAACATGGCACCCGGTGGACGCGGCGCACTGCCCCACGTCTGGACAACGCTATACAACACCACCTGCTGCCCCGCACGGCGCCATTCGAGCACGCTGCGCAGGACATTCAAATCAACACTGTCCATAAATCCTCCTGCACGTCTGCGCTTGGAACGTACTGCGTGACGCGAATTTCATCGAGTCACTGACTGTAAGTCAAAATATTCGAAAAAAGTAATCCCACAGAAACGCAAACGCCCCGAACCAGTCGGGGCGTTTGCGGATAGCTGTCAGCGTGGGGTCACGCCATCAGCGGCTTACTTGATCACGGGTGCCGGGCCTTCGGCCACGCCCAGATCATCTTCTTCACGGGTGTCGGAGATACCGCGACCACCGGATGCCAGCTCGCTGGCCAACTGGTCGGTGTCCAGTTCCTTGACCCACTTGGCCACAACGAGGGTGGCAACGGCGTTACCCACCAGGTTGGTCAGCGCACGGGCTTCGGACATGAAACGGTCGATACCCAGGATCAGCGCCAGGCCGGCAACCGGCAGGTGGCCTACGGCCGACAGGGTCGCAGCCAGTACGATGAAGCCACTGCCGGTCACGCCGGCAGCGCCTTTGGAGGACAGCAGCAGCACCAGCAGCAGGGTGATCTGGTGGGTGATATCCATGTGGGTGTCAGTCGCCTGGGCGATGAACACGGCAGCCATGGTCAGGTAGATCGAGGTACCGTCGAGGTTGAAGGAGTAGCCGGTCGGGATCACCAGGCCTACTACGGATTTCTTCGCGCCCAGACGCTCCATCTTGATCAGCATGCGTGGCAGTGCGGATTCGGAGGAGGACGTACCCAGAACGATCAGCAGCTCTTCACGGATGTAGCGGATCAGTTTCAGCACGCTGAAACCGTGAGCGCGGCAGATGGCGCCGAGCACCACGACCACGAACAGGACGCAGGTGATGTAGAAACAGATCATCAGCTGGCCCAGTTGCACCAGCGAGCCCACACCGTAGGCACCGATGGTGAACGCCATGGCACCCAGGGCGCCGATTGGCGCGAGCTTCATGATCATGTTGATGATGTTGAACATCACGTGGGCGAAGCGGTCGATGAAGTCCAGCACCGGCTTGCCGTAGGCACCCAGGCGATGCAGGGCGAAACCGAAGATCACCGAGAACATCAGCACTTGCAGGATGTCGCCGTTGGCGAAGGCGCCGACGATGGTGTTCGGAATGACGTTGAGGATAAAGCCGACAATGCTCTGGTCTTTACCGGCAGTGACGTAGGCTGCCACTTTGGAGGCGTCCAGGGTCGCTACGTCGATGTGCATGCCGGCACCCGGTTGCACAACGTTGACCACGACCAGGCCGATCAGCAGGGCGATGGTAGACACAATTTCGAAGTACAGCAGCGCGTAGCCGCCGGTTTTGCCGACCGATTTCATGCTTTGCATGCCGGCGATGCCGCTGACAACGGTGCAGAAGATGATCGGGGCGATGACCATTTTGATCAGCTTGATGAAGCCGTCACCCAGTGGCTTGAGCGCCACACCGGTCTGCGGGTAGAAGTGACCGAGCAAAATACCGATAACGATTGCAACGATCACCTGGAAATACAGGGATTTGTAGATTGGCTGACGAGTCGTCATTGCAAAATTCCTCAATCGTCCCGTGTGGCAAATATCCGCCATTGCCCACGGCACTTGAATTGCGAACCCTCCTGCACTGGAGGGATTTGTTGTTTGCGAAGCCTGTAGGACCAGGCCTGCGCTGTAATCCTTATCGCAAACGCCGTGCCACTTTGCTGAAAACCCCTGAAGGCCTTAAGACATCAGGGCTGCGGATTTTAAAGCACCCTCCAAAGTGCCGAGCCCACTGGCGGATTTCCGCCGCACTGCCCAATCCCGTCCTACAATTTGGCGGATATCCGCCTTGTCGCCCTGCCAGGTGATGACTACCATCCGCCATTCCATGGACGAGGGCCCCGCATGCGTGAACGTACCATCGCCAGTCATTACGCCCGGGCGGCCCTCGGCGGTGCGCGTCGAGCCGGATACGACTATTCGGGCTTGTTGCAACAGCTGGGCATCACCCCGGAACTGTTGACCGAACCCCGCGCACGCATTGCACCCGAGCAATTTACCCGGCTGCTGCAAATGCTCTGGCTGGCTCTGGACGATGAGTACCTGGGGTTCGCCGACGGCCCGAGCAAACGCGGCACCTTCGCCATGATGTGCCATGCGCTGATCCACTGCCGCACCCTGGAGAAGGCTCTGGAACGCGGCTTATTATTTTATAGCCTATTCCCACAAGGTCCGCGCTGGCAGCTGACACGGGAAGGCGAAATGGCCCGCTTGAGCCTGGATGATTCTCAACTGTGGGACCCGGATCACTTCCTCAGCGAATGCCTGCTGGTGATCTGGCACCGCCTGGGCAGTTGGCTGATCGGCCAGCGCATTCGTTTGCACCAGGCCACGTTCAGTTACCCGATGCCGGCCCACGCCGCTGAATATGACCTGCTGTTTCCCTGTGCCCAGGTGTTCGGTGCGCCGAACAGCAGCCTGGTGTTTCCCGCCCGCTACCTGAGCCTGCCGCTGTTGCAGGACGAGCGCACCCTCAAGCATTTCCTTGAGCGTTCCCCCGCCGACCTGCTGTCACGCCCGGATGAAGGCGACAGTTTGAGCAGCCAGTTGCGACGCTTGTTAAGCCGCGACCGCACACCTTGGCCAGACCTGGAAGCCGTCGCCCAGCACTTGCACGTCAGCCCGCAAACCCTGCGCCGACATTTGCGCGAAGAAGGCACCAGCTTTCAGGCACTCAAGGATGAGTTGCGGCGGGACATCGCCATCTACCACCTGGGGCGGGCGGATTTGTCCTTGCTGGAGATCGCCGAGCAATTGGGGTTCTCCGAACCGTCGGCGTTTCATCGGGCGTTCAAGAAGTGGACGGGGCTGACACCCGGGGCCTATCGGGCGCAGCAGAGTTAGCGCTGCGTCGTTTGTGAGGGCCTCATCGGGGGCAAGCCCCCTCCCACCTTTGACGGTGTTTACAAAGTTTGATGTGCGAATAAATTCAAGATGTGGGAGGGGGCTTGCCCCCGATAGGGCCAGCCCAGCCACTAAAGATCACACAGCCGGAAAGTGAATCTTGAACGCCGCGCCACCCAGCGGCGAATCCCCCAGGGTCAGTCGCGCGCCGTAGCTTTGAATGATGTCCTTGACCACCGCCAACCCGATCCCCTGCCCCGGATGCTGTCGGTCCAAGCGCTCGCCCCGTTGCAGAATCCGTGCACGCTGGTCCGGCGGCACTCCGGGGCCGTCATCTTCGATGCACAACTCGATACCTTCAGGATTTTCCACCAGGCTGATGCGCACTTCACTCAGGCACAGCCGATAGGCGTTTTCCAGCAGGTTACCGAGCAATTCAAGCAGGGCGCCCTTCTCGATCGGTACATCGCATTCGTCCGGCAATTCAAAGACCACCGTGACGCCCTTGTCGCGGTAGACCTTGCCCAGCGTATCGCAGAGGCTTTGCACTACCGGCTCGAGGCGCACCTGATGGCGCACCAGGCCGCTTTTGCGCAGGCTGGCACGCTGCAATTGGTAGCTGATCTGCTGGCTCATGCGCTCGATCTGGGATTGCAGCACCCAGGCCTGATCACGATCTTCCGGGCGTTGCGCCATGTCTTCGCTCACGCTTTGCAACACAGCGAGCGGCGTTTTCAGGCTGTGGGCCAGGTCATCGAGGGAGTCGCGGTAACGCGCCCGTTGTTCGCGCTCGCTGTGCAGCAGGCGGTTAAGGGAGCCGGTGAGACGCAGCAATTCGCGAGGGTGTTGTTCGGAGAGGCTTTCGCGGGTGCCGCCTTCGATCTGGTCAAGCTCCTGGCTCAATCGCCGCAGGGCTTGCAGGCCCCAGGTCAGGCCCAGCCACAGCAAGGTCAACAGCACCAGCAGTGCCGCGCCGAAGCCCAGGTAGAGGTTTTCGCGCAGGCCTTCAAGGGTCAATTGGTATTCGCGCACCGGTTGCAGGGCCACGATACTGAACGCCGCGCTCTTGCCGCCGAGCAGCTTGACCTCGACGTCGTAGACAAAGAACTCCTGGCCGTCGGCCTCGCGAATCCGCGCAAACTCGTTGCCGCGCCCGTCATAGCGCGGCCTGTAGTTGATGTTTTCGTCCCGGGTGGCCCGCGAACGCCACACCAGGTGGCCTTCGCGGTCGTAGATATAGCCGAGCAACCGGCTATCGGTGAGGTTGAAACGTTCATCCGGCAACTGCGCCGGCATCAGCAGGCGATTGTTTTCCACCCGCGCGGCGGAGATCAGCGTGGTGACATCCGATGCCAGGCGCTGCTCGATGGAATCCTGCAATGCCAGGCTGAACGCGCCTTGCATGGCGGGCAACAGGCCCAGCATGAACAGCACGGCCAGGGTGGCGGCCGCCAGCATCAAGCGCACACGTAACGAGCGAATCAACGGCAGCGCTCATTGAACAGGTAGCCCAGGCCACGCACGGTATCGATCGGCTTGAACCCGGCCGGGCCTTCCAGCTTGCGGCGCAGGCGGCCGACCAGTACTTCAATCACATTCGGATCGCGCTCATCGTCGTCGGGGTAAAGTTGTTCCATCAAGCGGTCCTTGGCGACGACCTGCTGGTGATGGCGCATCAAGTATTCGAGGATGCGATATTCATAGGCGGTCAATGCCAGGGGCTGTTCGTCGAGGGACGCTTGCTTGCGGTTGAGGTCCAGCAGCAAGGGTCCGGCGACGATAGTCGACTGGGTAAACCCGCTGGAGCGGCGCAGCAAGGCGTTCATGCGCGCCTCCAGCTCTTCGAACTGGAAGGGCTTGACCACGTAGTCGTCGGCGCCGGCGGCCAGGCCTTCGACCTTGTCCTGCCAGTTGCCGCGCGCGGTGAGGATCAGGATCGGAAACGTCTTGGCCTGGCTGCGCAATTGGCGGATCAGGTCCAGGCCGCCCATGCCGGGCAGGCCCAGGTCGATGATCGCCAGGTCATGGTTGAATTGACCGGTCTGGTACAGGGCCTCTTCGGCGTTGGCCACGGCTTCGACCACGTGGCCACTGTCGGTCAGGCGGGTAAACAGGTGATGACGCAGCAGCGCCTCATCTTCCACCACCAGCAATTTCATAAGGCTCTCCAAAGCAAATCAACTGTCCGACAGAGGCACATCATAGCGGCCCCGCAGGTCTTGCGGTCGCAGTTTAGTGCCGTTGAACTGGCCGGTCAGGTATTCGTAGCCGACGCGATAGCTCGGCTGCGGGGTGGCCTGGCCCAGAGACTGGCCCCAAGGCGTGGGCTGACTGCCAACATCTTCGATACTGACACGCTGCATCAGGATGCTGGATTTCTTGGTTTTCTCACGGCCGAATGCAGCAAAGGCACCATCGGAGGCCTGAACCCCAGCGGTGGCACTGAGCATGGTTAACGCTAACATCAGCTTCTTGATCGCAGTCATGGTGTTACCTCATTACGCGTTTGGCTGTGAGGCCAGACTACGCAGGCGCCCCTGAACTCCCCCTGAACAGGCTCTGAACCTCACCTGAACCACGGCGGGCTATCCTCTTGCGCATCAACTCGGCAAAATACCGCCCATGACGCCCCTACCCGCTTGCTGCACCCCACTCGACGCCCATTGGCCGCTGCCCGAACCCTTGCCGGGCACGGTGTTTCTCAGCACCCGCTTTGACCCCGCATTACTGGCACCCGGCGATTTCCAGCACTGTGAGGTGCCACCACCGGCGAGCATCCAGCGTTCAGTGGCCAAGCGTCAGGCCGAGTTTCTCGCCGGTCGCCTGTGCGCGCGCGCGGCCCTGCAACAGCTCGATCACATCAACTGCATCCCACCGATCGGCGAAGACCGCGCACCGGTGTGGCCCGCCCACATCAGCGGTTCCATCACCCACAGCACCGGACATGCCGCCGCGATTGTCGGGCACAAGGCGCGATGGCGCGGGTTGGGGATGGACCTGGAGAATGTACTGAGCGTGGAACGGGCGGAGCGCCTGGCTGGGGAGATTCTGACCGCGCAAGAGCTGCAGCGTATGGCTGACCTGCCGCGAGAGCAGATCGCCTTGCTGGTGACGCTGACGTTTTCGATCAAGGAGAGTTTGTTCAAGGCGCTCTACCCGATCGTGCAGAAGCGCTTCTATTTTGAGCATGCCGAGGTGGTGGAGTGGTCAGAGGCCGGGCATGTGCGCTTGCGCTTGCTCACAGACCTCTGCGGCGAGTGGTGCCACGGCAAGGAGTTATCGGCGCAATACTCAGTGAGTGATGGCCAACTGTTGAGCCTGGTAGCCGTAGCAGCTGTCGAGCCTTGGCGAGGCTGCGTCGGACGCGACTCGACGTTAGATCGGTAGCGCGGCCGACGCAGCCTCGCTTGCGCTCGGCAGCTGCTACGGATTTGCTCGGTGTGGGGTATCACGGGAGAAACGTCAGGGTTTGTCCTGATCCCTCGGCCAACTCAGGCTGAAGCACGCCCCGCCTAGGTTGTTGCTTTTGCTGATCAACGCCCGCCCGCCGTGCCAGTAAATAATCCGCCGCACAATCGACAACCCCAGGCCATGTCCGCCCGAGGCACGGGTGCGGCTGTCATCCAGGCGCAGGAACGGCGTGAAGATACGCTCCCAGGCACTTTCCGGTACACCGGGCCCGTCGTCCTCCACATCGATGCGACAGCGCACCTGGCCCACCTGATAACTGATCAACACCTGGCCCTGGGCGTGACGCATGGCGTTGCTCACCAGGTTTTGCAGAGCGCGGTGCAAGTAGCGCGGCTCGGCATCGACCCAAGCGTCGTCCCAATGGGCCGACGACAGGCAAATACCCCTGGCCACGGTCACCTGCGGGCGCAGTGGCGATAATTCGCCGATCACCTGATCGAGCAGCGCATCGAGGTCGACCCGTTGGAAAATCAACGCCGGCGCTCCCTGCTCCAGCCTTGCATAGGTGAGCATTTCATCCACCAGGCCATCGAGGTCCTGAATATCACTGTCCATGCCTTCCAGGTACTTGCGCCGCGCTTCAGGCGTGGCGGCGTCGCCGATCATCTCCAGGCCGAAGCGCAGGCGCGCCACCGGTGTGCGCAATTCATGGGACACCGCGCGCACCAGTTCACGCTGGATCGCCAACAGTTGCTGCAGGTGCTCGGCCATGCCATTAAAGGCCGCCGCCAGGCGCCCCACCGAGTCGGCCCCCCGGGCCGGCACACGCACCTCGAGATTGCCTTTGGCGATGCGCGTGGCGGCGGCCTCCAGGCCTCGGAGCCTGCGTTCAAGCTGACGCACCAATAGATAGACGATCAGGCCGATCAGGGTCAGGCCGATCAAGGCGATCAGGACCAACCATTGCGCCGGGTACGGGCTCATCTGATACAGCGGGCCGAGTTCCAGCACCCAGGGCGTGCCGACCATGCCGGCAAACACGCGGATCGAATCACCGCCCTTGCCCAGGGCCATGACCGTATCGCCCTCCGATACGCGGCGGCGTTGGTCGTCGTCCATATCGGCCTGATCGAGGGTCATCAGGTGCATTTCGAAACCAAAGCCCTTGGCCTCCTTTATATCCGCCAGCCGTTGCGGCTGCTCGGCGACGGGGAAGCGCACCAGTTCGTCGGCCAGCAGGTAAATAGTCGCGCGGGCCAGTTGCTCGCTGATCTGCTGCACCTCGCCCGTCAGCACCCACTGCTCCTTATCGCTGACCAGGCGCAGCACCCGGGCAGCGTGGGGGCCGGTCTGTTCCACCAGCACCAGGCCACGTTGCAGGCGGGCGCGCTGGCTGAGGTCCAACTGGGCATCGGTGAGGCTGCGCAGTTCCAGGGGGATGCCGAGCAAACGCTCCCACACGGCCAGGGCGCGCTGGCGCTCGATGGCGCTCATGGGCTGCAGGTTGTCGCCCATCAAGGCAAAGGTGCCGTGGGCCAGGCGCTCACGGTATTGGCCGCTGCGCACCTCATTGAGCAGGTGCAGGGCCAGCACGCCGAGCAGCGCCACCAGAATCAGCGCCGCGCACATGCCGCCATAGATACGCAGGAAGATCGAGTTCACTGCGACATATCGACGGCGGCTTCAGGGACGAACAAGTAGCCTTTGCTGCGGATGGTCTTGATTAGCCGTGGGTGGATCGGGTCATCGCCGATTTTCGGGCGAATCCGTGAGATGCGTACATCAATGGAACGGTCCTGGCCGTCATAGCCGATGCCGCGCAGAGCGATAAAGATCTCTTCGCGGGACAGGATCCGCCCGGCATTCGCCACCAGCAGCCACAGCAGGTCGAACTCGGCACTGGTCAGTTCGATACCGTCGTCGTGCAGCCAGGCTTCGCGCAGGGCGTTGTCCACCAGCAGTGGGCCGAATTGCAGGCGGCGCTGGCTTTCCACGCTGGCGGGCTCCGCCGGCTCACTGCGTCGCAACAGGGCCTGGATACGCGCCAGCAACAGGCGCGGGCGCACGGGTTTGCACACATAGTCGTCGGCGCCCATGTCCAGGCCCAGCACCTGATCCATATCGTCGGTGCGGGCGGTGAGCATCAGGATCACCCCGTCGTAGCGTTCGCGCACCTTGCGGCAAATGCTCAGGCCGTCTTCGCCGGGCAGCATCAGGTCGAGAATCACCAGGTCCGGTTGCTCGGCGATGATCCGCGCCGCAGCCAGGGCGCCATCACCTTCCACAGAAACCCGCAGGCCGTTGCTTTCCAGGTAATCGCGGGTCAACTCGGCGAGCCGCTCGTCGTCCTCGACGATCAGGATTTGCCAGGCTTCTTGCTCCACGGGTGATCCTCGTTGTTATAAAGGGATTCGTTGGCCGAGCAGGCCACACCTTATTTGTAATGTTTTGAGGGCATAACAAAGGCCGATTGTAGCCATGGTCAAGCCCTCTCGCACAAGCCGGGAAATCGATTCGGTGATCCTGCTTTTCTGTGATAGGGTTCGCGCCCTCAAAAATCCAACCGGCTGTTTTCAACTTGGAATACTCGGTGACAAACGGCCGAATCCAGCAGTGCTGCGGCCTACATGGGTGTTCCACGTTTCATACACATTTTACTCACAGCGTTATCCACAGGTAGTGCGTTGCTAAGCCCCCCAAAACGCATTATCTTGTAGCTCGGCGCTAAAAAAACCCTACATGTAGGGTTTTAGGCGAAAAGACCCAACACAAATCAGACAAGAAACTCAAGCCCTTTCTTGCTCCTGTTTGGTCTAACCCAAGCATTTTTTGAAAGCCCAAACCGCTCAAGCGGATGGCAGCCGTTTTCCAGCTCCAACAGCGGAAAACGGTACGGGTGTTGCAGTGCTTGAACCTGGCAACTGTCACCCACCAGGAATACGGCCAAGGGCAATTGAGCCCCGAACCGAAGACTTCGGCATGGAAGCGGCGCTATGAGCTCCCTTCCTCCTGTCCCGAAGTTGTTATGCCAGGCCCAGGCCTGTTGTAAGTGCTTCAGGACGGAACGGTGGGCACCGTGATGGTGCCCAAATAAATATAGAAATGTGGAGACAACCCCCCATGCAAACCGACACAACTCGCGAGAACCCGCAAGGCTCCGTGCCGCAGGCCGCTGATTCGAATATGGATCTGTCCGCCACTGCACCTGGCCAATTGCGCGTGATCAAGCGTAACGGGACTGTCGTTCCTTACACCGATGACAAAATCACCGTCGCCATCACCAAAGCGTTTCTTGCAGTTGAAGGCGGCACCGCTGCTGCCTCGTCGCGCATCCACGACACCGTTGCCCGCCTGACCGAACAAGTCACCGCGACCTTCAAGCGTCGCATGCCGTCGGGCGGCACCATCCACATCGAAGAAATCCAGGACCAGGTCGAATTGGCCCTGATGCGTGCCGGCGAGCAGAAAGTGGCCCGCGACTACGTGATCTACCGCGATTCGCGCGCCAAGGAACGTGCCGTCCGCACCCCGGCCGAAGAAGCCGCCGTGCAAGCGCACCCGTCGATCCGCATCACCCTGGCCGACGGCAGCTTTGCGCCGCTGGACCTGGGCCGCCTGAACACCATCATCACCGAGGCCTGCGAAGGCCTGGAAGAAGTCGACGGTGACCTGATCCAGCGCGAAACCCTGAAAAACCTGTACGACGGCGTGGCCCTGACCGACGTCAACACCGCCCTGGTGATGACCGCCCGTACCCTGGTTGAACGCGAGCCGAACTACTCGTTCGTGACCGCGCGCCTGCTGATGGACACCCTGCGTGCCGAAGGCCTGGGCTTCCTGGGCGTGGCCGACAGCGCCACCCACCACGAAATGGCCGACCTGTACGCCAAGGCGCTGCCTGCCTATATCGCCAAAGGTATCGAATTCGAATTGCTGAACCCGATCCTGGCCACCTTCGACCTGGAAAAACTCGGCAAGGCGATCAACCACGAGCGCGACCAGCAGTTCACTTACCTGGGCCTGCAAACCCTGTACGACCGTTACTTCATCCACAAGGACGGTATCCGCTTCGAACTGCCGCAGGTGTTCTTCATGCGCGTGGCCATGGGCCTGGCGATCGAAGAGAAGCACAAAGAAGACCGTGCGATCGAGTTCTACAACCTGCTGTCGTCGTTCGACTACATGTCGTCCACACCGACGCTGTTCAACGCCGGCACCCTGCGTCCACAGCTGTCGAGCTGCTACCTGACCACCGTGCCGGATGACCTGTCGGGCATCTACCACGCGATCCACGACAACGCCATGCTGTCCAAATTCGCCGGCGGCCTGGGCAATGACTGGACGCCAGTGCGTGCACTGGGTTCGTACATCAAGGGCACCAACGGCAAGTCCCAGGGCGTTGTACCGTTCCTGAAAGTCGTGAACGACACCGCCGTAGCGGTCAACCAGGGCGGCAAGCGCAAAGGCGCTGTGTGTGCCTACCTGGAAACCTGGCACATGGACATTGAAGAGTTCATCGAGCTGCGCAAGAACACCGGTGATGACCGTCGTCGTACCCACGACATGAACACCGCCAACTGGATCCCTGACCTGTTCATGAAGCGTGTCTTCGATGACGGCAAGTGGACCCTGTTCTCGCCATCCGAAGTGCCGGACCTGCACGACCTGACCGGCAAGGCCTTCGAAGAGCGCTACGAGTACTACGAAGCCCTCACCGAGTACCCAGGCAAGGTCAAGCTGTTCAAGACCATCCAGGCCAAAGACCTGTGGCGCAAGATGCTGTCCATGCTGTTCGAAACCGGCCACCCTTGGTTGACCTTCAAGGACCCCTGCAACCTGCGCAGCCCGCAGCAGCACGTGGGCGTGGTCCACAGCTCGAACCTGTGCACCGAGATCACCTTGAACACCAACAAGGACGAGATCGCCGTTTGCAACCTGGGCTCGATCAACCTGCCGAACCACATCGTCAACGGCAAGCTGGACACCGCCAAGCTGGAACGCACCGTCAACACCGCCGTACGCATGCTCGATAACGTTATCGACATCAACTACTACTCGGTACCACAGGCGCAGAACTCCAACTTCAAGCACCGTCCGGTCGGCCTCGGCATCATGGGCTTCCAGGACGCGCTGTACCTGCAGCACATTCCTTACGGTTCGGACGCTGCGGTCGAGTTCGCCGACAAGTCCATGGAAGCGGTCAGCTACTACGCGATCCAGGCTTCCTGCGACCTGGCCGACGAGCGCGGCGCCTACGAGACGTTCCAGGGCTCGCTGTGGTCCAAGGGCATCCTGCCGCTGGATTCGCAACAGATCCTGATCGAGCAGCGTGGCCAGAAGTACATCGACGTTGACCTGAACGAATCCCTGGACTGGGCGCCGGTACGTGCCCGTGTGCAGAAAGGCATTCGTAACTCCAACATCATGGCCATCGCACCGACCGCGACCATCGCCAACATCACTGGCGTATCGCAGTCGATCGAACCGACCTACCAGAACCTGTATGTGAAATCGAACCTGTCGGGCGAATTCACCGTGATCAACCCGTACCTGGTACGCGACCTGAAAGCCCGCGGCCTGTGGGACTCGGTCATGATCAACGACCTGAAGTACTACGACGGTTCGGTACAGCAGATCGAGCGCATCCCGCAAGAACTCAAAGAGCTCTACGCGACCGCCTTCGAAGTGGACACCAAGTGGATCGTCGACGCCGCCAGCCGTCGCCAGAAGTGGATCGATCAGGCTCAGTCGCTGAACCTGTACATCGCCGGCGCATCGGGCAAGAAGCTCGACGTGACCTACCGCATGGCCTGGTACCGTGGCCTGAAAACCACCTACTACCTCCGTGCCCTGGCCGCGACCAGCACCGAGAAGTCGACCATCAACACCGGTAAGCTGAATGCTGTTTCCAGCGGCAACCACGGTGATGATTCGGTGCTCGCCGCGCCTGCCGGCCCGGCACCCGTGCCAAAGGCCTGCGCGATTGACGAGCCGGATTGCGAAGCTTGCCAATAAGCTGAGCGACTCCCGGGCTTGAACGCCTGGGATTGAAAAAGCCCGATAGACCCCGACTGCATAGGGTTTATCGGGCTTTTTCGTTGCTGCGCCGGGGCGTTTGCCGCTCCAGCCTCTAGGTAACCACTGACACTTCTGAACGCCACATCCCCTACCGCCTGATGATTGGCGAGCCAACAGCCCCTGAGCTGATCAGTGACAAAGCCAAAAGACAGCGTTCCTCCCATGCCTTTCAATGCATGAACCAAAGCACCGCAGAAGGTTTTCAATACCTACAAAAAAGCCCCTCTTACGAGGGGCTTCTTGTGGAGCGTTACCGCATCAGGTCATCTGAATGATGGTCTGCATGATGGTGCTCTGGGTGGAGATGGTCTTGGCGTTCGCCTGGTAGTTGCTCTGGGCCTTGATCAGGTCCACCAGCTCATTGGTCAGGTTGACGTTGGAGTTCTCCAGGGAGTTGGCCACGATCGAACCCAGGGTACCGGATTGCGGGGTGTCGTAACCCGGCTGGCCCGAGGCGAAGGTCTCTCTCCATGCGGTGCCGCCCGACGGCTGCAAGCCTTGCTCGTTGTTGAAGCTGGCCAGGGAGATCTGGCCGATGGCCTTGCTCTGCTGGTTGCTGAACGTGGCGAACAGTACGCCGCTGCCGTCGATTTTCAGGCCGGTGATCTGGCCGGTAGCGTAGCCATCGGTGATCGGAGGGTTACGGTAGCTGGCCGAGTTGTACTGGGTGATGTTGGCCATGTTGATGGCGATCCCCGTTGGGTTCGCCGTCGCACCGTTTGCCTTCCAAACACCAGCGGTCACTGTACCGGGGACCCAGCCGGTAATGGTCAGGGTGTTATTGGCCACACCGCCCGTCGTGACACTGGTGAGCGTGCCCGAACCGTCAAAGGCCAGCGTCGACGGTACCGGTGGGGTGGCCGGGGTGCCGCCCGTCGGCGGCGAACCGTCTGGGTTACGGCCATCAATCAGGGTGTAGGCGTTCCACTTGTTGCCATCTGTTTTCACCAAGTATTGCACCATCGGGTGTGCGTTGCCTTGGGCATCGTACAAGGTGGTGCTGTACTGGGTGGTGAAGGTACTGGTGTCCGCCGGGTCGAATGGCTTGAGCGTCTGGTTGATCACCGGTTCCGAGGAGTTCAGGTTACTGGTGGAGTCCACCTTGGTAGACGCCTTCGGCGGCAGGTTCGACAGGTTCAATTGCAGGTCGGTCAGACCGCCCTTGATGATTTTGCCATCATCGTCCGCCGCGTAGCCTTGCAGGCGCGAGGTACCGGTATTGTTGGTGATGTAGCCGTCTTTATCGGCACGGAAAGCACCGCTGCGGGTGTACTCCAGCGAGCCGTCGCTACCTTTCTGCACGAAGAAGCCGCCGCCCTGGATCGCCATGTCCAGGATGCCGCCACTGCCGTTGACGTCACCCTGGGTGAACTGTTGGGACACAGCCGCCAGGTTCACACCGTTGCCGATGCTGTTCTGGCCGGTGCCCAGTTTGGACGCGGCGTAGATGTCGGCGAATTCCGCACGGGACGACTTGAAGCCAGTGGTCGCAACGTTGGCGATGTTGTTGCCGGTTACGTCCAGTTGTTTGTTGGCCGCATAGAGGCCGCTAAGGCCGATGTTAAAAGACATGTTTCTCTCCCTCTGCCGTATTTAGCCGGCTCTATGTACCGATAGTCTGAATTTGCGACAGCTTGACGCTGCCCATGCCACCTGCAAGGTTCAGCAGCATTTCGCCGCCGGTCTTGCTCAACGTCACGCTGGTCACCGTTGCCGGCAACGAAGTCGCCATGGCTACCGATTCGCCTTTGTCGTTCTTGGTCGTCGCCGCGAAGGTGTAGGTGCCGGCTGGGGCAACCTCACCGTTGTCGTTCTTGCCATCCCAGATAAAGTCGGACGAACCCGCGCTTTGAGCACCCATATCGATGGTGCGCACCACGTTGCCGTCTTTATCGGAGATCTTGATCGAGACGTTGCCCGTCGCCGCAGTCACCGCTACCGAACCGGTCATGCTCTTGCTCGTGTCCACCAAGGCCTTGTTGGTCTGGGTGATGATCGAGCGTCCTACCAGCGAAGAAGCCTGCAGCGCCTGCGAGGAGCTGAAGTTGCTGGAGATCGCATTGACCGAATCGTTCAGGGTATTGATGCCTTCCAGGCTGCTGAACTGCGCCAGCTGGGCCACGAATGCACCGTTGTCCTGAGGCGACAGCGGGTTCTGGTTTTTCAGCTGGGTCACCAGCAGTTGCAGGAACGCGTCCTTGCCCAGTGACTGGCTGCCCGTCGCGGTCTTGGTAGCGTCGGTGACGGTGGTATTGTCTGTGGCGGTCTTGACCTTGGAATTGAAAAGGTCCTGGACCGCCGAATTGGTCGTGGTATCAACGATGGCCATTATTTGGCGCCCCTTATCACTGACCCAGGGTCAGGACCTTCTGCATCATGGTTTTGGCGGTGTTCATCATTTCCGCGTTGGTCTGGAACGAGCGGCTGGCGGAGATCATGTCTGCCATTTCCTCGACCACGTTGACGTTCGGGTAATAGACATAACCCTTTTCGTTCGCGGCAGGATGGTTCGGCTCGTAACGGGCCTCGAGGTTGCTCTGGTCTTCGACCACGCCGAGCACCTGCACGCCCTGACCGGCTGCGTCCTGGTTCTGGAACAGCGAATCGCTGCCGCCGCTCTGGCCGCCCTGGAACATGGTGGCGAACACCGGGTGACGGGCGCGATAGGTCTGGTCGATGCTCGAAGACACAGTCTCGGCGTTGGCGATGTTACTGGCGACGGTGTTCAAGCGCGTGGTCTGCGCGCTCATGCCACTGCCGGCAATATTGAAAACACTGGACAGGGACATGGCTTACTCTCCACGCAGGGCTGACATCAGCCCTTTGAATTTACTGTTGAGCAGGGTAAAGCTGGCCTGAAAGTTCACCGAGTTCTCGGCGTAGGCCGATTGCTCCAGCTGGGCGTCGACAGTGTTCTGGTCGATCGACGGCTGCATCGGCGTGCGATACAGCAGCGACTCGTCACCACTGCTCAGGCCTTGCGCTTCGATATGACGACTGTTGGTCATGTTCAAGGCGAAGGTGCCGTTCTTGGTCTTGTCCTGCTGTGCGGCGAGCACGGCGGAGAAGTCCAGGTCCCGAGCCTTGTAGTTCGGGGTATCGGCGTTGGCAATGTTGTTGGCCAGGACTTCGGCACGCTGAGCGCGGAAGCCCAGGGCTTGTTCGTGGATACCGAGCGCTTTATCGAAGCTGATGCTCATGGCGGAAACCTTTAGGCTGACCTGCTGTTCGTTAACAGGGTTATAGCAAGGCGCATGCCAATATCTGATAACCCCGTAAATCAAGGGGTTGCGAGGAGCTTGCCGGCGGCAATGCCAGAAAAGCGGCAACGGGTTTCCGCGTGGCGCCAGTAAAGCGGCAATGGGGAGTTGCCGCTTTCATCAACTTTGCCGCAGAAACAAATGTGGGAGGGGGCTTGCCCCCTCCCACATTCTTGACCGCGTCCGCTTTATTACTTGGCCTGGTAGATGATCCCCGGACTGCACTGCACCATCTGGAAATGATCCGGCAGGCCATTGAGCGCCTCGGATGCACCGAGGAACAGGTAGCCGCCACGCTTGAGGGTGCCGTGGATGCGCAACAGGATGTCCTTCTTCACTTCGGCCGAGAAGTAGATCAGCACATTGCGGCAGAACACCATGTCGAACTTGCCCAGGCTGGCGTAGCTGTCGAGCAGGTTGAACGAGCGAAACTCCACGCGACTCTTGATCGGCGCCTTGACCGCCCAACGCCCTGCCCCTTTCGGGTCGAAGTAACGTTGCAGGCGTTCCTGGGACAAACCACGGCCCAGGGCGAGGCTGTCGTACTCGCCGGTCTTGCAGTTGGTGAGCATGGTGCCGGACAGGTCGGTGGCGACGATCTGCGCCCCGGCTTTAAGCTGGCCCATGTTGGTCCGCTCGAACTCATCGATGGACATCGAAATCGAGTACGGTTCCTGACCCGAGGAGCAGGCGGCCGACCAGATACGCAAGCGCTGGCCCGGGCTGGCCTTGATGGCCTCCGGCAGCACTTTGCTCTTGAGCACTTCAAAGGGGTAGGTATCGCGAAACCACAGGGTTTCGTTGGTGGTCATGGCATCGACCACCATCTCCTTGAGGCCACTGCGCGGCTGCCCCTGGATCCGTTGAACCAACTCGCCCAGGGACTTGATGCCCTGCTGCTCCATCAGTTTGTTAAGACGGCTGGATACCAGGTATTGCTTGTTTTCACCGAGCAATATGCCACAGGCTTTTTCCAGGAAGACCCGGAACTGTTCAAAATCCAAATTACCCGTAGACACTGATACCGCCTCTAAAATCGTATGACCGCCAGGGGAAAAACCCTAGCTGTGATCTGCTGCCTTGATCCGGTCGACTACCCGGGATGCCAGGTCATCAGGGCGGAATTTGGCAAGGAAGTCATCGGCACCGACCTTCTTGACCATCGCCTGATTGAATACGCCCGACAACGAAGTATGCAGGATGATATGCAATTTTTGCATGCGTGGATCGCTGCGTATCTCAGCAGTGAGGGTATAGCCGTCCATTTCCGGCATCTCGATGTCGGAGATCATCATCAAGAATTCTTCTTCCGGCTTCTTGCCTTCATCCACCAGCTTGCGCAGGTAATCCAGGGCTTGGCGACCATCATTGAGCGCCACAACCTCCACGCCGACGGTTTGCAGGCAGCGTGTCACCTGTTTACGCGCCACCGAGGAGTCATCCACCGTGAGCACTCGCAGCGAGACCGCCTTGTGCGCCGTTTCGGCGTCTACCACACCCACGGAAATCGATTCCGAGGTGGGCGCGACTTCGGCGAGGATCTTCTCCACGTCGATGATTTCCACCAACTGGTTATCGACCCGCGTCACCGCCGTGAGGTAGTGATCGCGCCCGGTGCCCTTGGGCGGCGGATGGATCTCTTCCCAGTTCATGTTGACGATACGTTCCACCGAGCGCACCAGGAAACCCTGGGTCTTGGTGTTGTACTCGGTAATGATCACGAACGGATTCTCGCGATCCTGCAGGCCAGCCGAACCGGTGGCCAGGGCCAGGTCAAGAATCGGGATGGTCGCGCCACGGATATTGGCGACGCCGCACACCACCGGGCTGGACTTGGGCATGATCGTCAGCTTCGGGCATTGCAACACTTCCCGCACTTTGAACACGTTAATGCCATACAGCTGCTTGCCATCCAGGCGAAAAAGCAGCAACTCCAGGCGATTCTGCCCTACCAGCTGTGTGCGCTGGTTTACTGAATCCATTACTCCTGCCATGCCATGACTCCTACGCTAAAACCTTTGGCTATACCTACAAGGGCGACGCGCCCCCAACACTAAACGGCACGAGCTTTGCTATTTGTTGAATTATGGACATTAAAACGACAGTTTCCCGACGCCTTCACCTGACACGGTTTTGCAGATTGCTCTGCGTACCGCTGGCACTGCTCGCCTTCAGCCTGGGCGCCACGGCCCGTGCCGAGAACGTCACCTTGCCTGATCTACTTATCGGCGTCACTCAGGGCTTTCTTGAGTTCACTGTAGAAGATTATCTGGCGACCACACAGACGCCGGGGCGTTATGAAATCCAGGTCAACCAGTTGGACCCACGCCTGCGCATGCCGATGTGCGACAAGGAATTGACAGCCACCCTGGAAAGCCCCGCCCAACCGATCGGGCGCGTGACGGTCAAGGTACGCTGCGAAGGCGCCTCGCCCTGGACCGTGTTCGTGCCGGCCCAGGTCAAATTGTTCCGTGAAGTGGTGGTGGTTGCTCGCCCGCTGAAACGCACGGGCATCATCGGTTTTGAGGACGTTGTACTGCGTGAACGCGATATCAGCCAGATCAACCAGGGCTACCTGACATCCCTGGACCAGGCGATCGGACAGAAATTGACCCGACCAGTGGTCACCGATCAGGTCATTACCCTGGTGCATCTGGAACAGGCCGAGGTCATTCGCAAGGGCGATCAGGTGGTGATCTCCGCCAGCAGCGGCGGTTTAAACGTGAAAATGCCGGGCGAAGCATTGTCCAACGGCGGCATGAGCGAACAGATTCGGGTCAAGAACCTCAACTCCAACCGCGTGATCAAGGCGCGGGTGACAGCCCCAGGGCAAGTCGAGGTCGCGTTATAGATTACTGGTACAGGACGCTGGGTTTTCCTACACTGTGCACGAGAAGCGCCGTGCGGAGATTTATTGTCATTCGCGCCTAAAGTTTGTCAGGGTATGGCCGAAAACATGGCAAGCGTCCAAATACCCAGAGGTTTTTTTATCATGGTCATCGATTTCAGCCGTTTGAATAACACCCCGACGACGTCAGGCACTACGCGCACCACCGGCACCAAGGACAGCGTAGAAGCCAAGGCCCCGGCGCTGCCCGCCAAGGCAGAACAGGCCAATGCCAGCCAAAGCGGGGAATCCGTACACCTGAGCAATGAGGCTCAACAGTTGCAGAAGGTCACTGACTCGCTGCGCGATCAACCGGTAGTCAATAAAGCCCGCGTGGCCGAATTGAAGCAGGCGATCGCCGATGGCAGCTATAAAGTCGACAGCAACCGTGTAGCCAGCAAGCTGCTTAACTTCGAAGCCGAGCGCTAGGCAAAGGCCTGCGCAGGGCTTTTGGACGCTTAAAACCCAAGGCCAGCCATGCATCACGACGAACATTTGCTTCAACTGATCATTGATGATCTAGCGCCGACGCAACAGTTGCTCGAGCTGCTCAAAGAAGAATCCCTGGCCCTCTATGGCCGGGACATGCCGCTGCTGGAAGAAATTCTGGCGCGCAAACAGTCGTTGATCGTCCTGCTGGAACAGCACGGCAAAAAACGCAGCCAGATCCTCATCAGCCTCGGCCTGCCGGCAGACCACGACGGCCTGGCGCAGTTGGCCAGTCACTCCTCGGTCGGCGATCAACTCTTGGCCCAGAGCAAAGAGCTCAACCAATTGCTCGCCCAGTGCCAGGAAGCCAACCTGCTTAATGGTCAGTCGATCCAGCTTCAGCAAGCTACGACCGCCAACCAGTTGCGTATACTCCACGGCGGAGAGCCTCCGGCACTCTATAACGCCCAGGGCTCCACCTCGCGCCTGGTCAAGCCAAGCACCCGCAGCCAAGCCTGACACCGGTTTACAGCGCGCCCTATCCAAGGCCCGTCACATGCTGGCAAAATGCCGGCTCTTGCGTGTAGTCGTATTTTGTCTGGAGATGGAAGAACCGTGTTCAACGCCCTTAATGCGGAAGATGCTCCGCAGCCACCCAAGGTCCTCACCACGCCTCTGGAAATCGCCGGCACCTTGCGGATGCTGCAAGACAGCCATGACCCGCTGATCATCACCTTCCACGAACGCAGCCAGCGCTTCCAAAGCTATCTGGTGGACGTCAACCGCGACAGCAACATGCTGGCGCTGGACGAAATGATCCCCCGTGACGGCGAGCGTTACCTCGAAAACGGCGAACCCTTTCGCATCGAAGGCTTCCATGATGGCGTACGCGTCGCCTGGGAAAGCAACGGCACCCTGAGCATCAGCGAAAAAGGCGGCCACCGTATCTACACCGGCAGCCTGCCGGACGAGGTGGTCTACCATCAGCGTCGCAACGCCTTCCGCGCCGCACTGAAGCTGGCGCAACTGGTGAATATCGAGCTGGGCGGCGAGAAACTACAGGCGCCGGTCAACGGCAAACTGCTGGATATTTCCGCCACCGGTTGCAAATTGCGTTTTGAAGGCGATATTTCCGAGCGCCTGCAACTGGGCCAGGTCTACGACCGCTTTGTCGCAGCCCTGTCGTTTGGCAGCATGACCACCGCTGTTGAACTGCGATACCTGCACTTCGAAGAAAGGATCAACACGACCTTTGCCGGTGTGCGCTTCCACAACATGAGTGGTTTGGTGCAACGTCAGGTCGAGCGCTTTGTGTACCAACTGCAGCGTGAAGCCCGACGG
Organism: Pseudomonas grimontii; assembly: GCF_007858185.1. Lineage (GTDB taxonomy): Bacteria > Pseudomonadota > Gammaproteobacteria > Pseudomonadales > Pseudomonadaceae > Aquipseudomonas > Aquipseudomonas grimontii. The sequence continues at coordinate 202,242 of NZ_VFES01000011.1, forward strand.
TTCGACAAAGACGACGATTTTTAATCCTTAACGATCGCAGCAAAAAAACGGGCAGACCCTTTGGGATCTGCCCGTTTTTGCTTTCAGGGCCGCGCCCTGCTCAAGTCGTGGGGATGTTCCTCCGGCCCCAGGGGCTCGGGTGGCCCTTCGAAGGCGGGCTCATCCACCGGTGGCGCGGGATCGACCTGCGGCTCGGGATCGGGGGCAGTTTGCATCTGCTCCTGCACCACCTGCTCATCGACCCGCGGGTCCAGCGCAGCCACCAGCGGCGAACTCGACATACTGTCGGGCATTGCCACATGATGCAGAGGGGCATCTTCCACCTGGTGCAGGTTGGTCACCGCCTTAGGCCGGATTCGCCACACCAGGATCAGCGCGCACAGGCTGAAAAATGCGTACAGCATCTGGCTGCCAAACAGCTTCATCACCACACCCGCCAGCAACGGCCCGACACTGGCGCCGATACCGTAGGTCACCAACAGCATGGCCGTCAGCGATACCCGACGATCCCCTTCCACATGGTCGTTGGAAAACGCCACGGCCAATGGGTACAGGCAAAACTGTACGAGGGAACACAGGAAGCCCGCGACAAACAGCACTTCCAACGGCACCTGGGTCATGATTGCCAGCGGCAGTGCAGCCACCGCCAGGCACAAGGCGAAACAGCGGATCAGCAGCGCGCGATCATAACGATCCGATAACCAGCCTAACGGCCACTGCACCAGCAACCCGGCAAAAATGCAGCTACCCATGAACAGACCCACCTGTTCGGTGCTCAACCCTTGCTGGGAGGCATAAAGCGGCGCCAGACCGTAGAACGAACCGACGATCAAGCCAGCCCCCAACACCGTACTCAGCGACTGCGGCACGCGCTTGATAAAGAAGCGCGGCTCCATCGGCGCAGGATGCAGGGCTGCCGGGTGAATGCGTCGAGTCATGGCCACCGGCACCAGGCACAGGGCGAAGCACAGCGCCACCAGCATCAGCAGCTCAAGACCAAGCTGGGGATGCATCACCAGTATCAATTGGCCCAATACCAGCCCCAGGTAGGAGGCGATCATATAACCACTGAACACTACGCCACGCTGCTTGGCATCTGCCTGCTCATTGAGCCAGCTTTCGATGACCATGTACTGGCACATCATCCCCAGGCCCACGATCATCCGCAGCACAATCCAGGCCGGCAACCAATCGATCAGGCCATGGCCCAGCACCGCTGCGCCGACAATCCCGGCACAGGTGGCGTAAGCACGGATATGCCCGACCCGGGCAATCAGGCGATGCCCGATCTTGCCACCCAGCACCAGGCCAAAGTAGTTGGCTGCCATCAGCGCACCCACCCACAGGCTGTCGACATGGTCGGCCGCCAGGCGCAAGGCCAGGTATGTACTGAGCAGGCCGGAGCCAATCAGCATCATCAAGGAGGCGAAATAAAGGGCTCGAAAAGATTTCCAGATCTGGCGCATCGGCGTTCCGAGCGGCTCCTTGCGGTGAGAGACAGGGCTATCGGCATGATAGTCCCGGGTGACCGGGTCCGGACAGGCAACATGCGCTGTTTCCGGGGATTATTTTGCTTACAGCTCAGACGCTGTCGGATGGCGCGCAAGGTACATAGTTGCGACAAATACATCACAGCACCTGCTGTGAACCTTGATCGGCGGCAAGGTTCGACCCATGTGCAAAAAGATCGAGCGCCCACAAAAAAGCCCCGCCAGGAGGTTCTGTTCGGGGCTTTCTTCACGGGCTTGGAATCTGGTGTCCCAGGGCCGGTTCGAACGGCCAACCTTCCCCTTAGGAGGGGGATGCTCTATCCAATTGAGCTACTGGGACAAATGACCGCCATCAGGCCAAGGGCACTGCGACGGACGGCGTGCATGTTAACGGCCGAGTTGGGTTTTGTCATGTCGTCCGTGGGCTTTTTGAGTGTAGGCCGAGCCTTGCCGGAGCGATGGCGGTTTCGCCCCGCAAATACGGACACCTGGCCTTATCGTGCAAAATGCACTAACCCAAAATGCCAGCATTGCAAATTGCAACCTTTCGGCCCTGCAAAACAAACTCAAGCCATTGATTTTATTGAATTAATATATTGGCACGACACCTGCAATAGTTCTCCTACAAAACCCACCCAGCCAAGGCGTTAAACGGAGAACATGACCATGAACAGTGCCATTCTGTTAGCTCTCAACACCGTAGCCCTGGCTGCACTGGTGATGTTCCACTTTCAATCGACTGGCAGCAATGACCCCGCCCAGCTCAGCCAACAGGCAGTTCCCCACCACTTGCAACAACGCCCGCAGCTGGCCGTGATGACCCCCAATGCACAAGCGCCAGTACGCCTGACTCAAGGCACCCAGACCGCACCTGCGTCTGAACACTGGGTTTTCTAAGGACACTCATCATGAGCAAACTTGCCTGGCTGTTTCTGTGCCTGACCATCGCCACCAGCCTTCTGGGCCTGAGTACCAGCTCTCACGATGGTCAAACCAGCGCATTTGTCGCCGCCGGCGTTTTTGCGAGCCTGCTTCTGCTGACGCTCGTCGTAGGTCGCCGAATCAAATTCGACCCGGTTTTACGCTGACCTCCCTCGCCTCTGCTCTGCCCTTCCCCCCTACCTTATGTCGCCTCGTCCTAGTAAATCGGCAAATTGCCACTAGTCTTAAAACCAAGGGCAAAAGGCCACTTTGCTATAGGATGTGCGGCCTCAAACCCTGTGGTGGCCTGGACTTACGGGAAGTTCCCTTGCGGAACCACTCGTGGAAAAGTTTTCCAACCAGTCCGCAAAAATGCAAATGAGTGCTGGCATAAAGCCTCTAGGCAGTTCAATATTTGTCACAGAATTGACGCCAAGGAACTGGCAAATCTGAGGCATGATGCGGCCTCTTTGCAATTCGGGTTGAACTTTGGTCGTGAGTCTTGTCTTAACACTCATCTTGCGGCCAATTCCAATAACCGCTCCCCTGAACTAACCGGTTAAATATATGCGCCCATTGAAACAGGCAATTTATTCCAGCCGTACGGCTGACAAGTTCGTCGTACGTCTGCCAGACGGAATGCGGGAACGCATTGCCGAGGTGGCTCGCAATCATCACCGCAGCATGAACTCCGAAATCATCGCGCGCCTGGAACAGAGCCTTATTCAGGAAGGTGCGTTGGGTGAAGAGCTGAGCATGCGCCTGGACAGCCCCGAGCTGTCGCTGCACGAACGCGAACTGCTGCAGCGTTTTCGTCAGCTCTCCCACCGCCAGCAAAATGCCCTCGTCTCGCTTATCGCGCACGACGTCGAGGCGGCCGCAGAAGCCAATTGATCTGACACTGAAAGCCGAAGCCAGCCATGTGCTGGCTTTTTTTTGCCTGGGATTTATACAGGGCTCTAGATTTTTATCACGTAGCAGCTGGCGAGCCCTGGCGTGGCTGCGTTTGCAGCCTGCCTGACACACCGCTGACGCAGCCTCGCCAGGGCTCGACAGCTACGCAGAGAGAGCCCGCTCGAGGCAGATCAGAGCAAGAAGATCGTCGCCAACCCCAGGAAGATGAAGAAGCCGCCACTGTCGGTCATGGCCGTGATCATCACGCTGGCACCCATGGCCGGGTCGCGCCCAAGCCGTGCCAGGGTCATGGGGATCAGCACCCCCATCAGTGCAGCCAATAGCAGGTTGAGGGTCATGGCAGCGGTCATCACCACGCCCAAGGACCAACTGCCATACAGCAAGTAGGCCACCACACCAATCACGCCACCCCACACCAAACCATTGATCAGACCCACCGCCAGCTCCTTGCGCAGCAGGCGCGAAGAGTTAGCGGTACTCACCTGATCCAACGCCATGGCGCGCACGATCATGGTGATGGTCTGGTTACCGGAGTTGCCACCAATGCCTGCCACGATCGGCATCAACGCCGCCAGGGCCACCAACTTCTCGATGGAGCCCTCGAACAGCCCGATCACACGGGAGGCGATAAACGCGGTAATCAGGTTAACGGCCAGCCAGGCCCAGCGGTTATGCAGGGAGCGCCAGACTGACGCAAAAATATCTTCCTCTTCACGCAAACCTGCCATGTTGAGGACTTCGGTTTCACTCTCTTCACGAATCAAGTCGACGATTTCGTCGATGGTCAGACGGCCGATCAGCTTGCCGTTCTTGTCGACCACCGGGGCGGAGATCAAGTCGTAACGCTCAAAGGCCTGCGCTGCGTCGTAGGCATCTTCATCCGGGTGAAAGCTCACGGTATCGCTGGCCATCAGGTCAGCAACTTTTTTCTCCGGATCGTTTACCAGCAGGCGCTTGATCGGCAGCACGCCCTTGAGAATGCCCTCATAGTCGACCACGAACAGTTTGTCGGTATGACCCGGCAGCTCTTTCAGCCGACGCAGGTAACGCAATACCACTTCCAGGCTGACGTCTTCGCGGATGGTGACCATCTCGAAGTCCATCAGTGCGCCGACCTGATCCTCGTCATAGGACAACGCGGAGCGCACGCGCTCACGCTGCTGGCCATCGAGGGCCTCCATCAGCTCATGCACAACATCACGGGGCAGCTCAGGCGCGAGGTCGGCCAGTTCGTCAGCGTCCATCTCCCTGGCGGCAGCCAGCAGCTCGTGATCGTCCATGTCGGCGATCAGGGTTTCACGGACCGAGTCGGATACTTCGAGCAGGATGTCGCCGTCGCGGTCGGCCTTGACCAACTGCCAGAGGGTCAGTCGATCATCGAGCGGCAAGGCTTCGAGAATGTAGGCAACGTCGGCGGAGTGCAGGTCATCGAGTTTGCGCTGCAACTCGACGAGGTTCTGCCGGTGAACCAGGTTTTCTACCAGGTCATTATTCGGACCGTCCTGGCGGTGCGTGAAATCTTCGACCACGCGCTGGCGCTGCAGCAGCTCGATGACTTGAGCCAGGCGATCCTGCAGGCTTTCTTGTGTTTTCTTTACTTCTACTTCGGTCATAGGCGAACTCCACTCCCAGCAGCGGGGCACGCCGGAAGGATCAATCAGTCAATTCATGATTGGTAAAACGGGGTACTGAGTAACTACTGGGTAAGTCCATGGAGGTATTCCACAAGCCCCGGCGGGGCTGACGGGCGCAATGATACACCTTGCGTCCGTTTTTAACGTCAAAAAACTGGAAAGAACAAGCGCTTGCGAGCCAAAGTTGAGTATTGGCTGCACCTATCAACTGCGACGCCGCCGCGCGAATGGAAAACACATCAGAGAAGAGAAAAAGATAAAAACCCACACAAACCCCAGACGGCAAAAAGCCCGCACTAGGCGGGCTTTTTGTTTGTATGGTGCACTCGACAGGATTCGAACCTGTGACCGCTCGGTTCGTAGCCGAGTACTCTATCCAGCTGAGCTACGAGTGCAGATTGTGTTTTTAGACCAGATCACAACTGGTTGAAGCTGAGCTACCTGCATTACTGCAACTAACTCTTAAATGGTGCACTCGACAGGATTCGAACCTGTGACCGCTCGGTTCGTAGCCGAGTACTCTATCCAGCTGAGCTACGAGTGCATTTGTTGCCGCGCATTATAGGCCGTTCAATCTCTATGTAAAGCTATTTTTTCGTTTGCTTTCAACAACTTAACGAAAAAACCAGATTGCAACGTACTAAGCAAATAATGGCGGAGAACGGGGGATTCGAACCCCCGACACCCTTTTGAGGTGTACTCCCTTAGCAGGGGAGCGCCTTCGGCCACTCGGCCAGCTCTCCGCAACACGGGGCGTATATTAACCACGTTCATCCCCGTTTGCAAACATAAAAAACGATAAAAATTAAAGGCTTGGTTCTTCGTCCTTCTCTTTCTTGATCCGCAGGTAGATTTCCTCGCGGTGGACCGCTACCTCTTTCGGAGCATTCACCCCAATACGTACTTGATTGCCTTTGACGCCGAGCACGGTCACGGTGATTTCGCCATCACCGATAATCAGGCTTTCTGCGCACCGACGAGTCAGAATCAGCATACCTTTCTCCTCACGCATTTCATTTCAGGAACAACAGTCTGCAAAAAAAAGGCGTTCGACCTACGACTCGATAGCCATAGCCCTAACGGCCTAAGTATTGTCGAGCGCACGCAAAAGACCATGCGCCCTACAAAAAATTGAAAGGCGCGGTTTACCGCGCCTTCCTGGCATTGCGTCACTCGCCCTGTCGGGCCGGAGCGTCCAGCTCAAAAGCGGTATGCAGCGCACGTACAGCCAGCTCCAGGTACTTCTCTTCGATCACCACCGAGACTTTGATTTCGGAGGTAGAGATCATCTGGATATTGATGCTTTCCTTGGCGAGGGCCCCGAACATACGGCTGGCAACGCCGGCATGGGAACGCATGCCCACACCTACGATCGACACTTTGGCAATCTTGGTATCGCCGACCACTTCACGGGCGCCAATTTCGCTCGCGGTGTTCTCCAGGATTTTCAATGCCGCATCGTACTCGTTGCGGTGCACGGTGAAGGTGAAATCGGTGGTGTTATCGTGCGAGACGTTCTGCACGATCATATCGACTTCAACATTTGCATCGCTGATAGGGCCCAGAATCTTGAAGGCCACGCCCGGGGTGTCTGGCACGCCACGGATCGTCAGCTTGGCTTCATCGCGGTTGAAAGCGATGCCGGAAATGATCGGCTGTTCCATGGATTCCTCTTCATCAATAGTAATGAGGGTGCCCGGACCCTCTTTGAAGCTGTGCAATACGCGCAGCGGAACGTTGTACTTGCCGGCGAACTCCACCGCGCGGATCTGCAACACCTTGGAACCGAGGCTGGCCATTTCCAGCATCTCTTCAAAGGTGATCTTGTCCAGGCGCTGGGCCACGGACACAACACGCGGGTCGGTGGTGTAGACGCCGTCCACATCGGTATAGATCTGGCATTCATCAGCCTTAAGGGCCGCCGCCAGGGCCACACCGGTGGTGTCAGAACCGCCACGCCCGAGGGTGGTGATGTTGCCGTGCTCGTCCACGCCCTGGAAGCCCGCTACAACTACCACGCGGCCTGCTTTCAGATCAGTGCGAATTTTCTGATCGTCAATCTGCAGGATGCGCGCCTTGGTGTGCGCGCTGTCGGTGAGGATGCGCACCTGGCTGCCAGTGTAGGACACGGCAGGCACGCCACGCTTGTTCAGGGCCATGGCCAGCAAGGCGATGGTCACCTGCTCGCCGGTGGACACGATCACATCCAGCTCACGCGGCAGCGGCTGTTGGTCGCCACTGATGGCCTTGGCCAGTTCGATCAGGCGATTGGTCTCGCCGCTCATGGCCGACAGCACTACGACCAAGTCGTCACCGGCATCGCGGAATTTCTTAACCTTGTCGGCCACCTGCTCGATTCTTTCGACAGAGCCGACCGAGGTGCCTCCAAATTTCTGTACGATCAAAGCCATTTCCAAGCCGCCTCAGCCCGTAAAGGGGCGCCTAAATATCCAATCAACCAGCACAGAACAGCCCGTGACTAGACCACGGGCGGGTTAACAGTGCCTTAAATACCTGCCTCGACAAATGGCACGGTCAGGGCCAGGGCCGCGTCCAGGGCGCTGGCGTCCACACCACCGCCTTGCGCCATGTCCGGACGACCGCCGCCCTTCCCGCCCACTGCCGCAGCGGCTTGCTTCATCAAATCACCGGCCTTGAGTTGGCCAGTCAGGTCCTTGGTTACACCGGCAACCAGCACGACCTTATCCTCATGGACACTGCCGAGCAGGATCACTGCGCGGCCGAGCTTGTTCTTCAACTGATCGACCAGGGCCAACAGCGCCTTGCCGTCCTGACCATCCAGGCGTGCCGCCAGGACTTTCACGTCCTTGACGTCCACCGCAGAAGCCGACAGATCGTCGCCCGCCGCGCTGGCTGCCTTGGCCTGCAACTGCTCCAGCTGTTTTTCCAGCGCACGGTTGCGCTCCAGCACGGCGGACAGCTTGTCGATCAGGTTGTCGCGGCTGCCCTTGACCAGGCTGGCCGCTTCCTTGAGTTGTTCTTCAGCCGCATTCAGGTAGGCCAGGGCCGCAGCACCGGTCACCGCTTCAATACGACGTACGCCCGACGCCACGCCACCTTCGCTGATGATTTTCAGCAGGCCGATGTCGCCGGTACGGTTGGCGTGGATACCGCCACACAGTTCTACCGAGAAATCGCCACCCATGCTCAGTACGCGCACGTTGTCGCCGTACTTCTCGCCGAACAGCGCCATGGCGCCCTTGGCCTTGGCAGTCTCGATATCGGTTTCTTCGGTTTCTACCGGGGTGTTCTTGCGCACTTGCGCGTTGACGATGTCTTCCAGGGCCTTGATCTGCTCAGGCTTGATCGCTTCGAAGTGGCTGAAGTCGAAACGCAGGCGCTGGCTGTCGACCAACGACCCCTTCTGCTGGACGTGCTCGCCCAACACCTGGCGCAGTGCAGCGTGCAGCAAGTGCGTGGCCGAGTGGTTCAGCGCGGTTGCGTGGCGTACGTCGGCATCGACCTGGGTGTCTACCGGCGCACCCACGGTCAAGTTGCCCAGCACCAGCACGCCGTGATGCAGGAACGCACCGCCGGTCTTGGTGGTGTCGCGCACTTCAAAACGACCCGACGTTGAGCTGAGGAAACCACAGTCACCGATCTGGCCGCCGGACTCGGCGTAGAACGGCGTCTGGTCCAGGACCACAACGGCCTCGTCGCCTTCATTCAGAACGTCGACCGACTTGCCATCTTTATAGAGGGCCACGATCTTGGCCGAGCCAACGGTCGCCTTGTAACCGGTGAACTCGGTGGGCACGTCAACCTTGACCAGGGTGTTGTAGTCCAGGCCAAACGAACTGGCGGAACGGGCGCGCACGCGCTGGGCTTCCATCTCACGCTCAAACCCGGCTTCATCGATGGTCAGCTCGCGCTCACGGGCGATGTCGGCGGTCAGGTCCATCGGGAAGCCATAGGTGTCGTACAGCTTGAACACCACATCGCCCGGCACCACGGTGCCTTTGAGCTCAGCCAGGTCCTGCTCCAGAATCTTCAGGCCGTGTTCCAGGGTCTTGGAGAACTGTTCTTCTTCGGCCTTGAGCACGCGCTCGATGTTGCCCTGCTGCTGCTTGAGTTCCGGGAAGGCATCGCCCATCTCGGCAACCAGCGCGGCGACGATCTTGTAGAAGAAGCTACCGGTGGCGCCCAACTTGTTACCGTGACGGCAGGCGCGACGGATGATGCGACGCAGCACGTAGCCACGGCCTTCGTTGGACGGCAGTACACCGTCGGCGATCAGGAAACCGCAGGAACGGATGTGGTCCGACACCACCTTGAGGGACGACTGGCTTTCATTGGCGCAGCCAATGGCCGCGGCCGACGCGCTCAACAGGTTGGTGAACAGGTCGATCTCGTAGTTGGAGTGAACGTGCTGCATCACCGCACTGATCCGCTCCAGGCCCATGCCGGTGTCTACCGACGGTGCCGGCAGCGGATGCAACACGCCATCGGCGGTGCGGTTGAACTGCATGAACACGTTGTTCCAGATCTCGATGTAACGGTCGCCGTCTTCTTCCGGCGAGCCCGGTGGGCCGCCCCAGATGTCGGCGCCGTGATCGTAGAAAATCTCGGTGCATGGGCCGCACGGGCCGGTATCGCCCATGGTCCAGAAGTTATCGGAAGCGTAAGGCGCACCCTTGTTGTCGCCGATGCGAATCATGCGCTCGACGGGCACCCCGATTTCCTTGGTCCAGATGTCATACGCTTCGTCGTCCGTCGCGTAGACAGTCACCCAGAGTTTTTCCTTGGGCAGCTTCAACACGCCGGTCAGGAAGGTCCAGGCGAAGGTAATCGCGTCTTTCTTGAAATAGTCACCAAAGCTGAAGTTGCCCAGCATTTCGAAGAACGTGTGGTGGCGGGCGGTGTAACCGACGTTTTCCAGGTCACTGTTCTTGCCGCCGGCACGTACGCACTTCTGGCTGCTGGTGGCGCGGGTGTAGGCGCGCTTTTCCTGGCCCAGGAAGCAGTCCTTGAACTGGTTCATCCCCGCGTTAGTGAACAGCAGGGTGGGGTCATTGCCTGGGATCAAGGAGCTGGAGGAGACACGGGTGTGACCTTGCTCTTCGAAGAAGCGAAGGAAGGCTTCACGGATTTCTGCGCTTTTCATAGGTTCTTCCACGGAGGCTGCGGCCAAAGGCCAGTGCGCAACATCATCAGACGGAGCGACGGCAAAAGGCCGCATTATATCGGCCCTTTGCCGGTGGTACAGCGTGTTTATGCGATAGAGAGGTTCAATTAGACGGTCAGCACGCTCATTTGCGCGAAAATTCGACGAATGCCTTGAGCACTTGCTCGATCTGCGCCCGGCTCACATCCAGATGCGTCACCATGCGCAGGCGCGGCGCGGCACTCAACTTGATCCCACGTTCGGCGGCAAACGCCTTCAAGGCCTCTGCCCGGTCGCCGATCTGCACGTAGACCATGTTGGTCTGCACCGGCTCCACCGCGTAACCGGCGTTGCGCAATTCATCGCCCAGCCATTGCGCATTGGCATGGTCGTCGGCCAGGCGCTGCACCTGGTGGTCCAGGGCGTACAGCCCCGCCGCCGCCAGGGAACCGGCCTGGCGCATGCCACCACCGACCATCTTGCGCAAACGACGCGCCTTGGCGATCAACGCCGTGGAGCCGCACAGCACCGAGCCGATCGGCGCACCGAGGCCCTTGGACAGGCACACCGACACCGAGTCGAAATGCTGGGCGATCGCCCGCGCATCGACCCCGAGCTTGACCGCCGCGTTGTAGATTCGCGCGCCATCCAGATGCAGGGCCAGGCCATGTTCGCGGGTAAACGCCCGCGCCTTCGCCAGGTAGTCCAGCGGCAGCACCTTGCCCTGCATGGTGTTTTCCAGGGCCAGCAGGCGGGTGCGGGCGAAGTGGAAGTCGTCCGGCTTGATGGCGTCGAGCACGTGGTTCAGATCGAGGGAGCCATCCGCCTGCACTTCCAGCGGTTGCGGCTGGATCGAACCCAGCACCGCCGCACCACCGCCTTCGTATTTGTAGGTGTGCGCCTGCTGGCCGACGATGTATTCCTCACCACGCTCACAGTGGGCCATCAGCGCCAGCAGGTTGCTCATGGTGCCGGTGGGCACGAACAGCGCGGCCGCAAAGCCCAGGCGCTTGGCCAGCTCGGCCTCCAGGCGGTTGACGCTGGGGTCTTCGCCGTAGACGTCATCACCGCTGACGGCGGTGGCCATGGCGTCGAGCATGCCAGGGGTGGGTTGGGTCACGGTGTCGCTGCGCAGGTCGATCACAGACATGAAACAAGCCTCGAATGGGTTCATTAAGCTTCTTATGAGGATGATTACTGCGGGCAAAGCCACGGAATATCAAGCCCCACGCGTTCTCAATCGAATACCAACCAAACAAACCGATATAGCTTATCGATACGGCGCTCGTGCAGTTTATGAAAAACCATGTTAAAAACTCTCCGCCACCAGGGTTCTGGTGGCAACGTTCTCAGGGCGGGGTGCAATTCCCCACCGGCGGTAATTGCACGCAATGTGCATAGCCCGCGAGCGCTTGGCGCCTCGAACTGCTCACGCAGGACGGCGACAAGGTCAGCAGACCCGGTGTGATCCCGGGGCCGACGGTCATAGTCCGGATGAAGAGAGAACGGGATTGGCACCTAAGGGCCGCACGCTGAGCGCATGCCTGCATGACTCGGCGGTTCGTACCCTTAAATCCCATTCGATTCATAACGCCCTGTTTTTTTCTTAAACAGGAGTCAGAACATGCAACCCACCGCAATCGACAGCAAAAGCAAAAACCATCACGGCGAGCGCGTCGCGTTTATCCAGGCCTGCTGGCACAAGGATATTGTCGACCAATCGCGCAAAGGCTTCCTCGCCGAAATGCTCGCCCAGGGCTACCAGGAATCGGACATCGATTTCTTCGAAGTCGGCGGCGCCTTTGAAATGCCCCTGCACGCCAAGCTGCTGGCCAAGACCGGCCGTTACGCCGGTATCGTTGCCGCCGCGCTGGTGGTGGACGGCGGGATTTATCGTCACGAATTCGTCGCCCAATCGGTGGTCAGCGGCCTGATGCAGGTGCAGCTGGAAACCGAAGTGCCGGTGTTCTCGGTGTCCCTGACGCCGCATCACTTCCATGCCGGCAGCGAGCACCACGCGTTCTTCCACGATCACTTCGTGCACAAGGGCCAGGAAGCTGCGCGTACGTGCGCCGACACCCTGCACAAGGTGCGGGCGATCCGTCGCAGCGAGCAAAAACTCGCCGTCTGACCCGCTCACGCATAAAAATGCCCTGACAAGCTCGCTTGCCGGGGCATTTTTTTATGGCACGTGTATATCTACCGCCTGGACCACGCCCACCTCTTATTAAGTAAGGACCTCAATCCTTGCCTGAAACCAGAGGTCACGCGACATGAATTCAACGCCCACCCTTCATCCCCCCAGAAACGCCGACGGCACCTACGTCATTGACGCGAACATCCTGACTGGCAACCCCCGCTACGATCAAATGGGCGAGCGCCCCGGCGGGTCGGACCTTATCGAAGTACATAGAATCCTTGAAGACGAGAATGTGCGGATCGAGCGCAAGCTGTTCAAGGTCGAAGGCGTCGATCAGCTGTGCATCACCACCTTCGACCAGCCTGACACGGTGAACATCTTCGCCACGTCCCCGCCTGCGGGTGCGTTATCGACGCTGACCGTGCAGATCAACCAGCCGCGCTACGAAATCACCCTGAACTGGCGCACCCAGACCTTGGTGCTCAATACCCAGGGTGGCAATGACCGTATCCACCTTGACGATGACGTGATCGTGCCGGTGTTTGTCCTCAGCGGCGCCGGGGATGATCGCGTGCTCAGCGCCGCCAAGAACGCCAGCCTGGATACCGGGCCGGGAAATGACTTCATCTCGGCCATCAACGGCCGCTGCCACATCGAGGCAGGCGAAGGCGACGATGAAGTCCACGGGTACCAGGATATCCACATGACGGTGTACGGAGGTCCCGGCAATGACGACATCAGCGGTGGCCGCGGTTCAAGCTATATCGATGGGGGCACAGGGAATGATCATATTGTGGGCGGCGCAGGGCACAACATTCTCATCGGTGCGGGCGGCAACGACCGGATCAAGGCCGGGCCCGGCAGCAATGTGATTTACACCGGCGATGGCCTCAACGATGTGACCGGCCTCAAGGCCAACGACATCACTTACTTCAACGTGAAAAGCAACCTCACGGTGGATTGCGCCCTGTTTATGCACCCGGGCATTCCCGAAGACTTGCCTGCCGGCGTACTGGCTTCCCATGCAATCCATCTCGAACCCAAGGCCGTGGCTCACAGTGGAATTGCCATCCAAGGCGGCGCGCAATTCGTGGAGCGGGTCAACGACGACTTGCGCTTTCTGCTCAGCTCCCCCACCGGTCAACGGCTGCTGGTTGAGTTGGAGCAGGCCGCCCAGGTCAGCGGGCAACCGGTCACAATCCATGAGTTTTACCCCGAACCCAACGGGTTGTTCGTGCCAGACCAGAACACCGCCGATTTGTCCTACATCCAAAACGGTAAGCGGGGAAGTCCGTCCTACGGTGGCAAAATCTGGTACAACACCACCGATATCGTCCCGGGAACGCCCAGTGTGATCAACCTGTTCCATGAACTTTGCCATGCCTACAATTCCATCAGCGGCACCAAGCTGGAGGGTATGAGCCCGGATGGCATTGACGGTAACAAGCCGCGAAACCCGATACCCAACTCGGAACTGCAAGCGGTCGGCCTGCCGACGACGGCCCCGCCCTTCGACTTTGACGCAGACCCCACCACCCCAAGCACCAACACCAACCCGCACGCGTTCAGTGAAAACGGGCTACGCCAGGAGCTAGGGCTGCCCCTGCGCAAGCAGTACGCGCTCTAGGCCAGCCCCTGCTCGGTGGTCGGCACGATCAGGATGCCTGCCCGCAAACCATTCTTCACCTTCGGGTTAGGGAAGATGATGCGCGCGCCCTCCTCCTCGATCACCCAGCGGGTCTTGGCGACATCTTCGGCCAGCAGGTAACCCTTGGCCAACGGTGAAAAGTTCTCCACGTCCGGCGGCAGGTGCATCAGGAACCCGTCACTGTGCTTGATGACTTCACGGGAGACGGCGAACAGTTGCAGGCCATCGAGGCTCTCGGTGGCCGGCTCAGTGCCTTCGATGATCTGCTTCAGGCGCGTTTCCAGGCGGGACACGTCCACCCCCTGGTTCTGCCCGAACGGCCGCGCCTTGCCCAACTCCAGGGTGAAGGCCTCGGCGTCCAGTTGCTCGTAGGTAAATGCCGAGAAGGTGATCGAGGCCTTGTTCTGCAGCAGCACCGCTTGCATGCCGGCAGCGTTCAGGCGCGCCAGCTCGTGGCGCGAGTGCTGGCGCCCCTCCTTCCAGGGGTACAGCGCAAACTGCTCGATCTTCGAGCCGCGAATGGCGGTGTGCAGGTCGTAATGCAGGCGCGAACGGCCAGGCTGGCTGAAGAAGCTGCGGGCCAACTGTTCAAGCTCGGCGGCGCGCATGGCTTCGGGGCCGATGTTTTTTTCGTGACGGCCGTTGAACAGCCGGTTGATGTCCAGTTCAAGGTAACGCTCGCCGCGGCGCATGGCCTCGGGGTTGCCGAACAGGAACAGAATACGGGTGCGGGGCTTGACCTCCCCACGGGCGATGCCATGCAACAGGCGGTCGAGCAATTCGATCGGCGCGGTTTCGTTGCCATGGATGCCGGACGACAGCAGCAGGTCGCGGCCATTGTCCGTTGCTTGCGGCGGGCGCACTTCGAGTGCGCCCTCGCTGAGCCAGCGCATCTGCACGCCGTCGACAGTCAGTTGAATTTTTTGCGCCGGTTCGCGACCGGCGAGGGTCAGTTCAAGCAGTTTGCCAAGGGCGAGCATACGCAGCTTCCTTAGTGGTTGCAGCCTGGGCCGTGGACGTGATCGTCGTCATCACCGTCAACGTCGGCCGGTTCCATTTCCAGCTGCAGGCTCATCAGGTTGGTGGCCAGTGGGCGCATCAGCAGGTTGGCGTATTCGGAGTCGCCTTCTTCCACGTCCACGCCGATCAGCAGTTGGCCACGGCCGTCGTGCTGGATCCAGATTTCCTTGCCCTGCCAGACCACGGCGACGCGGGTGCAGGAGGTTTCCAGCTGGGTGCCGTCGGTGTCTTCAAGGATCAGTTGCAGGGTGTCGGTGGTCATAAATAATTCTCAGCCATAGGGTGTAAAAAGAGGTGGCGTTAATTGATCTGGAAAGGATAAACCGAGCCCAGTTTAAGGATTTGCGTCAGTTCATCCAGTGCCGTCCGGCACTCAAGCAGCAATTGCGGGTCAGCCAGGTCGGTTTCGCGCAGGCTGTCGCGGTAGTGCTTGTCGACCCATTGGGTCAGTGTGTCGTACAACGGCGCGGTCATGATAACCCCTGGGTTCACCGCTGCCAGCTCCGTTTCGTTCAGGGCCACACGCAAGCGCAGGCACGCCGGGCCACCGCCGTTCTGCATGCTTTGCTTGAGGTCGAAGACTTTCACTTCGCGGATCAGCCCAGCGGACGCTGTCAGGCCTTGCAGGTAATGCCATACGCGCTCGTTGGCGCGGCATTCTTCCGGCACGATCAGCAGCATCGAGCCGTCGGCGCGGGTCAGCAACTGGCTGTTAAACAGGTAGGAGCGCACCGCGTCCTCGACGCTGACCTGGGCACGCGGCACGCACACCGACTGGAAGTTGCCGCCCAGCGTGCCCAACTTGCCCTGCAACTCGGCCAGCATCTGTTCGGTATTGAGGAACGCATCCTCGTGATAGAACAGCACCTCGCCGTTGCCCACCGCGATCACGTCGTTGTGGAACACGCCGGCATCGATCACCACCGGGTTCTGCTGGGCGTAGACCACGCCTTCATCCTTCAGGCCATGCAGGCGTGCGACGGCCTGGGAGGCTTCCAGGGTCTGGCGCGCCGGGTACTTCTGGGGGGCCGGGTAACGAGGATCGAACGCGCTGCGCCCGAACACGAAAAACTCCACGCCCGCTTCGCCATACTCACGGCAGAAACGCGTGTGGTTGGCCGCGCCTTCGTCGCCGAACTGCGCCACCGCCGGCAACGCGGCGTGGTGGGCAAAATGTTTCTGGTCGGCAAACATCGCCCCCAGCACGCGGCTGGTGGTCGGGTGTTCGATGCTGCGGTGGTATTTGCAATTGAGGTTGGCGGCGGTGAAATGCACGCGGCCATCGGCGGTGTCGGCGCTTGGGCTGACGGTGGCGGCGTTGGCTACCCACATGCTCGATGCCGAGCAACTGGCGACCAACAACGGCATGGCTTGTTTAGCCGCCTGCTGGATGACCTGGGCGTCGGTGCCACTGAAACCGAGGTTGCGCAACGCCGCTACGTCCGGGCGCTCCTGGGGGGCGAGCACGCCTTGCACAAAGCCCATGTCCATCAGGGCCTTCATTTTCTGCAGGCCCTGCAACGCCGCTTCCTTGGGGTTGGAATGCTGCTGGCTGTTGCTCTGGGATGCGACGTTGCCAAAGGACAAACCGCCGTAGTTATGGGTCGGCCCCACTAGACCGTCAAAATTGACTTCATAGGATTTCATCGGCGAGGCTCCACGAACATCTGTTTTTATAGGCTTCAAATTACTTGAATACACCACTGAACCCCTGTGGGAGAGGGCTTGCCCTCGATAGCAGTGGATCAGTCACCTGATTCATCAACTGACACACCGCCATCGGGAGCAAGCCCCCTCCCACATTTAGATCAGCGTAATGCCGGGGGTTAGCGTGGCCGGGACCACCAGGCTTGGCGTTTCAAGCGACGCCACCGGGTACGCACAATAATCCGCCGCGTAATACGCACTGGCGCGATGGTTGCCCGAAGCCCCTACCCCACCAAATGGCGCGGTGCTCGCGGCGCCGGTCAGCTGTTTGTTCCAGTTGACGATGCCGGCACGGCTTTCCAGCCAGAATTGCTGGTAACGCGCTTCGGAATCGGACAACAAGCCCGCAGCCAGGCCGTACTGGGTGTTGTTGGCTTCGGCAATCGCCGCCGCGAAATCAGCGTAGCGGATCACCTGCAACAGCGGGCCGAACAGTTCTTCGTCTTCGCGCTCGGTCACGCCGGTCACGTCGATAATGCCAGGGGTCAGCAAGGCGGCCTGGTCCTGTGGCTGGGTCATCTCCAACAACGCCACGGCGCCATTGGCCAACATCAGCTCCTGGGCGTCCATCAAGGCTTTCGCCGCTGCCAGGGAAATCACCGAGCCCATGAACGGTGGCGGTTGCTGGTCGAACGCGCCGACTTCAATCGTCGTACTCACCGCCACCAGCCGCGCCAGCAACGCATCGCCCCAGGCGCCTTCCGGCACCAGCAAGCGACGGGCACAGGTGCAACGCTGGCCCGCAGAGATAAACGCCGATTGGATGATGGTGTAGACCGCCGCATCCACGTCGGCCACTTCGTCCACCACCAGTGGGTTGTTGCCGCCCATCTCCAGGGCCAGGATCTTGTCCGGGCGCCCGGAGAACTGCTGGTGCAGATGATTGCCGGTGCGGCTGGAACCGGTGAAGAACAAGCCGTCGATACCAGGGTTGGCGGCCAACGCAATGCCGGTTTCCCGCGCGCCTTGCAGCAGGTTCAACACGCCCGCCGGCAAACCGGCGTCGATCCAGCACTGCACGGTCAGCTCGGCGACTTTCGGGGTCAGCTCGCTGGGTTTGAACAGTACGGTGTTACCCGCCAGCAACGCCGGGACGATATGCCCGTTGGGCAGGTGCCCCGGGAAGTTGTAGGGACCAAACACCGCCACCACGCCGTGGGGCTTGTGGCGCAATACGGCGGTGGCGTCGCCCAGGGGGCCGCTCTTCTCGCCGGTACGCTCGCGGTAGCTTTGCACCGAGATCGCGATCTTGTTGGCCATGCTGGCGACTTCGGTGGCCGACTCCCACAGCGGCTTGCCGGTCTCTTCGCCGATGCAGCGCGCAATGTCATCGGCGCGGCTTTTCAGGCTCGCGGCGAAGGCTTCCAGCACGCTGATGCGCTCTTCCAGCGGGCGCCGGGCCCAGGCCGGGAACGCCTGGCGCGCGGCCTGCACGGCCGACTCGACCTGCTCGACCGTGGCGCCATTGCCGGCCCACAGCACCTGCTGGGTCACCGGGTTACGCGATTCAAACAGTTCACCCTGGCCAGCCAGCCAGCTACCTGCGATATACAGCGAATTCATTATTTCGACTCCCGAGCAGCAGACAACGGTACGGCACGCACTTGATCACCCACCACCAGTTGCAGGCGCTTGGCGGTTTGCGGATCGACCACCAGCGTGCCTGCCGCCAGGCGCGCCGGTGCGGCGGTGATGCGGCAATCTTCGCGTTTGCGGTTATGGATCAGGAACGGCGTGGCGTCGTCCCCCGGCGTGCCGATGGCCAACACCAGCGACTGGCTGTCGCGCACCGCACGGATCTTGGCGGTCTCGCACTCCACCGCCGGGCCGGCGTCGAAAATATCGACGTAGCCCTGGTAGCTGAAACCTTCGCTCTTGAGCATGCTCAGCGCCGGCTCGGTGTCCGGGTGGACCTTGCCGATCACGTTGCGCGCGTCTTCGGAGAGGAAGCAGCTGTACAACGGAAACTTGGGCATCAACTCAGCGATAAATGCCTTGTTGCCCACGCCAGTGAGGTAATCCGCCTGGCTGAATTCCATCTTGAAGAAGTGCCGGCCCAGGCTTTCCCAGAACGGCGAACGCCCGGCGTCGTTGGACACGCCACGCATCTCGGCGATGATCTTGTTGCCAAACAGCTGTGGGAACTCGGCTATAAACAGCAGGCGCGCCTTGGCCAGCATGCGGCCGTTGAGTCCGTTGCGGTAATCGGCATGCAGGAACAACGAGCACAGCTCGGAATTGCCGGTGAGGTCGTTGGCCAGAAACAGCGTCGGAATCTCACGGTAGATATTCAGTTCCTGGGAGGCGCTGACCGTCAGGCCGACCCGGAAGTTGTACCAGGGCTCGCGCAGGCCGACGGCTCCGGCGATGGCGGAAATCCCCACGACGCGACCTTCGTCGTTTTCCAGCACGAACAGGTAGTCGGCATCCCCGCGCCCGGCGTCGCCGCGAAAGGTTTTTTCCGCCCAGCCAACCCGATGCGTCAGGCGCTCTTCGTTGGCCGGCAAGGTGGTGAGGCCGGTGCCGGTACTGCGCGCCAGATCAATCAGGGCCGGTAAATCGCTGCTGCGTACGGGACGAACGATCATGCTATCTCCTCAGACGGGCCGCTGTTTGGCAGCCACCCGCGAAACTCTGTGTTTAAACCGCAACCAGTCGTACGCTGGCACCTTCGCCAACGCCCAGCGCTTCGGCCGTTGCCAGGTCCAGGGTCACCGGCTTGCCGGGCGCGTAGTCCAGCTCCAGCATCACCGCGCGGTAATCCTGCAACTGCGCGTTGCTCACCAGGTACTGGCGGCCGACACCCTTGACCATCTCGCCGATCTTCACCGGCACCACGCGGCTCTGGGCGATCGAGCGAATGCCCGAAACCCGTGCGTGCAGCGTTGGGCCGCCGTCGAAGATGTCGATGTAGTGGTCAGTCTCGAAACCTTCGCGCATCAGGATGTCGAAGGTGATCTGCGCACGCGGGTGCACTTGGCCCATGGCTTCCTGGGCTTCGTCCGGCAGCAGCGGCACGTAGATCGGGTAATGCGGCATCAGCTCGGCGAGGAACGTACGGCTTTTCAGCCCGCACAGGCGCTCGGCGGCGGCGTAGTTGAGGTCGAAGAAATTGCGCCCGATGGCGTCCCAGAACGGCGAATCACCGTTCTCGTCGCTGTAGCCGACAATCTCGGTCACCACCGAATCGGCAAAACGCTCGGGGTGGCTGGCGACGAACAACAGGCGGCCACGGGAATTGAGTTCCGACCACGGCGAACCGACCAGCTCAGGCACCACGTAGAAACTGGTAAGCAGGCTGTTGCCGGTGAGGTCGTGGCACTGGGAAAGCACGTGGATCTTGTTATGGATCTTCAGCTCGCGGGAGGCGTGCACGAAGGTCTCGTTACGAAAACTGTAGAAAGGCTCCGAGTAACCGGCCGAGGCGACGATGGCCGAGCAACCGACAAGCTTGCCGGTCTCGGTGTCTTCGAGCACGAAGAAATAGCTTTCTTCACCGTTGAAACTCACCTCGGCCGCGAAGGACGCTTCGCTGGCGGCGATCTTATCGCTCAGGCGTTCAACATCATCCGGCAAGGAGGTGACACCAATCGGGCTGTCCGCAGCCAGACGCTGTACCTCGCCCAGATCAGCCATTTGCGCGGGGCGCATCACCAGCATGGTGTCACTCCTTAACTCGAAAACTCATAGGGGAAAATTACCGGACATCGCTGGAACAACCATATTCCAATGTGGGAGGGGGCTTGCCCCCGATAGCGGTGCATCAGTCACCGGATGTATCAACTGACAGACTGCTATCGGGGGCAAGCCCCCTCCCACATTTTTGACCCAGTCCGGCCGGCAGAAGGTGTAGTTATCAGGCTTGGGTCAGCGTTTTTACCGCACGTTCGAAGCGATCCAGGCCTTCGTTGATGTCCGCGTCTTCCACCACCAGGCTCGGCGCAAAACGCACCACGTCCGGGCCGGCTTGCAGGATCATCAGGTTTTCTTTCTCGGCCGCGTTGAACACGTCCTTGGCCTTGCCTTTGAACGCATCGCTCAATACGCAACCGATCAGCAGGCCCATGCCGCGCACTTCGGTGAAGATGCCGTACTGCTTGCCGATCTGCTCCAGGCGCGCCTTGAACAGCTCGTGCTTGGCGTTGACGCCGGCCAGCACTTCTGGCGTGTTGACCACGTCGATGACCGCTTCGGCCACCGCACACGCCAGCGGGTTACCGCCGTAGGTGGTGCCGTGGGTACCGACCACCAGGTGCTTGGCCAGGTCTTCACGGGTGAGCATCGCCGCGATCGGGAAACCGCCGCCCAGGCTCTTGGCGCTGGTGAGGATGTCGGGCACCACGCCGTAGTGCTGGTAGGCAAACAGGTGGCCGCTGCGGCCCATGCCGGTCTGTACTTCGTCGAACACCAGCAGGGCATTGTTGGCGTCGCACAGTTCGCGGGCGCCTTGCAGGTAAGCCAGTTCGGCCGGCAATACGCCGCCTTCGCCCTGGATCGGTTCCAGCACCACGGCGCAGGTCTTGTCCGACACGGCGGCTTTCAGCGCTTGCAGGTCGTTGTAGGGGACGTGGGTGATGCCGGTGATTTTAGGCCCGAAACCATCGGAGTACTTCGACTGGCCACCGACGTTAACGGTGAACAGGGTACGGCCGTGGAAGCTGTTCAGCGCGGCAATGATCTCGTACTTCTCGCTGCCGAAACGGTCGAACGCCACGCGACGGGCCAGCTTGAACGCGGCCTCGTTGGCTTCGGCGCCGGAGTTGCAGAAGAACACACGCTCGGCAAACGTGGCGTCGATCAGCTTATGGGCCAGGCGCAGGGCCGGCTCATTGGTGAACACGTTGGAGACATGCCACAGCTTGTTGGCCTGTTCGGTCAGCGCACCGACCAACGCCGGGTGGGCGTGGCCCAACACGTTGACCGCGATGCCGCCGGCAAAGTCGATCAGCTCGCGACCCGCCTGGTCCCAGACGCGCGAACCTGCGCCACGCACGGGGATGAATGCGGCAGGTGCGTAGTTGGGAACCATGACCTGGTCGAAATCGGCACGTTGCACCGGGGCTTGCTCAACGGACATCGGAGTCTCCTGAAGAGGAACGCCTGCCTGGAACTGGCGGGCGATGCAGGGATTGTAAGGACAGTTTTCAGAGCGGCCTTGCCGCCAAGCGACAACTTCTTATAGCGCCAACCCGCGTTTTTGGCGGGTTTACGCCAATGCGACAAATAGCGTCGCAATGGCGCAGTTTAAACCGTGCGCACGCGCCGTGGGCAGGCTCATCGTTGGTCGCGTGCAAATTCCCCACACCCCTAACTGTGTACCGCCTGCCTCGGCGCCCAAACTGTTTTGCTGCGCGTCCCTAATCCGTCAAGGACCGACCCCATGGCCACTCAGCCAGAAACCACCGTTTTGCCCTACCAAATCCTGAAAAACGCCCTGCCACAATGGCTCGGCAACGCCGCCGCCGACAAACGCACGGCCCTGGCCAACCACGCCCCGGTCTTTGCCGACTGGTACAAAAACACCAGCGAGGCGCAGCACAACCAACTCAAGTACCTCAACAGCCAGGCCTGGACTGCCCAGAACCAGGTAGACAGCGCCATGGCCGAACTTAAAAGCCCCGAGGAATTTGGTGCCGAACGCCTGCAGCAGGCGCTTGCCGAGCGGTACGGGGTCGACGCGAATGTGAGGACCACCTACCTGCAGCTGTATATCCCGCTGACAGTCGCCGGTTTCACGGTCAAGCCCGGCGCGGCGCGGACCTGGTCCGTGTCCTTGCTGGACGCGGCCCTGCACAACTTCGAGCCCTCCGAAGCCCAGGCCGGTGCCTATGAGGCCAGCTCCGGCTTCACCACACAGCCTACGGCGGCCGGGCATTTCGCGCCGCTACCGGCCATCCAGGCAAAAATCAGCATCCCGCAGTTCGCCACACTGTGTCGCCAACTGGACATCGGTGGGCAATACCAACGCTATCTCAACGAATACCTGGGCCGGGACAACCCAGTGGCCAGGGCCAGCCTGCGTTACAAAGTCATCGACAGCCAACTCACCGCACTCAAGCTTGCGCTGTACATGGCCCGGATAAAAAACGACCTGCCCCAGACCGGCTATGACGCCGTGTACAACCTGATCACTGACGTGTCTGCCAACGGCTGCCAGCCCATGCAATGCCATGAGCTGGTGGTCATGTCGACGCGCCTTACCGGCATCGTCGTATTTTGCGAAAACCTGGCGACCAGTCGCGTGGTGCTGCCGGTGATCGTGTACATCCCCGACGATCCGCAGCACCCGGTCAAGCAGTACGCCAGCAGCCAGGCGTTCGTGAGCGCCCTGGTGGAAAAACTGCGCGACCCCGAGTACCAGCGTTTTTTCATCCGCTTCGTCGACCACCAAGACCTGGGCGCGTTTTTCGCAGGTCTCAACCAGCGCCTCACCCGGGTAACCTGGCACCCGCACACCCCGGGCGACCCCTTGCCCTCATGGCGCGAAACCGCCGTCGAAAAACCCAACCTGCAGTTTCGCCCACTCAAAATCAGCGGCGAGCTGTTTGACCACCTTCACCAGATGAAACTCAGCAAGTTGATCAACGACGCACGCAGCCGGGCCGTGTCCACCGCCAGCGTTGATCAGAAGGCTCGTTGGGAGCGCTGGGCCGTCATCCAGAAAATCGGCAGTACCCTGCTGCAAATTGTCGCCCTCATTGCCATGCCCTTCATCCCGCCATTAGGCGCGCTGATGCTCGGTTACACCGCTTACCAAATGCTCGACGACGCGTTCGAAGGCATTATCGACTGGACCGAGGGCCTGCCCCGCCAAGCGCTCGGGCATGCCATGAGTTTTCTGGAGCAACTGGTCCAGCTAGGCATGTTTGCCGTTGGCGCACCGATTGCCGAAGGGCTGTTGCGGGCGGCGCTGCCGGCCGAGTTATTGCAGTTTATCGACCGCCTCAAACCGGTGACGCGCCCCAGCGGCAAAGCCCGCCTCTGGCAGCCGGACACCGCCGCCTACCGCCATGACCTGACACTGCCGGCGGACGCCAAGCCCAACAAACTGGGCCTGCATCGTCACCGTGGCCAGTCTGTTCTGCGTCTGGGCGATGACCCATATGTGCTGCATACCGACAGCGCGAGCGGTCGCCACGCCCTTCGCCACCCCAACCGAACCGACGCCTATCGCCCCCAGGTCCTGACCAACGGCCAGGGTGCCTGGGTGACGGAACTGGAGCGTCCGCTCAGCTGGGACAGCACCACCCTGATGCGCCGCCTCGGCTACACAACCGACGGCATCAGCGATGCGCGATTGCAGCAGGCTCGCCGCATCAGCGACACCCACGATAACGCCCTGCGTAAAATGCACGTCACCCAGCAGACACCCCCGCCGTTGCTGGCCGACACCCTCAAGCGCATCAAGATCGACCAGCACCTGCAAGACTTCATCCTGCAAATGGGCAGCGACGATCCCGCGCTGTATCAACAGGCCGATCCGCAGCTGCAACTGCAACTGCTGACCAATTACGGGCTGTGGCCAGAGACCAAGACCCTGCGGTTCCTGGATGCAAAGGGCAACACCGCCTGGGAGCTCAAGCGGCCTGACGATGCGGGTGTCGTGCAGATCCACGAAGCGCAATTGAAAAATGGCAACCTGCTGAGCGCCCTCATCGAAAGCCTGGATGAACCCGAGCGCAAAACCTTGCTGAAGGAACCTTTCGGTACCCCGCCTGAGTCTTCGCAAACCCGCGCGAACGTGTTGAGGAAACGACTGGCACGGATAGCCGAGGACAAACGATTTTCACTCTTCGACGCGCACTATCGTGGGCTGGAGCGTGCCCGCGACGCCCGTGTGCAAAAACTGATTGATGCGGCCCCCAATCCCGGCCTGCCCACCAGCGTCGCCGAGGAGATCCTGGCCGACGCCAGTGGCGAGGAGCTGCGGGCGATTGATCAGGCAAGGGTGCCCGCGCGCCTCGTCGAGCTGGCCGAATGGGCGCAACACGAAGTACGAACCACGCGCGCCTATGAAGGCCTGTACCTGGACACCGTCGAAAGCCCGGACACCCACCAGCTTGCCCTGAACTCACTGGAAAACCTGCCGGGCTGGCTGGGCAACGTGCGCCTTGAGGTCAGGCAATACAGAATCGATGGCGCGTTACTGGACGCCATCGGGGCTGAAGACGCAGCGATCAAAAGAACGATCATCGCCACCGCACAGGGCGATTACGTCCCGCAAGACCACAGCAGTACATTGTTCGGCCGGACCGATTTCTACACGGCTATTCTCCAGGCGATTCCCGATGCCTCGCGCGATTCGCTGAACATCCATATCGGCCAAGGCCCGCGCCTCCAACAGGCGATTGCCGAGCACGCCATGGACCGTCGGGCGCTGCGCCGTTTGCTCGACGCCAACCCGTCATTCAAGCCGACCTACGACCCCAGCGCCATGCGCTTGCGCGGCGGCATGGAAGGCTACCGTGCCGCCGATGATCCACAACCGGGCCCCAGCGGTGAGCCTTCCCTGCAACAGCGTGCCCACGACCTGTTGCCGTCGCTGTCCGCCGAGCAAATCCGCGACCTGGTGCAAACCCTCGAGCGCCGGCCGGGCGGCGCGCAAGCCACGCTGGTTTCGTTGAAAAACGAATACATGAAAATGGACATGGACCTGGCTGTCTGGGAAGCCAACCCGCCTCGATTCCACCCTGAAACAGAAGCGCCATTGAGTCGCCAGGCGTATGAATATGCCGCGCGCAACCGGGCCCACTGGGCTCGGGAAATCCGCCGGGCGTGGCGCCAGGAAACCGAGGTGGACAATCACTTCGACCCCCCCACCTCCAACGGGCAAATGCTCAGGCTGCTCACCCCCATCAGCGGCGAACTGCCCAGGCTCAGCGCGCGCTTCGAGCACATTTCGCTGCTGGAGCTGACCGGCGATTACTTGCCGCTGAACGTCAACGCCTTTGTCCAGCAGTTCCCAAGGCTGCGCCAACTGATCATCAGAAAAGTCGCGCTTCAGGAGTTCCCTGGCGCCGTCGCTTCGATGCCTCACTTCAACGAGCTGATCCTGAGCGATTGCAACCTGGCCCTGACCACAGAAGACCAGATGACACTGAGCCGCATGACCCGCTTGATTACCCTGGATCTTTATAACAACCCGCTGCAGCAAGCGCCCAATGTCGAGCACATGCAGAACCTGCAATACCTGGACCTGAGCAACACCGGCATTCGTGAGCTGCCCCGCGGATTACTCAGCCGTACGCACCTGGACCTGGTGCTGCTGCCCAACAATCAGATCCGCGAACTGCCCGACGAGCTGTTCAATTTACCCGCAAGCGCCAGTGATACGTTCGACCTCTCCGGCAACCCCATTTCACCCCTCTCGCTGGCGCGGGTAAAAACCTACTTTCAAAACACCGGCAAATATTGGGACATCGATGCCGACCCCGCAGACGCGGAGCAGGTCAGGCGGCTTTACCCCAGCTTGAACACCGACGAAGTCAATCGCTTCATCTTCGCCCTGCCTGGCGACCTGCAAGCCGGCAAGGTCGCGCTCAACCGCCTCGAAACCGACTACCAGGGAATGCGCGCAACTTTGCTCGCGTGGGCCAATGACGTCAACGTGAGCGCGGCGGAACGCGTGGCTCGCGACCTCTTGCGCGAGGATATGGAAGCAGGTTGGCGCCAGGAGCTGCCTTTGGCCGAGCATGAAAATGGCACCCCAGCGAGCTATGAGTTGACACTCTCAAGGCCGATCAGCGGCGCCTTGCCCACCCTGCCCACGCCGTTCAAGCATGTCTCTTCCCTGACCCTGCGAGGGGGCGGCGGCCCGTTGCAACCTGCGGCGTTCCTGCAAGCGTTTCCGGCCCTCAAACGCTTGGCCATCGAGCGCTTCACCCTCACCGAGTTCCCACTCGACATCGCGAAGCTGCAACAATTGAACAGGCTGCGCCTCAACCACAATGCGTTGCGATTGAGCCCCAGCAGCGCCAACACGCTGGCCGGGATGTCACGCCTTGAACACCTGGACCTGAGCGAAAACCCGCTGGGGTTCGCACCCGACACCAGCCGCTTGGCCCAGCTTTCCCATTTGTCATTGCGCAACACGGGACTGACCGAGATTCCCTCCGACCTGCTGTCCACCACGGCACCCGAGCGGCAGGTGGACCTCAGCCACAATGCGATCCAGGAGATTCCCGACGCCGCCTTTGCCTTGCCGGCCCGCCGCATCGCGGGCGTCGACCTGCGCGCCAACCCGCTTTCGCGCCAGGCATTGCGCCAGATAAAAAACCATTACCCCAGCGTCCAGCAGCATTGGATGGCCAGCCCTCCACCTGCCGAGCTGCAAAGGCTCAAGGCGCTTTATCCGAACCTCGCGGACGCCGAGATCGGGCGCGTCTACTTCCAATTGCCAGGGGACCTTGATGCGGCTGCCAGCGAAATCATCCAATTGGGTATCGAGTACGAACAGCTGCGTGCCGACCTTCAGGAATGGGCGCTCAACATCCCCCTGCGCGACCCACTGCTGGATGTTGTACTGGATGCCGGCACGCGCGCCGAAGAGCAGTTGCGGCGCATGCAGTTCAAGACGTTGCTTGAACACTGCTGGCGCCGGGAAATCGAGGTCGACGAATCCGGCACGCCGCCCTACCACACGTACAAACTGGTGTTCCACGCTCAACTATTGGGGGATATGCCTCGACTGAGGGCGCGTTTCGATCACGTGACCCTGATCGAACTGATCGGCGAAGGCAGCAACCTGAACGCCGATGGACTGCTCAGGCGCTTCCCGAACCTGCGGCACCTGATCATCGAGCGCTACACCCTGGCGGATATTCCCGAGCCCATCTTCAGCATGAACGCGCTGCGCGAGCTGGGGCTGCCGGAAAACCGTATCCGCCTGACCCCTCGCAGCGCCGGGCAACTGGCGCAGATGAGCAACCTGGTGTACCTGGACCTGAGCGATAACCCGCTGGGCATAACACCCGATGTACGCAACCTGGCACGCATGCAGACCCTTTACCTGCATAACTGCGGGCTCACCGAAGTCCCTGCGGGCGTGTTTGGCATGACGCAACTGCAGGTGCTGGACTTGAGTGACAACTCGATTGAGCACCTGCACACCGACCTGCTGGAAATGCCGCGGCCCCTCTTCGACGATTCCGACCTGAGCGGTAACCCACTGTCCGCGCAAAGCCTTGAGCTGCTGCGCCGCTACTTTCGTCAAACGGGTAATGAACTGGGGGTGGAAGCAGCCATGGAGGATGCACAAGGCAACCCACTGACACCTCCCGGCACGCCACCGCCGATGGAGGAATAAGCCAGGGGCTGTCGACGGCTAGCCGCGCTCGGAGGGTACCGACGACAGTTCGAACGGGCTGCTGCTGCGCCGCTGGTTGCGGTCTTCACGCGGCGTGGCGCCGAAGAAGTTGCGGTAGGCGCTGGAGAAGTGCGGCCCCGAGGAGAAGCCGCAGGACAGGCCGATCTGGATGATCGACTTGCTGGTTTGCATCAACATCTGGCGGGCCTTGTTCAGGCGCAGTTCCAGGTAATACTGGCTGGGGACGCGATTGAGGTACTGCTTGAAGATGCGCTCCAGTTGTCGTCGCGACACGCACACGTGCTGGGCAATTTCGTCGGTGGTCAACGGCTCTTCGATATTGGCTTCCATCAGCAACACCGCCTGGGTCAGCTTCGGATGGCTGGAACCCAGGCGGTTTTGCAGCGGGATGCGCTGGCGCTCGCCGCCCTCGCGGATGCGCTCCACCACCAGTTCTTCCGACACCGCACCGGCCAGTTCGGCACCGTGGTCACGGGCCAGCACCGCCAGCAGCAGGTCGAGTACCGACATGCCACCGCAGGCGGTCAGGCGATCACGGTCCCAGTCGAACAGATGGCTGGTGGCGATGACCTTGGGGAAACGCTCGGCAAAATCATCCTGCCAACGCCAATGCACAGCGGCGCGGTAGCCGTCGAGCAGGCCGAGCTGCGCCAACGGGTACACACCGGCCGACAATCCGCCGATCACACAACCAGCCCGCACCAGTTGCTTGAGGGCCGTGCTCAGTTGCGAGGCGATCACGGCAGGCGGCTCGTCCGCCAGCAGGAACAGTTTCTGGAAGCCTTCCAGCTTACCGGCCCACGGCTCGCCCGGCAGTTGCCAGGCGCCGTCGGTGGCCGGCTCGGCGAGCAGAAACGACAGCTCGTAGACCACCTCCGGATGCACCCGCTGAGCAACGCGCAAGGCCTCCTCAGCCAGCGCAAGCGTGAGTGCTTTTGTGCTGGGCCAAATCAGGAAACCAATTTTATGGGCGGTCATGGAGTGCTATCCGAAGCGAGTAACAGTAATGAAGACAAAGGCCAATGCTAGCCCGTAAACCAACACAAAGCTCAAAAACAACGCAGATCCAAATGTGGGAGGGGGCTTGCCCCCGATGACTGTGTGTCAGCCAGTACATGTGGATCTGATACACCGCTATCGGGGGCAAGCCCCCTCCCACAGGGAAACTATTTCAAGCTGCCGGACAGGAACTGCTGCAACCGCTCGGACTGCGGGTTGACCAGCACTTCACGCGGGTTGCCACGCTCTTCCACGATGCCTTTGTGCAGGAACACCAACTGGTTCGACACTTCACGGGCAAAGCCCATTTCGTGGGTCACCACCACCATGGTGCGGCCTTCCTGGGCCAGGTCCTGCATCACCTTGAGCACTTCGCCCACCAACTCGGGGTCGAGGGCCGAGGTGGGTTCGTCGAACAGCATCACCTCCGGTTCCATCGCCAAGGCACGGGCAATCGCCACACGCTGCTGCTCGCCACCGGACATATGGCCTGGGAACGCATCCTTACGGTGGCCCACGCCGACTTTGGCCAAGTAGTGCTCGGCCTTTTCACGGGCGTCTTTTTTCGACATGCCCAGCACGTGCACCGGGGCTTCCATCACGTTTTCCAACGCGGTCATGTGCGACCACAGGTTGAAATGCTGGAACACCATCGACAGGCGCGAGCGCATGCGTTGCAGCTGTTTAGGGTCGGCGGCCTTCAAGGCGCCGTCCTTGTTGGCCACCAGTTTCAGCTCTTCGTTATTGAGCAGGATCTTGCCGGCGTGGGGTTGCTCCAGCAGGTTGATGCAGCGCAAAAAGGTACTTTTGCCCGAACCACTGGAACCAATGATGCTGATCACATCACCGGCCGCGGCGGCCAGGGACACGCCTTTGAGCACTTCATGACTGCCATAGCGTTTATGCAGGTCTTGGACTTCAAGTTTGTACATGCGGTCGGTTCTCACAAAAACAGGTGGTCAGTCGTTGAGCAAGCGCCCGTGACGCAGCGCTTCGCGCCCCGCCACCTTGGCCAGCCAGAAACCCGCTTGGGCATAACGTAGCCGTTCAACGGCAAACAACACCCCCGAGGTGCCCGCGCACATCGTGCTCACGCGGTCTTCCAGGGGGTCAATCACTTCAAAAATCGGCTCGCC
This sequence comes from Pseudomonas grimontii, assembly GCF_007858185.1. Classification (GTDB taxonomy): domain Bacteria; phylum Pseudomonadota; class Gammaproteobacteria; order Pseudomonadales; family Pseudomonadaceae; genus Aquipseudomonas; species Aquipseudomonas grimontii. The sequence continues at coordinate 232,303 of NZ_VFES01000011.1, forward strand.
CTTCTCGATCCAGTCCCCGGCTTTACGCAGGTAACTGATCACCCCGGCGTGGGGCGCGAACAGTAATTCGGTGCCTTCGAAGGGCACGCCTTCGCACGGTTCGTATTGCGGCGCCGGCCATTGCCCCTTGATCAGGCCTTGTTCGGCGAGAAACGCGAGGATGCCTTCGGCGTGGAAGATCGCTTCGTCACGGCCGGTGTCGGCTTGACCGCCCAACTCCAGCGTCGTCGCCAGGCAGGCCAGTGGGATCTGCGCGTCGGGGAACGCGCGGGACAGACGCAGCCACGGCAACGAGCAAGCTTCATCAAACGAGCTGCCGCCGGAGTCTTCCGCGAGCAAACCGACTTTCACATTCAAGTGCGCCGACAACGAACGCCACTGCGGCCAGTGCTGGGGCAGTGCGTACATGTGCAGCGCGGCTTCGGCGTCGCAGTGCAGGTCGAGGACGATGTCGGCGCTGCACGCATGGCTCAGCAGGATGCGCTGCATGCCTTGCAACTGGCTGCTCGGCTCGGGCAATGCGTTAAGCACATCGGTCATCGCCTGGCGAATCATGCGCACGTTGGCGTGAGGGTCATCCCCCAGCTTGCCTGTGAGCAACTCGGCCACCGGCTCGCTCAACTCAACGAAATCGCGGTTGAAATTCTTACCGCTGCCCACTTCGAAACGGCCTTGGTGACTGCCTTGCAGCAACTGCCCCAGGCCCATCGGGTTGGCCACTGGCACCAGCTCGATCACGCCGTTGAGGGCACCTTGCGCTTCAAGTTCGGCGAGGCGTTTTTTCAGCTCCCACGCGGCGCGCATGCCGGGCAATTCATCGGCGTGCAGGCTGGCCTGGATATAGGCCTTGCGCTCGCCGCTGCCGAAACGGAACACGCTCAGTTGGCGCTCGCAGCCGAGGTGGCCCCAGGGCAACAGGTGATCGATACGTTCCATATCAATGCTTCCGTGGAGCCAGGTAGCTCAGCCAGCGGCGCTCGGCCAACTTGAACAGGCGCACCAGGATAAAGGTCAGGCACAGGTAGAACAGGCCGGCGGTGATGTAGGCCTCGAACGGCAGGTAGAACTGCGCGTTCACCGTGCGCGCGGCACCGGTGATGTCGATCAGGGTGACGATGGAAGCCAGGCTGGTGGTCTGCAGCATCATGATCACTTCGTTGCTGTACTGCGGCAGCGCGCGGCGCAGGGCCGACGGCAGCAGGATGCGGCGGTACAGCTTGTAGCGCGACATGCCCATGGCCTTGGCCGCTTCGATCTCGCCATTGGGGGTGGCCTTGAGGCTACCGGCAATGATCTCGGCGGTGTAGGCGCTGGTGTTGATCGCAAAGGCCAGGCACGCGCAGAAGGTCGCGCTGGACAACAGCGGCCACAGGAAGCTCTCGCGCACCGCTTCGAATTGCGCCAGGCCGTAGTAGATCAGGAACAGCTGCACCAGCATCGGCGTGCCGCGGATCACGTAGGTGTAGAGCCAGGCCGCGCCGTTGACGACCGGTTGCTTGGACACACGCATCAAGCCCAGGGGCAACGCGGCGAGCAGGCCGAAGAACAGCGAGATGGCGAGCAGTTTCAGGGTGGTCAGCAGGCCACCAAGGTACAGCGGCATGGCCTCCCAGATGACGTTGTAGTCGAAGATCATAGATCAGCCGCCCTTACGCCTACCGAGTAGCGCTTCTCAAGATGACGCAGGGCCAGCAACGACACACTGGTGATCACCAGGTACATCGCCGCCACTGCGAGGAAGAAGGTAAAAGGCTCGCGGGTGGCGTCTGCCGCCTGCTTGGCCTTGAACATCATGTCTTGCAGGCCCACCACCGAGATCAGCGCGGTGGCCTTGGTGAGTACCAGCCAGTTGTTGGTAAACCCGGGGATCGCCAGCCGGATCATCTGCGGCACCATCACCCGGAAAAACACCTGGAAACTGCTCATGCCATACGCAAGGCCGGCTTCGGCCTGGCCCTTGGGGATGGCCATGAAGGCGCCGCGGAAGGTTTCCGACAGGTAGGCGCCAAAGATGAAACCCAGGGTGCCGATACCGGCGGCCAAGGGGTTCAAGTCGATATAGTCGTCATAGCCGAGCATCGGCGCGACGCGGTTAAGCAGGTCCTGACCACCGTAGAAAATCAGCAGGATCAGCACCAGGTCGGGGATCCCGCGGATCACCGTGGAGTACAAGTCACCCAGCCAGGCCAACCAGCGCACCGGCGACAGGCGCAACGCGACCCCGATCAGACCCAGAACAATGGCCAAGGCCATGGACGACAAGGCGAGCTGAAGCGTCAACCATGCGCCATCGAGGATGACGGCCCCGTAGCCTTTCAACATGATTCAGGTCCTCGAAAAGGGGGGATGAAAAAATGGCGCAAACCGCAGGAATTCTGTTGCTTGCGCCATTTCGGACAGTCAGCCAGGACGATTTACTTGGCTTCAGGGCCGTAAATATCGAAGTTGAAGTACTTTTTCTCGATTTCTTTGTACTTGCCATTGGCACGGATCGCGGCGATGGCAGCGTTGATACGCTCCAGGTTTTCCTTGTCGCCTTTGCGCACGGCGATGCCTATGCCGTCGCCGAAGTACTTGGCGTCGGTGAACGCCGGGCCGGTGAACGCATAGCCTTTACCGGCTGGCGTATCGAGGAAACCTTCCTGCAACAGGGTGGCGTCGGCCACGGTACCGTCGAGGCGACCGGCTTCCACGTCCAGGTAGATTTCGTTCTGCGAGCTGTAAGGCACAACGGTGGCGCCTTTAGGTGCCAGGACTTCCTTGGCGAAACGATCGTGGATCGAGCCGCGCTGCACGCCGATCTTCTTGCCTTTGAGTTCATCCAGGCTGTCGCTGACCGCAGTGCCTTCCTTCAACACCAGGCGCGCTGGGGTCAGGTAGTAGCGGTTGGTGAAGTCCACGGACTTCTTGCGGTCCTCGGTGATGGACATGGACGACAGGATCGCGTCGATCTTGCGCACTTTGAGCGCCGGGATCAGGCCGTCGAACTCTTGCTCGACCCAGGTGCACTTGACCTTCATCTCTTCGCACAGGGCGTTGCCGATGTCGTAGTCAAACCCGACGATGCTGCCATCCGGCGCCTTCGAGGCAAACGGAGGGTAAGCCGCTTCGATACCAATTTTCAGAGGCTTGCCTTCAGCGAAGGCCTGCATGGACAGCACGGACAGCGCCAGGGCGCCCAACAGCACGAGTTTCTTCATCTTGGGACTCCATCGGTATAGGGCAAAACAGCAGTATGAGCCATGGCCCACGATGCGACTGAGTGAAACCGAATAGCGGTGCTGCGTCCTACGCGGGCTATACACCTGCGACGACGAGCGAGTGATCGGCATTCTAACGACAGGCCGGAAGCCGATATTTCCTCAATGCGACAACAATTTACAGAAGCACTGAGAAAGCGGTTCCAACACATTGACAGCCTCTGAATTTTATGCAGAGACAAAAGATATTAAACCTGTTGATGCTGCAAATTGCGGGCCTATTATTCGCAAACCCTTCTAGCACGGCAAGTGTGGCGTTTAATCTTATTACCGGGGGTGTCTAAAGCGCGGTTTTTCGGGGCGTGAGCGTAGCGCTTTGCCTCATGTTCGGGCGATGGGTTACACATTTGCGCCGCTCGGTAACATTCAGAAAGCTCCTACGCGATAAACCGATATTTATTTGACTGGTGGAGATTCAAATGTGGGAGAGGGCTTGCTCCCGATAGCGGTGTTTCAGCCATAGATGAGTTGACTGACCCACTGCTATCGGGGGCAAGCCCCCTCCCACATTGGATCTCCACCGGCTTCAAGCGAACACAAAAAAGCCCCACCCGGCTTACACCGAATGGGGCTTTGTCTGACCAGCCCGCCTTACGCGACGTTCATGGTCTTGTGGGTCTCAATCAAATGCGCCACTACCCCTGGGTCGGCCAGGGTGGAAATATCGCCCAAGCCGTCGTACTCGGCCGTGGCAATCTTGCGCAGGATCCGACGCATGATTTTCCCCGAGCGCGTCTTCGGCAAGCCGGGTGCCCACTGGATCACGTCCGGCGAGGCAATCGGCCCGATTTCCTTGCGCACCCAGTTCTTCAGCTCCAGGCGCAGGGCTTCGGTGGGTTCTTCGCCATTCTTCAGGGTCACATACACATAGATGCCCTGGCCCTTGATGTCGTGCGGCACACCCACCACCGCCGCTTCGGCGACTTTAGGGTGGGCAACCATGGCGCTTTCGATCTCGGCGGTGCCCATGCGGTGGCCGGATACGTTCAACACGTCATCCACACGGCCGGTGATCCACCAGTAGCCATCTTCATCGCGACGGGCGCCGTCACCGGTGAAGTACATGCCACGGAAGGTCTTGAAGTACGTGTCGACAAAACGGTCATGGTCGCCGTACAGGGTACGCGCCTGGCCTGGCCACGAGTCGAGAATCACCAGGTTGCCTTCGGCGGCGCCTTCGATGATGTTGCCCAGGTTGTCCACCAGCGCCGGCACCACGCCGAAGAACGGCCGTGCGGCAGAACCCGGCTTGAGTGCATGGGCACCCGGCAGCGGGCTCATCAGGGTGGCGCCGGTTTCGGTCTGCCACCAGGTGTCGACGATCGGGCAGCGGGATTGGCCGACGTTCTTGTAGTACCAGTCCCACGCTTCCGGGTTGATCGGCTCACCCACCGAACCCAACAGGCGCAGGCTGCTGCCATCGACGCCTTCGCAGGCGGCGGTGCCGGAAGCCATCATCGCGCGGATCGCGGTCGGGGCGGTGTAGAGGATATTGACCTTGTGCTTGTCGACGATCTTGCCCACCCGGGTGATGTCCGGGTAGTTCGGCACGCCTTCGAACAGCAAGGTGGTCGCGCCATTGGCCAGCGGGCCGTAGACAATATACGTGTGGCCGGTGACCCAGCCGACGTCGGCAGTGCACCAGTAGACTTCGCCCGGGCGGTAGTCGAATACGCGCTCGTGGGTCAGGGCTGCGTACAACAGGTAGCCGCCGGTGGTGTGCTGCACGCCTTTAGGCTTGCCGGTGGAACCGGAGGTGTAGAGGATGAACAGCGCTTCTTCAGCGCCCATCTCTTTTGGCGCACACACGGTGCCCGCCACTTTCATCAGGTCTTCGTACCAGATGTCGCGATGCGGGTTCCACTTGATCTGGCCATTAGTGCGCTTGCACACGATGACCTTCTGGATGCTGCTGGTTTCCGGGTTGGTCAGCGCGTCGTCGACGTTGGCCTTCAGCGGAATCTTCTTACCGGCGCGGATGCCTTCATCGGCAGTGATCACCACCTTCGACTTACAGTCGATGATTCGACCGGCCAGGGCCTCCGGCGAGAAACCGCCAAACACCACGGAATGGATCGCACCGATGCGGGTACACGCCAGCATGGCGACCACGGCTTCGGGAATCATCGGCATATAGATAGTCACCACGTCGCCGCGGTGCACATCCTGGCCACGCAGGGCGTTGGCGAACTTGCAGACTTCTTCGTGCAGCTCGCGGTAGGTGATGGTGCGGCTCTCGGCCGGGTCATCGCCCTCCCAGATGATCGCCGCCTGGTCGCCACGCTCGGCGAGGTGACGGTCCAGGCAGTTGTAGGAAACGTTCAGGGTGCCGTCGGCGAACCACTTGATGTCGACATGGTGATCGTCGAAAGAGGTCTGCTTCACCGCGGTGAAAGGCTTGACCCAGTCAAGGCGCTTGGCTTGCTCGCGCCAGAAACCATCGGGGTTGACCACCGACTGCTGGTACATGGCCTTGTAGGTTGCCTCGTCGGTCAGCGTGTTGGCTGCTACTTCGGGGCGAACGGGGTACAGGGAAGCCGCACTCATCTTTCTTACCTCGGTGACATAGTTGTTGTTGTATGGCCCAGTTGTAGCCGGGGTGGGCCTATAGAACCATTCGACGATGGTAGTAACAAGACCCTACAAAATGCCCTGCTATCCCCATTTGCCGCTCTGGCCCGCAGCCTGCGGCGCTTTGCGGGTGTGTGAAAAAACCTTTACCACGGGATTGTTACAAAAACCGCCAATAGTCTTTATCAAAAGCACGGGTATATGAATATAACCCGCAGGCCTAGAATTACTTCCGCCAACCAAGGCGCTGTGATTAACACAGCAGTGATTAACAACGTAACAGCCCCCACGAAGGCACGTTAATCCGAACTAACCAACCCTAAGTTATACACGTGGCCTCACAAAGGCCCCGTGACCCCTTTCGCCCTGAAGAAGGTAAGTTAAGAAATGAAAGCTCTCGTAGTTATGGCCCTCAGCAGCTTGTGCGCCACCGCCGCCCTGGCCGACGAGGCCCCGACCGAGCTGGCCGGCCAGAACGCCCCGATTGTTGAGGATTACACCTACAGCACCAAGCTGGACGTGGCCAAAGTATTGTCCATGAGCACTATCCCGGAAGTCTGCGAAGTTGTACCAGTGAAGATGGAATATGAAGATTCCCAGGGTCAGCGTCATATCCTTAATTACCATGTCATGGGTAATGGTTGCTCTAACGGATAACAACTTCGTTAGTTAGAACAGACCCGGATCTTATTCGCCGCAAGAAATCGTTCTTGCGGCAAAGAACCGGTCCTTGGCACGACACGCGACAAATGCGGGAGGGGGCTTGCTTCCGATAGCGGTCGTCACTCAGCCCCAGCCCTCCCTTCCGGCCCTCAAAAAGCCCTCCCCTCCCCCCCACAATAAATAGCCCACCGCCCGTCAAAAAATTCCTACCCCATCAAACCCCCGCAAACCCTCACTCTGGCTCAAATAGCCGCCTTTTTGTCTTTGATCCGAGACCATCCGCCGCAACACAAAGCCGAATTTTTCCCTATAATGCGCGGGTAAATCGGGCCTGCAATATCCCTTTACACAGGGACGAAGAGCCAGACCTTGAGCCTGCGCTGGAGCATGCACCTGTCGCTCCGCCCCTCAAGCCTCACGCAGAGCACCCGTAACCCTATTCCGTTTAATGCCTGCGCTAGCTGTTGCAACAAACGATTCCTTAAGATCCACCGCGGCCCGAGGGCCGTGTGAACACCCAACCATCCGGTTTCACACGGGCACCTTTGAGCCCTCACGCAGGAGACGACACGTCATGCTGAGCTGGGACGAATTCGACAAAGAAGAAGACGGCGAAGTAGCCACCAAAGGCGCCAACGCCGGCCACGCCACCGAAGCCAACATGGACCGCCTCGACGGTGCCGGCGCCGCTGCCGCCATCGAAGCCCGCGCCGTCACCGCCAGTGACTCCGCCGCCATCGTGCGCGCCAAGGCTGCCCTCGACAAACTCGACGTCGCCGAAGGCCTCGCCGAACTCGAAGGCGCCTCCGCCCGCGTCGCCGTTGACGAAAAGCGCATGATCAACTGCCGCGCCGACCTCAACCAACTCGTGCCTTTCAAGTACGACTGGGCCTGGCAGAAGTACCTCGACGGCTGCGCCAACCACTGGATGCCGCAAGAGGTCAACATGACCGCCGACATCGCCCTGTGGAAAAACCCCGAAGGCCTGACCGACGACGAGCGCCGCATCGTCATGCGCAACCTCGGCTTCTTCTCCACTGCAGATTCGTTGGTCGCCAACAACCTGGTGCTGGCCGTCTACCGCCTGATCACCAACCCGGAGTGCCGCCAGTACATCCTGCGCCAGGCCTTCGAAGAAGCGATCCACACCCACGCCTACCAGTACTGCATCGAATCGTTGGCCATGGACGAAGGCGAGATCTTCAACATGTACCACGAGATCCCATCGGTGGCCAAAAAAGCCGCCTGGGGCCTGAAATACACCCGCTCGATCTCCGATCCGAAGTTCGAAACCGGCACCGTCGACACCGACAAGGAACTGCTGCGCAACCTGGTCGCCTACTACTGCGTGCTGGAAGGCATCTTCTTCTACTGCGGCTTCACCCAGATCCTGTCCATGGGCCGCCGCAACAAAATGACCGGCGTGGCCGAGCAGTTCCAGTACATCCTGCGCGATGAATCGATGCACCTGAACTTCGGTATCGA
>NZ_VFES01000012.1 GCF_007858185.1 Pseudomonas grimontii
CAACAGCGCCAGGAGTTTTGGCCAGTCTTCATTCAGTTTTTGCGTGGCGTCTGTCACTGCTAGTCACTTCCTATAGCGAGGCAGTTTTTACTATAGCTTTTGAGATATGGTTAGCGCATATGGGGGCAAGCCCCCTCCCACACTTGTATTGCGGGTGTTCTCTGGAACTTAGTTCTTCACCACTTCCTCAAGCGTGAAGCGCCCCAGCGGGTTTTGCAGGAAGTTGCTCACATTCTTGCGTGAGATGTTGATGTATGGGCTGTAGTACAGGTCGATCCAGTTCACATCCTGTTTCGCCAGTTTCTGCAGTTCGACATACATCTGCTCACGCTTGACCGGGTCGGCCTCGATGCGCGCCGCCGCCACCAGCTCCTTGACCTTGTCGTTCTTGTAGCGGGTCATGTAGTTCTGGTTGGTGTCGTGGCCGAGTACGAAGGTGGTCTTCTGGTCCGGGTCGAGGATGTCGTTGGTCCAGTACATCACCGAAATATCGTATTCACCGTCCACCAGCATCTGCCAGCTTTGGGTCGGGTCGACTTTCTGCAGGTTGGCGGTCACACCGACCTTGGCCAACTGGTCCTTGATGATCACCGCGATCTGCTCGTCGGCTTCGTTGCCGGCGTTGACCACATAGTTGAGCTTCAAGTCCTTCGCGCCAGCCTTTTCCAACAGCTTCTTGGCGGCGGTCGGGTCATACGGGCGTTGCAGGTTGTTGGCGTAGTGGAACAACGAGCCTTTAGGGATGTAGGAATAGGCCACCGTGCCTTGCCCGTAGGTGGCGGTTTTCACCAGCGACTGTTTGTCGATCGCCATGTCCAGCGCCTCGCGCACTTCCTGCTTGGCGAGCAGACCGTGGGCGTGGTTGATCAGCAGGTGATCTTCACGGGTGGAGGGGTCGGAGTGGATCACCACGTTCTTGTCTTTCTTCAGTTCTTCAACCCGGGAAAAGGGGACGAAGATCGCCGTGTCCAACTCGTTGTTCTGGACCATGCGCATCCGCGTGTTGTCGTCGGTCACCGAGACCCACTCCACGCCATCCAGGCTGACCTTCTTGGCCTGCCAGAAGTTCGGGTTCTTCTTCAGGATGACCCGGTCGCCCTTGCGCCATTCGTCCACGGTAAACGCGCCGGAGGTCACCGGATTTTCCGAGTAGGCGTCCTCACCCATTTTGGTCATGGCTTTTTCCGACAGGATCGAGACCGTCGGCGAGGCCAGTTGCGAGAGGAAAGCCACCGCCGGAGTCTTCAGCGTGACGACCAGGGTGTGCGGGTCTGATGCCTTGGCCGTGTTGATCAGGTTGAAGGGGTCAGCCCACAACGAAGCCTTGTTGTCGCGGATACGCAGCAGGCTGAACGCGGCATCCTCGGCGGTGATCGCCGAACCATCGGAGAACTTCGCATCGCGCAGCTTGAAGGTGTAGGTCAGGCCATCCTTGGAGACGTCCCAGCTTTCTGCCAGGCCCGGCTCCATCTTGGTACCCAGGTTATCCACGCGCACCAGGGTGTCGTAGACGTTGGCGAATACCCAGGTATCGCGGTTTTGCGCGCTTTTGATCGGGTCGAACGTGGTGCTGTCTTCACGGCAGCCGATGGTGAGGACGCCGGCGGCCTGGGCAAGACCGGCGGTCAGCGACCAGGCTGTCAGCGTAGCAGCGGCGAGTAACTTCAAGTGGCGCGATTGCATGTCATAACTCCTTGTTCATGATGGGCAGGAAGGGTCAACGGTTCTTCAAGCACGCAACTGTACCGATGCTCGTGCAGGGAATGGGTAGGCGGCAACACCACGGAACACATCGTCCGGGCGTACCGGCAACGTGGGTGGAAGGCACAGCCCGTAGGCAAATTCAGGGGGCTGGGCGGCTCGCCAGGCAACGGTTCCGTAGGCAAAGGCCGATGCGGATCGATCTCCGGAATCGCCTCGATCAACGCCGCCGTATACGGATGGCGCGGCGACGTGAAGACCGCTTCCACCGGCCCTTCCTCGACGATCTTGCCCAGGTACATCACCGCCACGCGGTCGCACAGGCGTCGTACGATGGCCAGGTCGTGGGCGATAAACAGGATCGCCAGGTTCATGCGCTGTTGCAGTTCCAACAACAGGTTGATGATCTGGCCCTGGATCGACACATCCAGCGCCGCCACGCATTCATCGGCGATGATCAAGCGCGGCTCCACCGCCAGCGCCCTGGCGATCCCCACACGCTGGCACTGGCCGCCACTGAGGGAGCCGGGTTTACGACTGGCCAGTTCAGGGCGCAGGCCGACCAGCTCAAGCAGCTCGTTGACGCGAGTCGGGATACGCTCTGCCGGGACTTTGCGCTGCACCCGCAGCACCTCGGCGATGGTTTCGCCGATGGTGTGGCGCGGGTTCAACGCGGCGTAGGGATCCTGGAAGATCATCGCCGTTTCATGGCGCAGGCGCGCTATGTCGACCGCGCTGCCATGGGCCATGTCGATGCCATCGAACAACACCTGCCCGGCACTGATCGGGTTGAGGTGCAGGATCGCTCTCCCCAAAGTGCTTTTGCCGCTGCCGGACTCCCCCACCAATCCCAGGGTTTCACCGGCTGCCAGGTTCAGCGACACGCCGTTCACCGCCCTCACCCACTGCTTGTTCAGGCCGAACACACCCGTGCCGGACGCGGCGAACCGCACCTCCAGGTCCTTGATCTGCAACAGGCTCATGGGCGCGCTCCCAACGGGTAGTGACACGCCACGCGCGCGCCTTCGGGCAACAGTTCGGTGCACAACGCGCCGACCTGCGGGCAACGCGGGTTGAAGCGGCAGCCATCCGGCAGCGCATCCAGCAAGGGCGGCTGGCCGGGGATGGTGCGCAGCAACGCATGGCCACTGCTGTGGGCCGGCTGGCAATCGATCAGGCCTGCGGTGTAGGGGTGTTGCGGATGGGCGAGCAGGTCGTATTTGCTGCCGTGTTCGCACAGGCGCCCGGCGTACATAACGGCGATGGAATCACAGGTTTGCGCGACCACGCCGAGGTCGTGGGTGATCATGATGATCGACAGGCCGCGCTGGTCACGCAGGTCCAGCAGCAGGCGCAGGATTTGCGCCTGCACGGTTACATCAAGGGCCGTGGTCGGTTCGTCGGCAATCAGTACTTTGGGGTTGCAGCCCAGGGCCACGGCGATCATCGCGCGTTGGCGCATGCCACCGGAAAACTCATGGGGATAGTTGTCGACCCGTACCTGGGGATCGGGAATGCCCACCTGGCGCAACACCTCGATGGCTTGTCGGCGCGCGTCTTTTTTCGACGTGCCCTGATGCAGGCGGATGCCTTCGGCGATCTGATCACCGATGCGCATCAGCGGGTCAAGGTGACTGCTGGGGTTCTGGAAGATCATGCCCAACTGCCCGCCACGCACCGCCCTCATGCCGGCGTCATCCAGTTGCAGCAGGTCCTGGCCGGCCAGGCGTACCGCACCGCCCTGCACGCGCAGGTTGGGCGACGGCAACAGGCGCATCAAGCCACGGCAGGCCATGGTCTTGCCCGAGCCGCTTTCGCCCACCAGGCCGAGGATTTCGCCTTCGGCCAGGTCAAAGGACACGCGGTCGACCAAGGTCACATCGCGCCCGGCGTTGTTGGCGATCACGCTGAGGTCTTGCACCTGCAACAGGCTCATGAGCGGTCCCCCAACACTTGCGCCACACCATCGGCCAGTAGGCTGAAGCCCATGGCCAGGCTCACGATGGCCAACCCCGGAAACGTGCAGATCCACCAGGCCGTGGTGATAAACGCCTGCCCCTCGGCAATCATCGTGCCCCACTCCGCCGTCGGCGGTTGCACGCCCAGGCCCAGGTAGCTCACGGCCGCACCGTTGAGCAGCACCAGCACCGCGTCAGACATGGAAAACACTATCGAGCCAAACATCGCATTCGGCAGCAAATGCCGGAACAGGATGCGCCCATGGCCAAAACCCAGGCTTTTGGCCGCCAGGGCAAAGTCGCTTTCCTTAAGCACCAGGATCTGTGAGCGGATCAGCCGCGCATACGACACCCAGCCGACCAGCGCCATGGCGATATAAAAACTCTTCAGGCCCGGGCCAAGGATGGCCATGATCGCCAGCATCAACACCAGGAACGGGAACGCCAGGATCACGTCGATCACGCGCATGCAGAAACTGTCGAAGCGCCCGCCGATATAGCCAGAAACGGCGCCGATAAACGTGCCGATCATGAACGGGAATATCACCCCGATGATGGCAAGCTGCAGGTCGACGCGCGCGCCCCAAATCACCCTCGAAAGGATGTCTCGACCGTAGTTATCCGTACCGAACGGATGGGCCAGACTCGGCCCCACCAAGCTGATGTCGGTGTTCTGCGCAATCGGATCATAGGGCGCGATCCACGGTGCACACAGCGCCAGGACCAACCACAAAAGCAGTATCAAAAGCCCCCACGCGGCCGTCAGTCGGCCATTGCGAAAGCCAAAACGCAGACGCAGGCGCCATGGGGCGATCAGTGGACGGCTGCTCATTGCATTTTCACCCGAGGATCGAGGGCCACCGTGACCACGTCCGCGACAAAATTGACCACCACCGTCGCGCACGCCAGCACCATCGCCACGCCCTGCACCACCATGTAATCGCGGGTAAAAATGCCGCGCACCAGCAACTGGCCGATGCCGGGAATGGCGAACAGGCTTTCGATCACGACGGTGCCGCTGATCAGCCAGCCAATATTCACCGCCAGCAGGTTGACCGCCGGCACCAGGGAATTGGGTAACACATGACGACGGAACACCGCTGCTTCCGACAGCCCACGCGCCCGAGCGGCGGTGACGTGATCGGCCTGCAGCTCCATCAACATGCTCGCCCGCAGGTTGCGGACCAGCACCGCCGACAGCGCCAGGGCGATGGTCAGGCACGGCAGGACCATATGGTGCGCCTTGTCCAGCCAGGTACGGCCGTAGCCGGACACCGGGAACAGCCCCCATTGCACGCTGAACAGCAGGATCAGCATCAGGCCCAGCCAGAACGCCGGCATGCCCAGGCCCACGGTGGTGAACACGCGGATCAGGTTATCCGCCCACCCGCCTTTATTGCGCGCGGCCAGCGTCGCCAGCGGCAGCGCAATCAGCAGCGCCAGCACCACGCTGCCGAGCACCAGCACCAGGGTGGGTTCGATACGGGTGACGATCAATTTCAAGGCGTCGACTTTGTACAACAATGATTGGCCGAGGTCGCCCTTGAGCAGGTTCTTCAGGAAGTAGAAATACTGCTGCCACAAAGGCTGGTCGAGGCCGTACTGGGCGCGGATTTTCAGCAAGGCGTCTGGGGTGCTGCGCGAGCCCAGCAAGGCGCGTGCCGGGTCGCCCGGGATCGAGCGCACCAGCACAAACGTGATCAGGCTGATGCCAAACAGTACCGGCAGCAATTGCAGCGGCCGGGACAGTACAAAACGGTAGCGCGCCAGGTTCATCTGTCAGCCTCGGTGGCGAGCGAGAAAGTCCAACAGTACTGGAAAATACGCGTGTGGCTCCTCGTAGAACGGCATATGGCTACTGTTGGGAAATACATGCAGTTCGGCGTGCTTGGCTGCCATCTTCATACGCATCGCGCAGGCCGGGGTGAGTTCGTCGTGCTGGCCGGTGGTGATCAGGATCGGCATGTTGAAAGCGGCCATCTCGGGGATGCGGTTCCAGTCCTTGAGGTTACCGACGTAGAGGAATTCGTTGGGGCCCTGCATGGTTTCGTAGGGCCCCATGTTCCAGTCGCCGAGGGAGCGCTTGACCGGTTCGGGCCATTCGTCCAGACGACACACATGGCGATAGTTGAGCAAGGTGATCGCGGCCTGGTACTGCGGGTGGTCCAGGGTGCCCATGGCTTCATGACGCTGCATCATGGCCACGGTTTCACTGCCCAGCGCGCCGCGCAGGCGTTCCAGCTCCTGGGACAGGTGCGGAATGTCGCCGACGGTGTTCTCGAGGATCAGGCTTTTCAGCGTGTCGGGGTAATGGATGGCGTATTCGATGCCCAGCCAGCCGCCCCAGGAATGCCCGAGCAGGTGCACGCGGCCGAGGTCCAGGGCTTGGCGTACGGTTTCGACTTCTTCGACATAACGGCGGATTTCCCACAGGGAAACATCGGTCGGTCTGGCTGATGCGCCTGTGCCAAGCTGGTCGAATGCAACCACTCGCAGGTTATGGTCCTTGAGCCAGCCATGGGCGTCGCGCAAGTAGTCACACGGCAGGCCCGGCCCGCCGTTTAGACACAAAAGCACCTCATCGCCTTCGCCAAAGCTGTAGACCACGAGGTTGTGGCCATCGACTTGCACGTTGTACTGCTGGTCGGGGGCAATTTCACGCCACATGCATACATTCCTTGTGTTGTATCGGCCTGGCGGGTAGCGGCCGTTTATCAGGCCAACACTACCGAGGATGCCGTGCGTCCATAACCTAGTATTTCTTATAGGTTTGGCCTGGCAGTCCTTCGCCGGGGCGTGGCATTCTACTTGCAGCAAGTCGAGATTCAAATGAATTCGGGAGCAGAACGGATGCTGACCAAGCTGACTGCCTTCAATCAACGTCTGATGCCGGGCAGGAGCCTGGATGAGCAGATGGACAACACGTTCATCCTCGCCCAGCAGTTGGGCTTCGATGCACTGGTGTACGACTACAGCCCGGTGCCGATCGACCAGGAGGGTGCATTGATCACCCCTTCGGTGCTGGAGCTGCGCAATACGCCGCCCGATTGGCATGCCTTGTGGTGCCGCGAAGGGTTTTACCAGATAGACCCGGTGCAACACCTGTCCCTGAGCACGGTGTCACCGTTTGTCTGGTCCTACGAAGCCAAGGCCAACACCCCGCTGCAAAAGATCATCGACCCGTGCCACGCCCCCGTGTCGTCCTATCTGCACGACCAGCAACTGACCTGTGGCGTCAGCGTGCCGATCCATCTGCCTCGGGGCGGCTTCGCTTCGCTGACGGGCCTGCGAATCGGCAAAGCTCACACCGTATTGCCGGATGCGCAGCAGACCTTGTCTGACTTCAGCCTGATTTCCCACGCTTTGCAGGAAGCGGCCTACCCGCTGTTCGGCAAGGAGCTGCGCACCTACCCGCACATTCACCTGACCAAACGTGAACGCGAATGCCTCAAGTGGGCCGCCGACGGCCTCACCGCCGCCGAAATCGCTACGCAATTGAGCCGTTCACTGGCGGTTGTCACCCTGCACCTGGCCTCGGCGATGCACAAACTGGGGGCCAAGAACCGTGTACAAGCTGTGGTCCGCGCTACCCATTATCGTCTGCTGGAAGACTGATCCCCCGGCAAAACCTAGCTGTTTTGCTAGTTACCTAAATTTCGCGCGCAGACTATCGTGTCCCTGATCCTTTTTTCAGAGCAGGGCACGAAATGGAATTCATCGAAAAAATCCGCGAAGGGTATGCGGCGTTTGGCGCCTACCAGACCTGGTACCGCGTCACCGGCGACCCGTCCAGCGGCCGCACGCCGCTGGTGATCATCCACGGTGGCCCCGGCTGCACCCATGATTATGTCGACGCCTTCAAGGACGTCGCAGCCAGCGGTCACGCGGTCATCCATTACGACCAACTGGGCAATGGCCGCTCCACCCACTTGCCAGAAAAAGACCCGTCCTTCTGGACCGTCGATCTATTCCTTAAAGAACTGGATAACCTGCTGGACCACCTGCAGATCAGCGATAACTACGCGATCCTCGGCCAGTCCTGGGGCGGCATGCTCGGCAGCGAGCACGCGATCCTGCAACCCAAAGGCCTGCGCGCGTTTATCCCGGCGAACTCGCCGACCTGCATGCGCACCTGGGTCAGCGAGGCCAACCGCCTGCGCAAACTGCTGCCCCAAGGCGTGCATGAAACCCTGCTCGAGCATGAAGCCGCCGGCACCTACAACGATCCGGAATACCTCGTCGCTTCGCGGGTGTTCTATGACCAGCACGTGTGCCGCGTTAACCCGTGGCCGGAAGAAGTGGCGCGTACCTTTGCCCAAGTCGACTCGGACCCCACGGTGTATCACGCCATGAGCGGTCCGACCGAGTTCCACGTGATCGGCAGCCTGAAGGACTGGAAATCCATTGGCCGCTTGTCGGCGATCAAGGTGCCGACCCTAGTGATCTCCGGCCGGCATGATGAAGCCACGCCACTGGTGGTCAAGCCGTTCCTGGATGAGATCGCGGATGTGCGCTGGGCGCTGTTTGAAGACTCCAGCCACATGCCCCACGTGGAAGAACGCCAGGCATGCATGGGTACCGTGGTGAAGTTTTTGGATGAGGCGTGTTCTATGCCGCACACAGTCCGCAAGGTTGGTTGAGTTCCGAATGTGGGAGGGGGCTTGCTCCCTCCCACATTTTTAGACCTCCGTGGTTTCAGCTTGTGCAGCTTTCGTTGGCACCTGCGCCACCAATGGAATCTCCTTGCCCTCGGCATCGAACAACTTGCCCCCCCTGAAATAGTCCCCATCCCGCAACGCCGCTACGTCGTGGAAGCACAAACTGCGCTCAGTCCCCGCCACAAACACCGACTGCTGGTCAGAGTTACCCGCGGTGAAATGGTTGAACGCCAGGTTCAACAGGATCGCCATGATCGCCGACGAACTGATACCCGAGTGAAAAATGGTCGAAAACCAGCTGGGGAACTGGTCGTAGAAACTCGGCGCGGCAATCGGGATCATGCCGAAACCGATGGACGTGGCCACGATGATCAGGTTCATGTTGTTGCGGTAGTCCACCTTGGACAGGGTGCGAATACCACTGGCCGCCACGGTGCCGAACAGCACAATCCCGGCACCTCCCAGTACCGAGGTCGGTACCGCTGCGATCACCCGCCCCATGAATGGCAGCAAGCCGAGGATCACCAGGAACACCCCACCCGTTGCCACTACAAAGCGACTCTTCACCCCGGTCACCGCCACCAGGCCGACGTTCTGGGCGAAGGCGCTCTGGGTAAACGAACCGAAGATTGGCGCGAACATGCTCGACAGCATGTCCGCGCGCAGGCCGTTGCCCAGGCGTTTGGAGTCGACCTTGGTATCGATGATTTCACCCACCGCGAGAATGTCGGCTGAGGTTTCCACCAGCGTCACCATCACCACGATGCACATGGAAATGATCGCCGCGATATGGAAGGTCGGCATACCGAAATGGAACGGCGTAGGGAAACCGAACATCGGCCCCTGGGTGACGCCGGAAAAGTCCGCCATGCCAAGGAACACCGCAATCACCGTACCGATCACCATCGCCAGCAGGATCGACAGGCGCGAGATAGTCGCGCTGCCGATCTTGCTCAATAGCAGCACCAGCACCAGGGTCAACGCCGCCAGGCCGATGTTGGGCATGCTGCCGAAATCCGCCGCGCGGCTGTTACCGCCCATGGCCCAGCGCGCCGCCACGGGCATCAGGGTCAGGCCGATGGTGGTGATCACAATACCGGTCACCAACGGCGGGAAAAACTGGGTGATCCGCGAGAACACCGGGGTGATCAACAGCCCGATAAACGACGCGGCCATCACCGCCCCGAGAATCGCCGGCACCCCACCGGCGCCATCGCTGCCGACAATCGCCACCATGGTCGCCACCCCGGCAAACGACACACCCTGCACCAGCGGCAACTGACAGCCAAAGAACGGTAGGCCAAGGGTTTGCAACAGGGTCGCGAGGCCACCGGCAAACAACGATGCGGCGATCAATAGGCCAATATCCGCTGGTGACAACCCGGCCGCCTGGCCAACGATCAACGGTACCGCGACGATGCCGCCATACATGGTGAGCACATGCTGCAGGCCGTAAGCCATGTTAGCGGCGACGCCTAGATTCTCATCTTCCGGCCGCTGCGGTGACGCCTTCGGGATAGTCATGGTGAGGGGTTCTCTGTTTTTGTTGTGCGGCCACTGTATGCAATCTTTAGACTGGATGTCCATAGAGTTGTATACAATCAATCGAACAAAATACCCTCCATCAGCGTTACAAAAACAATTCGACTGTGATGAGCCAGAACGCTACATGCTCAACCTGAAGTGGCGAAATTCCAGGGGTTCATCAATTACGTCGGGGAAAAAGGCGAGGACTACCGCGGCCGTGATACGGCACCGGAAGCCTTGATGCGCAGCGCGCTGATGGTCGCGGTACGACCGGGCAAGAGCGTGAAGCCGAACCTGTACCTCAGGGTGGGTTACGAGGACTGGCACAACAAGTTCGGCGTGGACGGCGGCCGGGGCAGCCGTGCGTCACGCCGACGGTGAACAGGGAAGTGACGTTCTAGGCAGCCGCCAGTTCCGAATCGTCTGCCTTCGGCCGCGCCAGCCAATAGCCCAACACGGCCAAGGGCGCGGTCGCCAGCATCACGATCGCGGTGATCAGCAACGGTTGCTCGATCATCGACGACACCAACAGGCTGCTGAGAAAGCACAGGCCCAGTTGCAGGGTGTTTTGCAGTGCCGCCGCCTTGCCGGAGTTTTCTGCAAACGGCATCAGCGCATTCGCCACCACGATCGGGTAGCTGGCGCCATTGACCAGCGCCATCAAGCAGAACGGAATCAACAAGGTGGTGAGCGTCGGCACGGTCAAGGTGGCGACCAGGTACAACGCCACCATGCTGATGCAATAGGCCAGCAGCAACCACGGCAACAGCGTCTTGCCCTGGAAACGCTGCAAAGCACTGCGGCAACTGTAGCCCCCCACCAGAAACGCCAAGGTTGGCAGCACGTAGCTCAGGCCGATGTCATTCGGGCTGTAGCCCATGTCGCCCAGGATAAAGGGCGAAGCGGTCAGCCAGGCGAAGAAGCTGGCCGAGCAGGCGGCGAAGATCATCACATTGCCGGTAAACACCCGGGAGGTGAGCAACTGCCAATAGCCAAGGCCCGCAGGTTCGCCTTCCCGCGCCTGAGGTTTCGGCACGGAGCGCAGGAACAACGTCGGCAGCAACAACAGCAACGACACGCCCAGCAATACGCCGAAGATGGCCTGCCAACCGAAGTGGTTCAGCACCATCGCGCCCAGCAGCGGCGCCAGCGCCGGCGACAACGACATCAACGGCATGATGCTGGCGAATACGCGGTGGGCCTTGTCGGCCGGGTAGCGGTCGATCACCAACGCCTGCCAACTCACGGCGGCGGAACACACGCCAATCGCCTGCATAAAGCGCAAGGCCAGCAACTGCGGCGCGGTTTCGACCCAAAACATCCCCGCGCACCCCACGACAAACAGGCTCAAGCCTGCGAGCAAAATCGGCTTGCGCCCCAGGCGGTCGGACAACGGTCCCCAGAGCAATTGCCCCACCGCAAAGCCGGCGAGGAAAATACTCAAGCTGGCGCCCACCGCCCCCGCACCAATATGCAACTGCTCGCCCATGGCGCCGAACGCGGGCAAATACATGTCCATGGCGAGGTAACCGAGCATGCTCAGCCCCGCCAGATACCAGGTGAAACCAAAAGAATTTTTCATTGAAGCCTTGTTAACCTTGCCATCAAACTATTTGCTGACTGCCGCGCATTATGAAGCTGACAGTTTCTGTGTGAAGCGATAATAATTGGCGACTGTTATCAATATTTTTGAAGGCAACCCTCATGTGGTCCGAATACTCCCTGGATGTCGTCGACGCAGTAGCGCGGCATGGCAGCTTCAGCGCCGCCGCCCAGGAACTGCACCGTGTGCCGTCAGCCATCAGTTATACCGTACGTCAACTTGAAGAGTGGCTGGCGGTGCCGCTGTTTGTGCGCCGGCATCGTGATGTGGAACTGACCCCCGCCGGCCGCCTTTTTATCGACGAAGCCCGCGGCGTGATGAAAAAAATGCTCGGCACACGGCGCCTGTGCCAACAGGTGGCCAATGGCTGGAGTGGCCAGTTGAAGGTGGCCGTGGATTCCATCGTCAAACCCCAGCGCTGCCGGCAGTTGGTGCTGGATTTCTATCGGCAGTTTCCCGAGGTGGAATTGCTCCTGGAATACGAGGTGTACAACGGCGTGTGGGATGCCTTGGCGGATGAGCGCACCGATATTGTCATCGGCGCCACCAGCGCCGTGCCGGTGGCCAGTCACTTCACCTTTCGCGATATGGGCTTATTGAACTGGTTGTGCGTGGTCAGCGCCCGGCACCCGTTGGCGGCGGTGGAAGGTTTGCTCAATGACGACCAACTGCGCCCCTTCGCCTCGCTGTGCATGACCGACACCTCGCGCAACCTGCCCAAGCGCGACACCTGGACCCTGGATAACCAACGGCGGCTGGTGGTGCCGAACTGGGCTTCCGCCATCGATTGCCTGCGCGATGGCCTGTGCGTCGGCATGGCACCGGCGCATCAGGTATTGCCGTGGATCGAGCGCGGTGAATTGGTGGCGCTGCAACTGACGCGCCCGTTCCCGGCCAGCCCGTCGTGCGTGGCCTGGGCCCAGAGCAAACTGTCCCCGGCCATGACGTGGTTGCTGGAGTACCTGGGGGATACCGACACCCTGAACCAGGAGTGGCTCAACGGCAGGGACCTAGCTCAATAGCCGAGTGATGGCCCGCACGATCATCTCGACCTCCTTGGTCTCCAGGGTCAACGGCGGCAGCAGGCGAATGACCTTACCCCGCGTCACATTGATCAGCAGCCCATGCTCCTGGGCGGCGCGCTGGGCCAGGTCGCGATAGGGGCTGGCTAACTCAATACCGATCATCAGGCCCTGCCCCCGAATCGCCAGCACCTGCGGATGCTCTTCCAATTCCATGCGTAACCGCGCCAGCAAGCGTTCGCCCTGTTGCGCAGCGTTCTGTAACAAGCCTTGCTCTTCGATAATGTCCAATACGGTGCAGCCCACCCGGCACGCCAGCGGGTTGCCGCCAAAGGTACTGCCGTGACTGCCGGGCGTGAAAAGCTCGGCTACCACAGCCCTGGCCAGGCAGGCACCGATGGGCACCCCATTGCCGAGGCCTTTGGCCAGGGTCATCACATCCGGGACAATGCCTTCATGCTGGAACGCAAACCAGGCACCGGTACGGCCGATGCCGGTCTGGATTTCGTCGAGCATCATCAGCCAGCCGTGCCGTGTGCAGTGGTCACGCAGGGCTTGCAGGTAACCCGGCGGCGCTGGCAATACCCCACTTTCGCCCTGGATGGGTTCCAGCAAGACCGCCGCGATTCGCGTGCCGAACGTCTGGGTGATTGCCTCGATCGCCGCCAGATCACCAAACCTGACCTTGAGAAAATCCCCCGGCAAGCGTTGGAAACCCAAGCGCACCGAGGGGCCATCGCTCGCCGCCATGGTGCCCAGGGTGCGGCCATGGAAGGCATTCTCCATCACCACCACCAAGGGCTCTTCGATGCCTTTTTTCCAGCCATGCAACCGCGCGAGTTTCAGCGCCGTCTCGTTGGCTTCGGCGCCGGAGTTGTTGAAGAAGGCACGGTCCAGGCCGGACAGCTGGGTCAAGCGCTGGGCCAAACGTTGCTGCCAGTCGATGCTGTAGAGGTTGGAGGTGTGCAACAACAGGCCGGCCTGTTCGCTGATGGCCGCCACCAGCTTTGGGTGGGAATGCCCGACATTGGTCACTGCCACACCCGCCACCGCGTCCAGGTATTCGCGCCCCTGCTGATCCCACAGGCGCGTGCCCAGGCCACGAGTGAAACTCAGGGCCAAGGGTTGATAGGTGGTCATCAGGCAGGCGGCGGTCATGGTGGCAGGCTCCAGTGCATCGTTGTGATAGCAGCAGTATCGTTAGCCACTTCAGCTGGATAAACTGCACTTTCCTGCAATGACTTTAAATCAGGGCTTGTTAATGGATCTGTTCCAAGCGATGTCGGTGTACGTGAAGGTGGTAGAAGCCGGCAGCATGACCGCCGCCGCCCACGCCTGCGGGATGTCGACCACTATGGTCGGCAACCACTTGCGCGCCCTCGAACAACGCCTGGGCGTCAGCCTGCTCAAGCGCACTACCCGCAAACAGAGCCTCACGGAATTCGGCGGCCAGTATTACCAGCGCTGCCAGGAAGTGCTGGGACTGGTGGCCGACTCCGAGCAACTGGCCGAACAGGCCCACAGCGACATCCCCAAAGGCACCCTGCGCATCACCGCGCCACCCGCCTTCGGCACCGAACGCCTGGCGCCGGCCCTGAGCGAGTTCTCACAACGCTACCCGCTGATCAAGCTGTACGTGGTGCTCAGCAACCAGCGCGTGGACATCGTCGACAGCGGCTTTGACGTAGCGATCCGCCTGGGCGAACTGGAACCCTCAAGCCTGATCGCCCGACCGATGCAGGACTACACCATCACCCTGTGCGCCTCACCGGATTACCTGGCCCGACGGGGTACGCCACAGGCGCCCGAGGATCTGCAACAGCATGACTGCCTGGCGTTCGCCTATCCTTCCACCGACGACTGGCGCAACGCCGACAAGCTGTGGCGCATGACCGGCGCAGAAGGCGAAGTGGAAATCCCGGTGTCCGGCTCGCTGACCATCAATAGCTCCCAGGCCTTGCGCCAGGCAGCCGTGCAAGGCATGGGGATCGTCATGCTGCCGGATGCCCTGGTGCAGCCGGACCTGCAGTCCGGCAAGCTGGTGGCCTTGCTGACCACCTATCAACTGCCCAGCCGGCCCATGCATTTGCTGTACGGTCAGGATCGTTATCGCTTGCCGAAGCTGCGCGCCTTTGTCGATTTCGCCCTGGAAAAGTGGGCGCGCTAGAAGCCCACACCCAGCTCGCGCAATCGCCCAGCCGTCTGCTCGGCAGACACATGGTGAATACCTTGCCAGCCGAGGCCGATGGCCGCATCGATATTGCCGGCGACATCATCGATAAACACCACTTCCCCCGGCTGGATGTCCGGCAGGTACACCCGTATCTGGCTGAGGCTGGCGTGATAGATCGCCGCATCGGGCTTGATCAACTTCAACTCGCCAGACACCACGATGTTGCGAAATTTGCGAAGGAAGGGGTAATTGGCGAGCGCATAGGGAAAGGTCTCCGCCGACCAGTTTGTGAGCCCAAACAGTGGCATGTTGGCCTGATGCAGCGCGTTGAGAATTGCCACGCCTTCGGGCAACGGGCCACGCAGCATTTCGTGCCATCGGTCGTAGTAGGCCGCGATCAAGGGTTCATGGTGGGGGTATTGATCGATCAGGATTTGCGTGGCTTCGGCCAATGGCCGCCCCGCATCCTGCTCGGTGTTCCAGGCCTGGGTACAGATGTTATCGAGGAACCACTGCCGCTCTTGATCGTCGGCAATCAGCTTGCGGTAGAGGTGTTGCGGGTTCCAGTCGAACAGTACACCGCCAAAGTCAAACACTACTGCGCGGATCGTCATGGGTTCCTCCTTTTGTGCAACGCCAGGGTCAGGACAGTTTGGCATGTACCCGGCCCCTAACAGCAAGTAAGCACGAGTAGGATTGTTCTGAGATTCAAACAAGGCGTGCGCGGGGAACCCGCAGCTTCCCTTGTTAATAAAGGTCTTTAGCTTTAAGGCGCGGATTCTATCTCACATAGATAGTCACACTTGTTCTTCCCGTTTGAAGGCGCCCTCACTTTAATCTCGGGCGTCCAACTCAAGGAGCTAGCGTCTGGAGGGAATCATCGAACTTCGCTGTGGATATGACTCGGAGAAACTTCAATGACAAGCATAACCTCTTCAATGACCTCCCCTTCCGCATACAGCCTTGCCGCGCTGCAAAACTATCTCGCCCAAGGCGCAAATACTCCCACAGCAGTGCTGGTCGATCGGGTCAAGGACGAAACAGGCATCGTGCCAAGCCATCTTGCCCCCTTGCAAGACATCGCAATGACCACCAACTCCATCATAGGCATACGCCCGGTCGAAACCGTCGCAACAGGCCTGATAGAAGCCGGGCACCCCACCAAGGACTTCCATATCAAAGGCAAGAGCGCCAACTGGGGCCCTCAGGCAGGTCTGATCTGTACAGACCAGGCATTCAGCAAACTTGAACAAGTTGCCGAAAAAACACCAGCCAAAGTAGCCAACGCCAATGAGCAAATCCAAGCGTGTATCCAAGAAGGCCATGCAGTTGCAACGCCCCTGCAGCTGTCGAGCCAGCGCCTTGATGTATTGGTCAAGCTCGGCCACATAACCCAACTGGCCGTTCAAGGCGCTGACGGCACATTGCAATTAAGCGCCCGTGGGCCCAGTCAGCAAACCTATACATTCGAAGGCCATCGCACGTCACCTTCAAGCGACAGCTACTTCATCACCCATCAGGGCAAGCCCCTTGAAGTGCTGGCCAAGCATGCAGAAGGCAAACCGTTGACCGCCGATTACGACCTGCACCTGATCGCGCCCCATATCAGCGACTTCGGCCCCCAGGACAAACTCCCCATACCGGACGTGGCCCACAGTGTCTTCAAGGGTCGAGTTGAACGCTATAAGCAAGTTCCTGAGGTACTACGCGCAGACTTCGACAGCCCCGGCCATTTCTACCGGAAAGAAGATCCCCACCTTGGCAACGCAACACCACGGATAGAGCAGATGATAGGGCTGATCAATCAAAAATTGGTCGGCGAGGGAGAGAGAGTGGTTCATCACAACGCGGACTCGGGCAGCCCGGCCACGGAAGTGGCTGCCAATTACCCGGCGACGTTTTTCCTACCGGCAAAACTGGGTCGATTCGATGAAATCAGCATCATCCACGACAGCAGGGAAATGGCAGAACTGATCAAGACCGCCAAGGACAGCGGTTATTACGTACCGCTGAATCCCCTGTGGGAGAAAGAAGTGACCAACGTGAGGCGGTCCGCCTTCACCCAGGCAAAAAAAATAGCCTTGCCTGAATCATGACTGGGAAGACAGCGGCCTGATAACCCGATGATCAGGCCGCTATCAGTCACATCATTTACGCTTGGATCAAGCCATTGATCTTCACGGTCGGATTCACGTCAGCGTCGTAGTCCACGCCATCGACTTCAAAGCCGAACAAGCGCAGGAACTCAGCCTTATAGCCGGCGAAATCGCTGATCTCGTTGACGTTCTCGTCGGTGACCTGGTTCCACAAGGCCGCCACGGCGTCCTGGACCTTGGATTCCAGTTCGGCCAGGTCGGCACGCAGGCGACCGTCAGCGTCGAGCTTCGGCTGGCTGCCGTACAGGCTGTCCTTGAACAGGCCGTAGACCTGCTCGATGCAGCCTTCGTGGGTGCCCTGCTCTTTCATCACTTTGAACAGCAACGACAAGTACAGCGGCATGATCGGGATCGCAGAGCTGGCCTGGGTGACCACGGCCTTGAGGACCGATACGCGGGCGTCGCCCTTCAGTGCCGCGAGGTTGTCGCGCAGGGTCAGGACTTTCTTGTCCAAGTCTTTCTTGGCTTCGCCGATCGAGCCGTTCCAGTAGATGTCCTGGGTCAGCTTCTCGCCGAGGTAGGTGAAGGCGGTGGTCTTGGCGCCTTCGGCCAACACGTCCGCATCACGCAGGGCGTCGATCCACAGCTGCCAGTCCGCGCCACCCATGACATTCACGGTGCCGTCGATTTCTTCCTGGGTTGCAGGCTCGAGGGTGGTGTCGACTACAACGCCTTTGTCGGTGTTGATACCGCGCAGGGTCACGGCCTTGCCGATTGGCTTGAGGGTGGAATTGTAGACTTCACCGGTCTTGGGATCGGTGCGGCGCGGGGCGGCCAGGCTGTAGACGACCAGGTCGATCTTGCCCAGGTCTTTCTTGATGGTTTCGATGGTCAGGCGCTTGATCTCGTCGGAAAACGCGTCGCCATTGATGCTCTTGGCGTACAGGCCTTTTTCAACCGCAAACTTCTCGAACGCAGCGCTGTTGTACCAGCCGGCGGAGCTCAGCTTGCCTTCTTCGCCTTCTTTCTCAAAAAACACGCCCAAGGTATCGGCGCCGCAGCCAAACGCAGCACTGATGCGCGCGGCCAGGCCGTAGCCGGTGGAAGCGCCGAGGACCAGCACCTTCTTCGGGCCATCCTGGATGGCGCCGTGCTCAGTTACGTAGTCGATCTGTTCCTTGACGTTCGCCTCACAGCCAACAGGGTGAGCGGTCACACAGATAAAGCCACGAACCCGCGGTTTGATGATCATAAAATTTCTGCCTCTTCCAAGGTGCCGAAGGCCAGTGGTGGCCATTCAACTTCAATCGTACCGGTCTATGACGTCCGAAAAACCGAAGCGTCACGATAGTCGCAAATCTTCTGTTTACAAAATCCAATCCACACAAGCCCACAAGGGTTAAAACTGTGTCGAGCCTTCACAATTTCGCACTATTTAAAACGCCAATCCGCTGCCGGACGCCTTATCATGACGGAGTTGTTTCATTATGTTTCAAAACCCACCACTCGCGGCCACGGATCCGGACCTGTCGAATGGCGTCCTCCTGGAGCTGTGTTGCATGAACAAGTCTGCTTTGCGTAAGAAAGCCGTATCGGTCGCCTGGGTGCTCGGCGTACTGCTGATTATCGATGTGTTCCCCGAAACCACGCTGGTGTTCCTCTGCCTGGTCCTGGTGTGTGGCGTTTACGACTTCCTGCGTAACGGCCTGTATGACAAGCCCACCTTCAAGAAATACTTTATCGGCAGCGGCCGTAACACCTGGCTGCTGGCGCCGTTCAACACCCTGTTCGACCTGCTGAGCTCGCGCAACCGTCACGTTTACACGATGCGCGACCTGCCGCCCGCCTGGCGCGCAGACCTGCAACAGGTGCTCGATGACGCCATGTCCCACAAGGATGAAATCATCGGCTACCTGGACGAACGCATGGCCGAGAAGAAGCGCGGCATGTTGTTTTTCCAGTGGTACGGGCGGCCGATCGAAACCACCCTGGATATTCCTGAACTGCGCAAAAAGCTGCCATTCGTGAAAACCATCGGTGTGTCGGTATTCAACGAAAACCGCTCGACGTCCTTTCACTTCGGCCCCCTGCGCATGATGTTCCGTGTGCTCTACAACATGGCACCGGCGCCCCATCACGACGGCGTGTACATCCAGGTCGGCAAGCACAAGCATTACTGGCATGACGACCCGCTGTTTATCTTCGATGACACGCTGATGCATGCGTCCTTCAACAAAAATGACGCCAAGCGCTACTGCCTGTTTATCGACATCGTACGGCCGACGCCGCTGCCATCGGTGCTTAACGCCGTCATCGCGGGATTTGCCGGGCTGGTCTTCACCCTGCGTCGAGTTTTCTACAAAAACTGGAAGCTGATTGAGTAAGTTCTGCGGCATGATGGTGTTGGACGGTATTTGCGCTCGGCCCTGCGCCTGAGGTAAATATTCGGCTCGTGCGCTCTAACCTGCGCCCACCATTCTCAAGTCATCGCACCTCAACAGGTGCGGTGGCTGCGCTTTCAAGGAATCAGAATGCCCCAACGCCAAGTCATCAATGCCTCCGTCAGCCCCAAGGGCAGCCTCGAAACCCTGTCCCAACGTGAAGTCCAGCAACTGAGCGAAGCCGGTACCGGCAGCATCTACACCCTGTTTCGCCAGTGCGCCCTGGCGATCCTCAACACCGGCGCGCATATCGATAACGCCAAGACCATCCTCGACGCCTACAAGAACTTTGAAGTGCGCATCCACCAGCAGGACCGTGGCGTGCGCCTGGAACTGCTGAACGCCCCCGCCGATGCTTTCGTCGATGGCGAAATGATCGCCAGCACCCGCGAAATGCTGTTCAGCGCCCTGCGCGACATCGTCTACACCGAGAACGAGCTGGACAGCCAGCGCATCGACCTGAGCAACTCCCAGGGCATCACCGACTACGTGTTCCACCTGCTGCGCAACGCCCGCACGCTGCGTCCGGGTGTGGAACCGAAGATCGTGGTGTGCTGGGGCGGGCACTCGATCAATACCGAAGAGTACAAATACACCAAGAAAGTCGGCCACGAACTCGGCCTGCGCAGCCTCGACGTATGCACCGGTTGCGGCCCAGGCGTGATGAAAGGCCCGATGAAGGGCGCGACCATTTCCCACGCCAAGCAACGCATTACCGGCGGGCGCTACCTGGGCCTGACCGAGCCGGGCATCATCGCCGCCGAAGCGCCGAACCCCATCGTTAACGAACTGGTGATCCTGCCGGACATCGAAAAACGCCTGGAAGCCTTCGTGCGCGTGGGCCACGGCATCATCATCTTCCCCGGCGGCGCCGGCACGGCCGAAGAGTTCCTGTACCTGCTGGGCATCCTGATGCACCCGGACAACCGCGACGTGCCCTTCCCGGTCATTCTCACCGGGCCGAAACAAGCCGCGCCGTACCTGCAACAACTGCATGCCTTCGTCGGCGCCACCCTCGGCGAAGCCGCGCAGGCGCACTACCAGATCATCATCGACGACCCGGCCGAAGTGGCCCGCCAGATGACTGCCGGCCTCAAGGCGGTGAAGCAGTTCCGCCGTGAGCGCAACGACGCGTTCCACTTCAACTGGCTGCTGAAGATCGACGAAGGCTTCCAGCGCCCGTTCGACCCAACCCACGAAAACATGGCCAGTCTGCAGCTGAGCCACACGCTGCCGCCCCATGAATTGGCGGCCAACCTGCGCCGTGCGTTCTCGGGGATCGTGGCGGGTAACGTGAAGGACAAGGGCATTCGCCTGATCGAACAACACGGTCCGTACGAGATCAACGGCGACCCGGCCATCATGAAGCCACTGGATGAGCTGTTGCAGGCGTTTGTCGCCCAGCACCGCATGAAGTTGCCGGGCGGCGCGGCGTATGTACCGTGCTATCGCGTGGTGCAGTGAGCTAGCCCGGCACTGTCGCGCATTTGATGACAGCCGCCAGGCTTCAACGGGCGGTCGGTCATAGTTTGTATCTGTTTGCGGCATGGGTAAGCGTGTGGCGGGGCTGAGTTCGGGCTAGGGCTTTATGACTCCGACTCACCCCTCCTCTGAAGAGCGACCTATGGACCAACGGATATTGTCCTCCATCATTCCTTACCCTAAGGTAAGGAATATTATGTTGGAGATCTTTACTATGGCGACCGCCACACTTACCTCAAAAGGGCAAATCACCATCCCCGTCCAAGTCAGGGCTGCACTGGGCCTGGAAACAGGCGACCGCGTCGAGTTCGTCGAAACGGAAGATGGCAAGTTTTCCATCATTGCAGCGAGCAAGACTGTCCATGACCTCAAGGGGCTGATCCAGAAGCCTGCCAGGGCTGTGTCCATTGACGACATGAACCGTGCCATCGCGGCGCAGGGAGCGAAGGCTGGATGATCGGACTGGATACCAATGTACTGGTGCGCTACGTCACCCAGGATGATCCCGTTCAATCCCCCAAGGCATCCGAATTGATCGAATCCCTCACCACGCTTTCGCCAGGGTTTGTCAGCCTGGTCTCCGTGGTGGAATTGGTATGGGTGTTACAGAGCTGCTACCAATCCGCCAAAAATGACATCGTCGTCGTTCTGGAAACCCTGCTGCGCACCCGTGAGCTGACCATCGAACATGCCGAAGTCATCTGGCAGGCGCTTCGACGGTTCACGGCCAACAACGCCGATTTTGCCGACTGCCTGATAGAGCGCTGCGCCCACGCCGCCGGCTGCGAATACACCGCCACCTTTGACCTCAATGCGGCCAAGGCAGCAGGTATGGAGCGTCTGGCCTGAGCCGTAGCATTGCGGCAACGGGTAGGCTTTGGTAAAAATCGCGCTTATCCCTGATCGAGAGAAAGCCCCACGTGCGCACGCTTCTTCTTGCTGCCCTGGCCCTGACGCCGTCCCTCGCACTGGCCGAGATCATCTGGCCCGACCTGCCAAAGAGCTGCTTCGTCAGCGGGCGCTCTGCCACCAGTGTGGATGTCGACACCGGCTGCGCAGCGTTCCTGATCAATGTGCAAGGCAAAGCGGCGGGTACGCCGATCAAGGTGGATATTCCCCAATACGCTTTACACATCGACGAAGCCACCGGCAAAGAGACGCCAGTGATCATCATCCAGGCCGAAGAGAACGGAGAGGTCAAGGCCGTGGGATACAAGGAGCTGGGCACCGATCAACTCGGTGCCGCGCTGCTACGGGAAATACGGTTCCTGGGTACAAGGAAGCCATCCTAGTCGGGCTCAACGAACCCAGCCACCGCCCTGCCAGTGGTAACCATCATTACGCTGCACCCAATGCGGATGCACATAACGATAGCCTTCGCGCACCGGCTCCCAATGGCCGTGTACGGCAACGTAGCGACCGCCTTCCCAGCGCCAGTAACCACGTGACCATATGTAGCCTTCACGTACGGCAGGCTCGACTTCGATGACCTGAACCGGCGGCGGTTGTGGCGCCACCACCTCGACATATTCACGCTGCACAGGCCGGCGCTCATGCACCACGCGCTCCTGCACACACCCGGACGCCGCGACGACAACTGCCGCTAATGCCGCGTAACGTAACAACATACAACCCCCTCGGGCGTTATCGCCCCACACTTGCACCGGTAAAAAATGCCTCCGTGTTTTAGCCGTGCTCCTGCTCAGGTCTGGGTACTTTTTTAACAGGTTGTGTCTGTCGGATTGCTGAAGCAGCACGCATCAAGGGTGACCGAAGCGTCCCAACACCGCTTCGACAAAGCGTCTCAGCTTGGCCGTACGCTGGCGATTCGCCGTGTAGACAAGGTGCATCGGCCGGCTCGGCGCTTCATAGTCCGGCAGCACCCGGACCAATTCGCCCCTGGCCAATGCCCCACGCAAAAAGTCTTCGGGGCCGAGCACGATGCCAAAGCCATCCAGCGCGGCGGACATCAAGGCTCTGCTTTCATTGATCTGCAAACGGCTGGCAACCTGCACCTTGTACGGCGTCGAATCCTGGGAGAACACCCACTCGCGATCCGCCGGCCGCGACCAGAAGGCATATCCGAGGCATTCGTGACGCTCAAGGTCCGCTGGGGCCTGCGGGGTTCCGCGTGCCGCCAGGTACTCCGGCGAAGCACAGACCACCAAGCGGTAAGGTGCCAGCGGCCGGGCTGTCAGACCGGTGGTCGCCAGGGGGCCGATACGAAAAGCGGCTTCATAGCCCTCCTCCACCAGGTCCACGAAACGGTCGGTCAAGTGCAGGTCGATTTCCACATCCGGGTTATCGCGCAGGAACCCGGTAATCAACGGCATCAGGCTGTTGGAGCCAAAGGTTACCGGAGCGGTGATTTTCAGTTTGCCGCGCGGCGTGTCGTTCATGATCTGCGCCAGTGAATCGGCAGCCTCGGCTTCTACCAGGATATGTTTGCAACGCTCGTAGTACGCGCTCCCCAACTCCGTCAGGCTTTGCCTTCGAGTGGTGCGGTTAAGTAAGCGAGCACCCAGCCGCTGCTCCAACGCGGCGACATGTTTGGCCACCATCTGCGGCGACATGCTCAAGCGCTCGGCAGCCCGCGCGTACGAGCCCAACTCAGCAGCCATCACAAAGGCATTCATGCTCGACAGCCGATCCATCATTCACCACTCCCAGTAACAACATCCACACCAAAACGACGATTTATCGCCAATTAGTTGCCAATCATCATAGCCGCTCCCCCCATTCATTGGAGCAAGACCATGAAGATTGGTGTTATTGGAGCAGGCTTTATCGGGCGCGCCGTGGCCCAACTGGCGCTGGCGGCCGGGCACGAAGTGATGTTGAGTAACTCCCGCGGCCCACACACCATGAGCAGCGTAGTGAGCGGCATACTCGGCGTGCAGGTGGGCAGCGCCGACGACGCCGCCAGATTCGGCGATGTGGTGCTCGTGGCGATCCCCCTGGAGCATTACCGCAGCGTCCCGGCGCAATGGCTGGAAGGCAAGACCGTGATGGACGCCAACAGATCCGGACCCTTAGTAACCGTTAGCAGGACTTTTACTCTTAAATTTCAACAGCTTGCTTCCTCTAACTATTTCTAAAAGTTTAGAGGATCGCATTTTACTGAGCCCGGCCAAATGCAAGAATTTCTATGATGCCACTCTAAATACATTTCTTAATCGTTGAGACCCAACCCGAAGTGGGACTCTTTAAGAAAAGCTGTGCCTAGAAAAATCGATAGCCGCCAATGTTCAACCATTGGACGAACAGAAAGCAATTTGACTTGACTAGTCGGGCCTGTTGAGCCGAAAAGTGGATAACAAGGTATGGTTGAATTCTGTGGCACGTTTTTCACCTGGGCATATACGTTGGCGCAAGCGTTTTGACGACTCAAATTTTTCCGCCGAAAGTGTATGCTAGCCTGACGTTCTATCGCTAAATTAGAATGATCGAGCGAGAATTACGCGCGCAGAGGCTAAGGTAGCTGCCGTCGCGAGGAAAGCACAGCGTCTGCTGGCAGGAGCCTCTCAAGAAACTGAGATGTGTGTGCGAACGCGTGTCCATGGCAGGTTACAAAAAACTCAGGGGAAGGGTATTCGATGGATAGGAAGATAGCAGTAGCTCGATGTCACGAGATTCAGCTTGCTATGAAGGACAAGGAAGTAGCGCGATTTGAAACTATTCCTGAGATTGGCATGGCAGTTCAGTTGGCTCTGCATATACGGGGTCTTCCCGTGATTGAGTATGAGCTTTTAAAGCTGGTGGCTACAACGTTAATTGGTATTCCAAGGTTAGCCGTTGACAGAATCGTAACCCTTCTGGATGAGGTAGAGTTTGTACGACTGAGTAAAGATGGAAAAAGAATTAAAGCGGTCCTTCCCACAGTTCCTTATTTTGAGGAGTTGTATGAGGGGCTGGGTGAGTATCTTGAAACTGAAAGTAAAATAGACGAATTCGAAAGTCTTACTCTAGAAATCGTCGACAAACTAGCGGGCTCTCCATATAACGCAGACGCTTTAGCAGGCAAACTAGGTGCTGATCGCAAGGATTTCGATAGCAGTATCGAACTTGGAACAAAAGGTAGTTTTTTAATCAGTAGGCGACATCGATCAAAGGATGTCCTTATGAACCCTACTTATTTTTCCGAAAATGGAGATGTTTTCGCTGATCATGTGGCTAAATGTGGCGCCAAAACAGTTCAAAGAACCCTGGAGTTATTAAAAGCAGCACAGGGTTGGCCGTTGTCCCTCATCATTAAAAGAGGGGAGATAGCAGGAAATGCGGTTTCGGCTGACGAAATAGCCTTGCTCAGCCGTCTAGCTCAGGACGGGGTAGTTAAACCACCTTCCATTACAACTACACATACCGGCCAGTCGCTATTTATGTTTACCCCCACTCCTGGCCATGTGAATATAAGCCCTCTGAAAAGAGAGCAGTATGAACGGGCACTTGCTATTGTTTCTGCGGTCAGGCAAGGCGAGTTACTGCCAAACAAGTATCGAATAAGAAGCCCGGGGGCAGTGCTGTATACTTTAAAGAATGAGTTGCAGCTTAGACCGACTAGTGACTATGCGGAGCAATATCAAAACCTAGAGCATCTAAGGATAGCTCGCCTTGAAAAACTGGATAATGGATATAGGCAACTTAAGATCGTTGATACACCTGAGAATCGAGAGTCGCTCAACATTGCATATCAGTTAGTTCAAGGAGAAAAAATCCCTGAGCTTTTAGTCGATCAAGAGGCCATCATGGCTATGGGCGGAACACAAGAATACGTCGAGTCTCTCGTGAGCTCAAGAATTATGCGTGACAAGGGGCAAATTACCCTATCTGAAGAAAGTGGTCATGAAATCACACAACTTCTTCTTGAGGGCTTTTGAATGCTTAAAGATCGTGCTCAAAAGGCGACCGCACTAAAGCTATGTGTGTCTAAGCGCTGGCTTCCACAATTGGAAGTTGAGATTGAATCAACTAATAGAGTTGAAAAATCAAAATATTTACTAACTGACCTCGACGTTCTTGCCGTCACAGGATCACCGACAGGACAGCACGTAAAACTAGTATTCGATTGCAAAAGCGGTTTGAGGGAATCTGCAATAGGCAGAGCGTTTTGGCTTCATGGTGTTATGGCAAAAGTTAATGCAGATCATGGATTTGTTGTAATAAATTCAAAAATAAAATTAAGCCGCGACCATCGCCTTAGTGCGTCAGAAATAGGGGTCTCTCTTCTGCAAGAGAGCGAGTTTGACGACTTGGCTGTTGGCATGGGCGGCACTACCCATATATCTGAAACTGATGCTCTTTGCTCAGACATTTCCATATGGGAAGAATTTCTCAGCATTCCCGGTAAATACCCAGTATTTGCAGACTATTTCTCTTTTTCTCGGTCAAGTTATTGGGTTATAAAAGATTCCGGTGAACAGTGCAGAAAAACTGTCGCGAAGCTTAGATCAATTAGGTCTGAGTTAGATCCTTCTAAACCGGAGCATCTTGCGATTTTTGGCGACTGCGTTTCGCTATTTATGCTTTCAATTTCAAGCCTGGCCAACAGGTTGTTTTTAATACTTATGCGGCCTGCCTCAAGAGAGGAGTTTTCTTCTCTCTTGTTGGCATTTTTGTATGGTGGATATGAGAACTTACAAGCCGCGCTAAAGATTAGAAAACTCGCAACTGGTGCAGGCTCAGAGGATATAGTAAGCATTTTTCCAGACACTGAACGATTTGAACAATTGGTGAGAGAAGTAATTCAAGCTCCTCAACAAGCATTGCCAGCAGCTCTCTTAGCAAGAGAAATGTCTTTTGGGTCACTAAAAAGTAAACCAGCAACCCAGTTGCAACTGAGCATCGCAGAGGAATCTCCTTATTCTCCAAAGTTTTTATTGTTGGCGGCCGAATATCTTCAGAGATCATTAAAGTTACCGCCTGAATTTGGAACCATATATTCAGATGCGGCGATGAGCCTAATTTCAAGTAAAATAAAGTAGATCTAGGAGTCAGCTATAGATATAGACCAATGATCTATGGCTGACCTTTTTAGTGGTCTAGATGCTGAGCTCCGTCTAAACCAAGTATTATTTTTCGATTCGCAATTTTATTGCCAAATGCAATATGCTTAGTGCTGATTTTAGGGATGAGGGAAGGGAGGGCTACTAGCACACCCCTAGCGACCCAAGTTACTACTTTCATTAGAAGGTTGATACCAAGCTGTTCTTAGAGCAAAGTATTTCCGCATCGAGAAAGCTAAAAATAAAAAACTAGGGAGAAAGCGTTTTGATTAAAGGGATCGCAAAAATCAAAGGGCTTGGTGTCTACGAAGATTACACCAAACCTAATGACACTAAAGACTTCGGAGTGAAAAATCTCATATATGGGTGGAACTACTCTGGAAAAACGACTCTCTCAAGGCTATTTTCTTTGCTCGAAAGCAAGGCTGCCAATCCTGATTTGAATGGGTGTGCCTTTAGTTTTGAGACTGATGGTGAGCCAATTACAGATGCAAACTATCAAACTTCAAAACTAATAGTTCGCGTATTTAATTCAGATTTTATTCGAGACAACCTTCATTTTGGCGGCGAGGACTTCAAACCGGTTTTATTGCTCGGTAAGGATTCCGATATTGCTCAGAAAGAAATTGATCGAATGGATCAAAGAATTAAAAAATCTCAAGATTTTACTCGAAACATAGCAAGTAGTATTCGTGGACTCGAGGATACTATTTCGCAGGCCAAAACAGGTTCAGCAAAACAGATTCGCCAAACTCTCAAGGTTGACCCCTATACCGCAACGCACCTAAATAACGATATGTTGGGTGTAGGCGTGTTGGGCTCGCAGCTTCTATCTGAAAAAGATTTTGGTGACAATCTTGAGCTAGCACTTACACCTGACAATAAGAAACCTAGTATAGTTGATAGACTCTCCGCCTCCCTCTCTATTGAAGAATTACACAAAGAAGCAGGTTCAGTGCTAACTGCTACCCCAACCTTCTCCAATACGATCAAACACCTGGAGGACAACCCAAGTGTTGAGCGTTGGGTTGAATCCGGCCTCCCCCTCCACGATAAAAAGGAAAGTTGCGAATTTTGCGGTGGCGATATCACTGCGGATCGTATGGGCGCCCTACGAGCGCACTTCTCTAAGGATTTAGGGGACCACAAGCGAAAGGTTGCCAATCTTCTCCTGAGGGTTCAAGCAGCAGAGGTCAAACTAACTTTCCCAAAGGAGTCAGAATTTAATCCGCAGTTTCGGGAGAAATATAGAGAAGCTTTAGTTACTCTACCCCAAGCGCTGACTGATTTCAATAACGCTATTTTAACGCTAGCTGAGGACATTCAGCGCAAGGTTGATACACCATTAAAGTCGATAGAGCCTACTTCGCTAAGTGATGGCCTTTCAAAGTCAATAACTGAAGCAATAGGGACAATTAATATACTAATTGACGAAAACAATGAGCTTGCAACAAACTTTTCAAAAGCCAAAATCGCCGCCGTCAAACGAGTGAAACACCATTACATCCAAGAACTAATTGACTCGCTTGAAAAGTCAGATGGCGGTAAAAAAATTGCTCGATTGAAGATTTGGCAGGAGAGAATAAAAAGATTCGTGACAACTCTGCAAAGAGATATTGATAAGCTTCAGGCTTTAATCAGCAACGCCCAGCTTGGTCGAGAGAAAGTCAATCAGCGTCTTGCTTCAATGCTGGGTAGCGAAGCCGTGCAGATGAGTGTTGTTAAAGACACTCTGGGTCAAGAGCGTTTTCAGCTCATTCGTAAGAACGGTAAGATTGCCAGAAACTTAAGTGACGGCGAACGAACAGCGATTGCGTTCTCTTATTTCTTGACCAAGCTTCAAGAATTAAAGCCTGAGCAATTCGAGCAAACTATAGTATATATTGATGATCCGATTTCCAGCCTTGATGCTAACCACCTCTTTCAAATCAATGCGGCAATTAAAGAAAACTTTTTTTGGAAAAATGGGGAGAACAAATGGACAACCCGCTGCAAACAATTTTTCCTTTCCACACATAATTTCCAGTTTTTTGATTTGGTCCGAGAATTAGAGCCAAAAAATCAGCCTAGAGCGCAGCTCTATTTTTTGAGAAAGGTAAGCTCTACCCAATCTATTTTTGGTGATATGCCTAAGTCTCTTTGCAAATACTCTTCGGAATATCACTTTCTTTTCGAAACGATACTCAAATTTCGAGCCGCTCAGGACAAAGGTGCTTATGAGGCTCTTATGCTTCTGCCCAATGCGGTCAGACGCTTTACGGAGCTTTACACCTATTCCAGAATCCCTGTTGACCTTGATGGTCTATCAGTCGATAGGCGTGCAGAAGTACTTTTCGGACCAGAAACCTCCAAACGGATTTTGAAGGTGCTCCACTACTTTAGTCATGGCAACAATATGGATAAATTCTTGGGAAATAATGAGCTGATTTTTGACGTTGAACATGCCGTCAATGATCTTTTGACAGAGATTGAGCAAAAAGACCCACTACACTGGAACGCTCTGATGGACGCGGTTCAGTAATGTTAATAAAGCTTCAGCCTGTCGAGTGATAAGATCCATAAGGGAATGCCGGCAGATATTCTGATCTGGCCGGCTGTAAAGTTTTGAATTCTAACCCATTCAGGCAGTCCTCTCGCAGAGACTTAATAGTCTAATGTTCCATTGGATCTGAGCAAACCCCATTGACTGCCTTTAGGGATATCGATAATTTTTTGCCACGCCACCATGGCCCTCTGAGGTAAGTCTATGACAGCTATTCCATCGAGGAGGAGGCATAGAAGATCTACGAACGCGGTGGCGGTCTGCTGAAGTAATTCGATGTAGGCTCCAAGTTTTCCGCACCTGACGCTCTTCGTATCACTCTGCAAACTTTGGCCCCCTGCGACGCTTCTTTAAGAAGCGTTGATTGAGGTTTGCAGCCAGCCTTTTTCAATCAGCAGCTTGCGGCCGCACCGCCAGTTCCAAGCCAACAGCATGCATGATAGCCAACATAGGTTTAAGCCGAAGGTCACGCGTCTGCGAAAACACACCGCATAGATATTCCAGCGATAGTCCCGTCTCGCTGACGATGGAGCTTAGACCCTTTGCGCGGGCTACCACGCCTAACGCACAGGCGATAAACGCAGAGTCGTTCGTTTCGAAAGCGTCCGCCATAAAAATAGCAAAACACTCAGAGTTGCTCAGTGATTCCGCTGGGTCGTAATCGAATAACTCCCCTTTCATATACGTACACTCCGTAGGCTGCAATGTCTTGGACGGATATCTAATAGGCTTTTAGAGCCCAAATACATCAAACTTTCCTAGCAAGCCCTAGTTATCAGTACGATTAGTGATTCAATTTAATTCGCACTTTAGAAAACGGTGACTTTTGGCCGTTTCTTGTAGGGATTAAACAGGGGCAACCAATCAATAGGTGTTCTTTTATAGTGCTGCGCAACTCAGGTTGATTAATACCTCAGATTAACTCGTGATCAAGTCGACCACCTTGGAATCGCCCAGCTTTGCTTTCAGAACGCGGTTCTCGGCTATCAAAACCTCGTTGATAGAGGCGAGGCTAGCGATTTTGGCGCGTAAGATCTCTATCTCTTGACGACGCGCGCGATTCTTCTCACAAACAGCGCGCAGACTCTGTTGGGTCACCTTGCGCTGGGCGCGACTGGACCGCCCCTGAGCATCGCGTATCGCCTCGGCGATTAAGGGGTAATGGTTATGGATCAATGCCGTTGAAACGCCAGCTTCGCGAGCTACGGCAGCGATAGTAACTTTGACTTCCCCACTATGTGCCCTACCACGCTGTATACGTGCAAGTGCGAGTTGTAAATCCCGCTCGCGGAGGGTCGAGGGCTTGCGTTCAATCGTCATGCTACATTCGCCTCCGGATCGAACCCAAGCTGCAGGAGCACATCACGGTAAGAATTCAAGTCGCGTAAGACCCGCCGGCGACCACCGTCACCAATGTCGTTGCAATCCAATAACATCTTCATGTTGTCGTAAAGGCGCTGATATATACCAACGTGCGCACCGCCAATCACAGCGTTGTTGCAGTCACCGCAACGCGTTCGCTCTAGGGTGTTACCAACGCAACGATCATCGTCGGCGGTACACCAGGCGTGGCCATTACTTCGAATCGGGGTGCTCTCAGCAATCGAGTTCACCATTGAGGCGTGGCTTTTGAAGATCGCCAAGTTCGCCGAATCGCGCTGCCAATGCTTAATGGATCGACCGTAGCCGCCAGCCAGCGG
Source organism: Pseudomonas grimontii (assembly GCF_007858185.1). Lineage (GTDB taxonomy): Bacteria > Pseudomonadota > Gammaproteobacteria > Pseudomonadales > Pseudomonadaceae > Aquipseudomonas > Aquipseudomonas grimontii. The sequence goes on from NZ_VFES01000012.1 coordinate 30,906, forward strand.
TGTTTCCCTTAGCCAAGTGCCGACGACCCCAGACTTTATGTCTTCGAGCTCGGACTGGATGTCTTCGTACAGCTCAATATCAAGGTGAGAGCCCCAGTCTTTATCCATGGCGTAGCCCAAGGTCATGTCCATCGACCAGTGCGCAAAATGCTCACGCAGGTAACGCAGGTCCCCGAATTGACTGTGTGCTACATAGTTGGCAAATTTACGGCGAAACTGATGACTTGCTAAGATCCAATTCAGACCACAACTCTTTGCGAACGCTTTAAGGCAAATGTTCCATGTCGAACCCGAGAGGGTACGAACTTGATTACGCTTCGTGGCAGCAACCCCAAGAAAAAGAGCATGCTGATGCTTCTGCGCCTTGGCAATTTGCGAATCACTCGAATCAAGTCTTCGTCGCTCGGCGATCTCAGCGACGATCATAGCCTGGTAAGGTTCGGCCCATCGCTCCATTAGGGACAATACGAGCACAGCAATTTCTGGAATCATCCAGTCGTGCACGCCTGTATCGGTTTTTTCCGACGTGGAGCGCAGCCAATGAAAAACCGTGCCTTCATCATCCTCCGTGCAGTGGTACGCTCCTGATTTTACGTTGGCCAGCTCATGATTCCGGCAGCCGGAGGTACTGGCCAGAACGATGTAGGAGGCGGTTCTCAAATCTTTAATCGCTTGATTGAACGCCTCAAGCCCACCTACCCATCCATGGGCTCTGAGTAGGCGAACTTTATGATCTTGGATTGTTCTGAGAACCTGTCCCTCGCGCTCTACAGAGACATGATCGAGTGCGTCGCGCAAATCAAGCAGGGCCTTGCCCGCCTGAACCTGTGCATAGGCCTTCTCGAACAAGGTACAAAGCACCTCATCGGGCAGCAACGGAGTTTTGCCTGCCTCGCTGGTGAGAGAACCTCTTCCGGCCAATGCTCTCGCCGAGGTATCGGGCCAGGGATGTCTTGGAATCGGATCGATAGTGTATTGACTGAGTTCATAAAGCGCTTCTACAGACATAAAACGACGTTCAAGGGCCGCCGAAGAAAGGGCCTGGCCCCTGTTACGGCGCGTCTGCCTGATCTCCCGGCATTCGGCGACGTAATGTGCACAAATCATAGACGTCACAGCGCTTAAGTTAACTAGTCTAAGCGAGCTTAGATATCGCAGAAAAGGTAATACATTTTCAAAAACATTGCGCAACGTACTTGCCACTGGGCGCTTCTGACCTGCGCGACCTCGCCGTAGGTAGCGATAAAAGAGGGACTTCATGACCGCTATAAACTCAGCGGGTACTCGATTGAAGTCCAAGTTCCTCATGTTATCTGGCACATTGCTAGTCAGCCCTTCGAGCTGCCAAATATTGTCGCGATAACGACTCAAAATAACCCAGTGCCCATCTACCGAAATGGCGCTCACGATGAGTGCATCACGGTCGCTTTCGGGAAGCTCACGCACATCGCCTGGTTGCAATTCGATACTTGCCCAAGGTAACGAAGCCTTATTGCTTTTACTCATGCAAATATCTCCAGACTATTCACCACATCGGACGACCAAAACGGATGCGGAGCGCGGCGGGCGTGCTCTCGGGCGGCGTCTACGGCGGTCGCTTTGAAGACTCCACGCCGAAGCCCTTCAGCCACAATGTAGTCATCAATAAGTCGCGGAATGTGTGCATATTCCTGAGCCCAACGCTGCTTGCTCATGCGAGAGCGCTCTGCGAACACACGAAAGTAAAAACTAAATAACCGGTGTAAATCATCTCCCGTGACCGCGTAATGTTTGCATCGCAAACAGTTGAGAAATGAGAAGCACGCTTCCCCCTCACGTTTTGGGGCATACTGGCCGTTCACCGGATCACCACAACGCCCTATTGGGGTGGTTTTGTAAGTAGCACCAATAGTCCGGCTGAGTAACTCCTGGACCATTATCTCGCCCATAAACTGCCATTTGCGCCTCGAGTCTGCGCTAGGTGCCAAGTAATTTCGTCCGGCCACCTGTGATGTGTTTCCAAGCGCGATAGCCGTGGTCATCAAGTCACCCTCGAGCAATTCGAATATTCGGTTGGCAAACGTTTTACGTAATCGAGAGATGTTTATGCGAAGCGGCTGACCGTCCGTATCGACGAGTCCATAATCGGCGACTAATTTTTTGGTCGCGTTCTTCAATGCTCCTTCAGTCAAAGCAATAACGTCTCCAAGACCCCGCCCACGGTGCACACGATACAGCCACACGCGATTTTTAATGTCGTCAGGAGCCTCTGCACGCAGCGTTTCACTATGAGCGAGAACGCGACGTATTAGGCGCTCAATGTTAGTTTTCACGGTAGGGGTGGATTCTAGAAGACGCGTAGTAGGACTCCTTGCGCGCAGAGCCACCTTACTACTGCTGTGTCCGCGGCGCTTCCAGAGAACTAAGAAAACGCTGTTGTCTTTGGGATGGGCACGTAAACAATCGTGATCCATTTCTAGCAACGGTGTCGAGTTACGTCCTGTGTAAAGTGCAACGGTCAACACAGCATAAGCGAGCAGCTCACCGGTCACCGAGACGTCATCATTCCAAATTGGCATGATCGCCTGTCTTAATGCTGAGGTGAACGCCTGCCGTTGGCGTTTCGGTAATGGTGTTTCGCCCTTATTCTTGCCCAAATTTGGGAAAGGGTTTCTCGGAAACGTTGTATTTTCCCCTGTTGTGATCAACGAAATGATCCCTCTGCGGCCCAACACGTGAAGGACAGTTTTCGCGCCGGTGTAGTGACCCCTCTGGCTAAGAGTGGTGATGCCCAATCCAGCAAGGTAACCGAGAAAATCGTCAATCAAAGCACGATCGATGTCGTTCAGGGTTAACTCACGGCTCAGCGCGGTAGCACGCAAAATGAGAAAGTTAAGAAAGTGACGTAAGCCTCCCTTACAGAAGCTTGCTACGCTACTTACTTCGATCTCCATATCCTGCTGGGACAAAAAGCGCTCAGTCTGCCGCTGGCAGGCATAAGTGATCGAATCGATGCCCATGCCGTACCAGCAAGCGAAGTCGATTCCTCTGGCGAGTGTGGCGTTCCTTCTGAAGTTGACTCGGGTGTAGGCAGGTGGGATCAACTCGGGAAGCACGATGACGGTACCGGTCGCGTCATGGCTATGCTCGACTTGCGGAACACTAAGGTCGGTTTTGGTGAAGACCTTACGCTTACCCATTAAACAGTTCCCAAGTCGTGAGACAGTTCATCGTCGTACGCCAGCACTGCATTGTCAGCTAGCTCGTTGACCAAGTGCAGGTACATCATCGTCGTCTGGATAGAACTATGACCAAGCTGTCGCTGGACAAATACTAGCGGGTTCAGGTTGCTACCATCACGCTGAAGAGCGACTAAAGTATGGGTCGCGTAGGTGTGGCGAAGCATGTGCGTATGAACCTTGATACCCGCTCGTTTGCCAATTTCTCGGACAATGCGTTCGATGCGTTTGCCATCATCGGCATAGGGCTCACCGACTTGATTCAGGAACAGCGGCTTGTGCTGATTACGACTCAGTGATGCTCGCTCACCACGAACCTGCACTACATATCGGTGCAGATCGGCGAGAAAGCGTCGACTGATATAGATATCACGCGGCTTACTTCCCTTCGTGCGCATCCCGTGACCATCGCATGGATCAAGGCGAATCCGGATATTGCGCTCCTGCCTGCAGGCTTTGTCCGGGTCGAAGATATAAACCAACGGAAACGAAGCAATTTCCGCCCGCCGCAGCCCCGTCTGAAGCCCTAGTCGAATCATCATTCGATGATGCGGATTTTCCGCGCTTTCCAACAACACATTAATCTCACCCATGCTGAGGAACTTCGGTAGCACTCGATGCTGACGCGGCATAATATCGCTCACCATCGCTTTACCGCCGCTGGCATCAATGTGTGCAAGAACGCCGGGGGCCTGTCTGACCTTTCTCTCCTCATAACCAAACGGCAACCTTTTCACCCATCCCCGCTGCAGAGCGTATTCGTAGAATTTGCAGACATAGTGGAGTCGTTGACGGGTTGTTGATCGAGCCAACTGACACTCTACCAAGCAGTAGTCCCGGTAACCCGCAACAACACTCTTGGCCTCGCCACGCTCGACATCGCGCCAGTCGAGGTCATGTGCCTGAAGGAAACTGAAAAAGTCGTATAGAGCACGCCCCGTGCTTGGCCACGACTTGCTCGACCCAATAGCGCCGCGCAATAGGTAGTAGCGAAAAAAATCATTCGCAGGAATGCAACTGTCAAGCGACTCCCAGAGCAAGATAGGAAAGCCTGGATAGGGACGACCGCCAATTACCAACTCATCGTTGGCCCACACAAGCTCCATCGCCCTTCCTCCAAGCTCTGGTTTACCCTCATCGCTTCCAGGTTATTTTTAAATCGCTGTTTACTAAGCTAGTTAAGTCCTAACGTTTAGCAAGCCCCATAACAATAATTACTACCCGAACCGCGACGGGCATATCCCGGCCCTGGATCGCTTTGAAACCACCACCAGCCGGTTGCTCGCCGAGCATTTGCCCCATTCACATGTAGTGAAAGTGTTCAACGCGATCTTCGCCCCCGACCTGACGCAGGACGCCCGCCCCCACGGCGCTCCCGACCGCCGCGCGTTGCCGGTGGCCGCGGATGACGCCGCAGCGAAGGCACGCGTCATCACGCTACTCGACGAACTGGGGTTCGACGCCGTGGATGCCGGTAGCCTGGATGACAGCTGGCGGTTGGAACGGGGCAAGCCTGCCTATTGCGTCCCGCTGGACCAAGCGGGTTTGAAGGCCGCGCTGGCTGCCGCCGAGCGTACGGTTGAACTGCCTCCTGTCGAGCGCTCCCGCAGTTAATCACGCAAAAAAAGCCCGCTGACCGTTACCGGTTCAGCGGGCTTTTTGTTACCGGCAAGGTCCTGACTCAGAACCTCGCAGCGGCTTACAGCGCCAGGTCAGACGCCGGCTTGCTCGGTTCAGCCGCAGGCTTGGCAGCCTCGGTCGCCTTGACAGCAGACTTTTGCGGAATAACAGGCGGTGTAGGCAGTTGCAGGATATTGGCGGTGTAGGCCCATTCCTTGGCAACAGCCTCAGGACTGTCGTTAAGCTTGGTGCCGTAGCTTGGCACGATCTGGTGCAGTTTTGCCTGCCACTCTGGGGTGGCAACCTTGTCCTTGAACACTTTCTGCAGCACGGTCAGCATGATCGGAGCCGCGGTGGACGCGCCTGGCGATGCACCCAACAGGCCTGCAATGGTGTTGTCGGCGGAGCTGACCACTTCGGTACCGAGTTTCAGGACGCCGCCCTGCTCTTCGTCACGCTTGATGATCTGCACGCGCTGACCGGCCTGCCACAGGCGCCAGTCGGATTGCTTGGCGTTCGGGAAGTACTCCTGCAGCGCCTTGAAGCGGTCGTCATCCGACAGCATCAGTTGGCCGGCGAGGTACTCGACCAGTGGGTATTCACGAATACCGACTTTGGTCATTGGCCAGATGTTGTGGGTGGTGGTGCTGGTCAGCAGGTCCAGGTACGAACCTTCTTTCAGGAACTTGGTCGAGAAGGTCGCGAATGGGCCAAACAGAATCACGCGCTTGCCATCCAGCACGCGGGTGTCCAGGTGTGGAACCGACATCGGTGGCGCGCCAACCGAAGCCTTACCGTAGGCCTTGGCCAGGTGCTGCTCGGCGACGGTTGGATTATCAGTCACCAGGAACGAGCCACCAACCGGGAAGCCAGCGTATTCCTTGGCTTCAGGAATGCCCGACTTCTGCAGCAGGTGCAGTGCACCGCCGCCGGCGCCGATGAACACGAACTTGGCGTCGGTTTCAGTCTTGGTGCCATCTTTCAGGTTTTTGTAGCTGACACGCCACGAACCGTCGGCGTTCTTGGTGATGTCCTGCACTTCGCTCGACAGTTTCAGGTCGAACTTAGGCGTGGTTTGCAGGTGAGCGACGAACTGGCGGGTGATCTCGCCGAAGTTCATGTCGGTACCCAACGGGCTCCAGGTGGCCGCGATTTTCTGGTTCGGGTCACGCCCTTCCATCATCAACGGAACCCATTTGGCGATCTGCGCCGGGTCTTCGGAGTACTGCATGCCGGCAAACAGCGGGCTCGCTTGCAGGGCTTCGTAGCGCTTCTTGAGGAATTTGATGTTGTCATCGCCCCACACAAAGCTCATGTGCGGTGTGGAGTTGATGAACGAACGCGGGTTCTTCAGCACGCCCTGCTGGACCTGCCAGGACCAGAACTGGCGGGAGATCTGGAACGCTTCGTTGATCTCGACCGCTTTCGGGATCTCAACGTTGCCGTTCTTGTCTTCCGGGGTGTAGTTCAGCTCAGCCAGGGCCGAGTGACCGGTACCGGCGTTGTTCCAGCCGTTGGAGCTTTCTTCGGCGACGCCATCGAGGCGCTCGACCATTTCCATCGACCAGCCCGGCTCCAGCTCGTTAAGCCAGACACCCAGGGTTGCACTCATGATGCCGCCGCCGATCAGCAGCACATCGACTTTCTTTGCCTCTTCCGCGTGAACGGACGTGATCCCCATCGACAAAGCCAGCCCCAGCAGGGCAGTGTTTACTTTCTTAAACATCAGTAGCACCTATGATAAAACGCCATCCGCCCTACCGTCCCGGATCATGGGCAACCCTCAATCACGCTGCGCCAGGCAACGCACCGCGAGGTTTACACATTTATACGGGGACCGCAGGGTGGGCACACAAGGCCGACGTATCGACCTCACTTTTATGTCCCTTCTGCGCTGACTTCTTATCATTATTGGCTTCAGCTACCTGGGCGACAGCCAACCGCCGGGACGTATACGGGTGTACGCACCGGGGAAAGACTAGACCAAGACGGCGCGCAGAATATCACGCTAAACGGCGTTTATGCGTCGTTTGGCCAATTGACAGCTCTAAATCGCGGGTTTTAACGCGCAGATGTCAAGCGTGGCAAGCGCGACGTGGGGTCACAGGGTGTTTAATGAAACTGAACTCTGCCAAAAATGGCTGTTCTAGACGCCTTCACCGTTGCTTGCGTAGCATCGACGGTTCTCCCCCGTGCCACCTTTCAACATAGAGCGATCCATGTCTATCCACCAAACACCCGGGCACGTACTGCCCGCGCGCAGCGCCGCCAAAATGGAAGCTGCCATGGCCGTGGGCGCCTTCGCGATCGGTACTGGCGAATTCGCCATCATGGGCCTGATGCCCGATATCGCCCAAAACCTGGGCTTAAGCGAACCCCAAGTCGGCCACGCCATCAGCGCCTACGCCCTCGGCGTGATGGTCGGCGCCCCGCTGCTGGCCATCCTCGGTGCCAAGCTGCTACGCAAACATATGCTGCTGTTGCTGATGGGCCTGTATGCACTGGGCAACCTCGCCACCGCCTTCACCCCGACCTTCGGCTCACTAGTGGCCTTCCGCTTTATCAGCGGCCTGCCCCACGGCGCCTACTTCGGCATCGCCGCCGTGGTTGCCTCGAGCATGGTGCCCAACGACAAACGCGCCGGCGCCGTGGCGCGGGTCATGATGGGCCTGACCCTGGCCATGTTGCTCGGCAACCCGATTGCCACCTTCCTCGGCCAGCACCTGGGCTGGCGCTCGGCGTTTGCACTGGTGAGCGTGATCGCCCTGTGCACCATCGCCCTGGTCTGGCAATTCGTGCCCCATCGCCACGACGAACAACGCAGCGACCCGCGCAAGGAACTGCGCGCCTTCACCAAACCCCAGGTGTGGATGGCCCTGTCCATTGGTGCCATTGGCTTTGCCGGGATGTTCTGCGTGTTCAGCTACCTGGCGCCGACCATGCTGGAAGTGACCAAGGTGTCGCCGCAGTGGATTCCATTTGGGCTGGCAGCATTCGGCGTGGGCGGGATTATCGGCAACATCGCCGGCGGCAAGCTGTTTGATCGCATGCAGTTTCGCGCCGTGGGCTGGATATTGGTGTGGTCGATGGCCGTGTTGCTGTTCTTCCCCTTCGCGGCGTCCTCGCTATGGGGCGTGCTGCTGAGCATGGGCCTGGTCGGCACCATGGTCTCGTTGGCCGCACCGCTGCAGATCCGCCTGATGGACATCGCCCACGAAGCACCGAGCCTGGCGGCAGCGTCCAACCATGCGGCGTTCAACCTGGCCAATGCGCTGGGACCATGGTTTGGCGGGATGGCGATTACGGCTGGGTTTGGTTGGACCAGCACCGGCTACATCGGCGCGGCTACGGCACTGGTCGGCCTGGGCCTCTACCTGATCGCCCGCCGGATGAAGGGCGGCCACTGACGCCTGAGGGGGGGATTGCCCCCGATAGCAGTGGGTCAGTCAACACACCAATGACTGCCCCCGCATCAATCATCATGCAACAACCCCGACCCATACTCCCCATAACTACTCCCCAGCCCACTGCCGCCAAAATTCATCTTCGCGGCCTTGCTGGGGCTGTGGTCCCCAAACGCCTGGCATCCGCCTGAAAAACAAGGGTCACTGCTCACACCGGACGAACCCGAAGAACAAGCGCCCAACAGCAACGTGCCAGCAATCATCACGACTTTGAGGAGGTTCGAGATCATTTTTTCAGTTCCCTGTGGGCTGGAGGTGTGGGGGTCCTCTCTTAAGCGAGATCGTAGACCTCAACGGTGTAGGGAATTATGAAACTTTACTGGGTGACAGGGTGGGTTCAGGTTGCCTGATTCGGGGGGATGCCAGGTTTTCGCAGGCAGTGGCAATGATATAGTCCATTAATGTCCACCCCACCGAAGCCTGAACATGTACACCATCGACGTATTTGAATCCAACCCAAAGGGCCGCGACTTCGTGGTGGGTGATATTCACGGGCATTTCAAGCTACTCGCGTCACTCATGGAAAAAGTAAACTTCAACACCCAACAGGATCGCTTGTTTTGTGTGGGCGACCTTATTGATAGAGGCCCTGACTCTATTGATGTATTGAAGTGGCTCAGCGAGCCCTGGTTCTACGGCGTACGCGGCAACCACGAACAGATGCTGATTGATTGCCTCTCGGGAAGCGGCGACATCAACAGGCACACGCGAAACGGCGGAGCGTGGCTGTACGCGCTGGCTCCCAGTGTCCAGAACGAGATTTACAACGTACTGCAAACCCTCCCAGTAATGATTGAGATCGGCTTATCGGATGGTCGAAAAATCGGCATTGTCCATGCTGAAGCGTTTCTTTCATGTGCTACCCATAGTTGGCAAGACGCCAAAGACGCTATCAGTGGTGTGCGAGGGGAATCCGCCCAACAACAAGCGTTGAAAACCGCACTCTATGCCAGGGAAAAAATAGAGCAGCAAAACCAGGCACCGATCAAAGGTTTGGATACGTTATATGTGGGCCACTCGACAGTCCCCCATGTGCATCCATTGGGTAATGTCGTTTATATCGATACCGGTTGTTCTTTTTCGGACGGTGCGTTGAGTTTGATAGACATCGAGAGTGGAGAGGTTAGCCATGTAAGCATGCATTTATTGCATGACTCCCTCGGTGTCAGTGCGCAGTAATTACTTGAACGTGAGCAAGCATTCCCCTAAGGAATACTGGGGGGGAACAGGTTGCTGCCTTCTTGGGCTAAGGCGGCAAGGTTGGGTGTCAGGATGTGGTCGCGCTGGCTGCCGGGGCTACTTGCTCTTGGGCTCGGTCGACGAGCAGAGAGCTCAACTCGATTAGCTGCTAAATGCCCAAGGCAATGGAGCGCTGGGATTCGTCGAGGTCGAAAGCCAGGGTTGTTGCCATTTGGTTAGCGGATGCAAGGTTTTCGGCGGCGTTGGCCAGGAGGGTTTCGGTGTCGATATTGGGGCGTTGCCAGTGGGTTGTTCGGCTGGTGCAGCGTTTGAAGCATGAGGTGGGTTAGGTGTGACCTTGTACATGGCGAAGCTCCTTAACTATTCAGGAACTGCCAAACTCACTTCCACATGAGGGTGGCAGCTGTACGCAGGTGTGGAAGACCAGGGCTAAGGACCCGGCGCACCGAAATGCCCCGCGTACAGCCGCCGAAACACATAATACAGGCGTAAAAAAACGCCGGTAGCGGTTTATGGGCGATTGCGTCTTAGCTTGGTACGGACTTCCACATCCGGCCGCTGGGTTGGCAGCGGCTTGAGGAGGTTAGCTAGGGGAGGTCTGAGGGGCAAGCAGGAACGACTCCACAAAGAGCGACCTCCACTTATGCAAATAAGAATAACTCGCATCTGAATCGACTAATAATAATACATGCCGTATTGCGTTTTTTTCTCTACAATTCGGAAACGCAAAGTAAAGAAACTTTTTGTGAGCATTTCAAAAAACTCGAACACCCACCACGCTAATGATGAATAGATTTGATTCCACTTATCCAAGCCTTATGGACAAGTAAGAAAATCCTTATAGCCACAACAGTAGTGGGCACTATTGTTTCATATGCAATCTATGCAACCTCCCCCCGTACAATGGACTGCCAGCACTTGCACCACCAAAGCTTCGCTATACAGCTTATATGAAAAAGTTAAACAAAAAGAACCTGCCTCTGCTGCGAACCCGCAATCGCTGGCAACCGATCTGTACAGCTCAATACAAAACGATGTGTTCTACACCGCCATGGGCGTAATGGCGGCTCAAACCATTACACTGAAGGAAGCACCGCCTAAGACAGGCAAAAACGAATCATTCCTGTACGTTGCATCGACAACAGCCACGACTGAAGAGTCAGCAAGAGCGCAACTGAAATCCGCACTGGATACGGCCAACAACGAAGCCATCGCACTTAACTTGCCACCGCCGGCTTCTGGAAAAAGCGTCCGCGCATTCAACGTTCTCGACGAAGTCAAAACCGTTAACAGCAAAAACTCAACAAAATTCATCGTGCTGGGTGCTTTCTTGGGTTTTATTCTGGGTAGTTTTTTTGTATTGGGCAGATTTCTCACACGGCAATATAAGCAGCCGAATCGTTCGTAGAACGTTCTAGAGCAATGCTTCGATCAATAAACAAACAACGCAGACTAATAATAAAGCAATAAAAACAATAAACAATTTCGCGGAAAATGTCGTTTTCATTAATAGTACTTATAAAAAATAATGGCATTAAGCCATTATTATCCCACCATAAAGACCTTTTTTCACGATGATTTTTCCCCGCCTGCGATCTGAAGAAAAAAAGGGACGAAAAAAAGCAAAAAAGGAGACAGATTTATTTAACACTGGGCCTCGCATCGCACGATCAACACCCAGCCCCCTCCAACCCATTCCTGATAAACTGCCCACCCTTCGCATTCTCCATCCCAGATCCCAATGCCCTCAGTCATAGCTCCACCGCAAGCCCTCTCCCGCCGCTTTTCCGTGGCCCCCATGATGGATTGGGCGTAGCCCTCCTCCAACGCACCAGCCAGCTTGGCTAACCTGCCGTAATCTCTTCGCGTTGTAGCAATTTCTAAGCAAGCCGCCTTTACTGCCTGACGAGGGCACTGCCAGTACTATGCTTGTACTTTTTCTCGAAAGGAATCGAAGCCACGCCGGGTGATAATTCGCCGTCCGATGTGCTGGAGAGGATGTACACCAATCAACTGGCCCTGGAAGCAGCCCTGATGGGGCTGACACCGCATGTCGAACAGCGAGGTGCGTCCGAGGTGCGGGACAATATCCGGGAAGCGCTGGATACGATTGGTGAAAACGATCGACGGTTTGCAGGTCATTTGCAGCGCCCCAGCAATCTCGTCATACACCACCTCCAATAAGCGCCAGCCCACGATCACTCTTGTATTTGCCTCGGGCGTAGACTCAACCCAATAATTGATCTACGCCTCACAAAACCTCATGCTTGGCGCTATGATATCAGCCTAGCCATCCCAGATAGCCTCCATAAGAAACCATCAAATGACTACGGGTAAAACATGATTACCGGTTGTGACAGCATCAACATCGATAAAAAGTTGACGATTGCTTGGTGGAACACAAGTCTTGCTCCGTCTGGAAAAAGTAGACGTTGCAAAACCTTAAGACTAGAAGCCGTAGAGGTAATCGCTTATTTACTAGTAACCTCCAAGGTTGACTTCATGGCGCTTGGTGAGATCTCGTCGGAGGACTTAACATATCTCCAGTCAATCGAGTTATTCAAAGACTTGGAGTTTAAATCTGGCATTTCAAAAGCTGGCAGGTCACAGTTCGATATTTGCTACATATACAACCCTGCAAAAGTCTCAGTTCTCAGCACTGAGAATATCACTTCAGAGAAAGGAACTAGCACACTTAAAATAGCCCAAAGAATTGACATTATAGAAAATCAAAGTAAAACACTGTTTCAAATTTTCGCGTCGCATTGGCCTAGCCGACTTTGGTGCCATAAAAATCATGCCGACAGAGATGTCTTAGGTATTCGATTACGAGATGAAGTTGATAAGATTCTAAAATCCAGCCCTACTCCCCCCCACATAATCCTTCTTGGCGACTATAACGACGAGCCATTCGACCAATCCTTAAGCGCACAAGTAATGGCCACAAGGGACATCGAACTTGTACAAAAGCGAAAGCACTTAATGTACAACCCCTACTGGGGTCAAATGGGACAAGCCAAGTCTGGAGAACCGCACAATAGGGGAAGCTACTACTACAAAAGCGGATTAACCACCAGATGGCACACCTTCGATCAAATTATATATTCACACGCTTTTGTATCCGCAAAAAAATGGAAACTTTCTGATGACAATACGCATCTCATTGAAGTTCCCGGATTAGCGGAATTAGTAATCAGCGCAAAATCAAAATTTGACCACATACCCATATGCGGGATAATCGAAAAGGTAGCGTGATATGGCAAACTTCAAAAACGCTTTTGATCAGGGTCTTAAAGCCGCCGCAGACGCTGCAGCAGTCATAGCTGAAATAAATTCTGTATTTGATGAAGTGAATACAGAAATCTCTGCTGCGAGTGATGGCAAGGTCAATATCAGACGAGAAACCAGATCCGACCGCACTTCAATGGCAGCGCTTCTAGGATTGGGACTTTTCTCAAGCAAACAACCAGAACCAGAAATCAAATATATTACTTATATTGTCGCTATCAATCCTTTAGCTGAAAGTAGCAACAAGGCTGACATCGGGCAAGTCGACATAGACAAAAGAGGATATCCGTGCGAGATCAAATTCGGAGGCGATAAATATCTTTGCGAGGACAAGAAAGGACTTGAAAGAGTCCTATCATTAATGCTCAGTGACCCAGAAGTAGGAAAACAGCTTTCCAAACTTATCAGACTTCCAGTCGCTTCAATACAGGACCCCGAATGAAATTCGCAGCTGCGCTCTAGAACGATATTGCGAAAGATCTCATGGGAACATCGGGAGGGGCTACGTCATGTTCGAGCCTACGCGGAAGCTTCTAGTAGCAGCCGAGCTATTGGATCGAGCTTTGATCCTGTATTACGAAGGGAACTCCTATTTCGCTGCACTGCACCTTGCAGGTGGCGCCGAGGAAATTCTCGGTGCCTACGCTGAGCGCTTAGGCTATGAATCATCGTTCAGGAGTCAGCAAGACGGAGCAGTAAGACTTTCTAAATTTTTGAACGACGGGATAGAGGCGAAACCTAAAGACATCGCAGATATCATCAACTACGCGAGAAACCGAACGAAGCACATGGACAAGAAAGATGATGACCATGTGCACTTCGATCCGCAGACCGAGGCGTGCGATCTATTGGATCGAGCAGTCTCAAACTACTACTCCGTAATGAACCGCTATAACCTCCTTGAAACCGAGCTTGTTGCCAGGTTCAATGCGGAACTCGCTGGTCGAGGGCCATGACAAATCATCGAAGAAAATTGGTAGCAGTCGAGTTCCCCCTGCAATCGCCTTGGCTAGAAGCGCCTACTAAGCGATCCTTATAGACAGGGATTCGCCCCCTTCAGCATGCACTATGGACCGATTTAGGCCGTATAAATACACTCGCAGCCTTGTGTCTCTGGGCCAAAAAGGTCTAAGGCGGCCCCGCATATGCCCTAATTTTGCCCTAAAATACATGAGCCCGCATCGGCACCAAATGATCGCGGCTTCCAGGCCAACAAACAACTAGGAGCCCCCCGTGCCGAGAGACCACATTCCAACAGCAGTTCAAAGGGCAGTATTAGTAGAGGCTGGTCACCGGTGCGCGATCCCCACGTGCAGGTCAACCACGACGGAGATTGCCCATATCGTTCCATGGGCAGAATCGCAGGATAACTCGTTCGAAAATTTGATCGCCCTTTGTCCTAATTGTCATACCCGTTTTGATCAAAAAAAAGATATTGATCGCCTTTCGGTAAAGGCCTACAAGCAAAACCTAGCAGTTTTGAACAACCGGTACGGGGAATGTGAGCGTCGATTGTTTGCCTTGATCGCGAAAAACGGAGAACGCGTTTTTTTATTGGGACCAGGTGGCGATGTACTTGTAGCAAACGCGGTTCAAGATGGCTTTTTCGAGGACAAGAATGTTCAAGGTATGACTTTCGATATCAATGGCTCTGATGGTTATTTTAAAAGCTTCCCGCTGACTTTCACCTACTGGGTCACTGACGCGGGAATGGCCTTTATTAAGCGTTACGTTGATGGGGTTGAGATGGGGTGAACAATCGGCCAGCCCCCCAAATTGTGCTGGGGTATGTGGGACTTTTGAGGGATAGCCCCGTGGTTACCGCCTGTAACGCCCATCCTTACCTGATTGCAAAAATGCATAACCCGTGTTGGCCTATAGCAGCCTATTGCGGCCCCCCGATTTACCCTGAATCTGCCCTAAAATTCGATCATATCGCTCAAGGGGACCAAGACACCATTCTAGTGAGCCATACTGCCGAATACCTCTCGCAGGCCATACGCACTGAGCCAGCTGTTTGTCGACACGAATCGCACAGTAGCAAAGCCATCAAAATTCACTAATGAGGCCCTAAATGTTATTTGATAAATTCGCCGAGAAAACAAAGAAAAACTGGACCTCATATTTTACAATGGTTTCGACAGCTCAGAAAGAAGGAAGAACCGATTCAAACGGAAAGAAAATCTTATACCCAAACATACTACTACTTACACAGTGCAAAAACCATTATATAGCAGAGCTTATTGGCGCCAACGAAAAATTCCAACCCCTCACAATAAAGATACACAAAGAGGCATCCATATTACGTTACCTTGGGCAGTTTGACGACACCACTTCAAATCCAATATTTTACATGAATGCTGCCTGCAACATAATTAGTCAAATGTGCCTAAGCCACCCAATAACATTCGAGGCGACGGAAAAACGCTTCCCCCACTTAGCACTCCACGGCACAAAAATGATAGGTACCAACGCCCATGGCAGTACTTTGGCATTCGGAAAAGACTTTACATCTTGTTCAATAGACAACTGCACGCTACTGAACCACAAAGAAAACACTTATCGATGCAAAAGCATTCTATCCGCCCTAATAGTTAAAAAATCAATAACAAACGCAGAGCTTGAAGAGTTATTCAACTCTGTAACAAAAGATAAGTTCATCAGTGGAGTCCATACCGTTAGCGACACCGAGCAACGACTCATGATCGCGAGTCAACTCCAAAACCTTTATCTATCCCCCGGACTTCGAGAAACAACGATAGGGGAATTTCTAAAACTTCATCCTGAAATAATTAAACATGCATTTAATTCAGATTATTTTGAGTACGAACCATCTCTTGAATGGCTCGAACATGACGGAACATGCACGGACACCGAAATAAACCCAGATCTATTAATTAAACGAGAAGACGGATATTTCGACATCTGCGACCTTAAAACGGCCAAACTAGACAAGAAGAAAATCACAAAAGCATCACGTAGCCGTAGGCGCTTTATCGACTATGTCGCGGAAGGCATGGCCCAGCTTGCGAATTACAGAGAGTACTTTAAATACCCCAAGAACGCCGGCCTGGCAAAAAAAAAGTATGGTATAGAAGTAAATAACCCACGACTAATTCTTGTCGTTGGAAGCTGGGACAATCTTGACGCTGATGAAGTCAATCAAGCCTGCAGGCAATATACAGGCATAGATGTAATCGATTATGACACCCTGTCCCAACTCTATATTTATTCAAAGTAGCCTCAGAACAACCCTCCCAGCGCGGCCGGTTCCCAGTTCATGATCACCAGCTCACCACTAACCTCGGCCTTCCCATGTCGTTGGTTGGCTGTGGTGTATCGGATGTCCAAGGTCTCGAAGTGAAAGCTATCAAATACCTTCCGGATATCCGGATGATCGTTGATGCTAACCATCACCTTCCCTTTGCAACGCCGCATGAAATCAGCCATGCGCTCGTAATTCTCAAATGGAAAATCCACGCCATAGCCTGCCGTCTGCCAGTAAGGCGGATCCATGTAGTGAAAGGTGTGTGCACGGTCGTAACGCTCAGCGCAGTCCAACCAAGGAAGGTTCTCAACGTAGGTGCCGGACAACCGCTGCCAAGCTGCAGAGAGGTTCTCCTCGATCCGCAGCAGGTTGATGGCCGGACCCGTGGTCGCAGTACCGAACGTTTGTCCGGTCACCTTGCCGGCGAAGGCATGATGCTGCAGATAGAAGAATCGCGCGGCGCGCTGGATGTCGGTGAGGGTTTCAGGGCGGGTCATCTTCTGCCACTCGAACACCTGGCGGGAGCTGAGCGCCCATTTGAACTGGCGCACAAATTCTTCCAGGTGGTTCTGCACCACGCGGTACAGCGTCACCAGGTCACCATTGATGTCGTTGAGGACTTCAACCGGCGCGGCCTGGGGACGCATGAAGTAGAGCGCGGCGCCGCCGGCAAAGACTTCGACGTAGCATTCGTGGGGTGGGAAGAGCGGGATAAGGCGGTCGGCCAGGCGGCGTTTGCCGCCCATCCAAGGGATGATGGGTGTGGACATATAAAGCAAGACCTTTGCTGTATGGATAAACAGTGCTAGGCTCGCTCCGCTTTGTGCACGAAGCAGGAGCCTTGGCTGGACTTGCAGGGACGTTCTGCGGGGAAGGTGGCCGGGTTGGATGTTGAAGCATCTTGCCCGGCCGCTCCTTTTACTTCGGTGTAGAAACTTCTTTTACGTAGGCCTGACAGGCCCGCAGGGCGATCAATCCTTGGTCGCCGGCATCGGTGATTCCGATAATTCTTTGAGCATGCGCTGGGTCAAGTTGGGCACGACGGGCAGCATGAACCACGCCGACGGCGCCGGGGGTGGAAGGCACGTTGCAGCCACCGGCTGTATCCGTGGGGTCGAGAAGGACTGACAGCCGGACATCAGCAGTAGCAAGCTGGTCACGCAGGCGAGCCTGATTGCGCTGGGCATCGGATAATTCCTTGGTGTGTTGTTGGTCCTGGGCGGCGAGCTGCTGCTCCAGGGCCAGGCGCTTATCGGTCTCGTCGCGGGCTTGGTCGGCGGCGGCATTGGTGATCGCGGCAAGGTCGTCCTTGTGCAGGCCGGACTGCTCGGCGAGCTTCTTGCCCATGCGCCAGTCCTGAACCTGCCAGGTAACACCGGATGCCGTCGCCATCAGCACCAGGATCAGCAACACCAGGCCCGCCAGCTTCTGTGCCGGACTCATGCCAGCACCTTTTTCGCCCGCTCCCACAGCTGCAGGCGATCTTCCAGGCCGTTGATTCCGCCGTTGATGCGGCGGGTGATCTTCACGAAGTCGCCCTGATCCGCCAGGGTGTTCAGCCCACGGGTAGACCAGAACCAGGCCGCCGACATCGCGGCATACTGAGGCTGCTCCAGCTGCTCAGGCTGATTGATCAGGTCCAGGCCCAGCGCTTCACCGCACGCCGCGTGGTTCGCCCGGCCGGTGATCTGGATCAGGCCCCGTCCACGGTATTTGGAGCCGTCACCCGGCACAGTGTTGCCCAGGTCGGCACGCCCCTCGTAACCGGCTTGCTGCGCTGTCGGTCCCCAGATCTCGCGCACGTGTCGCAGCTGGCCAGACTCGTGGCCGACCTGAGCGATGAAGGCAGCAACCCTTGGGGTTCCGACAATCCCGTGCCGGCTCATAGCGGCGTTTAACGCAGGCAAAAAAATACCGGCTCTATGGCCGGCATTCGGGAGAATTTGCAGCAGCTGCTGCTGGGTGATTGGCATGGTTACCTCCGGGTAATAAAAACCAGATCAAAGATGAGTGGATTTCTTACATGTTGCAGCGATTTGACCGATGGACAGCTCTTGCGGATACTCCCGGCCTCATTTATCCACCTGCTAACATTGGCTCAGACAATCATGGATGACAAAACAGGCTTTCTCAGACGCAGTTTCCTTAAGACCCTTGGCAGTTTGACTGTTGGTCTTACAGCCATCCCGTCCTTTGCATCCTCTCTTCCTGGCGTTGGCTCTAAAGATGGTGATCCTTACCGACAAGCAAGAGCAAAATACATGGGCGACTTCGCCGCCCCAAAGCTCGACAAGGTTAAGGTAGCCATCATTGGCGTTGGCGCTCGCGGTCCAACTCACGCCTATCATGCGGCAGCCGCTCAAGGAACAGAGTTTGTCGGCATCTGCGACCTATATGAAGACTTATGCGTTGACGCAAAAAGAACTGTGCTTCACATGGACTCGCAGCGACACAAGGATGTAAAGATTTACTTCGGCGACCAATACGCATATCGAAAAATGCTTGCTGAAACGAAACCTGACGCTGTTTGGATAGCAACTCCGTGGGAATGGCATGCGCAGATGGCTATTGACGCAATGAACGCTGGAGCACACGCATTTGTCGAAGTGCCCCTGTCGACCACTGTCGAAGACATCTGGCGAATAATAGATACCTCTGAAACAACCGGTAAGCATTGCATGATGCTAGAGAACGTCAACTACGGCCGCGATGAGCTGATGTTTCTTAACATGTGTCGCCAGAATGTTTTCGGTGAACTCCTCCACGGTGAAGCGGCTTACATTCACGAGCTTCGCGACCAGATGACACAGGTCGAAGAAGGTCGCTTCAGCGGGTTCTGGCGTGTGCACCGCCGAGCCGAAATGAAAGGAAATCTCTACCCTACTCACGGATTAGGACCAGTCGCCCAATACATGAGCCTTGCACGGGGCGAGGATAACTTTCGCCGTATTGTGTCCTTTTCAACCCCTGCGAGAGGCGGTCAGCTCTACGCTAAGGCGAAATTCAAACCAGATTCGCCGGTTAATAAAATCGACTTTAGCGGAGGGGGCGACACCAGCACCTCGATCATTAAGACAGCGCTCGGTCGTACGATCATGGTCCAGTGGGACGAAACCACACCACGTCCTTACAGCCGACTCAACCTCATCCAAGGTACGCGCGGAACAGGGGCGGGATTTCCAAATCGAATCGCGCTGGACTATTGCTGGAACAATGCGACACCGGAACTCAGAACGCTCCTCAAACTGCCTGAGGATAAGCCTGACCAAAGTTCCGACTATCACGAATGGATTGAGGGAGAAGGATTCAAAGCCAAGGATCACCGCTCATGGTTTGAGGGAGGCGGCTTCAACGCATTTTACGAGTATTTCGATCATCCCCTCTACACGCGCATGGAAGGTATAGCTGCTAAATATGGCGGCCACGGAGGCATGGACGCGATCATGAACTTCCGCATCATCGAATGCCTTCGCCAAGGACTGCCGCTAGATCAGAACATTTACGAAGGAGCCTATTGGTCTTCAGTTGGTGCACTGTCCCGCAAGTCGGTGGAGGAAGATGGAATGCCGCAGGATTTCCCTGACTTCACGCGTGGCAATTGGAAGACCACCAAGCGCCTAGAAATCGTAACCTGAGTGCGCTTCGGCTACGTGCCCTCCAAATATCGCCCACGTAGCGTACGTTGACACGGCTCATGTCCGACCTGGGCGATGCAAGCCGCGACTCGTTTTTGCGCAACGATGCCGTAGCTGCTCATGGCCGTGTTCAGCGCGGAAACAAAAATGCCCGCTTGGCGGCGGGCGTTCGGCATGATGCGTTGGAGTTGTTGTTCGGTGATGGGCATAGCTTTTTCCCAGGCAAAAAAATACCGCTCGATGGCGGCGGGTGATGAGGCAGGTACGGCGATTTACAGCTCAAGAACTTTGACCTCCTTGGGCGCCTTCTTTTTCTTACCGGCCGCCTTGGCCTTACCCTTCTTCCCTGCGTTACATTCCACTGTGGTGCTCCAACCGGACTGGGTGAACACTTGCTCCACCGAGTCGACCAGGAACTCACCGTCCAACCCCTCCTTGAAGCCCTGCGCATTGACCTGTCGTTCAGCGTAGAGATCCGTACGCCCGACCATCTCCAACCGTACTTCAGCAGTCGAACGATTGAATGCGGCGAGCCGAGCTTTGGCTGCCTGCTCAGCGGCAGATTTGTTCGGGTGTATATGCCGGTCGGTATGCACCGGCGGCAAACCTGCAGGTGCGTCATCGTTGTCCAGGGTCAGGTTGACCAGTTCGCCGGTTTTCTTGTCCTGATACCTGGCCTTGACTGCCTTTTGAGTGGTGCGGTCGGTAAAGCGGAATTGCCAGCGGCTGACGTCACTGCGTCGGATGGTGATCGCTGGCAGATTCTTGCCACTGGCGGTCTGCCCACTCTGACGCGGCAATACCAGCAGCTTGCTGTCGGCCACCTTGGCGGTACAGTCGTGATCCTTGGCGAGCCGGGTGATGAAGTTGTAGTCAGACTCGTTCATCTGATCGGCTCTGGGCACGACCGTGGCTACAGGGCATTCCGGCTTCCATCCGTTGCGTGCGGCAATGTCGCTGACGATCTTGGATAACGGCACGTTTTCCCAACTGCCGCTGCGGGTGGTCTTGCCACTGCCGCGCATGTCGCTGGCCTTACCGCGAATGACCAGGGTGTCCGGCGGGCCGGAGACCTCGATGTCATCCACGGTGTAACGTCCAAGACGTGCCAGCGCTTTGCTGTCGTAGCCAAGATAGATCTCGATCCCGGCGCCCTTCTTGGGGAGCGCGACGGCGCCGTCACGGTCATCGATACGTAACTCGAACTCGTCCGACTCCATGCCGGGCTTGTCCAGTGTGCGCAGCAACAGCAGGCGGTCGTTGATCAAGGCTGTGATGTCGTTGCCATCAGCGACAATTCGAAAGATTGGCTTCATGGCTGATCCTCGAAATTCAATCCCACAGTTGCACCTGCTCGACCGTCATTTGTTCAATGTCAGGGAAGGTGATCAGCAACCCAGTACGCAGCGGTTGCGGCTCATCTGCCAACAACCGATTGGCCGCCAGCACCGCCTCGACCGTGCCATTGAGGTGGCCGTAATGCTGATAACACAGGGTATCGAGTAGGTCGCCGTCAGACGTTCTGCATATCATCGCCATAGCGCGTGAACTCCAAACTAAAGGTTTGCTTGCGCGGGATCCCGCCGGCCAGCAACGCGCCCTGCTCTTCCTCTACGCTGCCCAAGCACCAAGTGCCGAGGACAACGCCGTACC
This sequence comes from Pseudomonas grimontii, assembly GCF_007858185.1. GTDB lineage: Bacteria > Pseudomonadota > Gammaproteobacteria > Pseudomonadales > Pseudomonadaceae > Aquipseudomonas > Aquipseudomonas grimontii. The sequence continues at coordinate 52,252 of NZ_VFES01000012.1, forward strand.
CCGTAGTAAGGTTCAACGGCAACAGTTGCCCGCCGATGGAGCGCAGAGTGTCGAGCTGCTTGAGGCCTCCCTTGAAGGTGGGGAAAATTGCGCCCTTGAGGCTGAGCTTATCCTCGCCGATACCCACGGCCTGCTGTGCTGGCCGACGACTGAGGCGCTCTTGTGAGGCCCAGCGGAACTGGGTTTGCCGGCGCAGTTCGTCGAAGGCCGCCGTGTCCAGGTTGAAGTAGAACGGCTGGGCATTGGCTTGCAGCGGCTGCAGGATCAGCAAGTGGGGAAACGGTTTGACCGCTTCCGCCATGGGCGTTGCACTGGGCGCCAAGGCGCTGGTGGGCAAGATGTTCGCCAGGCGCGGGCTGACCTTGCCCGCGATCTGGTTGATTGCCGTGCTGGCCCGGGCGGCTTGTTCCTTCAAAGTGCCCAGACGTTCATCAATCGCTGACATCGCGCGCGTTGCTTTGCTGTAGGTCGACAAAACAGTGCCAACCTTGGATTGCGCTGCATTGATCCCACGCATCACCCGTTGCAGCTTTTCCCCTACACCAGGTGGTACGCCTGGAATGCTGGACAGCTCATCAGCCGCCCCTGTGATTTCACCAATAGCACCATTCACCGGGCCGATCATATCGTCGATGCTATGGCGCCCCGCCTCCCCGGCCTGGACCAGGGATTTGAAACCGGATTGCAGTTGCTCCATGTAAGTCATGACAACTCCTTAAACGTGAGGGGCATCGAACAGGTTGCGCCGCCCCTGCTCCCGGCTGAATTCCTCAAACATCTGACGCAGGTGCGGCATCATTTCCTGCGCGAGCTGTCGTGGATCCTTGACGTCGCCGTGCACGGTCACCGGCATGGTTGGGGAGAACGTCCACTGTTGATCAACCCGAGGGGGTTCCGGTTTTGCGGCGAGTCCAGCAGCAAGCACGGCCGGAGCCGCAGTTGCTGTGGGAGCTGCCGCCAAAGAGCGCGAGACATCTCCCAAGGCTGGCCCTGGTGCAGCAGGTGTCCTGAGCATCAACGGACCTGGCGATAACGACGGCGCCATCTGCGCCAGACGTGGCATCGGCGCCGCGCCAGGCGGTGGCAGCCGCAACGGCGAAGGTTGATCCGGCAGTGCCAATCGCTCGGCCGGAGCATCCGGCCCACCGAAGGCAGCCTTGCCAACGGCCCCGCCCAACTCACCGCCGCCCCAGCTGCCGAGGAATCCGCCGATCAATCCGCCAACCACGGTGCCGATCACTGGCACCACCGAACCAATCGCGGCACCCGCTGCCGCTCCGGCCAGCGTGCCCGCCAAGGTGCCGGCTGCGTTACCGTAGCCCTCGGCTTTTTCGTCGCGGGTCTCAGCGTTCTGATAGGTATCGGCAGCGATCAACCCGGCCTCGATCAGCGCCAAAGGCGCACCGACCTTCGCAAATCCAAGCCCTTTGCTCATCATGACCTTTGGCGCAAACCGGCTGACAGCACCGCCGACAGGCGAGGCTGGTGCCGTATTGGGTATCGGACCGCGAGCGGGCTTACGCCGATTACGCTTGCGTTTACCATCTCCGCCATCAATGCCTCCATCACCTCCTCCTGAATTGGTGACGAACACTCGCTGGATGACGTTGGGGTTGCCCATCATCGATCCGCGAGCAACGTTCAGCAGGCCCTTGCCGATCTTAATTGCGTTGATCGCGGCGCCCAGGCTGACAACGCCTGCAGCCAACACCGTCGCCCCACTGATCACCGTCGGAAACTTCCCTGACAGTTCCCCAAGGCCATACGCCAGTTTCGCCAACCCATCGGCCGCTATATCCGTCAGCGGCCGCAACGCATCACCGATGCGCGTCATCGACGACTCAATGCCGGCAGTCGCGGTCGCCCACTTCCTGTTGGACGTCTCACGCGCTTTCGCCGCGTCAGATTCGATCTTGGCCTTGCCGTCCGTCTTCTTGATGGTCGACATGTCCGCCTTGATCTTGTCGCCGTATTTGATCTGCGCGAGCAGGCCCGCACTGGCGCTCTGATCGCTGACGATGGTCGCCAGACCAGCCGCTTCGGTGAGGGCGATCATGGCCTGCGCTTCCTCCTGGCTACCATCGGCCGAACTTTTGATTTTCTCCTTGAGGGCCTCAATTTTCTTCGCCTTGGTCGGATCCTGTTTTTTGATCAACTGCTCACTGAGCATGATGAACGCATCGACAGGATTCGCCGCCTTGCCACTTTTCGTCGCCGCAATAATCGAGCCGGCCAGGTCGTAACCTTCCTTGGCAAACCGTTCCTGGCTGGTACTGCTGATCACAGCGTTGAGCAAGTTGTCCATGTTAGTGGCTGCAGCCGCCGCATCCTGGGTTTGCGAATACTGCGACTGCAAGCTGGCACCGAGAAAGCGCACGGCCTCTGGACCTTCCATGCCTAGGCGTCTGATGTTGCCGAGCATGGCTGGCAGATACCGCGCCATATCTTTGGGACCGAACGCACCGATGTCACCGGCCGCCGCGACCTGGCCCAGCATGGCGCCCATATCAGCCTGCTTAACGCCGGCCTCTTTGAAAGAGTTGATCAGGGTCGCGATGGTGGCAGGCTCCATACCCTGACCGTCGATGAGATCGGCGATCTCCCCGGCGTAGCTGGTGGATTCCTTCCACTCAACGCCCTTTTCGATCAATGCACCAACAGCACCCGCGAGCAGTTTCTGGCTCATGCCCTTGTCTGCTGCGACCTTACTGATCGCCTCAGTCATCTCGGCCTCATCACCAGTACCGGCGGTATGAGCCCACAGCGACATCTGACGCATTTGCGCTTGATAATCGCCGGACACTTTCGTAGGGATCGCCAACGACGCCGTAAGCGCCGCCGCTTTGCCGAGGGAGTTCTTCATCCCCTCCTTGCCCTGCTGGATCTGCGTATGGCCCAGCGCCTTGAGTTCAGCGCCCCGCGCGACCTGGCCGAGGGCCTCGTACTCCTTGCGCAGTTTGCCGACCTCAATGCCCTGCTCTTTGAGGGTTCTAAGATTGCCTTCCAGCTTTCGCAGCAGACCATCGGCCGAGGCCGCACCGGTGTCGTGGGCTTTTTTCCATTCGTCCCGCAGGCGGATGGTGTCGCCGATGGTGCTCTGCAGCACGCGAGCCTTGGTACCGGTTTCGCCGAGTTTCTTGATGCGGCCTTCAACGTCCTTGAAGGCGGCGCCGACCGTGGAACTGACGACGCCACCGATGACCAGGCCGAGCGCCAGGTTGTTTGCCATGAGAACTCTCCAGGCAGGGATGCGGGGCTCAGTCCATGAGCCACCAGATCATCGTGGAAAAAGGCATGGTCTCGATTTCATTGGCGGCAAATGAAAACTGCGTCGCCAAACGTTTCGCGACCTGCTTCTGCAGTTCGGCGTTAAACCCAGTCGTCCTGCACCAGGCGAAAGTAGGCGGCTTGCAGCCGCTGGTAGTCCGTCAGCTTAAGCCCCTCCAGATCCTTGGTTTCGGATTCAGACAGGTTGGCCAGGAGGATCGTATCGCGCTGATCGTCGTCGCCATTGGACGCCGAGGTCGCGGCACGCACGTCGCGCACAGTAGGTGCGCGCAACATTAGTCGGTCGAGCTTCACGTCATTGAAGTCATACGGCCTGGACAAGTTGACGACAGCACCATCGGGGCCAACGACCAACCAGCTCGGGGTCTCGTCTTGTTTTTCAGGGATGCCGGCGTCCAGTAGCAACTGCGAATACGCCGTTTGCACACGCGCGTAGTCCGTCAGCTTGAGCCCATCGATGTCCTTGGTGCCGGCATCAGACAGCGAGGCGAACAAGGTCACTTCACACAACACGGCGTCATCGCCACCGATTGCGTCAGAGGCGCGTACCTCACGCAACGTCGGAGCGCGCAGGGTCAACTGATCGACCTTGAGGCCGTTGACGTCACTCGGACGCGTCAAGGTGATCGTCGCGCTGTCCAAGCCGAAGGCTAGCCAGGACGGAATCAATTTCAGCTTTTTCACTTTCATTAGAGTCGCTTCCGTTACAGGCCGAGGTCGCGGCGGACGCTGGCAAGTTGATCCACACCATTGATAACCCGGACGCAGTTAACCGGATCGATTTCGTACATCAGGCGGCCAGCGACTTCGAGCTTGTAATAGCTGACAGCCACGGAGTACTTGAACTCCCCCGCTTCCCCGGCTTTCCAGTCGCCCGGATCAATCTCTTTGAGCATACCGCGCAGGGTGGCGACCACTGCCGTGGTCGCACCTTTCTGGCCTTTGAAGGAACCCCGGAACACCGCGTTGAACGCAGTCTGATCGGCCAGGCCATAAAACTTCATGATCTCGGGGCGCGCACCTTTGCCAGCAAAACTGGACTCCAGTTTTTCCATACCCTGATCCATCTCGACCGGGGCATCCATGCCACCAGCTCGATGTTCCTCGGTTTTCAAGGTGAGCTTGGGGAGCGTCAGGCTGGTGATCTCCCCGTTGAAGCTGAGGCCATCGATATGGGCGTTCATGTTGTAGAGCATTTGCGGAACCATCGGCGGCTCTCCTTTATGCGTTGGTGTCGAGGACTTCGGTCAGCCACTGGTTGGTGACCTCGACCCGGAAGTTGGGGTTTTCTGCCGGCGGCACGTCGGTGAAGCGGATGTTCCAATACACCTTGCCCTGCTCCAGCTGGCTGGCTGTGTTCAGCTCCGGGTCCGCGAACACCTCGAAGTTGATCACCGCGCCCTGATTTTTCAGGTCGCGCATAAATGCCTGCAGCCCGTTCGTGACGTCGCTGACGTAGGTCTTGGTAATCGAGCGGTCCACCGCCCATTTATGGCCGTAAAGGATCGCGTCCATAACGATATCCATGGTCCGCACGCGGGTGACAAATGCCCACTTCGGATCGCTGGAGCAGGTACGGTTGCCCCAAAGGCGGTAGCCGTCATCACGGATGATGGTGGTGATCTGCGCGTTGTTGAGCAGGTTGGCCCGGCAGGTTTCGTCGCCGTCCAGGAACTCGATGGGCCGACCGGTACCGGTGATGCCGACAAACTCTTTATTCGACGGCGACGCCCAGAAGCCGTATTCCGAATCGGTCCAGGCGAAGAGCCCGGCGACCCAGGCAGAACCTGGTGCATCGACGGTGGCACTGAGCGCGGTGTCCCAGTACTGCACGCCGGGATCGACCAGGAACACGCGCTTGCTGCCGAAGTTTTCGCGGTACTCCATGGCGGCTTCATCGGTGGTGTTGGGGCCATCGATGATTGCCAGCGCGCGCAGCTTGTCACTCAGCGCCACCAACGCCGTGGCAGCGGGCAAGGTCGCCGTGTGCTTAGGAGCGACCAGCAAGCGGGGTTGCGCGTTGAAGCGGCTCTTGCCATCGAGCAGCGCCTGCATGCCGGTACGGGTGCCGTTCGCCAGAACACCGCCAATGATGGCCGAGGTCTGCGCGGCAGCGTCTGCCACCTTCGCCACACCACAGGCGACGATGACCGCCTTGGAGCGAACGTAGATCGCCTGGATCGCCTTTGTGATTGCCGCGTCTGCGCCCCAGGCGGCGATGGCTTCGCTTTCGCGGGTGATCAGCATCAACTGATTGGGCAAGGCACCGGCAGCGGGGCCTGGGGTGAAGGTGTCGCAGAGACCAATGATCGACGACGACGGCACAGCGATAGGCCGCGAGCCGGCGTCGACGTTGGTCACGGTGACGCCGTGAAAAAAACCACCTGCATTACTCATGGTTGAACTCCAAAAACGAGAAAGCCCCGCATAAGCGAGGCCGTGGGTTGGTCGTGTTGCGCGTAACGGAAAAGAAAACGCCCCGTCAGTGCGGGGCGTTATTGGATCAATTCAGCCAGCCACGCCGGCTGTTCCGGCCTGTACTCAATTGCCGGGAATTGCACCGACTCAGGCCAGTCACGCAGATCCTGCCGGTAGCCCTGCAACTGCTTGTACTGCTCGGCCGTGAGGGTCGTAGGCCGCTCGGCCTCTACCTCATCACGGTGCCGCGAGATCAACGGATCTGTGAGCAGTAACGCCCTGTCGCGGATTGCACGCTCTCGGTTTTTCAGCTCTTCCGCCGTAGGCCCAGGCGCCGGGGCAGTACTCGGGCGGCCTTTTTTGCCCGGCGCAAGGACCGAACCGCCAAGCGCAAGAACGCGGAATATCTCGTCGTGCTCATCCTGAGAAACTTCGACAAGCTCCGAATCTGGCGGCAACAAACACTCTGGGTTGGGCACGGTAATGAACGGCGGTGAAGCGCCGTCATCTGGCACATCAATCATTGGGGCCACAGCATCCGAATCCAGTACCCAGATAGTTTTAGGCGTCTCGTCATCTCCCTCGACCCATGCAGGATTCGGCACTTCGATATTTTGCATAGACCATTCTGGATCAGCAACAGAGACGGCTGGCCGCACCCATTCCGGATCAGGCACCTGAATAGTGCGAGTACCGTGGAATACCTCATTAAAGAAAGTATTGTCTTTGGCGCTATAGAAAATTTTCATTAGTTAGTACCCCCTTGCCTCAACGATTGCGACCATTCCCGTTTGAAGAATAGAGGCCCACTCTTCTACTTTTATCATGCAGCCTGAAGTAGTCGCAGAGTGATATGAGCCCGCGCACGTACATCCTATGTTTGATGGCACGCGAAACGTTATTTGCGCATTTAAAAAGCTGTTAGGAAACTGAAAAGGCCACGATACAGACAACGTTTTCGTAGATGAAATATCATCTACCGCAACCTCCACCCACTGCTTAATCTCACCCGTGTCCGAGTTTTTGCTCCAGCCACTGGCAGCGAGCAATGCCGTATCCTTAGGCCTGTTACCTGAGTGCCATATGGTGTGAGCAACAGCCCCTGCTGACCATCCACCCAGCTTGAGTTGATTGTCGGTGTCCAGCCCAAACATCACACCGTAGGAACCAGGTCGGTGAAAACACATGACTGCCGATGATGGGGCATCACCACCGCTAACCTGGAACGATCCCGCACCTCCGGGGATGGCGGAAATTGCCCCAAAGCCCGCAGACTGAAAAACCGGATTAGACCCGTTAAGAACAGACTCCCCTTTTTTAATGTAGTCAGAAGGCTTGAAGTTAGCCGCAGTCCATAGAGCATTACCAAAAACGGCAGCCCCTTTATTTTCAAGGTCAATAAGAAATGGCGTCGAGGCCACCCCACCACTTTTAGCAAAAACCCTAAAGCTCTTATTGTATATATCGATGTAAACTTCGGCGCTTGGGGTTTTAAACCCAAACTCCGGAGTATCTTCTGTGCCGTTATCCAAAACTATTGGACCGGACATTACAGCACCGGTCTTGGGAACTACCGTGGACGGCTCAAAGTTCCCCGAATGCCAAAGCTTACGATAGGCAGCAGGCCCGCCAGCACCCGTATACCTGATCCGAAAGTCTTCAGCAGTAACACTCGATACAATATCTAGGGAGTACGCCCCTACTGCTCCTGGGTATTTAATATGCATGCCTACTGCATAAGTCATACCTGCCGGAATATCAGTGGAATTACCTTCCGAAGCCGCAAAAAACTGAGTGACAGGAAGATTTGAGATCGCGCCCGCGACCATCGGGGCGCTGGTCATCAACCCGCCGGCTCCGATTGGCATCGCATCTGTTATACCGGCACCCGCAAGCGTAGTGGGGTTCGTTCCCGCAGTAACGCGACCGAGCTTATCCACGGTCAAACTACGGTAGGTGCCAGCGACAATGCCCGTGCGCCCCGCCACCACTTCAAAGGTCAATGCAGTGGTGCCCAGCACAATCGGCGCATCCGTCACCAGCTGCCACACGCTGTCGCCGTTGGCCGTGCCCTTCTCCACGCTGACGAACAGCCCAGGCGTTACCTCGACACCCGCGTCTGCATCCTGAGCACGTCTCCAGGCACCATTGGCCGGTACGACATAGATACCGTTGTCTTTCGCCTGGGCCTGGTCTTTCACTAGTACGCGGGCATCTGCAGCAAGCAACACACCGTCGATGGTTTGAATGCCGTTCAGGGCGATATTCGCCGTGGTGGCAACCAGTACCGAGTGCTTGGAGTCCTGCTTGTTGATGGCCTCCGTAATCGCCAGGTCAACATATTCACGAGTCGCCAGCACAATCGCAGGATCGATCTTCAGCACAATGTTGTTGATGCTGGAAACAATGAAGTTCATCCGCACGATCTGCGTACGGCCTGACCCCTGATCCAGCGCTGGCTTAAAGCTCGGTGCACAGTTGGAAACCGCGACCAAGTCGCCGTCCGAATCGTACAAGCCGATCTCGCGGATCCACCAACCACCTACGTCTGCAGGAATTACCTGCTCCGCAATGATCACCGCCGCGTTAACCGGATCTACACGCAGTTGATTCAGCGGCGCCCGTCGCTGCTCGTTGATCAGCTTGGTCTGTGCCGCACTGGGCATCGGGTCGGCGCCATTGGCATCTCCTACTCCCAGTTCGGTGAGGTTCCAGGGAATCCCCAAAGCGTTGGCGTTTGCCAGCTTGGCGGCCCCCACATTGGTGAGGATCGCCATAAATTGCGAGTTGCGATCAATCATGGGTAAACATCCAGAGTGTCTATGCTGTGTTCGCGCCCGACCATGCCGATGTAGCCAGTGACTTCGATGTCACGCTGCACGGGTGGGTAGACGTCGATTACGTCGCCTTCGTAGAGGGCGACACCGATGTGTATTGCGCCTTGGGTTTCCAAGCTGATCGCGAGGCCGGTCAAAGGCCTGCTGACGGGCTTGGCGTCATCGATCAGGCGCTCAAGCTCCAGGTACATTTCTTCGGTGATGCCGGTATCCAGTACACCGACCTTCAGCGCGAACGTACCGGGGATGCCCATAGGCGTCGTCTGCCACCACTCCAGCACCTCGATCAGGTAACCCAACGGCTCGACCACCCGCCGCAGGGCGCCGATGGTGCCCTTGTGGGCATGCACGTAGAACGCGGAGCGAATGGCGGAACGCTTGACGGCTTCGGACCATTTGTTGTCCCAGCGGTCGACCGACCAGGTCCAAGCCAGCCACGGCAGCAGATGCGCCGGGCAGGTGTCCGGGTTGTACAGGGTGCGCAGTGGGATCACGGTTTTCTCAGCCAGCGCGGCCTCGATGGCGCGCTCCAACTGAGTGCTATTCAGGGGGAGCAGACTGGTCATGTCGTGCCCCCAAGAACAACACTGAAACCGGTGCAATAGGCCGCTTGGTACTTGCTCGGCTTTAGGTCTTTCCAGTTTTTCAGCTCGACCCGACCAACGCCACTGATGTGCAACTGGGCGTTAACACCGGATTGAGCCACCTCCAGCGCCAGTCGCTTGCGTGGGTTGATCCAGACATCAAGGCGTTTGATAGCCTCAGCCAGGATGGCGTCGTTTTCCGGGCCGGCGCCGATCATGTGCAGCACAGCATCAATCCGATAGTTCAGGATCTCGGCGCTCTGCACGATGAGGCGGTCGCCAACCGGACGGATGTCATCGTCGCTGAGCTTGGTGTACACCGCGTCAAGCAGTGGCTGATCGGCTTGGCCGCTACCGGTCAGGCTCAGTACGGTCACCACCACGACCGCCGGTGATGGGCTTTCTGCTGTGGCGTCGGCTACCAGCGCCGAAGCATTGCGCGCATGGAAGATGTAGCTGTTGCGTGGGCCGGCGGTGGTCAGCCCTTCGTAGACCAACTGGATACGCTCACGCAGGGCATCGTCAGATTCTTTAACCTCTTCGACCGGCGGCACCGCCAGCAGGTTAGCCGGCTGAATAACCAGTCGTTGAAGCTTCACGTTGGCCGCAAGCTGATCAAGATCCTCCTTTTCGGCATACGCCAGCATCAACGCCTTGGCCGCATCGTTGACCCGTGCGCGATTTTGCATCTTGCCGTAGGCGCCCAGCTCCACGAGCTTGACCACAGGGTCGCTTTCCAGCGCGGCGGACCAGTTATCGCCCATGTACTCGCGAAAAGCAGCGAGGCCCTCCTCGTACAATGCCTCGTAGTCCAGAGGTTCCAGCACCTGCGGCGCAGGCAACGCCGATAAATCCACCGTGCTCATGCCGACACCTCCAGTAGCAGGCGTTCGCCCTGATAGTCACCAGTTAACTTGAAGTCGATGCGGCCGCTGACGATGGCGACGACCTGCACCTGCTCCAGCTTTAGCCGCGGCTCCCAGCGCCCCAGCGAGCGGGCTACCTCGGCCTGCACGGCGCTCTTCCAGCCCGCGTTGACCGGTAGGTCGACAAAGCGCCGGATCTGGCTGCCGTACTCAGGTCGCATTCGCCGACTGCCCACGGGCGTGCCGAGGATGTCGCCAATGGACTGTCGGAGATGGTCGAGACCGGACAGCGGTTTGCCGGTGTGGCGATCCATTCCGATCATCGGGATTACTCCTGCTGCAGTTCCGGGTGGGCCTTGAGGAAGGCGAACTGTTCATCAGTGCTGGCCGTCACGCGCGCCTTGCTCACAGCCAAGGTGCTGCCGTCAGGAAGGACCAGGGTGCGCGAGGTGAAGAGCGTGTCGCGGAAAACGCGACCAGGTCCCGCTTCGTCCTGACCGTCGGGTTTGTTCTTGCTCATCAGTGGATGCTCCTAAAACGAAAACCCCGCACAGGGCGGGTCGGATTCAGTGTTTGTGGTTCGGCGTATTGCCGCCGGCATCGATGACCTTGCCGGCACTATTGATGTCGCCAGTTGTGTTCAGCGTGCCGTTGATTTGGGTAGCGCCGTCGATGGTGACCGCGCCCACCAGGTTGATCTCGCCCGACACCAGTCGCGTGCTGTCCGGCGTCATCTCCAGTACAGACCCACCTACCTTGACGGTCACGGTCCCGGCCGGCAGGTCGATGGTGTAGCTGTTGGCTTCCCAGTCGTAGACCAGGGAGCCACCATCGTCGAAACGCCACACCTCAACGTGGTCGCGGTTGTCAGGCTGGGCGCCGGCATTGCCGTACAGGCCGGGGATGAAGGTGCCCATTGCAGGTTCGCCGCTGGGACTGATCAACGCACCCTGCTCCCCCATGCTCGGCACCCGCCAATGACGCGCCTTGCCTGCCGCCTGGCTGTGCCAGCGCACCCAGGCGCTGGTCCAGTCGCCGGACTTCACACGCACCATGGCGGTGGTCAGATCGACCGCCACCACGACACAGGGCATCACCGCTGAGGCGATCATCCGGTCATGCTGGGCGCTGGTATAACTCATTGCAGATCTCCCGGATTGATCTGCCCAACGCCAGGCCCCAAGTCGATGACCAGCGAACCCGGCGGCTCATCCGGCCACGGCCATTCCTCGGCGCCCAGGTAGACCGTCTGATCCCACTCCACCAGCCAGACGAAATAGCCGTCCAGTTCTGGCTTGGTCCAGTCCTGGGTGGAGCGTACAAACTCGGCGCAATCGACCTCCAGGCCCCAGCTCTGCCCCCGTAGAAGCACCGCGAGTTGAGAGGCCAACTGCACGGCCTGCCGTTGCGGATCTACGCTGATCGAATCGACGATGATCCGCGCCTCGAACTTGCAGGTCAGCGAGGTTTCGCCTGTACCGATATCCGGCGCTGGCTCCATTTCGGCCATCTCCAGCAGCACCACCGGCGTAGGGATGCTGGTGTCTGCCGATAGATCCGGCCAGAACGATACGCCTTGAATCCCTGGCAACTGCTCCTGCAGGTGCTGCTCGATGGCCTCATACAAACGGTCGAGACTGAAGGGTTGATCAGACACGGGCGGTCCCCTTGAGGTACTTCTGCAGTTCAAAGTTGAGTTCTTGCTTGAGGATCTCCAGCAAGCGTTCGTCTGCGCGTTTCACCCAGCTGTCGAAGTGCGGTCGCACCTGATCCATCGAGACCTTGGCTTTAGCCAGCGGGAAGCGGTTGTCGCTTTCCGCGATAAAGCCCGAGCTGCGCCGCCCCTGCGTGCTGCCGGGGTAGTCCGTGGTGTTGAAGTGCTTGCTCGACGTGCGGATCCAGATGTCGGGGCTGCTGCCATACACCTGCTTGAAGAACGCGCCCTGGTATCGCCGCCCCGCCACCGACACACCCGCGCGGGATTGCCGAGGCCGACCGATGCGGCTGGCCTCGATGGCGTTGACCCCAAACCACAACTTGCCACGCATCGCGCCGCCGCTGACCGGGTAAGCCCGAAGGCGTTGCCGGACAGCGCCGATGGCGATTCGCTCCTGCTTGCCCACGGCTCGCGCAATGTAGGTCCGCAGCCAACCCAACGTCTTGTTGATCGCACGACGCTGAGCCGCTGCAGCGGCCTTGGGCACCAACTGCCCGAACTCGCGCAGGGCCTGGGAATGCACCGCCGACGGCAGGATATTGATCATCCCGCTGTCGCGGTTTTGCTGCACATGGCTGCCGACGCTCATGGTCGCTTCCTCAAGATCAGGGCCACCAGGCCATCGCCGCCGGGCTCAAGTTGCAGCAGGTCGTAATCGCCGCCGCCATCCAGAGTCGGCAAGTCGATGGTGACCCGCAGGCCCTTGCTCAGACCGTCCGAATCCTTCACGCGAATCTCAAAGCGAGGCTCGCGTATTGCGGTGTGGGTCTTGCCGAACTGCGGCGCTTTCCATGGTGCCGCGAACATCCCCAGCACCGGCTCGGCGCGACCTTCGATCTGGGCAGTGTCGCCCAGGGTTTCGAACACCACATCGTCGATGTCGTCGATCAGATCGCGGAAGACCATGGTCAGAGTTCCAGCAGGATCTGCGCCCGAGGTCGTGTGCACAGGTGTAGCGGGTTGGACTGAGCTTCACCGGCAACGCCCTTCCCGAACTGCATTGGCTCGATCTTGCTGTAGTACGGGATACCCTGGGTGTTGACCGTTTCCATGTAGTCAGCCGGCGCGAAGGACGAGATGTACAGATCCGGCACGCCCTCGGGGATCAGCAGGGCCTTGTCGTCGTGGACGAAAGCAACACCGGCCACCTTGCCGCGATAACGCTCCCAGACGATCCCACCGAACTCGAAGCTTTCACGGGCATCGCCACGCAGGGACGCGGCCTGCATGGTGTTGAGGTAGGTCTCCTTGACCGACTTATGCACGATGAGCTTGTTCCAGAAGTTCTTGCCACACATCGCGCGGGAGCCGCTGCTGGTGACGCTGCCGAGGGCTTCCTCTTGCATGTCCAACGCTTCGCCGCATTTGACCCGCAGCTCGGTGTCTGGACTGTTCAAGCCCATCTGAAGCTTCTGACGATTCACGCCGAAGGATTTATAAATGTCCAACAGGACCGTCTTGCCATCGGCGTCCAGGACCTGCCCGTTCAACGCGCCCATGCGCTGGAACTCGTGGGTGGCATCCAACTGGCGGCGCGCTTTCGCGAGGCGCTTGTTGACCACATCCTGCACCGCCTGCAACTCAGTGCGCGTGCCAAAGGCGCGAATGCCCTGGATCTCGTCGGCCTTGATGGTGAAGCGTTCGGGCAGGTGCACGGTGTTGAATGGAATCAGCGTGCGCTTGCTCCCACCGACCACCAGGCCGGAAGTACCGCGCTCACCCGCTGGCACCAGGGCCAGGGTGTCGCCGTCCTTCTCGATCTGCACAGTCAGCGTGCTGATGCCCTCTTCGCGGAACAGGCCAAGGCTGCTGATGCGGCCCGGCAGGTATTCCTGATCATTGATTGCAGCGGTCAACGACGAAACGCTGAATGCATCGTCTTCAAAAATGGCGATCTCGGCCATGGGGTACTCTCCAGAAACGAAAAATCCCGCACTCGGCGGGATGGATAAAGGGGGTGAGCGTCTTAGCGGACGATCAAGTGCTGGATGTTCAGGGCTTTCTCGGCAGCAGGGTCGAGGCCGGTCAGGTGTGCTTCGCTGACCTCGGCCAGCCGCACGATGGCTCGACCGCGCCGAACCACGTCGGACTCACCCAGCGGACCATAGAGGATCGCGATAGCGTTTTCTGAGCCGTCTTCGGCGGTCGGCTTATACGGGGCGAACTCACCGGTGGCAGTGATCAAACCGAGGATCTGACCCGGTTCCAAGGCGGCACCGGCGGCGACGTTGATCGCTTCGCGGGAAATGTTGCCGGCGCCCTCGGACAGCAGGAACTCGCCTGCGTGCATCGATTCAACTTTCATGCTCTTGCTCCTTTCGAGTTACCGTTTTGTGCCGCCTGACGGGAGGCCCAGATTGAATGGGTGTCGACCTGTTTGGCCTTGATCGTTGGGGCTGGATCATCTTCCAGCGGCAGGCTGTTGTTGATTTCAAAGCCACCACCGCTGCTCACCAGTTTGTCGAACAGACGCGCACGGACTGCGGCTTCGTCCAGGCCGGCCGTGATGAATTCACCGGTCAGCTCTGGCAGCCGTGCTGCGACACAGAGACCGTGCAACGCTTTCGCATTGATCAGTGCGGCCTGGATCACCGCTTCGCTTTCGAGCTTGGTTGCGGCAAGCAGCGGCTCCACCAGGTTACTAATGCCCGCCGCTGCACAACCTTGCGTGACCATCAGCGCCAGCTTGGCCGCATCCAGCACGGGCGCTGGATCTGGTTCCGGTGGTTCGACTTCAGGCTCTTCGTCCAGTTGGGCGAGCAACTCGGGCGGGGCATTCTGGAAACGCTGCAACACACTGCCCTGGCCGAGACAGGCACTGACCTTTAAACCGTCGCCCACTTCATCGGCCAGGCCCAGTGCCACCGCTTCGTTGGCCGTGAGCCAGGTTTCAGCATTGACCATTCGCCGCAGCTCGGCTTCGTCGATGTCCGGCGCCTTGGCTTTGTAGGCCGCGATGATCGCTTCCAGGGTCTGGTCCAGCACATCCGCGACACGGCGGAAGTCTTCGGCATCACCCCCAGCATAGGTGTAGGGGTTGTGGATCATCAGCATGGCATTGGCCGCGATCACTACGCGGTGAGCGCCACACACCGCGACACTGGCAGCGCTGGCCGCCAGGGCGTCAATGCGACCGGTGCAACGCTCGCCCAATCGCGACAGCGCGTTGTGAATCGCCAGGCCGTCGAACAGATCACCGCCGATGCTATTAAACGCGACAATCACGGGGGACGCGCCGTCATCCATGGCGCGCAGATCCTGCACGAACTTATTGGCGGTGATGCCCCAGGCGCCGATCTCGCCGTACACGAAGATTTCGATGTTGCGTTGCTCGGCTTCACCGCTAGCCTGGAGGGTGTACCAGCTTTTATCGGCGACCTTTACCTGCTTGCCCGCCTTGTCATAGACGCGGGGTTTGGCTTTTTTACTCATGGTAATTCCTTGTCATCAATAGGCTCGATGGCATCAAGAGTCGTGTAGTTGAGACCGAGGCCAGTGGACCTGGCGAGGTCAGCAGCGTTTTCAGCGTCGATGGTTTCGGCGTCGTAACCGTTGCGCAGACACATTTCACTGCGCGAACCAAAGCCCGCCTGCACTTCCATCCGCCGCGCCTGTACGTCCTGCACCGGCTGGATGTAGGCCCATCCCTGCGGCACCCAACGCGTGCGTAGATATTCGCGTCGACGTTGCGCGTAGTCCGGCAGCACCAGGGCACCGGACAACACCGCCATGTCCATCCAGGCAGCCCGCACCGGGCGACACAACTGGTGCACATACACGCCGAACTGCAGTTGCTCCAGACGCCGCCGAAACTCGTTGAGCACCACCCGGAGCGCCCGGTCGTTGACCTCGCGCATGTCGCCGGTAAGGATCTCGTAAGGCGTACCCGAACCCGCCGCAGCAGCCATCAGTTGCTGCCGCATGAAGTCCGGGTAGTTGTTGCCGGCGTCCGGTGGTTTGGAGAACTCCACTTCTTCACCTGGCCCCAGCTCCTGCATGGTCCCAGGCTCCAGGGCGACCATCGGAGTGAAGCCGTCGCGATCAAGGACCAATGGCATGCCAGTAGTGGGATCGCGAGGCTGCTGCACAGCATCCGGTGCAGGGCGCTTAATGAAACCCGCAAACAGGTTCGCCACCTCCTGACGGAACAGCACCGCGTCGTCGTAGTTGTCGAGGCTGCGCAGGCGCTTCAACACCGGCGCCAGACGCGGCACGCCGCGCAACTGTCCCGGTTCCATCGGTTCGAAGATATGCAGCACCTGCGCCGCCGGCACACGAACCAACTGGTTGTAACCAGCGTTCAACGACGACGAGTCGCGCGGGTGCGACAGATACATCCAGTACGCCACGCGCTTGCCGGCCGGGTTGAACTCGATCCCGGCGCGGATCACGTTGCCGTTTTTGGCCATCTCGAATTTATCGTGCGGGACAAATTCAGGAGCCAACGCCTGCAACTGCAGCGGCACTGCCAAACCTTCGCTCGGGCTGCGGGGTCGCAATCGCACAAAGCATTCACCGGCCGTTTCAACGGTGCGTGCCACCAGAGCCTGCATGCCGTAGAAGTCAGTCAGCTCATCGGCGTCCGCCTCATCCACCCAGTCATCCCACAGCTGCTGCTTGAGCTTGCGCAGCTCGGCGTCATCCGTAGTGGGCCTGGGCGTGATGCCGGTGCCGATGAGGTTGCTGGCTCGCTTGTCGATGACGTTGAACGCGTACGGGTCATTGCGCACCGCCGCCCGCGAACGCGCACGTAGGTTGCGCAGGGCCGGGGTGTTGATGCTGTTGATGCCGTTGTCGGTGGCTTCCCAACTGGCCGAACGTCGGCCCTCACCGGCGCCTTCATAACTGGCCTTGATGTTCGACGGCAGCAAGAATCCGTTACGGGTTAGCGTCGGATAATGTCGGGGCATTAGATTCCCTTGCCTCCGTGGGTAAGCCGGATCACGCGAGAGCGCGGCCCGGCGGCTTGACTCAGCGACGTGCGGATCTCGTCACGAGCCTTGAGCAGTTCGTCGATGGAGCGGTACTCCACCGTGCGGTCGCTGTAGCGCACGGTCTTTTCACCGCGTGCAATGGCGCGCTCGATGGCTTCGAGGTGCTTCGGGGTAAACGACATATCAGCGTCTCTTCAGGTAACCGCTGGTGGAGCTGCGGCGTTGAGGGGGTGCAGCGGGTCGCGGTTGGGCGGCCGGAGCGACAGGTTGTTGTAAAGATTGTGACCTTGAAACCGGCACTGGACCTTCAACGTCCCTAACTTCATCCGGGGTATTGGAAGAGGGTTTCTCTACGAACAGCTCAGATTGCGCGAGAGCCTGAGCGACCCGATCCCAATCCCTTTCCTTGTATCGATCTAGGCCGAGGTAATGCGCCATCGCCAAGCAATACACCATCAGGTCTAAGGCTTCGTTACGCTCCGACTTACCTTTGATCCATTCAGTAACCGGCTTGTTTTTCACATAGCGAGTGATCCTGCGCTCGGCAACGCATTGCGCGAAAAAGTCTTCAGGCAAATCTTTGGCAAAGTGCAAAGCACCTGGACCGGACTCGAATGGATAACGGTTGTAGATCCAATCCTTCGCGGTGTCGGTACCGACAAACCAAAGCTCGGCCCCATTACGTTCGGTCTGGCCTCGCCAAGTGACGTCGACCATTGAGGGGCGCTGGGCAATCGGTGGCTTGCCTGGCTTGCTGGCACCCTTGATGGCAAAGACATTCCGCCAACGGCGTACGCGGCAGAACTGGTAAACATCGTTGGTGTGGTGACCCCCCGTATCGACGGCGGTTGCCAAAATTGTCAAACCTACGCCACAGGGGTGCCAGTACCGCGCCTTTAGCTTTTCGTCCAACGCGGACCAGGTCTGCTCGTCCGATGGATTCCCCATGATCACCTGGTGATCAATGATCCAGCGCTCCATTCCAACACCCCAGCCCATGACCATGAACTCGAGTCGATTGGCCTGAACATCCACCGAGGCCGTCAGCATAAGTGCGCCGTTAGGTACAGAGCCAAGCACGTAGTCTTCCTGCAGCGCACGAGCCTGCAGTACGCTGGCCTTTGTCTGTTCTTGTGTACTGTCCCAGACCTTCGCTAGACGCGTGTTGAAAAACACCTGCATCGCTTCAAGATCACCACTAGCCTGTTTTACCAGCGCCTCGTCGTAGTCCTTTGCCATCGACAACCAACTGGTCCAACCCAGTGGGGCATATAGGGCGTTGAGATGAAAACCAACGGTTTCACCATCACCTTCAGCATGGGAACGCCACTCCCCCCGAGCCAGCATTTCACCCTTATGGTGTTCGTCAATAAGCGCGCCGCATTCAGGCCCGTTGCAAAGATATTGGATTTGGCTGTAGTCCTCGGTGTACTTGAGGTTTTCCCACTCCAGCACTTGCATGTGCTGACAATGTGGGCACGGAACGTAGTAGTAACGCTGATCGCTCATAGCGAAAAGGTCGGCAATACGGGAGGCGCCCTTGAGGGTCGGTGAACTGGAGAAGTAAAACTTGGCTTTCCTACCAAATGTACTGCCCCGGATCTCGGCCAATTTTACCGGGTCGCCTTCATTACCCACATCGACCTCCCAGCGGTCGATCTCATCACCATAAATAAACCGTGCTGCCAACTCGGCCAGGTTGGCCGCTGAGCCTGCAGTTACCGCGTAAAGCGTCCCGCCCTCAAACTCTTTTGTATCCTGAGTGTTCTTAGCATCACGTGAGCGTGGCGCAGCCACTCTTTCACGCAAAACCGGCGTTGCATCTATCGTTTTGCTGATCCGAGACGAAACCCGCGAAGCCAGTTTAAGGGTGGGCAGCAGTGTCAGAATGTTCGACGGCGACATATGAATGAGCGCCCCGATCCAGTTCAACGCGATCTGCGTTTTCATCAATTGCGAAGCCACCATGGTGACTACTCGCTTGCAAGGGTGTGCCGGGGACAAACAACGCATCGGCTCACGGGCATAGGGCGTGCGGGATGTTCGATACTGGCCAGGCTCAGCGGCCCCCACACTGCGCGGAATTCGCATGTATTCATCGGCCCATTCATCGACCCAGAGGTCAGGGTCAGGATGCAAGCCGCGAAAATACGCCGTGCGGTAAACCTCTGCACCGTCAGCGTATGGAAAATGCATCAGGGTCAGCTCTTAGTTAGTGCTCGGGAAAGATCACTGATTGACATGCGCTCAGCGTCTTCAAGGGTTCTTCTGATCGCCGCCGTCAGGTGTTTTTCGATTTCCCAGGGATCAGTGAGTGCAACCAGTTCCGAAGCGATTTGAGGCGGCAAGCCAAGTAGAAGATCTCGCAGCATCCGCCCGGCCTCAAAAGCCGCTTTGTCGACCACTTCAGCCTCAACTAAGGAACCGTTTTCTTTTCTGACCTGGGTTTCAATTTGCTCAGCTTGAGCATGTTCACGGCGTGCGCGGGACCGTTGGTAATCGGGAATTATCGGCTGTCCGCTACTAGCTGTCTGACGTACAGATAACGCAGGCGTTTGGGTTGCTGTCTGCTTGTCTTGCTCATGGCGAGCGGTCACCCCTACTTTGCTTGGGTCACGTGTAAGCGCCAGGAACTGCTCGCTAGCATCAACATCGATCAACCCTGCCTCATCCAAAACCAAGCGATTATTGAGTATCAGTTTGCTGATGTGCTGCTTGGACCAGCCTTTCAACGTGCCATATTCCTTACGAGTCAAAAAAGCCATAAACCCTCCTATTTCCAAGCCCGGTCAACTGGTCAACCAGTCAACTGAGGTCAACTAACTTTCAAACCCAGCCACTAACGAAAAGCCGCGGGTTTCATGCCCCGTGTCCTTTGAATGCCGCCAGGGTCCCCGGCGACTTTTCGGCGCACCATTTTGATGCAAGCCTCTACAGGCCACGTATTTCGTGGCCTGTAGAGCATCAGACCTGCCCGCTGCCCGAGGACGGCACATCGCACACGCCCAACCGCTTGGCGGCCCAGCGTTCGTACAGGCCAATGGCGACATCGGCGCCGGCCATCGCGGTGAGGCAGCCAATGCTCCCCGCCGCCAGGACCGACATACCCGATGCGTGCAACAACATCATGGTGGACAGTCCGCAGACCACGCAGGCCCCGGACCGAAGGAGCAAGCGGCGAACCAAGGACCAGCCGCTTACCCCCGCCTTGTCGGCCCGCCATGCCTCGCCGGAAATCCCGCCGACCAGGGACAGTACAATCACCATCCAGATCGGCATCTCAATAAGCGCTTGCTGCTCGTTTGTCATCGCCCTACCCCATAAACGCAAAAACCCGGCGCAATGGCCAGGTTCAGTGTGGTGGTGTGTCCCGCTGTCTGCGGTCGCACCTATCGAAGATGTGTACTTTTTACAGGTGGATTCCGGTGGCAGCAAGCCTGTTTTAATGCCACACGGCCAATATCCTGGGTACGTCTAGGGAATGTCGGTGAATATCTACAGTTCGGCTATAAGCGCCTCCGGCGCTGTCCTACTGTCCCACTATATTGAATCGAAGTAGGACAGCTACAGGCGCCTGAATTCGTGGCTCTGACCTACTGTCCTACCTTTTTTACTTTTATCTTGTGTATAGAGAGAAAGCTAAAAGCACGCGTGCGCGCCATGGGCGCGAATACGTGCCCGCTATGCTCATGTGTGCGAGGGGCGGGTAGAGGTTGGACGGTAGGACAGGCCAACAACGGCGCGGGCTGCGCCAGTCCGACCGAGCTAAATGCTAGTCGGACAAAGCGGGACAGTTGGACAGGGGCACGCGGAATGATGCCGACGATCATGCAGCCGCCTCCATCAGCATGAATGCGATATGCAGGTGGGCTGCGTGCAGGCGCAGATAGTAGGTATCGCGCCCACATTCGCAATGGGCATACTTCAAGCGCATGTCGGTGTCGTGGTTGCAGTAATGCTCACGAACGACGGTCGCAAGCTCTTGGTCCAGATGCTTGTTCACTATCAGCTCTATATCCAGCGAGCCCTCCAGCGGCGCACGAAATGCACGCCGACCGCGAATCAACTGCCCGTTACTCTCCATCATCATGGCGACCATGTTGCCGCCAGCAAGCCCACCCTTGGTGAAGTCGCTGTGCAGCTCTTCTGCCCACGTTCTTAGACGTGTATCGATTTCTTTAATCAAAGCATGGTTCCTCGATCACCGACTGCTGCAAGGCAGACGCTCGCCCCCAAGCTTTGGGCTTTTCGTAGGCCCATGGCCGCACGCCGCTTTTTGCCAATGCCGGCATGCGCCGCTTACGCCAACCCAGCCGGTGCATGATCGCCCCCACTCGCATCTGCTCGGGCTTACCCCAATGGCCGAAGTCCAGCTTCAGCGCCTGCGTCAGGATCTCGTTACCAGTGGCGGTTTCGCCGATCTGCGACTCTTCCATCCACGCGAGGATTGGCCCTTCCCATTCGTCCACCACGAAGCGTTCGTCCTGCGCTTCGGCGAACATCCAGGATTCGTCTTTGGTCACCCACCAGATGTCGCCAGCCTCGAAGCAGAACAACGCCTCAGCCCACAGCTGATCGCGGATCTCGCGCAATTGCTCCAAATCGACCTTGTTGCAGAACACCGGCCAGTAGCGGCGGTTGCCCGTGGCGTCCTTGAGATATTCCTCTTGGTTGGTGGTGCCCACGAAAACACACTGGCGTGGCACGTCGTTCGTTCTCCGGCCGTAGCTCTCGCGGTAGGTGTCGGTGGACGCGGAGAAGAATTGCTTGGCCTTGGTACTCTCTGCCTTGTTGAAACTGTCCAGCTCCCCCAGCTCGACAATCCACTTGCCGCGAATCGCCTGGAAGCTGTCCTTGTCGCCGAGCGCAAAAGGCGTGTCCATGAACCACTCGCCACCGAGGACGCCCATGGCCGTGGACTTACCAGCGCCCTGCCCGCCCTCAAGGATCATCACCGAGTCAGCCTTGCAGCCTGGGCGCATCACCCGTGCGACCGCAGAGATCAGCCAGCGTTTACCGACCTTTGCCGAGTATTCGCTGGCCTGAACGCCCAACACGTCGGTCAGCCAGGTTTCAATGCGGGGCACGCGGTCCCATTGCAGCTTCTCCAGGTACTCCCGCACCGGGTGGAAAGCATGGTCGTGGGCAACCACGCTGACCGCCTCGATCACGTGGGAGGCTTTGACCCGCAGGTTGTATTGCTGCGCGAGCCACTTCATCACCCGCATGTCATCGATGTCGGCCCAGTCACCGGCACCACCGCCAAAGGGCGCAGACCGCAGCTTGACGATCTTGGAGCTGAATACGCTGTAACCGATGACCCCGGCCCAGCGTTCGTCATTGCCCAGGATCAGCTCGACGTTTTGCATGTGCGCGATTAGGGAACCGTTTTCGGTCCGCGCCAGTTGGTCTTTCCAGCCACCAGCTGCAGGAGGCTTGACCACCGCCAACACCTGGCGGCGGACGGCCTCCAAACCTTCGGCGACGTGCAGGTCGTTGAAGTCGGTCCACTTGATCTCGCGTTCGCCGGAGAACACCGGCGCAACCACCTGGCCACCGACGATCAGCGCGGCATTGGCGGCTTTCTCTTCGCCGGGGTTCCAGGGTTCACCGTTGGGGCGCTTGGTCTTCCAGTCATCGTCGCGGCAGATGATCAGCGGGCAACCGGGAAAGCGCTCGCGCATCGCCTTCGAGACCGGCAGCAGGTTGCCCGCGTCGAAAGCGATGGCGACAGTTAGCGACGTCGCCATGTGCAGGCTGGCGCCCGTGGCGTAGCCCTCACACACCAGCACCGGCTCACCCGGCTCAGGGTGTGGGCCGATCAGGTGGAAGGCACCTTCCTTCGACATACCGTAGGGCCAGTACGCCTTGTCGCGTCCGGTGTCCTCTTGCTTCGCGGGAAAGATCACCTGCAGGCCGACGATCTGGTCGCGCACGTTGCACATGGGCACTAAAAATGCGCCGGTACGGGGCGCATAGCGAACCTTGAAGCCGACGATCTGCTTTCGATCCAGATACGCACTCTTGCCCTTTTCAGGCATGCGCTTGAACAGACCGGCAGCACGGCTAGCCGCTCGACGTGATGCGTTGGCAGCGATCTCGGCGGCCTTACGCTTGGCGTCTTCCTGGCGAGCGCGCATGACCTCGCGCTCTTCGGGGCTCATGCGCCCGGCCTTGACCTTGATCTTTTGGGTGTCGCCGGAACGCCAATCACCGAAGCTGCCGAAGATCAGCGTTTCGTTCTTCTCGGTTCGGTGTTCGTGTACGACGTACCATCCGTTTTTTTCTTTGCCTTTGTCCTGGGTGGTTTTGCAGCGGGTGAGCTTGCCAAACACGAGGGGTTGGTCGGGTTCAAGGCCGTAATCCGCGAACTGATTGAGTACTTCATCGAGCATAACGCGACGCCCTCAAATCATCAGCGGACTTGCACCCAATGCAGAGCGTGCAACCGGGTTGAGCCAAGCGACGCGCCTCCGGGATGGGCTCATCACATCCATCACAGAACATCAGGGAATGCAGAGCAGTGTTGGACATCAAAGCCAGACGCGCGGCGACGGCCTGATCAATCCGCTCTTGCACCAGGTCATTTGCAAAATCAGCAATATCAGCCACGTTCCACCCCACGAGTCGTCTGGTTGACGTACCGAGCGCGGTTGTACATGCCCAACAATCCCTGGATTCCGCGAAAAACCAACTGGCGGATCTCAGCCAGCTCGCCGTCATCGACCTTGCCGTCGCCAATGTGCTTTGCCCAGGTCTCGGACAAATCTGCGACCTGCCGGAAAAACTGCGCAATCCCCGTGGTGAGGGTTTCGGGCATGTCATTGGTGTACGCCTCGGCCAGTTCCTGCCAGATCGTGTCGCCGACAAGGCCGTGCACCGCATCGAGAATGCGGCGGTCTTTAGTCAGCTCGAGGATCTCGCCGAACTCTTGAACGTTGACGCTGTGAGAAGGATGGGTGGGAGACAATTTGTGCTGCAACGTGGTGGCATTGCGGCCGGTGGTGGCGGCGATTGCTGCGGCACCGCCGGGATAGTCCCGTGCGGCGTGGTACAAGGCTAATTCGAGCGTCAGTATTTCCTTTTGCGCTCGATCAACACAGCTTAAAGCTACTCGGCTCATGGCATTAATCCTACTAAGTTGCCAGTGCCCCGCGACGTGTAGTGGTGATACATTTGCCGCGTGGCTTGAAAGGGCCCAAACGCCGGCTAGATCTAGGGATCGAAACCGGCACCGTGCCGAGGCGAACAATCCGTTGCTCACCTCTGGCGCAACAGCTGCCTAATCTGTGGTGGAAAAGGCAGCAACCCAAGACATCCGTGTCTTGGCAGCGCGATAAAGGGAGGTGGTTTGCATGTGGTGTGCCCTCCTACCTTCGTCGCGACCCGACAGCACTGTGGTGGTGTGTGCCGGGAGGAACTGGGCGGCCCTTGGGTCGCCTTTTTTCTATGCCGCGTTTGGAATATCGGACTCGGGAGGAAAAACGTCATCAAGCGTGCAGGTAGCGCCTAGTTGATTCAACGCGGCAGTAATTGCACGGCACTCGCTCAAACCTGGCATCCGGTGACCAGACTCGTAGTTGCTCAAGCGAGCCTGGGTCCACCCGAGGACCTCACGTAGATCCCGTTGCTTGATCTGCGCCTCCTTACGGATGCAGCCGATTCGGTTCATGTACTCAGCTCCTTTTGACTTCGCACACTCTAAACACGATTCGTGATTACTTCAACACGATAAGTGAGAAAAAAACATTTCAATACGTGATAAAAAATCCCCATGGATACTTTAGGCTCCCGCATTCAGCGGCTCAGAAAACAGAAACGGCTCAGCCAAAAGAAGCTGGCTCAGGCTTGCGGCTGGGAATCTCAATCTCGGATCGGTAACTATGAGAGTGGTCTCAGAATGCCGAGTATTCCAGACCTTCAATTGCTGGCTCCTGCATTGGGCGTATCACTATCAGATTTGTTGGATGGCATTGAGGGTAGCCAGTTGATGGCATTGCAAGATACGCCGGCTGCCAACACGCCTCAGTTATGGGGCACAGAGAGCACCGCTATCAGGCATGCCGGCTCCATGAAGGAAGGAGTGGTAGCAGTGGTTGGATCCGCGAAACTGGGGGCTGATGGCTACTTTGAGGCTCTGGATTTCCCCACAGGTCATGGCGATGGATACCTTCACATTTACAGTGACGATCCCAATGCCTACGGACTTCGTGTGATGGGCGACAGCATGCATCCGCGTATAAAAAACGGAGAGTATGTACTGATCGAGCCCAACAAAAACTACGTCACGGGGGACGAAGTCATGGTGCAAACCTTCGACGGTCGATCAATGATCAAAGAGTTCATCTACCTACGTGACGGTATCTTTCGGTTTGACAGCGTGAACCGTGATCACAGCCCTCTCCACCTTGATCAGAACGAAGTTTCCAAGGTTCATCTAGTAGGCGGGATCCTCAAATCATCACGCTTCACGCATGAGTAAAACAAAATAATCACGATACGTGTTGACACATGAAACACACTGCGTGATATTTGCCTCACTCTTCCACCACAGAGCGAGGCAACACTATGCACACCACAGCCACCCTGCACGTCCACCCGGCCGCTGCTAACCCCTCCCGCATCTTCGAAATCCGCCGACTGGCACAAGACTGCGGCTGCGCCTTCATCGCGTTCAAACCCAAACTGAAACAGCGCTCAGCGCCTGCCCCATTTGACCCAAATGGTGGAGGGCATGCGGCATGAGCCGGCTGAAACTCAGCAATCAGTCCAAACAACTTCTGGCGGCCCAAGTCCGCTTGACCGGTACCTTCCATCACGACCTCAAAACTGCAGCAGGGACGAACGTTCAGGCCACTGCGGAGTTCGACCAATGCACTTCGGCGATCCACCTGTCAGTCGCCATTAGCGGCACTCGCAACAGCATTACACTGGATCGCAAGCACCGCAACAACGGCCGTAGAGCTGCTCGTTTTATCGAAGCGAGCGCGAATGGTGGGGTCGAATCACTTTCGCTGGATGGCGCGGACGAACATGAGCCGGTAACAGATACAGAGATCATGCTTCGCCATGCAGTGCGGACCGGGAAAGGTAGCTATTACCCACGTATCGCCGGGATCGAAGACCTACGACTCATCGTCGCGTCAACGCAACGTGGCGCGATAGTCGCAACCCTCGAAACTGACGACGCAAGCGCTCAGATTCTACTGCCACGCGCCCCACACGAAGCCTATGCCGTCCTGGTAGAGCATCTTGAGCGCTTCGTCGCTGGCCACCGCTTGGCAATGGCCGCCTAGGAGGACGACATGGAACGCAACCTCGAACAAGCCGCCAAGTACTTCGGACTTACACGCCCCAAATTGATCGCTCTGATGCGCGAGAAAGGCCTGCTGAATGACCGCCGCCTTCCAGCCTTCCCCATTCGTGATCGCGAGTACCTGCGGATCAAGAACGGCAACTGGTACCACGAGACCGCGGGCATGCAATACAGCCAGTCGACCAAGGTCAGGCAAGCCGGCATGCCATGGCTGGCCGAGCAACTAGGGCTCGAACTGCCAGCCATCCCGGCAGACAACCGTGACGTGGCCTAGGGAGTACGCCCGCCAGATCGTCGCCATGCGCACACGCGAGGAGCGCAACGCCGCGCTCCTCGAAGTGCCGGAGCATCTGCGGGAGCTGACTAAACGCCATTGCCTGAATGCCTGGAATCATCCTCAACGGAAGAAACCCAATGACTGCACACGCTGACCAGCAGCAACTGCGGCTGCTGCCCGCACCAGATCCGGCGACAGTCGAACTGCTGTACCGGACCTTCGGTGACGTTCTGATCCCAGTGGATAAGTTGCGCGAACGGTACTTCCGGAACCTCAACGAAGAATCTTTTGCCGCAGCAATTGCCACAGGCCGAATTCAACTGCCCGTGACGACGCTGGTCAACAGCCGCAAGGCGCCGAAGTACGCCCACATCAAGCATGTGGCCTCGCTAATCGACATTCGCGCCTATAGGGCGGATGAAGATATGCCGCGACCAGAAGCCGCCGGCGACGAGGTGTGACATGTCACTGCTCGATCAATGCCGACACTGCGATACACCGTTGTCTGCCGAAGAAAAGGCCAGCCGACTGTGTGATGAGTGCAGCTACTTTGCCGCCGATTATCAGCGCTACGACGCCCTTCGAGAGGAGGGCTACATGTCCCACCAGGCCAAGCTGATGTGTGGCTTGGCAGATCCACCAGATCCAGACGACGAATAACACACCAATTGGCTGCCACCACCAGCCAACACACCACCAGGAGCACACCACATGACTGCAATTCAAATCTTCGCATTGATCAGCATCATCTTCGCCGCCGCGATCCTCTACTGGGTCGGGTACCGGGGCGGCCTCACAGACGGCAAAAATGAAGGCTACGAGGAAGGCCACTCTGATGGATACGCCATGGGGCAGGACGGAGCATCAGCGGCGTACGCGACCTCGCTCAAAAACATGTCAGATCAATGCATGCGCACAGAACTCTTGTTGAGCCGAGAGCCGCAAGACCGTTACACACTCCTCGCCATTGCCGAGAAGCTGAAGCTCGCCGCCGACACCTTCCGCGCTGTTAGATCCGAAAGCCAAGCAACGCAGGCACTTGCCCTACGTGATAAGGCACTGGATATGGCTGCGCTGATGGACCGTTTCGAGCTGAAGGGGGACGCAGCATGAGCCGCGCCGTCCCCATGCTGCGCCTAACACCCCAAGCCGCCGGCACACTGCAACAGCAGCACGCCAAGGCCACCAAGGAACTACGCGCCCTGACCCGCTACAGCAAGGAACTCGACCGGCAGCTGAAGGCGCTGATCGGGCATGACGCGTTGCGCCAATTGCACAAAGCAACCGAAAACGCCCTGCTGCTGGCCGATCTCGTGAAGGAGGCCGCATGAACTGCATCCTCACCCATACCGGCAAGCACTTCGATTTGTACGAGCCAGACGCCAACATGATCGACCCACGGGACATCTCACACGCGCTAGCCCACCTGTGCCGCTTCAACGGCCACACCCGCGAGTTCTACAGCGTGGCCCAACACAGCTGTATCGTCGCCGAACTGGTGCCGGAAGAGCACAAGCTCGCGGCCTTGCTTCACGACGCAGCCGAGGCGTACCTAGGCGACATCACCCGGCCACTCAAGCAGTGGATGCCCGACTACCGAGGCTTCGAGGACGTGATCTGGATGCGCGTTTGTGAGCGCTTCGACCTGGACCTAGATCTCCCCGCTCACGTGCACCAGGCCGACCTGATTGCGCTGGCGACCGAGCGCCGCGACCTCATGCCAACCGATCCGGCTATTTGGGATTGCTTGGTCGGCATCGAACCCATGGTTGAAATCATCCGCCCATGGCCTGCCGCAGAAGCCCGACTCACCTACCACCAGCGACTGATGGACCAACTCGCTATCGAACACCGGAGGAAAGCGGCATGAAGAACCACTTGGACAACACCAATGCCCTGCCCGCTTTGATCCGCGCTACTGAAGGCGTCGACACGCTAGAAACAAACAGTCTCTGCTGCGCAGCAGCAGGCATTATTGCTCCTATCAGCGCCACTGCCGAGGCACTTATACCCCACGAAAAGCTGCGCGGGGCAGCGCTCGCTGATGCAACGCTGAACGCTCAGGAACGCCCGCTCGCGCAGCCTGCCTTGGGGTATATCGCCGATCTCACAGTACTAATGAACATCAACGGCGTGGGCCGTAAGATGGCGGAGAGAATCCATGCAGCAGGTTTCCGCCTTACCGATAGCAATGGAGTTCACACCGAGACTCAAGTTGATGCGCAGCCGATATGCCATATCGCCCTGAAGGATCTTGAGTACCTACAAGGCGGTACAGATCGACACGCCGTGGTCCGCTCTGGCGCAGTGTCAAAATACAAACTCCCGCTCTACACACGCCCGCCTTGTGGTGCATTCAATCAGTCAGCTCTCAATAGTGATAGCGACGCATCAGTAGCAGCAATCCAGTTTGCTCTCTCAGCAGAAGAAGGTATGACGTTCCTTCGAATCTGGAACGAAGGCGAATTCGACACCATCCGCGAGGAATGGCCGGAGGCACCGGAAGAAGTGTTCATCGGCGCGGATCCGTTGCATGCCAGGGAGCAACGGGTATGACTTCCTTCAATCCAACCCCAATTACATCAGCCGTCAAAACCCAGTTCGGGCTCGACTTCGCCGGCGAGATCCGCGTCGACCTCTTCGCTGGTGGCGGCGGCGCAACCATGGGCCAGGAGATGGGAACCGGCATACCGGTCGACATCGCCATCAACCACAACCCCGACGCCATCAGCATGCACAAGCGCAACCACCCAAGCGCCGAGCATTACATCACCGACGTATACGACGTGTGCCCCCGCCTGGCGACGCGCGGCCGTCCAGTTGCGCATCTGCATGCCAGCCCCGAATGCACCCACCACAGCCTTGCTGCCGGCGGTCAGGCGCGTAGCACCACCAGCCGTTCGCAGTCATGGGTCATTCAGAAATGGGGAGGCCAGGTCAGCCCCCGCATGATCACGATGGAAAACGTGGTGCAGATCCTCCAGTGGGGGCCGCTGATCGCGAAGCGCTGCAGCAAGACTGGCCGAGTGGTACGCCGTGACATGACTGTCGCAGCTGTCGGCGAGCGAGTACCGGTACAAGAACAGTACCTGGTGCCCGATCCAAAACGGAAAGGACGAACCTGGCGCCGCTTCGAAAACAACCTGCGGTCCATGGGCTACGACCTGATGTACGGCAAACTCAAAGCCTGCGACTTTGGCGCCGCCACTACCCGCGAGCGCTTGTTCCTGATCGCTCGCCGTGACGGCCAGCCACTGCGTTGGCCGGAACCGACGCACTTCAAAAACCCAGCCAAAGGACAGTCCGCCTATCGCAGCGCCGCCAGCTGTATCGATTGGTCTATTCCATGCCCGAGCATTTTCCTCACCAAGGAAGAAGGCCGTGCTGCAGGCGTGAAACGACCACTGGTGAACAACACCATGGAGCGCCTACGCAAGGGCGCCAAGCGCTATGTCCTGGAACACAAGAACCCGTTCATTGTCAGCGTCAACCACACCGGCAACGACCTGGCGCGATGCCAGTCCGTAGAAGATCCGGCGAAGACCATCACCAGTGCGCAAGGATTCGCCCTCGTCACCCCACAACTTGCGCCCTTCATCACCGATCACGCCAATGGCAGCAGCCAGCGCAACATGCCTGGAGATGATCCTCTACGGACCATCTGCAGTGGCGTGAAGGGCGGACACTTCGCCCTGGTCGTCGCATACTTCGCCCAGCACAACGGCGGGTACAACGTGACACCAGGGCACCACCCAGTAAAACCCCTTACGGCGATTACCACCACGGGCAGCCAGCAGCAGATCGTCACCGCGCATCTGTCGACAATTCGCAGGAACTGCGTCGGCCGGGCCATGGACGAACTGGTGCCCACGATCACGGCCGGCGCCGAACATCACGCCCTGGTCGAATACAAGCTTGCACCAGAGGTCCAGGCCGGCGCTATGCGTGTTGCTGCCTTCCTAATGGGCTACTACGGCAGTGACAACACTTACGACCTGCGTAACCCGGCCGCGACCATCACCACGCGTGACCGCCTGGCGCTTGTGACGGTGACGATCAAGGGCACGCCATATGTGATCGTGGACATTGGCATGCGAATGCTCACCCCGCGTGAGCTTTACCGTGCGCAGGGCTTCCCCGACAACTACGTGATCGACCGTGGGCACGACGGCCGAAAGTTCAGCAACAAGACTCAGGTGTTGATGGTAGGGAACTCTGTGTCGCCGTGGCCGATGATGGCGCTGGTCAAAGTAAATAATTGCCGAAGTGAAAGAGAATTGACCAAGGAGGCAGCATGAATACTCTTTTCCTACTTATGGCGCAGTACGAAGGTCAAGCAGTCATTCCTCTTGATCGAGTATGCGCTGACTACATGCATCTGACCGTTGAGAAATTTAAACGCAAACGTTTAGATGGCGAGATCGACATAGCTGTCGTACGACTAGGCGCAGACTCCCAAAAAGCAGCACTGGGCGTTCATATAAAAGACCTGTCAGACTACATTGACCGACAACGTGAAAAAGCAACACGCGAGCAAAATCAATTAATGGGAAGAAAAGCAGCTTAAACAACTGCACAACAACTAAACTACCATCTGGGGCCGAAGGCCCCATATTCATGCAAGACTAAATATAAATAAAGCAAAAACGGCTAACAAGAATCATTTTTTCAATGCGCTATATCTTTGACTAGAAACCCAATCACCAATATAGCCAGGCACCAAAAGCTCAAACTTAGCCCGAGATCCACCAGTGTAAAGTGAGCAAACCTTTCTATCAAACCCAAGCACGTCACCTTGCCTGATGTCACCAAACATATCCGGCGCCAACATTACTGAATCGTACTCAGCATTTCTCGCATTCTCAACCATACCTAACTGATACCCACCAGATGACACACTATCAAGTGAGAGAAGAGAGACTTTAAGCCTCTCCAAATTATAGCCTCTCTCCATCATCGCCTGAATCTTATCAAAAACTTTATTCTCGGACTGCCCTTGAGCCAGAGCATCCCAAGTCGGGTAAAAAAACAATTTTCTATGTTTAGGTGGGGTGCCAGCATAAAACAAGTTTATGCAATCAACCATAAACATTTCAAACGAATTCCTCGAACCGTGCAAAATAGCAAATCTTACACCTGCATGTGACAGCCGCTGAAACCATTCAAACATACCCCACTCAGACTCAACGAGAATAGTAGAAGGCGTGTCGGGCACCTTATTCAGGTCATAGAAAATAACATTTGTCGGATCATTACCCCCGCCCTCATACGGCAATTTTATTTTAGTTGGGTGAGCATCAATCAGCGGATTCAAGACGCCTTCCATATCCTTGCCTGCTCTGACGGAGCGAGTGACATCCCGTTGACGAATTTTTTTAGCGCGTTGAAACACAGGGCCAGTAATACATTGATACTCGTCACCCAAAGTTATTACTGCTTGCGGACTGCGATCAAGAATCTGAAGTATCGGCCGCGAAAGATCGTGACTCTCGTCGACAATTACGTGAGTATAAATATCCGGCACAACTTCATTTGAAAGCGACAGGCACTTCAACAAATGGTAGCCGAGAACTGGGAATCTAACCTCATAGGTTGCAGGAGAAATTGTAGCCTCCCAGACTCTAATTGAGTATTGCACCAAAACATCCGAATCAATACTACTTAGCCGCTCTTTAATATAGGGTAAATTTCGTTTATTTAACGAAATATCCAAGCTTTCACAATAACGCATTACAGCCCTTCGGCATATAGCGGCAACCCTTGCAGGGCTAATGCCGCCAACAGGTCCAAGGCTCAGAACCCGAGCGACCTCAGCATCACTGAGTTGGAGATACTCGTCGGCAGCTATGGAAAGATGGGGGTAAATAGGTCGTAATAATTCAGAAGCAAGCATCTTGAATGTTCTTGCTACGACACCGTGACTCTTGATGCGCCCCGTGAGCTCATAAAGTTGAACTTGGGTTTTAGCAAGCACCAATGTTGTGCCAGGATTCATAAATTCGATCAGCGAGGAGATTAGATGCGTTTTCCCCGTACCTGCATAACCTTGAATATGAATGGACTCGTCTTTTTCCGCCAAGAAAGACTTAACTATGAGATTCTGCGGCGAACTTAGGCATAAAAGCCCTCCACTCGGTGTTTCGACCTCTACCTTAAATGCAGCCACCTTTTTAAAATGCCTTAACCGAAACTCATAATCCCACGTACCATTTGCAAGGAGATAATCCTCGGCCTTCACATCTTCTGGTGAGAGCAATTCCAGCCCAACTTTACGAAGACGATCAAGTCCTGAGTTAAACTTACCACCTTCAAAAATCCTTTTAGCTTCAGAAGCAAGACTTGCACCTCCATCCCCCTTCGTCTCACCCCAAGCAATCAAATCAAATAAAATCCGCTCAGCTGCGATAACAACATTAACACCACGCTCAACCGATGCAACATGCTGAATTAAAAGAGCTCCTGCAATTTCCGCAACAGTCATTTCATCAAACAACTCTGACGGGAACAAAGTGAGAGATAGAGCTCTAGCCTTCCCCTCACACAAGGGAATATAAAACTTATCCTCTACAGTACCAGAAAACCTACGCATAGCCCCACCCACAAAAAGCTAAAAAAATAGCTGATTAATTGCTGCCTCTGTAACACGAACCGGCCTACGTGCATCAACCAGCAAATTTAACGATCTGATGCGAGACTCAACAAGAAACTTCGGAGCACCGAAGAAAATTCGCATTTCATTTACTATTTCTGAATAAAGCAATTGGTTACAAGGTTGATTATCGAGATAGATAGGTCCATGCCCTCGATTTTTAAAATTCAACTCTTCTTGAAGATGAATAAAATACCCATTGAACATTTGACGAGGCATTAACAAACAACATGCAAAAAATCTTGCCTGCCATTCAATATCAGCAGACCCACCCACAGACACACGGGGCTTTAAAATAACATCAGTGTGCTGCTCATGACAAACCGCAGATTTCATATAGGAACCATGCCCCATCACAACATGACCTATCAAGCAGGCCAGCGCAAACCTTTGAACGCCTATGCTTTTCCCTAAGGTAAACACCGTCAACGTAAGATTAGAAAAATCAATGCTACCAATTTCCGTAGAAGGT
This sequence comes from Pseudomonas grimontii, assembly GCF_007858185.1. GTDB lineage: Bacteria > Pseudomonadota > Gammaproteobacteria > Pseudomonadales > Pseudomonadaceae > Aquipseudomonas > Aquipseudomonas grimontii. Next base: position 85,610 of record NZ_VFES01000012.1, read on the forward strand.
GCTTCCGAATAGATCAACTTTAAACCAAGCTCCGGATCCAGCTTTTTAAAAACCTCATCAAGACATACTCGCTCATCCTTAAAACGCACACATTTATACGATGCATTTTCTATAAGCTCAGATTCCACAAAGGGGATAGCAATAGCCGGAGAAATTAATTTCTTTTTCTTTTTTTTGCTCTTACCTGCCTGCTTCTTCATGATCAATCCTTTCCAAGTCATGATTAACGGCTTATTGAGAGGGCGGCAACATCTACGAGCTCAAAATACGCCTAAACATCCCCCACTCCAAGTATGGATCGCCCCTACCACGCAAATGCGTGTACCTGCGCAATGAGTTCCAGTCCCGATGACCTGACACATTGGAAACTCTTGGTATATCCCAGTCCATCTCAAACAGACGACTGACTCCCTCATGACGCAGGTCATGAAAATGCAGGTCTTCGATTCCCAATATCGGACACGCTCGTGTAAAAGATGCGGACACCGATTTGGCATTGTACGGAAAAATCTCTCGTTCAACTTTCGGCATTGTGTGCAGAATCGCCCAAGCCTCATCCGGCAAATGACACCACACATCGTTACCGATCTTCTGTCCTGGATTTTTCATATCCCGCACCAATACCGACTGCCGAGCACAATCGAGATCTTCCCACCGTATCCGAGTGATCTCTTCCTGCCGACGCGTCGAGAAAAGCGCAAAGGCAATCATCTTCGGCATGTGAATAGAGTCCGGCCGGCGCTTCTGCATTTCAAAAAAATGCCCCATGAGCTTGTCCAGCTCATCGAGCGTGGGCCGGCGATTACGCTCTTTGCTCTTGCTCACCATGCCAAGCTTGCGTAAGACCTTGCGAGCATCAGGCATTGCATGAGGATCGACTTCATAGCCCCATGCCGGCCGTGCCACAGACAACACAGCGCCCAGGTGCGACAGATCATTACCAACCGTCTGCGCCTGCACACCGCCGCCTTCTTCGCTCATCCGCCACTGCGCGTACTCCACCAGCTTCTGGCTGTTCAGCGCTGCATCATCCAACTCACCCAGCCAGGTCTCCTTGATCGCGCTCAACGTCGCGCTCTTGGTCTTCCCCAGCGGCCGGATCCTCTCGTACTCATCCAGGTACTGCTCGATCATCTTCTTGATCGTCACCCCTTTCCGATTCGCCCGCTCAATAGCACCTGGCTGAGCCAGCTCGGTCTCGCGTCGCTTGATCCAGGCCTGGGCGACCTGCTTACGGTCGAAGGTTTGGCTTTCCTGATAAACTGTCTTGCCATCCCGATTGATCCGTATCTGCGCCGTGTAGGCTGTCGAGTTGTCCTTGCGCTTACGTGCTGTGATCGTGCCCATTTCCAGTTGCTACATTGCCGAATTCGATCGCTACAATGTAGCAACCGACTTTAGAAAACAAGGGAAAATGGGTAAAAACCGCTGTATAAAAGATCAGTATTAATGAATTTCGAAAAAGCCGCATCCCCAGCAAACGCTAGCCTTTCACGCTCAGAGCCGTCACGCCGGTTTAGTGTGGCGCCGATGATGGACTGGACCGACCGCCACTGCCGGTTCTTCCTGCGCCTGCTCTCCAAGCACGCCCTGCTCTACACCGAGATGGTCACCACTGGCGCGATTCTCCATGGCGACCACGACCGTTTCCTGCGTCATAACGAAGCCGAGCACCCTCTGGCGCTCCAGCTCGGCGGCAGTGTCCCCGCTGACCTCGCCGCCTGTGCCCGCATGGCCGAAGCCGCCGGTTACGACGAAGTAAACCTGAACGTCGGCTGCCCAAGCGACCGCGTCCAAAACAACATGATCGGCGCGATCCTGATGGCTCACCCGGCCCTGGTGGCCGATTGCGTGAAGGCGATGCGTGATGCGGTGTCGATTCCGGTGACGGTAAAGCACCGTATCGGGATCAACGGCCGGGACAGTTACGCCGAGCTGTGTGATTTCGTCGGAACGGTGAAGGACGCCGGCTGCACCAGTTTTACCGTGCATGCGCGGATTGCGATTCTGGAGGGGTTGTCGCCGAAGGAGAACCGCGACATTCCGCCGTTGCGTTATGACGTGGCGGCGCAGTTGAAGCAGGATTTCCCGGAGTTGGAGATTATTCTCAACGGCGGCATCAAGACGCTGGAGCAGTGCCATGAGCATTTGCAGACGTTTGATGGGGTGATGCTGGGCCGGGAGGCTTATCACAATCCGTATCTGCTGGCGGAGGTGGATCAGCAGTTGTTTGGCAGTGAATCGCCGGTGATCAGCCGGGCTGAGGCGTTGGCGCAGTTGCGGCCTTATATTGCTGAGCATTTGGCGACTGGCGGGACGATGCATCACATTACGCGGCATGTGCTGGGGTTGGGCACCGGTTTCCCTGGGGCGCGCAGATTCAGGCAGTTGTTGTCGGTGGATATTCATAAGGCTGCGGATCCGCTGGCATTGTTGGATCAGGCTGGGGCATTGTTGGAAGGGCGTTGATTGGATAGCTTGCAGGGGGTCAGTTGATTATTGGATGAGCTGACACACCGCCATCGGGGGCAAGCCCCCTCCCACATTTGGTGCAGTGTGTGCCAGGGAAGGCGTCAGTTGGCATGAAGGCGATATCCGACATCGGGCAATTGGGTTGAACCTGTCGGCCGTTCTGGCCTCCTATTCAGCAGTACGGCCGGGCATTCAAACGGCTGTTTTCAGGTTGTTGCCCTCGCAAACGATCGAACGCATTTGCGCCCTTGAGCGCCTGCCAGCGCTCGGGTAATGTCATCAGACCCATAGGACAGAGCACGCCCATGACTTCCAAGCTGGAACAACTCAAGCAATTCACTACTGTCGTAGCCGATACCGGCGATTTTTCTACCCTCGCCAAGCTCAAGCCTCAAGACGCCACTACCAACCCTTCCCTGCTGCTCAAGGCTGCGTCGATTCCGGGCTATGCCAAGCTGCTGGATGAGTGTGTGCAGGACTGCAACGGCGATGTCGGCCTGGCCAGCGACCGTTTTGCGGTGGCCGTGGGCCAAGAGATCCTGAAAGTCGTGCCAGGGCGTATCTCCACTGAGGTGGACGCGCGCCTGTCGTTCGACACTGACGCCGTACTCAAGCGTGCGCACCGTCTGATCGACCTGTACGACAAAGCTGGCGTTAGCCGTGACCGCGTGCTGATCAAGATCGCCTCCACCTGGGAAGGCATCCGCGCGGCGGAGAAGCTGGAAAAAGAAGGCATCCAGACCAACCTGACCCTGCTGTTCTCGTTTGCCCAGGCGGTAGCGTGCGCAGAAGCCGGGGTGTTCCTGATTTCACCGTTCGTAGGCCGTATCTACGACTGGTACAAGAAAGCCAATGGCAACGACTACACCGGCGCGGATGATCCGGGCGTGCAGTCGGTGACGCGCATCTACAACTACTACAAGGCTAATGGCTACAAGACCGTGGTGATGGGTGCGAGCTTCCGTAACCTGAGCCAGATTGAAGAGCTGGCCGGCTGTGATCGCCTGACCATCAGCCCGGACCTGCTGGAGAAGCTGGCGGCGGATGAAGGCAAGCTGGAGCGTAAGTTGTCGCCAGGGCATGCCGGGGAAGCGCGGGTGCATCTGACTGAAGCGCAGTTCCGTTGGGAGTCCAACGAGGATGCGATGGCGACCGAGAAGCTGGCGGAGGGGATTCGTCAGTTTGCTCGAGACCAGGAGAAGCTTGAGGCGCTGTTGTCCGCCAAGCTGTAAACGGCGCAGGCGGCAAAAAGGGCGGTACCTGTGAGGGTACCGCCCTTTTTTGCTCTGTTGTCCCCTAAGTAGCAGCTGCCGAGCGCAAGCGAGGCTGCGTCTGCGGTGTGTCAGGCAGGCCGCTGACGCAGCCTCGCTTGCGCTCGGCAGCTGCTACGTGCAGACGATCCCTGGGATCAGTGACGCTCGAGGGCGTTGACGAGGTCGTGGAAGGCTTCGCGGTTGGACTCATTGAGGCCCATCAGGATCTTGTGCGCTTCCAGCACCTTGACCCGTACGACTTCCTCGGACTGGTCCTGGGACGGCAGGTCGGTGAGGCATTCCGGGCACGGGATCGGGCGATCAACGATGTTGAATACCTGGTCGAAGCCCATGGACTGCAACAGACGAGTGATGTCTTCGTGGGTGGTGACGACGGTCGGCAACAGGCCGACCTTCTGCCGAGACAGAATGGACAACTTGGCCAACAGCCCAAGGGTGGTGCTATCGATGCTGCGGGTTTCGGTCAGATCGATCACGATCGCCGAGAAATTCAACGCTGTGAAAATCCGCTCAATCGTCGCATCCAGCGCCGAACACAAGGTCAGGCGCACTTCACCGACAAACTTCAGGACGAAGGTCCCGTCTTGCTCGGCGAATTGGATTCTTCCGGTACTCATCAAAGATTCCTGCTCAACACCAATAGGGCGATATCATCCGGCATCTCCCCTAGCGTGGCCAATCCAAAAACCTGCCGCAGGCCATCCAGGCTGCCGCCCGCCGACTTGACCTTTTGGGGCAAGGCGGCTTCTTTCTCTTTGAGTGTAGGCTCTGGAAGAAGGTCCAGGATGCCATCGGACATCAGCGTCAGGCTGAACGTCGGCGGCAGCTCCAGAATGTGGTCTTCGTAGGTGGCTTCATTGAACAAGCCTACGGGCAGACCACGCCCTTCCAGGTAACGCACACTGTCGGGAGTGTATAAAACAGGCATCGGCAGGTGACCGCCGATGCTGTAGGTCAAAAGACCGGTTTCTTCATCAATCACGCCGCCCACCATCGTCACGTGCTTGCCCAGCTTGCAGCTGATCAGGCCTCGGTTGATGTGGCCCAGCACCTCGGAGGGGGTGAACTCCGGCAAGGTGCCATTGCGCTTGGATTCGAACAACAGCCGTGTGGTCATGAACTTCAACAACACGGTGACAAAAGCAGAAGAAGCACCATGACCGGAGACATCGGCCAGGTAAAACGCGACACGCCGCTCGTCTACGCGGAAATAATCGACAAAATCTCCCGACAGGTACAACGACGGGATGATCTGGTGAGCAAACTGGAATTCGTCGATGGTCCAGGGGCTGACCGGCAGCATGTTCATCTGCACCTGGCGACCGGCGTTCTGGTCTTCCTGGAGCAGGTTAAGGCTGGCTTCGAGTTCGCGGTTGGCGGTTTCGAGCTTTTCGCGGTAGCGCTGGTTCTCGACCAGCAAGCGCGCACGATCCAACGCGCGGCGCACAGAGTGCTCCAGTACCGCCAGGTCTTCGAGGGGCTTGATCAGGTAGTCGGCAGCGCCCAGGCGCAGCGCCTCGACGGCATCGTTCATGACGCCAGCGCCGGACACGACAATCACCGGCGTCTGCGGGGCAAGCTCGGTCACCTGGCGAATCAGCTCCAAGCCGCCCATCTGGGGCATGCGCAGGTCGCAGATCACGAGGTCGGGCTGGTCGCGCTCGAATACCTGAAGACCCTGTTGGCCATTGCTGGCCTGCAGGACGCTGAAGCCACTGTCTTCCAAATAGGCTGCAAGGCTCGCGCGCACTACTTCGTCGTCATCGATTATCAGCAGCGTGGCACTGGTTTTTTGCATGTGGGCAAACGGCGCCAGAATTAGGTTGGCGTAGGTGGCTCGGCAATGGCCGGGCTCACGTACTGGATTCGCTTTCTAGCCTCTCTGTCCTACAAAGCATAGGCGTTTTGCCCACGCACAACGGTAAAGCAGAGGTGCCCTTCTAAGGCGCAGACGGTACTCCCATCCGCCAGGTGTTTCAAGCTCATGCCGATGGTCGCCGGGCGTCTTTACATCGCAAATCACCGGGAGTTATAAGAACAGCCACGACCACAACACAAAGTAAGGATGGAGCCGATGGGCGAACACGAGCGCGACTACGCCGAAAAACGCGATTTCATCCGCATGCGGGTGGATGCCGAAGTATCTTTGCTCCACGAAGGCCAGGAGATTGCCGGGGTTTGCGTGGACCTTTCCAGCTCCGGGATGCAGGTGCAGGCACCGCGCCAGTTCAACGTCGGAGACCTGCTCACCGTGCGCATTGATTCTGAGCATGCGGCGCTCAAGGGCCTGGAGGCAGACACTGAAGTGGTCTGGACCAAGACGGCAGGCGAAGAGCAACAACTGGGCCTTAAGATCTTGAAAATGCGCTGAAACCCGCGCACAAAAAAGGCGACCGCCAGGGTCGCCTTTTTTCATTTCAAAACATCACAGCTTAAAAGTCGTCGACGACCTTGCCGTCCTTGACCTTGAACTCACGGTTCTGCAGGTAGGCATTACGGATAAAGGTGTACTTGTCGCCGGTGATCAGCTTCTCGCTGTCGAGCAGGCTGGCACGGGTGTCAACGATGTTCAGGCCCATGGTGCTGTTGCGCCAGCCGATATCGTTCATGTAGCGGTACGGTTGGGTGTAGCTGTCTACGTATTTGGACGGCGCATCACGCAGGGTGCTCGGGCCCAGCAGCGGGATCATCACGTAGGGACCGCTGCCTACACCCCAATAACCCAGGGTCTGGCCGAAGTCTTCATCACTGCGTTGCAGCCCCATTTTGGTGCCGACGTCGATAAAGCCCAGCACGCCGAACGTGGTGTTAACCAGCAAACGCGCAGTGTCGACCCCGGCATTGTGGGGCTTGAGCTGCAGCACGTTGTTGGCCAGGTTGCCGACGTCGCCGATGTTGCGGAAGAAGTTGTGGATACCGTCTTCGACAAATTGCGGGGTGATCCACTGATAGCCTTGGGCCAATGGCTTGAGTGCGTAGGTATCAACGGTGTCGTTAAAAGTGAAGATCGGGCGGTTGACGCTTTCCCATGGATCATCTTCCGATGCAGCCTGTGCAGCGAAAGGGGCCAGCAAGACAGTGGCACACACCGACAGCTGAGCGAAGTGTTGGCTCCAGCGCATAGCTTTTGCTCCTTGAATGGTCTGTCATGGGCGCTATGCCCTGAATAAGGCCGTCAGTATATGACGGAAGTGTCCAATTAGGCAGCTGCTAGGAATACTCCTAACACAAATGGACAATTTTCCTACAATTCACCCGCCTGTCATCTGCTTGTCATCCTGCCCCGATAGCGTCACAGCTATTTCAGGGATGTCGACATGCCTCACGCCGAGATAGCCATCGCCAAAGCGCCCGCCTTGACCGCTGTTCTGTTTGGCCTGAGTGGTTGCCTGGTGGACTTTGGTTCCCAGGCGCGCACCGATTCCTCCTCCCCGGACTCCCAAGCCACGCCCGGCGCCCTGAAAATCCTGCGCAGCCTCAAGGAACAAGGCATCCCCTGTGCCTGGCTGGATGAATTGCCGCCATCGGTGACCACACCACTGGCCGCCGTACTGCCCGGCTGGCTCAAGGCGGCATCCCCCTCCTCCATCCGCTGGCCCGCGCCCCATGCCTGCTGGCAAGCCTTGATGGAACTGAACATTGAGCGCCTGGAAGGTTGCGTACTGGTCAGCGGTGAACCGCGCTTGCTGCAATCGGGGCTGAATGCCGGGTTGTGGACCATTGGCCTGGCCTCCTGTGGTTCACTGTGCGGCCTGGCGCCTGAGCAGTGGCAGGCGCTGAGCGACAAGGAACGCGAGCACAAGCGCGGCAAAGCCACCGTTGAGCTATATGGGCTGGGGGTGCACTCGGTGATCGATCACCTTGGTGAACTCGGCACCTGCCTGGCTGACATCAGCCTGCGACAGCTCAAAGGCGAGAAGCCCTGATCGAGATCATGCACAGTCGACGCCCGTGGATTAATCTACAGGTCAGTCCGTAGACCTTTCACGGCGTGCCGCGGTCTATGCCAGTGCCTATCGATAAAAAGGAAGAACGTCATGCCTGATCGCAAAAAACTGGAAGAACAGGTCGAGATCCTGCGCGGGCAGTTGGAACAGGAACCGCCGCTGTCGGAAGAAAAACGTGAAGCGCTGGAGGCCTTGATTGCCAAGTTTGAATTACAACTTGAACTTGAACCGGCCACCCAGACACCCAGTATTTCCGACGATGTGAGTCAAGCTGCCATAGAGTTCGACGCCGAGCACCCGGTGATTTCCGGGACATTGCGCAATATTATGATCACCTTGGGCAATATGGGCATCTAACCCGAACCCAAGCCAGGCGCAGAACCAAAATGTGGGAGGGGGCTTGCTCCCGATGCAGTGGGTCAGGCACAACGACTGTGACTGACACTCCGCAATCGGGAGCAAGCCCCCTCCCACATTTGGTTTTGTGTGAAGGCTTATTGGCGAGCCAGGCGCACGTTCTGGAACGCCACATCCTCAGTACTGCGGTAAGGGTTGATATCCAACCCCCCCCGCCGCACATACCGCGCATACACCGTCAACTTCTCCGGCTTCAGCAGGCGCTGCAGATCGAGGAAGATCCGCTCAACACACTGCTCATGAAAGTCCGAGTGCTGGCGAAAGCTCACCAGGTATTCCAGCAAACTCGCGTGATCCAACGCCGCACCGCGGTACTCCACCACCACGCTGCCCCAGTCGGGCTGGCTGGTCACCGGGCAGTTGGACTTGAGTAGGTGGCTGTGCACGCTCTCCTCGACAATGCGCGAGTCATCGCAACGCAGCAACTCCGGACGCGGATGCTCATAGTTGCTGACGCGAATGTCCAAGTCGTCAATGCACACACCCGGCAGGGCCATCACGCCTTCGGCTTCAATCTCGGCCAGGCGGCGGATACGCACGCTGACCGGCTTGCCGGCGGCAGCGCTGAGGTCGGTACGCAGGGTCGCTTCCAGGCTTGGTGTATCGGCGAACGCGGTCTGGTTCAGCGAGTTGAGGTATAGCTTGAACGACTTGGACTCGATGATGTTCGGCGAGTCGGCCGGGATGCTGAATTCACCGATGGCCACCACCGGCTTGCCCGACGGCAGCAACCAGGACAACTCGAAGCAGTTCCAGAAGTCCACGCCCTTGTAGGGCAGGGTCTCGGCGCTCAGGCCCAGCTCGGCCCATTTGGCGGCGCGTGGAATCGGGAACAGCAACGAAGGGGTGTAGGTGGAGATGTATTCACTGGACTTGCCCAGCGGCGAATGTTCGGCTGCGGGATGCATGGCGGAAACCTGGCTAAATAAACCGCGCCAGTCTACCAGCCTTTGCCCCCGCCCTTAAGAAACGCCTTACTCAACGGTCAGCTTACCGACCATGCCCGCCTGGTAATGCCCGGGGAGGTTGCAAGCAAACTCCAGGCCGGTGGCCTTGGTGAACGTCCAGGTCAGCTCAGCGGTCTTGCCGGGCTGCACCAGCACGCTGTTGGGGTCATCGTGTTTCATGCCGCCCATCTCACCGTGGCCCATGGCACTGTGATCCATCTTGCCCATTCCCGTGGACGTGAGCATGCCGCTGGCCTGCATCTGCAACATTTCCTTCTGGTGTTCGGCGTGCATCGCCGCGTCACCGAGGTTGAATTCATGCAGCAACTGGCCTTTATTGACCAGTACAAAGCGCACCGTCTCACCGGCTTTGACGTCCAGGGACTTGGGCGAAAAGGAAATGTCCTGCAGCGTCACTTCCACGGTACGCGTGGCCTTATCGGCCGGTGCCGGCTGACCGAACGCGTAGGTATGGGCCGCATCCGCCATTGCATTGAAACTCAACGCCAACAGGCAGCCCGCCAACAACAGGGGTGTACGCAATGCCATCTCGATTCTCCAAAAGTGTGCAACCTGCTTGGACAGCACTTTAAAATTGCGCCGCTGCCAGCCAGCTGACTGCTAGATTACAACTTTGTCAGGTTGCGCCCTTCCCCTGGCACCCACGGTATAAAGCCCCTCGTGAACTGTTGCCAAGAGCCGCCCATGAAATTGCTGATCGTCGAAGACCAACCGAAAACCGGCCACTATCTGCGTCAAGGCCTGGCCGAGGCTGGCTTTACCACCGAACTGGTGGCCGACGGCACCAGCGGCCAGCACCTGGCGCTGACCGGCGATTATGACTTGCTGATCCTGGACGTGATGCTGCCTGGTCGCGACGGCTGGCAAATCCTGCAAGCAGTGCGCAGTGCCGGCATGGAGATCCCGGTGCTATTCCTGACCGCCCGGGACGCTGTGGAAGACCGTGTGCATGGCCTGGAACTGGGCGCCGACGATTACCTGGTCAAGCCCTTCGCCTTCTCCGAACTGCTGGCGCGCGTGCGCACCCTGCTGCGCCGTGGCAGCAGCACGCCGCAGGAAACCGCCCTGCAATTGGCCGACCTGCGCCTGGACCTGATCCGCCGCCGCGTCGAACGGGGCGGCCAGCGTATCGACCTCACCGCCAAGGAGTTCTCCCTGCTGGAACTGCTGCTGCGCCGCCAAGGCGAAGTACTGCCCAAGTCGCTGATCGCCTCCCAGGTGTGGGACATGAATTTCGACAGCGACACCAACATCATCGAAGTCGCGATCCGGCGCCTGCGCCTGAAAGTCGACGACCCCTTCCCCTCCAAGCTGATCCATACCGTGCGCGGCATGGGTTATGTGCTGGAGGAGCGGAGCCATTGATCCAGCGTCTGTCCCTGGCCAGCCGCCTGGCCCTGCTGTTTGCAGCCTGCACCGCAGTGGTCTCGCTGCTCGCGGGCGTGCTGTTCAACCATGCCAGCGAGGCGCACTTCATTGAGCTGGACCAACAGCAACTCGACAGTAAGCTGGTGGCGCTGCGCAGTACCTTGCAGGGTGTCGAATCGCTGGACTCATTCGCCCAACGCGAAGCGCAGCTGCGAGCCGAACTCAATCGCCAACCTGACCTGACATTACGCATCACCGCCGCAGGCCAGCGCTGGCTGGACGATGCGCCAAGCGTCACTCTGCCCGAGGCGCCGGGCCTGCACACCCTGCAAAACGCCGGCACCGACTACCGCGTGTACAACGCGCCCTTAAGGCCCGGCCAGCCCACTTCACCGCAGCTGACCCTGATGCTCGACATCACCCACCACCAGCACTTCCTGCAACGCATGCAGCATTTGATCTGGCTCACCGTCGGCCTGTCGGCCCTGGCCACCGCGCTGCTGGGCGCCTGGGCTGCACGCAGTGGCTTGCGCCCGTTGCGACGCATGGGCGAAGTGGCTGCCGGCGTATCGGCCCACTCCTTGACCCAGCGCCTGCCTCAACAGCAAATGCCGGCGGAATTGGCCGAACTGGCCCAGGCCTTCAATGCCATGCTGGGTCGGCTGGACGACGCATTCCAGCGCCTTTCAGCGTTCTCCGCCGATATCGCCCATGAACTGCGCACGCCACTGTCGAACCTGCTGACCCAGACCCAGGTCATCCTCACCCAGCCGCGCCCGCTGGAGGACTACCGCGAGGCGCTGCACAGCAATCTGGAAGAGTTGCAATGGATGGCGCAACTGGTCAACGACATGCTGTACCTGGCCAAGGCGGACCATGGTTTGTTGGTGCCCAAACGTGAGGCCCTGAACCTGGCGATTGAAGTGGATGCCCTGTTGGAATTTTTCGCTTTGCTGGCGGAGGAGGCCCAAGTCAGCCTGGTGCGCGAAGGCACTGCCCATACCCTGGGTGATCGCGGCATGTTGCGTCGGGCGCTTTCGAACTTGCTCGATAACGCACTGCGGTTTACGCCCGCGGGCGGTGAAGTGCGTGTGAGTCTGGTGGAGGGTGTATCGGTGAAGGTTGAGAACAGCGGCGAAGGCATTCCACCAGAGCTGCTACCGAGATTGTTCGACCGATTCTATCGGGCCGATCCGGCGCGCCATGAAGGCAGCAGCGAGCATGCCGGGCTGGGACTGGCGATTACCCAGTCGATTGTAAGAGCGCATGGGGGGAAGATTTTTTGTGAATCAGAGGCGGGATGTACAAGATTTATAATTGAGCTGCACGGGTAAGGCCAATCGCCAACAGCTTCTAAGGGATCTGAATCCGCTCCTAAGATAAAGAGCCACTTACAAGAATCGGCGAAATCTAATCAACCGAAAGAATGCACAGAATAATAACTTAGCATCCCCAATAAGTCGTATCTCTTTAACTTCAAGTATTCCGACAGCCATGGCCTAAATACAGATTCTTTTGGAAATACGAACTCGCCCGCATTTGGATCCATGAAGACAACCTGCGTTTGACTACGCAGAAAGCCCATCCCATGAGCACGTTCGAGGCTCGCGATGGTGAAACATACATATCGGCCAGGCACCCGTAACAGTGAGTTGGCTATATCAGCCGCTCTCACTTTTTGAACAAAATCAATATTTGTTTCGAAAGTGAGCAACACCAAGCCTGCCGAGGACATTCCCGCCTGGAACCTGGATTTCACATCTGCATCATTGCCTTTTAGACGCACCATCTGTTGACGCGCCATGAGAAAACGTACGCGATTCTTCCCCGAGTCACTATTGAGCGACTCCCAGAAATCAATACTATTACGCTTACATCGCAACCAGTCGATCGTCATGCCAAAACACCAACCTCCTCTCGTCAAATCATAGCTGCGCATTGCATGGTCATCGCATTGTCTATAATATTTAACGATTTCCACATCATACTTTTGACATAAGTTTAGTAACCGCTCTTTCATATTCACACTCCCCGTAACCACTCGTAACTTTCCAGCTTGGCGCGCCATACTTACAGGCTCATTTAAGCGCTCTAAACCGACAGTCATTATTTTTACGAAGAATGTTCCTGAAAACCAGTCATCAATTATGGTTAATTAACTAATAAGGAAAAGCCTACCCCCCCCCCGCCGAGAACACCCGGAGTGACTGGGCTGCTGGGACTGGTGATGTGACCGCGCACGACGCTGATCATTTACAGCTGTGCCGGCCGAAGAAAATCTTTGTATGTGCAGGCCGGCCACCCTTGGCCAATTGGGCGCATGCAATACCAGACGAGGCAACCGTAAAGTTGCCTGCAGAGGGAAGGTGTTGATACGGCCAAGCTGTCTTAGTGCAAAAACCTGCTAAGGACTTGGCCGTAAACAAAGTATCTACAGGTACAGTGCACTCCCCTGTAAAAACTGATTGACCAACGACGACAGTGTCAAATGTTACGAATATCTCAAGGCATGCGCCGGCTCAATCTTCGCCGCCCGATACGCCGGGTAAATCGTCGCCAGGAAGCTCAACACAAACCCGGCCGTACAAATCAGCACCACATCGCCACTTTGCAGCTCCGAAGGCAGGTTGCTGACGAAGTACACGTCCGAACTGAAAATATGCTGCCCGCTCACCCGCTCCAGCCAGCCTACCAGCTCACTCACGTTGAGCGCCGCAAGCACGCCCAGCACGCCGCCGATCAACGTGCCGACGATGCCGATCACCGTGCCCTGCACCATGAAAATCGCCATGATCTGCCGTGGCGTGGCGCCAATGGTGCGCAGGATTGCGATGTCCGCGCCCTTGTCGTTCACCACCATGATCAGCGTGGCGATGATGTTGAACGCCGCGACGGCGACGATCATCAGCAACAACAGGCCGATCATGGTCTTTTCCATCTTCATCGCGCTGAACAAGCTGCCCTGGGTGTGGGTCCAGTCATCGGGCTTGTAGCCGCTGCCGAGGCTGGCGGCGATGTCCGCCGAGACCTGGGGCGCTGCGTACAGGTCTTTCAACGCCAGGCGCACGCTCTGCACCTGGTTCGGCTGCCAATGCTGTATCTCGGCAGCGTCAGCCATGTGGATCAAGGCCATGGAACCATCCAGCTCGGCGCCGATCTTGAAGATACCCACCACGTTCAGACGCTGCATGCGCGGGGTGATACCACCGGGCGCGCTGCTGATTTCCGGGACGATCAGGGTCAGTTTGTCACCCACATTCAGGCGAAAACGCCGAGCGGTGATTTCGCCGACCACCACGCCGAACTCGCCGGGCTTCAGGTCCTCCAGTTTGCCCTGCACGATATGTTGGGCCACGATCGACACCTTGCCTTCCTGGGCCGGATCGACGCCGCTGATCTCAATCGGCTGCATCGCGCCCTTGTAGGAGAACATGCCATCCATCTGAGTGAACGGTACGGCGGCGGTCACTTGCGGGTTCTTCATCGCCGCAGCGGCCACCGGCTGCCAATCATCGATCGGGTTGGCCCCGACGATGGTGGCGTGGGGCACCATGCCAAGGATGCGCGAGCTCATTTCGCGCTGGAAGCCGTTCATCACCGACAGCACCACGATCATCGCCAGCACGCCCAGGGCGAGGCCGATCATCGACGTCATCGAGATAAACGAAACAAAACGGTTGCGGCGCTTGGCGCGGGTATAGCGCGTGCCGATGAAAATCGATAACGGTCTGAACATTCGCGGGCACCGTTGGAAAAATAGAAAACCCGGCGTCAGGCACCGGGCTTGAAACAGGTCAGATGGCGACCAGATGGCCTTCCTGCAGGTGCAGCACGCGGTCCATCTGGCGGGCCATGCTCATGTCATGGGTCACCACCAGGAACGCGGTGCGCATCTGGGTGCTCAGTTCCAACATCAAGTCCTTGATGCCCTGGGCGGTGTGGGAGTCGAGGTTGCCGGTAGGCTCGTCGAGCATCACCAGGCCCGGGTTGTTCACCAGGGCACGGGCAATCGCCACGCGCTGGCGCTCGCCACCGGACAGTTCGGCCGGTTTGTGCTCCAGGCGATGACCGAGGCCGACGCGCTCGAGCAACGCCTTGGCACGCTGGCGCGCTTCCGGGATCGCGGTCTTGCCGATCAACAGCGGCATGCACACGTTTTCCAGGGCGGTGAATTCCGGCAACAGGTGGTGGAACTGGTACACAAAGCCCAACGAGCGGTTGCGCAACTGGCCACGAGCCTTTTCATTCAAGGCCGACAGTTCTTCACCGGCCAGCCATACGCTGCCCTGGGACGGCGTATCGAGGCCGCCCAACAGGTTGAGCAAGGTACTTTTGCCGGAACCGGAACTGCCGACGATCGCCACGCGCTCGCCGGGGTGCAGTTCCAGTTGCAGGTTGGACAGCACCACAACCGACTCCGGGCCTTCCTCGTAGGATTTGCCCAGGTTGCGGCAGCTCAGGATTGCTTTTTCACTCATGCCCGATTCACTCATAACGTAGGGCCTGTGCTGGCTGGGTACGTGCCGCGCGCCAGGCTGGATACAGGGTGGCAAGGAAACTCAGGACCAACGCGGCGCCGCCGACCATCAGCACATCCTGGGTCTGAACCTGGGATGGCAAGTAATCGATGAAGTAGACGTCGGCGTTGAGGAACTTGTGGCCGATCACCTTTTCAAGCAAGGCGATGGCGGCGCTGACGTTCAGCGCGGCCAAAATGCCCACCGCCGTGCCGATCAAGGTGCCGACCACGCCAATCACGGTGCCCTGCACCATGAAGATCGCCATGATCTGCCCAGGCGTGGCGCCCAGTGTACGCAGGATGGCGATGTCGCCTTTCTTGTCATTCACCACCATCACCAGCGTGGAGATGATGTTGAAGGCGGCGACGGCGACGATCAGCAGCAACAGCAGGCCGATCATGGCTTTTTCCATGCGGATGGCCTGGTACAGGTTGCCGTGGGTGCGGGTCCAGTCGCGGGCGTAGTACTGGCTTTCACCCAGGTGCTGGGCGATGTCCCAGGCGCCGCGCGGGGCGTCGAACAGGTCGTTGAACTTGAGGCGCAGGCCCTGCACCTGGTCCGGCTGCCAGCGATGCAGGCGGGCCAGGTCGGTGAGGTTGGTCAGGCCGAGGTAACCGTCGATCTCGCCGGCGCCGACGTGGAAGGTACCGACCACGGTAAAGCGCTTCATGCGCGGGAACATCCCGGCCGGCGTCACGGTGACTTCCGGCGCGACGAAGGTCAGCTTGTCGCCGATGCCCACGCCGAGCTTGGCCGCCGCCTTGTCACCGATGACGATGCCAAAACTGCCGGGCGCCAGATCGTCGAGTTTGCCCTGCAACATGAACTTGTCGATGATCGAGACGTTGCGTTCCTGGGCCGGGTCGATGGCATTGAGCAGGATTTTCTGCACCTTGCCGTCGTTGGTCAGCAGCCCCTGCATCTGGGTAAACGGCGCGACGGCCACTACCTTGGGGTTCTGCTTGACCTTGGCGGCCAGGCTTTGCCAGTCGCTGATGGGCGCATCGCCTTCAATGGTCGCGTGGGGCACCATGCCCAGCACGCGGGTGCGCATCTCATGATCGAAGCCGTTCATCACCGACAGCACCACGATCATCACGACCACGCCAAGGGCGAGACCGATCATCGAGGTCAAGGAAATGAACGACACAAAATGATTGCGACGCTTTGCACGGGTATAACGCGTGCCAATAAATACGAAGAGAGGTCTGAACATGTCGGGGCTTGTTCGGAGGAAAAGAAGACGTCCCGGTGGCGGGGTCTGGTAAGCAGCTTTACACTCAAACCATTACCGCTAGCTGGGGTTCGCCATGTCGACATTAGATGAAGAAGAACGCCGCGAATACTACCGTATCGACGACATGATCGCACTTCAAATCAAAAGCCTGTCTGCCCCCGAGGCGGCGAGCAAGGAAGTATTGCTGGATGATTCACCGCTGTTCAATCTGCTCAGCGAACTGCACCTGAGCGAATTTGAAGCCCAGCACCTGCTGCGCCAGCTCAGCGAGAAGGATCGCACCCTCGTCGCCTTCCTGCGCGTGCAGAACAAACGCTTGGACCTGCTCAGCCAGATCATGGCCCGCGGCCTGCTGGATGAGGTCGGCGCGCCGCAGCCGGTGATCATTTCCGAAGGCGGCCTCGACTTCCAACACCCCTCCCCCCTGACTGTCGGTGCGCACCTGGCGGTCAAGCTGGTGCTGATGCCCCAGGCGCTCGGCCTGCTGCTGCGCGCGCGAGTCACCCATTGCGATCCCAAGGGCACGGGCTTTGACGTAGGCACGGAATTCGAAGCCATGACCGATGCCCAACGCCAGCTGCTGGCGCGCTACATCCTGCAGAAACAGGCGCAGGAACGGCGCCTGGCACGGGAACAGAGCGACGCCCAAGACACCTGAACTCTCGAATTCACCCCGCCAGACAACCTGGCGTAAAGGAGCAACTGTGACCCTGATCTACGGCCACCGCGGTGCCAAAGGCGAAGCACCGGAAAACACCCTGACCAGCTTCCAGGAGTGCCTCAAGCACGGTGTACGCCGCTGCGAACTGGATTTACACCTGTCCATGGACGGCGAGCTGATGGTCATCCACGACCCGACCCTCAAGCGCACCACGGACCGGCGCGGCAAAGTCGTTGAGTATTCGGCGGCAGACCTGGTGAAGATGGACGCGCGCAAGGGCGGCCCGGGCTGGGTCAAGCCTTGCCCGATTCCACGCCTGGAAACGCTGTTCGAACAGTGCGACTTCGATCACTGGCAACTGGAAGTCAAAAGCGCCTCGCGCACCCGCGCCGCGACCACGGTGCTGGCAATTCGTGAGATGGCCGTGCGTTTCGGCCTGATGGACAAGGTCACCGTGACCTCAAGCTCGCGGGAAGTGTTGAAAGCAGCGGTTGAGCTCACTCCCGACCTGTCACGCGGGCTGGTCGCCGAATATGCCTGGCTCGACCCGCTGAAGGTCGCGCAAAACTACGGCTGTGAGATGCTGGCGTTGAACTGGACGTTGTGCACCCCCGAGCGTCTGGAAAAAGCCCAGCGCCAGGGCCTGCACGTGTCCGTGTGGACAGTCAACGAACCTGCGCTGATGCGCAGGCTCGCCGACTTCGGCGTAGATAGCCTGATTACAGACTTTCCCGGTTTGGCCACTGCCACCCTCGAGAATTACTGAAATCGGTCTCCCCGGCCGGCTCAGGCCACCGGCCGGAGCCGCTCAAAAAAGCCGGTTGAGGCCGTCGTAGGCCGCCACCCGATAGGCTTCAGCCATGGTCGGGTAGTTGAACGTGGTGTTGACAAAATACTTGAGGGTATTTTGCTCGCCCGGCTGGTTCATGATCGCCTGGCCGATGTGCACGATCTCCGACGCCTGGTAGCCGAAGCAATGCACGCCGAGGACTTCCAGGGTTTCGCGGTGGAACAGGATCTTCAGCATGCCTTGCGGCTCACCGGCGATCTGCGCACGCGCCATGCTCTTGAAGAACGCCTTGCCGACTTCATAAGGCACCTTGGCCTTGGTCAGTTCGTGCTCGTTCTTGCCGATCGAGCTGATCTCGGGAATCGTGTAGATCCCGGTCGGCACGTCGTTCACATAACGCCAGCTGCCGTTGTCGACAATGCTGCCAGCGGCCGAACGGCCCTGGTCATGCGCCGCACTGGCCAGGCTTGGCCAGCCGATCACGTCACCGGCACCGTAGATGTTGGTCACGCAGGTGCGGTAGTTCTCGTCGACTTCGATCTGGCCACGGTTGTTGACCTTGACCCCGATGTTTTCCATGCCCAGCTTGTCGGTGTTGCCGGTACGGCCATTGCACCACAACAAGGCGTCGGCCTTGATCTTCTTGCCGGACTTGAGGTGCA
Organism: Pseudomonas grimontii; assembly: GCF_007858185.1. Taxonomy (GTDB): domain Bacteria; phylum Pseudomonadota; class Gammaproteobacteria; order Pseudomonadales; family Pseudomonadaceae; genus Aquipseudomonas; species Aquipseudomonas grimontii. The sequence goes on from NZ_VFES01000012.1 coordinate 103,926, forward strand.
GGATCACACCGTTGTCCAGGCCTTCGACCCGCTCGTACTCTTCGTTGTGACGCACGGTGATGTTGTTGTTGCTGAAGTGGTAGCTCAACGCCTGGGAAATTTCCGAGTCGAGGAAGCTCAGCAACTGGTCGCGGTTATCCACCAGTTCCACCAGCACGCCCAGGCCGCTGAAGATCGAGGCGTATTCACAGCCGATCACGCCGGCGCCGTAGATGATCAGTTTGCGCGGGGTGTGGCCCAGGCTGAGGATGGTGTCGCTATCGTAGATACGCGGGTGGTGGAAATCGATGTCAGCCGGGCGATACGGGCGCGAACCGGTGGCGATGATGATGTGCTTGGCCACCAGCGTCTCGACCACGCCGTTGGCGCACACCACTTCGACGGTTTGCTCGTCGGCGAAGCTGCCGGTGCCGAAGAACAGGTCGACACGGTTACGCGCGTAGTAACCGGTACGCGAAGCCACCTGCTTGGAGATGACCTTCTCGGCGCTTTTCAGCACGTCCGGGAACGAGAACCAGCGCGGCTCGCCAATGGCCCGGAACATCGGGTTGGTGTTGAACTGCATGATCTGGCGCACCGAGTGACGCAAGGCCTTGGACGGGATGGTACCCAGGTGGGTGCAGTTACCGCCGACCTGGCGACGGCTATCGACCATCGCCACCTTGCGCCCTGCCTTCGCGGCGTTCATTGCCGCACCTTCTCCAGCCGGGCCGGAACCCAGTACCACCACGTCGTAGTTGTAGACAGCCATGCGTACTCCTCAGAACAGGCCAGGCGCACGGTTGGACGCCTGGCTAAATCATGCCGCGGCCAGCGGTCATGAAGGACAATTTGGCTCAAGTGTGTGAACCGGGGCACAGTCTATATAAGGCTCAACGCCGCGCACATTAACCCTTGGTCGCGTCGTAGGCCAGTTTTGCCTTTACTACACACGGCTGATTACGGTTTCAGCGCCGTCAGTTGCTCGAACGCCTGGTTAGTGCGTGTGACGAAGCCGTCCCCTTCGCGCCTCACAAAAAAGGCCGCGATGCCGTGCTGCTCAGCATAGTCCCAGCCTTGCTCAGGCCCGAGGATGAGCAGCAACGTCGACAAACCATCCGCCATCAACGCCGAAGGGTGCAATACGGTCACCGAGGCCAATTGATGGGTGATCGGCGTACCGGTGCGCGCATCCAGCGTGTGGGAATAACGCCGACCATCCTGCTGGAAATAATTGCGATAGTCACCTGACGTCGACACGCCAAAGCCGTTCACATTGAGGATTTTCTCGGCGACCTGCTGATCGTCACGCGGTTCTTCGAGGGCAATACGCCAAGGTGCGCCGTCAGGTTTATGGCCGGCGGCCTTGAGTTCGCCGGTGGCTTCGACGAGATAGTCCTGGACGCCCTGGTGGGTGAGCAGCTCGGCGATTCGATCGACTGCGTAGCCGGCAGCGATGCTGTTGAAGTCGACTTCGACCGCGGCGTCCTTGCACAGCTGCTCGCCGTTTATGCGCAAATGCTGATGGCCGACTCGCTGGCGGACTTGCGCCAGACTCATGGCATCCGGCACCTTCAACTCGCGCGCCTGGGGACCGAAGCCCCACAGGTTCAGCAGCGGCTCGACCGTCAGGTCAAACGCACCGTCGCTCCCCTGGGACAGCTGCTCGCCGGTGCGCACCAAGAGCAGGATCGGCGCAGGCATGGGCTGACAGCTGTTCGTCGGCAGGCGGTTGAAACGCGCGATAGCGGAGTCGCTGCGGTAGGTTGACATCTGCCGGTCAACTTCGCCCAATAGACTTTCCACCTGGTGCTGGAGTTCTTGCGGGCCTGGCGTGCTCGATGTCCTGACGTACTGGATCGAATACGTACTGCCCATGGTTGGCCCGCCAAAGCGCTCCAGCGAATCGCCGCCGCATCCGGTGAGCAGCGCCACCGCACAGAACATCACCATTTGACGCAGATTGCTCATAAACCCTGCCACTGCCGGAATTGAATTAACCTGAAAGCACGCACCTTTTCAGGACCGACCATTATGCGGCATGTCGTTTTGTGTTTATTGCTGATGTTCTCGATCCCGACGTTCGCCAATGAGGCAGATCGCCTCACCCAGGCGAATTTTCCGGCGCAGTCCCAACAGTTGGCGTTGAAAAACCAGGCCGTGCTGACCTATCTCTGGGCCGATGTCTATGCAGCGGCGCTGTATGCCCCGGCGGACCTGGGTGCGAAGCAGGCGTGGGACCAGCAAAAGGCGTTGCGCCTTGTGCTGTACTACTTTCGCGATATCGACCGTAGCGACGTGATAAAAGCGGCCAACACGACACTGGAACGCCAGCAAGCCAGCGCCCGCTTGAAGCCCGAGCTGGACCAGCTGCACGCCAGCTTTCGTAACATCCGCAGCGGTGATCGCTACGCCCTGGACTTTCACCCGGGCCGTGGCCTGAATTTGGAGATCAATGACCAAGTGGTGTTCAGCAGTCGCAATGACGCGCTGGCAAGAGCCTACCTGGGCATCTGGCTGGCGCCCAAGGGCTTGTCGGATGAGTTGCGCGGCAAACTGCTGAAATGAAAAAGGGTGCCAGGTGCAGATGTTGCAGATGAACCACCGCTATCGGGGGCAAGCCCCCTCCCACATTTGAATCTATTCGCAAATCCAAGTGTGGGAGGGGGCTTGCCTCCGATGAGCATAGGTATCTACACAATTTTCAGAGACTGGCGAGTTCCCCTGTGGCGAGCGGGCTTGTCCCGCGTTGGGCTGCGTAGCAAGCCCCAGTAAGGAAGAACGCGGTGTATCAGACACTCTGTGGAGGCTGGTTTTGGGGCTGCTTCGCAGCCCAACGCGGGACAAGCCCGCTCGCCACAACAGCCCTATCTGCCGGGCGTTCAGCGTTGAGCAAAAGTTGTGTAGATACCCATGCTCCGATGAGGCCCTCACCCACACCACAAGCCCAGCCATGAAAAAGCCCCGAACCAGTCGGGGCTTTTTCATTCACTGCAACGGCTTAGCGCGGGAACGCAGGCGGGTTGACCCCGGCCATGTCTTCCATCACGCGAACCACCTGGCAGCTGTAGCCGAACTCGTTGTCGTACCAAACGTACAGCACAACGCGGTTGTCCTGGCTGATGGTCGCTTCCGCGTCCACTACGCCGGCGTGGCGCGAGCCAACGAAGTCGGTGGAGACCACTTCCTGCGAGTTGACGAAGTCGATTTGCTTATGCAGGTCGGAGTGCAGCGCCATGTAGCGCAGGTACTCGTTCATCTCTTCACGGGTGGCGGCTTTCTCAAGGTTGAGGTTGAGAATGGCCATCGACACGTTAGGCGTCGGCACACGGATCGCGTTACCGGTCAGCTTGCCAGCCAGCTCAGGCAGGGCCTTGGCAGCGGCAGTGGCAGCACCGGTCTCGGTGATGACCATGTTCAGCGCGGCGCTACGACCACGGCGATCGCCCTTGTGGAAGTTGTCGATCAGGTTCTGGTCGTTGGTGTACGAGTGAACGGTTTCAACGTGGCCGTTAACGATGCCGAACTTGTCATTCACAGCCTTCAGCACCGGCACGATGGCGTTGGTGGTGCAGGAAGCGGCGGACACAATCTTGTCGTCGGCGGTGATTTCGCCGTGGTTGATGCCGTGCACGATGTTCTTGAGCTTGCCTTTGCCTGGCGCGGTCAGCACAACGCGGTCGATACCCGGGCAGGTCAGGTGCTGGCCCAGGCCCTCGGCATCGCGCCATACGCCGGTGTTGTCCACCAGCAGGGCGTTCTTGATACCGTACTGGGTGTAATCCACCTCAGTCGGGTTCTTCGCGTAGATCACCTGGATCAGGTTACCGTTGGCGGTGATGGTGTTGTTTTCTTCGTCGATGGTGATGGTGCCGTTGAACGAGCCATGCACCGAATCGCGGCGCAGCAGGCTGGCACGCTTGGTCAGGTCGTTCTCGGCGCCTTTGCGCACCACGATGGCACGCAGGCGCAGGCCGTCGCCGCCACCGGTTTTTTCGATCAGGATGCGCGCCAGCAGGCGGCCGATACGACCGAAGCCGTACAGGACAACGTCGGTGCCTTTGCGGGCAGCGGCGTTTTGCTGGCCAACCACATCGGCCATTTCTTCACGCACGAACTGCTCGGCGGTACGACCGGCGCCTTCCTGGCGGAATTTGTAGGCCAGCTTGCCCAGGTCTACCGAAGCCGCGCCGAGCTTGAGCTCGCTCATGGCCTTGAGCAGGGGGAATGTTTCGTGGACGGAGAGTTCGCTGTCGTCGGCAGAACGATGGCGAGCAAAGCGATGCGCCTTGAGAATCGCGATGACTGATTGGTTGATCAGGCTGCGGCCATAGATCGAGCTCACCACATTGTTATTGCGGTACAGCTGACCGATAAGCGGGATCATCGCTTCTGCGAGTGCTTCACGGTCGATCCATTCACCAAGACACTGGTCGGGCTTCTGAGTCACGGGAACCTTCCACATGTAGGGGCTGAAAAAAGGGGCTACATTATGTCGCCCGACCGCCCGTTGAGCAATGCGCCAACCACAACAAAAAGCCCTTGCAAAAAAATACCACCCCGCTACAGGCCAGGAAACACGCGGGTTTCAGAAGGCCGCCAATGGCGCACTGCCGCCAACTTGTCCGTAACTCTCCGAAACATCCGTGCAAAACGGCACTACATAATGAGTCAAAAGGCTGCTTTGTTTGTCTTAGCCACTACATTTCCTACAAACCGTAATAGGCTCAGTCAGCAACTGACAGGCGGCACCTCGGGCCGTTACAATTACCGACTTTGTCGCAACGCTTGGAGCTCAACCTTCCGTGCCCGTTCTGCGTCTACCGCTTCTCCCTGCCGCGGCAGGTAAACAGCACTGGGGCAACCTGCCCGGTGCCGCCCTGAGCCTGGCCATTGCCGAGGCTGCCAGCGCAGCCAAGCGCTTTACCCTGCTGCTCACCGCCGACAGCCAAAGCGCCGAACGGTTGGAGCAGGAGCTGAGCTTCTTCGCCCCCGATTTGCCGGTGCTGCATTTTCCCGACTGGGAAACCCTGCCCTACGACCTGTTCTCGCCGCACCAGGACATCATCTCCCAGCGTATCGCCAGCCTGTACCGCCTGCCGGAACTGGCCCACGGTGTGTTGGTGGTGCCGATCACCACGGCCCTGCATCGCCTGGCGCCGACCAAGTTCCTGCTGGGCAGCAGCCTGGTGTTGGATATTGGCCAGAAGCTCGACGTGGAGCAGATGCGCACGCGCCTGGAAGCGAGCGGCTACCGTTGCGTCGACACGGTGTATGAGCACGGTGAATTCGCCGTGCGCGGCGCGCTGATCGACCTGTTCCCGATGGGCAGCAAGTTGCCGTACCGCATCGACCTGTTCGATGACGAAATCGAGACCCTGCGCACCTTCGATCCGGAAAACCAGCGTTCCATCGATAAGGTCGAGTCGATCAAGCTGCTGCCGGCGCGGGAATTCCCGCTGCAAAAAGACGCGGTCACGCGCTTCAAGGCGCGCTTTCGCGAACGCTTCGATGTGGACTTCCGCCGCTGCCCGATCTTCCAGGACTTGAGCAGCGGGATTACGCCGGCCGGTATCGAGTACTACCTGCCGCTGTTCTTCGACGAAACCTCCACCCTGTTCGACTACCTGCCCCAGGACACCCAAGTGTTCTCGTTGCCAGGCATCGAGCAAGCGGCGGAAAACTTTTGGAATGACGTGCGCAACCGCTATGAAGAGCGCCGCGTCGATCCGTCCCGGCCTTTATTGCCGCCCGCCGAGCTGTTCCTGCCGGTGGAAGACTGCTTCGCCCGCCTGAAAAACTGGCCGCGCGTAGTTGCCAGCCAACAGGATGTGGACGCCGGCAGCGGCCGCGAACGCTTCCCGGCGGCGACGCTGCCGGACCTGGCGATCCAGGCCAAAGCCACGCAACCACTGGAAGCACTCTCGAACTTCCTCGGCGACTTCCCCGGCCGCGTGCTGTTCACCGCCGAGTCCGCCGGGCGCCGTGAAGTGCTGCTGGAACTGCTGGAACGCCTGAAGCTGCGGCCGAAAACCGTCGACAGCTGGCCGGATTTTGTCGCCAGCAAAGAGCGCCTGGCGATCACCATCGCGCCATTGGACGAAGGCCTGCTGCTGGATGACCCGGCGCTCGCGTTGATCGCCGAGAGCCCGCTGTTCGGCCAGCGTGTGATGCAGCGTCGCCGCCGTGAAAAACGCGCCGACGCCAACAACGATGCGGTGATCAAAAACCTCACGGAACTGCGCGAAGGCGCGCCGGTGGTGCATATCGACCACGGCGTCGGCCGCTACCTCGGCCTGCAGACCCTGGAGATCGACAACCAGGCCGCCGAATTCCTCACCATGGAATACGCCGAGGGCGCCAAGCTCTACGTGCCGGTGGCGAACCTGCACCTGATCGCCCGCTACACCGGCAGCGACGACGCCCTCGCGCCGTTGCACCGCCTGGGTTCCGAGACCTGGCAAAAAGCCAAGCGCAAGGCCGCCGAACAGGTGCGCGATGTCGCCGCCGAACTGCTCGACATCTATGCCCGTCGTGCGGCGCGCGAAGGGTATGCCTTCGCCGACCCGAAAGCCGACTACGCCACCTTCAGCGCCGGCTTCGCCTTCGAAGAAACCCCGGACCAGCAAACCACCATCGAAGCGGTGCGCGCCGACATGCTCGCACCCAAGCCGATGGACCGCCTGGTGTGCGGCGACGTGGGCTTCGGCAAAACCGAAGTGGCCATGCGCGCAGCCTTTATTGCGGTACACGGTGGCAAACAAGTGGCGATCCTGGTGCCGACCACCCTGCTCGCCCAACAACACTACAACAGCTTCCGCGACCGCTTTGCCGACTGGCCGGTGAGCGTGGAAGTGATGAGCCGCTTCAAGTCCGCCAAGGAAGTGAACGCCGCCGTCGCCGACCTCGCGGAAGGCAAGATCGACATCGTGATCGGTACGCACAAGCTGCTGTCGGACGATGTGAAGATCAAGAACCTGGGCCTGGTGATCATCGACGAAGAACACCGCTTCGGTGTGCGTCAAAAGGAACAGCTCAAGGCCCTGCGCAGCGAGGTCGACATTCTTACCCTCACCGCCACGCCGATTCCGCGCACGCTGAACATGGCCGTGTCGGGCATGCGCGACCTGTCGATCATCGCCACGCCGCCGGCGCGGCGCCTGTCGGTGCGCACCTTCGTCATGGAGCAGAACAAAAGCACGGTCAAGGAAGCGCTGCTGCGGGAACTACTGCGCGGCGGCCAGGTGTACTACCTGCACAACGACGTAAAAACCATCGAGAAGTGCGCCGCCGACCTTGCCGAACTGGTGCCGGAAGCACGCATCGCCATCGGCCATGGGCAGATGCGCGAACGCGATCTCGAACAGGTGATGAGCGACTTCTACCACAAGCGCTTCAACGTGCTGATCGCCTCGACCATCATCGAGACCGGCATCGACGTGCCGAGTGCCAACACCATCATCATCGAACGGGCGGACAAGTTCGGCCTGGCCCAACTGCACCAGCTGCGCGGCCGGGTTGGGCGCAGTCACCACCAGGCGTATGCCTACCTGCTGACGCCGCCCCGCCAACAGATCACCGGGGACGCCGAAAAGCGCCTGGAAGCGATCGCCAACACCCAGGACCTGGGCGCCGGTTTTGTCCTGGCCACCAACGACCTGGAGATCCGCGGCGCCGGCGAACTGCTGGGCGATGGCCAGAGCGGGCAGATCCAGGCAGTCGGCTTCACCTTATATATGGAGATGCTTGAACGCGCGGTGAAAGCCATCCGCAAGGGCGAGCAGCCGAACCTCGATCAACCCCTGGGCGGCGGTCCGGAAATCAACCTGCGCTTGCCGGCGTTGATCCCCGAAGACTACCTGCCGGACGTGCATGCGCGGCTGATCCTGTACAAGCGCATCGCCTCGGCCACCGACGAAGAGGGCCTCAAGGACCTGCAGGTGGAGATGATCGACCGCTTCGGCCTGCTGCCCGAGCCAACCAAGAACCTGGTGCGCCTGACCTTGCTCAAATTGCAGGCCGAGCAGCTTGGGATCAAGAAAGTCGACGCCGGGCCGCAGGGCGGGCGTATCGAGTTCGAAGCGCAGACACCGGTGGACCCACTGGTGCTGATCAAGCTGATCCAGGGCCAGCCCAACCGCTACAAGTTCGAAGGGGCTACGCTGTTCAAATTCATGGTGCCGATGGAACGTGCCGAAGAACGCTTTAATACATTGGAGGCGTTGTTCGAGCGCCTCATCCCGAAATCTGTTTGAAGGACGCCCCAATGCGCCTGTTCCGCATTCTGAGCCTGTTATTGGTAGTACTCGCGCCTTCGGCATTTGCCGACAGTCCGTACCAGGTGGAAATGATCCTGGTACGCCAGAATGCAGAGCCTGCGCTTAACAGCCGCGCCGCACCGGAAAACTGGGACGACGGGGCCGTGCGCCTGGGCGACAGGATGAGCCCGCCGCGCCTGAACAATATCGTCGACAAACTCAACGCCGATAACAGCTTTACCGTACTGGCGCACAAGGCCTGGGAACAGAACCTTGGCGAGCAGCCGGTGAAGATCGCGATCACCGACGGCCAGGAGCAGTTCGGCCAGTTCCCCATCGAGGGTGTGTTGAGCCTGCAACTGGGCCGCTTCACCGATATCGATGCGGACTTCTGGCTCAACACGTTCGACAGCAACGGCAGCGTGGTGGCCAGCGAACACCTGAGCCAGAAAGACGTGCGCACCAAGAACAACCAGCTCAACTACCTGGACGGCGGCCACCTGGCACTGCTGATCAAGATCACTTCGCTGACCGCCAAACCACCCAGCGCCCCCCCGCCCGACATTCAGGACTGATCCAGCGCCATGCCCCTGACGTCGCCGCTGACCAAACCCCTGGCCCCTTCATGGGCCAATCGCTTCAAAGAGCAAAGCCTGGAGCGCGGACGACGCTACGCCCTGGAGAACCGTGTGCGCATCGTCGAGTCCGGCGACAGCACCATCATCGCCAGTTGCGAAGGCTCAGGGGGCAACGTTTACCGGCAGACCATCTCATTGCGTGAATCGGCCAAGGGCACGCTGATCCTGGTGGACAGCCGCTGTACCTGCCCGGTGCACACCAACTGCAAACACATCGCGGCGGTGCTGCTCAAGGTCCAGGAAACCCTGGCCTACCCGGCTGCGGCCCAGGATGCCGAGCTGCTGGAAAAACTCCAGGCCGTGCTGGATAACCGCGTGGTGTTGCCACAGGTGGTGATGGAGGATGTGGTGCCCGTGCCGCGCCTGTGGCTGGCCAGCGTCGAGTTCAGCGCGTTTGAACCGCGCAACGGCAAGATGCAGCGCTATATCCAGCACCGTGCGGCGCTGTCGTTCAACTATTTGGGCAACTATGTCAGCGGGCAGAAGAACGCCGACATCATCGTGCGCCAGGAAACCCAGAGCCTGCGCATCAAGCGCCATCCCGAGCTGGAGCAGCCCTATCGCGAGCAACTGCGCCTGCTCGGTTTCAAGATCGCCACGCGCCAGAGCAAGGCATTGCCGGAAAGCGCCGGCGAGTTGTTCGAGATGGTCAATGACAGCGCCTGGCTGAACTTCACCCTCAATGCATCGCCGACCCTGCGGGCCGAGGGCTGGGAGCTGCAGATCGACGAAGACTTCGGTTTTGACCTGAGCGCCGTCGACGACTGGTACGCCACTGTCGATGAAGGCCCGGAACGCGACTGGTTCGACCTGGAGCTGGGAATTATCGTCAACGGTGAGCGCCTGAGCCTGCTGCCGATCCTGCTCAACCTGATGCGCTCCCACACCGAAATCCTCAACCCGGAAAAACTCGCACGCCGCCGCGATGAAGAACTGATCCTGGTGAATATCCCCGGCCTGCCCAACGGCGGTCACGGCCCACTGCAAGTGGCACTGCCCTACGGCCGCTTGAAACCGGTGCTCGCCACCCTCGGGGAGTTCTACCTGCAAGAGCCCGGCACCACCACGCTGCGCCTGGCCAAGGCCGATGCGATTCGCCTCAACCCGCTGGAAGACCTGCCCCTGCAATGGGAGGGCGGCGAGAAGATCCGCAACTTTGCCCAGCGACTGCGGAACATCAAGGATTTCACCTGTGCAGCGCCTGAGGGGTTGAACGCAACACTGCGGCCTTATCAGCTGGAAGGTTTGAGCTGGATGCAGTCGCTGCGCCAACTGGAGGTGGGCGGGATTCTTGCGGATGACATGGGCCTGGGCAAAACCCTGCAGACCTTGGCACATATCCTCAGCGAAAAGATCGCCGGGCGCCTGGACCGGCCGTGCATGGTGGTGATGCCCACCAGCCTGATCCCCAACTGGCTCGACGAAGCGGCGCACTTCACCCCGCAACTCAAGGTGCTGGCGCTGTACGGTGCAACGCGCAAGAAACATTTCGCCAGCCTGCAAGACTACGACCTGCTGTTGACCACTTACGCCCTGCTGCCCAAGGACATCGAACACCTCGCCGCCCTGCCCTTGCATGTGCTGATCCTCGATGAAGCCCAGTACATCAAGAACCCTTCCAGCAAGGCTGCCCAGGCCGCGCGCGAGCTGAATGCCCGGCAGCGCCTGTGCCTGAGCGGCACACCGCTGGAAAACCACTTGGGCGAACTCTGGTCGCTGTTCCACTTCCTGCTGCCGGGCTGGTTGGGCGACGTCAAAAGCTTCAACCGCGACTACCGCGTCCCCATCGAAAAGCGCGCCAGTGAGGTGCGATTGCAGCACCTCAACGGCCGGATCAAACCCTTCCTGCTGCGCCGCACCAAGGAGCAGGTGGCCACGGAACTGCCGCCCAAGACCGAGATCATCCACTGGGTCGACCTCAATGAGGCCCAGCGCGATGTGTACGAGACCATGCGCCTGGCCATGGACAAAAAGGTGCGCGACGAGATTACCCGCAAAGGCGTGGCGCGCAGCCAGATCATCATCCTTGAGGCACTGCTGAAGCTACGCCAGGTGTGCTGCGACCTGCGCCTGGTCAACGATGCGACCCTGCCCACCCGTGGCAGCAGCTCGGGCAAGCTCGACAGCCTGATGGACATGCTCGAAGAGCTGTTTGAGGAAGGCCGCCGGATCCTGTTGTTTTCCCAGTTCACCTCGATGTTGAGCCTGATCGAAGTCGAGCTGAAAAAACGCGGCGTCGCCTACGCACTGCTGACGGGCCAGACCCGCGATCGGCGCACACCGGTGAAGGATTTCCAGAGCGGCAAGTTACAGATTTTTCTGATCAGCCTGAAGGCCGGCGGTGTGGGCCTGAACCTGACCGAAGCCGATACCGTGATTCACTACGACCCGTGGTGGAACCCGGCCACGGAAAACCAGGCCACTGACCGTGCGTACCGCATCGGTCAGGAGAAGCCGGTGTTCGTGTACAAGATGATTGCGCGAGGCACGGTGGAGGAGAAAATCCAGCACCTGCAAAAGGAAAAATCCGACCTGGCGGCGGGTGTGCTGGATGGGCGTACGACTGGGGATTGGCAGCTGGGCAACGAGGATATCGAGGCGTTGTTTGCGCCGTTGCCGAACAAGCAAGAGAAACGTTGACTGTCAGACTGCTATTGCAGGCAAGCCAGCGCCCACATTTGGAATGCGTTCGCCTGCGATGAAGACGACTCGGTCCTCAGCCTGACAACGGCGCAAACAACGCCTCAATATCTCGCTCCTCCAGCTTCCAGCCGGCACTCGCGCCGCCTTCAAGCACACCGTCGGCCAGCGCTGCTTTTTCCAATTGCAACGCCTGGATTTTTTCCTCCACCGTGCCTCGCGCAATCATCTTGTACACGAACACCGGTTTCTCCTGCCCGATGCGGTACGCACGGTCGGTGGCTTGGTTTTCCACCGCAGGGTTCCACCACGGGTCGTAGTGAATCACCGTGTCTGCCGCTGTCAGGTTCAAACCTGTGCCACCCGCCTTCAGACTGATCAGGAACAAAGGCGTATTGCCCTCCTGAAAATTCTTCACCGGTGTGCGCCGGTCGAGGGTTTCACCGGTCAGGATCGAGTATTCAACGTCGCGCTGCCTCAACTCTTCCTCAATCAGCGCCAGCATCGACGTGAATTGCGAGAACAACAGGATTCGACGCCCTTCGCTGAGCAATTCCTCAAGCATCTCCATCAAACTGCCAAGCTTGCCCGCTCCCGCGCGAGTCAATTTGGACGCTGGCGCAGACTTGACCAAGCGCAGGTCGCAGCAGACCTGACGCAACTTGAGCAACGCTTCCAAAATGATGATCTGGCTGCGCGCCACACCATGACGGCTGATTTCGTCACGCACCTTCTTGTCCATCGCCACACGCACGGTCTCGTACACATCGCGCTGCGCGTCGCTCAAATCCACCCAGTGCACTATTTCTGTCTTGGGCGGCAACTCGGTGGCGACCTGTTCTTTTTTACGCCGCAACAGGAAGGGTTTTATCCGCGCCGTCAGGTGCTGCATGCGCTGCGCATTACCGTGCTTTTCAATCGGCGTGCGGTAATCGCGGTTGAAGGTCTTGCTATCACCCAGCCACCCCGGCAGCAGGAAATGGAACAGCGACCAGAGTTCGCCCAAGTGGTTTTCCAAGGGCGTACCGCTAAGGCACAAACGCTGGCCAGCCTCCAATTGCCGAGCAGCCTGGGCTGCCTTGCTATTGGGGTTCTTGATGTTTTGCGCTTCATCGAGAATCAGCACGCTCCAACGCTGCGCCTGCAACACTTCCAGGTCTCGGGGCAGCAACGCATAGGTGGTCAGCACCAAATCGTAATCGGTCACACGCGTGAAGTCGCTCTGACGCTGCGCGCCATGCAAGGCCAACACGTTGAGTTGCGGCGTGAAGCGCGCAGCTTCATCCATCCAATTGGGGATCAGGCTGGTGGGCATCACCGCAAGTGCGGGTGTTTGTAAACGACCGGCCTGCTTTTCGCAGAGCAGATGCGCAAGGGCTTGCAAGGTTTTGCCCAGGCCCATGTCGTCGCCCAAAATGCCGCCCACTTCCAGTTCGCGCAGGGTCTGCATCCAGTTCAAGCCTTCGAGCTGGTAGCCACGCAGCTCGGCGTTCAAGCCCTGCGGTGCTGGCACATGGGAGTGCGTGGCGTGTTTCAGGCGCTTGGCGAAATCACGTAAGCGCTCTGCGCCTTGCCAGATCAGAGGAAGCCCCTCGAGATGGCTGAGCAGCGCTGCATCAGGAGCGGTCAATCGCAGGGCATTACCTTCCGGTTCACGCAGATAAAGGCCGCTCAAGGTGGCCATCAACGGCTTGATTCGCGCATAAGGCAAGGCGACCTTGGTTTTCTCACGGGTGCCCAGGTTTACCAGCACGCGCTCGTCGTCAGCCCGCTCCGCCAGATAGGCGGCGTCGAGTAGCTTGGGTTGGCGACGCAGCAGATTCAGGATGATGGGCAACAAGCCATGGCGTTGACCATCGACTTCGATGCCCAACTCAAGATCAAACCACTCGTGACCGGGCGATTCGTCAATCTCGGCATACCACTGGTCAATGGTCTGCACATGGTAATAAAAGCCCGGCTGGATACTCACCTCCCAGCCTGCTTCACGCAGGATGGGTAAACGGTTTTCAACCAGACTCAGCCAGTCTTCATCACTCGACAGATCAAACATTTCGCCGGCTCCCGCCGGCAGCGCCTTGGCCCTTCGGTTGACCTTGGCAAAACCGAGCTTGGTCAAGACCTTGCGCAGGGCCTTCTCGGCTGTCGGCTTGCGCTGAATACGTTGGGTCTCGGTGCCGCTGAGCAGTAAAATCTCCTTCCCAGCCTTGTCGGTGGCCAGACTCGTACCGTAGCGAAAAGCCAGGGCGGCGCAGTGCTCAACCTCCGGGAACCCGGAACGGTAGTTGTAGGACTCGTGACTACCTAGCGTCAGGCAGCCTTGAGGCTCAAGGGTATCAACGACGCGCTCAGTCAGCTTCTGGGGCGGTGGAATCCCTGCGGCCAACCCGCCGACGCGGTGGCTGAACAACGCGACCTCGCTCGCCGGAATCTCAGGCAAGCTACACAGGTGAACGGCGAGACTCTCTTCCATCCCATGCTCAAGAGGCGCCAGCTCCATCCGGGCAAGGTCCAGGTTATACAGCGGTTCGAGCGGCAGCACGTACTGCAGCGGTGTCGCGCCGATCAGCCATTGCGGGAGGTAGTTACCGTTGGGCAATACCGTCCAATCGAAACGAGCCACCTGTGCCGCGGCGGTGCCAAGAGGGCGGGGGTCATCGAAATCATGAAACAGACGCCCGGTCTTAAGCGCCGCCTCCAGTATTTCCACCCCCTCTTTTCCCACCAGGGGAAAGTTACTGCCGTAACGCCCGTAAGGTCGTCCGACCAGGAGCAACCTCCCGAGGCGCTTGTCCACCTCCAAGAGATAGCCTGGAGAACGCATCAGGGTCTCTTCCAGGGAGTACAGCGACTTGATATCGGCAAAGCCGCCATTTTTTAACACCCGGGCCCGATAAACCGCCAATGACCAGTCACTTGAGTACCGATCAACAAAGAGTTTGTACAACAGGCACGTGTTACTGCCTTTGGGCACCGTCTCAGCTTCGATGACGGGTGCGGGCAGGCTTTTCAGCCAATGTTCGATGTGTGGGCTAAGGCGGTTGCCCGCCGGCTCTCGTTGCGTCTTGAGCGTGTCGAACTGAGAGATCAGGGTAAAAAGAACCGCCGCTGCATGTTTGCAATTCACCGCAACCGGGCAAGAGCACACGCAGTCGATATGGGTCGAGTGGGAATCGGCTGATTCAAAGGAGATTGCCAGGGAGTAGGCATTCCCCCCGGAACCCTCGCACCAAGCAATAATCCGCTGCGGGCCTGCCTCGACAATCTTTACACGCCCTTCCTGCGCATAGCCGAAGCCCCGGTCCAATGAACGGGAGTCGAAGTTTTCCTGCCAGTCCGAATTTATAAAGCGCGTGATCAAGTCATTCATGGAGACGAACTCTACACCAGCGAAATCGGCACAAAAACGAAGCAATCGCCTACACAGAGGTACGAATTTACAGCCGCTGCACTTTGATATTTCCGAGTGTTAAACGCTCAGGTAAACACGCGCGCAAAGACTCTGTTTACCTACTCAATAAGTTGAGCACCCCGTAGCGCGCCCAGAGCCGCCAGCCAGCGGGGATCCTGCTTATAGTCAGTCGAGGCAATCGCCTGCCCACGCATACGCGCGATGCGGGCCGAAGGCGTGACCTTCATCCGCTGGGCCGCAGTGAGAGCCAGTTCAGCAGCTGCACGATCATTGCACACCAGCCCCATGTCGCAACCGGCGGTCAGCGCCGCTTCAATCCGACTGGCCGCGTCGCCGACCACATGGGCACCGGCCATCGACAGGTCATCGCTGAAAATCACCCCATCGAACTGCAACTCGCCGCGCAGGATGTCCTGCAACCAGCGGCGTGAGAAGCCGGCGGGCTGCGCATCCACCTGTGGGTAAATGACGTGCGCCGGCATCACTGCCGCCAACTGCTTGCTCAGGCGTGCGAAAGGCACCAGGTCATTGGACCGAATCTGTTCCAGGCTGCGTTCGTCATTGGGAATCGCGACGTGGGAATCGGCCTCAGCCCAGCCATGGCCCGGGAAGTGTTTACCGGTGGCGGCCATGCCCGCGCTGTTCATGCCACGGATAAAGGCACCGGCGAGCACCGCAGCGCGCTCGGGATTGCCTTCGAAGGAACGGGTGCCGACCACGGCGCTGCGCTGGTAGTCCAGGTCCAGCACGGGAGCGAAGCTCAGGTCCAGGCCAACGGCAAGCACTTCGGTGGCCATGATCCAGCCACACTGCTCGGCCAGGTATTCGGCATTGGGGTTATCCGCCAACGCACGCATGGCCGGCAGGCGCACAAAGCCTTGGCGCAGACGCTGGACACGACCACCTTCCTGGTCGACGGCCAACAGCAGGTCCGGGCGCACGGCACGAATCGCCGCGCTCAGTTCCCGCACCTGGCGCGGATGCTCGATATTGCGCGCAAAAATGATCAGGCCACCGACTTCAGGCTGGCGCAACAGGTGGCGATCCTCGGCCGTCAGCCAAGTACCCGCCACGTCGACCATCAAAGAACCTTGCAGGGCAGCAGTCATAAACCTTCCTTAAATAACGCACACACCCCATTGACCTCACCATGCGCAGTGAGAACAACAGGTTGCGAGTAAATAGCTGAATTCGGCATGGGCGGCTAGCTTAGCGGATGCAAGCGGCTGCGCACACCCGGGGCGGTCAAACCTTGGCGGGGGCTGGCGCGGATTTGCTGCGGGGGCGCAATTGGGCGGCAGCCATGGCCGAGTCGGTCACGCCGGTTTCAGCGCGCATGCCGGCGGCCAGGAACGGCACCATCAGGCGCATGACCTGCTCAATGGAGGTGTTGACACCGAAATCGGTCTCGGCAATCGCACGCAACGCCTTGATCCCGGACATGCTGAATGCGGCCGCACCGAGCATGAAGTGCACGCGCCAGAACAGTTCGATAGGCGGAATACGCGGCGCAGCTTCGTTGACCAGCAACATATAGCGGCGGAATACCTTGCCGTACATGTCTTCCAGGTAACGGCGCAAGTGGCCCTGGCTCTGGCTGAATGCCAGGCCCAACAGACGCATGAAGATCGACAGGTCATTGCCGCTGCGTGGCTGAACCACCAGCGCTTGCTCCACGAGCATTTCCAGCAGGTCTTCCAGGGAGGGCTTGTGGTCGGCCTTGGCCTGGCGGCGCTCGAGCTCACGGTCGAGGCTGGCACAGAACGGCCCCAGGAAGCGCGAGAACACTGCCTGGATCAGGGCTTTTTTCGAGCCGAAATGGTAGTTCACTGCGGCAAGGTTGACCCCGGCCTTGCTGGTGATCAGCCGCAATGAAGTTTCAGCAAATCCTTTTTCCGCGAACAATTGCTCGGCAGCATCGAGAATGCGTTCAACGGTTTCCGACTGGGCCATGGATACTCCGCCTGACAAACACTTGTTTGAAACATACGTTTCAGGGTGTGTCTTGTCAAGCCTGCAAGTTCGCTTTCCGGCCGGGCAGTCATCTATTTCATCGCTATTTAATCACATACTCCAAGGTCTGTAGGCAGCGCTATCTCTGCCTTGTAGGACAGCTAACGAATGACCGTCCAGCGGCATCGCAGAAAAGGATGATTGCCAAGCGCAGTTCACTGTATATAATCCCAGTCACTGTATAAAAAGACAGAGCGATCAACATGCTAAAACTGACGCCACGCCAAGCTGAGATTCTGGCTTTTATCAAGCGCTGCCTCGATGACAACGGCTACCCGCCGACGCGAGCGGAAATTGCGCTGGAACTGGGGTTCAAATCCCCCAACGCTGCCGAAGAACACCTCAAGGCCCTCGCTCGCAAAGGCGCGATCGAGATGACCCCCGGTGCTTCGCGGGGCATTCGCATCCCTGGCTTCGAAGCCAAGGCCGACGAATCGACACTGCCGATCATCGGTCGCGTCGCCGCCGGTGCGCCAATCCTGGCACAGCAGCACGTCGAGGAATCCTGCAACATCAACCCGACCTTCTTCCATCCACGTGCGGACTACCTGTTGCGGGTGCACGGCATGAGCATGAAGGACGTGGGTATCTTCGATGGCGACCTGCTGGCCGTCCACACCACCCGCGAAGCCCGTAATGGCCAGATCGTCGTCGCCCGGATCGGCGATGAAGTCACCGTCAAACGCTTCAAGCGCGAAGGCAGCAAGGTCTGGCTCCTGGCCGAGAACCCTGAGTTCGCCCCGATTGAAGTGAACCTGAAAGATCAGGACCTGGTGATCGAAGGCCTGAGCGTCGGCGTCATTCGCCGCTAAAGGAGGCATCATGCAGCTCGTGCACACCCCCCAACACACACAACTGTCGCTGTTCGAGGCCTTTATGGCCCAACCCCTTGCGCCCATCCTCAAGGAAACGGTCGAGGCGCCCTGGAGCGCCGAACCTGAGGCGTTCAGTGAACTGTCGTTGCGCGGTGCGGCCGGGAGCTGCCTGAGTCTGCTGGCGCCGATCCTTCGCGAACTGAGCGAGGAACAGGATGCACGCTGGTTGACGCTGATTGCCCCGCCCACCAGCCTGACCCAGGCCTGGCTGCGAGACGCCGGTCTTAACCGCGAACGCATCCTGTTGCTGCAACCACGTGGCACGCAAAGCGCTCAGCAGTTGACCTGTGAAGCCTTGCGCCTGGGCCGTAGCCACACCGTGGTGAGCTGGCTCAACCCACTGAATGCCACTACCAAGGCACAGCTGATCAACGCGGCACGTACCGGCGATGCGCAGAGCTTGAATATTCGATTGGGGTAGTTCGGTGTGCCGCAGGCTATCCCTGCGGTGGGGCCTGCTGTGGCGAGCGGGCTTGCCACAACAGCGAACCCACCTGCCACACTCAGTGAAGAACGCGCGGGCCGTCTTCTTTCTCCGGCTCGCCTTCTGCCAGGCGACCTGCCATCTGCACACCAACGCTCAGCATGGCTTTTGCCACTTCCACGTGCTGGCCTTGCAGGAACGCCTTGGCGTCCTCGGAAAAATCCAGAATAACCAGAGAACCTTCGTCCTCAGCCCGGCGCAGCTCGATTCGGCCGTCAGGCAACTCAACAATTTCCAGAAAGGACGTCGGCATAAAAGTCTGTTCTCCACGAAAGGCCGGGATTATATCAGTCATCCGCCCGGCCTCGCTGAGGATCTGAGGAGGTTTCTTTACGGCTTGATGAACGGTGCCATGTGAATCCGACCAACGTTCAGCACTCGTTCAAACCTTCACGAAAGCGCAATGCCATCTTTTTCAGCGCCTGACGCCAGCCTTCCAATTCTTCGCGACTCAGTGGCTTGGGCTCTTCCTCTTCCAACGCAACCGCCACGATCAAGGGCTGGGTGACATCGCCCTTAGGCACATGGGGAACACGGGGCGGCTGAAACATATCCGCATGGGCCTTAAGCAGACGCGCGACCCAGCTGTCAGGGCTCTGGGCCATTTCCACCAGCTCGGCCAGCTCAGGGATCGCCATGCTTTCCAGCACTTCACGATTCATGATCATCTCCGCACGGGGCGAACCGGCCTGGGGCAAGCGGTAGAACCCGGCGATCTCATGACACAAGCCCAGTAACGCACCATACAGGTGGAACAACGCGGCTTCACGCCCGGCCTGAACCAGCGCAATCGCGTTCATCTCCTTCCCTTCCTCGGCACGGCCAAGGGCTTCCAGGGACAAACCCGCGAAGTAAATTTTCTGGTTGGTACGGGTATAGAGTTCGTTGGCCATAACGGCAATCTCCACAACGAATAAGCGTGATACTGGCTGAACAGTGTCACGGATCAGCCGAGCCTACTGCAAGTGCAATAAACCGCTGCTTATGCGGGTCAAAACTCGACTTTCAGATCCAAACAGATCCAAATGCGGGAGGGGGCTTGCCCCGATAGCGAAGCATCAGTCATACACATGTCGACTGATATACCGCTATCGGGGGCAAACCCCCTCCCACATTGGATCTTCAGCGCATCCGACGGGTCAAGCGCCCTGGCGCTTGTCCTCGACCTTCCACTTGCCACCGTCGTAGAACGCCTTCCAGCCGGTAGGCTTGCCGTCCACTTCGGTCTGCACGTACTGCTCCTTGGTCTTGCGGCTATAGCGGATCACGGCTGGGCGACCATCCGGGTCCTTCTTCGGCGCTTCGCACAGGAAGTGGTACTTCGGATCGATCTCGTCCTTGTGCGGCACGATCTCCAGCACCAACGGCGCTCGGGTCTCGCGGTTTTTCGGGAACTGGCTGGCGGCCAGGAACAGGCCCGAAGCGCCGTCACGCAGGATGTAGGTGTCGTTGACCTTCTCGCACTTGAGTTCCGGCATCTTCACCGGGTCCATCTTCGGCGGCGCCGCGTCACCGCTTTTCAGCAGTTTGCGCGTGTTCTTGCAGGTCGGGTTGGTGCAACCGAAGAACTTGCCGAAGCGGCCGGTCTTGAGTTGCATCTCGCTGCCGCACTTGTCGCATTCCAGGCTCGGGCCTTCGTAACCCTTGATGCGGTAGCTGCCCTCTTCAATCTCGTAGCCGTCGCAATCCGGGTTGTTACCGCAGATGTGCAGCTTGTGCTTCTCGTCCAGCAGGTAGGCATCCATCGCCGTGCTGCAGATCGGGCAGCGGTGCTTGCCACGCAGTACCAGCGACTCGGATTCACCCTCGTCGTCGGCGGCGATTTCATCGCCCGGCACCAGGTTGACGGTAGCCTTGCAGCGTTCTTTCGGCGGCAGGCTGTAGCCCGAGCAACCGAGGAACACGCCGGTGGACGCAGTACGAATCTGCATCGGACGGCCACAGGTCAGGCACGGGATGTCGGTCATCACCGGCTGGTTGGCACGCATGCCGCTCTCAGGGCTTTCGGCCACTTCGAGTTTTTTCTTGAAGTCGCCGTAGAACTCGTCCAGTACGTTTTTCCAGTCACGCTCTCCCTGGGCCACATCATCGAGGTTCTCTTCCATACCGGCGGTAAAGCCGTAGTCCATCAGGTTGGAGAAGCTCTCGGACAGGCGCTCGGTGACGATGTCGCCCATCTTTTCCGAATAGAAACGACGGTTGTGCAGCGCGACGTAGCCACGGTCCTGGATGGTGGAAATGATCGCCGCGTAGGTCGAAGGACGACCGATACCGCGTTTCTCCATCTCTTTCACCAGGCTGGCTTCCGAATAACGCGCCGGCGGCTTGGTGAAGTGCTGGGACGGGTCGAGCTTGATCAGCTTCAACGTGTCGCCCTGGGCCATGTCCGGCAGCACATCGTCGTCACCGGGCTTGGCGATCTGCGGCATTACGCGGGTGTAGCCGTCGAACTTGAGGATACGGCCCTTGGCCCGCAGCTCGAAGTCCCCAGCGCCCACACTGACGGTGGTGGACAGGTATTGCGCCGGCAGCATCTGGCAAGCCAGGAACTGGCGCCAGATCAGCTCGTAGAGGCGCTCAGCGTCGCGTTCCATGCCACTCAGCTTGCTTGGCTCGGTGTTGGCATCGGAAGGACGAATCGCTTCGTGAGCCTCCTGGGCGCCTTCTTTGCTGCTGTAGACGTTCGGCTTCTCCGGCAGGTACTTCTTGCCGAATTCGCTTTCAATATAGGTACGCGCCATGGCCACCGCGTCTTGCGACAGGTTGGTGGAGTCGGTACGCATATAAGTGATGTAGCCGGCTTCGTACAGACGCTGGGCCATCATCATGGTTTTCTTCACCCCGAAGCCCAGGCGGTTGCTCGCGGCCTGTTGCAGGGTCGAGGTGATGAACGGCGCCGACGGCTTGCTGCTGGTCGGTTTGTCTTCACGCTTGACGATGCTGTAGCTGGAGGCTTTGAGCTTCTCCAGCGCGGCCATGGCCTGGGCTTCGTTCAGCGGCTTGAACGCCTCGCCTTTCTCACGGGCCACTTCGAAGCGCACGTTGGCGCCCTTGGCGGTGCCCAGGTCGGCGTGGACTTCCCAGTATTCTTCGGGGTTGAACGCACGGATCTCACGCTCACGCTCCACCACCAGCTTGACCGCTACCGATTGCACACGACCGGCGGACAGGCCACGGGCGATCTTGGCCCACAGCAGCGGCGAGACCATGTAACCCACGACACGGTCGAGGAAACGACGGGCCTGCTGGGCGTTGACGCGGTCGATGTCCAGCTCACCCGGCTTGGAGAAGGCTTCCTGGATGGCTTTCTTGGTGATTTCGTTGAACACCACGCGCTTGTAGCGGCTGTCATCACCGCCGATGGCTTCCCGCAGGTGCCAGGCAATGGCTTCCCCTTCGCGGTCCAAGTCCGTTGCGAGATAGATGGTGTCGGCATCTTTGGCGAGCCGGCGCAGCTCTTCGATGACCTTTTCCTTGCCCGGAAGGATTTCGTACTTGGCCTTCCAGCCATGATCCGGGTCCACACCCATGCGCGAGACCAGCTGCTTGCGCGCTTTCTCTTTAGGCGTGAGCACCGGGCCTTCGCCCGCAGCCGCCTTGCCGCGCTTGGCGGCAGGCTCCTTGCTGGCGCTAGCCGAACCGCTGGTGGGCAGGTCTCGGATATGGCCGATACTCGACTTCACCACGTACTCGTTGCCCAAGTACTTGTTGATGGTCTTGGCCTTAGCCGGGGATTCCACAATGACCAGCGATTTGCCCATGGATCGGAAAATTCCTGAATTCGAGAAGTGAAAGGCAGTTGGCGCCTGACGCGGCAACGCTATATATAGTGGCAACAAGGTGAGGTCAAGCGCAGCATTCTGCGCGGCCTGCCGTTATTGCCCTGAAAAAAGACTGGGTTCGGCCTGGACCAAAGCAAAGCGCGGGACCTGCTCGCCGTCAACTTCGACGGTCTCCAGGAACATGCTCAAGGGACGCACCCAAAAGCCGTAATCGCCATACAGTGCTTGGTAGAACACCACTTCTTCTTCGGTCTCGGAATGCCGTGCCACGCTGAAAACGCGGTACTGCGGACCTTTATAATGTTGGTAGAGCCCTGGTTCGACTTTCATGCTCTGGCCCCCTTACAAAATTTGTTGAAAAAAAATATTAAAAATTCCAAAAAACAAAAACCGGGGCACTGGGCCCCGGCTTCCGTCAACTCAACGCTTAGACGCGTTCGAAGACGGTGGATATGCCTTGGCCGAGACCAATGCACATGGTTGCAACCCCAAGGTTACCGCCATTTTGCTTCATCACGTTAAGCAAAGTGCCGGAAATACGCGCACCGGAGCAACCGAATGGGTGGCCCAGGGCAATCGCACCGCCGTGCAGGTTAACCTTCTCGTTCATCTTGTCGAGTACTTTCAAATCTTTCAGCACCGGCAGGGCCTGTGCAGCGAACGCTTCGTTGAGCTCGAAGAAGTCGATATCGGAGATGGTCAGGCCTGCGCGCTTCAAGGCTTTTTGTGTCGCCGGTACTGGACCATAGCCCATGATTGCCGGGTCCACACCCGCCACAGCCATCGAACGAATCACCGCCAGCGGCTGGATACCCAGGTCCTGGGCACGCTGCGCCGACATCACGATCATGCACGAGGCGCCGTCGGTGATTTGCGACGAAGTACCCGCCGTCACGGTGCCGCCCTTCGGATTGAAGGCAGGCTTGAGGGCCGCCAGGCTTTCCAGGGTGGTATCCGGACGAATGGTTTCATCGTAGTCGAACAGTTTCAGGAAACCGTTCTCGTCGTAGCCGTTCATCGGGATGATTTCATCCTTGAACTTGCCTTCCACGGTCGCCTTGTGGGCGAGCTGGTGGGAACGCACGCCGAACGCATCCTGGGCTTCACGGGTAATGCCGTGCATCTTGCCGAGCATTTCCGCGGTCAGGCCCATCATGCCCGAGGCTTTTGCCGCGTACAGCGACATGTGCGGGTTAGGATCGACCCCGTGCATCATGCTGACGTGGCCCATGTGCTCCACGCCACCGACCACGAACACATCACCGTTACCGGTCATGATTGCCTGGGCGGCGGTGTGCAGCGCACTCATGGACGAGCCACACAGGCGGCTGACGGTCTGGCCGGCTGCCGTGTGCGGGATCTGCGTCATCAACGACGCCATGCGCGCGATGTTCCAGCCCTGCTCCAGGGTCTGGTTGACGCAGCCCCAGATCACGTCTTCGACTTCGTTAGGGTCGACCTTGACGTTGCGTTCCAGCAGCTTGCTGATCAGGTGCGCCGACATGTCTTCAGCGCGGGTGTTGCGGTGCATGCCGCCCTTGGAGCGGCCCATCGGAGTACGACCGAAGTCGACAATCACGACGTCTCTTGGATTCAAGCTCATAAATATTCTCGCTCTAGTCGTCTGGGCACTTAACCGAAGAAGCGCTGGCCGTTCTTGGCCATTTCACGCAGCTTCGCGGTCGGGTGGTACAGCGGGCCCAGATCAGCGTATTGATCAGCCAGGGCAACGAACTCGGCCACACCGATCGAGTCGATGTAACGCAGCGCACCACCACGGAATGGAGGGAAGCCAATACCGTACACCAGGCCCATATCGGCTTCGGCGGCGGTTTCAACGATGCCGTCTTCCAGGCAACGCACGGTTTCCAGGCACAGGGCGATCATCATCCAGTTGATGATGTCCTCGTCGGACACCTCACGCTGCTCGTAGATGACCGGCGCGAGTACTTCGTGCACCGATGGGTCGGCCACTTTCTTCTGCTTGCCCTTCTTGTCCGCCTCGTAGGCGTAGAAGCCCTTGCCGTTCTTCTGGCCCAGGCGCTTGGCCTCGTAGAGCGCGTCGATCGCCGAGCGGCGGTCGTCTTTCATGCGGTCCGGGAAGCCTTCAGCCATCACGTCACGACCGTGGTGGCCGGTGTCGATGCCAACCACGTCCATCAGGTACGCCGGGCCCATTGGCCAGCCGAACTTCTCCATGACCTTGTCGATGCGCACGAAGTCCACACCGGCACTCACCAGCTTGGCGAAACCGCCGAAGTACGGGAACAGCACGCGGTTGACCAGGAAGCCCGGGCAGTCATTGACCACGATCGGGTTCTTGCCCATTTTCTTGGCGTAGGCAACGGTGGTGGCAATCGCCAGCTCGCTGGACTTCTCGCCACGGATCACTTCCACCAGTGGCATCATGTGCACCGGGTTGAAGAAGTGCATGCCGACGAAGTTTTCCGGACGCTTGAGGGCCTTGGCCAGCAGCGAAATGGAAATGGTCGAGGTGTTGGACGCCAGGATGGTGTCGTCTTTGACGTGGCCTTCAACTTCAGCCAGTACCGCCTGCTTGACCTTCGGATTTTCGACAACCGCTTCGACCACCAGGTCGACATGGCCGAAATCGCCGTAGGACAACGTAGGACGAATGCCGTTAAGCACCTCGGCCATCTTCGCAGCCGTCATGCGACCTTTATCGACGCGGCCAACCAGCAGCTTGGCGGCTTCGGCCAGGCCCTGCTCGATCCCGTGCTCGTTGATGTCTTTCATCAGGATCGGCGTGCCTTTGGACGCCGACTGATAGGCGATACCGCCGCCCATGATACCGGCACCGAGTACGGCAGCCTGTTTCACGTCCTTGGCGATTTCGTCGTAGGCCTTGGCCTTTTTCTTCAGCTCCTGATCGTTCAGGAACAGGCCGATCAGGCTCTGGGCAGCCGAGGTTTTCGCCAGTTTGACGAAGCCTGCAGCTTCCACTTCCAGGGCTTTGTCGCGACCGAAGTTCGCAGCCTTCTGGATGGTCTTGATCGCTTCAACCGGCGCCGGGTAGTTCGGGCCGGCCTGGCCAGCCACGAAACCTTTGGCGGTTTCGAACGACATCATTTGTTCGATGGCGTTGAGCTTGAGTTTTTCCAGCTTCGGCTGACGCTTGGCCTTGTAGTCAAATTCGCCGCTGATGGCGCCCTTGATCAGGTTCAGCGCGGCTTCGGCCAGTTTGTCCGGCGCCACAACCGCGTCGACGGCACCGACTTTCAGTGCGTCTTCAGCGCGGTTTTCCTTACCAGCGGCAATCCACTCGATGGCGTTGTCGGCACCGATGATGCGCGGCAGGCGCACGGTACCGCCGAAGCCTGGGTAGATGCCCAACTTGACTTCAGGCAGGCCGATTTTGGCAGTGGCCGCCATGACGCGGAAGTCCGCCGCCAGGCACATTTCCAGGCCGCCGCCCAGGGCGATGCCATTGATCGCGGCAACGGTCGGCACGTTGAGGTCTTCGAAATCGCTGAAAATCTTGTTGGCTTCGAGGTTGCCAGCCACCAGCTCGGCATCGGGCAGCTTGAAGTTGTCGACGAATTCGGTGATGTCAGCGCCGACGATGAACACGTCCTTGCCGCTGGAGACGATCACGCCTTTAATCGATGCATCAGCCTTGATGGTGTCTACGGCCTGACGCAGTTCGTTCAGGGTTAGACGGTTGAACTTGTTGACGGACTCACCCTTGAGGTCGAACTTCAGTTCGACGATGCCACTTTCAAGAGCCTTAACCGTGATGGCTTTACCTTCGTAAATCATCAACTGATCTCCACGATATGGAAGCTGAACAGTACACATTGGACGCTGGCCTATGGTTGGACATTGATAATTTCGTCAATGCTCAGGCCAATCCGCCAGGCACACCCGCCAATGCGATAGTCGGGTTCTGTATGAGCGGTCTGACAGACAAACGCTCAATTCATACGCCCGTTTGATTTGGGTACGCCACCTTCATCCAATTCCGAGCAATTGTCAATCGCTCGAAAGGCTAGGAAAAACGCGACTTTCCAGTCATTTCAGAACCCCGGCCCCAAGCCCGCGATTCGTCAATATTCAACTATTCATGAAATCAATAATGAAAAAGATAAGGGAAAACGCTGTACAGGACGGGATATGCGGCTAGGCTAGCGACAACCGTAACGCGCCTGGATGAACATCCGACGCGGGAAACACAGATTTACCGGCCTGCCTGGCCAACTCCAGCCCGATGATGCTTTCGGGCTTTTTATTGCCTGGCGTTTAACACTGAAGAGTCAGGCCAGGGCCTTGAGCAATTTATCAATGGCCAGCAGGTCGCTCGCCTCGCCCTTCTCGCCCCAGTAAAGGGCGATCATTTGCTTGTCGGCCTCGACCTTGTAGACGTTGGCCGGCAGCGTTGCAAAATGCGGCAACAACTTCTCGTCCTCACACACCTCGCGCCACTGGTTGACCCACACGCCCGGCTCCAACTGCCAGTAACTCCAAATGGCCGGCGTGCTGCCGCGCCGTGGCCGGCAGTACTGCGCACACGGGCTCGGCGGCTCGTGCTTGAGCCAGTGCGGCCACTCCTGGGGGGCCAATTGCATGGCCAGGCCGATGCGGCGTGCCTCCATGCGCAGGGCCATGCGCCCGCTCTGATGGCGCGATGGGCGCAGCCATGCCAGGGGGCTCAGCACCACAACAAGGATTGACACCACTATCCAGACCGTCATATGAGTACCCCCGATTTTTCTGATGAGCGGATTTGACCTGACGTAACCCTATCCGCTTGAAAGCAGCCATACTGAATCTATTGCAGTCCCCTGGAGGAACGCCCCATGTCCTACGAACATATTCTGGTCGCCGTAGACCTGACCGAAGAGTGCGATCCAGTGATCAAGCGCGCCCGAGCGTTCGCCGTCGCCAGCAACGCCAAACTGTCCCTGGTGCATATCGTCGAACCCATGGCCATGGCCTTTGGCGGCGACGTGCCCATGGACCTTTCCCAATTGCAGCAACAACAGTTCGACCAGGCCAAGGAGCGCCTTGACCGCCTGATCCTCAAGTACCCCGAAGTGACCAAGGAAAACTCCCACCTCACCTACGGCCAGCCTCGCCAGGAAATTCATCACCTGGCCAAGGAACAGCATTGCGACCTGATCGTGGTCGGCAGCCATGGCCGTCACGGTTTGGCGCTGCTGCTGGGCTCCACCGCCAATGATGTGCTGCACGGTGCGCCGTGCGATGTGTTGGCGGTGAAGCTGGTAAAAAGTTCGTAAGACCGATGGAAATCCAATGTGGGAGGGGGCTTGCCCCCGATAGCAGTCTGTCAGTTGAAACATCACTGGCTGAGACACCGCTATCGGGGGCAAGCCCCCTCCCACATTTGAACCGCTTTTTACTGACCTAAGGTCACTCAGGCATCCAACTCAGCCCAACGCTCCACCAGCACTTCCAGTTCCTGGTTCAACGTCTCCAGGGAAGCGATGACCTTGGCGGTTTCCGCCGCGGGACGCAGGTAGAAACCCGCGTCAGCCATTTCCGCTTCTACCGCTGCGATCTGCTGTTCCTTGGCGTCGATGTCCCCCGGCAAGGCTTCCAACTCACGCTGCAGCTTGTAGCTGAGTTTTTTCTTGGCCGCCGGTGCAGCGTCCTGGGCAGGTGCGGCAACTTCCACCGGAGCCACCACAGCGGAGGCCAGGTCGGCCTTGCCGGACTTGCTCTCGGTCACGCCCAACAGGCGCGGCGAGCCGCCCTGGCGCAGCCAGTCCTGGTAACCACCGACGTACTCACGCACCTTGCCTTCACCTTCGAAGACCAGGGTGCTGGTGACCACGTTGTCGAGGAATGCCCGGTCGTGGCTGACCATCAGCACGGTGCCGTTGAAGGTCAGCAGGACCTCTTCCAGCAGCTCGAGGGTTTCCACGTCGAGGTCGTTGGTCGGTTCGTCGAGCACCAGCAGGTTGGCCGGCTTGCTGAACAGCTTGGCCAGCAGCAGGCGCGCACGCTCACCACCGGACAAGGCTTTCACTGGCGTACGTGCACGCTGCGGGCTGAACAGGAAGTCGCCCAGGTAGCTGAGTACGTGGCGGCTCTGGCCGTCGATGTCGATGAAGTCGCGGCCTTCGGCGACGTTGTCGATCACGGTTTTTTCCAGGTCCAACTGATGGCGCAACTGGTCGAAGTAGGCCACGTCGATGCGTGTGCCCTCTTCCACGGTGCCGCTGGTCGGTTTCAGACCATTGAGCATCAGCTTCAGCAAGGTGGTCTTGCCGGTACCGTTGGCGCCCAACAGGCCGATACGGTCGCCGCGCTGCAGGACCATCGAGAAGTCCTTGATCAGGAACGGGCCATCCGGGTGATGGAAGCTGACGTTCTCGAGCACCATGACCTGCTTGCCCGACTTATCGGCGGTATCCAGCTGGATATTGGCCTTGCCGGTACGCTCGCGACGTTCGCTGCGCTCAACACGCAGGGCTTTGAGGGCACGCACGCGGCCTTCGTTACGGGTGCGGCGCGCCTTGATGCCCTGGCGGATCCAGACTTCTTCCTGGGCCAGTTTCTTGTCGAACAGGGCATTGGCGGTTTCTTCGGCGGACAGCGCGGCTTCCTTGTGGACCAGGAAGCTGGCGTAATCGCCGTTCCAGTCGATCAGGCCGCCACGGTCCAGTTCGAGGATGCGCGTCGCCAGGTTTTGCAGGAAGGAACGGTCGTGCGTGATGAACAGCACGGAGCCCTGGAAATCCTTGAGGGCTTCTTCCAGCCAGGCGATGGCGCCGATGTCCAGGTGGTTGGTCGGCTCGTCGAGCAGCAGCAGGTCGGGCTCGGACACCAGGGCCTGGGCCAGCAGCACACGACGACGCCAGCCGCCGGACAACTCGGCGAGAGTCTTGTCGGCCGGCAGTTGCAGGCGGCTCAGGGTGCTGTCGACCAATTGCTGCAGGCGCCAGCCGTCACGGGCTTCGAGGTCTTGCTGGACGTGCATCAGCTTGTCCAGGTCCTCTTCGGTGACGCAGTTCTGCGCCAGGTGATGGTATTGCGCAAGCAACTCACCGACACCGTCCAGGCCTTCGGCAACCACGTCGAACACGGTCCGTCCGTCGGCAACCGGCAATTCTTGCGGCAATTCGCCAATCTTGAGGCCTGGGGCGCGCCATACAGAGCCGTCATCGGGCTTCTGGTCGCCTTTTACCAGCTTCATCATGCTGGACTTGCCGGTGCCGTTGCGGCCGATGATGCACACCCGCTCACCACGGGCGATCTGCCAGGACACCTTGTCCAACAACGGCATAGCGCCGAAAGCAAGGGACACATCGCTGAATTTGAGCAGGGTCATACGCTTCTCCAAAAACTGGGCGCGCATTCTACCTGACTTGAGGGTGGGATGCGGCCAGCATTTTCGCTGCCGACACGTTCTGTAGGACATTTCCGGCGAACTTGAACGAACCCACTGGCAAAGCTTTCGCCGGCCGCTGGCAAAAGGCTAAGCTAGGGGCAATCAGTGTCGGCGGTGCCGGTGCTAGTCGTGATTTCTCTGCACGGACGTCTCATGCGCAGTCGCCTTTTCAACTTTTTATCTTGTCTGCTTCTTTCTGCCACCGCCGCTCAATCCGCCCAGGCCGTGGACCTCACCACCCAACGTCAATATTACGATGAAGCCAAACGCGCCCTGGCCAAGGGCGATACAGGCCCCTACATGCAATACAGCCAGGCCCTGGCCGACTACCCGCTGACGCCCTACCTGGCCTACGACGAACTGACCGCCCGGTTGAAGACCGCCAGCAACGAGGAAATCGAACAATTCCTCGCCAAAAACGGCGACCTGCCCCAGGCCAACTGGATGAAACTGCGTTGGTTACGCTGGTTGGCCGACCGTGGCGACTGGCAGACCTTTGAAAAGTACTACGACCCCAAGCTCAATTTCGTCGAGCTGGACTGCCTGCATGGCCAGTTCCAGCTGACCCACAACTTGAAAGCTGAAGGCTACAAGACCGCCGAAAAACTCTGGATGACCGGCAAATCCCAGCCGACCGCCTGTGATGCCACCTTCGGCCAATGGGCGGCCGACGGCCAACTCACCGAACAAAAAATCTGGGACCGCACCAAACTCGCCGCCGAAGCACGCAACTACGCGCTGGCCAACAGCCTGGTAAAAACCCTGCCGACGTTGAGTGCCCAGGGTCGTTTGATGGTGGACGTGGCGCAAAAGCCCGACATGCTCAGCGACCCGTCGCGCTTCCTGCCGGCCACCGAGGCGATGTCTGACGCCGTCGGCCTGGGCCTGCGCCGTCTGGCACGCCAGGATCCGGACAAAGCCATGGCCCTGCTCGACGGTTATGCCAGCAGCATGCACTTCTCCCGTGACGAAAAAGTGGCAATCGCCCGTGAAATCGGCCTGACCCTGGCCAAGCGCTTCGACCCGCGCGCACTTGAGGTGATGACCAAATACGACCCCGAGTTGCGCGACAACACTGTGTCCGAATGGCGCCTGCGCCTGCTGTTGCGCCTGGCCCGCTGGGAAGATGCCTACCAACTGACGCGAAAACTCCCGCAGGATTTGGCCACCACCAACCGCTGGCGCTACTGGCAGGCCCGCAGCCTGGAACTGGCCGAGCCGAAAAACCCGCAAGCCCTGGTACTGTACAAAAACCTGTCACGAGAGCGTGATTTCTACGGTTTCCTCGCCGCAGATCGCTCCAAAGCGCCGTACCAGTTGAACAACAAGCCGCTGGTAATGAGCCAGGCGCTGGTCAACAAGGTGCGTAACACCCCCGGCGTGCGGCGTGCCCTTGAGTTTTATGCGCGTGGCCAAGTGGTGGATGGTCGCCGCGAGTGGTACCACGTCAGCCGTCACTTCAACCGTGACGAAATGGTCGCCCAGGCCAAGCTGGCCTACGACATGAAATGGTACTTCCCGGCGATCCGCACCATAAGCCAGGCGCAGTACTGGGATGACCTGGACATCCGTTTCCCGATGGCCCACCGCGACACCCTGGTGCGCGAAGCCAAGGTGCGTGGCCTGCATTCCAGCTGGGTATTCGCAATCACCCGCCAGGAAAGTGCCTTCATGGACGACGCCCGCTCCGGCGTCGGCGCCAGCGGCCTGATGCAACTGATGCCCGGCACCGCCAAGGACACCGCACGCAAGTTCAGCATCCCCCTGGCCTCACCGGCCCAGGTGCTGGACCCGGACAAAAACATCCAGCTCGGCGCCGCTTACCTGAGCCAGGTGCACAGCCAGTTCAATGGCAACCGCGTTCTCGCCTCCGCCGCCTACAACGCCGGCCCCGGCCGCGTGCGCCAATGGCTGCGCGGCGCCGACCACCTGAGCTTCGACGTGTGGGTGGAAAGCATCCCGTTCGACGAAACCCGCCAGTATGTGCAGAACGTGCTGTCTTATTCGGTGATCTACGGGCAGAAGCTCAACTCGCCACAGCCACTAGTGGATTGGCATGAGCGGTATTTTGACGACCAATGACGCACCACATCCCTGTGGCGAGCGGGCTTGCCCCGCGTTGGAGTGCGAAGCGTTCCTGAGCCAGTCGTTGCGGTGCAACTGATAGTTTTTGGGGGGCTGCTACGCAGCCCAACGCGGGGCAAGCCCGCTCGCCACAACAAGCCCGCTCGCCACATAGATCGTGCTAGGCCTGGTTTTTTGCAACCTCTGCGGCGTCGCTGAACTGCAACGCCGCCAACCGCGCATACAGCGGGTTGCTCGCAATCAACTGCTGGTGCGTGCCCACCGCCACCAGCTTGCCCTGGTCCATTACCGCAATCCGGTCCGCATGCTTTACGGTCGCCAAACGGTGGGCGATGACGAGCGTGGTGCGCCCTTGCATCAACTGCGGCAACGCTTGCTGGATCAGGTGTTCACTCTGGGCATCCAGGGCGCTGGTAGCCTCGTCCAACAGCAGGATCGGCGCGTCTACCAGCAACGCACGGGCAATCGCCAGGCGTTGGCGTTGGCCGCCGGAGAGGCCCATGCCGCCGTCGCCGAGGTGGGTCTGGTAGCCGTCGGGCATTTGCAGGATGAAATCGTGGGCGTGGGCGATGCGGGCGGCGGCTTCGACTTGCTCGCGAGTGGCCGTTGGGTTGCCGTAACGGATGTTCTCCTCGACGCTGCCGAAAAACAGCGCCGGGCTCTGGGACACCAGGGCGAAGTGGCGACGCAGGTCCAGCGGATCAAGATCGGTCAACGCCTGGCCTTCAAGCAGGATGCGGCCTTGCTGGGGGTCGTAGAAGCGCAGCAACAGGTCGAAAATCGTCGACTTGCCCGCGCCGGACGGGCCCACCAGCGCCAGGGTTTCGCCGGCGTTGATGGTCAGGCTCAAGCCGTCGATGGCATAGCTGTCCGGCCGTGAAGGGTAGGAAAAGCGCAGGTTCTGCAGCTCCATGCGACCGCTGACGCGCGCCGGCAACTGCACGCTGCCCGTGGCCGGCGCCTGAATATCGTTGCTCGACTGCAACAGTTCACCAATGCGCTCCGCGGCACCGGCGGCACGTTGCAGTTCACCGAGGACTTCGCTCAGGGTACCGACGGCGCTGCCGACGATCAGGCTGTAGAACACAAACGCGGCCAACTCGCCGCCGGAAATGCGCCCGCTGATCACGTCCATGCCTCCGACCCAGAGCATCACGCCCACAGCCCCCAGCACCAGCATGATCACCAGGGTGATCAACCAGGCACGCTGGGCGATGCGTTTGCGTGCAGTGGTGAAGGCCTCTTCAACGGTTACGGCAAAGCGCTGCTCGTCCTGCACCTGGTGGTTATAGGCTTGCACGGTCTTGATCTGGCCGAGGGTCTCGGACACGTAGCTGCCTACATCGGCAATACGGTCCTGGCTCTGGCGCGACAAACTGCGTACGCGGCGGCCGAAGATCAGGATCGGCGCCAACACCAGCGGCAGCGCCACCACCACGATGCTGGTGAGCTTGGGGTTGGTGATGAATAACAGCACGATGCCGCCGATCACCATCAAGGCATTGCGCAGGAACAGCGACAGCGACGAGCCGATCACCGATTGCAGCAAGGTGGTGTCGGTGGTCAGCCGTGATTGGATTTCCGAACTGCGATTGTTCTCGTAGAAACCCGGGTGCAGGTAGATCAGGTGGTTGAAAACCTGCCGGCGAATGTCCGCCACCACCCGTTCACCGATCCACGACACCAGGTAAAACCGCGCAAACGTGCCCACGGCCAAGCCCAGCACCAACACCATGAACAGGCCGATGGACTGGTTGAGCAGGTGCGGCGACTGGGTCATGAAGCCCTGGTCCACCAGCAGGCGAATGCCCTGGCCCATCGACAAGGTGATGCCGGCGGTGACGATCAGCGCCACCAAAGCACCCAGTGCCTGCCAGCGATAGGGCGCGATAAAGCGACTGGCCAGGCGAATCGCGCGGCGTTGACGGACTGAGAACATGAGGGGCATCACCTGATCGGAAAGGGTTGGTACCTGACCCTGCTTACATGGGGGGAACTTGGGCGAATAACAATGAGTCAGGTTAATTATGCCCACCGATGCTGACCCCTAGAGGCTATCGGTCTAACGCCCGGCTGGAAATCCGTAACGGTTTCTGGTGGACTGGACGTTCGAACCGGTGATCTCGTAAGGAGTTGTAACAGCGCGGTCACTCGGGGGTTATACAGTAGGTACACAACCTGATGAGGAGACAGGCCATGACCTTGCAAAATAGCAGCGATGCCAAGATTGAAGTAATCCGCCAACCGCAGCACTTGCCTTGCTCCGTGATCGACGCACAGGGCCGCGAAGTGCAGATTACCGAAGAGATGATCCAGCAAGCGTGCCGCGAGCTGGAACAGCGACTGGTCAAGCCTGCCCAGCAAGGCTGAAGGGCCCACGCTCTTTCAAACCCGGCCCAGGTGGCCGGGTTTTTTATTCGGTGTTTAAACGGTTGCCGCGCCCAATGCGGACACGATGCTCGCCAACACCGCCGACTCCCCGTTCACAATGCGCACCTTCAAGCCATCGATTTCACGACGCTCCGGATAATGCTTGCGCAGCAGGTCGAACGCCTTGCGTTGTTCTTCGACGCTGCCCACCAGGCTGCGGCGGAAATCCGCATCATCACGGCGCGGGTCGTACACGCTGCGGCACAACGTCGCCAGCGCCCAGGCCGGGTCGGTCGAGGCGTTCAAGTGCACCTCGGCCAGCCACGGTTGCGGCAACAAGTCACTCAGCTGAATGCTCTGTTCCTGGCCCAGGTGCGCGCAGAACGCCTGATAGATCTGCGCCGTACCGCGCTGCTTGCCGTCAAGGCTGTAGCCGGCGATATGCGGGGTGGCCAACACACACAGGTCGGCCAGGTCGACGTCCACCTCGGGCTCGCCTTCCCACACGTCCAGCACCGCTTGCAGGTCTTCGCGCGCAAGCAGCACGTCGCGCAGGGCGGCGTTGTCGACCACCGGGCCACGGCTGGCATTGATCAGCCAGGTACCGGGATTGAGGCGGCTGAGGCGGTCGCGATCAAACAGATGCCAGGTGGAACCATTGCCGGATTTGGTCAACGGCGTGTGCAGGCTGATCACATCGCATTGCTCGATGATCTGCTCGAGGCTGACGTAATCGCCGTCTTCGGCGATCTGTCGCGGCGGGTCGCACACCAGCACCTTCCAGCCCAGGCCCTTGAGCACTTCGATCAGTCGCCCGCCCACTTCACCGGCGCCGACCACGCCATAGGTGCGCTGATTGAGGTCGGCGCCTTCGATCTCGGCCAGGGTTTGCAGGCTGCCCAGCACATAGTCCACCACGCCACGGGCATTGCAGCCGGGAGCGCTGGACCACTGGATACCGGCCTGCTTGAAGTACTCGAGGTCGAGGTGGTCGGTGCCGATGGTGCAGGTGCCGACAAAACGCACCTTCGTGCCGTCCAGCAGGGCGCGGTTGACGTTGGTCACCGAGCGCACCAGCAGTACATCGGCCTGTTCAACCGTCGCGCGGTCGATGGAACGGCCGGACACTCGGCGAATCTCGCCAAATCCTTGGAAGAACTCATCGAGCAGCGGGATATTTTCGTCGGCAACAATCAGCATGGCAGGCTCCTTTGGCGGATCAGCAGTGTACAGGGATGCGGTCACCAATGTGGGAGGGGCGATAGCCTGGCAGGTCGCTTACAAATCGCTAACACAGGTTTTTTCCTGACTGTTGCGTCAAGGCGTAGAATCCGCCGGCCTTGCGCCCTTCTCTACTGGACACCCGTACGTGAACACTGCCACTGCCCCCCTTACCCGCCCCGCCCGCATCAGCCGGGAAGTGGGCGGCCTGATGACACTCGCGCTGCCGATCATGATCGGCCAACTGGCAACCACCTTCATGAGTTTTGTCGATGCGGTGATGGCCGGCCGCGTCAGTCCCCAGGACCTGGCGGCGGTGGGCCTGGGCAACTCGATCTGGATTCCGGTGTACCTGCTGATGACCGGTACGTTGCTGGCCACCACGCCGAAAGTCGCCCAACGCTACGGTGCGGGCCACTACGGCGAAATCGGGCCGTTGGTGCGTCAGTCACTGTGGCTGGCCGTGGTGGTCGGCATCATCGGCTCGCTGCTGCTGCTCTGCGCCGAGCCGATCCTGCATGCGATGAAGGTTGAACCCGAGCTTATCGCCCCCACCATGGGCTACCTGCATGGCATCGCCGCAGGGATGCCGGCCGTTGCCCTGTATTACGTGCTGCGCTGTTTCAGCGACGGCCTGGGCCGCACCCTGCCCAGCATGGCCATGGGCCTGTGCGGGCTGGCGCTGAATGTCCCGCTGAACTACATCTTCATCTACGGCCACCTGGGCTTACCGGCCATGGGCGGCGTGGGCTGCGGCTGGGCCACGGCGATTGCGATGTGGGTGATGATGCTCGGCATGGCCGCCTGGACCCGCTGGGGGGCGGCCTACCAAAGCAGTGAACTGTTCAAGCGCTTCGACTGGCCACAGTGGTCGGTGATCAAGCGCGTCTTGGGGATTGGCCTACCGATCGGCATCGCGATCTTTGCCGAATCGAGCATCTTTGCCGTCATCGCCCTGCTGCTCGGCAGCCTGGGCGCCACCGTTGTGTCGGGGCACCAGATCGCGCTGAACGTCAGCTCACTGGTGTTCATGATTCCCTACTCCCTGAGCATGGCCGTCACCGTGCGCGTCGGCCAGGCCCTGGGGCGTGGCGAGGCGCGTGAAGCACGCTTCGCCGCCGGGGTCGGCATGGGCACGGCGCTGGCGTACGCCTGCCTGTCCTGCAGCCTGATGCTGGTGTTTCGCGAGCAGATTGCGGCGATCTACACCCCGGACCCCATCGTCATCCACCTGGCATCGACGCTGATCGTGTTTTCAGCGCTGTTCCAGTTCAGTGACTCGATCCAGGTCACCGCCGCCGGCGCCCTGCGTGGCTACCAGGACACCCGCGTGACCATGGTGCTGACCCTGTTTGCCTATTGGGGCGTGGGGCTGCCGGTGGGTTACGCCCTGGGGCTGACCCACTGGCTGGGCGAACCCAGCGGCCCGAGCGGTTTGTGGCAAGGGCTGATCGTGGGGTTGAGCTGTGCGGCGGGGATGCTGCTGGTGCGCCTGGCGCGCAGTGCACGCCGGCGCATTCGCCTGGAGAAGGCGCGGGGTTAATCGGCCTTTTTGCGGATCCAGTACAAGTACGTACCGGCCTGCTCCTGCTGATCCACCAGTTCATGGTCAAGGAACACGCAGAACTTGGGAATATCGCGGCGCGTTGACGGGTCGGTCGCGATCACCTTGAGCAAGCCGCCGGGCGGCAGGTCGCGGATGTGCTGGTGCAGCATCATCACCGGCTCAGGGCAGTTGAGGCCCGTTGCGTCGAGGGTGCCGTCAACGGCGGTGTCGAAAATATCGCTCATTGTCTACTCCTGAAACCGGCGCCCAGTTTAGCGGGCCTTGGTTTTCTTCACATCCACCAGCCGACGCAGGTGGCAGGTCACTTCTTCACGGTCGTGATACAGCTGCTTGCAGCCGATCTCCACCCGAATGCCGCGCGCCTTGAAACCGTCTTCGATACGTTCCAGCAGGCGCTTGACCTCGGCGTAACGCTGTTTCATCGGCAGCTTCAGGTTCACCACCGCCTCGCGGCAGTACCCTTCGCCGATCCAGGTTTCCAGCAGCGCCGCGTTGCGCGCCGGCTTTTCGACGATGTCGCACACCATCCAGTCCACCGGCTGCTTGGGCACGAAGGTAAAGCCGTCGGCCATCAGGTGCTGCACCAGGCCGGTGTCCATCAGGCTTTCGGCCATGGGGCCGTTGTCGATGGCGGTCACCAGCATGCCACGGTTGACCAACTGCCAGGTCCAGCCACCAGGGGCCGCGCCCAGATCGACGCCGGTCATGTCGCCATGCAGGCGCTCATCCCACTGATCGCGGGGGATAAAGTGGTGCCAGGCCTCTTCCAGCTTCAGGGTCGAGCGGCTGGGCGCGTCCCGAGGGAATTTCAGGCGTGGGATGCCCATCGGCCACATCGCCGAGTTATTCGACTCGGCCAGGCCCATGAACACTTCGCGGCCGCTTTTGAAGGTCAACAGCAGGCGCGGCTTGCTCGGGTCGTCCACCAGCTTGCCGGCGTTCAACAAGGCTTTGCGCAGGTGCACTTCGAATTTCTTGCAGAAGTTCGAGAGTTCCTTGCCGTCATTGGTGTCGACCATCTCCAGCCACAGGCTGCCGCACACCGGGAACTCACGCAGGTGAGCGAGGATCACGCTGATACGATCGGTTTCCGGCAGGTCGATAAACACCCCGCGCGCCCACTGCCGCGGGAAGATCAGCTCGGCAAAGCGCTGGCCGTGCATCAGGCGCTGAGCGCCGTCT
This sequence comes from Pseudomonas grimontii, assembly GCF_007858185.1. Lineage (GTDB taxonomy): Bacteria > Pseudomonadota > Gammaproteobacteria > Pseudomonadales > Pseudomonadaceae > Aquipseudomonas > Aquipseudomonas grimontii. The sequence goes on from NZ_VFES01000012.1 coordinate 141,807, forward strand.
TCTTCGGTGCAGACAAATTCGGCGCAGGCGCTGCCCGTCTTGGCCTTGGCGTAGCCGGAAACGTTCAGGCGCGCGGCGTGTTCCGCGATCTCGGAACAGACTTCGCCCTCAAACCCCGGGCGGCAGTGCATAAAAAGGGTGTTCATCGACTCTCCTGGTGACTCAACTGACGTTGCGCTATCGCAATGCCTGTCATGAAAACGCGCGCATGATAGCCGAGTTCGGAACCTTGGTTCTGTCCATAGAGTCCAGTAATTAGCCAGCTACTGAAAACAGCGCTAGTTTGAACGCTCTGTTCGTCCCGTCAGGTCCGTAGCCGTGCGGACCATAAGGAGTCATGTAATGTCATCCCTTGATAGCCTGAGAACCCTTAAAACTTTAGAAATCGACGACAAGACCTACCACTATTTCAGCCTGCCCGAGGCCGCCAAGAGCCTGGGTGACCTGGATAAGCTGCCGATGTCCCTCAAGGTGCTGCTGGAGAACCTGCTGCGCTGGGAAGACAACAAGACCGTCACCGGCGCCGACCTCAAGGCGATTGCCGCCTGGCTCAAAGAGCGCCAGTCCGACCGCGAGATCCAGTACCGCCCCGCCCGTGTGCTGATGCAGGACTTTACCGGCGTACCCGCCGTGGTCGACCTGGCCGCCATGCGCGCCGCCGTGGCCAAGGCCGGCGGCGACCCGCAGCGCATCAACCCGCTCTCCCCCGTGGACTTGGTGATCGACCACTCGGTGATGGTCGACAAATTCGGCAACGCCGACGCCTTCGAGCAGAACGTCGACATCGAAATGCAGCGCAACGGCGAACGCTACGCCTTCCTGCGCTGGGGCCAGAGTGCCTTCGACAACTTCAGCGTGGTACCGCCGGGCACCGGCATCTGCCATCAGGTCAACCTTGAATACCTGGGCCGCACCGTGTGGACCAAGGACGAGGACGGCCGCACCTACGCGTTCCCCGACACCCTGGTCGGCACCGACTCCCACACCACCATGATCAACGGCCTCGGCGTACTCGGCTGGGGCGTGGGCGGGATCGAAGCGGAAGCGGCGATGCTCGGCCAACCGGTGTCGATGCTGATCCCGGAAGTGATCGGCTTCAAGCTCACCGGCAAACTCAAGGAAGGCATTACCGCCACCGACCTGGTGCTGACCGTCACCCAAATGCTGCGCAAGAAAGGCGTGGTGGGCAAGTTCGTCGAGTTCTACGGCGACGGTCTGGCCGACCTGCCCCTGGCGGACCGCGCGACCATCGCCAACATGGCCCCGGAATACGGCGCCACCTGCGGCTTTTTCCCGGTGGATGAGGTGACACTGGACTACCTGCGCCTCTCCGGTCGTCCGGCCGCAACCGTGAAGCTGGTCGAGGCCTACACCAAGGCCCAGGGCCTGTGGCGCAACGCTGGCCAGGAACCGGTGTTCACCGACAGCCTGGCCCTCGACATGGGCAGCGTCGAAGCCAGCCTCGCTGGGCCAAAACGCCCACAGGACCGCGTGTCCCTGCCCAACGTCGGCCAGGCGTTCAGCGACTTCCTCGACCTGCAATTCAAGCCGACCAACAAGGAAGAAGGCCGCCTGGAAAGTGAAGGCGGCGGCGGTGTGGCCGTGGGCAACGCCGACCTGGTGGGTGAAACCGACTATGAATACGAAGGCCAGACCTATCGCCTGAAAAACGGCGCCGTGGTGATCGCCGCCATCACCTCCTGCACCAACACGTCCAACCCCAGCGTGATGATGGCCGCCGGGTTGGTAGCGAAAAAGGCCGTGGAGAAAGGCCTCACGCGCAAACCCTGGGTGAAAACCTCCCTGGCGCCCGGCTCCAAAGTGGTCACCGACTACTACAAGGCCGCGGGCCTCACCCAGTACCTGGATAAACTTGGCTTCGACCTCGTGGGTTATGGCTGCACCACCTGCATCGGCAACTCCGGGCCGCTGCCTGAACCAATCGAAAAAGCCATCCAGAAGGCCGACCTCGCCGTGGCGTCGGTGCTGTCCGGCAACCGCAACTTCGAAGGCCGCGTGCACCCACTGGTGAAAACCAACTGGCTGGCCTCACCGCCGCTGGTGGTGGCCTACGCCTTGGCGGGGACCGTACGCATCGACATCAGCAGCGAACCGCTGGGTAACGATCAACAGGGTAATCCGGTGTATTTGAAGGACATCTGGCCGAGCAGCCAGGAGATCGCTGACGCCGTAGCGCAAGTCAGCACCGGCATGTTCCACAAGGAATACGCCGAAGTGTTCGCCGGCGACGCACAGTGGCAAGCGATCGAGGTACCGCAGGCCGCGACCTACGTGTGGCAGAAAGACTCGACCTACATCCAGCACCCGCCGTTCTTCGATGACATTGCCGGGCCTCTGCCGGTGATCAAAGACGTCAAGGGCGCCAACGTACTGGCGCTGCTGGGCGACTCGGTGACCACCGACCACATCTCCCCCGCCGGCAATATCAAGGCCGACAGCCCTGCCGGCCACTACCTGCGCGAGCAAGGCGTGGAGCCGCGTGACTTCAACTCCTATGGCTCACGCCGGGGCAACCATGAAGTGATGATGCGCGGCACCTTCGCCAACATCCGCATCCGCAACGAAATGCTCGGCGGCGAGGAAGGCGGCAATACGCTGTACATCCCTACCGGCGAGAAAATGCCGATCTACGATGCGGCCATGAAGTACCAGGCCTCCGGCACTCCGCTGGTGGTGATCGCCGGCCAGGAGTACGGCACCGGCTCCAGTCGCGACTGGGCCGCCAAGGGCACCAACCTGCTGGGGGTCAAGGCGGTGATCGCCGAGAGTTTCGAGCGGATTCACCGTTCCAACCTGGTGGGCATGGGCGTGCTGCCGCTGCAGTTCAAGCTGGATCAGAACCGCAAGGCGCTCAAGCTTACGGGCAAGGAGAAGGTCGATATTCTCGGGCTCACGGACGCGGAGATCGTGCCGCGGATGAACCTGACACTGGTGATTACCCGCGAGGATGGCAGCCGCGAGAAGGTCGAGGTGCTGTGCCGGATCGATACCTTGAATGAAGTGGAATACTTCAAGTCGGGGGGGATTTTGCACTATGTGCTGCGGCAGTTGATTGGCTCCTAAAGGAGAGCTTTAAGTTACAAGCTTCAAGCTGCAAGTGAGGTGTCAACTTGTAGCTTGTAGCTTGAAACCTGCAGCTGTTTTCATCCAAACAGCCACTTCCACAGCAGCACCAGCACCACCACCGCCAGCACCGGCCGCGCAATGCGGTAAGCCTTGGGATGCTTGCGCTTCCACTGCTTGACCACGCCGCTGAGCTTGTCGCTGAAGGTCTTGCTCCAGGCATACGCCTGGTTGATGCCGCCGACGCGTTCGTCATCCAGGTTCTGCGGCGCGGTGGCGCGACCCAGTTGCTTGCTGACCCAGCGATTGACGCGGGTCATCAGAGGATTGCTCAGCGGGCGTTCGATGTCGCAGAACAGGATCACGCGGGTCTGTTCGGTTTCGTTCTTCACCCAGTGCACGTACGTTTCATCGAACATCACATCGTCGCCGTCACGCCAGGCGTATTCCTGACCATCGACAAAGATGCGGCAAGCGTCGGAGTTCGGCGTGGACAAGCCCAGGTGATAACGCAGGGAACCGGCAAACGGGTCACGGTGCGGGTTGAGGTGGCTGCCGCCCGGCAACAGCGCGAACATCGCGCCCTTGACGTTGGGGATGCTGCTCACCAAGGCCACGGTTTTCGGGCACAGTGCCTCGGCCGATGGCAGGGGTTTGTCGTACCACTTGAGGTAGAAACGCTTCCAGCCCTTCTTGAAGAACGAACCGAAACCGGCATCGTTGTTCTTTTCGGCGGCGCGGATGTAACCCTCGTCGAACAGGTGCATGGCCTCTTCGCGGATCACTTCCCAGTTGTCCTTGAGCACGTCCAGTTCCGGAAACTTGCTGCGGTCCAGGTACGGCTTGGACGGCACGGCCGAAAACAGGTACATCAAGGCGTTATAGGGGGCGAACAGCGCCGAATGGTTGACGAACTGGCGCAACATCGGCAAACGGGCCTTGCCGCGCAAGTGCACATACAGCGTGCTGCCGATAAACAGCAACAGCACCGACAGTTTGGCGGCCAAAGAAAAGGTCATGCAGCAACTCCTGGAAATAAGCGCCTGGCCAACAGCCTCCCGGCGATGGGAGACCAGACGTAACAGCCGGCCATGATAAACATTTGGGCCATTATGCAGAAGGCCCAGGCTGACCGGCTGACATAAATCAAGCCTGGTTTTCTTGCTCGGTAAACAAATCGCTGAACAGCATGCTCGACAGGTAGCGCTCACCGGAGTCCGGCAGGATCACCACAATGGTCTTGCCCTGCATTTCCGGCTTTTCGGCCAGGCGCACGGCCACGGCCATGGCGGCACCGCAGGAGATACCGCACAGGATCCCCTCTTCCTGCATCAGGCGCAGGGCCATGGCCTTGGATTCCTCGTCGGTCACCAGTTCCACGCGGTCGACCATCGACAGGTCAAGATTTTTCGGCACGAACCCGGCGCCAATGCCCTGGATCTTGTGGGGGCTGGGCTTGATCTCTGCACCGGCCAGGGCCTGGGTGATCACCGGCGACACCATTGGCTCGACGGCTACCGACAGGATCGGCTTGCCCGCCGTGTTCTTGATATAGCGCGACACACCGGTGATGGTGCCCCCGGTGCCCACGCCTGCGACCAGCACGTCCACGGCGCCATCGGTGTCGTTCCAGATTTCCGGGCCGGTGGTTTTTTCGTGGATGGCAGGGTTGGCCGGGTTTTCGAACTGGGCCGGCATAAAGTAGGTGGCCGGATCACTGGCAACGATTTCGCCGGCCTTGTCGATGGCCCCCTTCATGCCCTTGGCCGGCTCGGTCAGGACCAATTCGGCGCCGAGGGCCTTGAGCACCTTGCGGCGTTCGATGCTCATGGACGCCGGCATGGTCAGCAGCAACTTGTAGCCACGGGCGGCGGCCACAAAGGCCAAGCCGATGCCGGTATTGCCGGAAGTCGGTTCCACGATGGTCATGCCCGGCTTGAGTTTGCCGGTGCCTTCGGCGTCCCAGATCATGTTTGCGCCAATGCGGCACTTCACCGAATAACCTGGGTTACGCCCTTCGATCTTGGCCAGGATGGTCACGCCACGCGGTGCGATACGGTTGATCTGAACCAGGGGCGTGTTACCGATGGAGTGCGCGTTGTCTGCAAAAATGCGGCTCATGGCGGGTCCTATTGGGCGGTTTTCAGGAAGGTTCCAAGGGTATGCCTCGTGTTGCAAAGCGTCCAGTCAGAGGAACGTTGCGCGTGTCCCGGCAGTCCATTTCCTACCTGCAAGGAGAACTGCCCCATGAAACGTCGCTACAGCTGGCCACTATGGACCGTTGCCGGATTGCTGGTGGTCCTGGTCGCCGTGAGCATCGCGCTGCCCTATCTGGTGCGCAACTACCTGAATGACAAGCTCGCCGACATGGGCGATTACCGTGGCCAGGTGACCGACGTGGACCTCGCGCTGTGGCGTGGCGCGTACCGGATCAACGGCCTTGAGATCATCAAGGTCGACGGCAAGGTGCCCGTCCCGTTCGTCAAGGCGCCGCTGATCGACCTGGCAGTGAGCTGGCATTCTCTTTGGTACGACCACGCGGTGGTGGCCAAAGTGCTGTTTATCAACCCCGAAGTGAACTTCGTCGACGGCGGCGCCAACAAGCAAGCCTCCCAGACCGGTAAGGGCACCGACTGGCGCGAGCAGTTGAGTAAGTTGGCCCCCATCACCCTCGATGAAGTGCGCATCGAAAACGGCAAGATCGCCTTCCACAACTTCAGCTCCAAGCCCGTGGTGAAGATCGACGCGACCGACGTCAACGCCAGCTTCTACAACCTGACCAATGTGGTCGACGTCAAAGGCCGACGCGACGCGCGCTTCGACGGCAAGGCCCTGCTGCAAGGCCAGGCTCCGCTGGAAGCCACCGCCACCTTCGACCCGCTGAGCAATTTCGAGAACTTCGAGTTTCGCTTTCGCGCCAGGGACTTGCAGCTCAAGCGCATGAATGATTTCGCCTCGGCCTATGGCAAGTTCGACTTCAAGGCCGGCACCGGGGATGTGGTAATCGAAGCCCAGGCGGAAAAAGGCCAATTGACCGGCTACATCAAGCCGCTGCTGCGCGATGTGGAAGTCTTCGACTGGCAGCAGGACGTCGAGAACAAGGACAAGAACATCTTTCGCTCAATCTGGGAGGCGGTGGTGGGCGCCAGCGAGACCGTGCTGAAAAACCAGGCGAAGAACCAGTTCGCCACCCGCGTGGAACTCAGTGGCAGCGTGCATCAACAAGATGTCAGCGCGTTCTCCGCTTTTTTGGCGATTTTACGCAATGGTTTTATCCAGGCGTTCAATGCACGGTATGAACAGCCCAAGCCCAGCGCAGATTAAAATGTGGGAGGGGGCTTGCTCCCGATGACAATGTTTCAGCCAACAGATTCATTGGCTGATCCGTCATCGGGAGCAAGCCCCCTCCCACATTGGTCATTCAGAGACTGAATAACCCGTATGCGTTCACAGTCGCCGGGGGCTCGCGGTATAGTCGGGCATTGATGAATTCGAGGAATGACCGATGAAGTTCGAAGGCACCCAGGCCTACGTTGCCACCGATGACCTGAAACTGGCCGTCAACGCTGCCATCACCCTGGAGCGTCCGCTGCTGGTCAAGGGTGAGCCCGGCACCGGCAAGACCATGCTCGCCGAGCAACTGGCCGAGTCCTTCGGCGCCAAGCTGATCACCTGGCACATCAAGTCCACCACCAAGGCCCATCAGGGCCTGTACGAGTACGACGCGGTCAGCCGCCTGCGCGACTCGCAGCTGGGCGTAGACAAAGTGCACGACGTGCGCAACTACCTGAAGAAGGGCAAGCTCTGGGAAGCGTTCGAGTCCGAGGAGCGGGTGATCCTGCTGATCGATGAAATCGACAAGGCCGACATCGAGTTCCCCAACGACCTGCTGCAAGAACTCGACAAGATGGAGTTCTACGTCTACGAAATCGACGAGACCATCAAAGCCAAGAAGCGCCCGATCATCATCATTACCTCCAACAACGAAAAAGAGCTGCCGGACGCGTTCCTGCGCCGCTGCTTCTTCCACTACATCGCCTTCCCCGACCGCACCACCCTGCAAAAAATCGTCGACGTGCACTACCCGGACATCAAGAAAGACTTGGTCAGCGAAGCGCTGGACGTGTTCTTCGACGTGCGCAAAGTGCCGGGCCTGAAGAAAAAACCATCCACCTCCGAACTGGTCGACTGGCTCAAGCTGCTGATGGCCGACAATATCGGCGAAGCGGTGCTGCGCGAGCGCGACCCCACCAAGGCCATCCCGCCCCTGGCCGGTGCCTTGGTCAAGAACGAGCAAGACGTGCAGCTGCTGGAACGTCTGGCATTCATGAGCCGTCGCGGTAATCGCTAATGTTGCTCAACCTGTTCAATGAAATGCGGGCCGCCAAGGTACCGGTGTCGGTGCGCGAGCTGCTCGACCTGATCAACGCGCTGAAACAGCGCGTTACCTTCGCCGACATGGACGAGTTTTACTACTTGGCCCGGGCGATCCTGGTCAAGGACGAGCGGCATTTCGACAAATTCGATCGCGCCTTCAGCGCCTATTTCAACGGTTTGGAAAAACTCGACGACCACCTGCAGGCGCTGATCCCCGAAGACTGGCTGCGCAAGGAGTTCGAACGCTCGCTGAGCGATGAAGAACGCGCGCAGATCCAGTCCCTTGGAGGCCTGGACAAGCTGATCGAGGAATTCAAAAAGCGCCTGGAAGAACAGAAGGAACGTCATGCCGGCGGCAATAAATGGATCGGCACCGGCGGCACCAGCCCGTTCGGCTCCGGTGGCTATAACCCGGAAGGCATTCGCGTCGGCGACGCCGGCAAACGCCAGGGCAAGGCGGTAAAAGTCTGGGACCAGCGCGAGTACAAGAACCTCGACGACCAGGTGGAACTGGGCACGCGCAATATCAAGATCGCCCTGCGCCGCCTGCGCAAGTTCGCACGCCAGGGTGCGGCCGAAGAGCTGGACATCGATGGCACCATCGACCACACCGCCCGCGATGCAGGGCTGCTGAATATCCAGATGCGCCCGGAACGGCGCAACACCATCAAGCTGCTGTTGCTGTTCGATATCGGCGGTTCGATGGACGCCCACGTGAAGATCTGCGAAGAGCTGTTCTCGGCATGCAAGACCGAGTTCAAGCACCTGGAGTACTTCTACTTCCACAACTTCGTGTACGAGTCGGTGTGGAAGAACAACCAGCGCCGCACCTCGGAGCGCACCTCCACCCAGGACCTGCTGCACAAGTACGGTGCCGATTACAAAGTGATCTTTATCGGCGATGCGTCGATGGCACCGTATGAAATCACCCAGGCCGGCGGCAGCGTCGAGCATTGGAATGAAGAGCCGGGGTATGTGTGGATGCAGCGCTTCATGGCCAAGTACAAGAAGCTGATCTGGATTAACCCGTATCCCAAGGATACGTGGGGTTATACGGCATCGACGGGGATTGTGCGGGAGTTGGTGGAGGATCAGATGTACCCGCTGACCCTGCGCGGGCTTGAGGAAGGGATGCGCTTCCTCTCCAAATAAACGCCGATCCCCATACTGCAGGAGATCTCATGTGGGAGGGGCGGTGCGACGATTCGGCTTGCTCCCGATGGCGGTGGTTCAGTCACTGATGTGTTGACTGACACACTGCTATCGGGAGCAAGCCCCCTCTCACATTTTAAATTGCGGTGTTATGTAAATCGGCGCACATACTCGACATGCTGCCGATGCGCCGTCTCCTGCACCACCGGCGCCAACCTCACCTTTTCTCCCGGTAAACACTGCGCCAGCCGGGCCAGCGCCAACGGCGTCAATGCCCCCAGACGCGGATACCCGCCAATGGTCTGCCGATCATTGAGCAACACAATCGGCTGCCCATCCGGCGGCACCTGGATGCCACCCAACGGAATCCCTTCGGAAATCAGCGACGGCCCCTGGTACTGCAACGGCGTACCGAGTAAGCGCATGCCCATGCGGTCGGCGCGGCTGTCCAGGGCCCAGTCGGTGTTGAAGGCATCGAGCAGACTCTGGCCGCTGAACAGACCAATTTGGGCACCGACGATCACCTCCAGCGGCGCCTTGGTTGGCAACGCTTGCGCGCTCAGCACTTTCATCGCTCCGCCGGTACCGGAATAAGCCAAGCGCCCGCCTTCGGCCAAGGCCTTGCCGAAACCGTCCGGCCCGCCCAGTGCCTCACGTACCACCGTGGCGCAACTGCCCAGCACTGGCGGTGCATCAAACCCGCCGGGCGCCGCCAGGTAAGCCCGCGCGCCGCTGAACGGCTGGGTAAAGCGCAGGCGCTGGCCCTTTTGCAGGATAAAACTGCGCCCAGGGCTGATGGCGCGCTCGTCGATATACGCGCCCAGATCCGCACCGGCCAAGGCCAGCAGGCAATACTCTTCGGCTTGCACGGTGAAGCCGCCGAGGGTGATTTCCACCACCGGCGCATCCAGCGCATTGTCCAGCAGCCAATTGGCCCAGGACATCGACACCCAATCCAGCGCACCGCCCTGGGTCACGCCCAGGTGGCGCACGCCAAAACGGCCGGCGTCCTGCAACAGGCACAGCGGCGTGCTGGCCTCGATGATCAAGCGGCTCATGCCTGCGCCTCCAACGGCGTGTCATCGCCACCCAGATTGATAAATTCGGCGTGGCTGACTGACTCAAAGCGCACCGTGTCGCCAGGCTGCATCAGGCTGTAACCGTCGCGCTCGCGGTCAAACAGCTTGGCCGGCGTGCGGCCAATGAGGTTCCAGCCACCAGGGGACACCACCGGGTAGGCGGCGGTTTGCCGCTCGGCGATGCCCACGCTGCCGGCCGCCACGCGTTTGCGTGGGGTGCTCAGGCGCGGTGTGGCGAGGATTTCATCCACCAGCCCCATAAAGGCAAAACCGGGGGCGAAGCCGAGGGCGAATACCTGGTATTCGTGGGCGCTGTGGCGGCGGATCACCTCGTCGACGGCCAGGCCACTGCGTTGGGCGAGCAACGTCAGTTCAGGGCCGACACTCAGGTCGTACCACACCGGCAGCACATGGCACTGACCGCTGCCCCGGGCCTGGGGTTGCAGGTCGGTCAGCGCCTGATCAATCAAACCCCGTGCCTGCGCCGGGCTTAACGCAGTGAGGTCGTAATGCACCATCAAGGTGGTGTAGGACGGCACCAGATCCACCAAGGCTGCACCAAAACAACTGCGCAAACGCTGGGTGGCAGCGAGCATCCACGGCATATTGGCTTCGGCGATTACCTCAAACAGACGCACCATCAGGCAGTCGATGGCCACCACTTCAATCCGTGGCTTCATGCTGGCTTCAATGCCTCGCGGATACGCTTTACGGCGGCGACCGAGCTGGCATTGTCGCCATGCACGCACAAGGTGTTGGCGCGCAATAGCAACGGGCTGCCATCGCTGGCGGTCAGGGGTTCGCCACGGGAAAGGGTCAAGGACTGCTGGACGATGACCTCTGGATCATGGTGCACGGCGCCCGGCAACTGGCGCGAAACCAGATGGCCGTTGGGGTCGTAGGCACGGTCGGCGAAAGCCTCGAACCACAGGATCACCCCGTATTCGTCGCCCAATGCCTGGGCCGCGCTGTTGTCGCGGGTCGCCAGCAGCATCAGCGGCAGGTCGCCATACGCGGCCACGGCCTCGATCACTGCACGCAGTTGCGCCGGGTTGGCCATCATGTCGTTGTACATCGCGCCGTGGGGTTTGACGTAACTGACACGCCCGCCCTGGGCACGACAGATGCCATCCAGTGCGCCGATCTGGTAATGCAGCAGGTCCTGGATTTCCTGAGGGGTGTAGGCCATGGAGCGGCGACCGAAGCCTTGCAGGTCCTGGTACGCCGGGTGTGCGCCTACCTGTACACCGTGCTTGAGGGCCAGGCTGACGGTCTTGCGCATGATGCTCGGATCGCCGGCATGAAAGCCGCAGGCCACGTTGGCGCAATCGATAAACGGCATGACCTCGGCATCCAGACCCAGGGTCCAGTTGCCAAAGCTCTCGCCGATGTCGCAATTCAATAGCAGACGGCTCACGGTGGTTGCTCCTGTAGGCTTTGTTTTTTTGTAGTGTGGGATTTTTTACGCAGAACTCGCAACTTGTCCTGACACCCCAACGGCGCTTATCGTGGAATGGCTCGATTTTTGGCGTTTGCCCGGTGCGGCGTCCAACTAATAAAAACCGATCCATGCATAAGAAAAAGTTGATCCCATGAATTTGAAGTTCCTCGAAACCTTCGTCTGGGTGGCCAAGCTCAAGAGCTTCCGCCTGACCGCCGAGAAGCTGTTCACCACCCAGGCCTCGATTTCCAGCCGCATCGCCGTGCTGGAAAGCGAGCTGGGGGTGAAGCTGTTTCTGCGTGATTCACGGGGCGTGAGCCTGACCCCGGAAGGCCTGAAGGTGCTCGATTATGCCGAGCAAATGATGGTGACCATGCAGGGCCTGAAGCAGTCCCTGGAGACCACCAGCAGCAAGGTCGGTCGCATCCGTATCGGCGCGATGGACACGGTGATCCACACCTGGCTCAGCCCGTTGGTGGCGGAACTGATGGACCACTTCCCGTTGGTGGAAATCGAATTGGTCGCCGATACCGCGCTTAACCTCAGCGATCAACTGCAAAAAGGCTTCCTCGACCTGATCCTGCAAACCGACCTGCTGCGCCTGGAAACCGTGCGCAGCCTGGAGCTGGCCAGCCACCCCATGGCCTGGATCGTCGCCAGCCAGTCGATCTACAACCGCGACTACGCCTCCCTCGCCGAACTGGCCCAGGAGCGCATCATCACCTACTCGAAAAACTCCCACCCGCACCAGGACGTCATTAGCCTGATGCAAGCCAACGGCGTGGCCGCGCCACGGATGAACTGTGTGAACTCGGTGTCGGCGATTACCCGGTTATTGCGCGATGGTTTTGGCATTGGCGCACTGCCACCGGTGCTGGTCAGCGAAGAACTGGCGCGTGGCGAATTGGTGATGTTGCCGATGGCGCAGAAACTGCCGAACCTGCAGGTGGTGGTGTCGTGGCGCGTGGGCGTGGAGTTGGTGGAGGAAATTGTGGGGTTGTGCCAGAAGGTGGTTGCCCGCTATGCCGAGGAAGTCGGCGAAGAGCGGATGGTGCTGGCCCCCTGACGAAACTCGATTAAAACTGTGGGAGGGGCGGTGCGACGATTCGACTTGCTCCCGATAGCGGTGGATCAGTCACCAGATGTAGCGACTGTTACTCTGCTATCGGGAGCAAGTCGAATCGTCGCACCGCCCCTCCCACATTGGATTTGCGTTGGTTTTTAGAGACCTTTCAGGTCCCGCTCCTCAATCGGCCGGCTCTGGCGCAGGCGCCTGCCGCCCAGCACCACCCAGTCGATCAGGCGGAACAAACACTCCAGGCCGAACGACAGCAGCATCGCCCCGCCCAGGCCCCAGCCCATGGCTTCGGGGGTCAGCAGGATCTGGTAGCTGTAGCCGTTCCAGGTCTCCAGGCGAATATCCGGGTCGGCGGCCACCGCCACTTGCAGGGCGCGGATGTACCACGGGCCTTGCATGGCCTGGAATTGCTTGTCCAACGCCACCTGGCGGTCAAGCATCGCGCCCAGGCTGTTGGCGTCGCTCTGGAACACCGGGTCATCGCTGGCGCGGTAATGCGCCACCAAGGCCTTCAAGTCACCGTTGAAGAACTGCCGCGCAGTGGTTTCAAACCCGCTCAGGCCGGTCTGGGCCTCGATCAGGTGGGCTTCGACGCGCTTGGCGTAGTCGTTGATAAACCCCGGCACTTGCACGCCAACCAACAGGCCAATGGCAAACAGCACCAACCGCAGATAACTGAGCAACATAATCGATATCCTTACTCGGTAACGCCCTGGCTGACGCATTCACCGCGTCGCCACAGGCTCCATTGGCCCGGTTCGTAGCGGGTCCAGTTTTCGTTGTCGGTCAACGGTTCGGTGGCGATCACCGTTACCACGTCGTTAGGCGTGGTTTCAGCCTGAAAATCGACGATCACGTCGACATCTTTCAGGCGCGCGGGGCCAAACGGTGCCCGCCGGGTGATCTGCGCCAATTTGGTCGAGCAGTAGCAAAACAGCCAATCGCCATCACTGAGCAGGCAGTTGAACACGCCTTTGCTGCGGTATTCGGCACAGGCGGCGATCAGGTCCGGCAGCATCTGTTCGATGTCCACCGGCTCGGGGAAGGCTTCGCGCACGCGGTTGAGCAAATCGCAAAAGGCCGCTTCGCTGTCGGTATCGCCGACCGGGCGGTAGAAGGTGGCGCGGGGGGTGAAGTCCGCCAGTTGGCCGTTGTGGGCGAAACACCAGTTGCGGCCCCACAGTTCGCGCACGAACGGGTGGGTGTTGGCCAGGCTCACCTTGCCGACGTTGGCCTGGCGGATATGCCCGATCACCACTTCGCTTTTGATCGGGTAACGCTGCACCAGCAGGGCGACTTCCGACTCGCTGCTCGCGGCCGGGTCCTGGAACAGGCGCAGGCCACGGCCTTCGTAGAAAGCGATGCCCCAACCGTCGCGGTGGGGGCCGGTGCGCCCACCGCGCTGCATCAGCCCGGTGAAGCTGAACACGATATCGGTGGGGACGTTGGCACTCATGCCCAATAATTCACACATGCCAGGGCTCTCGCTGCAGGGCGGACAACGTTAAAGGCGCGGTTCGACCCGCATACCGCTCACCGGTGCAGGACGGCGGAAAGGCTCGTCGTCTTCGTCCTCAGGCTCGGCGGCCAAGGCGGCATCGGTGGCGGCCTTGCGCTCACGGCGGGCGTTGGCGGCGCGCTCGATGGGCCAGCGGATCAGCACAAACACGATGTACACGCCAAAGGCGATCATGGTGTACATGAACAAATCGGAAATGGCCCGCCAGGCGTTATTGCCGACCTTGAGCACCAGGTCCAGGGCGGTAATGGCCACGGCTGGCGCGAACTGAGTCTTGACCGGGTCGACGATGGTCGGGCTCAACAACAGCACCGCCATCAGCAATTGCAGCGGCTCGCGCAGCCAGCGCCAGATCCAGCGGGTCATGCGCCACCACACCAACAGGCAGCCCAAAGCGGCGAAGGCGTAAAGGCCCCAAGCGGTCAGATAGTCGTTCTCGGTCATGGTGTCCATGGCAAGGTAGGCAAACAGGCGGCTATGATAACGGCTTTTGCGTGTCGCGGCTGCAATGCCTGCCACCTTCCGCCAGACAGAGAGTGATCCATGCCGTCATCGCCCCACATCACTGCCGCCCCGATTGCCCGCAAGGCCCCAGGCCAAGACCCGTACGCCTGGCTGCAAGAGCGTGACAGCAGCGACGTCCTCGATTACCTCAAAGCCGAAAACGCCTGGCAGGAAGCGCAGCTCGCCGACCAGCAGGCCCTGCGCGAAACCCTGTTCGAGGAGATCAAGGGGCGCATTCTCGAAACCGACCTGTCCCTGCCCTCCCCCTGGGGCCCGTACCTGTATTACACGCGCACCACCGCCGGTGACGAATACGCCCGCCACTACCGCTGCCGCCGCCCGGCCGACGACAGCAACCAGGTGGACGACAGCAGCGAAGAACTGTTGCTGGACCCGAACGTATTGGCCAACGGCGGCTTTTTTTCCCTCGGTACATTCAGCATCAGCCCCGACCACCAGCGCCTGGCCTACAGCCTCGACACCAGTGGCGAAGAGATCTACACCCTCTTCGTGAAGGAATTGGCCACCGACAAAGTCAGCGAACTGGCGTTCGAGAACTGCGACGGCAGCATGACCTGGGCCAATGACAGCCTGACCCTGTTCTTCGGCGAGCTGGACGACACCCACCGTCCGCACAAGCTGTATCGCTACCGCCTGGATGGCACGGCGGCGCAGGAAGTGTTCCATGAGCCCGACGGGCGTTTCTTCCTGCATTGCTACCGCTCCAGCTCCGAGCGCCAGCTGCTGCTGGCCCTGGGCAGCAAGACCACCAGCGAAATCTGGGCGCTGGACGCCAACCAGCCGCACCTGGACTTCACTTGCCTGGCACCGCGGGTCGAGGACCATGAATACGATGTCGACCACGGCCAACTGAATGGCGCGTGGACTTGGTTTATCCGTAGCAACCGTGATGGCATCAACTACGCCCTGTTTGTGGCTACCGACATTGGCGACGTGCCGACCGAGGATGAGTGGCAGAACCTGATCCCCCACAGCGACGAGGTGATGCTCGATGGCGTCAGCCTGAACACCACCGCCATGACCCTGAGCCTGCGCATCGGCGGCCTGCCGGTGATCGAAGTGCACCCCCAAGGCGTGCCGGCCTATCGCGTGGAGTTACCCGACGCCGCCTACAGCCTCTACGTGCAGAACAGCCTGGAATTCGTCAGCGACAAGATTCGCCTGCGCTATGAAGCCCTGAACCGCCCGGCCCAGGTCCGCCAGCTGGAACTGGCCAGCGGCGCGCAGCAGGTGCTCAAGGAAACCCCGGTACTCGGCGTGTTCAATGCCGACGACTACGTCAGCCAGCGCCTGTGGGCCACCTCCGCCGATGGCACCCAGGTGCCGATCAGCCTGGTGGTCAAGCGCGACCAGCTCGGCAAGCCGACGCCGTTGTACCTGTATGGCTACGGCGCCTACGGCCAAAGCCTCGACCCGTGGTTCTCCCACGCCCGCCTGAGCCTGCTGGACCGTGGCGTGGCCTTCGCCATTGCGCATGTGCGCGGCGGTGGCGAACTGGGTGAAGCCTGGTATCGCAATGGCAAGCAGGAACACAAGCAGAACACCTTCAGCGATTTTATCGCGTGTGCCGAGCACCTGATCGCCAAAGGCGTGACCACCTCCAAGCAATTGGCCATCAGCGGCGGCAGTGCCGGCGGCCTGTTGATCGGCGCGGTGCTCAACCAGCGTCCGGCGCTGTTCCAGGCGGCGATTGCCGAAGTGCCGTTTGTCGACGTGCTCAACACCATGCTCGACCCGGAACTGCCGTTGACCATCACCGAGTACGACGAGTGGGGCAACCCCGAAGAGCCCGAGGTGTATGAACGCATCAAGGCCTACGCGCCATACGAAAACGTCAGCGCCCAGGCCTACCCGGCCACGCTGGTGATCGCCGGCTACAACGACAGCCGCGTGCAGTACTGGGAGGCGGCCAAGTGGGTGGCCAAGTTGCGCGACACCAAGACGGACGACAACCTGCTGTTGCTCAAGACCGAACTGGGTGCCGGCCACGGTGGGATGAGCGGTCGTTACCAGGGATTACGTGACGTAGCGCTCGAATATGCATTTGTGTTCAAGGCGCTGGGGCTGATTTAAGGAACTTCACGGGGCGGCCCTGTCTGAACACAGGACCGCCTCCTGATTGATGGACCAAGATTGCAGCCATGGCACTACCGACGCTAATGAATACCGAAATCCGCGACATGCTCATGGACTGCGGCCTGTTCGACCCTTTGCTGCCGGAAGACTTTCACGTCGCCGCCGGCTACTTCAATATCAGCAGCATTGCCGAGGGCGAGGTGATTTTCCTCGAGGGCGATGCCGGCACTTTCATGTGCATCATCCACAGCGGCCAGGTGGCGGTGCAGAAAACCAACCACACCGGCCAACGCCTGACCATCGCCACCCTGCGCAGCGGCCGGGCCTTTGGTGAGATGGCGGTGCTTGACGGCGAGCGGCGCTCCGCCAGTTGCGTGGCCGCCAGTGACTGCGTGTTATTGAACCTGGGCAAGGACGCCCTGGAAAAGATGCTCAATGAAACGCCGCGTGTGGCGGCGAAGATCATTCGCGCAATCGCCATCGCATTGTCCAAGCGCCTGCGCATGGCCGATGGGCAATTACTCTCGCAACAGTTTTAACCGCCGGGCGTCTTCGGCTTGCTGTCGTTCTGCTGCAGGCCAGGCACCGTCTGGTCCTTCGGCGGTGTCGGTAATACGATCGGCACCAACGGCGGTGAGCCGTTCGTCTTCGGCACGGCCGGCGGGGTGATCTGCGGATACAGCGTCGGCGTTGGAGTGCCCGGTGCGCCTGGGGTCGGTGCCGGCGCCACCGGTACGGTTTGCAACTCCTGAGCCTGCGCTGCACCCAATGCGAGCGCGCTCAACACAATGACCGTTAGAATGCTGCACTTCATCGATGGCTCCATGGCCTGACCGGAATGTCGTAAGGCTACTCCCAACCGCGCAAGAATGCCCTTCCCAATGAGATTTCCATGAAACGTTTCGTTCTGCTGGACACCACCCCGATCCCCGACAACGGCGGTGCCTTGTGCCTGTTCGAATACGGTGAAGACTTTGTCATCAAGATCCAGGGCGGTGACGGCGGCCAGTTGATGAACACGCGCATGCACGGCTCCGAAGACGCGCTGGCAGAAATCCCTTGCCGCAAGGTCGCGGGGCGCCCGGACTCACGGGTATTGATCGGTGGGTTGGGCATGGGCTTCACCTTGGCCTCGGCGCTCAAGCACCTGGGCAAGACCGCCGAAGTGGTGGTGGCGGAACTGGTGCCCGGTGTCGTGGAGTGGAACCGTGGGCCATTGGGGGAAAAGTCAGGGCGCCCACTGCTGGACCCGCGCACAGTGGTCCGCATGGAAGACGTGGCCAAGGTGCTGCAGGCCGAGCCTCAGGGCTTTGACGCGATCATGCTTGACGTCGACAACGGCCCCGAAGGCCTCACGCAAAAGGCCAACAGCTGGCTCTACTCCGCCGGTGGCCTGGCCGCCTGCGCCAAGGCCTTGCGGCCAAAGGGCGTGCTCGCGGTATGGTCCGCCAGCGCCGACAGGCTGTTCAGCGACAAACTGCGCAAGGCCGGTTTCAAGGCCGAGGAAGTGCAGGTGTTTGCCCATGGCAACAAGGGCACCCGGCACACCATCTGGATTGCGGAAAAACTCAAGAGCTGAAAAAACCGCTCCGCCGTATGAACCAAACTTTATATTTTATCGGCAACGCCTGTGCTTGCCGATAAATGACCACCGACACTTTTACCTGTTTCTTACATACACCAACACCCGCGGCTGACATTCCTTTCGTTAAAAATCAAAGAAACTGCCACCACTGCGCGGCACAACGCTTTACCGTGCAGACACTGTTCGGAGACGAAGTAATTATTTTCAGTATCCGTTACAGCTTCTTACTCATACGTAACAAGGGTGATTGTTATGCAAGAAGAAACCATGATCGAACTCGACATCAACGAACTTGAGGAAATCCGTGGCGGCGGTGCTTTTCAAGACGCAGGCAAGTGGGTGGACGGAGCAGCACAAACGGTCGAGGACTGGTTCGGTGGTGTTGGCAAGGCTATTACTAACAGCTGATTCATAAAGCCACTATTTGCGCTGTAAAACAGGCCAGGGAAAGAGCAACTACCTTCCTTGGCCTTCTTATTGACTGGATCATTAACATCCCCCTACAAGTATTGAGAGAGTCACTGGTCTAATTATGCTTGAACTGGGAAGTGTCACGCCAAGGTCATCCCTTCGGCCATTGGTATTCGGCTGGTTGATTTGCCTCTTTTTCATTACTGCACTCATCCTGCTGTTCACGGGCACTTATGCAAGAAAAGAGGAAATAACAGGCCATATTCAGACCCGCGATATTGTACGTATTACCAGCGAACGATCAGCCCATATCAAAGAGGTGCTGGTGGGCGCCGGAGAGGCAGTCAAAAAGGGCCAGCCATTACTGCAGATGCTGAACAACAACCCGGAAATCGTCAGTGGACAAACCCACACGACGTCTTCCAGCGCGAGCGCTGAACGGCTTGAGCACCTCTTGGCAGACCGGCTTGCCGACGAGGCCAGCGCACGATCAACCCATGACGCCCAGCAGCAACTGCTCCACCTGCAACGTGAACAATTGCGTGCAAGCCTGCAACTGAACAGCACCGTCCAACAGTCCATACAGCGTCGTGCCTACATCGCCCTGGAACAAAAACAACGGCATGAACGCCTGGCAGAACAACAGGCCATATCCCAGGCAGATCTTAACGCCGCAACGGTCCATCACGAGTCCGTGCTTCAGGACCTGGCCACCAATGAGCTGGCCAGGACTCACGCCCAGCAGCGCTTGCTTGAGCTTGAACAAGCCAGCCTTGAGAACGAACAGGCCTTGACCCGCCGCCTCAGCGAACTAGCACGTCAAGACCATGAACTGCGCGAACAGCTGCAAAATCTGCACAAAAACCAAGAGTACGTACTGCTTTCCCCCGTCGACGGCGTTGTCGACAGTGTTTCGGTTTTTTCAGGCAGCCGAGCGGACATCGGGCTCCCGATGATCGTGCTGCGGATCGACCAGCCCTCCCTCCATGCCCCGGTGGTGGTGCTTGAAGTCAGCCCTTCCGCCATTGGCTTCGCCCATGTGGGCAGTGAGGTGATCGTGCGAATCGACGCGTTCCCCTATGCGCGTTACGGGGTCATCAAGGGGTCTATTGTCCACAGCACCTCAAGTACCTATCTGAACACCACGCCGATTGGCACCGCCGATCCTGCCCGCAACGGCCAGGTATATCTGGTGGAGGTCAACCTCGACTTCGAGGGCAGCAGGACCCAGATCCAACAGGGGTGGCTCAAGGACGGCATGACCCTGCGCGCCTCATTGAGCCTGGAGCGCTTGAATCTGATGCAATGGCTATTCCTGCCTGTGCTCAAGGGCATCGAACGCACCCCCGATCCTCGAAGCTTGCCTCCCACTGACGGGCATTCGGTATGACAGCATTCAAACAGGTACTGACCGACGCACTCAATCGCTCGCGGCAGTGGCTGCGCAAACGCATGCCAGTGATTCTCCAGGACGAGATGTCCGAATGCGGCATCGCCTGCATCGCCATGATCAGCAGCTACTACGGCAAAAACCTGAGCCTTCGCGACATGCGCCAGCACTACCGGGTGGCACGCGATGGAATGTCATTGTTGCAAGTGGTCAAGATGTGCGAAGAACACAACTTGATTTCCCGCCCCCTGCGCTTGACCCTCGCTAACACGGTGCATCTGCGTACGCCGTCAATCCTGTTCTGGAACAACCGGCATTACGTGGTTCTGGAATCCACCAATGCTCGCGGGCTGCATATCGTCGACCCAGCGGTCGGGCGGCGGTTCTATACCTGGGCCCAAGCGCTGACGATGTTCAGTTCAATCGCGCTGGAAGTGCAACCGAGTCTTTCATTCACGACGAAGGCCAAGGGCACAGCCAAACAGTCGTTGAGTTTTACCCACCTGCTGGAGCGCAACCCCTGGCTGTTGCGCTACCTGATACCGATGGGGCTGCTATCCATTTTTGGCTACGTAGGTGCCATCGCCGCCCCCAAACTGTTTGCCCTGACAATCGACGAGGTCGTGGCAAAGAACGATCAGGACTTTCTGTACCTTATCCTTTATATCTTTGGCGCTTTGTTTATCTTCAAAACCCTGGCTGCGTGGCTCAGGGCAATCCTGGACATGCGCCTGCGAGTGGCGCTGAGCCTGGACCTGGCAACGGGAGTCGTTGCCTGGCTGCTGCGCCTGCCGGTGCAGTACTTCGAGCGCCGCGCCGCGGCCGACCTGCTGCGTCGAACCCAGGCCACGGAAAAAGCCTATCTGCAATTCACCTCCGGGACGATGGACATCACCATCGACCTGCTGGCCAGCGTGCTGTTCCTGGCGTTGATGGCGCTGATCAACCCAATGTTGGCTGGACTGTCGATAGCGCTATGCGGTGTGTTTTTTGTATTCCGCAGCATCACGCTGCCGGCAATGGAGCGACATCACAAGGCCTCAATCGAGGCAGAGACGGCCCGCAACGTCACGCTGTTGAGCACGCTGGGCAACATCGAGTCGATGAAACTCTATCAATACGAAGCGGACCGACTGGCCGCCTGGAACAATCACCAAGCTGACATGGAAAGCGCCAGGGCACGGGTTCAACACCTGCAAGTCATGAACAACGTGGTCCACGAGGGGTTATCTCACAGTCACTCGTTGCTGGTGAGCGCGATAGGAGCGTTGGCAGTGCTGCATGGGACAAACAGCGTCGGCGACCTGTTTGCCTTTGTTCTCTACAAAGACCTGTTCATGGGGTGCCTGTTCAAAGCCATCGACAATTACATCAACCTGCGGCTGGTACGTGTCGAGTTGCTCAGGGTCGAGCAGATCGTCGACGAGCCCAGGGAAGCGATGGAGACCTGCGTCTATAGCGCCAAGGGGCTGAATGAACCGGATCCGGTTACCTCGGTCAGCCTGGACGGTGCATTGTTTCGCTACAGCTCGTTTGATCGACCGACCTTCAAGGACGTGCACCTGAGCCTGCCGGATAGCGGGCGCAAAATCGCGATCTTCGGGCCGTCAGGGTGTGGCAAAAGCACCTTGCTGAAAGTCCTCGCGGGATTTTACCCGCCCGACCAGGGCCAGTTGATGATCAATGGTGTGGCGCTGCAACGCTTCGGCTTGCGGCGCTATCAAAAAAACGTGGCATATGTCACTGCGATTGGCGAAATCATCGACGGCTCTGTCATCGAAAATATCGCCATGGGCATCGAGCCCCTGGATGGCGAATACCTGCTGGTGTGTGTCGAACAGGCCGGCCTGCTGGACAGCATTCGCGCATTGAGCAATGGCTTCAATACATTGCTCGGCCCGGGCGGCGTACAGCTGTCTTCCGGGCAACGACAACGGCTGTTGATCGCCCGCGCGCTTTTCCGTCGCCCAAGCCTGTTGTTGCTCGATGAACCCACCTCGCACCTGGATGGCGATGCCAGGGATGTGATCATCGAAACATTGCGCCGGCTCCCCATGCTCTGCGTAGTCGTGACGCATGACTTGGCGGTGACCAAAGCCTGCGACCGGGTATTGCAGATGGTCGACGGCCAACTGCTGCCCATGCCGGAAAACCGCCCATGAGCCTGCGCTGGCAATTGCGCTGGGCTGTCGGCAAGGTCCGCATTCACAAGACCGTGTGTACCTTGCTGGCAACGGCATTGGGCGACGAAGTGCGGGCGCGCGGGCTGGTACGGTTACCGCAGTGGCTAGCGCACTTGCCAGCGCGCGCGCGCGGCGCACACTACCAGCGAACCGTCCAAAACCTTGAGCTATTCGATCTGCCCCCCAAGGACATTGAAGCCTGCGCCTGCCGTCATATCGCTATTGAATGGCAAAAAGGCATCCACCAACAGCGTTACCCCTTGCGGCACCCAGCGCTGTTACGCACTTGGATTCGCTCGGTTGCCTGGGTCGATCCAGAAAACCACTGGCAACGATTGCCTCACAGTCCGTACCTGCTGGTGCTGCTCCATACCGGCGAATACTGGATGGCAGTCGCCAGGCTGGTGGAACGCTACGTTGCACCGACGCGTTTCGTCATTCCGATCTGGAACTACCGAGACCCGTTCACCTACGGCGCCCTCATGAGCCTGGAAGGCCTGGGTCATAAGGTCGAGATTCTCGACAGCAACTCACCCGCCACAGCGCTGTGTATTGCGCGCCGTATCAGGCAAGGCCATCAAGTCATCATCTTCTCGGATATACCGGTGAGCCTGAATACCAGCAGGGCCGGTGAACCGGTCGATGGGACACTCTTCGGACGTGCAGCCCAGTTTGTCAAAGGGCCAATGTTCCTCGCTTCACGACTGGGCTGCCCGGTCCTGCTGGCCGGCCATCGCGTCCAGCTTGGAAGCCACGGCCAGCTGCATGCGATTGCCCATATCGCGCACGGGGAGGTGCAAGACATGCTGGCCCATTGGAGCAAAGCCATGGAGCGCTTTATCCGCCAGGCACCGGAACACTGGTTCTACCTGTCGCAGATGGAAGCCTTCTATCAAAGACAGCCCGATTCGGCGCAGCGACGCTCAAACATCCCTGCCGCCTTAACCAAACACACCCACCGCCGAGTTGCCCCATGAAAGCCTGGACCGGATTGCTGACGTTGGGCCTGGCCGGTTGCTCACTGACCCCTGACTACCAGGCGCCAGCCTTGCCAGTTGCCGCGCACTGGCGCGATCACCCAACTGAAATAGAGGCAAAGGCGCTGTCTGAATGGCACGAAGTTTTTTCCGACCCGCAACTTTATGCGCTGATCACGCAAGCCTTGCAGCACAATCGCAACTTGCATGTTGCCATCCTGCGCATCGAGGAGGCCCGTGCTCAGCATGGCATCCAACGCGCCGGGCAATGGCCAGCAGTAGGCCTCAACGGCTCGACCGAACGAAAGCAGGTGTCCGCCCTGGATTCGCCTGATGGTCAACGCCACATTCTCGAACGCGGCCAGGTCGGGCTTGGCATCACAGCATTCGAACTGGACCTGTGGGGGCGCCTGGCTGCACTCAAGGACGCCGCAGGCCATAGCTTTGTGGCCACCCAGGAGGATGCCCGTAGCGTACAGATCAGCCTGATAGCAGAAGTGGCCAGCCACTACTACAAAGCCTTGGCCCTGCTGAAAATGCGTGACCAACACCAGCAATTGCTCACCATGGCGCATGCTGCAAGACGGATGATGACCACGCGTTATGAAGCAGGTCTTGTCAGCGAGTTGCAGGATCGCCAGGCAGACAGCTGGTTGCAGAATCTGCAGAGGCAATCGGCGGAGACCAATCGCGAGCTGAACCTCACCCTTCACAACCTCGAGTACCTGGCGGGGAACCCGCTGGATCAATCCCGCCTGCTGTCGGCCGCTTGGCGCGACGGCTCCGTCATCCTGCCTGTCAGCCCCGGCCTTGCGTCGCAACTCTTGACCCGCCGCCCGGACATCCGAGCGGCTGAAGCACGCCTGCGGGCGCTCGATGCGAACATAGGGGCTGCACGTTCGGCTTTTTTACCGTCCATCAGCCTGACCGCACTGCTCGGTTTCAGTAGCCCTCAGTTGGGGCAACTGTTCTCCGGTGATGCGAGAAGCTGGTCGTTCAGCCCGCAGTTGGGAGTGCCACTGTTTGATATGGGCAAGCGCCTGGCCCAACTGGACGTTGCCAAGGCCCAACGCGAAAGCGCCGTGGCCCATTATCAGTTGACGGTCCAGCAAGCCTTTCGTGAAGTGGCCGATGCATTGGGCTCTGCCGAACCCCTGCAAATCAGGCTTGACGCCCAGGAACGCACGGTGGCGAACGAGCTACGCCGGGTAGAATTGGCAAACCTGCTGCTTAACGAAGGGCTGAACAGTTATCTGGAAGTCGTGGATGCGCAGCGCCGCTTAAGTTCGGCGCAACAGGATCTGATCACTGTGCGCCTGTTGCAGATCAACAATCGGATATCCCTTTACAAAAGCTTGGGCGGTGGTTGGTCATAACGACAAGGCTGCCCGGCTTGGTGCCCCCCGGTTGCACGCTGGCACCCTTCAGGGCGCCAGGTGCCTGCTAGACAATCCTCACATGAACTGACGCATCTGCTGCACGTCCCGCTCGGTCAGCTCGCCCCGGCCCACCGGTGCCAGCTTGAAGGTGCCGTCAGGCTTTACGTCAATGCCGCTGGAGCCGGCGATTACCGTGCAAATACCTGGAGTTTCCAGCAGGTCCCTCAGTGGATGAAGACCTCCCTTCTCCTGCTTCAGGCTGAGTGCCAGCTGAAAATCGGTCTGCGCATCCCCCCCCCCTACCCAGATGACTTTACCGCCACCCGCCAAAGAACCCTTGAGCTCGGCAAGCAACTCAGGGACGTCTTGATCGATCAAGCCGTAGGGCAGGCTGCCTCCATTCAGATGCATCAACGTACGCGATTCGTAGGTACTGCCATTCCAGCCTGAAAGCACTGCCAGGGCTGAGCAGCTGGACAAATACTGCGCGGACAGCATCGACGTGTTGTCCCTGACGGTCTTGAAACGCCCCGTGTCGACAAAAACGGTTTGCGTGGGCGGTGAGGCTTTTTGGCTTGGCGATACTGCATGGCCTTTGCGGAAAAAACCTTTCACCTTGATAAAAATAGAACGGTTAGCAGCCGGGCCAGCATCGTCACAGCCAGGCCTGACGGCCTGGAAAGAGGGAATTTGATTTGGTGTGGTTACTCGGGGCATCACATACCTCTGAGGTTCTCTGTTGTGGAGCAAACGAGAGTACCTGAGGCCTGGGCGCTGCTCACGGCTGGCCCGGCGGTATTGGTGTACAGGGTATGTCTCGGATGAGAGCGCTTGCGTACGTTACTGAAAAAGCCGCAGCCAACTGCATGTCGAACGGCTAGAATCACCCTCATCCGTGACCCACCAAATAGCCAGGAGCCATGATGAGCTCGACCAACCCGCCCTCCCATACCGCCAAGCTGGACCGCATCCTTGCCGATGCCCAGCGCGACCGGGAAATGGGCTACCGCGACAAAGCCCTGAAGATGTACCCCCACGTGTGCGGCCGCTGCGCCCGTGAGTTCGCCGGCAAGCGCTTGAGTGAACTGACCGTACACCACCGTAACCACAATCATGATGACAATCCCCAGGATGGCTCGAACTGGGAGTTGCTGTGCCTGTACTGCCACGACAACGAACACTCGCGCTACACCGACCAGCAGTACTTCGGCGAAGGCTCCACCAGCAGCCCGACAATCGCCAAGGCCACGCATAACCCGTTTGCAGCGTTGGCGGGGTTGATGAAGAAAGACGACTGAATTACGCAGCTTCAAGTTTCAAGCAGCAAGCTACAAGAAAAAGCCATGGCTCTTTTACTTGCAGCTTGTAGCTTGCCGCTATACTGCTGCCTTTTTAAGGCACTCCCGTGGGCAATAAACGCTACAGCTGCATTGGTCTGTATAACCCCAAATCCCCCGAAAACGTCGGTTCGGTCATGCGTGCCGCAGGCTGCTACGGCGTGGCCTCGGTGTTCTACACCGGCGTGCGTTACGAGCGCGCGCGAGACTTCATCACCGACACCAAGAAGGTCCACCACGATATTCCACTGATCGGCATCGATGACCTGAAGAAGATCCTGCCGCTGGGCTGCATCCCGGTCGCCGTGGAGCTGGTGGAAGGCGCCCGCCCACTGCCCGAATACACTCACCCAGACCGCGCGCTGTATATCTTCGGCCCTGAAGACGGATCGCTGGATAAAGACATCCGCGATTGGTGCGAAGACGTCGTGTACATCCCGACCACCGGCTGCATGAACCTCGCCGCCACCGTCAACGTGGTGCTCTACGACCGCATGGCCAAGGGCAACAACACCCGTTCGGGCCCCAAGTACTGATCTTTTGGGAACATCCGGCGCCTGCACGCAGTCAGCTGCATACACTTGCCCTTGTTGGAGACAGATCATGAGCGACAGCAAAACCTTGCGACCTATCATCGAACACACCCCCTTCCAGAACCCGTCTCCCCAGAATCAGCCCACCCAGAACGTGCATGGCTGGGAACGCATCGGCTCAGTGGCCGGTGGCGTGATGATGGTGGGCAAAGGCCTGCGCCGTGGCGGGATTTTCGGGTTGATTCAGGTGGCGATCGGCGGCGTGGCGCTGGCTCGCGGCTTTACCGGGCACAGTGCGCTTAAAGACAAGCTGGAACAGGGCCGCCAGGAAATGAACAGCGTACGTACGAAGATCGAGCGTGCGGGTGAAGAACTGAGAAACCTGAAGACCAAGGCGGAAGTGGCGGCTGAGAAGGCCGTTAAAACCACGGGTTAGATTCAAATATGGGAGGGGGCAAGTCGAATCGTCGAACCGCCCCTCCCACATTTTGTTTTGTGTATGGCGACGATTCAGCGTAACAACTTGCTGTCCAGTACCACCGACGATTCGCCGATGATGCTCTCGGCCAACTGCACGAACTCCACGGTGGTAATGCTGTTCGCGCGCATCACTGCCTGCGCGAGGTCATCGAGGGAACGTTTGTTGTGGGTTTTCACGCGGATCTCGCGGTCCAGCTCCTGCAACACCAGCACCGCCCGTGACACCGTCGCGCCGCTGACGTGATCGCCGCGCAGGCTGGTCACGTCCTTACCCTCCTTGGCCAACCGCGCCTGTATCGCCTGATACCGCTCATCGGTAATCCCGCCTGCACGGCGCACCAGTTCGATGGCGTAGTACTCGGTCAGCCCCTCGGTGATCCAGTCGCTGGTGTCGTGGTCGTTGAAGCGGCCAATCGCTTGCACCACTTCGCGAATCAACGGGCTGCTGCCGTTCTCGCTGACCAGCGGCGTGCGGCTGTTGAGGTAGATCGAGTCGCGCGCGGAAAAGGCTCCGCGCCGCATCGGGTCGCTGGCGCCCACCACCAGCAGCTTGGCCGGATGACGCGGGAACGCCGCTTCGACCTGCGGCCAGACAAAGGTCAGCAGTGTCAGCACATCCATACGCCGCATGGCTTGACCCTTGGGCGAGGCGATGGTCACTTCGGTCTCGCCCAGGCGCACGCGGCGGCTGCCGAGGGTGCCGGCGAGCATCCAGCCGGTGGGTCGGTCGAACAGGCGCGAGACGTTGTCGATGCGGAACTTGTTCTTGCCGATGCGCGGCCAGGCGGTTTCGATGCTGTTCCAGCCGGCCGGCAGTTCGAACACCAGACGCGAGACCAGTTCGACCCCGTCCTGCTGGTCGAGGCGTGCGGAGGGCACCAGGTCTTCGCCGCGAAACAACGCCCAGCTCGGCGTCATTCGCGCTTCATAAATACCCGGCTTGCGCGCGTGGCTCAGGCGTACACGGTAGGTCAGGCTGGCCTTGCTGGCGCTGGGTTGCCACAGGCCACGGTGGCCATTGACGCTCCACTGGCCATCCGCCTTGAAGTCGCTGTAGTCGCCATCGCGGCCCAGGTCGAAGTTCAGGCTACGCACCGCCGAGCCCTGGGACAGGCTCACACGCACCTCGGCCTGATCGCCCTGGGGCAGCAGCTTGACGTGATAATCCAGGTCGACCTTCTTCGCGCACCACGCCGGCATGCTCAACGCCAGCAATACCAGGCTTGCCGCCAGCTTGGTTCCCGCCCTCATACACACTCCTTGTTCAGCCCGCGCGGAAGATCAGGTAATCCTCCCAGTCGTCTTCGGGCACGCTACCTTCGCTGAGCATGCGCCCGGACTGGGAAATGCGTTCCTGGTGCACGGCCTCGCGGTCGCCGCAGACCAGGTGGTGCCACAGCGGCAGGTCCTTGCGCTCGCTGACCAGGCGGTAACCGCAGGTGGGCGGCAGCCACTTGAACTGGTCGGCCTGGCCTGGGGTGAGCTGGATGCAGTCGGGCACCGAGGCGCGGCGGTTGGGGTAGTCGGTGCACTGGCAGGTTTTCAGGTCCAGCAGTTTGCAGGCGATACGCGTGTAATAGACGCTGTTATCGTCTTCATCCTCAAGCTTTTGCAGGCAGCACAGGCCACAGCCGTCGCACAACGACTCCCACTCCTCCTGGTCGAGGTGTTCAAGGGTTTTGCGTATCCAGAAAGGTTCGACTTTGGCGGCCATGGCTCTACATCAGTATCGGTAGGTGAAAAGGCCGCCAGTCTAGTGCCCAAGGCCCTTGGGGCCAAGCGCTTACGACTGTCGGTATGAGAAGACTTGTCAGTCTAGCGGGCGCGCAGTAGCTTTGAGCGCCGAATTGACGATCAGGAGCTGCCCATGACACGCGTTGCCGATTACCCGATCCACACCCAGTTCACCGAACGCTGGTCGCCCCGCGCCTTTACCGGCGAAAGCATCCCGCAGGAAACCCTGCTGAGCTTCTTCGAAGCCGCACGCTGGGCACCGTCGGCCTACAACTCGCAGCCTTGGCGCTTTCTCTACGCTCGCCGTGACACGCCGGACTGGGAGCGCTTCCTGGGCCTGCTGAATGAATTCAACCGTGGCTGGGCGCAGCATGCGTCGGCCCTGGTGATCATCGCCTCGAAAACCGACTTCATCGCCCCTGGCGCCACGGAAGAAACCCCGGCCCTGTGGCACACCTTCGACACCGGCTCGGCCTGGGGCCACCTGGCGCTGCAAGCCAGCCTCAGCGGCTGGCACACCCACGGCATGGCCGGCTTCGATCAGGAGCTGACGCGCAAGGAGCTGAAGATTCCAGAGGGTTATGCGCTGCATGCCGCCGTTGCGGTGGGCAAGCTGGGCGACAAATCGAGCTTGCCGGAGTATCTGCAAGGCCGAGAAGCGCCAAGCCCGCGCAAGCCGCTGAGCGAGCTGGTGTCCGAGGGGGACTTTAGTCTTTAACACCGTTGAAACCCTGCCGTTGAAAACGGCAGGGTGAACCATCAAGCCTCTCGAGCGATCAGCTCACTGAACGCGGCGCGCAGTTCTCCGATTTGTCTGTCGTAGACCCTTTTCACCACGGGCACCATAAATTCCCCCGGCAAGCCGTCCATGTCGACGGGGTAGACCTTATTGTCTTTTTTCGAGTACATGAAGTTTTTCAATTGCGGATCGTTGTGAAAAATATCTTTCGCCTCCATCCGCGCCACTGCTTCATCAATTAACAATTGCGCGCTTGGCGGTAAACTCTTCTTTTCAAGCGTACTCAGATCCACACCGTCTATTCTGCCCATTTTTATATATTTGCGGCCGTCTTCAACCATCACAACGGCAAAGCCATCCCCGTAGTATTTGTTCATATTGACTACCGCCATATCAATGTGGCCCTCGGCGGTGGTCAAGCGTGTGGGTCCCAGGTCTTTGTAGGCACTTTTCCCGTCGAGGCTTGCATAAACAACGCCCTCGCTGCCTTGGCCGATCTGAGGCCCGAGATCGGCCTTGACCGAAACCGGATGACCACCGCGCACGCCCAACCGACGCCATTGATCGCCCTGGATATGCTCAAGCAGTAATGAGGTCTGTCGATTGTTGTGATACACCCGCGCCTGGACCTTGCCATCCGCAATACGCGTAACTTGGCGCACTTCATAAATGGAGGCGTTGCCCGCGCTGTCAATATTGCGGATATGGGACAGGTGCCCGTCGGCAGCGACATACACCCCCTGACTGTTGCGCGACAGCCCGGCAATTCTCGACTCGGGCACCTTGAATTGGTCAAACAGCCTATTACTCAGCTCGCCATCCACCGCGCGGGCTCCAGGCACGAAGTCTTCGAGCGGGCGACCATAAGGGCGCATCGTATGCGTATCGAAGGCATACCATTTGCCGTGATGCAGCACGGCCCCGCCTTCAATGGGTTCGCCCGCGACCTTGAAGACGCCCGTTGCCGCGTCCTCATACTGTTTGCTGGCCGCCTTGAGCAGGTCATAGCTGCCAGCAGAGCCGCGCAGCTGGTTGAACTGCTGCGCCACCTTCGCTGCGGAATAACGCGCGCCACTCGCCGCCAGTCGGCCGCCGCCCGCCAGCAGGTCCCCCATGCCGCTCAGGGGGTTGAAGGCTTCAACCACGGTCGCCCCAACGAACCGTGCAGCCTTTGCCACATGGCCCGCGGATGACAAGGCTTTGCCCAGCACCTTGCCGGCCTGCGCCGCCTTGCCCGCTCCCAGTGTGACCAGGCCAACCACATCCAAAGCCAAGTCGAAGATGCCCTGGCCGACATTGCCCTGTTGAAAGTTGACGATCGCCGAGCGCAAAGGGATGAGATTGAGAAAAAACGTGTAAATCGCCTCATTCCTGGCGTGTTCTTGATCGAAGGAAGTGACGCCCCTGGCCTCGTTCAACAGATCGTCGTTTTTGAGGTCGAGGGACTTCACGAATACGTCAGCGATAGCCTGGCTGCGCCCCGAGTTGAAACTGTCTGGCTGACCTGTCTCGGTCGATCGCTCCTTAAACCGCTGCGCATGTTCGTCTTTATCGGGTTCAAACAGCACGGTTCTGGACAAGATATTGGCGTCGCGCGTTTCCAGTTTATTCGCTGTGTAAGGCTCGGTGCGGCGGCGTATCAGAAAGTTCTCTTTCTCTATGACGCCTCGCCGCGTGTCGATTGTGTAGAGATTGACTTGCCCGTCTCTCGTCGCCTTCACTTCCAACGTATGTCCTCTGACGTGAAGAGCAGGCGGGGTCAGTAAATCAACGGCTATCTTGTATTGGTTGGTATGGAAGAACTCCAGCTTTCCAAACTCCAGGTTTTTGCGGTCCTCCAACGGCAGCGTGGCAATCAGTTGTTTGACCCTGCCCTGCTGGCCCTGCTCATGGGCATTGATTGCCGTGTCGTAAGCAGCCCTGAACGCTGTAGCCACCTCCAGCTTGCCCATACGGAAGAGGTTGCAAAACGTATTGACGGGGATGCGCTTGTCATTGCTGACCCAATGATCTTCAGCGCCCAGGCTGCCCCCTTCCATAACAATATCCAGCATTGAGCGTGCCCCGGGATGAAGACCCGGTCTGCCTTTCCTCAACCTGGCCTTTTGGATACTGCGCACTTCAAAGAGACGAGGGTCCAGGTCAGGAAACGCCTCTTCCAGCCGGGCGAGAGCCATCGCCTTTCGGCTGGGGATTGCCGTTTGCAACAGGGTGCTGGTGCTTTTCAGTGAGCTCAACTGGCTGTTATACGCCGTCCTCACACGCTCCATGTCCCTCGCCGAGGGTGCCTCTTCAGCGGTGGCGAGCAAACCGTTCACGACGCCCCAATCCCTCAATGCCTGATAACTGCTTGGCTGGCTGACGGCTTCGTCGGTGTTGAGTTTCTCAGCGGCCAGCAAAATTTCCCCGTAGCCCATGGCGAGCGTGCGGCCTGGGGTTTGCGCTTCGATCCGGGCCACTGACATCACCAATTGCGCCCACAGCACGCTGCCGTAGGTCACGCTGGCGGGAATGTCCTTGACCAGGTATTCAGGCGCCGTCCTGGCCAGCAGCAGATAGGCCGCCAGGTTGGCGGTTTGCGCGTTGGCCCGGCCCTTTTCAATCAGGTGCTTACCCA
Source organism: Pseudomonas grimontii (assembly GCF_007858185.1). Lineage (GTDB taxonomy): Bacteria > Pseudomonadota > Gammaproteobacteria > Pseudomonadales > Pseudomonadaceae > Aquipseudomonas > Aquipseudomonas grimontii. The sequence goes on from NZ_VFES01000012.1 coordinate 173,503, forward strand.
ACCCTTCAACCACTACCGAAGCCGGTTGTCCCCAGTGCCGATTGTGCGCCAGGTCAAAACCGGCAACGCTATGGTGGGCAGGCGCTGCCTGGGACTCCGGATCAAGGCCCAGTTGGATAGCCGTCATCACATAGTCGTTGCCGCCGCCGTCAGTGACGATCCCGTTGAGCCGGGTCTGGATGGCTTGCTCCAGGGCCGCTGCCTTGGCGGATCCGAGCAATTTCTCCATCGCTGCAACAGGGTTTTCCAGGTCGGCCTGGGACACCGAACTGCCGCTGATCAAATAGCCCAGCGCCCCTGTACCGCCCTCGATCAAGGGCAGGCCTGGCACTGCGCTGGTATTGCTGTGCAGCAGGTCGACAAGCGCTTTCTGATCCTGCGCGGGCATAGGCAGCGGCCAGGACAACCCACCACTCAAGTTACCGAGGGGGTGGACCTGCGCTTGCCTGGACACGGTTTCTGTCAAATCGAGCAGCGCCTCCAGGGTTGTCGGCACCTGCAACCCACTGCCGAGGATAAAAGCTTCCAGACTGATCAGACGGTTGACGGGCAGAGGCTGCAGCGGCGAATAGGACGAGTCTTCGCACACATACATCAGGGTACTTTTCAACTGCGCAGCCAGCGCCGTTTGCATCAGCGTCCTGGCCCGGGCCATGGATAAAGACTCACCGGGCAGGGGCTGATCCAGAATTTGGCGAGTGATGTACTGGAGTTTATCGGCCAGCATGCGTTGGTTGCAGCGGTCGCCCAACGCAATCTTCAGCGCGGATGACTGCGCGAGTACAGGGGTGTCAGCTGCGTCGGCAACCGTTTCGGGTGGCGGGTTGGCGGACGCCATGGGGATGTTGGAAAGAGGTATCGAGCGTGGATGAATAGCGGGAAGAGCGAGGGTGGTCATGATGGTACTTGTCCTTAGTCGAATGAAACCCCTTCAAAAGGCGCTAACTTACGCCCTCTGCGTCCCCTGGGTGGGGAGGCTCGCACAGGAGGTTCCATCTTGACTGTCAGGTGGTGTGTACATGACCACATGTGAACGAACGCGCCCGACTGCCGGGCGCCGCCGTCAGTAACCGCGCTCGAAACTCACTTCGCCGCGCAAGGCTTGCCCAACCTGATAGGCACGTACGTTTTCCAGGAACAACTCCACCATCATCGACGGCGAGGTCGGCGCCGAGCTGTGCCCGGTCAGCAGCAGACCCCAGGCAGTCCAGAACGGGTGGCGTTGCGGCAATGGTTCCTGGCGGCACACGTCGATGACCGCGCCGGCCAGGTGCCCTTCTTTCAGGGCTTCGACCAGATCGGCATCCACCACCGCCACACCGCGCCCGACGTTGATGAACAAGCCGGTCGGCTTGAATTGCTTGAACAGCGCAGCGTCGTACAGGTCATGGGTGTTCGGCGTGTTGGGCAGCAGGTTGATCACGTAGTCCACCTCCCCCACCAGCCGGCCCAGTTGGTCGAGACCAGCCACTTCGATAAACGGCGCTTGTTCCCGCGCGGTACTGGCGATGCCGTACAGCTTGACGCCAAACGGCACGAGGAACTCTGCCACGCGCTGGCCGATATCGCCGGTGCCCACGATCAACGCCTTGCGCCCTGCGAGACTCTGACCGGTGCGGCTGTCCCACTTGCGCTCGACCTGGCTGACCAGCCGCGCGAGTACTTCGCGCTCGTGGCCCAACATATAGGTGAGGATAAATTCGGCCATGACCTGGCCAAAAATACCGACGGCGCGGGTCAGGCGATAGTCGCGGGGCAAGCCTTCGGCGAGCAGCGGCGTAACGCCGGCCCAGGTCGATTGCAGCCACTGCGGTTGGTGGCCCTGGCGCAGCAGCGTCGCCAACAGGTCCGGCTGGCCCAGCCATACCGGGCAATCGGCGGCCAGGCGCGACAGCTCGGCCGAGTCGCCGCTGGTGAGCACCTCAAGGTCCGGCGCGGCTTCATTGAGCAATTGGGCGTAGAGCGGGTGATCCTGTTCAGCAATCAGAACACGCATGGTTCAAACCTTTCAAAAACAGTGCAGACGGCCGCCCGCTTCCCTACGGCCACCGCCCACTAATACGATTCCATTGAAACATGTGCCCCGGGCGGAGCACTGACCGATCACATCGGGTCGTTACGGCGCAGCAGCTCTTCGGGCAGGTGCTCGATGTACTCGTCCTCGGCCGGCGGCATTTGCAGGTGATAGCCCTGCTTGTCGAGGTTTTCCAGCACGACAAGGATGTCTTCGCGCGACAGCTTGCGCTCCGGCGTCAGCACCATGTCAAAGGCGTGGTGCGGTTTGCCGAACGCCGCCATCAACGGCTCCGGCACACGCTCCAGCGCGTCGCTTTTGAGCACGTAGAGGTACATGCCGTCTTTTTTCAAGCTGCGGTAGATGGAGCAAATACGTTTCAAGGCTGTTCTCCGGCAGTGGCCAGGCTGTCGAGCAGCGCCTGGCCCATCAACTCGCGGCGCCAGCCACGCAGCGAGTCTGGCAGTTTATAAGGCCCATCGGGGTAGCCACTTTTAACCAGGGCTTCGAGGGTTTTCTTGCGCAGCATCAGTTCCGGCGCCATCTCCAGGCGCTCGGCGAACGTCTGGCCCAGGGCGCGCAGTTGCTTGATCAGCGTGGCGGCGTCCACCGGCAGCGGTTCAGCCACGGCCGGCGGCCATTGGTCCATGGACACGCTGCCGGCCCGCTTGATCAGGTCCAGCAGGAACTGGCCATCCTGGCGCACGGTACGCGGATGCATGTCTTCGATCTTGCCCAGGGCGGCGAGGTTGTCCGGCTGGGATTTGGCCAGGGGCCACAGCGAGTGTTCGCGAATGATGCGGTTGCGCGGCAGGTCGCGGGCGCGGGCCTGCTGCTCGCGCCAGGCGCATAGTTCACGCAAGACAGCGAGCTGGGCTCGGGACAGTTTCCACGCCAGCTTGGCGTCGCGGTACACCTCGTACGGGTCGACTTCGCGGCGCAGATTGGCGACCAGTTCGGCGCCGTCTTCCAGGACCCAGGCGTATTTATCGTCCGACAAACGCGGGCGTAGCCGGATGTAGACCTCGGCCAGGTGCACCGCATCTTCGGCGGCGTAGCTCACCTGGGTTTCGGACAATGGCCGCTGCAGCCAGTCCGAACGGGTCTCGCCCTTGGGCAGCTCAATATCGAGCACGGCTTGCACCAGGCGCGAGTAGCCCATGGAGAAGCCAAGGTTCAGGTAAGCGGCGGCCAATTGGGTGTCGAACAACGGCACCGGCAGGCTGCCGGTCAAGCGCAGCAACACCTCAAGGTCTTCGCTGCAGGCGTGCACCACCTTGATCACCGCCGGGTTCTCCAGCAAGGCGGCCAAGGGTTGCCAGTTGTCGATGGTCAGCGGATCGATCAGGTAAGCGCGTACGCCATCACCAATCTGGATCAGCCCGGCAATGGGATAAAAGGTGTCGACCCGCATGAATTCGGTGTCGAGGGCGACGAATGGCAACTGCTGCCATTCGGCGCAATGCTGGCCGAGGCTATCGTTGTCGCAGATCCAGTGAATATCGATGGCCACACGGCTCTCCCTTGAAGAATGGCGCGCAGTATATATCGCGAACGGGGCTAGCGAGCATCCGCAGTGCACAGGCAACCATGAAAACTCAGACAGGAGATGAAGAATAGTCCGACAAGCGGGAGTTATCCTTTCTTACGAAGAACGTAGACCCGCCACAGGCTCGAGCCCGGAATGAATTCCTGGTGATTCAAGACCTTGAATCCGGCTTGGCGAAATTCCTCCTCCACGGTGGTACGCGAAAGCACCGAGACAATCACCGTGTCGCGGCTGACCCGATGAAACTCGCGCAGCAACGCCATGCGCCCTTCGCTGCTGGGCACATGACGAAACAACTCCAGGCAGAAAATGCAATCCACCGCATTCGCTGACAAGCCGATGGAAAACGCCGAGCCCTGGAAGGTTTTGACGCGTTTGAGCAATGACGCCGGATGGTGGGTGCGGGCGTGGTCGAGCATGTCCTGGGAATTGTCCGAGGCCAGGATCACCCGGTTGATGTGCTCGGCCAACACTGGCCAGAAGCGCCCCGAACCGCAGGCCAGGTCCAGGATCAGCCCCGGCTCGCCGGCAACTTTGAGCGCTTGGCGCACCAACCACTCGTCGCGCCATGACGCCAGGCGCTGCCGCAGTCGCGGCGGGCGCGTGTCACCACAGACCCTGGCGTGCTCAAGGCCACAGCGTTCGGCGTATTCGATCTCGATGGAAGAAGGAGGTTGTGGCGACATCGCAGGCTCATGTGACTGAAACGGTAGTGAACGACCTTGTTTCGCAGCTTAACCATTGCAACGTGAAAAAAAGGTCGAAACCCTCACCCTCGTAAAAGTCATCACGCCTGATGCAGGTACCAGCGCCAGTCCTGCTCGCCCACCTCGCCCATGAACTGGCGATATTCAGCACGCTTCACCGCCAGGTACACGCCCAGGAACTCACTGCCGAACGCCTCCCGCGCCCAGCTGGAAGCTTCCAGCGCGCGCAGGGTGGTGAGCCAATCGGTAGGCAGCAACTCCTTGGCCTGGGCGTAGCCGTTGCCTTCCACCGGGGCGCCGGGGTCGCGTTGTTCGCGAAGGCCACGGTGGATGCCCGCAAGGATCGCGGCGGCCGCCAGGTAAGGGTTGGCATCGGCGCCGCAAATGCGGTGCTCGATATGCCGGGAGTGGGCCGGACCGCCTGGCACCCGCAGGCTGACGGTGCGATTGTCCACGCCCCAGGTGGCGGCCAGTGGCGCATAGCTGTTGGTTTGGAAGCGGCGATAGGAGTTGGCGTTGGGGCAGAACATCAGCAGTGAATCGAGCAAGGTGCTGAGCATGCCACCCACTGCGTGGCGCAGCAGTGGCGTGCCGTCGGCGGCTTCACTGGCGAACAGGTTGTTGCCCTCGGCGTCGGCCAGGCTGACGTGCATGTGCATGCCGGTGCCCGCCAGGTCGTCGAATGGTTTGGCCATGAAACACGCAGCCATGCCGTGTTTGTGCGCCACTCCTTTGACCAGGCGCTTGTAGCGCACCGCTTCGTCCATGGCTTGCAGGGCGTCGGCGCGGTGTTCCAGGGTGATCTCCACCTGGCCTGGGGCGTATTCGGAGATCGCCGTGCGCGCCGGGATGCCTTGCAGTTTGCAGGCGCTGTAAAGGTCGGCGAGGAACGGTTCGATCTGCTCCAGCTCACGCAGGCCGTAAACCTGGGTCGAGCGCGGACGGCCACCATCCACATCCCGTGCCGGTTGCGGGCGGCCATTGCTGTCGGGCTTCTGGTCGAGCAAGTAGAACTCCAGCTCCGCCGCCATGACAGGGTAATAACCGTCGGTGTTCAGGCCTTCGATCACCTTGGCCAGCAAATGCCGGGGGTCGGCCACGGTGGCGGGCAGGCCTTCGGTGGGGTGCATGCTGACTTGCACCGCAGCGGTCGGGATCAGCCGCCACGGCATGCGTTGCAAACTGCCGCTGATCGGGTAGGCGCGGCAGTCGATATCACCCACCTCCCAGACCAGCCCGGAATTTTCCACATCGTCGCCATTGATGGTCAGGCCGAGGATGGTGCTGGGCAGCGGTCGGCCACTTTCATACACCGCCAGCAGTTCATCGCGGTGCAGCAACTTGCCGCGCGGTACGCCGTTGTTGTCGAGGATAAACAGCTCGAACATCTCAATATCCGGATGCTGTTCAAGGAAGGCGTGGGCTTCGTGCAGGCTGGCAAAAACACTCATGGGGGGTTCTCGTACGTTTGTTTCAGGCAGGCGCGCACATGCGTGCGTCATCCATGGGGAAAATCAGCGTAGGAGAAGGGAATCTGGCGGGCGCGCGTGGCGGCAGTGGAACAGGGCCCAGAAGGCAAGCTCAGACGGCAATGTCGCAGGATGAGTGTCGGGGCAGCCGTCCATGGGTGAATCACAATGATGGAGATACGCCAGCCTCACACGCCCGCCTAGGTGTTTAAATTCAGGGTTGCCGGAGTTTGGTTGCAACTTGGCTAAACATTCGCCGCGCCTTGCTACCTTAGCCCTTGCTGGAAATAATGACCGCCCCGATCAGGCCCCAAGGACTCGACCGCATGACAGCACCTTTAGCCCTGTGTGTACTGGCAAGCCTGGCGACCAATGCCCTGGCTGACACCGCCCCCTCGCGCCTCGACCAGGTGCTTGAGCGCGGCACCCTCAGCGTCTGCACCACTGGCGACTACAAGCCCTACACCTCGTTGCGCGCCGACGGCAGCTATGAAGGCATCGACATTGCCATGGCCGAGTCCCTGGCCAAGAGCCTTAATGCCAAGATCCAGTGGGTGCCCACCACCTGGAAAACCCTGATGCCGGACTTCCTCGCCCAGCGCTGCGACATCGCCGTGGGCGGGATTTCAGTGTCGCTGGAACGCCAGAAAAAAGCCTTCTTCAGCCAGACCCTTGGGGTCGACGGCAAGATCCCGCTGGTGCGTTGCGCCGACGTTAAGCGCTACCAGACCGTGGAGCAGATCAACCAGCCCCAGGTGCGCGTGATCGAACCAGCGGGCGGCACCAACGAAGTCTTCGCTCGCGCCCACCTGGGCCAGGCGCAAATCCGCCTGCATGACAACGTGACCATCTTCGACGAACTGCTGGCCGGCAAGGCTGACGTGATGATCACCGACGCCAGCGAAGCGCGTTACCAGCAGAAGCAAAAACCTGGGCTCTGCGCGGTCAACCCGGAGCGGCAGATGCAGTACAGCGAAAAAGCCTTCCTGCTGCCCCGCGATGATGTGGCGTGGAAGAGCTATGTCGACCAGTGGTTGCACCTGAGCGTGGCCACCGGGGTGTACGACGGCATCGTCAACCAATGGTTGGCGGCGCCCTGAGCCAGAGCCGTCTACGCTGTGGTCACATCAATAAGAACGAGGGACGAAACATGAAGGGACTGCTCCGCGCCACCTGGCTGGTGCTGTTGTGTTTCAGCCAGGTGCACGCCGACACGCCGGATGAGGACGCCCTGGCCGCCAAGGCCCTGCTGGGAAAAGCCCTGGCCTACTACCAGACCAACGGTGACAAGGCCTTCGCGGCGTTCAGCCGCCAGGGCGAGTTCATCGACCACGACCGCTATGTGTTCGTGGTCGATACCCAGGGTGTACTGCTGGCCAGTGGCGGCCCCTCCTCCGCCTTGATCGGCCGCGATGTGTCCGAGGTACTCGGGCCGGACTTGCGCCAGTCATTCAAGGACGCGCTCACGGTGCCGGAAAGCCAAGGCATCCAGCAGGCCGATTACCGTTGGCAGAACTGGAACGACGGCAAGGTCGAGCATAAGCATGTGTTTTACCAGCGCGTCGGCGAGCGCATCCTGGCCGTGGGTTATTACCTGCCGCGCGCCACACCGGAACAGGCCCGGGCCCTGCGCGACAAAGCGGTGAACGCGCTGCACAAGGATGAAACCGGCACGCTCAAGGCTATCAACGACTTGCAGGGCGGCTTCCTTCAGGATGACCTCTACGTGTTTGTGGTGGACTTGAACACCCAACGTTACGTGGCCCATGGCACCAACCTGCGACTGATCAACACCGACTTCAGCAAGATCAAGGACCCCGACGGCAAGCCGGTGGGCAAACCGATTCTCAAGCTGATGGCCGAGCAGGACCAGGGGGAATACAAATACCGTTGGAAAAACCCGGTGACGGGCAAGGTCGAGAACAAACACGCTTATCTGCGCAAGGCCGGGCATTTCATGGTTGCGGTGGGTTACTACAGCCCCTGATCTGAACTGGAATGCATTCAAATGTGGGAGGGGCGGTGCCCGGCAGATAAGGCACCTGTGGCGAGCGGGCTTGCCCCGCGTTGGGCTGCGTAGCAGCCCCTGTAAGGAAGAATGCGGTGTATCAGACACTCTGTAGAGGCTGGTTTTGGGGCTGCTTCGCACCGCCCCTCCCACATTAGGTCTCTATTGTGTCAGTCAGCGGGTTTTGTCTTCCCGCCCGCGCAGCACGCGATTGGGCATTGCGATCGCCGCCGCCAACCCCAGCAGCGACACCGCCGCACTCACCATCAGCAAATGCCGGAACGTCACCCCCAACTCCCCGCGCAGAGCGTCCTGCGCCGGGCCGGGGGCGGCGTTCAAACCATCCAACAGCACGTTGCCGGAACCGCCCTCCGCCACCAGCGCACCGCTGGCCAGGTGGGCGAAGCTGGAGTCCTGCAACAACGCCAGCAGCAACGCCGACATGCACGCCACCCCCACCGCGCCGCCCAGGGAACGGAACAGGTTGGTGGTGCTGGTGGCGACGCCGATGTCGCGTTGATCTACCGAGTTCTGCGAACCCACCAGGGAGGTGGGGAACTGCATGCCCGCGGCGATCCCGCACAGCAACATGAACACGCCGGTCAGCAGCACGTCCTGGGGTGCACTGAAGGCCATGCCCAGAATCGCCAGCGGGCTTAACAGCGCGCCACTGAGGATCATCGGTTTGTAGCGCCCGGTCACCGAGGTCATGCGCCCGGCGGAATAGGCGCCGATGGGCAGGCCCATCGCCAGGGGCAGCAAATGCAAGGCGGCGCTGTCGGCACCGCCGCCGGTCACTGTCTGAAAGCGCAGGGGCATCAGCACTGTCAGGGAAATCGCCTGGAAGCTGGTGAAAAACACCGTGCACCAACACAGCACTGCGCTGCGGTTGGCAAACAGATGCATCGGCAACAAGGGCTCCCGCGCACGGCGCTCTTGCCAGACAAACAGGCTCAACGCCACCAGCGCACAGGCCAGCAACCCCAGCACTTCATCGTCCCGCCAAGCATGGCCCTGGCCGATTTCGGTAATGCCCAGCAACAAAGCGCTTAAGCCGACGATCATCAGCACAGTGCCGAGGTAATCGATGATCGGCTTGCGTTGCGGCACCGGCAGCCCCACCAGGGTTCGATGGGCCACGTACCAGGCAGCGGCGCCCAAAGGCAGGTTGATCAGGAACACCCAGCGCCACGACAGGTACTCAGTCATGTAACCGCCCAACACCGGCCCGGCCACGCTGGCCACCGCGTACATACCGCTGAAATACCCCTGGTAACGCCCGCGCTCACGGGGCGGGATGATGTCGCCGATGATCGCCTGGCTCACCGAGATCATCCCGCCGGCACCGATGCCCTGCAGCACCCGCGCCAGCACCAGTTGCTCCATGCTCTGGGCCATGCCGCAGAACAACGAAGCCACGGTAAACAGGCCCATGCCGATCAGCATCATCGGCCGACGCCCGTAGAGGTCACCGAGCTTGCCGTAGATCGGCACCGCCACCGTCATCGCCACCATATAACCGGAGATCACCCAGGCCAGCAGGTTGACGTCGTGGAATTGTGCAGAGATGGCGGGCATGGACACGGCGACGATGGTTTGGTCCAGGGCACCGAGGAAGATCGCCATCATCAACGAGGCGAGAATACTGCGCACCGCGGGGAGCGGTGGCGTGGGCTGATTGAGCTGAGTCACGGCAGAACCTTCGAGCAGGGCCCGCGGGAAGAGGCGGCCCGCGGGAATGCTCGATACGATAGCAGGCTATTCGATAGGCTCGTAAGGAAGTCCGACGTAATTTTCCGCAATGGTCCTGCGCCCGGCTTCGGAGTGGATGAAGTACTCCAGCTCGCTCTGGGCAATGCGCTGGCTGAACCCGTCGGACTCAGGGAATTGATGCAACATCGAGGTCATCCACCACGAAAACCGTTCGGCCTTCCACACCCGGCGCAGGCAGATGGCGGAATAGCGTTCCAGCAAGTCCACCCGTCCCTCGCCATACACCTTGAGCAAAATCCGGAACAACGTGCTCACGTCGCTGGCCGCCAGGTTCAAGCCCTTGGCCCCGGTGGGCGGGACGATATGGGCCGCATCGCCAAGCAGGAACAGGCGTCCGTACTGCATCGGTTCCACCACGAAGCTGCGCAGTGGCGCGATGCTTTTTTCGATGGATGGACCGGTGACCAGCTGTTCAGCCAAGGCGTTGGGCAGGCGGGTTTTCAGTTCCGCCCAGAAGCGTTCGTCCGACCATTCGTTCACCGGCTCCTCGGCCGGCACTTGCAGGTAATAGCGGCTGCGCGTCGGTGAACGCATGCTGCACAGCGCAAAGCCCCGGTCGTGCTTGGCGTACACCAGCTCCGCGTGCACCGGCGGTGTGTCGGCGAGGATGCCCAGCCAACCGAAGGGGTAGACCCGCTCGAAGACCTTCAGCGACTCAGCCGGGATCGACTGGCGCGCCACACCGTGGAACCCATCACACCCGGCGATGTAGTCGCATTCCAGGCGAAACGCCTCGCCCTGATGCTCGAACGTCAGCCAGGGTCGATCACTTTTAAGATCATGGGGCTGCACGTCGCGCGTTTCATACAGCGTGGTGGCGCCAGCAGCGGCGCGGGCGGCCATCAGGTCGCGGGTGACTTCGGTCTGGCCGTAGATCATGACTGATTGGCCGCCGGTCAGCGTCTTGAGGTCGATGTGGGTCAGTTGACCGTCCAGCGCCAGCTCGAAGCCATCATGCACGAGGCCTTCGGCATCCATGCGCTGGCTCACGCCCGCCTCGCGCAGCAGGTTGACCATGCCTTGTTCCAGCACCCCGGCGCGGATGCGGCCTTGCACGTAATCGGCACTCTGGCGCTCCAGGATGAGGGTCTGGATACCGGCGTTGTGCAACAGTTGGCCAAGCAACAGCCCGGAGGGACCGGCGCCGATAATGGCGACTTGGGTTTTCAGCGTTTTCATTATTTTTATCGCCCGCAAATTCCACACGAACGGATCGAGTGAAAGAGTTGTCATTGATCTGGTAGCTGACAGTTTTCACTTGAGTGAGCAGTATAAGAAGGTGAAAACTGCGACAAAACCTGCGCTTTTTGCCAATTCGGGCGATTACCGCACCACTGTCCTGAGTATCGGATTGAAACCATGACCAACACCGCGATTCCGGTCTTCAAGCTTTACGGAGAAAGCCAGCAATGGCCGACCCCCGATTTGTTGCACTGCGAAACCATTTCCCGGCGCAGTCGGGAATACCAGTGGGAAATCCAGCCCCATCGGCACGCGGATTTGTGCCAACTGCTGTACGTGCACAAAGGCCAGGCCGAGTTGGAAATCGAAGGTCAGCGCACCACCCTCAACGAAGCCACACTGCAAGTCTTGCCGCCGTTGTGCGTGCATGGGTTTCGTTTTGCCGAAGATGTCGAAGGCTATGTGGTCACCCTGGCAGCGCCGCTGGTCAGCCACCTGCAAGCCCAACTGGGCGCAACGGCAGGCGGTCTGCAGACCCTGGGCAGTTACCCGGCGGGCAAGGACAGTGACTACCTCAACAGCCAGTTCGCCCGCCTGCAGGATGAATACGCCGACGACCAACCGGCCCGGGACATGATGATGCACGCGCTGGTCAGTGTGCTGCTGGTGTGGCTCAGCCGCCAGGCCATCCAGCGTCGCCACCCGCGCGCGCCAAGGGGCCGCGAGTATTTCCGGCGCTTTACGCAATTGGTTGAACAGCACTATCGGGAACACCCGAAGATTGAGGATCTGGCCCACAAGCTGGGTATCTCGGTCTCACACCTGAATGGGACGTGCCGGGAGCTGGGCGGGCAGCCTGCCTTGCAGATCATGCATGACCGCCAATTACTCGAAGCCAAGCGCCTGCTGACCTACACCAGCATGACCATCAACGAAATGTCGGAAGTACTGGGTTTTTCCGACCCGACCAACTTCTCTCGGCTGTTCCGCCGACGGGTCGGGTTTTCACCCAAGGCGTTTCGCGAGCAACTCAAGGCCGAACAACCGCCTACCTGAGTGCACTGAAACTGCCGGTGTGGGGAACGCATTGGTCCTGATGGCAGCTGATCGCAAAGGTCGGCTGCATACGGGTCTGTTCCACGCGGTAGGCGGCAGTTCCGTACAGGGCGCTGGCCAGGGCGCAGAGGGTGAAAATCATCAGGTATTTTCTGGTTTTGATGCTCATGGCACAGACCTCTGAACGGATCTACAGGGTGCTGTTTAAAGCATAGGCCAACCAGGGCGAGTTGCCATTATTGGGCGACATTCAACAGGGTTATGTCGCCTTAGAGACCCATGTCCCACACCGGCTCCTCGGGGAACCTCACCACCAGGAAATCCAGCAGGCTGCGCAGCGCCGAAGGCATGTGCTTGCGCGACGCATAGACCGCGTAGATGTTCATCTGCCGGGGTTCGGCCTCGGGTAGCAGACGTACCAGTTCACCACGGCGGATGTGATCGCCGGCCTGGTAGCTGGGCAACATCGCCACCCCGGCCCCGGCCAGCGTCACGCGTAACAACGTACTGGCTTCGTTGGCGGTGATATTGCCGTGCACCGGCACCGACACGTGCTCGCCCTGTTCCTCGAAATGCCACAGGCTTTTGCCGAAGTACGAGTGGGTCAGGCAGTTGTGCCGGGCCAGGTCTTCGACTTTCTGCGGCGCCGGGTGCTCCAACAGGTACGCCGGGGTTGCGCACACCACGGAGCGACAGACCGTCAAGCGCCGGGCGATCAGGTTCGGGTCCAGGTCGTTACTGGTGCGGATGGCCAGGTCGATGCGCTCATCCACCAGGTTCACCGTGCGGTCGAGCATTTGCAGGTCAATGGTCACCAAGGGGTAGTGCTTGACGTACTCAGCGATGGCCTCGGCCAATTGCGCCTGGCCGAACGAGGTGCTGACACTCAGGCGCAACAGGCCACGGGGCGCGTTATCGGGCTCACTGACGGCGGCCTGCATATCGCCGCACAACTCCAGGAGTTGCCGACACCGTGGCAGGGTTTCGCTACCCGCCGCCGTAAGGCTGAGCTTGCGTGTGGTGCGGTGCAACAGGCGCGCGCCGACCCAGTCTTCCAGCTCGGCCAGGTAACGCGACACCACCGGGCGCGACAGGTCCAAATGGTCGGCAGCGGCGGACTGGCTGCCCAGGTCCACCACAGTGACAAACACGCGCATTGCTTGAAGACGATCCATGATTTGCCCGATTTCAGAAACAAACTATGTTCCAGCATCGCATTTTTAGTCTTGTTTAGTGCAACTAAGCTCTGTGCATCCTTTGAATCGACTGCTGGAGCTGTCCAATGTTCTCAACCCTCAAGCGCTTGACCTTCACCGCTGCCTTGGCATTTGCCGGCCATGCAGCGGCGGCCGACCTGAGCCTCGACGTGTACAACCCAGGCGAGGCGGCGATCTTCCCGGTCAGCTCGGTGCTGGTCAGCGGCGCCAAAGACGCGATCCTGGTGGACGCGCAATTCGGCAAGGGCCAGGCCGAACAACTGGTGCAGAAGATCCGCGCCAGCGGTAAACACCTGACCACCATCTACATCAGCCACGGCGACCCGGATTACTACTTCGGCCTCGACACCCTGACGGCCGCGTTCCCCGACGCCAAGGTGCTGGCACCGCAACCGGTGGTCGACCATATCAACGCCACCGTGGCTGGCAAGCTTGAGTTCTGGGGCCCGAAAATGGGTGCCGACAAACCCGGCAAAACCATCGTGCCGCAAGTGTTGCAAGGCCACAGCCTGACCCTTGAAGGGCAGCAACTGGAGGTGATCGGCCTGGACGGCCCGCAACCGGACCGCAGCTTTGTGTGGATCCCGTCGATCAAGGCCGTGGTCGGGGGCGTCGTGGTCTCGCAGAACATTCACCTGTGGATGGCCGACACCCAAAGCGCGCAATCCCATAAAGACTGGCTCACCACCCTGCAACGCATCGAACAATTGAAGCCACGCACGGTGATTCCAGGCCACTACCTGGGCACACCGTCGCCGAAATCCGTGGCCTTTACCGCCGACTACATCAAGGCCTTCGACGTAGAAACCGCCAAAGCCAAGGATTCCGCGGCCCTGATAGCGGCCATGAAAAAGCGTTACCCCACCCTCGCCGACGAAAGCTCGCTGGAACTGAGCGCCAAAGTCGCCAAGGGCGAAATGAAGTGGTGAACGACTTTAAACCCTAATCGTACTGGAGAACGTCATGAGCAAGATCGCAATCATTGGGGCCACCGGCCGTGCCGGCAGCCAATTGCTGGAAGAAGCACTGCGTCGTGGGCATAGCGTGGTGGCTATCGCGCGTAACACCGACAAGCTGGCTGTCCGCCCCGGCGTCACCGTCAAGCAGGTTGATGCACTGGATGCCAATGCCCTGGAACAAGCCATCAGCGGCAGCGATGTGGTGATCAGTGCGGCACATTTCGCCACCCTGCCCGCCAGCGCCGTGATCGGCCCGGTGAAACACGCCGGGGTGAAACGTCTGCTGGTGGTGGGCGGCGCCGGTTCGTTGCTGCTGCCCGGTGGCGGGCGGGTGATCGACAGCGAGGGCTTCCCGGCTGAATACAAGGCCGAAGCCAGTGCGGGCGCCGAATTTCTTGACGTGCTGCGTCAGGAAAAGGACCTGGATTGGACGTTCCTGTCGCCGTCGGCCTTGTTCGATGGCACAGAGCGCACCGGTAAATTCCGCCTGGGCCAGGATGATTTGCTGGTGAGCAGTGACGGTACCAGCTCGATCAGCTTTGCCGACTACGCCATCGCCATGATCGACGAAGTGGAAGCACCGAAGCACTCGCGCCAGCGCTTCACCGTCGGTTACTGACCCAGCGCGGTCAAGAAATGTGGGAGGGGGCTTGCTCCCGATAGCGGTAGTTCAGTTGGAGCCTCTTTGACTGACACACCGCTATCGGGAGCAAGTCGAACCGTCGCACCGCCCCTCCCACATTTGGATCTTCAGCGCCTACGACTGTTGCGCCTGGCTCACTAACCAATCCATCAGCGCCTCAAGCCCTGCCGACGGCACCGTTCCCGGCGGATACACCAGGTAATAGCCCTTCCCCGTCGGCACCCGCAGTTCAAACGGCATCGCCAAGCGCCCCGCCTTGAGATCCTCGCCCATCAACGCACTGTCGCCCATCGCAACCCCGGAGCCCTGCGAGGCAACGTTCATCGCCAAATCCAACGTCTCGAAATGATGCCCCTGACTCACATTGCTCAACTGCGTATCCGCCGCCTTGAGCCATCGCGCCCAATCGCGCTCGTCCCGCGTGGGATGCAGCAGCACTTGTTGCTGCAAGTCCGCCAGGGTGTGCAAACCGGCGAGCAGCGCGGGGGCGCAGACCGGGGTGAGTTGCTCATCGAACAAATGCCGCGCCTCGGCCGACTGCTCGGCAATGGGCGCATAGATCACCGCCGCGTCGAATTGCTCGCGGCGAAAATCCACGCTGTAGGCCACGGTGGTGGTGAGTTCCACCGGCACATCCGGGCGTTCCTTTTGCCACTGCATCAGGCGCGGCAACAACCAGCGCATCACACAGGTGGACGCCTTGATTTGCAGGGTATGGCGACGATTGCCGATCTGCTCCACCGCGTCACCGAGCAGGCCGAACACCTGCTGCACCCGTTGCGACCACTCGCGCCCTTCTTCGGTCAGGCTCAACCCCCGTGCCTGGCGCTGGAACAAGGCGTAGCCCAAATGGCTCTCAAGCCCGGCGATCTGCCGGCTCACCGCGCCTTGGGTGATGTGCAGTTGCTCGGCGGCACGGGTGAAGTTGCAGCACTGGACCGTGATCCAGAAGGTATGCAACGCGGGCAGTGGCGGAAGGCGTTTCATAAGGTCGCAGCCATGACGTGAGGACATGGCTAGTATGACTTTTTATCGATTGTTGCCGCTACGGGCCAGCCGTTCCAATACCGCCACGAATCCATAACAAGAGCGACACCCATGGCGACCTGCGGCGAAGTACTGGTGAACCTCCTGGAAGGCTACGGCGTGGACCAGGTGTTTGGTATCCCCGGCGTGCACACCGTCGAGCTGTATCGCGGCCTGGCCCGCTCGAACATCCGCCACGTCACCCCACGCCACGAACAAGGCGCGGGCTTTATGGCCGACGGCTATGCGCGTACCAGCGGCAAACCTGGCGTGTGTTTCATCATCACCGGCCCCGGCATGACCAATATCACCACGGCCATGGGCCAGGCGTATGCCGACTCGATCCCGATGCTGGTGATTTCCAGCGTGCAATCGCGCAGCCAGTTGGGCGGTGGGCGCGGCAAGCTGCATGAGCTGCCGAACCAAGGCGCGATGATGGCCGGCGTGGTGGCGTTCTCCCATACGTTGATGTCGGCAGCGGAGTTGCCTGCCGTGCTGGCGCGGGCGTTTGCGTTGTTCCAGGCCGGCAGGCCGCGCCCGGTACATATCGAGATTCCGTTGGATGTGCTGGTGGAAAACGCCGATGCACTGCTCGGCAGTCAACCAGTCAGCGTCGCCCGCGCAGGCGCGGCGCCGGCGGCGGTCAAGCAGATGAGCCAGTTGCTCGTCGCCGCCAAACGCCCGCTGATCCTGGCCGGTGGCGGCGCGATTGAGGCGGCCGCCGAATTGACCCGCCTGGCCGAAGCCCTCGGCGCGCCGGTAGCCCTGACTATCAACGCCAAGGGCATGCTGGCTTCCGATCATCCGCTGCTGATCGGCTCGACTCAGTCCCAGGTCGCGACCCGCGCGCTGGTCGCCGAGGCCGATGTGGTGCTGGCCATCGGCACCGAGCTGGCCGAGACCGACTACGACGTGACCTTCGCCGGTGGCTTCCAGATACCCGGTGCGCTGCTGCGCATCGATATCGACCCCGACCAGACCGTGCGCAACTACCCGCCGCACCTCGCACTGGTGGCCGACGCAAAGATCGCCGCCGATGCCTTGCTGACCGAAGTGAACCACACGCCGCTGGCCCCTCGTCACACCGACTGGGGCACTCAGCGCGTCGCGCGCTTGTGGGCCGAACTGAACCCCACCTGGGACGCCGCCACCCGTGCGCAAACCCTGTTCCTCAACACGGTGCTGGAAGAACTGCCGGGCGCCGTGCTGGTGGGCGATTCGACCCAACCGGTGTACAGCGGCAACCTGACCCTGAACCTTGACCACCCGCGCCGCTGGTTCAATTCCTCCACCGGCTACGGCACCTTGGGCTACGCCCTGCCGGCCGCCATCGGCGCGTGGCTGGGGCGCGGCGATGGGCAGCCGGTGGTGTGTTTGATCGGCGACGGCGGGCTGCAATTTACCCTGCCGGAGCTGGCCAGCGCGGTGGAAGCGTGCACGCCGATCATCGTGCTGCTGTGGAATAACCAGGGTTATGAAGAGATCAAGAAATACATGCTCAACCGCGCTATCGAACCGGTCGGCGTAGACATCTACACTCCGGACTTTATCGGCGTGGCCAAGGCGCTCGGCAGTGCTGCCGATAGCGCTCACAGCGTTGAACAGTTACGCAGCGCCTTGCGCGCCGCCGCCGATCGCCCGGGGCCGACGCTGATTGAGATCGACCAGGGCCTATGGATGAAGGAGGTCGCGGTATGAGCGCAGTATTGAACGGTGTGTATATCAACGGCGCATGGCGTGCAGGCCATGAAGTGCTGGAGGTGATCAACCCGGCCACCGAGGCGACTCTGGCGCGCATCAGCGTCGGCGATGCGCAGGCCGTGACCCACGCCGTCGATGCGGCCAGCGCGGCCTTTATCGACTGGTCGAACAGCACCGGCCGTGATCGCGGCGCACTGCTGCGCAAAATCGCCCAAGGCGTCAGCGAGCAGCGCGAACAGCTGATGCACGTGCAGTCGAGCAACAACGGCAAGCCCCTGTTTGAAGCGGGCATTGATGTGGACGACGTGATCGCCACGTTCGAATACTACGCCGGCATCGCCGACGCCATGGACGCCGGCCAGGACCGCCCGGTGGCGCTGCCCAGCGATGACTTCAGCGCGCGCCTGCGCCGTGAGCCGTGCGGCGTGGTGGGGCTGATCGTGCCGTGGAATTTCCCGATGGTCACCACCGCGTGGAAACTCGCCCCGGCCCTCGCCGCCGGTTGCTGCGTGGTACTCAAACCGTCGGAAGTTACGCCGTTGGCGGAGTTGCAGTTGGCGCAAATCATCGCTGACGCTGGCTTCCCGGCCGGGGTGTTCAACCTGGTGTGCGGCACCGGCTTGGCCGTTGGCGCACCGTTGGCGGCAGACCGTCGGGTGGCGAAGATTTCCTTCACCGGCAGCAACGCCGTGGGTGTACAGGTGATGCAACGCGCAGCGGAAACCATCAAGGGCGTAAGCCTGGAATTGGGTGGTAAATCTTCGCTGCTGGTACTGGCGGATGCCGACCTCGACCTGGCGGTGGAGCTGGCGTGTGGCGGTGGTTTTTTCAACGCCGGGCAAATGTGTTCCGCCACCAGCCGCGTGCTGGTAGCCGACAGCCTGGTGGATGAGTTCCTGCAGCGTTTGCAGGCACGCGCTGAAGGAATTCGCGTCGCCGACCCGTTTGCCGATGACGTGGAAATGGGCGCGCTGATCAACCGCGTGCAGTATCAGCGGGTGCTGGGGCATATCCAGCGTGGCGTCGAGGCTGGCGCGCGGTTGTTGTGTGGTGGTGAACGCCCGGCGAATCTGGCGAAGGGCTACTTCATTCGCCCGACGGTGTTTACCGACGTGCCATTGGACAGTGCGTTGTGGAACGAAGAAATCTTCGGCCCGGTGCTGTGTGTACGACCTTTTGCCACTGAGCAAGAGGCCATCGCCCTGGCCAACGACAGCGAGTTCGGCCTGGTGGCCAGCGTGGTCAGCCGTAGCGTCGAGACCACCGAGCGCGTGGCGAATGCCTTGCAGGCCGGGTTGGTGTGGATCAACGCACCGCAGGTGATCTTCCCACAGACCGCATGGGGTGGTTACAAGCAGAGCAGTATCGGCCGTGAGCTGGGCCCGTGGGGGCTGGCGGCGTTTCAGGAGATCAAGCATGTGATCCGGTCTAACTGACGGCGCAGAACAACTGTGGGAGGGGGCTTGCCCCCGATAGCCATAAGTATCTACACAACTTCAGTAGGATAACGCGTAGCAGCTGTCGAGCCTTGGCGAGGCTGCGTTTGCGGCGCGTCTGACACACCGCCGACGCAGCCTCGCCAAGGCTCGACAGCTGCTACGCAGGGGGCTCGGCTCAAGATGTGTAGATACTTATGCCCCGATAGCGGTGTTTCAGTTAACTGCAATTTTTAGATAGCCCCTGCGACTTTCTGATTTGCCCCCCTCCCTCATGCGTGGCCTGATTCGCCCTTGTTCATTCAAGGCAGGCCCATGGAAAACGTTCAGGCAAAACCCACCACCGCCGTGTGGCTGATGATCAGTGTCATCCTGGTCGCCCTTAACCTGCGGCCGTCGATGGCCGCCGTGGGGCCGTTGTTGTCGTCGATTCGCGGCGAGGTGCCGTTGAGTTTCAGCAGTGCGGCGCTGCTGACCATGTTGCCGGTCATGGCCATGGGCCTGGCGATGTTCTTTGGCATGGGCCTGGCCAAGCGTTTTGGTGAGCACCGCAGCATTGTGCTGTCGCTGCTGGTGATTGGCGCGGCGACGTTGTCGCGGTTGTTCCTGGATTCGGCCATGGAATTGATCGTCAGCGCGATTGCCGCCGGTGTGGGCATCGCGATGATCCAGGCGTTGATGCCGGCCCTGATCAAGTCACGGTTCAGCGACAACGTGTCGTTGTTCATGGGCCTCTACGTCACTGCCATCATGGGCGGCGCGGCGCTGGCCGCAGCGTTCTCCCCCTTCGTGCAGGTGCAAACCGGCAGCTGGCGCATCGGCCTGGCAATCTGGGCGTTTCTGGCACTGCTGGCCCTGGTGTTCTGGTACGCCCAGCGGTCGGTGTTGCCACCGCTGCCCCAAGCCGCCGCCGGCCCTCAGGAATCGTTTTTCGGCAACGGTCGCGCCTGGTTGCTGGCGATCTTTTTCGGTCTTGGTACAGCGTCCTACACCTGCGTACTGGCGTGGCTGGCGCCGTACTACGTGGAGCAAGGCTGGAGCGAACAGAATGCCGGGTTGTTGCTGGGTTTTCTGACCGCGATGGAGGTGGTGTCCGGCCTGGTCACGCCGGCCATCGCCAACCGTCGCCGGGATAAACGCGGGGTGGTGGCGGTGTTGCTGGTGCTGATCATCCTCGGGTTCTGCGGCCTGATCCTCAGCCCGCAACACCTCAGCTTGCTATGGCCATGCCTGCTCGGCCTGGGGATCGGCGGGTTGTTCCCGATGAGCCTGATCCTGTCCCTCGACCACCTCGACAACCCGCGCCGCGCGGGGGGCCTTACCGCGTTCGTGCAGGGCATCGGCTACCTGATTGCCGGCCTGTCGCCACTGATCGCCGGGATGATCCGCGACCAGTTGGGCAGCTTCGAATGGGCCTGGTGGTCGCTGACGGCGGTGATCGTGGTGATGCTGCTGATCGTCACACGCTTCAACCCAAAGCATTACGCAGAACATATTCGCTGACGTCGTGTTGCAAACAGTATTTGTCCCACACCAAACATAGAAACGCCCTACAGAGCTTTCTATTGGCACGGCCGTTCCGTTAAGCTTTCGCGCTGTCTTGTACTGACTTCGGTACATGGGGTTTACGGACGAAACCGATGTTAAACAGTAACTTGCTCAGAAAACTCGATATGCAGGACTTGATGGTGTTTATCGCCGTCTATGACCAGAGCAGCGTTACCGAGGTGTCAGAAACGCTGTTCGTCAGCCAGTCCACCGTGAGCTACAGCCTGAAGAAACTGCGTACCAGTTTTGAAGACGAGCTGTTTATCAACACGCGGGCGGGCATGCGGCCTACGTACAAGGCCACCACCATGTACGCCCATGTGCAGAAGATCCTCGAAAGCATCAACCTGTGCCACGCCGGTGGCCAGGCCTTCGACCCGACCCAGAAGGCCGTGACCTTCAATGTCTGCGCGCCGGAGTACTTCGAACAACTGATACTGCCGCGCCTGCTGAAGAATTTCGACCGCGCCGACCTGCCGGTGATCGTCAATGTGCAGAAACTGGAAGCCGACATCCCCGCCGATGACCTGCGCGAAGGCCGCCTGGACCTGGTGATCTGTTTCGGCCCGCACTTTCACCGCGCCCACAAAGACTTCAAGACTCAGATGCTGCTGGAGGACGATTTGGTGTGCGTCTTCGATAAACGCTCGGCACCGCGCGAGCCGGCATTCAGCCTGCAATCGTTCGTCGAGCGGCGCCACGTGTACCCCACGCCATGGACGTCCGACACCAACATGATCGACGGCTGGCTGGCGCGCCAGGCCCGCAAGCGCCAGGTGATCGCCCGGGCCAACAGCTACAGCGCGGCCTTGAAGATGATCACCGGCACCGACTTCATCGTCACCCTGCCGCGCCGCGTGCAAAAACTGCTGGCGCCGGCGACGGTGTTCGGCCACTGCGAGGTCCCCAACGGGTTGCCGGGGTTCACCCTGGATATGCAGTGGAATGAAAGCAGTGAACAGGACAGTGCCAATACCTGGTTTCGTGAGCAGGTAGTGAAGGTGTGTGCGGATCAGGGATTACTCTAACGCCCTCGCCACGATTGATTGCGGGTTAGCCGAGGGCGACCTTGCTGTAGGAATCGCGATCCATGTCGACCAGCAGGACGCTGAGCTGAACCTGTATATCCGCCGGCCAGTCACCCATATCCTGCAACGCTGCCAGCAGGCTTTGCGACAATTGCTGCTTGACCTGCGGCGACCGTCCGCTGAGCAGCGACAGCTTCACCGCGATGAAACCGCGTGGGTTGAGGGAGGTACCCACCTGAAAAATCTCGACCTTCACCGCGCGGCTTTTGATATCGAACTCGGAACCGAACTGCCCGGACGCCATCAGCACATTGTTGAGCCGCAACAGGGTTTTCTCGACGGCCAGGTTTGTCAGGTTGGCGGTGTATTCCAAGTGCAGGTGTGGCATGGATGACTCCGAGTCATTCGTAGGAAGAGTCGTAGATATACCACGGATAAAAGCGTCAGGCCTTATTCGCCAGGCCCCGATCACTCATGAACGCTTCCAGCCGCGAACGCACCCAGCGTTCGGCCGGGTCGGTGTCCACATGGCTGAGCCAGACCATGGACAAATCCAGGGTCGGCGTCTCGAACGGAAACGGCTCACAAAACAGGTTGCCCGACACCGCCATGGCCTCGGCGGTGTAGTCCGGCAGGCTGGCGATCAGGTCCGTACCGGCCAGCAGCGCGGGCAATGCGCTGTATTGCGGCACCGACAACACCACATGGCGCTTGCGGCCGATTTCCGCCAGCCACTCATCGGCAAACCCGGACACGTTGGCGGTGTGGGACACCAGCACATGGGGGCGCGAGCAATATTCATCGAGGGTCAGCGGGGTGTCCGAAGCATCGGCGCGCAGCAGTCGCGGACGAATATGGCGCAGCAGCTTGCGCTTGGCATTCGCCGGCAGGCCACGGGTCTGGGTGATGCCGACGGTAATATCGCCGGACGCCAGCAGATCGGGAATGCGCCAATAGTCCACATGCTGCACCACGAACACCACCAGCGGCGCTTCCTGGCGCAACGAGCGCAACAACGGTGGCAGCAGGCCGAATTCAACGTCATCGGACAGGCCGATGCGAAAGGTCATGGTGCTGATGGACGGGTCGAAATCGTGGGTCAGGCTCAAGGCCGACGACAGTGAGTCGAGCGCCGGCGACAGGTGCTGGATGATCTCCTCGGCGCGCGCTGTGGGTTCCATGCGATGGCCGACGCGAATGAACAGCGGATCATTGAACAAGGTGCGCAGGCGGTTGAGCGCCGAACTGATGGTCGGCTGGCCGAGAAACAGCTTCTCGGCCACCCGCGTGACGTTGCGCTCGAGCATCAGCGCTTCGAAGACCACCATCAGGTTGATGTCGGCCTTGCGTAATTCATTGCGATTCATCGGCGCCTGCCCCTTCCCCAAGACAAGCCGCAGTTTAGAAAGGCCAGCCGGCTGCGTCTATGTGCACACTGTTCATCACGAGGCTTTGGGACTATAAACAGCTCTCGAACTTCGCAGGAACACTACCGTGCTGGTCATTTTTGGCCTGGCCATTCTGGTGGCCGGGTTCTGTCTCTGGCTTATCCGCTTTGTCACCCGCCCCACCTCCCGCACCTTGTTGCGGGTGTTCGTCGGCCTGTGCCTGGCAGCAGTGGTGGCGTACCTGGTGCTGGCGTCGGGTTTTCCTGTTTCGTTGCTGGTTTCATAACGCCCCCTCTTTGAACTGGACGCTACTGCCTTGATGAACATCCGCTGCGTTGTGCTACCGCTGTTGCTGGCCGGATGCACCGCCATGACGCCCTACAAGGCACCGCTCGAAGGCCCGCGAGCACAGATCAAAATGTGAATTGAGCACCCACGACAGCTACAACGAATGGCTGTCTGTCAGCGTTTCGACGGATCATGAGTGCCTGGAAGGCAGGGTGGGCACGCCGAGTAAGGAAGCGGCATTATTTGCGGTGCACAGCACCACTTCGCGCCCCGACGGGTACGTGGACATCGCCGCCAACCAACCGCTGCACTTGATCGTGTCGGGCCTGGCGAGCGCCGGTCGACGCTGTGTGATTGAGTTCAACACTGAGTTCGCCGCCCAGGGGCGCTATCTGCTCAAAGGCGGGATTGCGGACACCGACAGTGGGTGGTGTCGCGTTGAGGTGATCAATGCCGATATTGGTGCCTCGCAGGCTAAATTCGAGACCCCGACCCAGGTAACACCTGCCCCCACGGAGAGCCATTCGTGGAGGCAGTTCATGGCCCATCAAGGTTGCTTTTTGCCCTCGGCCGAGCATTGATCAGGGCTTGAGCGGACGCTCCTGATCCCGCTCGGACAGCTCAGTGCCGTCGTCCGGATGCTTCCAGGTCTGGGGTTTCTCCTCTTCACTCCGCCGGGGTTGCTCACGCTCCGGCTCATCTTGGCGCTTCTGCTCGTTACCCATAGCCACCTCCCTCCGTAAGAATTGGTCATACCTTCCAGCATAGAGCAGAGCGGGATTTTTGACAGGTTTGCAAATTGACAACCAACAGACATTAGTCAATCCATATTTTTTCACTTTTCATTTCTAAATGTGTCAGCCACTATCCTCAGTATTAAGCGAAACAAGCACTTTAAGAAGAACGCTGGAGACACAAAACCATGACTAGCCCTACCCTGCCCGACTCTGCCCGCTCCAAAGTAGGGGCGGTATTCCGCGTTACTTCGGGCAACTTCCTCGAACAGTTCGACTTCTTCCTGTTCGGCTTCTACGCCACCTATATCGCCGCCGCGTTCTTTCCTGCCGCGAATGAGTTTGCGTCATTAATGATGACCTTCGCCGTGTTCGGCGCGGGCTTCCTGATGCGGCCACTGGGCGCAATCATCCTCGGCGCTTACATCGATGACGTCGGTCGCCGCAAAGGGTTGATCGTGACCCTGTCGATCATGGCCAGCGGCACACTGTTGATCGTGCTGGTGCCGGGTTATCACACCATTGGCCTGTGGGCACCGCTGCTGGTGTTGCTGGGCCGCTTGCTGCAAGGCTTCTCGGCCGGCGCGGAACTGGGCGGTGTGTCGGTGTACCTGTCTGAAATGGCGACGCCAGGCCGCAAGGGTTTCTACACCAGCTGGCAGTCGGGCAGCCAACAGATCTCCATCGTGGTCGCCGCCGCGCTGGGCTATGGCTTGAACGTGTGGATGGAGCCGGCCGTGGTTGCCGATTGGGGCTGGCGCATTCCGTTCGCCATCGGTTGCGTGATCATCCCGTTCATTTTTGTGCTGCGTCGTAACCTGCAGGAAACCGAAGAGTTCGCCAACCGCAAGCATCGCCCGACCATGCGCGAAGTGCTGGCCACATTAGCGAAGAACTGGACCGTGGTGATCGGCGGCATGCTGATGGTGGCGATGACCACCACCGCGTTCTACCTGATCACCGTATACGCGCCGACCTTCGGCAAGACCGTGCTGCAACTGAGCACCTCCGACGCCCTGTTGGTGACCTTGCTGGTGGCGGTGTCGAACTTTGTCTGGCTGCCGATCGGCGGCACCCTGAGCGACCGCTTCGGCCGCAAGCCGGTGCTGATCGCCATGACTGCACTGACGGTGCTCACGGCTTATCCGGCGCTGTCCTACGTGGTGAATGCACCGAGCTTCGCCCACATGCTGGAAACGCTGCTGTGGTTCTCGTTCCTGTACGGCATGTACAACGGCGCGATGATTCCTGCCCTTACGGAAATCATGCCGGTGGAAGTGCGCGTAGCGGGCTTCTCCCTGGCTTATAGCCTGGCGACCGCGATCTTCGGTGGGTTTACCCCGGCGATCTCCACCTGGTTTATCCACATCACTGAAGACAAGGCCTCGCCGGCCTATTGGATGATGTTCGCTGCGCTGTGCGCGCTGTGTTCAACCCTGGCGCTGTATCGCCGTGCCAACGCGCGCGGGCAGGTGATGCAGGGGGCGACGTGATGCCCCCTCGGCGCACTGGCAGGCTGAGCAACTCAAGGTGATGACCTCCGGCGGCTTCACCGCCGCCTATAAACTGCTGGGCCCGTAATACGCCCAGCACAGCGGCGACACCCTCGACACCATCCATGGCCAAGGCGCCGGAAGCCAGCAGCGGCACATTTACCTAAAAGGGTGCCCCAAGGCCGGGCAATCGACAGCACCATCTCCACGCACCATCCCGCTTCCACCAGACCGCACTGGCATCCTGCACCCGCAGGCGATGTCACGGAGAGTCGCCGTGAATAACGGGATGTAGGGCAATATCGTACAAGCGCCAGTGGGAAGCTATGGAAGAGCACTGCCAGAAAAACTGCCATTGGGATTAGCCTGTTTCCGAGAGGCCAGTCAGTTGCTTCTTGTTTTTCCTGACGTAAAGACACGGTTGCTCGGGTTCCCTAGAATCCCGCGTTCGACTCTATGACTAAGGACCCAGCCATGGCCGAACCGATCGTAAAAAGCACACCGCTGACGTGGTATGTGGAGCATTTCGCCGTCTTCAGCGGTGCTTTCACCTTTCTCGCTATCGCGGGGCTATTGATATTTATCTACCGGCGCTCTGGATCGCTGCTGTTTCTGCGGGATTGGATATGGCGGTTTTTTGGTGGCAAAACGCGCTTCGAAACAGACCGTTTTGAACGCATGCGCAAGGACTTGCGCGAGCTGGAATATTATCGCTACGAATTCAACATCCCTGCCAATACGCTGCGCGAGGCAGACCTGGCCGAGGACTGGATGTACAGCAATGACTTCACCCCACGCGACTTCGGTCGCGTGAAGCGCTACATCGAGTGGAGCGACTTTTCAGCACTGAGTTTCATCACCAAGCGGTTCGCACAATGGCGTATCAACTGCTTTTTCTTTCTTGCCATCGCGCTTCTGGCGGGCGTAGCCATTGCGGTTCCGCTGATTGAATCCAAGTATCTGATGGTGTCGCTCAAAAACGCCCCGGATGCCCCCTCGTTCTATTTATCGGAAGATAACGTGAAGTTCGGTATCTGGTCGGACAGTGTCCTCAAGGTCGAGCACTGTCGCTCGTCCGAGTCGCTTCAGGCTTTCCTTCTCCCAGGATTACCGGAAGAGAAACTCGACATCATTTGCTCATTTTTCCTCGACAAGACCTACAACAAATACGTACGAGAAGGCCTGGGCCAACAACGCGGGCTACTGTTCTCGCTGGTGCTCGTGTCGATGGCTTGGATGATTTACCTGGTGATCCTGATCGCGCGAATGGAAGTCGCCCGCAGGCTCTATAAACAATGGCAGGCCAACCAGCCTTAGCCTTGGCCCCAGCCCGTTGCCGCGCAGGAATGAGCGCGCAACCCTACAGCTGAAACCGCGCAACCGCCTCGTTCAGCGAGACCGCCAATTGCGCCAGTTCACGGCTTGATCCATTGATCTGCCCGGCGCCGGAAGAGGACTGTGCAGACAGGTCGCGAATATTGACGATATTGCGATCGACTTCCTTGGCCACCTGGGCCTGCTCCTCGGCAGCGCTGGCAATCACCAGGTTGCGCTGGTGAATCTGGTCGATGGAGTCGGTGATCTGGCTTAATGCGCCGCCCGCGCCCTCTGCCAGGGCCAGGGTGTCGGTGGCACGCTGGGTACTTGACTGCATCGAGCTCAACGCCTCGTTGGACCCGGTACGCATCGCGGTCACCATCTGGTCGATTTCCAGGGTCGATTGCTGGGTACGGTGGGCCAGTGCACGCACTTCGTCAGCCACCACCGCAAAGCCGCGCCCGGACTCCCCGGCGCGCGCGGCCTCGATCGCGGCGTTAAGCGCCAGCAGGTTGGTCTGCTCGGCGATGGAGCGAATCACGTCGAGCACCTTGCCAATATCGCGCGATTGCTCGGCGAGGTTCTGCACCAGGGTCGAAGTTTCGCCGATGTTGGTGCTCAGGGCTTGGATAGCGCTGACCGTTTCACCCACCCGGTGCTGGCCTTCGCGCGCGGTTTCATTGGAAAGGCGAGTGGACTCCGAGGTGGACACCGCATTGCGCGCCACCTCATCCGCCGCCGAAGTCATCTCGTTGACGGCGGTAGCGGCCTGCTCGATTTCAGCGGTCTGCTTTTGCAGGCTGCGGCTGCTCTGGTCAGTGATGCCGTTGAGGTCGGTGGCCGATGACGCCATCTGCCCCGCCGACTGGCGAATCAGTTGCAAGGTCCCGCGCAGGTTGGCCTGCATGGTCTTGAGTGCCACGAGCAGGCGAGTCACTTCGTCATCGCCGGTCACGTCTACCGTTTGGGTCAGGTCACCTTGGGCAACGTTCTCGGCAGCCCGCACCGCATGGCTCAGCGGGCCGACGATACTGCGCGTGAGCAACCAGGCCAGCAGCACGGTGCTCAAACCGGCCACGATCACAAAGCCGAACACCATGGTACGCGAACGACCGTACTGCGACTCGGCCTCCTGGCCTTGCTGGTTAATCTGGGCGCTGTAGTAGTCGGCCAGGGCATTGAGCTGGGCACCGGAGCCGTCGACCACGGTTTTCATATCCACCAGCAACAGCTTGTTGAGCTCGGCGCCCTGCTGCTTGTCGGCGAGGATGAACGACTGCGCCAGCCCTTGCTGATACTGGCGCAGCGAGACCTGGAACTGATCGTACAACGTGCGCAGTGCTGGGGTGTCGATCACCGCATCGAGGTCCGCCAGCCGCTTGGTCAGGTCCTGGCTGCGGGTGTCCATTTGGCTACGGTATTGCGGGATGCTCGCCGGGTTCGGATCCAGGGCCATGCGCAAAGAGATCGTACGAATGCGCAGCATGATTTCGCGAATGTCCGCCACCAGCCGCATCTTCGGCACCAGCCCGCTTTCCACCTGCACCGCACTGGCGCGGATACTTGCCATGTTCGAGAGCGCAAAAAAACCCAGCAGGGCCACGAGCAAAGCAATCAAGGCAAAACCCAAACCCGCACGGCGGGCGATGGACAGGCTGCGAAGGGACATTAGGGGGCTCTCTTGTTAGGATACGATGTCGTATGAGAGCGTTTCGGCCGCGAGGATAAAGACTTGAGGGGCGCACTCGCGGGAAATGAGAAGTTATAAATATCAGTGAGTTATTTGCAGTATCGACGAGCACGACGCCCACCAACGACAATACTGGGAACATCAAAGGATTACCCCACCAGCAGGTCTGACATGGAAAAAGCCGTCATTACTCTGGCACTGATTTCTTGCCTATACGGCTGCATCGGCGCACAACTCTCACTTCCTGAACAGAAAAACGTACGCACCACCCCTCAACAGAACCCGCCTGAACGGACATGGTGCGGCGTGACGCTTTGGGCTGTAATTCCAATCCCCCTGAAGCTCCCCGTGTGCCGCTCACATCCCGCTCCCTCGCCCTTATACGCCTGTGGTCCTTTCATGTTCCTGGGACCGATCATGCACGGTTACAAGGGGAATGCCTTATGTGGAGAAATCCCTTGAGAGCCCATGACACCCGTCCGAAAGACTGTTTGCTCCCATGTGCCCACTTGCAAAAGTCCCAAGGTGGGACTAGGATTTTCCCATGAGAATTGTCGCAATCAGTCAACTCAAAACCTTTTGGCAAAAATACCCGGATTCGGAGCAACCGTTCCTGGCCTGGATAGACGAGGTAAAAAACGCCGACTGGTCAAACCCGGCTGACATCAAGGAACACTTTCGCAGCGCTAGCATTCTCAAAAGTCGAAGGGTCGTCTTCAACATCAAAGGTAACGACTACAGGCTCGTGGTCGCCGTGGCCTATCGCTATGGCGCTGTCTACATCAAGTTTGTCGGTACACATAAGCAATACGACGCAATTGACGCCGATACCGTCGAAACGGAGTAACCCATGAACATCCGACCTATCCACACCGAACAGGATTACAAGGACGCACTCAAGTCTGTCTCCGCGCTGTTCGACAACGAACCAGAACCCGGCACCCCGGAAGGTGATTACTTTGACGTAATGATCACGCTGATCGAGGCCTATGAAGCCAAACACTTTCCCGTAGACCTGCCTAACCCGATCGATGCCATTCGCTTCAGAATGGAACAGTCTGGCCTGTCAGCGGCTGATCTTATTCCCGCCATTGGCCGTCAGAATCGTGTTTATGAAGTGCTGAATGGAAAACGAGCGCTGACCTTGCCAATGATTTGGAAGCTGCATGAGATGTTTGGAATTCCAGCAGAAAGCCTGATCAAGCCAGTAAGGCATGCTTGAAGACGGAATCCGGTTGGTTGTGCCTGCTGGAAAGAACCACTACGGCTCTGTTTGCTGCTCGGAACGAGTAGCTTGCTCCCAAATCTCAGAAACGAAAAAGCCCCGCAGCTTATTCAGCTACGGGGCTTTTTCTATGTAATGGCGGAGAGATAGGGATTCGAACCCCTTCTTGCGTTCTTGCATACCGCTTAAGGCCAGAAAATACTGTGCTATCGTCCTTTGCTCATGGCGCCCTGCGGTCTATAGCGGCCCTGAATCTGCCCTAATTTTGCCCTAAACCTCTTCAACACTGCCGCTGCTATGCTTGAGCTTTATCGAAAAGTAGTTGCCCCACTGACGGGTACGAATCTCGGCTAGGCATCAGTTCAATAGAAGACTTCAGGATCACCTTGGTCAACCCTGATGATGCACACCGACGCAACAATGTGCCACTTAAGGACAAATCGATCTGGCTGAAAACACAGATCCATCATAGGAGCGTGCTCACGCTCGCCGGTTTTCAAGACCGGCATGCCAACTCAAGCTGGCTTAGGTCTCCAATGCTTTCCGCGTTCCATTACTCGCAACTGCCATAAAGGCTACAGACCTCATTCTGAAAAGCGTACTGGTTGAATTTTGGAACTGCTTTTCCCCTATAAGGTTTACTTCTGCCGAGGATAACGTGGTCGTCCCCCAAAAGAAAAAATTGTCGAAAGCGAACATCTAACCCAAGAGTGAGCCCCCCGACACAAAATGCTATGCCTCTTATCGATCAAGGGACGTACCGATGACGAATCCAGACCTGCTGCCCTTCCTCCAGTCGAAGCGCTATGAAAAACAGGCAGCCATAGACGAATTACCGTCGCCAAATAAATGGCGAATTATCTTAATTTAAGTGGTTAAAGCTTATTCTGGGACGGAGTATCGTCTGATAAATCGAAAAACCAGATGAGATGGCAAAAGGCTATTTATTTTCATCCGATTTCCATGTAGATATTATCCAACGCTCTGGGGTGGCCCTATTCGAGCTATAGCAACGATCGAGGGCATGTGATGTTTGGAAAAACTGTAATATTCCGGAAAGAATCAGAAGATGTATACCTTGCACTCATTGAAGACCTTGCAAGAACGTTACTACCTACGAGCATTATGGGCGTTACATTAGTTATCGTGGATTTGTTCGCCTGGTCAGCTACTGGAAATACTGTTTTTCTCGCCGCTGCTATTGCCGGAGGCTCGGGTTCTGCTGCAAAAATTCTTCTTATGTTCGTGCAGAAGCAAAACTGCGCAAAGCCCAAAAACCAAGTCAAGTATGCTGTGCGTTTGGAGGCAATGCATGGCATGGCGACTTTTGCAGTAGCTGCATCAGTTGGTAGCGTATTAGCAGCAGCATTCTCCTTGCATGAACCGAATCTTCAAATTCTATCTACAGGTCTTCTATTCGGTTATTGTTCGGGAGTTGTGTCTCGTACCGCGATTCGGCCAAAGATCGCTATCATTGCGCTAGTGCTCGCGGCAGCACCAGCTGCATTTGCCGCATCACTCATTAACTCTCCGGCCCACAACATCCTCGCAGCGATGTTCGGAGTCTTTCTGCTTGGTGCAATAGAGACAGTCCGACATACATATCTATCTACTGTACGCCATATCACTAGCAGAATAGAAATGGCAAAATTAGCGCGCAACGATCCATTAACCGGGCTAGCAAATCGACTGTCTCTGCGAGAGGCTTATCGTGAGGCATCGCTGACAACAAGATGTATCGCTATACATTGCCTTGATCTCGATGGCTTCAAATCTGTTAACGACCAATTTGGCCATGCTGCGGGAGATGCAATACTCGTTAACGTCGCGCAGCGGTTATCAGAGGTTGCCCCTCCCAACGCCACCGTTGCCAGATTCGGAGGCGATGAGTTCGTTATCCTACAGACCGAAATTTTTGAATCAATTGAGGCTGAGTTGCTAGCAAAAGAAATAGTAAACTCCCTAGCAAAGCCTTTTACCGTTCAAAGCAGAATAATAGAAATAGGCGCAAGCCTTGGATTATCAGTTGGCTCGGCGAGCACTCAACTTGACGAACTACTGCAACTAGCTGACGAAGCGTCTTATTTCATCAAGCGAAATGGTGGAGGTGTAGCAATCGCCTCAACTTCGCACTTTTCGCCTGTATCTGAACGATTTAGGACCTATCAATCAAAAGGATACAATGCTAAACCCGAGCCAGAACAAGAACATACACACAGATTAAAACCATAGTTGAATTTATAGACCCAACCAACACCAATAATTAAATACACACAATACAATATAATTTACACCTAAAAGCATCCACACAATTATCAAACCATGTTAGACCTCAACCACTAATAAATTCTGCTTAATAGCCACGCAGGGCATTTTTTTGGAGCGCGCTCATGGGACATTCCGCTGACTATCAAGCTGAGTTGCAAATCAGGGATCTTGAGTATATTGCTCAAATCTTGAAAGAACAGGCAAATATACTGAATAAGACCGGAGCTAAAGCACTTGCGAAAGAATCTTATAATCAGGCCGAGCAATTGGGAATCGTCATTACTTTACTCAGGAGAAAACGTAAAGAACGTCTATAACTGTAGGCTCTCTCCTGGCGTCTGCCTGGGGGAAGTGCTGCGTCCAACGACCCGTGAGGAGAGCAAATCAAGGTAATGGCTCGAAAAATCTAAAATAGCGCTCCTAAAGCGGCCGGTTCCCAATTCATGATTATCAACTCTCTGCTGACTTCGGCCTTACCCTGCCGCTGATTGGTCGTGCTGTAACGAGTCTCCACCATTTCGAAATGAAAGCCGTCAAACACACGGCGGATATCTTGATGCTCATTTATGCTGATCATCACCTTACCTTTGCACCGCCGCATGAACTCGGCCATCCGCTCGTAGTTCTCAAATGGGAAGTCAATGCCATAACCTGCTGTCTGCCAATATGGCGGATCCATGTAGTGAAAGGTGTGGGCACGGTCATAACGTTCGGCACAGTCCAACCAGGGCAGGTTTTCAACATAGGTCCCGGAAAGGCGTTGCCAGGCAGCCGATAGATTTTCCTCAATACGTAGCAGGTTGATCGTGGGGGCGGTTGTTGCGGTGCCGAATGTCTGCCCCGTCACCTTGCCAGCAAAGGCATGGTGCTGCAGGTAAAAGAACCGAGCGGCGCGCTGGATGTCGGTGAGGGTTTCAGGGCGGGTCATTTTCTGCCACTCGAACACCTGGCGGGAGCTGAGCGCCCATTTGAACTGGCGCACGAATTCTTCTAGATGGTTCTGCACGACACGGTACAGCGTCACCAGGTCGCCGTTGATGTCATTGAGGACTTCAACTGGCGCGGCCTGGGGACGCATGAAGTAGAGCGCGGCGCCGCCGGCAAAGACTTCGACGTAGCATTCGTGGGGTGGGAAGAGCGGGATAAGGCGGTCGGCCAGGCGGCGTTTGCCGCCCATCCAAGGGATGATGGGTGTCGACATATAAAAGCAAGACCTTTGCTGTATGGATAAACAGTGCTAGGCTCGCTCCGCTTTGTGCACGAAGCAGGAGCCTTGGCTGGACTTGCAGGGACATTCTGCGGGGAAGGTGGCCGGGTTGGATGTTGACGCATCCTGCCCGGCCGCTCCTTTTACTTCGGTGTAGAGACCTCTTTTGCGTAGGCCTGACAGGCACGTAAGGCGATCAGTCCTTGGTCGCCGGCATCGGTGATTCCGATAATTCGTTGAGCATGCACTGGGTCAAGTTGGGCTCGACGGGCTGCATGATCCACGCCGACGCCGCCGGTGGTAGCAGACACGTTGCAGCCACTGGCTGGATCCTCGGCAGGATGACTGACAGCCGAACATCAGCAGCAACAAGGTGGTCGCGCAGGCGAGCATGGTTGCGCTGGGCATCGGATAAAAAGGCACTCGACAATATCGCCAGGGTGAGCCTGGAAAAATCCAACCCTCTGGACGGCATTGCGAACCACATCTAGAGTGTTTTTTTGAACAGACATCCCTGCGCCCGGAAAGGTGGAACTCGATGGAAAAAGAAAATGCTGGCCAGCTGCCCCCGCAGATAGATCTGGACGAGTTGCTTTCCGGGGATATAAGAGCAGTCTGGAATAGGGTCGCGTGCGAGCTGGAGCAGGCTTGCAACTGGGAAGACCTGAATGACAAATATGGCCGAGTGATTCGATGGGTGGAAGATATGTACCTGACGAATAGAATTGATCAAAAAGAATATGAAACCTTAAAGCTTGTCAGCGATCAGTCCAACAAACAGGTCGTAGAACGGCTAACCGGGGCGGCCTAACCCGCTAAGGGTGTGCCACAGCGAATATCAACAGCGGAGAATTTGCTCTATCATTGCCACTACTTTGAACCAAGGAGGGTGCTCTGGGTGGATACTTATGCAATTTTTGGTGCTGGTGGATTCGGCCGAGAGGTCATACCGCTAGTAGCTCGCGCCCTTGCTGATATGCCAGAAAATGAGTACCGAATAGTTTTCGTAGATGACCATCCGAAACAAGTACGGTGTAATGGCTTTGACGTTTTGAGCACTGATGATTTTGTTGGCCTAGACGGCAACCTGTTCTTCAATATCGCTGTAGCAAATAGCCATGCTCGTGAGCTAATCGCTGAAAAATTGATTGCGGCCGGCGCGGCACCTTTCAGAGTTTCGGCAAATAACTCAATTGATCTCGCCTTCAACGAAATTGGCGAAGGGGCCATCCTATGCCCGTTCACAATGATCACCGCCAATGCAAAAATCGGCCGGTTCTTCCATGCAAACATCTACTCATATGTGGCTCACGACTGCATCATCGGTGATTTCGTTACGTTCGCCCCGAGCGTCCACTGCAACGGGTCTGTTGTAATCGAGGACCACGCCTACATAGGTACGGGCGCCATTATTAAACAGGGCACGCCGGACCGGCCGATCATAATTGGCAAGGGTGCCGTGGTTGGAATGGGGGCGGTTGTCACCAAAAGCGTTGCGGCTGGGACCACTGTTGTGGGCAATCCCGCAAAAGTGATGGCATCCAGCTGAAATCATTTTTCGAGAACGTCATGTGCCTGCGCGAGCTTGAGCACATAGCCAAGCAGTAGAAGGCACGGATAGTTGATGACTAGTGCGTGATAGTGTTGACGTACGCTTGGCACGCCCGCAGCGCAATCAGTCCTTGATCGCCGTCGTCGGTGATGGCGATAACTCTTTGAGCATGCGCTGGGTCAAGTTGGGCTCGACGGGCTGCATGAACCAAGCCGACGGCGCCGGTGGTGGCTGGCACGTTGCAGCCACTGGCTGGATCCTCGGCAAGGAGGACTGACAGCCGGACATCAGCAGTAGCAAGCTGGTCACGCAGGCGAGCATGGTTGCGCTGGGCATCGGATAATTCCTTGGTGTGTTGTTGGTCGGAGGCGGACAGGGCCTGCTCGGTGGCCAGACGCTTTTCCTGCTCGGCGCGAGCCTGGGCTGCGGCGGCATTGCTGATAGTGCTCAGGTCCACTTTGAACTGGCCCGCCTGCTCTGCGAGCTGCTTGCCCATCCGCCAGTCCTGAACCTGCCAGGCCCCGCCAAACCCAATGGAAATTGCCAGCATGATTACGGCGATCTGCCCAGCCGTCATGCCAGAACCTCCAGCGCCTTGTGATACAAAGCCTGGCGGTCGTCCTGGCCGGTGAGCCCACCATTGATGCGGCGCGTGATTTTCACGAACTCACCGCGATCGGCCAGGGCATTCAGTCCACGCGTCGACCAAAACCAGGCAGCCGACATAGCGGCGTGCTGTAGCAACTCAAGGTAGTCGGGGTGACTGACTAGGTCTAAGCCCAGCGCCTCACCACACGCCGCATAGTTCGCCCGGCCGGTGATCTGTATCAGACCACGGCCACGGTACTTGAAGCCGTCGCCCTTGACGGTATTGCCCAGATCGGCACGACCTTCATACCCGGCCTGCTGAGCGGTGGGGCCCCAGATCTCGCGTGCGTGACGCAACTGGCCGGACTCATGCCCAACCTGAGCGATGAACGCCGAGACCCGCAACGGCTTATTGATCGCATACCGGGTCATGGCAACGTTAATCCCAGAAACAAAAACGCCGGCTTGGCGGCCGGCGTTCGGGAGGATCTGCAGCAGCTGCTGCTCGGTGATGGGCATGCTTTTCTCCAGACGAAAAAAACCGCACAAAGGCGGGGATTAGAGATGAAAGCCAACTCGGTTGGCTTAGGTAAATACAGTGCTGCACTCAAACGAATGGAGCCAGGAAGCTTGTCGTAATAAGAAGTTCCCTCTCGTTATTAATTGGCAGCCTTCATACGAGGAAAATCGCTACTATCCTGGCGAAAATCACCCACTCAATGGAATCTACCTGTGAAATCAGGGCTCAACCAAACACCGAAGCGCAAAGGATGGGCGCGGGTTTATAGCAAAATCAGGCGTCTGGGATTTTCTCGCTTTACAGCGCTTTACAGGACAGTCCTCTACGTTGTGCGAGGGGACACCGGAACTTTCAGTCTAAAAAATCGCTGGGATAAATTCCGTTTCCGCCGCTAAGTGGAGGGATAGCGGGGTTAGTCGACGATACCGTGAAGGTCCCCCGCAGGCCGACCATTCTTCTCGCGAGGTTAACCCCGTAGGAGCGGGCTGCGATCGGCCTAACTCTATGCGCTAACCCCATAGACAGTCTGAGTGAAGTTCCTGATCTTGCGTAACAGCGCCTGGTTTGCCGAGTCAGGGGCGCTCAGCGCGAGATCGCAAACAAAGATGTCGGACACAGTCCCATCCCAGAACTGTCCGCCACTGGTGAGGCCGCCCAGCGCCATGGTTGAACTGCCCGGCGCACCGGCAACCGGAACAATACTTTCGGCCCCGTTCACTTTCAGGAACAGGTTGGTTCCGTCAAATCCGGCAGCGAAGGCAAATGGCTGACCCAAGGTTACGGGGAGTGCTGCCGTCTGAGTTGTGCCGTACTGGAACTGCAGGGCTGTTGTGCCTACGCCAACGCGAAGAATCGACCTCACTGTCGAAGACGTGAACGTGCCAAACAAGGTGCCTGACGCGGCGTTCCCGGAGAGCGTGGCCACGCCCGCCCACGAAAAAGGGACGCCAAGGTTGGGAGTGGATCCTGAAAAGACTGACTTGTCAGATTCTGCCGGGTTGAATTTTGCACCAGGGTAGATTCCGAACAATGCATTAACCAACGTGGCAGAGTTCGATCCAGAATTTCGCGTGTATTTGGAGCCTGTCGGCTTTTTGTCATTGAACGATACGATTTCAGCCCCTTCCAGGGTCAGGCTTCGCGCGTCCGCCTGGTACCAGTTGATCAGATGGCTGTCGCCCACCAAGGCCTCGGCCAGAGAGCCACCGACCGTCAGGGAGTCATTGAGAAACGGCTGGTTAATCCGGATACCTGCAGTACTCATAAAGTCACTCCAATCTGTTGACGCAAAAGGTTATGGCGAATGGTCTTCGGCACAGAGAAGCCCAGTCGCCGATAGAACGAAGGCTTTTCTGTCAGCGCCATGGCGTTGCCAGCCATTGAGTAGTAGCCCGCCCCAGACCCGAGGCCGTAGTCCATGCCATAGCGCACCACCGGGCTGCTGCCTGTCGGCACTGCTGCCAAGGTCAAAGTGATAGCGCTGCCGGAATAGGCAACGCCCGTGATAGCTGTGTCCCCAACGCTGTCGCGATACACGAAGCCGTCCTGCGTCACTTGAGGCAGCCAGTCTGTATCTTTGGAAACGCTTGTGGTGCCAGGGGGCAAATCTACGGTAAGGGTCACCGTAGTGCCGGAACACACGGCACTGCGCATCCGCAACGGTTTCCAAGCCTTGCCCAGCTCGGTCTGCACTTCTGCTTCGGCATGGATCTCGGCCATCATCATCTTGCCCACCGGGTTAACGTGCTGCATATCGCTGACCGGAAGCATGTACATCGGTCCAAAAATCTTCACGTCCGAACGGGCATCAGACGCATCGATCTGCAGCTGCCCTACCCCATTGTCCGGAGACACACCGACCGTCTGCCACAGAGCTATTTCCAGCAGGCTGGTTTGCCCCAGTTGGGTTTTGACCGCTGGGATAACCGCGTCCGCGAAAGTGGTGAAGTCCGCCGCCCAGTTAGCCGCCGCCTCTCCCTGGATGTAGGTCAAATACCGGCACTCAACGGTGCGCCCATATAGCGCGGCGCAGACCTTGGCTCGATCGGCGAAGGTCATCAAGTTGTTCCAGTTCACTGTACCCGGCAGGAAACTGGCCACCGGCTGGTCACCCTGGCCGGCGGTGGCCACGATTTGGCCAACCTGAGCCAGACCAGCATCAGCCCAAGCTTGAGCGGACGCGAACGCCGCCAGAGTAGCCGGCCACTGACCAATCCCAGCCGCCCTGTCATAAAGTGGAACCAAATCAGTCAAAGTGGCGCCGTCCACCAGGCCATTAGAACCCTGCATGAAGAACCGCCCATCGAACGACAGCACGCTGTGCGGGAAGAGCGCCTGACCTTCGATAATGCCGGGGCTCGATGATCCCAACGTGTTGGACTGCCCGATCACCCCGCGAAAGCGCATTGGTGCCTTACGATCAATGACAATCGTGTCGTAGTTTCCGGCTGCCCGCTGTTTGCCGTCGTAACTCTGGCCGCTTCGATCCTGTACGACGGCGACATTGAAGCCGTTTGTTTTCCTTACTGCAGATACAGTGTAAGAACCGCGAAGCGTAGCCAGTGGCAGGTAGGCCGAAACGCCGGGTAGGTTCTCGGCGACGAACTCAAGCGCAGCGGCGGATAACAGTAGATCAGTGCGGCCATCTGCGGGATTGAAGGAAATGCCGTTTTTGCGGTCGACCAGAGACTGAATAATGGGAATCCCCAACGGTCCATCCCTGGACGGGACCGAGACCGTGGATGGCACTTCAAGGTGAGTCGCAAACACGCCACCATTTCCCAGAAAACCGACGACCCTCCCCGAGGGGTCCACGATCGGAAAGGCAAACGTCGGCACGCCATCCCGGTAAAACCCGACGGCATCAGCGAGATCCGCTCTTTGGGACAAGTCGTCGACGAACTGCTTGCTGATGTCGTCGGAGACATGCAACGAAGTGGCGCTATCCACCTTCTGCCAGAGCGTTCGCAAAATGCGCGGATTGGTACTGGCAGCCCAAAACATCATCCCGTTGAGAACCGTAGGGCTGGCTCGGCCTGCCGCCTCGTCGGGGTAGATCTTCCCATCCGTCATTTCCAAACGAAGCCGCTCGACTTCTGCGTCCACAACGTCGGAGGCATCCACCGTATTTATCTCGCGCAACAGCGGAGCCAAATACCCGCCGTGGCTGATCTGAATATCAATTCGCTCGGTCTTCGTATAGAAAAATACCCGAGCAGAGGCATCAGCGTACGCTGGGTTGGCTTGGACAACTGTCGTGGCCACGTCGAAAAATAGCGGCGCCAACGTCTCAGTCCCTGACACCAGCACACGCACCGTTGCTCCAGGCAATAGCACGCCGTCTTCAGCCCTTGCGGCAAAGAATTGAATAGGTTGCATGATGAGTCTCTGTCAGGTGTTGAAGGTGATCGCCGGAGCGAAG
Organism: Pseudomonas grimontii; assembly: GCF_007858185.1. Taxonomy (GTDB): domain Bacteria; phylum Pseudomonadota; class Gammaproteobacteria; order Pseudomonadales; family Pseudomonadaceae; genus Aquipseudomonas; species Aquipseudomonas grimontii. The sequence goes on from NZ_VFES01000012.1 coordinate 212,510, forward strand.
TTGAGCTGGCTGCGCACACTGCTCCAGGTGTCGTACGCTGCAGCGCAGAGGTAATACGTGGTATCTGCTGTCAGTCCGGTGATCTGCGCCGTCCGTGACGCCCCTTGATAGCCGACTGTTCCTGCTGTCGTCGGGTCAAAGTCCTCTTCTGTCGAGTACACAAACACATAGCCCGCCGCGTCTGCAGCTGCACTGGCCGCGCAACTGACATCGGCAGTGATTGTGCCAGTGACCGTGGCGGCGGTTCCCGTAACGGGCACCGGTGCCGTATTGGTGACCAACAACGACACCAGCTGTGCCTGGCCTGCAGCATTGCGCTCGATAACCTCTACGCGATAGCTACGGATCAGCGCGCCATCCACCAGCGCATCATCGCGTTGGTAAGTGAATGCCGTGCTGGTGGTCGCCACCTCTCGCAGGAGGGCATTGCTGCCGGCGTGACGAACGCGTACCAAGCGATCCTCGGCACGAACACCCGCCACCCAGCTCACCGTGAAATACGGCGCTTCGAAGGCGCCGACCAGGGCAAGGCTCTGCGCAGCATCTGGTGCTACCCGGGCAGGCGATAACGTGACGCTGTAGGCCGTGACATCAGCCAGATCCTCAAGCGCCCGACCGAACACGTTAAAGGAGCGGAACTTGACCCAGACAGTCTTGCCGACCTGGTCTGACGTGTAGCTGTACTTCCAGACGGCATTATCCAGCCGCACAAAGGGTGAACCCGCCGAGTGGCTGGATACCGTAGTGCTGAGACGCCCTCGACGTAGATAGCCCAGATCATAGCCACCGACTCCTGTCAGCACCGCGTCGCGGTAACTGAGCAATTCACCGGCCACCCAACACAGCGTGGCGCCACTGTCCGCCTCAGCGGTAGTGGCGGCCGCCAGTTCGGTCGCCGCTGCCAGTTGCACCGATAACGTGTTGACCGTATCAGGGTCGCTTCCGGCTGCAAGCGTTGTGGTCAGTTGGCCCATACGCGCCCTGCCGTAAATCGTCTCCGCTAACCGATAGCTGTCGCCATCGGCGCTGATCCAGATCTCGCAACCGCCCCAGGCTTCACCCACGCCGGCAACACCTCCCCAGATCTGCAATACGCCGGAGGGCAGCAAGCTTTCGGGTGGGTTGAACATGATGGGCGCCAAGACAGGGCCTGGTGCGACGTTCTGATTGCCCTGATAGCCGCTCTTACTCTGCACGGGATAGTTGGGTGCGCTGCCGACGCCCAACAGCGCATCCTCGGCCACGATCGCCAACTTACCCAGTTCGTCCTCCTCCACCGAGACAAGTCGGACCAGGCGCTGGTGCAGGTTCAACCCTGGCTCAGTGATCGTGACCAGGTCCATAGGCTCGAGGAGCACATGCTGCCAGCCGAGAGAGAATTCATATTCGTTGCGTACATACAGCTTGCGCTGTACCAATAACTGAGCCGCATGAGCACCGATGGCTATATTGCAGATCTCGTACGCTTTGATGGTGTCCATCGGTTTGGACCCGAACTGCTCAATGGCCGCCTGATCAGGCGCGCGCACCACGTCGGTGTTGTACTCGTGATCGCGATCGAGGATCTCCAGCGACACTTCGTTGTAGCTGTCGGCCTGGCTCTTGATCTTGAGCGAGACCGGAGGCTCACCGTCCTCTGAAAGAAAATCGTCATCGGTCAGATCCGCCACTGGCGTGATGTTCGGAAACCACGTCACACCGTTGCCCGTAACAGCCTGATCGCCGTAGGGGATCACCTTGAGTTGACCGGCAGACCACACCAGCTCGCTGTTTGTCAGCTGCAACCAGCGCGCGATGGCCTCATTCGCCGGCGCCTGTTCATCGAGCACAGGACTCAACAGCAAGTTTTCCGCCAAGCAATAGTTGCGGTAGTTCGACATATCCGCGACCCACGCCGGGGTAAAACCAATGCCGTCCAACGGATCGAGCAACAACCCGGGCAGGAAGTCGCCTGGGTTGGCATCCGGCAACCCGGGCACCTGATAACGCCCGTCCACCTCAAAGGTATGATTCTGGACGCCAGCGTTGTCGTTGAGCAGGTACCTGCTGGAAAACACGTAGGCCGTGTCAGCGTAGGCAATCGCTTCGGCAGGGTGGCGAGTTTGAAGAAACCCCCACACCGCCTGATCATGAGTGCCATTGGCGTAGTTCAAACCCACTTGAGCCAGCGATGTGAACACTTCCTTGTCGCGGAAGACACGGTGAATAGTACCCAGCGGTCCACGCCCGACCGCAAGGATCAGCGCCGCATAATAGGTATAGGTCGTGTCTTTTTGAGTAGCGCCGCCCCCGCCCTTACCCCCCGACTTTTTCGTCGTGGTTTTGGCGACCGCTTCGAAGTCACTGTAATAAATGAGGTTAGGGCTGATGCGATTGCGGCCGGCGATCCAGGCGATCGGCTTGCCACTCGCACTGCTCTGGATCTGCAGCGCGTTGATGCGCGTTGCACTGTTGGAAATGGTACTACTGCTGCCCCCCCATCGCTGACTCCATATCGGTTAAGTGTGTAATAACGCACGGTGTGGCTGGAGAGCCGCTCCTCGCGCCTATCTGCAAACTCGACGCCGATGTCCCGATAGGCGTGAATAATGCGGTGCTCATCAACCACCACCGCGCCGTGGCTGAAGGTACGGCCGAATTTCCAGACCGCGACATCACCACGCTGTGGCGTATCGATCTGGCGACCATACAACTCCAGCCAGCCCAGATAACGCTCCTCACTGCGATGCAGGTGCCAGTCCTGGGCATACGCCCCGGGATCGATCCAGGGAATCAACCCGGCGGCGTGATACACCTCAATCAGCAACCAGGCGCAATCGACGCCAACGCCGAGCAGGTGCTGCCGGTGTTGGTACGGCGTTCGCAACCAACGCTCGGCTTGGGCGACCACGGCATCACGTTGCAGCACTTCGAACGGGCTCATACCGATGTTTCCGCGACGGGAATGAACGGCATACCGCGATACCGCGCTCGGTTGCCGAACTTGTTGGTGCAGGCATCCAGCGTCCGTGGGCACCCCGGGTAAATCAGAAACTGATCACCCGCCACTGGCACGCCTGGCAGCCCCAGGATCATCGTCACAGCGCCATCTGCCGTGAATCGGCGTACGGTTCTTGTCACACCTGCATTGGCGCCATTGACGAAGCGAATCACGCCCTGGTCAAACCAGCCCTGAGTGGCGGGCACATTGGAGTTCACACGTAGAGCCGTACTACCGCCCTGGACCACACCCACAGTTTCAAACAGGGCCCGATTCACCCCGCAATCAGCGCTGTATACCGTGCGCAAGCACGAAGGCTGGTAGACGCCCCGGGGCACCTTGGTATCCAGCAGCTCGATAGGCGATTTCACTGTCACCGTCGCCTGCTCACGATCGGCAGGATCCACCTCGGCGACACGCCCGATAAACCGTGTGACCGTACCCACGACCGGTGAGCGCCAATCCACCATGAACGCGCGGACGAGATTCAGGGTGGCCCCATCAAAACCACCGCCGGCAATGAATGGCAGCAAAGGCTCGCCGAACACGGTGTCGTCCATGCCGGCGGTAAAGGTCACGTTTAAGGTGTCGACCTCAATCCCACGAACCGCACGCACACCCGTGCGTTTGATCAGCGGCCCACTTGCCGAATAGTTCTGTCCGGCGTAGTAGATTTGCAAACCGGCGTCGGTGTAACGCAGCACCTGACCGCTGGCCAGGGCAATCGTGTACAGATCCGCCATGACGAAACTGCGCGCCGTGGCCAGAAAGGCTTTCAGTTCAGGTGTGGCGTCGATCATGGTTTGATACTCGTGAACGCGATGCTTTTGAGCTCCCAGATCGTTCGATAGGGCTGTGCCCCATCCAGCGAATCATCCTCAAAAGCACACCGAAAATAGAACGCACCGCTCCAAACAAGCGATGCATTGTCAGGAGGGGCGACTGCAAAGGTGATGCGCCCCAGCTCATCCACGCTGAAGGCTGAAATGGGAACACCACCCACAGTCACGACGTCCACGTTAACGACGCCATACACCGGCTCCACCCAGTTACCGATCTCCCGAGAAAGCTGGAACGTTTGTGTGGTGCCATCGCCGGTGCCGAAGCGCTGAAGCGTTACCAGGTGATCGCTGCGATCAAAGAAAAGAAACTCGCCGAATTGCCCTTTGCGCTGGTTAAAGAACTCAATCAGTGTCGACCACTCGTCCAACCCGGGTCGCTTACGCAAGACGTTGTAACTCAGTTTGAAAGACCAAAGCGGTGCCGGGTAATAAGCGGTAGTGCGACGACGCCCGCTGACGGTTTTCTGCACACCGGTACTCCACTCCGGGGCTTTTTTTGAAAGCAGCGTTTGCCCGGGCAGGCGCGGCAGAACACCTTCGGCCACCACGCCAACGTCGGGGTAACTGGCGATCCAGCGGGCCGGCCAAAAAGGTCCTAACGACATCTCGCCCCCTAAGTTTTAATGGCGCCGTTGCGCCGCATTTTTTGCATCTCATCTGCCAGCACCCGGGCACCACGCCGAATATCAGCGGGCGACATGCGACCACTGCTGTCGTGGTAGTGATAGCTGTTGCCAGCGCCACCCAGTTGCCCTTCCCCACTGGCTGCCTGGCGGATGACATTGGCGTATTGCTTGGGCAGCACCATTTCCTGCTCGTGGAGTTGTGTCATGGGGTTGGTACCGGCAGGGATGTCATAGCCACCCTCGGCCGAAGCAACGTTTTTCACCAGGCCAAATACGAATGCGCCGGCCGCCACTGCTGCTGCCGCGCCGAGGATCGGTCCAATGATCGGAATGGCCGACATGGCTGCAAAAGCACCGGCCATGGCCTGCCAGGCGCTGGCAATGATGTTTTTGATTGTGGCTGCGCCCCAGATCGCTACGGACATGGCCGCACCACCTGCTTCTGCTGCCGTTCGAACGCCAACACCCACTACCGTGGCGCCGGTTTTAGCCGTTTCACCGAACATCCAGGCCATCAACGGCTTGGTGACCATGTTCTCAACGAACGCGGTGCCGATGCTGGTGAAGATCCCGCGCAACAGGCCCTGGGTGCTCATGGTGCCGCTAATGATCCCGGTAAGCCCGCTCGACCAACTGGTACGCAGACTGTCGACCATGCCCGTCCAGTTGCTTTGTGACTCAAAGGTTTGCTGCCTGCCAATCACCGCCATGCTGTTGCGGTGCGTTTGTTCCAGCGCCAGGATCTGCTGCTGGACCTGCTGCAGAGCGACGGGGTTGCGGTCAGGATCCTGCTCCAGCAGCGCTTTACGCTCAGCCAATGCCTGGGCTTCGATCGCATACCGTTGTTTTTCGAACTCGGCCTGGGCCTGCAGCAGCTGGCCTTGGGTGATCAGGTTGGCCTGCAGATCCAACTGAGCCATCTGCTCGGCATGCGCAACATCGGTGAGTCGCGCCTGCTGGTCAGCGGCCAGCTGTTGCTGTTTCATGTTGGTGATTTGTTGCTGCTTTTCGCGCTCAACAGCGACCACCTCTGCTGCGGCCTTGCGGTATTCCTGGCTGTCCTGGCCATAGAGTTGCCGGCTACGCTCCAAGGTTTGCTGAGCAATCTGCAGGCGCGCGTCCATGTTGTTGCGGTACTGCTGCGCTTGGGCTTGCAGGTCGGCAAAGGCCTGGCCTTCGTCCTGCCGGCGCAAGGCATTCAATGACGCCAGGTAATTACGCTGAACGCTCAACCGCTCTGCGGCGCTTAAATCCGTGCGCTTGAGAATGCCCTGCCAATACTGCATTTCCTGCTGCTGAGAAAACTGCAGGAAGGTGCCCTGCTCAGCCTGCTGCTGGGCGTGAGCGACCTTCTGCGCATCCAACGCTTCGGCCCACTGGCTGACACGCGACGGGGTCTTAGCTGGAGGCGTTATCAGGTCTTCGGTCTTTTTCGGAGGCGTCGTGGACTCAACCACTTTTTTCCGATGCTCGACGGCTGCCGCGTAAGCCTGTTCCAGTTTGGTTAATTGGGCGACTTCAACGCCGTAAGCCGTCGGACTGACTCTGCCCTGCTGTGGAGCCTTGGTCAGGGCCGTATTGCCGGTCGCGGCCATCTCCGCGACTTTGCGGCGCTGCTCTTCGATGCGCGCGGAGCGGGAGCGCATGCCAGCGTCCACCTCTTCCAGCTTATTGGACACCAACTGCATGTTTTCCAGCAGCAGGCGTTCCTCGACCAGCGAGGCCTCCAGTTGAGCCTTGCCACCCCCACCGCGTGGGCCAGCAATGACGGTCCCTAACATCGCTTCGTAACGCGCGACATTCGCCGTCACTTCATCAACGGTAAGCCCTACTCCTGTCATGCCCTTCAACAGATTGTTGAACCAACTTGCGGTCTCCGAAAGCCGCTTGTTCAGGCTGATGAAAACAGGTTCAAGAATGGTACCGATCGTGACTTGCAGCTGGTTACTCTTGGAGTCGAGCTCAGCCTGGCTACCGGTCAACCCATCGGCCGCCTTGGCGGCATTACCGACCTGGGCCTCGGTCTCTTTCATGATGCCGTTGTATTCGGCCGTGATCTTTTGCGAGTCGGACAACTTGTCACGACTGGTGCCGATGCTCTTGGCGTACTCGTCCCACATTTTGGCAACGTTTTTGGTGACGCCGGCATTGTCCACCAGCACCGAGTTTTCGTTTTTCAAGCCCTCGGTGGCCGACACCACAGCTTCCGACATGCTGAGATTGGCTTGCCGGTTGAATGCTGCAGCGTCTTTTAAGCGATTGATCACCGCCACTGCCTGGTCGACGTTGTAGCCACGACTGAGCAGGTTTTGCAGGGCTTTGGCAGAGTCACCGACGCTGAGCAAGCCGTCGGAGGCGAGCTTGTTGGCCTCATCCATAGCCCGGCCAATACCGACACCGGCGTGATTGGCCACCGCTTCCAGGCCACGATAAGCCGACTCTTGTTGGATCGCCGCGTCCTTACTATCACTAACGATCTGACCAAGCTTGAAAGCGCCGAGACCGAACACACCCACAATGCCCGCCGCAACGCCCGAGAGGCCCGAACGCATGATGGTGCTGACGCCGGAGAAAGCCTCATTCACTGCCGGACCAAAACGAGCGAGCCGGGTTTGGCTGCCCACCATTTCGGTGTTGATCGCCCTTAGCTCGCGACTAAAAGTGGTCCGTGCCTCACGCATGTTGCGCTCAATGCTTTCGACTGCACGGTCGAAACCTTGGGTGCCGGCAGTGAACTGATATGCAATATTACGATCCATAGTAAGGCCTCAACGCGCAGGCAAAAAAAAGCCTCACTAAAGCGAGACTATCAGTGGCGTACTAACTGTTAGTTCTACCTATTGGCGCTCACCTCGGCAGTGCTTTCATTACTAAACCCGAAATGAGAACGAGCAGAACTTCGACAAAATCTAACGATAGCTAGCATTAGTCAGCGCTCTCGTTAAATTGTCAGACGAGCCTCGAATGCAATTTTATGCAACACGCAACCAATTCAAGACCGACCTAGAACGTGAGTATCAAGCGCTAGACTCAGACTGGAGCGAGATAAATGTTCACAACCAAGCTAAAACGTATGCATGACTTAGATCTGCCAGCATATTTTGAGTTCTCCGGCATGCCTTGTCGCGGAAGAATAGTAGCGGTGATCAACGAAGACGTTTTAGTTGAGATTGAGCAAAACTATAAGATCGTGTTTTTGGCTAAGCACATAACTTCTATCGAATTCATCAAGCCCACTACTATCCTAGGTTAACTACTCTGCCTAGTGGAAAAAGCGTCTAGCGCGTGGCGTAGATGTTCGGGTAACTCATCACGCAGATCATCGGCTAGCCCTTCAATGGCGTTTGCGAGATCGGGCGCGGGGGTCGTTTCACTAACCGGCTTGTAACCCATATAGCCAGCAACCAAGATATGAACCGGTGGACGGGCACGCCAGTAATCGGTCATATGCCCCACCATCACCATGTCCCAGTCACGCCGCAGCGTAACCGGGCTTTGGCCTGTACTTGCGATCAGGTGAGCGTAGAGTTGGCCCCAGTCGAAGGGGCCAGCGCTTCCCCCGGTTCGGGCTCAATGACCTCCAGGCCCGAAGCGCTCATGACCGCATCCAACGCGTCACGCATGTTGCGAAGGTCCAGCAGCGCTGCCACCTCTGCGCGCTCGATGTCGGGGTAGTTACGACGCAATGCCGCGTGCGTGGCATCGATCACCGTCGCGATACTGTCCCGGTCCATGTTGCCGGCCATCACCGCGTTGATCCGCTCCAGCAGCTGCTCCAGATCCCCCAGCGCCAGGGGTGGGATGACGAGCGTTTTCCCTGGAAACGGGAACGAAACACCGGGAACATTCACGACGGTCATTCGTTGGCACTCCAATAGCACACCTCTCCGAACTCATCCGCGTAGCCGGTGAATTCAAAGTCCGGGATAGTGTAATCGTCCTGTTTGGTGGCGATCCCCAGCTTGTTGCTGACAAAGTTCGGCACGCGCACGTACACAGTCTTGCCCTTGTATTTCAGGACCAGCTCGCCCTGGAATACCGGCATGTCACCCATGGGTAGGTTTTTCACCGACAGACTTTTACCCGTCGCAACGGTGTAGCGGTAATCAATGAACACCGACTTGGCCACGTCTGCAGCGGCAAATGCATATTCCCCCGTGGCAGCATCAAAGGTGTACTGCCCCGCGATCGGCGCGCTCAGTACCCGTACGTAAGGGATCGCACCGGCGCCCCGTACCCCAAGATCACCCGAGAGCGTCCCGCCCGCCGGAGGCTCCACGGTAATGGTGGCCCCTGCAGGCACCGCTGTGGGCTCCGTGGAGTGATGAACTAACACCTGGCCGGTGGTCAGGGTCTGCCCGAACACCAACTGATTCCACTGCAGCAGGCTGATCTGGGCGGACTTGGCCTTGCCCGTCAGCTTGCCCTGGCCCCGTGCCGCGTCGACCGCAAACTGCTCGCTGCCGAACAATTCCTTGGAATCAAACGACAGATCCACCGAGGCTTCTTGCATGATGCCTAGCAGGATGGGGGTCGGCGCAGAAATGGCATTGCCATAGGCGTCCATCAGCGGAGTCGCGTAAAACAACCCGCTGCCGAATGCGATTTGCATAATGTGTTCCTCAGTAAAAGGTAGGTCCGGCCGTCAGGTCGCCGGTGTTGCACAGGTAGGTGAAGCGGTAGCGCACCATGCAGTTGCCGGCGGTGTTGTCGCCCTCGTCTTCGATCCAGTCGATGTAGAAGCGCTGCACCCGATCCGCCTCCTCAAAGGCGTCCTCTGCCATCAGGACCGCATGCACGGCAACCTTGACCAAGTCGGCGACCTGATCCCAGGCAGCACCTGTGACCGTGTCCTCCCGGGCGATGATTTCCACCGTCAGCTCGAACTGGTTGCGATCCACTGCAGCGCTTTCGCGCTCACACGTTTCAAGGTCAGGGCGCAGCACGATCGCCGGAGTCATGTCCCGTTTGATCGCCTCAGTACGACTGCGATACACCCGGTCTGCCGCCAACGTACCGGCGGCCAGAATCAGCGCCTGCGCCTTTGCGACGATGCGTTCTTGAATCGAGGGCATGAGGGTTAAACCTTGGTGAGGGAGGCCAGGCTAAAGGCGCCGTCATCGATCATTCGGCGGTCACGGACGCGAAAATTCACGCCGGCGACGGTGATCAGTTTGGGGTTGTCGATGCCCAGGCGCTCGGCCTCGGCGGTGATGATCAGGATCTCGTAGCCGGTGGACTGGCTGTTGGTGCCACCCATACCGTGGATCTCGTCCGGCATATCCCGCGCGGCCAGAAACGGCTGACCATCAACCATCCCGCCGACGTCGAAGTCCTCAAGGAAGCCCCTGAGATCTTCGTCAAGCATCAGGGCTCACCTTGGCGGGCTTGCGTCCGCCCTCACCCGCAGCGGAAGGTGCCGGTGCTGGCTCGACCACCAACACTTCCAACTGGTGGCGAAAGCGCTCGGCCACGTCGTCAGGCAACTCGATCACGCCCCCCGGACCGGTCAGTTTGTCATCTGACCCGCGAAACGAGCCGGATAGCACCGTGTAGGATTTATTCGGCATTACGCTCTCCTGCGACCTTGTCCAGTTTCGTCAACCGCTGCCCCAACGCCTTGTCCGGTTCGCCGGGGATCACAATCACTTCCCCGGCTTTGAACTGAACAGGCGACACAATGGTGTAGCGGCCCTTCTTGTTTGCGACCGGCTCCAGGTTGTGCGCACGCGCACCGGCCTGGGCCGCATTCAGGATCAGTTCCCCCCCATAAAGGGTGATCGTCTGTTCCACGCGGTATTTCGGCATATCAATGCCCTCAGTGAGGTGTCAGGCCGAAAGGCTTACGCCACCAGTTGGTTAAGAACGGCGTACTGCCAGCGCCCAAAACCCACATTGCGCCAGGTGTCGACGCCGTATTGATGGGCATCGTTGTCGAACTCGAACTCCGAGCCTTCGGCCTTGGCCTTCATGGCCACGTCGGTCTCTTGCTGACGGATGAACGCTTTCAATCGACCGTCCGTGCGGAAGGTCACGAACTTGTCGACCCAGGCGTTGAGGCGCACGTTACCCACCACGCGGACAACCACGTTGTCCGGCATGACGATCTCGCTGATGTTGGTACCGCGCGGCACGCTGAGCGCCGTCTGCGCAACGCTCAGCAGGTTGAACGGCACCATCACCAGAAACTCGCGTGCCAGTTCGTTGATGGGTTCGCCCTGGTCATCCTTGAAGCTGGTCAACTGGGTGACCGACCGGGCAACTGCCTGCTGAAACTCCTCAACGCTCGGCCGACTGGGCGTCCCGTGAAGTGTTGCAGGCAGTTCGGAGATGTCGGTGGTGATCTTGTTGGACTGCACGCCGCTCTGACCTTCTTCGTGGTCGGTATCGAAGAAGTACTGGCCGTCATAGCAGGTCTGGCTTTCACCGTTGAGCAGCAGCACCGACAGCAGTCGAGCCCAGTGCGCGTTGGTGCGGTCGGCCAGCTCGCCCAGGCGGATGCGCAATTGTCCGGTTTTATCGCGGCGCAGCTCGGTGACCAGCACTTCGAGGGTGGCCTCAAAATGCAGGTTTTCGATTTCGAGATCAGCGCTGATAAAGCCCTTGGCGTGGCGACCACCAATCCATTCACGCAAGGTCGGCACCATGCCGATCCATGGATAGGTTTCTTTGGCCTGGTCGGAGTCGAACAGGTTCGACACGGCGTCCATCCAAGACGAAGCCACATTCTGTTCGAGCAGTTCGTAAAACATGCCGATGATAGCACGACTGGAAAGTACTTCAGCACCCATGGGTGATTCTCCTGAAGAAGGATACGGTCAGAGAAAAGTATTAAAAACGGGTTGAGCGAAGCGTCAGGCCGCTACGGGGACGGCCTGGGCGGTGAACTTGACGATGCCGACGCCGGTGCGCACAAACCGGTGAACATGCCCGATCAGGCTGTTACCGGCGGCGGTGAGCAGAAACGTGCCGCTGTCGCTGGCATACACCGGCTTACCGATGTCGGTGATCGCCAGTGCAGTGACGGGCAGTTCAACTTTGCCGGCTTCGCGAAGACGCACACGCGCTGCAGCAGCGGCACCGATTCGATTGTCGACGCCGCGATCGGCGAAGCCCACGAACAGATCGCCTGCCGCCAGAGGTCGCGCAAGGCCGTTGGCCGCGACAATGCCTACCGCCGAACCTTCGAAAATTTGCACGCCGGCCGCGACCGACAAATCGTTGATGTCCCCGATCTCGTAGGCGCGGGGGGTGTCGAGTGTAAGAGGCATAGGATTCTCCAGAGCCATGGGTGGAAAGGGGTTACCCGGTACTTACTTTTTCAGAACCTTGACCAGGCCCCGCTCGGTGGCCTTGCGGTAGCCGTGATAAGCCTCGAAGGTGCCAAACTCGGCGCGCAGTTCCTTGTCGCCGTCCCAGGTCGCCTTGGCGCGTTCCTCCAGCGGCGCCTCGGGGTCCTCCTTCACCGCCTCAGGGGCTGCCGGTGGCGTCAGCACGTTGGGCACTGGCGCAGGCGCCTGGGTGCGAATGTCGGCCAGAGCACCGGCACGTTTGGTTTTTTCGGCGCCGATAACCTGCGCCGCCGCTTCGGCACCGCTGGTTTTGCCGTCGAACTTGAGCGTGGCGATCAACTCTTCGTGTCCGGGCAGCGCGGCGGCTTCCACCGCCTGGATGCGTTCGCATTCGGCGCGGGCACCGGCGGCGGCACCAGCGGCGTGCGCGTCATGTTCCAGGCTGGCGAGCAGCTCGGCATGATTCGCGGCCAGGTATTCACGGTTAATGACGGGTTTGTCTGCAGTTGGAGCGGGTGCGTTACTGTTGGTGGTAGTAGACATAGGTCTTTCTCCAGAAGAACTGCTGTTGAACTCGGCGATGAGTTGTTCAAGGGTGGATTCACGGTCGGCCATGCCCAATGCCACGGCATCGGAGCCAATGCGCATATCGCCCTGGCCGAAGTCGGCCAAAACGGTTTCAACACTGAGGCCTCGGTAATTGGCGACGTCCTCGACAAAGATGTCAGTCAGCCGGTCGACATGGGCCTGCGCCACTGCCCGCCCTGACTCGGTACCGAAGTCAGGGCGCTTTTTCGGGCTCTGGCTGCTGACAATCTCAAAACTGCCGTCGTCGTCGCTTTTGCGCACCGTCAGCACCGTGCCGATGGAGCCCACTGCGCCGGTGCGGCTCATGACGATTTCATGGGCTGCTGCAGCTATCCAGTAGCCAGCGCTGGCCGCGTTGCCGGATACATACGCAACCACCCGCTTGGGCGAGGCGCGGATCATCTGGCCAAATTCAGCGATGCCGCTGGCAATACCACCGGGGGTATCCATCACCAGAATGATGGTGTCGGTGCGCGGATCGTCGACGGCGGTGGTGAACTCCTTGGCCAGCACATCCAGCGAAGTCGCACCGGACAGCGCCGTAAACAAATTGGCGTAACGAAATACCGGGCCGGTGACGGGCAGCAACGCCACATTTCCGCGCTGGGTCACCGCGCGGCTGTTCTGCAGGGGTTTGCCCTGCCTGGCCTCCAAAGCCTCCGGACCTTCATGCTCCCGGCGGGCGATGGCGGTGATGGTCTGCAGCATGTCCGGGGTGATGGCCCAGGGCTCGCGTGATACCAGGTCGAACGCCGTCACCCGGCGCACGGGAGGTGCATCGGTTGGTTTGTCGCTCATAGTTAGGTCCGTTCAGGAAGATCAGGATTGGCCGCAGGCTCATCCTCGGGGCGAGCCGTTGGTGACACGGATAGGCCGTCATTGCGCCTACGCTTCACTTCAAGCGCACGCTGTTCGTGGTTCTCTTCCCAGTCGCTGCCGTCGTAAAGCATGGATTCCTTGGCGAGGGTGCTGACGCCAATATCGATGCGCTTTTCGGCGGCATTGATGTCTTTGAGCGGATCAACGGTGCCAGGACCATCACCCACCCATAGTGACCCGCTGTACGCATAACGCAGCAACGGGTGGTCGAAAAAACCGGGAGCGTCGATGTCTCCCTGTGCCACAGCCTCTTCAAGCCAATGCTCGTAAACGGGCTGGCAGAAATGTTGACCCAGGAAGTCACGGCAACCGCGAACGAACTGCCAAGCCTCCATCACCGCAGCACGCGCGGCGGTGTAACTGGCGGTAAAGTGCTTGATCAGCACCTCATACGGCAGCTCCAGGGCCATGCCGATTTGCCGAAGCATGGCGAGCACGAACGGATCGAATGCCATGTTCGGGCGACCAGGTGATGCGGTATCGATCGACGCACCGTCGTCCAGCTCGGCGACAATGCCGCCACTGAGCGAGCCGTCCCAACCGCCCTGGTCGCGCCCAGCGGGTTTATCGCCACCCACCGGGGTGTTGCCGGTAACGGCCGATGCCAGAGGGCTCAGATTGCCGCCCTGCCCCGGCTTGATGAACACGGCGAAGAACGCAGACACCACCGCCGCTTCCAGCTCGGCATCGGTGTAACGGTCCAACTGCTTGAGCTTTTCGATCACTGGCGCCAGGTACGGCACGCCGCGTGGCTGGCCCACTCGACGCCGCCGGTACACATGCAGCAGCACGCGACCGCCACGTTCATTGAAGAACGGGCGGTCATCCCAAACGCGCTCTTTAACGCCCAGCGCCCCCGGGTGGCTGCGCAAAATATGAGCCTTGATCGGCGCCCCATCCGCGTCACGTTCAATGCCGGCCGTGAGGGCTTCCGTGTCAGCCTTGTTGCTAGGGTTACAAACCCGGTCGGCCTCAATCAGTTGGATGCACGCCGAGTAGTGCTGACCCGGTTGTTCTTTGTGCGTGAGCAACGTAAAGACGTCACCGCTGCTCAGCACCGACCGCCAGGTCAGGTCCTGCAGGCCATAGAAATTCTGTTCGCGAGTGATGTCGCAGCTGGTGGTTTCCGCCCAGGACTTGAACAGCGATTCGGTTTTGCGCTGCCACTCCCTGGCCTGGTCTTCGTCCCAGCCCAAAATCGAGCGATTGACCACCGACTTAAGCGCCAGGCCGGTGCCGACCGTCTTCGTCGTCACCGTGTTGATCGCACCACCACCGATGGGATTGTTACGTTCAAGGTCTCGGCAGCGTTCGCGAAGCGTGGGCAAGTCGGGCAGCAGATCTGCTGCCGCACTGCCTGCCGCCGGGGTCCAGGCGCTCAGCGAACGCTTGGCCTTCGACGCGCCGCTGTAGCCGCCCAAGGCAGTCATGGTCAACCGGGCGTGCATGCGCTTGGCGCCGCGCTCGGGGCTGAGCCAAGTAATTGCCTTATCCAGCAGCGTCGGCTCTGGCACTTTCGGCGCGCGGCTCATCGCGGCGTAATCCCACGCAGAACGATCCCCCGAGTGCGACCGCTCTCCAGGCGATCAACTTGCTGTTGCCAGTAGTCGATCGTCTTGGTGATTTCGGCAAGGTCGGCGTACTCCAATTGCCGGGTGCCGATGCGATAGCTCTGCTTTTGGCTGACCTTCATGCTCGCATCGAGCCAGGCTTGCAGCTGGCCCTGCGCTTGTTCCAGGGTGATAGCCATGAATTAATTCCTGCGTTGGGAGAGCACGCGCATTGCACTACGGCGCCCAGAAACAACTCTCCCGCCAGAGGGCGGGAGATTGGGTGGTTCGACGGGTGGTGTCGGTTCCGGACTAGTCCCGTCCGTTTCAGGAGCGGGCCCTGCCTCGGATTGATCCTGTTCGGGTGGATCAAACAGCGCCCCCTGACGGATCTGTGCATCGAGCCCGGCCCAGTCTTGCTCCCGCATCAAATGCGTTTTCAGGGAGCGGGCCGCGTGCAATGCATACGTCTCGCAGTCGGTACCTTCGTTCGGTTGGCCAGACTTTTTCTGCCAGACCTTGCGGTAGTGGTGTAGCCGGCTCGGCGCCTTCACTTCGGCGGTGATCTGCCGAAAATAATCCGGGCGCACCGTTTTGTAAAAGTGCATCCGACCGGGACCGTTCCCCGTCAACGGCAGCCGCCCCTCAATCCACAGGTCCTTGGCCCGAGACGTACCAACCATATAGGGGCGTAGGCCGTATTTTGAGGCCTTTTGCTCTTTGTCCGTATCTACACCTTGCCGAGGCGCACTGAAGATCTCCATTCGTTCATCGGCACGGGTATTGCCACGCTCACTCGCCCCCTTTATCGCCATCACTCCCCTGCGCTGATGCTTACGGCAAAACGCATACGCAGCATCTTGGGTGATAGTGCCGTCCGAGGTATCAAGCGAAACTGCCATCACTCTCAGCTTGGCGCCGCAGGCGTGTGGGATCGGCGCAAACAGCAACTTTTCCAGATCAAGCCACACACCCTGGTCGGGCAGTACTACCTCGCCGTAAATCTCGCCCCAGTAGATCAGCCAGGATTCCTCACCTCGGCCCCAGGCCCGCATCACCACCGCCAACCGGTCGTGTTGAACGTCGACACCGGCGGTGATCACAAGCCCCCCCATGGGCACAAACATTTCCGGGTAGTCCTCCGCTCGCTCAGCCAGTTTATCGGCCTCAGGCAGATCGGATTTGTACTCGTAGGCACGGCCTTGTTTCTGATTGACGAACTTGATCAACACCGATAGGTCGCCCAGCGATGCGCGGTGTTCTGCGTTGAGTTTCTCGCGAACAATTTCGGCCAGGTGGGTCCCGGGCAAACATGCGTAGAGTTCGTTGAGTTCAATGAATCCAGCGCGCCCAAAAAAGGGTTTGGTCGGCACCCAACCGCAGTAAGGATCGCCAGCGTCAATCGCATTGAACACCGTGTTGCGGATGTTTTCTTTTCGCTGGTAATCGTCCCAAATATCGCCACAGTGCGGGCAGGCGTAGCCAGCCGTTTCCGGATCCGCACGCCCGTAAATCTCGTGGGGCTGTGCCTCCTCTGGAATATCGAGCCACCGAATGTGGGCAAAGTCCAATACGTGAGCCTGGCCGCAGGCATGGCAGATAATCGGCAGTACCCGGCAGTCGGTAAGCGCCAATCGAGCCTCGGTCTTGCTGGCGCCCTTGATAGCAGGCGTCCCACCAACCAACATTTTTGAACCGGGATAACGCTTACCGCGCTCCTCCAGCAGGGCGACCGCATCCCCCTGCCCCTTAACGTCATCGCTGGTGTCGTCCGGTTCTTCCACCACCGACAAGCCAACCGATGACGTGGATTTGACGTTACCGGGAGAGTTCGATGCCACCAATTTGAGAAACCCGCCGGGGAAGTTCTTGTGGTCCCAGCGGTTGCCCGCAGTGCGGCTGGTATTGACCGGCATCAACTTCGCCACTTTTTTGTTGACGTTGACACCGAAGAAGATCTTTTCGTCATGAAAGTTTTTGCCATCTTTTTCCCTGGGAAACAGGATCAAGATCGGGCGCGGCAGGTGCTGGATCACTTTGAAAAGAAAACCGATCAGGAACCATGTCCAGCCGATCTGTGCGGCCTTCATCAGGTCCACTTCACGGACCTTGGGATCGTCCAGAGCAGCGGCAACACCAAGGAAGTAAGGTGTGTATTGGAAATCATAGAGGCCGCGCAACACTGCACCCTCAGCAGGTAAGTGAAATTCGGTACTCAGATACTGCGCCGTCGGGATGTCACGCGGCGGGCTGAACTTCGTCGCTGCTGCCAACAAGCTGCGCGCCAAGGTTTTGCGCATAGCCTGCAATTCGCTCGAGTGTAGGTCCGACAATTTTGTTTACCCCTGCTCGATCTACCGTGACTTTCAGCACGTTGTCGATGTCCTGTATGAGTCGCTCAATACAGCCCAGATATTCAAGGTTGGCGTAACTGGTCCAGTCGGATAGGACCTGCTCAGCGTCATCTGCCGGGATCAATACGCGCAACTTTTCGTGATACACCAGCCGCCCGTTTGCCGCCTTCTGCTCAAGGTCATCAATGCGAGCTTTGTTAAGCCGTTCAAGTTGGCTGCCCCCGCGCCCAGCGGCTTTTTCGCGCAAATCGCGGATATAGGCGGTACGAATATCGGCAAGGCTTACGGCCTGCCAATCCAGGTTCAACCTCTTGAGTACATCGCGCGCAGCTCGCTCACTCATATCCAGGTGCTCGGCGATTTCAAGTTGGGTCGGCATGGTCTGGTCCTGTTACAGAAGGGGAAGCGGAACCCCCTATGTCGGGTTGAATCTGCAAAAAAGTCGGGGTTCGAATTACCCCGATGGACCCGCTGCCTGGAAGGACCCATTGATTTTGGGTCGCAGGTCGACCTGTCAAGCCAAAACCACGACAAATCATTGAAAAATCGCCATTTTTTGAGGAAAAAGGACGAAGCCGACAAGAGGTCAGCCTCGCTCCATCTCCCGTGCCAGGGCACGCCGGAACAGCGGCTCGAACTCGGCCTCGGCGACGCGATTGGCTACCCCGTAGAAGTCAAAGCGTCGCCGATACGTCGGGCGCTTGACGAAGATCAGGATGGGCCGTGCCCCGTTGCCGATCCGCTGCCAGATACCCAAAGGGCCGGTGCCGTTGCCAGGTCGACCCACGAAATAGTCCGGTGCGTTGCGGTTACGGCGCCGGCTGCGCTGAGTGCGGTTGGCCATGAAGCCCGACACCCGCTCAGCTGCTCCGAGTGCGGACAAGATCTGCACGATCTGGCCGCGACTGATATTGCCGTTGCCATCCATCCTGGCGCGCCGACCAGGGACGGCGTACATGTCAGCTGGCATCAAGCCGTAGTGGATCAGCGCTTTCTCAAATCGCTTATGTGGCCGGTTGCCACCGTCAATGTGGACCAGCAAATACTTGGACGCGGGCACACCGGAGCTGGCTTCGTCCTTGATCCACACACGGGCAAACAGGCGGCTGGTCGTGGCACTGCGCTTGAAGACCGAGTTGAGCGTCCACCGTGTGGGCCGATCAAACACTCGCTCCAGCTCGGACTTCTCTGCTGCCTGGACGCGTTCGGCGGTGAAGGTCAGTGCTTTGGCTGCGGCTATTGGCACCTTCGACTTGCTGAGCCCACGCATCTCCCTGACGATCTTGTCGATGTTGTCGCGCATCTCAAGTCGCATCATGGCAAACGCCCTCTGTCGATGGACCTGAACTAGAATACGCGTGCCAACACCCAATCTGCTCAGGACCTGAAACGATGAAGATAAGTATCAAGTGCGGCAAGTGTGGCAATGACAAGTTCGAGATGCCGGCTAGGCCCAGCAACGCCACTAAGGTGACCTGCAGCAAGTGCGGCGCTGTCGATACTTACGGTGGGATGCTCAAGCGAATTGAGGACAAGGTTGTAAAACACATCAAACGGAAACTCCGGAGTATCCCTAAGTGACCTCAAAACCTCGACGAGCAGATCAAACGCATCTCCCTTATCGGGGGGGCTTTCCACAATGTGTAAATCAATCCCCATACAATCCTCCAGTGCGTCGATCTACGACTTGGGTTCACTGTTAGCAGCTGCCTCGAGTAGCCCAAGTCGCTTGGCTGTCCAGCGCTCGTATAAGCCGATGGCAACGTCTGCACCTGCCATCGCTGTCAGGCATCCCAGCGCACCAGACGTCCAGATCGACATACCCGCCGCGTACAGAAGCATGATCGCCGAAACCCCGCACACCACGCAGGCGCCGGACCGAAGGGCCAATCGGCGGATCAATGCCCAGCCACGCGTACCTTCCTTGTCCGCTCGCCACATCTCGCCCGACACACCGCCCACCAGGGCCAGGACGATCACTAACCAGATCGGCATCTCAGCCAGCGCTTGCTGTTCGTTCGTCATTGGGCTACTCCGTAAACGAAAAAGCCCTGCGCTAGGCAGGGCTCATGGACATTATTGTCTAGTGGATGGGAAGTTCATTGCTGCGCAAACTCAGCCTTTTACTTCTGTCGAGATAGTTATATCCCGCATTGGTGACGCGCTGGATACGTATATCCGGTGCTTCCCCTTCAACATTGATACAGCCCAAATCTACAAGCAGCTCAATATGGCCATCCACGACAACACCGGACCAATGGACACACTCGGCGCTGGAGAATTTGCCGCGAACATCCTTGGCCGATAAATCGAGCCTCCAGTCATCGGAGTTCTTTATGCAAACCTCTAATATCTTCACCAACAGCTTCTGATCCCGTTCCATTTCTCAGCTCCAATGGAAAAATTATCTATGCGGGATCGTACGCCGAAGGAGGAACAAAAAACCCGGCTCAAATGGCCGGGTTTGCTAGGTGGAACGTGCCGCTCTTTGTGGTCGCACCTATCGAAGATGACTACTTTTTACAGGTGGATTCCGATGGCAGCAAGCAGATTTTAACGCCACAGATAAATATGGGGATAACGCAGGTATGAAGCGGGTACAACACAGGGATAATGCGTTCATTCGGCTATCGCTTTTGGCTCTGTGTCCCATACGTCCCATAAACGCTGAACGCTTTGGGACAGCTGAGAACGCCTAAATTAAAGGCTCGTCCCATAGTCCCATTCTTTTTATCCTTTCCTCGTATATAGAGGGAAAAGAATAAAACGCGTGCGCGAAGCACGCGCGCATACAA
Organism: Pseudomonas grimontii; assembly: GCF_007858185.1. GTDB lineage: Bacteria > Pseudomonadota > Gammaproteobacteria > Pseudomonadales > Pseudomonadaceae > Aquipseudomonas > Aquipseudomonas grimontii. The sequence goes on from NZ_VFES01000012.1 coordinate 232,416, forward strand.
ACGCGCTACGCACACATGCGAGGGAAGTAGTGATGTATATGGGACTATGGGACAACCCGCGAACCACGTGGCACGTAGGTGTCCATTGGGGCTAAAAATGCATGGGACAGAATGGGACAATAAGACAGCGCAAATCGAAGTCATGCCGCCTTTCCCATTAACAAATTGGCAATGCACAGGTGTGCCTCATGCAGGCGTTGATAATAGGTGTCACGGCTGCACCCACAATGAAGGTACTTCTGAGAAAGGAGGCTTTCATGGTTGCAGTAGTGTTCCACCACTACTAACGCCAGCTCCGGTGACAAGTGCTTGTTAACGATCAGTTCAATATCCGCCGATTCATCCAGCAGCACCCGACTGCCCCGCGTCCCACGTATCAACTCGCCCTTACACGCCATCAATATTGCGATTATGTTGCCGCCGGTAGAGCCACCGTCGGTAAACGTAGAAAGTTGATGCAGTTCCTGCGCCCAGACCTTGAGCATTTCATCAATTCGCTTAATCATCGAAACAAGGCTCCTCATCCCCAACTTGCACTAAGGCCGACGTGCTACCCCACCCTTCCGGCTTTTTATAAGCCCATGGTCGACGCCCACTTTTCCTTAGCGCCGGCAATCGCACACGCAGCCAACCCAAGCGTTGCATAATCGCACCCACACGAATTTGATCCGGTTTGTTCCAGTGCCCGAAATCCAGCTTTAGCGCTTGGCTTAAAATCTCGGCGCCCGTGGCCGTCTCGCCAATCTGTGACTCCTCCAGCCAGGTCAGAATCGGCCCCTCCCATTCATCCACCACAAAGCGCTCTTCCTGCTCCTCCGCGAACAGCGGCGCTTCATCCCGAATAACCCACCAGATGTCACCGGCTTCGTAGCAAAACATGGCCTCGGCCCAAAGCTGATCGCGAATCTGGCGCATGAGGTCTAGGTCAACTTTGGTACAAGCGACCGGCCAGTAACGCCGGTTACCTGTAGCGTCCTTGAGGTACTCACTTTGTAGTGGTCTAATGAAACCGGACACCCATTTAGGCGAGAATGCTCGCCAGAACGAGGTGTCAGATGACCAAACAACGCCGTACCTTTTCCCCTGAATTCAAACGCGAGGCTGCCGACCTCGTTCTT
>NZ_VFES01000013.1 GCF_007858185.1 Pseudomonas grimontii
GAGANCGAGGTCGGCAGCCTCGCGTTTGAATTCAGGGGAAAAGGTACGGCGTTGTTTGGTCATCTGACACCTCGTTCTGGCGAGCATTCTCGCCTAAATGGGTGTCCGGTTTCATTAGACCACTACATTCCCCACTTGAACCAAAGCGATGGCTCGAACGTATACCTAATTACGGACGCTATGCTAGGGCGGTTTATCAACGCGGGAGAGAAAACCTGGCACACAAAGTACACCTACGACTTTGCAGAACTAGGTGCCCCCGGTCTTTCTGCAAGCCTCCTGTATTGGCGCGGCACTGATATAAGGACGTCTGCAGGTAAGGATAGCGAATGGGAAAGGCAATATATTATCAACTACGTAGTCCAGAGCGGATCTCTCAAATCGGCGTCGATTTCCTGGAAGTCATCAGTCTTCCGTACAAACGTACACCCCGCCTCAACGAACAGAGACGCCGATGATTATCGGCTCACCATCAGTTATCCGATATCGTTATTTTAATCCTATTGTGATTAATGGAATCTTCCATACCAGGGTCGTGAGGGCCCGGTGCATCGCATTGGGTACCTCAACGACTCGCTGCGTAACGCTCTTTGTGAAGCGCTCGCCTAACAACGGTACGTCCTGGACAACCAGGCTTCTTGTCGGGCCCGGACATCCGTAGCAGGCTCTCCCATGGTCGAAGAAACACGGCCCCGCTTTCCACCGTTCTGCGACTGTTTTCCAGTGAGCGCGATGGCTACTGACGCTTTTCAGTGATCCAAATGGGAGGGATGGGATGATTTCAGCGGCCGTGTTCGACGCTTTCGGTACGATTGTCCGTATCCGGCGACGCACCAATCCCGACCTACAGTTGATGAGGGAAGGGCGCCGGCAGGGCCTGCCTATCACACCTGAAACTACACAATTCGCGATGACCGCAGACCTTCCGTTTGCAGGCATTGCAGATCATTTGGGGATTGCTCTATTTCGCCAGAAGCTATCGCGGACATTTCGGCGTACCGCCTAGTGATGAACGCGCCTCATCAAATGCCGATGTAGTGGCGCCGATGCCCGCTCGGGACAGCCTGGTAAATAGCGCAAGTCTATAGCCGGTTTAGCCCTCTGCCGTGCGCAGAGTGAGGTGACCTTTGCCAGCGTGAAAATCTAAAGGGTGTAGGCGATCAGCAGCCGTTAGCGTCCGTTAAAACCGACTATGCCAATTTTCTTAAGAGCCACTGTTCACATGTCGCCGCAGGGCGATGCTATGGCGCAAAGAATCTTTTTCTAAAAATTCTTTCCCGATAATGTCTTCAATTCGTGCCCCAGCTTCAACCTTTTCAATGAGCTGTAAAATCGCTTTCTTCATGAACCAGTGGGAGGTGCGATCCAGCTTTGCCGAAACGGATTTCAGCCTGGCGCGAGTTTCCCCATCTAACTTGATACCCAGCGTTGTAACCGATGACATGTCTCACCCTCTAAATAACTATCCGATCTCGTTTGCCACAGCCTTTTATGCAGAGGCACTAATGCATCAAGCCCCACAGCGCAAACAGTGGAGCATCTGTCGATTTCATCGCATGGATACAGGATGGGGGATTGAATACAGCGCCCCCTGCTCCAGGACTCCACCACCCAACGTCCTCTCGATACCATTGGCCTGGCGAAAGAACTAGATAGAACTCAGCCGGAGGGTGATGGTGAAAGGGATAGGTGGTATCGGGCGCCATGAGTGCCAAGCCCAACGTCAAGTTGGAACATTCAAATAGCCCTCCCGGGCCAGTAATCAGCCCATGACGATGCCTTTCCACGAATCGATCGTCTTGGCCAGGCTGGGCCTGACGATTTATCCAGGTGACATGAGGCAATAGAGTGCTTAACGCATCCAGGACCGCCACCAAGTATTCGTTGGTCCTTGGGGCAACGTTAAGTGCCTGGGGCAAATAGGCCTCCAGGGATTCTGGTAGCGTCCGTGGCGTTTCCGACGGCTTTTTAATGGTCCATTGGGCAGTGGTTATAGATGTGGAGCGCGTCTGGATCGAATCTGGCACCGCGTCGGAAACGACGTTTGATAAAGCCCCATGAAGTGAGCGCTGAAGCAACTGCCCGTTACTAATAAAAACCTGATCCAACGATAAATTTTCAATGCTGTTTATCATCGTTTTCGAACCCACTCTTAAGCCATATTTCAAACTGGATTACAGGCTGCTCAGCTCGTTCAGCAGATCCACGGAAACACTGATTCCATTGCTTTGCGACTCCATCATAGAGTGCTGACGTTCCCACCCTGCCCGGTGGACGCCCATCTGTGTCAAGCGGGTCAACTGACTGGTAAGTCGGCGTTCAAATCCTGGCGAAAAGAAATCCGGAGCAAGAACCAGAATGAGCAGGCCACAACCCGGTGTCTGGGTCCCTTGATGAAAAGCTGGTGAATCCAGCGACCAGTTAGCACCGGTGAGACCCGCGGCCAAGACCTCCACCATGAGCATCAGATTAGCCCCGCGATGACCACCAAAAGGAAGTAGCGCGCCGCCTAACGCCTCCAAAGCATTACGTGTTCCGTTTCCATGCTGATCCACCGCCCATCCATCAGGAATATCGCCCCCCGTCGATGCGGCATGGGCAATATTCACGAATGCCGCGGCGCTGCACGCCTGGTCAAACATGAGGGGAATACCATCGGCCGAAGGCGCTGCAAAGGAGAGTGGATTTGTGGAGTAGGTTTTGCCCTTGGCTCCAGGAACTGCAACAAGCGCGGGGCCATTGGCGACCGCCAACGCAATGAGCCCAGCCTTGGCAAATCGGAGTGTGTAGTCACCGAGTTCACCGCTTGTAAAACTATTGCACTGGCTCAGCGCGGCCATACCGTTTTCATAGGCGGCATGGCACATCGAATCGAAGCACCGATCAATCCCAAGCTGGGCGATCCCGCTTCTAGCATCAGATTTGAAGATAATCGAACCAGAGGATGAAATTCGTGGTTCGGCACGAGGATCTATTCGACCCGATGAAAAGCCAGACAAGTAATCGGCAAGATGACGAAAACCCACGGCTTCGTTACTGCGGGCTTGCGCCGCAACTGTGGCGCGGGCCAATGAGTCGGCAACCGCTTGGGAACATCCCTTTGATTCGCAGAGTCGCTTCACCCAGCCGACAGCTTCATCGATCGTAAAGCTACGATAGGCTGCTGTGTTCAAAGGTACCGCCTTAAGGTTTAACGATGCAGCCGGCACCCTTCACTCTGCGTCAAAGGCGCCAAACTGCAAATATCTATAGGAAAGCGGCGGTCATTCCTGACCTGTTGTCGCGGATGCGGTTTGACTGCCAGACATCGCCTCAAAGCGGGGCTTGTTGGCTGCGTAGTATTCTGCAACGACTTTGTCAGCCGAGCTATCACGCGCAGTAGCCATCAATTTCTCAAGGTCAGCTTTAGGAATTTTGAAGTTGGCGAAGAATCGAGCAACATCAGGATGCTCCGCGCTGAAACCTTTGCGTGCAACCGCGTGGATTTGCTCAGCACCACCGAAAATCTGCTTCGGATCATCCAAATAGCGCAGCGGCCACTTGGCGAACATCCAATGTGGGCTCCAGGCGTTGATCAAAGACCATTTGCCACGCTTAAGGTTACGATCCAACTCGCTCAACATTCCAGATTCCGAAGAAGCGACCATCTTGTAGCCATCAAGCTTGTATTCTTTAATAGCTTTTTCTGTAAGCTTGTATTGCCCGTTACCCACTTCGGAAGTCAGAATCTTGCCGCCGAGTTTTTCTCTAACTTCTGGTTTGTTAAGATCCTCGACGCTGGCGATCTCACTGGTCGGAATGGAAGTTGGCACCGCCATACCGATCCGACCTTCATACAGCACGCCGAGGTCTTCGAGCTTGTCTTTGTATTTGTCATAGAATGACTTGTGAGTGCTCGGCAGCCAGACCATCGGGATCAGGTCAATATTACCGTTAGCCAGCGCTTGGAACTGGATACCAATATCGGCCAGAATCAATTTAACCGGTTGCTTCAGGTGGTCTCGCAGTGCCGTGTCTGCCAGCTTTACAGCGATTTCAGTATCCGACCAATTCACCCAACCGATACGGATAGGCGCGGGTTCCTCGGCTTGAGCAAACAGGCTGCTGGAGGCCATAGCCAAGCCTGCAAGCCAGCTGATACAAATTTTACTGGATAACGTCATCTGGTGTATCTCCGCGTACTGTATTAATAGTTATTGGCAGGGCAGCAGAAGAATCAATTTTTCTCATGAGAGCAAAATGACATCGCCATCACAAGGGATTTTATGTTATGTCAGCATGAATTTTAGTTATGCGAGATTATTTAACTTATTCAAGTAGCTCGACCCCTCCTTTGCCCTTTGGCAGAGAAAATTTGAATGGTATATGCGTCGAGCTCTAATGGAATGATGAACTCACTTACAATGCCGTTTCGAGCTCCGGTAATGCCTCAAATAAGTCTGCAACCAGCATGTAATCTGCAACTTGTGCGATCGGCGCCTCTGCGTCCTGGTTGATCGCGACGATTACCTTTGATCCGCTCATGCCCGCCAGGTGTTGAATGGCACCACTGATACCCGCGGCGATATAAAGATCCGGCGCTACGATTTTTCCCGTCTGCCCGACCTGCAGATCGTTGGGGGCAAAACCTGCGTCCACTGCGGCGCGCGATGCGCCCACGGCGCCACCGAGCTTGTCTGCCACACGCTCGATCAACGCAAAACTCTCTTTGCTCTGCATCCCGCGGCCACCGGAAACCACGACGCGAGCGCTCGACAGATCTGGCCTTTCGCTAACCGTCAGCTGTTCGCTTACAAAGCGAGTATTGCTTGCGCTTTGCCCACTATCAACGGCGATGACTTCGCAGCGATTATGCTGCGATGACGCCTGAGCGAAAGCCGAGGCACGGACAGTGAGTAATTTAATCGGATCAAGCGACTGAACAGTGGCGATTGCATTGCCTGCATAAATGGGTCGCTGGAAGGTGTCCGCCGACACAACCCTGATCACGTCCGACAGCATGCCGACATCCAGGCTGGCCGCTACGCGTGGCAACACATTGCGGCCCATGCTGCTTGCATCAGCCACTACATGCGTATACCGGTCGGCCACCAGCGAAGTGATCAGCGGCTGGACATTCTCAGCCAACGCCTTCTCGAACATTGTTCCCTGAGCGAACAATATTCGATGAAGCCCGAGGGTAAGCGCAGCCTGTTCCGCTACTGCTGGCGCATCTGCCCCTCCCGTCACGAGCAAATCCGTTTCAGCACCAAGTTCGATGGCGGCGGTAATTGCACTCCACGTACCTGCCGTCAGTTGACCCGCGACGTGCTCGGCGATAACCAATGTGCGCATCAAATCACCCCAGCAACGTTTTTCAGTTTATCCACCAGCTCGGACACCGAACCGACCTTGATTCCCGCTTTGCGCACTGGAGGGGGTGCAACCCCTAACAATCGAGCGTGCTCTTTCACGCTGGCACCCAAGGTGTCGGCAGTGATGACTTCAAGAGGTTTTTTCTTGGCTTTCATGATATTGGGCAGCGAGGCATAGCGCGGCTCATTCAGGCGCAGGTCGCAAGTGACAACCGCAGGCACTGAGAGCGCCAGGGTCTGACTACCACCATCGACCTCACGCTCGACCACCCATTTATCATCGATGTAACTGATGGATGATGCATAGGTGGCCTGACCGCTTCCGATCAACTGCGCCACCATTTGCCCAACCTGGTTGTTCTCCTGATCGATAGCCTGTTTACCAAAAAGGATCAGTTGCGGCTTTTCGTTATCGATCACTTTGCTCAGGTATTTGGCCACGTTGAGCGGCTCGAGTACCGCGCTTGTTTCCACCAGAAGGGCTCGATCCGCGCCGAGCGCCAATGCCGTGCGCAATTGTTCCTGCGCGGCAGAGGAACCTACCGAAACCACCACCACCTCGGACGCCAGCCCCTTTTCCTTAAGGCGGATCGCCTCCTCCACTGCAATCTCGCAGAAAGGGTTCAAGGCCATTTTTACGCCATTAAGCTCAACGTCTGAACCGTCAGCTTTCACCCGAACTTTCACGTTCGGGTCGATGGCGCGCTTTACCGCAACGAGCACTTTCATAGTCCCCTCGCACTCTTGGATCGATGTATGGAATGGCCAGCCCGAACAGGCCAGGTCACCCCTGTTTCGAATGGATATTAATCCTGGTTTTTACGTCACGCAAGAAAAATGTACACCTGTGTCTTACACATTGACATGCATGAACATTCGACATACTTTTATGTCAAACCAAGCCTGATGTTCTGTTCCCGGAGCGCAACACCATGTCCAGCGATCCTCTGCTGCAACCCTATAAGATCAAAAACCTGACCCTCAAAAACCGGATCATGACCACCTCCCATGAACCGGCTTACCCGGTCGACGGCATGCCTAAGGAGCTTTATCGGGCGTACCACGTCGAGCGCGCCAAGGCAGGCGTGGCACTGACAATGACCGCCGGCTCCGCCGCGGTGTCGCGCGACAGCCCGCCGGTATTCAACAACATCCTGGCTTACAAGGACGAAGTCGTCGGGTGGATGAAAGATCTGACTGACGAGTGCCATGAACATGGCGCTGCAGTGATGATTCAGCTGACCCATCTAGGTCGGCGCACCCGCTGGGATAAAGCCGACTGGCTGCCAGTGGTATCGCCGTCTCACCGCCGCGAAGCATCGCACCGGGCCTTCCCCAAGAAGATGGAAGAGTGGGATATCGATCGGATCATCAAGGATTACGTGGATGCCGCCGAGCGGATGAAAGCCGCTGGACTCGACGGTCTGGAGCTTCAGGCCTACGGGCATTTGATGGATCAGTTCTGGTCACCGTTAACCAATGATCTTGAGGGACCTTACGGCGGCTCCCTGGAAAACCGGTTACGGTTTACGTTCGATATCCTGCGAGGCATCCGCAAGCAATGCGGTGAGGACTTTTTGCTGGGTGTACGCTACACCGGCGATGAGGACCTGCCTGGTGGATTCGGCGCGCAGGAAGGCATCGCTATCTCGCACATGCTCAAGGACAGCGGCCTGGTTGATTTTCTTAACGTGGTGCGCGGGCACATCGACACCGATGCCGGCCTGACCGATGTGATCCCGATCCAAGGCATGCGTAACTCCCCACACCTGGATTTTGCCGGCGAGATCCGTGCGGCCACCGGCTTCCCCACCTTCCATGCGGCCAAGATTCCTGACGTTGCCACCGCCCGTCATGCCATCGCCTCCGGCAAAATCGACATGGTCGGTATGACTCGTGCGCACATGACCGATCCGCACATCGTGCGCAAGATCATCGAAAAGCGCGAAGAGGAAATTCGCCCCTGTGTAGGTGCCAACTACTGCCTGGACCGCATTTATCAGGGCGGCGCCGCGTATTGCATCCACAATGCTGCGACCGGGCGTGAAACCACCATGCCCCACGAAATTCCCAAAGCGCCGGCCAAGCGCAAGGTAGTAGTAATCGGAACCGGCCCGGCGGGCCTAGAGGCGGCGCGCGTCGCCGGTGAACGCGGCCATGACGTAACCGTGTTCGAAGCGGCTGACCAGCCCGGCGGGCAGATCCGGTTGACCGCTCTTAGCGAGCGTCGCCGCGAAATGATCAGCATCATCGATTGGCGCATGGTGCAATGCGAGCGCCTCGGTGTGAAGTTCCACTTTAACACCTGGGCCGAGACCGAGACGGTGCTGGCTGAAGAGCCGGATGTAGTGATCGTGGCCACGGGAGGCTTGCCGCACACGGAGGTGCTCAAGCAGGGCAATGAGCTGGTGGTATCGACCTGGGACATCATTTCTGGCGACGTCAAGCCCGGCAAGAATGTGCTGATCTTCGACGACGCGGGCGACCACGCGGCGCTACAGGCTGCCGAGGTCATTGCCAACAGCGGTGCAAAATTGGAGATCGTCACACCTGACCGATCGTTTTCGCCGGAGGTAATGGCGATGAACCTGGTGCCTTATATGCGCAGCCTGCAAGACCTGGCGGTGACCTTCACTGTGACGTATCGGGTGGACTCTGTAGAGAAGCGCGACGGTCAGTTGATTGCCAACTTCGGCAGCGATTATGGTCAGGTGCACAAGCAGCGAGTGGTCGATCAGGTCGTGATCAACCACGGCACCCTGCCCCTGGACGATTTGTACTTCGATCTGCGTCCCCATTCGAGCAATAACGGCGCGGTCGAACAGCACAATCTGATCGCCGGGAAAACTCAGAACATCGTGACCAACCCCGAAGGCCGTTTCCAGCTGTTCCGTATCGGCGATGCGGTCTCGGCGCGTAATACCCACGCTGCGATCTACGATGCGCTGCGGCTGCTGAAAGACATCTGAAGTCATGCCCCTGACCTCAAACATCAGGGGCAATTTTCACACTTAACACGAGACTCTTCCATGTCAGCACAGACCTTGAAGTCCAGGGCGGCTGTCGCGTTCGCTCCCAATGAACCGCTGCAGTTGGTCACCATTGACGTTGCACCTCCCAAGGCTGGCGAAGTGCGGGTTCGCATTGTCGCCACGGGCGTCTGTCACACCGACGCCTTCACACTTTCGGGAAGCGATCCCGAAGGCATTTTTCCCACAGTGCTGGGGCATGAAGGTGGTGGCATCGTCGAAGCCATCGGCGAAGGCGTGACCTCGCTGCAAGTCGGCGACCACGTGATTCCGCTCTATACCGCAGAATGCCGGCAGTGCAAATTCTGCCTCTCCGGCAAGACCAACCTCTGCCAGGCGGTCCGGGCAACCCAAGGCAAAGGCCTGATGCCCGACGGCACTTCACGTTTTTCCTACGAAGGCAAGCCGCTGTTCCACTACATGGGCTGCTCGACGTTTTCCGAGTACACCGTACTGCCTGAAATCTCCCTGGCGAAGATTCCAAAAGAGGCTCCGCTGGATCAGGTTTGCCTGCTCGGCTGTGGAGTGACCACTGGGATCGGCGCCGTACTCAACACCGCCAAGGTAGAACCTGGCGCCAGCGTCGCAATCTTTGGTTTGGGCGGTATTGGCCTGGCCGCAATCATCGGCGCAAAAATGGCCAGCGCCGGGCGCATCATTGCCATCGATATCAACCCGGCCAAGCGCGACGTCGCCCTGTCGTTGGGCGCGACGGACTTCATCAATCCCAAGGACTATGACAAGCCCATCCAGGACGTCATCGTCGAACTCACCGATGGCGGCGTGGACTATTCGTTCGAATGCGTCGGCAATGTACAACTGATGCGAGCGGCACTGGAGTGCTGCCACAAAGGTTGGGGCGAGTCGATCATCATCGGCGTTGCCGGCGCAGGCCAGGAAATCCGCACCCGCCCCTTCCAGCTCGTAACCGGTCGTGTATGGCGCGGCAGCGCCTTCGGCGGCGTGAAGGGCCGCACGGAGCTTCCCAGTTATGTGGAGAAAGCCAGTCGCGGAGAGATCCCCCTGGAAACCTTCATCACCCACAACATGTCCCTGGACAAGATCAACGAGGCATTCGAGCTTATGCACACAGGGCAAAGCATTCGTACCGTCATTCATTTCTGAAATCGGCGGGTCTCAGATCCGCTCGGCAGTCCCATTACCACCCATAGAAAGGAAACCAAGATGTCCGTTTTTACCCACGTAACCGTCGGCACCAACAACCTGACCAAAGCACGTGCGTTTTATGACGCAACCCTGAAAGAAATCGGCCTGAAGCGCGTGGCCGATCTCGATGAAGCCGGCTCCATTTGGGGCGTCGATAAACCTTCGTTCTTCGTACTCAACCCGGCCAATGGAAATCCGGCTTCTATCGGCAACGGTGTCACCGTCAGTTTCGAAGCACCGAACCGCTCTGCAGTCCATGCCTTCCATACTGCCGCATTAGCGAACGGTGGCGTTTGCGAAGGCCTGCCAGGCTCTCGTGGCTGGGCTGAAAATGCCTATGCCGCTTACGCCCGTGATCTGGATGGGAACAAGCTTGCCGTTTACTGCTTCAAGGCAGAGTAAACGACACTTACCGAAGCCCCTGTAAGGGGCTTCGGTTTATCAGGCCTTTAGCCCTCTGCGGGCAACGGCAGCACCGGCTAGCAACGCCCTACCAATTTGTTCTTCGAAATGACCTTGCGTCATCGCTCGCAAAGCCGCAGCCGTCACTCCGCGGTAGGCAACCAAGGCATCAATCATCTGTTGAGCATCGTGGCTGGCCAACAGCTGGCTGCTGTTTACAACAACGTTCTTCGCGGCAAGCTGCGCTATTTCAGCCGGTATGCCGGCAACCATCGCCTGATTGGCCAGCGCCGTCATCAGCAAGGCAGGAAAAGCCGGGCCCGTGCCCGAGAGCGCCGAGAGATAATCAATGAAGTCCTCTTGCTGAACCTCAGCCGCACTGCCGACGCATTCGAACAAACGCTGCACGATAATCTTTATCGCTCCCTCAACCTCTCCAAAACAATACCAAGGCGTGAAGGACTGCTCGATTTCTACCGCCGCGTTGGGCATCGCCCGCACGACCGCCGAAGCCGAGGTCTGCGCAGCAATCGCGTGCGCTGTAATCCCGGCCATCAGAGAGATGACTGTCTTGCCCGACGCATTGATGTTCAGGCTGGCGAAATGCTCGGGTCGAACCGCAATGATGACCACGTCGCTGCAATCCACCAGGTCCTGGTTATCAGCGACCAGGCCAACGCCGTGTTGCGCCAATGGGTGGCTGCCCGAACGATTAGAGATGACAAGATTGCCAGCTGGTACCAGCGCTTTCGCCAGCACTGCCTTGGCGATCGCCCCGCCCAACCAGCCCGTTCCTCCAATAATGCCCAGCGTCTCATTAAACATCTGCAGGCGTCTCCTCGAAGGTGTCTGTCAAGGGCACGAAAACTCCGGGCTCCTTTTCGGCATAACCAAACTTGCCATAGAAACGATCCAGCTCGCGCTGCTTGGGGACTTTGCCGGTAAAAATACTCACATAATGAGGAATGCGTTGGAAGCGCACGGTGATCAACTCAGTCGTGTTCATGGTGATGTAGCCGATCTGGGTCAGATAGATCGTGCGGGCCCGCGCATCAGCAGCCTGGCTGTCATAGCCAAAGCGCTTGAACATGCTTGCCAGAGCGTTCATTCGTTGCTCGTCGACGACAGCGACTTCTTGAGCAACTTCATTTGACTGAAGCGCCCAGCTGCGCACGGCAAACTCGAATTGCGAGTCGAACAGTTGCGGGTTGAGCCAGCACTCGAAGACATTCAAGATCGCCTCGGAGATGCTTTCAGCATAGCTTTCACTTTGCCGGATCAATCCTCCCGTATTGGTCTCCCGCCAGCGTGTCAACAAAGCGGCCAGCAGTTGTTCACGGTCTTCAAAAAACCAGTAGAAGCTGGTTCGTGACAAGCCAAGGCGCTTGGCCAGCGGCATGACCCGAACGGCATCGATGCCGGACTCCTTCAGCGCATCATAGGCAGCTTCCAGCCAACCCTCCGGCGACCCACGCCAGCCTGCATCCTGCGCCTTACCACGTGCCTTCCCTACCTGAGGCATCTTGCTTACCTTCTTTAATAATGCGTAATGCGAATGTACTCGGATGACCGCCCAATGTACACCTTGGTACATTCAATTGACTTTCCAAGGTTGCGGAGTCCTAACATCCAATGTCATTAATGATAAAAAGTCATGAGACGTTGACATAAAATGGTTTGTCAGCGACGCGCAGCTGGATAAATATCTCCTACAGGCAAGGACTTCAAACCAAAACAACAACGAGCCGCCATTATGAATCTTGCAGTGCATGCCCCTGAAAGAGTTCGACATCCGGCCAAAGAATGCCGGGGCGACCGACTTTGTCTCACCTCACATCTGTTACTCATTGACTGCCCAAACTTCGATAACTGCTAGAGCGAATGTATCGCGAAGCCATTTTGTGCCGCCTGACTTATGGCGCACAACTATCAATTGTTTGAAGCGAGGTAATAGATGCTCCAGCCAGAAAAAAGCCGAAACCCCGTCAGGTAGTTTGTCGTCGCCCATCGACAACAAAGCGTTCAAGCACACCGTGCGTTTGGATCAGCTGTGCTGAGCCGTGCCCGAGCGGTTGTGTTCGTGAGTTATTTCTTCCATCAGCCGGATGAGTAATATGTGGATTACACAAGAGAAGCTTCCACTGGGTGAACATATCGCCCGGTATGTCGATTGGTTAACTCAGCATGGTGCAGGCGTATTCGATTCCATATCGCTGTCGCTGTCTGGAATCATCACTGTTTTTACCAGCGCCCTCCTTTGGTTCAACCCCCTGGCTTTGATAGCGTTATTTGCCCTTCTTGCTTATTACATCCAGCGCAAGGTAAGCCTGACGCTCTTTGTCGCCTTCTCATTCCTGCTGATATTCAATCTCGGCTACTGGCAGGAGACCATGGAAACCCTTTCCCAAGTGACATTCGCCACGCTCGTATGCGTGATCGTCGGCGTACCGCTGGGCATCGTCGCCGCGCACCGGCCCTGGTTTTACGCAGCCCTACGGCCAGTACTCGATCTGATGCAAACCGTGCCCACCTTCGTTTATCTGATCCCGACCCTGACGCTGTTCGGCCTGGGCGTCGTTCCAGGATTGATATCCACGGTGGTCTTCGCCATTGCCGCACCGATCCGCCTCACCTATCTGGGTATCTGCGATGTTCCGGAGGAGTTAATGGACGCCGGCAAGGCCTTCGGCTGCTCACGCCGCCAGCTGTTGGCGCGCATCGAACTGCCGCATGCGATGCCCAGCATCGCCGCCGGCATCACCCAGTGCATCATGCTGTCGCTGTCCATGGTGGTCATCGCGGCACTGGTGGGCGCCGATGGCCTTGGCAAACCGGTGGTCAACGCACTGAACACTGCCGATATCGCCATGGGCTTCGAAGCAGGCCTGGCGATCGTGCTGCTGGCTATCACCCTCGACCGTATCTGCAAGCAACGTGAAACCGTGAGAAGAGGTGACGTATGAGCATCATCCGTTTTGAAGATGTCGACGTCATCTTCTCCAACCGTCCAAAACCCGCCCTGGATTTGCTTGACGTAGGCTTTTCGCGCCCAGACATTCTCCAGAAGACTGGCTTGATCGTGGGCGTGGAGAAGGCAAACCTGGAAATCAACAAAGGTGAGATCTGCGTGCTCATGGGCCTGTCTGGCTCCGGCAAATCAAGCCTATTGCGATGCATCAACGGCCTGAACACCGTCAGCCGCGGCAAGCTGTTCGTCGAGCACGAAGGTCGGCAGATCGATATTGCCTCCTGCACCCCCGCCGAACTGAAGATGATGCGCACCAAACGCATTGCCATGGTGTTCCAGAAGTTCGCCCTGATGCCCTGGCTGACGGTTCGCGAAAACATCAGCTTCGGCCTGGAAATGCAGGCCCGCCCGGAGAATGAACGACGCAAGCTGGTCGATGAAAAACTTGAGCTCGTGGGCCTGACCCAATGGCGCAACAAGAGGCCGGACGAGTTGTCAGGGGGCATGCAGCAGCGCGTAGGACTGGCTCGCGCACTAGCGATGGATGCCGATATTCTGCTGATGGACGAGCCCTTTTCAGCACTCGATCCGTTAATTCGCCAGGGCCTGCAGGACGAATTACTCGATCTGCAGCGCAAATTGCACAAGACCATTGTGTTCGTCAGCCATGACCTGGACGAAGCGCTGAAGCTGGGCACACGCATTGCCATCATGAAAGACGGCAAGATCATTCAGTACAGTAAGCCCGAAGAAATCGTACTGAATCCGGCTGATGACTACGTTCGTAATTTCGTCGCCCATACGAACCCGTTGAATGTTCTATGTGCGAAAAGTCTGATGAGCACGCTGGATGAGTGCGTTTTCTTCCGGGAAGAATATTGCCTGGATACGATTCAAAACCTCTGGATGTCGGTGAGTCAATCCCGTCGTTTAACCAGCATTCGATGCGGAACCTCAGTCGCGGAAGTCCAACGATGGAATCCCGCCAAGGGAGTCGGGCCGCTGCGTCGACAGGTCACTTCGGTACCGCCGGATACCAGCATGCGAGACGCGCTTAGGATTCGCTATGAAACCGGCCATCCACTGATCGTGCAGGATGAGGCTGATACGGTTCTAGGCGTATTGGGCAATGGCGAACTGTATCGGGCACTCCTTGGGCATGACCTATCGCGTCCTGCTCCATTCGAATCAATGGCGGACTGCTCAGTAGCTTGACTCACCCTGCATTAGCTTTGGAACGCACCTATGCAACCCGGAAATATCGATAAAAAAGTCAAAGGCTATCGGCGGCTGATACCGTCCATGACTGCTTTACTGGAATTCGAAGCGGTGGCGCGGCTTGCCAGTTTTACGTTGGCCGCTCAAGAGCTGGGCGTAACGCAGGCAGCCGTCAGCAAACAAATCAAGTTGTTGGAAGACACTTTGGAGACCAGGCTTTTTCATCGACTTCATCGTGCAATTAAATTAACTCAGGAGGGCTATATTCTTCATTCGGTCGTCACGGAATCCATTCATAGAATGGCAAGTGTGTTCGACAAAATTTCCGAGGGGATCGGTGAACGGGAAATAGCTATTGCATGCACGGATGCGTTTTCTCATCTGAGAGTGCTCCCCAGATTGACCGCGCTTCGCACCCTTCAACCCAAGCTTAAGTTGCGATTAGTGACGCAACTGCTGCCCCCGAGTTCGTATCGTGATGACGTCGACCTGGCGATCCGTTTCGGCAATGGGAAATGGGAGGACGGAAGTTCAATCTTCTTGTTCGATGAGGAGGTATTCCCAGTGTGTTCACCCTCCTGGCTGGCGGTACACCAGGCACCTGTATCGATCGATGATTTTCTCGACGTGGCGCTGATTGACTCAGATTCAACCCTTGAAGGCTGGATGACCTGGAACAGTTGGTGTCGGGAACTTGGAGATACGCGCCCCAAACTTAATTACTCACTTCGTTGCAGCTCTTATAGCGATGCGGTCCAGGCCGCTCGTCAAGGATATGGCATTGCACTCGGATGGGGGCGACTGGTTACGCACTTACTCAACAGCGGTGAATTAGTCAGAATAACGCCGTACACCGTCAAACCAAAAGACGCTTACTACGTAGTCGTTCCAGCCGGTCGAGAGCCTGGTTCAATAACACACACCCTGGTCGACTGGCTGCGAGAAGACTAACACTCAAGCTATTGATAATTATAAATTTATAACGCGACTTTTCGCATAACGCAGAGTTATGCGAACGTGAGAATAAAGCGCGTTGACGGAGTAAAACTGCCTTTCGATACTGTATCTGCCGTCACTTACGACTGTACGTTTAAGCGAGATCGATAATGACTCTAAATACCGTGAAAACCCACCGAGAACTACTAGCCGACCGCACGCTTGGGCATGGTATGCCTGGCGGCTTGTTTGGTCGCCAAGATATTTTTGAAACCGACGTAGATATCTTTTTTAACAAACATTGGATTTTGGTCGGTGTCTCGGGCGACATACCCGAACCAGGCGATGTCTCTACCATCGATATCGGAAAATCGTCCATCATACTAGTGCGTGATGATGACGAGCAGGTACAGGCTTTTCGAAATGTCTGCCGTCACCGCGGGGCTCGTTTGAAGCAGGCAGGTAAATCGACCGTGGGCATGCTGGTCTGTCCTTACCATCAATGGAGCTACGATCTTGATGGAAGCCTGAAACATGCGGCACACATGGGCCAGAGTTTTGATCATAAATGCAAAAGCCTGATCCCTGTTCATACTCGAGTCATCGGCACCCATGTCTTCGTTTGTCTGGGCGACGAGCCGCCAGAAGACATTTTGTACCTTGATCAGACCATGACGCCGCGCTTCGCTCAATATGACATCACCCATTCGAAGATTGCTTACGAATCGGAGATCATCGAGGACGGGAACTGGAAGTTGGTGATAGAGAATAATCGCGAGTGCTACCACTGCGCTGCCACCCATCCTGAACTGACCGCCTCTTTCTTGCCCGAAGACTTTGGATTTTGCACGGATGGGCTTGGTGAAGACTCGCTTCAGGCACTGGCGGAATATCACCGCCGCAATGCCGACACCAAGAGTAACTGGGAAAGCGAAGGCTATATTTGTGACGCCGTCGAACACCTGGATGAAGAAGCGGTGACCCAATTCCGCTCCCAGCGATTGGCAATTGCAGGTAACGGCGAATCGCAGACCCTCGATACGCGCGTGGCATGTACCCACCTGTTTGGCAACCTTACCCGCCGCGATTTGGGCGACATGCACCTGTGGACACACAACTCGTGGACTCACATCATGAGCGACCACGCCGTCGTTTCCTACATCATCCCGCTGGCTCCAGATAAAACCCTGGTGCGGACCAAGTGGCTGGTACATGCAGAGGCCGTCGAGGGCGTCGACTATCAAGTAGATAAGCTGATCGAAGTATGGTCAGCGACAAACCTACAGGACGCCAGCCTCGTCGGCATTACCCATAGTGGGACACAGGATCCCGCCTACACGCCTGGGCCGTTCTCAACCTTCACCGAAACCTATGTTGACCAGTTCTCTCGCTGGTACGCCGCGCGTCTTGCCGCCCATGGCGTCTGAGGAATGAACATGACAACTTTCGAAAATTTACCATCAGCCAAAAACATCGATGCAATCCAGCGTTTCACCGACCCAATGACTTGGGTCGCGTGCGGCTCGCAATGGAACAGCGGCGAACAGAAGACGCTGCAGTGTTGCGCCGTACGGCAGGAAACCCATGATGTAAGGACCTTTATCTTTCGGTGTGCAGACTTCAGTGCACTGAGTTTCGAACCGGGTCAATTCATCACCATTTCTCCCGTCATCGGGGGGCAAACCATCGCTCGGTGTTACACCCTTTCGTCCTCCCCCACCCGCCCGTTTGCTTTCTCCATAACTGTCAAGCGTGTGCCTGGCGGAGCGGTATCGAACTGGTTGCACGATAATCTCAAGCCGGGCGATAACCTGCGGGCTTCCGGCCCGGCAGGCAGTTTTACACCAGTTGGTCACCCTGCCGCCAAGTTGCTGTACCTGTCGGCTGGCTCCGGCGTGACGCCCTTGATGTCGATGACCCGCACCGCCGCTGACATGGCCGGCAACCTCGACATCGTCTTTGTGCACAGCGCTCGCACCCCCGCAGACATCATCTTTCACGAAGAGTTGAAACGTATGCAGGCCGGTATGACAGGGCTGCGGGTCATAAATATTTGCGAAGGATTTGGCGATACCGCCGAATGGCGACAGCCTATAGGCCGACTCGATTTGCCTTTGTTAAGCCAGCAAGTGCCGGATTTCCAGGAACGGGAAATCTTTACCTGTGGGCCCCAGGGTTACATGGAGGCAGTCAAATCAGTTCTCAGGGAAGCGGCGTTCGATTTCGACCACTACCATCAGGAAAGCTTCGACATTACGGTACTGAATGAAGAACCTTTGATCGAGCAAGCCTCTCCGTCCGATCAGCAAGACGTGTTTACGGTAACCCTGTCACGCTCGGGGAGGACGTTCAGCATGCCGGGTAATCAGACCGTGCTGAGTGCTGCCAAAAAAGCCGGCGCAATCGTACCGTCCTCCTGCAGTCAGGGTGTTTGCGGCACCTGCAAAACAGCCCTGCTTAAGGGTACTGTGGAAATGAACCACAACGGTGGGATCAGACAACGTGAGATCGACAAGGGTTTGCGCTTGCTTTGCTGCAGCAAGCCCACTTCTGACTTGGTCATTGATCTCTAGTCTTACATCATTAACAGGTAGTCACTACACCCTGGTTTCTGCACAATATCTGTGCACGGTGCAAAATCAAAAATACAGTGACCCTACCTGATGAAGCTGCAACCCTTGCCGCCACTCAATAGCCTGGTGGCGTTTGAAGCTGCGGCCCGCCATTTGAGCTTCACCTTGGCAGCCCGCGAACTAAACGTCACTCAAGGCGCGATCAGCCGTCAGATTCGTTTGCTCGAAGACTATCTGAGCACGGCGCTTTTCACCCGTACGACCCGTGAAATCAAGCTCACCGCCTCGGGCAACCAATATTACGAAAGCGTCCGCGATACGCTGCAGCAAATCGCCCATGCCACAGCGGGAATGCTCCATTGGCAAGGCGCCCGGCAGGTAACCGTCGTTACCAGCACAGCGATGGCATCGTTGTGGCTACTGCCTCTCGTATCGGAGTTCCAACGCCAGAATGAGGAGATTGATCTGCGCATCATCGCGACGGATCAAGTCAGTGATTTTTCCCGGCTAGACTGCGATCTGGCGCTTTACTACTGCAGTACCCCACCAAAAAACATGAAAGTCACTCCGTTGTTCAACGAAGAAATTTTCCCGGTCTGCAGCCCTGCCTTTCTAGCGCAGCATCCAGAGATTCATACGTTAGAGCAGCTAGGCGCGTGTACCTGGTTATGGTTTGAAGACCCGCAACGAGACTGGATTGGGTGGAAGGAATGGTTTCAACGTCTTGGCTACCAAGCTCCAGAACCTCGGCGACGCATCAATATCAACAACTATTCAATGTTGATTCAGTCAGCGCTGGCTGGCCAGGGTATCGCTTTGGCTTGGTCGGGCCTACTCAGCAACCACTTGCAAACTGGCAATCTCGTTCGACCGACGCAAACCACCCTGTGCACAGACGCTCAGTTCTGCCTGCTGGAACCTCAAGGTCGGCCCCCACATAGACAAAGCGTCGAACGCTTTCGCCAGTGGCTGATGGCGCATCTGGCGGAGACGGTCGACGTTTGAGTAATAGTCATGGGTGCGGCTCGTATGCGGCTCACCTCTGCCCCCAAAAGCATGAGCGGCCAACAACGTGAAGAGCTGGCGAATGTGATCGATGGCGGCGCGAGCGACAGATTTCCGGCAGGAATGATCTGCGACCAGATAGATTGGCGTCGCAGGGCTTAACCCGGATTTAATGTTGACCTACCGATGGTCGCAAATATAGTGGGTGGCGGCGCACTCGGCTGCCGACCGGCACTATGTCGTCTTCCGACGATCCATGCCCCGTCCAAGTCTGTTGGCCGCCGGAGGCGTGTCAGGCCCGGCGCCCATGTGTCGGCGACCGGCAGAACGTTGTTGAGGGTGATCTTGTCAGCGCCCATATGCACGCGCGGCATACCGGGTCAGGGGGCAGATAAACCTGGCCAGGCTATCTAGGATTGGCGCAAGGAAGGCATCCATCAATGACAGCATTGCCAAGGTGGACGTGTACCGGATTCCTGGTCACACCCGGAACTTTCCAAAGCTATGCTCAGGAGTTTCCTGGTATCTCATAGGGTGCAGACTAAGAGATTGCGAAATGGCGCTGGGGTGCAGACGCAGTTCAAAAAACTGAAGGTTCACAGGAAACATGGAGACGACATTAACATCTGGACCTTTCAGGTCGAAGGATCTCGGTAGAAGGCTAGACTCAAAGGTTACTTGCTGGAAAAACCAACGCTGTTGTTCGAAACCGTACTTGCCGACAATCCTCTTCTTAAAATCGAGACAGTTTAAACTCCGTAGCATTTAAGCGAGCGCGGCGACGCAGCACTGCCGTCATCGCCCGACCGTCCATGCCGGCACCAGCCACCTTTTTCCGTCTCATGACGGCGTTCAAAGAAATTCCTTTCGGATGTCGATACTCGACCGTTCGCCAATATTCCGATAGTTCTCGGTAAGCCATGCATCGGCCTCGCGTCGTCCGTTGTCGCGCAGCCCGCAAAGGAAGTCCCAGCCTGCGTTGTACTTGCTGGACACGCTGAGCGCGCACATCGCTGCGTCGGACCGAATGGAGTGGATCAGCATCTCCTTCATCTCGTCGCGCTCGACCTTTCCTTGCTCGATGAGGTCGGTGACAAAAGCGATGGTGCGCATCTCACGCATCAGCGACGAGTTGAAGCTGATTTCATTGATGCGATTGAGGATGTCGGCAGCTGTCATGGGCACGCCCGGGCGGACGAGCGGGTTGATGTGGACGATCACCACATCGCGCGTATTGCAGTGGTAGATCAGCGGGAAAATCGCCGGGTTTCCCATATAGCCGCCATCCCAGTAGTGCTGGCCGTCGATCGTGATTGCCTGGAACAATGTCGGCACACAGGCCGAAGCCAGCACCGCTTCGGCGCAGACGTCCTCGCCTGAGAAGATGCGTATCTTCCCCGTCTCAACATTGGTCGCACACAGATAGAGGTAGAGCGGGCATTGCTTGCGCAAGACGGCGAAATCGACCTGATTCTCCAGCACCTCGCGCAGCGGATTCAAGTTGTGGCGATTGAACTGGTAAGGCGAGAAGATACGAAGCGCCATGTCCGCAAACGCATACATGGGCGAATAGTCCAGCCCGAAACTGTGCGTCCCTTTCAACCATGGCGCCCAGCGCAACGGGTTATGCCGCTCGGCGGACTGCGCCACCGCGGACCAAAAATCATGCAGCGCCTGGCGCGCGCCGGCCTCTTCACCCTGCAGCATGCCGTAGGCCAGCACGACGGCATTCATCGCGCCGGCACTGGTTGCACTCACCCCTTCAATGGCAAGCCTGCCGTCCTCGAGCAACCGATCGAGCACGCCCCAGGTGAACGCACCGTGCATCCCACCGCCCTGCAACGCCAGCGCGACCGGCTTTTTCGTGGTCATTCTTGGTCTCCTCGTCGGTGCTGGCCGCATCGGGTGCTTGGCGCAGTGCTTCGCCCCGTCACGCACTTGCCGACGACACGCCGCTGCTTCATTCAGCACCAAGCGTCATCGATCGTTCACCCCTCGTTTGATGCCCATGCATCGAGCAGCGCCTTGGCTTGTAGCAAATCAACGCTGTCGAAGCCTTCGGTGAAGAAACTATAGATGTCGGCCAGCATCTGCCTGGCCGCCTCCTTGTCTCGTGTTTCCCAAAGCTGAGCAAGGCTCACTGTGGCTCGTAGCTCGAGTGACTTTGCACCTTGTTGTCGGGCGACCGAGATCGCCTTTTGAAAGCATGCTTGCGCTTCCTGCTGCACGGAAGAACCCTGACTGTCTTCACCCGGACATTGGAGGGTGAGCGCTCCCTTGAGCCGGTACAGTTCTGCTTCGTAAAAGTGCTCGCCTATTCTGTCCACCATAGCCAGAGCGTCGGTCAAGACATCCAATCCTGCCTGCGGTTGCATGGCGCGCCCGTGAGCTGCGGCCAGCAGTGCCAGAAAATAAGAGCATCCAAGCTCTGCTCCGGCGGCTTGGTAATTGGCGATACCCTGGGTTATCTGAGCGATTCCCTCGTCAATGTTTCCCTGCTCGGTGCGAGCCCAACCCTGGAGAATAGTCCCCCACGCCAAGTAATACGGAAACCCTTGTTCGAGTGAAAGCTTGATGGCGGCATCAGCACACTCCTCGGCGAGTTGTACGTCGTGCCGAAACTGTCCCAGTATCGACGTAGCAGACAGGTTGAAGGCCAGGCTGAACATGTCGGCAACCTTCTTGGCCATTGCAAGGGCCTCCTGGCTGCGTGTGCTTGCCTGATCGGGGAAACCCAGGTGCCAAAGACACAAGGCCGTAAATATCATGGCGTAGCCCGGATCCATGCCGTACCTGATGGCATGTGTGCGATGAAGGTCCGGGTTGTAGAGAACACGCGCCTGCTCGTTGTGGTCAAGGGAATTGCGCAGATCTCCCTGGAAAAACAAGGTCGCCCCGAGCGCCGCATGGGCTCCCACGAGCAAATTCGGATCCTGCGCAGTTTGCGCGACACTGAGCAGTCGCTCACCCAGTTCGCATGCCGTTGAGTATTGCGCACGCAACTCGTAGTACATCCGCAGCCCCATCAGCGCAGGGAAAAGCGAGTCGTCGCCTACTTGCGCGCATAGCGCCAGTGCACGGGTGTAGGTGGCTTCCACCTCGGGCGCACCATAGCCTCGGGCAGCCATCAACGCCGGTCCCAGGCAGAGCAGCAACGTCAGTTCCTGATGAGCACGCGCGGACGTGTCGGGCAATTGCTCGAGCAATTCCAGCGCCGCGCCGAGGTGACGCATTGCATCTAGATGGGCGGAGTGCTGAAGGGCCTGTTGCCCGGTACGGTGCAGGTATTCCACGGCCTTTGGGACATTGCCGCTCAGCCTGTAGTGGTGCGCCAGTTCGCTGCAATAATCGGCGATGCGGGTGGGGAACAGTGCCTCGATGGCCTGCGCCGTGCGTTCGTGCAGTGCGCTCCGCCGCTCCGTGAGTAGCGAGTGGCCCGCGACCTCCTGGGTCAGGGCATGCTTGAACGAATACTCCACCTCCGGAAATGCAGGCCGCTGGTAAATGAACTCCGCGGCCTCCAGTCGGGCCAGTAGATCGCGTAAATCGTCGTCATTCCGAGCGCCACGTCCATCACAGATGCGTTGGATCAGACTGAACGCAAACTCCTTGCCGATGACGGCGAGCGTCTGCAGCAACTCCTTCTGCGCAACGGGGAGCCGGTCGATACGGGCAGCGAGCACACCTTGCACGGTGGTGGGGATATGCAGCGCAAAAGGAGTTTGCTCGATCCGGTAACGGCCGGGTTCACCGAGCAGCGAGCTATCCTCGACCAGCGTTTGCACCACTTCCTCCATGAAGAAAGGGTTGCCCTCCGTCTTCTCCAGGATGAGTTGTTTGAGGGGGACGAGGGTGGGATCGTCCCCTAGCAGGGCCGCGAGCAGTCCCTGGGCTTCGGCCGGGCCCAGCGGTTCGAGCCGAAGCTGACTGCAATGACCCGCGCGCGTCCACGCAGGCTGATACTCGGGCCGGTAGTTCACGAGGAGCAGGATCGGAGCACTCGCCACGCGGTCGATGAGACACGCGAGGAATGCTTCGGTCTCGCGGTCCAGCCATTGCAAGTCCTCGAACAGCAGTTCGATCGGCTGATCGCGACTCTCGCGCGCCAGAAGTTGCGTAATCGCGTCGAAGATGCGATCGCGCCGGATCTGAGGATCCATTTCCGCGAGCGCCGAACTGCCTTCGCCAATACCCAGCAGATAGAGCAGGTAGGGCACAAGATCCTCGAAGCTGCGCTCAAGCGTCAGAGTCTTGCCCATGACCTTTTCCCGGCACCGCCGCTCGTCGTCCAGTGCAGTGATCTGAAAATAGCTTTTCAGAAGCTCGATGAGCGGAAAATAGGCAAAGGCCTTGCCGTGCGACACCGAGAAAGTCTCCAGCACCAGACACCCGCGCCGCGAGCCTTCCTTGAACTCATGGAACAGCCGCGACTTCCCGACCCCCGCCTCGCCTGCCACCGCGACGACCTGCCCGAGGCCCGCTTTGGCCTTATAGAGTGCCTGATGCAGGTGATCAAGTTCGACTTGGCGGCCGACGAACCTGGCCAGCCCGCGATGTGCCGCCAGTTGCAGGCGCGTGCGCAGCGCGCCGAGACCCTGCACTTCATACACGACAAGCGGATCGGGAATGCCTTTGACTTGGGTGGCCCCCAGAGTCCTGAACTCGAAATAGCCCTCCGCCAGCTTGTGGGTGGACTCGCTCACCAGGATTGACGATGGCGCGGCGATGCCCTCCATCCGGGATGCAATGTGGATCGTGTGCCCGACCGGATCGTAATCGGTGTGTAAATTGTCTGTGCGGATCGAACGCACGACGACCTCTCCAGTATGGATGCCAACGCGGATTTGCAACGGAATACCTTTTTCCAGACGAATGCGGTCACCATGTCGGTGTATCGCCTCCTGCATCCGTAGCGCCGCATACAGCGCCCGCTGCGGATGGTCCTCATGGGCGATGGGGGCGCCGAATAGCGCGAGAATGCCATCGCCCAGCGTCTTGGCCACGTAGCCTTCGTAGTAGTGGACAGCTTCCATCATCATCGCGACAACAGGCTCGATAAGGCGCTGGGCCTGTTCCGGATCGAGGTCGTGGATCAGCGCCGTAGAGCCAGCCATGTCGGCAAACAGCGCCGTGATGGTCTTGCGTTCTCCGGCGGTCTCGCCCCGGGCTTCCATGGCGGCCTGTTCGGCGCGGATGCGCTCGGCAAGGTAGTGGGGTGTGTAATGAATGGGCGCTGGAGAAGGCTCTGAAACAGGCCGGGAGCGCGGTGATGGCGCAGCAGACGCATCGGTTAGCGGTGCACCGCATTCACTGCAAAATTTGTCGGAAAGGCCCGCCTCGTGGCCACAGCGCGAACAGCTGCAAGACAGCCTGGCGCCGCACGCTTCACAGAAGCTGGCCCCGGAGGGATTCTCGAATCCGCAGTTTGCACAGCGCATACGACCTCCTTGCTTCTAATCGTTAGGCGCCGGATCCGCTGGCGGCAAGACGCGATCGGATGAGGCGATCTCCCCTGTCGTCGATATCCGCGTGACACATCATCGCTGCGCGGGCTACGCAGCGCGTAAACAGCTGCTATACATCCGCGACCCGGTTACCGAAAGTCGACAGGAATCCTGGTAGGCGGCCACGCCTCAACACACAACTTGGGTACGATTCAGGATGATCTCTGCATAAGTGATCCGCAAGAGGCAGTTGGTCTGTCTCACCGGCGCTATCCCCCATCAGTAACGGACCTTGAAGGTTGGCGAATCTTCTGCCCTGGTATGGCGCCGATCGTAAAATTTGGTCCTGCTGATCGTTGAGCACTGTGGAGAGTGTTGTGCGGATACCGTGGAAAGCGCGAGTTGAGTCATTGAAAAATATTTTCTGGACGGAGTGGTTCGCCAGTCCGCTGATTGCGCACAAAAATGTTCACATCATCGGCATAACGCACGAAGCAATGACCCAGCCGCTCCAGCTCGCGGTCGAGTTGGTTGAGCAGGATATTCGACAGCAACGGCGAGAGGGGGCCGCCTTGCGGCGCCCCTTCGTGCCGGCGGCTGGTGATCCCGCCCGACATCACCCCGGCTTCGTGATAACGGCGGATTAACTTGAGTACCGATTGTCTTCGACGTGAAGCTGCACATGGGCCACCAGGATGTCGTGGTTGATTCGATCAAAGAACTTTTCCAGATCAAGTTCCACACCCGCCTCCACATGGCCGCGTGCGGTTTCGATCGCTTGGTGAGCGCTTCTGCCCGGACGAAAACCGTAGCTGTAGCCCGAGAATAGCGGATCGAAGAGCTGCGTGAGCTGTTGCAGCAGTGCCCGTTGGATCAGGCGATCCACGACGCTGGGAATGCCCAACTGCCGGGTTCCGCCTTTGAGTTCGGGGATTTCGACGTCGTATACACATTGCGGGGGGTATTCGCCGGCCAGCAATCGGTTCTTGAGAATCGGCCAATACTGTTTCACGTAGCCGTCAACTCGTCGACCGTCAGTATCCGTCCGGCGAAGTCATCTACCCAGCCCTGCAAAGCCAAGACATGGTGTGCACTTAAATTTAAGTGGGCACCGGTTCTAGCCTTTTAAGCGGGTATTTCATGCAGCCACAACGCCGTTCCTACACCAAATCCTTCAAAGTCCAAGTCATTCAAGAGTGCGCCCAGCCCGGCACCTCGATTGCCAGCGTCTCGCTGAGCCATAGCCTCAATGCGAACCTCGTCCACAAATGGATTTGGGTGCAAACGCAAAAAAACACGGAGCTGCAACCTGCTTTTATTCCGTGACCCATGCAGCTAGCCGGAGCAAATTCGCAAGCTGCATCATCGACTATCTGCGTTGAAATCCCTCATCCGTGTGGCACTGTCAAAGTGAACTGGCCGACCGATAGCGCGGCTGCCTGCGCAACCTTCCTTCGAGATCTGTTGCAATGATTCGCATCGACGCCATCTGGCACGCCACCGAACCCATGGACATGCGCGCCGGTACTGAAACCGCGCTGGCGCGGTTGGTCACCATGTTCGGTGCGGCGCAACCGCACTGCGCTCATCTGTTTGCCAACCGCCGCGCCAATCGCATTAAAGTGCTGGTGCACGACGGGTTCGGTATTTGGCTGGCGGCGCGCCGCCTGCATCAAGGCAAGTTCTTCTGGCCGGGTTCTCGACACGGCTCTCAGATGGAATTAGGTGCCGAACAACTGCATGCCCTGGTGCTGGGCTTGCCCTTGGCATAGAGTCGGGCCAGGCAGTGCGATTTCCATCGTATAACGCCTGTCATGACCAGGCGCACTGCAAGCCTGCTCAACCAAAGCGACCATATCATTGAGCATCGGGTAGGCGAACTACTGTATGAGGGCTGTCTCAAACCCGAACTGATGACGGAGTCGCGCCGGAATCCCGACCAACTGCAGCGCTGGGCGTCCAGACGAAACAGCTCTGCGCGGAGTGTAATGGGTCAGATGTTAAGTACTTCCCTCCTGATGTCGGCGAGGCCGCTTTGCCACGGCCCCACCAACTCCCCACTGGCCTCCTCACCGCTCCACACAGGCTCGGGCAGTGCCCCCGTTCGTTGGATACTACGTCGTTGCTTGACCACACATATATGACACCGGGTACTTGTAGCCGTTTAACGGGGAATGACGATGGCGTAAATCCCAGCTAAAGCCAGAACACGTCATCAGGTGCGGAACTTCCGCACCAGACCGTCCAGCTCATTGGATAGCGACGCCAGGCTTTGCGAGTCAGTACGCGATAATTGCGCCAGTTCGACCACCAGTTGTGCATCACCATGAATCTGACTGATGTGCCGGTTGATGTCTTCGGCCACCTGATGCTGCTCTTCGGCGGCGGTGGCAATCTGGGTGTTCATATCGCGGATGACGTCCACCGATTCGCGAATCTGGCCAAAGCTGGTGCGAGCTTGGCCAATCTTACTCACCGACTGCTGCGAGACCTCAAGGCTAGAATGCATCTGTTGCGCCACCGAGGCGGTGCGCCGGGCCAGATTGCCCAACAAGCTGTCGATCTCGGCAGTAGAGTCGGCGGTACGCTTCGCCAAGGCCCTGACCTCGTCAGCCACCACAGCAAAGCCACGCCCCTGCTCACCCGCTCTCGCAGCTTCAATGGCGGCGTTGAGGGCCAGCAAGTTGGTCTGCTCGGCGATAGAGCGGATGGTGTTGAGAATTGACTGGATGTCGTTACTGTCTCGCTCTAATTGCGTCATGTCCTGCGCGGAGCGGGATATTTCTTCGCTGAGCCGGTCAACGCTTTCTACTGCATCATCGATCTGCCGTTGACCGTCGCGTGCCTGTTGCTGACTTGTGTCGGCGGATTCGGCAGCCTGACTGCAAGAACGCGCGACTTCGTTGGCAGTAGCGACCATTTCGTGGAAGGCAGTGGATACCATGTCCACCGCTTCACGTTGGCGGTTGGCGGCCTCAGCCATATCACCCGAGACCTGAGTGGAGCTGTGCGATGCTGCAAGGATGCTGCTGGCAGCCCTGGAGATGTGCTGGATCAAGCTGCGGATCGCGCCCAGAAATTGGTTGAACCAGCGAGCTAGCTGGGCAGTTTCGTCGTTGCCGCGCACTGCCAGCGTGACAGTCAGGTCGCCTTCACCTTGGGCTATTCCCTCCAGCCCGCTTGACACACCGCTGATCGGGCGCACGATAAAGCTCGCGAAAGTAGCGCCGACCAGCGCGAAGACCACAGCAAGTGCCGCAGCGATGATACCAATCAGCCAGGTCAGTTTATTGGCTGAAGCCATGACTTCATCCTGCTTGATCAGGCCGATGAAACTCCAGCCGAGTTTGTCAGCAGGATAGACGTTAGCCATGTAGCGCTCGCCATTAAGCTCTACTGCTGTCAGACCTTTGGGCGTTTTGGCCAGCTCACTAAAACCACCGCTCAGCTCACCGAGCTTCTTGAAATTATGCTCGGGCTGCTTGGGGTCGACCAGCACGTTGCCGCTGTTTTCCATCAGCATCAGGTAGCCGGTTTCACCAAGCTTGATCTGTTTGACGATGTTGGTCAGTTGTTTGAGTGTCACATCAATGCTCATCACCCCGCCTGGGTTGCCCAGGGCGTTAGGTATCGCGCGTACGGTCGCGATCATCACCGCGTCGTCGGCAGACCAGTAATAGGCATCAGTGCGCACCGTCCTGCCCGGGTTAGCCAGAGCGGTCTTGTACCAAGGGCGCGCACGAGGATCGTAGTTACTGAGCTTCTGCCCCTCAGGCCAAAACGCGTAACTGCCGTTGGCCAGACCGTAGGAAATATAGGAGTAAGAAGGGTGGCTTTTCGCCATGCGATCAAACAGCGCAACGATGTTCTTGCCCGTTTCGGGCTCGGGCAGGTTTTCCTGTTCGGGCGTCAACGAACTTTTGAGACCGTTACCAGCGGTGGCTACCAGCGGATTGGACGCAAGATAATCGATGTTCTGGCTGATACTGTCGAAGAACAATTGCATGCCGTTCTCGACCTGACGTATTTCGCGCCCACTGTTTTCGACAAAACTTTCCGTGGCCTCGTTGCGCAGATTAATGATGACAATGCTGGCGACAACAATGATGGGCAAACACGCGATGATTGCGAACGCCCCAGTTAGCTTTTGCTTGATGTTCATTTAAGCTCCGTAATTTTTTTCATACATCGCAAGTCACATTAGCTGCACCCTGCTGCATGCCGCCCCAGCAAGACCGTTATTACATAGAGGTACATATAAAGTGTCGGTGCAGCCGGGTTGCCATTCCAAGCACCGGGTCAGTTATGTATTCGGATCTGTCAGCTGGAGCGCAGTCATAGCAAGAACTGACCAAGGGCTCCGACATTCAAAATTCCATTCGTGTTTCTCGGGAAGGGGAATACCCAAAGTAAGCCGTATAGCACTTGCTGAAATGGCTCGGGGAGACGAATCCACAAGCCACTGCGACCTGCACTATGGTTAGACCGGAATGCTGCAGCAGGCGTCGTGCTTCAGTGACCCGAAGTTCGAGGTAGTAACGCTGTGGGGTAGTGCCCAACTGAGCCCTGAACAACCGTTCGATTTGGCGCCTGGACAGATTGACCCAGCCTGCCAACTGCTCTAAATCCAGAAGTTCTTCAAGATTCGCCTCCATCAATGTGACGATTTCTCTCAAAGGCGCCGCCATTTTAATGTGGAGCGTTGGATTCAGGCGTCGATGCCGTGAGTCCTCAAATGCCAAGATGTCCGAGATGCCATCAACAAGGCCTGCTCCATGACATTGACCGATCCAGCCCAGGATCATATGAAACGCACCGCTCGGGCTGGCCGCCGTATAACGATCGCGATCAACCATAAAGCTCTCACTTGTCACTTGGCTGTGCTGTGCCGCCTCTGCAAGCGCTGGCCGATGCTCCGGGTGAATGGCACAACGGTATGCATCCAGCAAACCTGCTTGCCCCAAGAACCAGGCTCCGTTCCAGAGACCCGCTAACGCTACTCCCTTCTCGGCGGCTTTCTTGAGCAGAGCGGACAAATGAGCATCGGCGCGCAGTGGCGTCCGAAGCCCGCCACACACGATCAACAGTTTTAGATCGCTCAGTGGATAGGATAAAAGCTGTTGATCCGGGCGGATAATGATGCCCAAGTCGCTCATCACTTCCTGCACATTCAGCGTAAACGTGCAGGTACTGAAGAGTTCAGGCCGCAGCAGATTCGCTGTCACAAGCGCGTCCAATGCGTTGGTAAATGAAGGCAGAGAAAAGTGATCAAGAAGGATAAAGCCCACCTCCGAACGGGAAACGTTCGGAGGTTTCTCATCATTGAGATAGCGAAAGTTTTTCCCTTTGATTGTTCCACAAAAAGTTCGCTGTTCTATCACTTCGAGGCACCCTTTTATATAAGATAAAACGATACAATCGAGCCGCGAAAAATGGCCTTCCTCCGTTATTACCACTACCTTTACGTATAGGGCCTCGGGTCAGAAATGCCGGTCATTTCAACGCGAAGATCGCCCCAACCAATGCAGTTGAGGCGACCTCCAAACCAGACACCGTTAATCTGAATCAGGACGCATCGATCCAGATGGTTTTCAACTCGGTGTATTGATCATGAGCCCAAATGGACTTGTCTCGGCCACCGAAGCCAGACTCTTTGTACCCGCCGAAAGGCGTAGATGCATCGCCTTCGCCGAAGCAGTTGACGGTCACGATTCCGGCACGAATGCCGCGCGAAAGCTTCAATGCATTGCGCAGGTTACCGGTGTACGCGGACGCCGCTAATCCATAAGCCGTGTCGTTAGCCAAATCGATGGCCTCATCCACAGTATTGAAGGTTGTTACGCTCAGGACGGGGCCGAAGATTTCTTCCTGAAACAACCGGCTATCACGGCTTACGCCATCAACGATGGTGGGTTCCACAAAGATATTTTTCGTAGTACTCCCGCCCACCAGCACATCCAGCTTTTGGTCTTTAGCGTGCTCAATGTACGAACGCACTTTTTCAAAGTGAGCGGTGCTGATCATCGAGCCCAGGCGATTTTCAGGGTCAAGCGGATCACCCATTTGCCAATCGCCCAGGTGAACCTGGATACGCTTCAAAAGATCGTCCTTGATATTGCTATGAACGATCAGGCGAGAGGACGCAGAGCAGTTTTCGCCCATGTTCCAGAAGGCGCCATTCACTACGTGCTGCGCGACGAGATCAATGTCCTCGACGTCGTCCATCACAACTGCAGGGTTCTTGCCTCCGCACTCCAGAACGATGCGCTTCAGGTTTGACTCACTGGAATATTTTAGAAACAGCCGGCCAGTGTCAGTAGAGCCTGTAAAGCTGACCATCGCGACATCCGCGTGCCGACCTAATGGTTCACCGGCCTCTTTGCCACTACCAGGCACCACGCTGAACACGCCCGCGGGGATACCCGCCTGATAAGCCAATTCAGCGACGCGCAGCGTGCTCAACGTAGTTTCCTTCGCGGGCTTGACCACGATCGAGCAACCTGCTGCCAGCGATGGGCCAATTTTCCAGGCAAGCATCAATAGCGGGAAGTTCCACGGCAAAACAAGACCGACGACTCCGATGGGCTCACGCACGACCATCGTGACGGCTCCCGAACCCACTGGCGCGGTCGAATCGTAAATTTTGTCGATGAGTTCTGCGTGCCAACGCAGCGTATGAATTGTTTCGGGAACATCGATGTTCTGGCATTCACGAATCGGTTTACCGCTGTCCAGACTTTCGAGTACCGCCAATTCGTGCGAATTCTCTTCAAGCAGTTGAGCGAAACGCAGCAATACAGACTTGCGTGCAGAAGGCGAGAGCGAATGCCAGCGGGCGTCCTCAAATGCCTCTTTGGCTGCTGCCACGGCCTCGTCGACATCTCGAGAGTCGCACGCGGCGATTTCAGCTAGAACGTCACCCGTTGCTGGGTTGGTCGTAGTGAACGTTTTGCCCGATATCGCATCACGAAACTTTCCGTTGATAAATGCCTGATTGCGCAACTCAAGCTTACCTGCAAGTTCGCGATATGCCTCTTTACTAAGAAGATCTGCCATTTCAAGCCTCCCCAATGATTTGGGCTACGTTTTGTTTGAGGGTTCGAATAATTTCTTTCAGTTGTTGTTTCTCGGACTCCTCCAATGGTTGCAATGGAGCCCGAACACCACCGGGATGTAATCCGCTTAATTCACTGCCATGCTTGATGGATTGAACGAACCTTCCGCCGTCGAGAAAAAACATCAATGGAAGCATTGCCGACATGATGCGGCGTCCTTTAGCGAAGTCTTTTTCAATGACACAAGCTTCGTAGAGCGCAACATGTTCGCGGGGGATGAAGTTCGAACCCGCGCAAACCCAGCTGCGAGCCCCCCAAGCAAAAAATTCCAAAGCTTGATCATCCCAACCACAAGATATTTGGATTGACGGATGTGATTGAGCCAGACGATGAAGACGATTCATCTCGCCTGAACTTTCCTTGATAGCGACGATATTCTTGCTGTGTGCAATGGCGTCGAAGAACTCTTCGTCCATCGCGACGCCCATCCGGGCCGGGTAGTTGTAAAGCATGATCGGAAGTCCAGCTGCTCTGTCCACTGCCAGGACATGAGCGCCAATTTCTTTTTGAGTGGGCAGCGCGTAAGGAGGAGAACCTACCATAAGAGCATCTGCCTCAAGCTCCTTCGCCCTCTCGGCAAAGTAGACAGAGTCTTCAGTTCGAATCCCCCCGGTACTCACAACGAGCGGCAAACGACCGTTGATAATATCTTTTGCACGGCCAGCAATCTTTACACGCTCAGCTACCGTGTGAGCGTAATACTCACCGGTCGACCCACCAACAACAATGCCATGAACCTTGGACTCGATCAGGTATTCAATAACCTCGCCAAAGGCCGAATAATTAATCTGGCCATCCGAAGACAACGGAGTGATGGCAGGCGTAAAAATGCCGTCAAAGTTCAAAGTATTGTCTCCAGTGTTCTAGGTAAATCAAGGGTTAAATATTTGTTAACTTAGTGATGTGGCTGGTTGGGTCTAGCGATCGAGTTTCTGTGCAATACGGCTATAGCACTGGACGTTTCATGAGGTTTTCATTTAAACAAATGAAAACTTCATGCTCTATTTAACGTGCAGCCAAAGGTCGACTATTTCGATTAAGTAATCCACGGCTAACGCGATCTAAAAGTAGCGCGACAGCTACGATCGCGAGTCCCGCTCGCAGACCGAGCCCCATCTCCATACGAGTGAGTCCTCGAGTGACCTCGGCGCCCAAGCCGCCTCCTCCTACCAACCCAGCAAGAACCACCATTGCGAGCGATAACAAGATGCATTGATTCAGCCCCACCAGAAGCGTAGGTGTGGCCAGAGGAATCTCGATCTTGAAAAGAATCGAGCGTTTTGTGGCACCCATGGCATTTCCCAACTCGACCATTTCCTTTGGTACCTGGTTAAGCGCCAGTGTGGTCAACCGCAGCATGGGAGGAATCCCATACACCACGGTGGCGATGATTGCGGGGACACGGCCGAGGCTGAAAATCATTACCGCAGGAATGAGATAGACCCACGGTGGAACAGTCTGCATTACGTCGAGCACCGGTCGCACTGCGGCGTCGAATCGCTTCACCCGTGAGGCGAGGATGCCAAGCGGAAACGCAATAGACACTGATATCAGTACGGCCACCGAGACCAGCGCAATGGTTTGCATGGAAGCAATCCAAAGTCCGGAGATCGAGCAATATCCCAGCATCACTGCCGCCAACACAGCGACACGCACTCGAACGATCAGCGCAACAGTGATAGCGACGATGGCGATCACCGCTAACGGCGGTAGGGCCAATAGTGCACCTTCAATTGCACGCAGACTTATTTCAACCACCACACTTATGGCTTTAGAGACACCGTGAAGATTGGTGTTGAACCAATCAACGAAAGGGGCAATATATTTTCCAGGGGAAAACTGGATTTCTGGTGCGCTCATGGTCGTTTCCCCTCATACGCAGCCGCGGCGCTCTGTGCCAAACGGTCGAGAACCATGGTGAGAATAACGATTGCGATAGCACCGTTAATTGATTTGGCGATGTCGAGAGTGCGAATCGCGCCATATATAGTCTCACCCAAGCCACCAGAGCCGACGATGCCTGCAATGACTACCATGCCGAAAGCCATCATGAGGCTTTGATTGATGCCAGCCATGATGCTTGGCATTGCGAAGGGCAGACGTATCTTCAAGAACATCTGCCAGCCAGTGACGCCACTAGCATTGCCAAGTTCGATGAACTCATTCGGCGTCATGCGAATGCCGAGCGATGTCAGGCGAAACGCCGGCGGCAACGCCACGATAAATGTCGCGATCAGCGCCGTGCCTGTGCCATAGCCTAAAAGCGCAATGGCAGGTAGCAAGTAAATGTAGGGCGGCATGGTCTGAATCATGTCGAGCGTGGGCTCGACCATGCGATCCAACACCGGAAGCAACCCGGCTACCACACCCAGTGGAATGGCTACCAGCAGAGCCATCAACGTCGCTGCAACGACCAGTGCCAGAGTGCTCATAGTTTCTGGCCACAAGCCGATAAATGCGCAGAAAAGCATTCCAGTCAAAGCAGCAATGGCGAAGCGTGGCCCGGCGAGACGCCACCCCAGCAAAGCGATAAGCACTGCAACAACGTAATATGGCGGGAGGTTGAATAGCCACAGAAGGCTTTCGTAAATACCTTTCAGAACGTCATTTACTGCATCGAATAGTCCCGAACCATTGTCGGAAAGCCATTCAAGTCCCGCGTCCACGGTCGAGTCAAAGCTGCCAGGGAAATTTTCGACATTCATGAAGACACCTCCGCCAGCGCCTGATCAACCGGGTGTGCATATTCGTTAGCAGTCCCTTGTACGCCTCTTAGCAAATCGCGCATGGTGATCACCCCTGTGATGACACCCGCGTCCATCACGGCGATCGCGTCGCGATCATTTGCTACCGCAAGGCCGATGATGTGATCAAGGTCGGCGTCTGGAGGCGTGGTTGGCAGTCGACTTACATCAACGTTGGGGTGCGCCGCCTTGTAGAGCGCAACCG
Source organism: Pseudomonas grimontii (assembly GCF_007858185.1). Lineage (GTDB taxonomy): Bacteria > Pseudomonadota > Gammaproteobacteria > Pseudomonadales > Pseudomonadaceae > Aquipseudomonas > Aquipseudomonas grimontii. The sequence goes on from NZ_VFES01000013.1 coordinate 34,161, forward strand.
GCGTCATCACCGAATTGGCTTTGACGAGGTGGAGCCTCGATATACCCGCGACGAACTCTGCTACGTAATCATCGGCCGGATTTAGAACTATTTCCTCGGCAGTTCCCACTTGGATGATCATTCCGTCTTTCATGATCGCGATGCGATCTCCTAGCCGGATCGCCTCGTCCAAGTCGTGAGTAATGAAGACAGCTGACTTGCCCAGTTCCTTTGTAAGCTGGCGGAATTCGTCCTGCAACTGACGCCGTATTAATGGGTCAAGTGCGCTGAAAGGCTCGTCCATGAGGATAATTTCCGGATCTGCAGCAAGCGCGCGTGCCAGGCCCACCCGCTGCTGCATTCCCCCGGATAGTTCGTCCGGGTAACGCTTAGTCCAGTCGGCCAGGCCAACTTTGGTTAATGCCGCCTCGGCGACCTTCAACCGCTCGGTTTTTGGAACTCCCTGTACTTCCAACCCGAACGCAGTGTTTTCAAGCACAGTACGATGCGGCAACAGTGCCACACTCTGAAACACCATCCCAATCTGCCTTGCCCGTACCGCACGTAATTCGGCGGCGCTGAGCGACGACAGCTCACGGCCCTTGACCAGCACCTTGCCCGAGCTTGGCGTGATCAGTTTGTTAAGCAATCGGATCAGTGTCGATTTACCGCTGCCGGACAGGCCCATGATGCAAAAAATCTCACCACGGCGAACCTCTAGGTTGACGTCAGACACACCTACGACGCAGCTATAGTCTTGAAGAATCTGCTTTTTTGTCAGCCCTCTTTCGACAACGGCTTTCATTGCTTCAGCCGAGTTCTCGCCGAAAATCTTCCAGACTGACTCGCAGCTCACCAACACATTATTTACGTCTAAACTTGTAGTAGCCATAGCAAATCCTATCGAACCTTTTTATAAAATATTGTTCGTTAAAGTTCGGCAGCTAAATAAATACCGGTCTTAATTTTTTTTGTTATTTTCCCAACGCTGAATCAAATCGCCATTCTTGGCAATCCAGATTTTAACTGCTTCATCCACGGATTTTCCGTCCTTTATATCGCCGTTGATTGCCTTAATATCAGTGATCGGAACAAAAATACTGGCAATCACTTCTCTGGCGCGAGGGTGCTTCTCAGAAAAGCCTTTCTGACCAATCCAGTAATAGGTTTGCGATGGGGGATAGATTCCCTTTGAGTCAGCCAAATACTTGAGGTCAAATTTCTGAGTCATCCAGGATGGATCCCACATGGTGACAGCGACCCACTCCTTGCGATCCACTGCTGACTTAAGTGCAGCCGTCATCGCTGCGGTACTGCCTTCAACCAGTTGAAGTTTTACGCCATAGGCTTTTATGGCTTCGCTGGTACTACGCATCAGGCCAGCACCAGGCTCAATACCAATAACCTTATCGCCGAATTTGGCGGAGCTCTCATTCAACTGCTCGATCGTGTCAATGGTTACGTATTTGGGAACCGCAATCCCCTGATACAAACCGTCGGAAACAGGTGAAATTTTTTCGTAACGATTCTTACCACGATCCCAATAGTCTTGAGCAAGATAGTTCACTGGGGAAACTAACATCTCGATGTCACCTTTACCCAGCGCTGCGAAGGCTATCCCCCACTCGGAAAATTCAGTGAGCTTTACCGTGTAACCCTGATCCTCCAAAACCTTTTTGGTGATAAGTGAAGTCGGCGACAAATCCTCCCAAGCCATGGTACCCATCGTGATGGTCTTCTCTTCTGCCTGTGCTGGCAAAACAGTTCCTATCACCATCAGCAAAGCGAACACCGCTTTCCAAATCGTTTTCATGGTATTTCCCCTACAGAGGTTGAGTGGTCGCCTTTTCTCGGGCGACATTGCGTTCGTGATTTTTAAACTTCTTTTCCAACACGCAATTCTTGCCATCGGATATCCGAGTTATCGCCCTGCCAAGTGTTTGGCGCTGGCGGTACACGATTAGGCTTTGGGCTTTAAACCTGGCGTTCTTTCGATCCCGTAGGGAACCGTCGCTGGGTTTTGCGCATATTCAGCTCCCTTTAAAGATCACTCATGGTCGAGCTCCTTAATGGAAGTGTAGTTAGCTTACCCAACGTCCAAGGGACTTATTCTCGCCCTGCACGCCATTCACGGAGCCTTAAGTCAGCCTTCGCACCGATACTAAGAAACGGCTGAGGCGGCAGATTTTTCGGTGGGTCATAGCTGGAGAAAATCTCAACCAACTCAGATTTCATTCCCAGGGCCGCTTCAGCAGCAGCGATACCGGCGGCTGTAGACTTCGACGCACCTAAACCGTTGCACGCGCAGGCCGCAAACAGGCCTTGTTCAATTTCCCCGAATATCGGCACGCTGTTCCAGGTCAACGCCATAGGCCCGCCCCATCGATACTGCATTTTCAGCCCTACAAGGTCAGGAAAACGATCGGAGAACTTACGGTCATGCACCCGACCGGCGCTTTGCACATGACCATCGTTGATCTCCAACCCCGCGTGATATGAATAACGTGAGCGAATCAAGATCCGGTCACCCTCAGCACCACTCACACGACGCACTGTAGTTCCCATCGGTAAGGCCGGTGTCGCTGCCCAGTCGCGTTTTCCGCCGAGACGTTTCGAATCGAAAGGTTCAGTCATGGAAGCATAGGTGAAGACATGCAACATCTGCCCGCGAAACAAGCCAAAGCTCTGGGCGTGGCCATTGTTTGCCAGGATGACTCGTTTGGCCGTGACCGAACCTGCGGAAGTCTTCAGCAACCAACGACCAGACTGCTTTTCGAAGGACTGTACCGGCGAATTCTCATACAAGGTCACTGGCTTTCTCAGGCAATCTGCAACGGCACGAATATAGGCAGCAGGTTGCACCATCACCGTTCCAGGCATGTACAGCCCGGAGGTGTAGATACGGCTGCCAGTCACGCCATAAATGCCCTTGGCATCAAGGATCTGATAGGACTCACCCAAACCCTGCAGCTGGCGTGCATAAGTAACGATGTGGGCGTCGCCCTTCTGGCTAATCGCTACGCTGTAGCGGCCACAGGGGTCAATGATTTCACGCCCCCAGCCGTTTTCTTCCGCCATGTCCGTAGCCAAGCTAATAGCAGTGCGATAGAGCTTGATATCCCGCAGAGCCCGATCTGTTGATGTGCCACCAAAATCTTCCGAGCTGACTTCATGGGGCAAATCAATAATGAATCCTGAGTTACGCCCCGTGGCCCCCTCCCCGACAACGCCCGCCTCCAAGACGGCAACTCGCAATGTCGGATCAAGCTGAGATAACCGTCGCGCGGCAGACAGACCAGCGAAGCCAGCGCCAATGATTGCAACATCAGCAATTACAGCGCCATGAAGCGATGTGGTCGGTGCCCGTGGAGCGAGCATCTCAACCCAAGCTGAACGACTGCTGTTCTTTGGGAATTTGGTGGCTACGTACATGACTTCTACTCCCAAGTCGTCAGGCGAGGTCAGATTCGAGAGCAATCAGTGGATCAAGGGCAGCCTTGAGCGCATCTATTTTGTAAGCAGATAGACGTGCCAACGGTCGACGAGGATTTCCAGCTCCGTAGCCCGTGATCTCGGAGCCTGCATAGACTGATTGAACATAGTCACCCTGCCAGATCAACGACATGACGGGCTCGAGCGAGCGCCAGATCTCCCGAGCACGACCCCAATCCTGTTCCAGGGCGGCATTTACCACCGCTACGCAAGAACGTGGTGCCATGTTCGCCCCACCCCAAATCAAGCCTGCAGCACCGGCGAAAAGCGCGTATGGCACCAGCGGGTCGGCGCCATTCATCGTCGGCAAACCGGTACGGATCAGCGATGCCTGCGCCGCGAGATCACCGCTGCTGTCTTTGACCGATACAAAGTTTGGAATTTCGCTCAATTGGCGAAACAGCGATGGCGTGACCTCTACGCCGACGGCCTGAGGCACGTTGTATCCGATGATTGGCAGCCCGGCTTCAGAGACGGTGGAATAGAAGTCGATAATCCCTTGGTCATCAGTTGGGCCTTCGAAAAAGGGCGGCAACACCATGACGCCATCCGCCCCGCATTCCGCTGCATGACGGGTGCGTTCCACTACTTCATCTGCAAGCAAGGCGGACGTTTGCACAATCACTCGAGCACGGCCATTGATAACTTTGGAACCAAAGGCCACGAGTTGCTTGGACTCTTCCTTGCTGAGGTAAACATGCATGCCCGTGCCGGAGCTCAGGACAAACCCATGTACACCAGCGGAGATGTAGCGTTCAATCAAACTTTCAAAACGCGGGTAATCAATTTTTCCCTGCGCATCAAATGGAGTTGTGATTGCCAGATTGACACCGGAAAAAGCGAATGCGGACATTGATTCAAACCTCATTTTGTTCTTTTCTGGAAAGTCCAGCCAGATAGCTCTCAGCTGGAAGTAATGATTCGCGCGCACCAAGCAAATTATCGCTGCGCCTGCAACCAAATAGCCTGGTATAAATTTATTCCGATACTTTTCCAAGAAGCCAAGCGTCGGCGATATTTGCCAAATCAAATGTGAGCTTCTACCTTCCGCTTGTTAAGCGCTCAACAAATGGCAGATTTGTCTTTTTTATTCCACGAGAGCTCACAGTAACAACAGGTACGAGAACCTGCCTCTGGAATAAACTAAATAATCAGGAAATAAACTTCATCTCATCACCTTGAAACATTCATTTCGTATTCGGTTTTCATGGTGAAAGAATAATGACAAGAGAGATTGGGACATAGCGACTTATACGCCGATCAATTGATGAGCTGACCTCATGCATTTGAGTCGTCGGGATCCTGCCGCAATCCGCTACCGAACTGTTCTTCGAGCCAGTCGCGCAGCTTGCAGCAGCTGGGATCACGGGCTTTGTCCTCATTGGAATTCAAATAATGAAGGGTTTCTCTATGCACCAGTTTTTCTTTGACTGGTCGGATCAGGAGCCCTTTTTCGATCAGGGGAGCGACAAGGTAATGCCACCCCAAGGCAACACCTTGGTGGGCCAATGCGAGCTGGATGAGAACGTTGTAGTCGTTAGCATTAAAGAAATGCGGAGCATGGCTGGGTCGAGCTTTGAGATCGATATCGTGATGAGCAAACCAAACGTTCCAATCCACATGTTCAGCCACCTGTGAACGGCCAAAGGGACTGAGGTTCAGCAATGCTCCATCTCGAAGATCTTGAATGGATTGTAGCTCTGGATGCTGCTCCAGATACTGAGGCGTGCAGACCGGATAAATGACGTCGCATACCAGTGGCTGGCTGTGATAACCGTCGTGACTTTTCATCATTTTGCAAATGATGAAATCTGGATGAACACCGCTCTCCATCGATAGAAAATTTTGGGTAACGACTAGGTTTAAGTCTATCTCTGGGTAGGATTCGAAGAAAGAAGGTAATCGGGGGCCAAGCCAAAAATTGGTGAACGCAGGCGAGCAGCACAGGGTTACCACATGCTTAGAGGTGGTATTACTGCGCATTCGCTCAGCCGCTTGAGCAATGCTGGTAAATGAAAGCTGAACCACGTCATAGAAATTAGAACCCGCATCCGTGAGCTTTACCGCCCGGCCTGCCCGCTCGAAAAGCTCCGTTCCGAGATGAACCTCTAGCTCACGTATTTGGCGGCTGATAGCACCTTGGGTAACGCAAAGAGCCTCAGCAGCGCGCGTAAAGTTTTGATACCTGGCCGCCGCTACGAAGGCTTTGACGGCACGTAGGGATGGCATCTTGATCAGCGTTTGATCAGGTTCATTTTGCTTAATCATTACTGTAGATCATCACTAGCCCCTTTAAAAAATCGATTCTTCCCGCCACAGGCCTCGCTCTAGACTGATTACAAGCCCCAGCGATCTAGGGGGAGGCTCTCCAGCAAAAGATTATCTGAATTGGCTGGGGCGTAATAGCCCTTGTGAGCCGATGGTACATCTGTAATCAGTTCTCTCCGAACGGCTACGGTCGATGCAAAAAGCCCCGATTTTAGATTTGAGAGTGCACATAAAAATGCAGAAATACACTGCCGTATTAGACCTTATCAAACAACGTAAACCCCAGCATGGGTTGCCGGGCGCTACCTATGCCGACCCGGAAGTTTATCGCCAAGATTTAGAACAGATTTGGCATAAGGAGTGGATCTTCGCGGGTCATACCTTCGAGCTGGAAAAGCCGGGACAGTATTTGACACTGCAAATCGGCGATTTCCCGGTCGCCGTGGTGCGAGGGAAAGACGGCAACATTCGTGCGTTCCATAACGCGTGCCGCCATCGTGGATCAAAGGTCTGTACCGAGGATAAGGGAAAGGTGGCAAAACTTGTGTGCCCCTACCACAAATGGACATTCGAGTTAGACGGGAAGCTACTGTACGCCGGCAACATGGGCCCCGACTTCAACACAGCAGACCACGACCTGTTGCCCGCTCATTGCGAGGTGGTGCATAGCTACATTTACGTCTGTGTGGCAAAGCTTGCACCTGATTTCGAAAAATTCCGAAGCGCGGTATCTCCGTTTATTGGCCCTCACTACCTGGAGGATTGCAAAGTTGCGTTCGAAGCCAACCTGGTGGAGAAAGGCAATTGGAAACTGGTGTTTGAGAATAACCGAGAGTGCTACCACTGCGACGGTACGCACCCAGAACTACTCCAGTCTTATACCGAACTTGCATCGGTACAAGGGATCGGCGGCGAGGAAACCCCTGAGCTGACGGCCTATTGGAACACTTGCGAAGCTGGTGGCCTGGCTAGTCGGCTCGCTATGGATCCGGCGGGACAGTTTCGTATGACGCGTATTCCGCTCGACCACGGCGCCAGCAGTTACACCATGGACGGTAAACCTGCCGTCAATCGACGCCTGGATCGCAGCGGAGTAGAGAATATCGGCGCGCTGCTGTACTTCAACTATCCATCGACTTGGAACCACTTTCTTGGCGATCACGCTCTGAGTTTCCGAGTTTTGCCACGAGGCCCTGGAGAAACGGTGGTAACTACCAAGTGGTTGGTGCCCAAGGACGCTCAAGAGGGGGTGGATTACGATGTCGAACGCCTCACGAAAGTGTGGATGGCGACCAACGATCAGGATCGACGTCTGGTAGAAGGCGCCCAAGTTGGCGTGACCTCACCAGCCTATCAACCCGGTCCATACTCACCGTTGGTGGAGAATGGCGTTTGTCAATTCATAGACTGGTACTGCGAGCTGATGGACAAGCGTTTGACGGAAACAGTTGGCGCTTCAAAGGCGTTTTGATAAGTAGCAACCACCGGTGTTCGCCGTGTAAAGGAACACCCTGACAACTTTAATGCAAGTTCGATCTGCATTAGTCAGCAGAAGTGCCGTTCGACAAAAAACAAGAGGAATTTAAGTGTGCATTCCCAGAACGCCGCCTCCCAGCTCACAGAGTCCCGCTTGAATACTCAAAAAGTGTCAAGCATAGGATTTTTATTGCTGGAAAACTTTTCTCTCACCTGCTTTACGCAGTGCCTGGACGTGTTGGTGACGGCAAATCAAATTCGGCCAGGCTGTGTAAAAATTTCTACTTTCAGTAGAAACAACTCGGAAATCATGAGCGACTTGGGAATACCTATCAGACCGGACACCCCATTGACGGAGATTCGAATCTCAGACTTGGATTTAATGGTGGTATGCGGTGGCTTACGAACACCGAGAACGGTTCCACATTGGCTAATCAGTCTTTTGCACAAGCTTGCCAGTTTACCTATCGCACTGGGCGGGCTCTGGAATGGCGCCTGGTATCTTGGAAAGGCAGGTCTTTTAGATGGGTACCGCTGCGCCATTCATGCAGAGCAACGAATCGGCCTGGCTGAATACGCCCCCAACACGACTGTGACACTGGACACCAGTGTAGTCGATCGTGACCGGCTCACAGCTTCTACGCCCGCAGGCGCATTTCAAGTCATGATCCAGTGGCTCCATAAAGTTGCTAATCATGAGTTGGCTGATGCTGTGTTAGATGTGCTGGATTATGATCAGTCTCGATTTCGTACTACCGCTAAAGCCCGAAACCTTACAGTAACTGCGCCGGTGCGAGAAGTGATCACGCTGATGGAGTCTAATATTGAAGAACCTTTAGACCTCGATCAACTTGCACAATGCGTTAAACTTTCCAGACGTCAGATTCAACGCTTCTTTCAGAATCAGATAGGTACGCCTCCTCAAAAGTACTATCTGGAATTGAGGCTCACTGAAGCCAAACGCCTGATACAGAACTCAAAATTTGCAATGATTGATGTTGCGATCGCATGCGGGTTCGTTTCAGCGGGCCATTTCAGCAGACGTTATAGCGCCCTCTTCGGTCATCCGCCTTCAAAAGAGAGTCGTTATGAAATCTAGTTCCCCATAAACCGGGTAGGAGCGAATCACGCTACCTCATGTAGCGTTATCTGACAGGCACGTTTGCGAGGTAAAGGATCATGCGATCCAAGTGTGATTTATCGGAGCAAGAACTGTTGATGCATGGGGTGATTTTACGGGAAGCACTCATGCGAATTCTGGTCCGTCACTCACCCTCGTGTGGCGTCGGTGTTGAGGCTACTGAAGTGTGCCTTCGATCATTAGGTAATGCCCGTTTGGACATCGGCCTCGGTCCTTTCTCAGGCGGGCCGCTGCCCTCGACCCTGGAGTCCACAGTGACTCAGGCGTTGTCAAATGCCCCCAGGACTAAGCCGGACTTTAAAATTCTGCTTTCTGCTATTGAGATGCTGCTACCCGGCAGCCGCTGGATAAAGCGATTGGCTGCCGAAAAGGATGATGCCGACTTTGAAGAAAGACACCGGCATGCGTTGATTTTTGGAAAGGGTGGCCTTTTTCAATGCTCGACAATAACCCTGGGATTGGCAGTCATGGAACCGGAACTTAATTACCCGTTCCACAGGCATCCCCCCGCAGAGTTCTACCTCGTTTTATCGGAGGGTGATTGGTACCGGGAAGACGCCGGATGGTGGAGTCCCGGGGCCGGCGGTGTCGTGTTCAATCCTCCATCGGCGGTCCATTCAATGAGGTCAACCGGCAAACCGCTGCTGGCACTTTGGGGACGAATAGAAAACGCGCAGGAGGCCGCTCCAGATAGTAAAGGTGTTTTCCAATAACTCTAATTCAACCACCACATCAGGGGGAAATATGTCATATCCATTACCCACAAAGATGCATGCAGTATTACTCAACGGACTCGGCGGGCTGGAGCAACTGGAATACCGGACGGATGTATCCGTCCCACAACCCAGTGCCGGAGAAGTACTGATTCAGGTACGCGCCTCCGCTGTTAACAATACGGATATCAACACCAGGATTGGTTGGTACTCTAAATCTGTCAGCAGCGATACAGCGTCCGGTGGCGCAACAGGGTTCGACAGTGTAAACGGCGATGATTCTTCCTGGTCGGGTACGGCGCTGAAATTCCCACGAATTCAAGGTGCCGACTGCTGTGGGTACATTGTTGCAGTTGGGCAAGGCGTTTCAGCTTCACGCATTGGCGAGCGTGTGATCGTCAGCAATCTCCTGCGTACCTATGTCGACTATAGGCCATATGAGTGCTGGACATTTGGCAGTGAATGTGACGGCGGGTTTGCTCAGTTTGCCGTTGCCCCCTCTAAAGAGACGCTCAAGGTGGAGTGCGACTGGACTGATGCGGAACTCGCATCGATACCTTGCGCATATTCAACTGCAGAAAACATGTTGCACCGACTGAAGCTGGGTAAAGAAGTAGTCTTGATAACGGGCGCTTCGGGAGGCGTAGGATCTGCCGCCGTTCAGCTCGCCAAGCGACGTGGTGCCGTGGTTATTGCGCAATGCTCTGCCGCCAAAGCATCAGAGGTAAAGGCTTTAGGCGCCGACCGTATTATTGATCGCAAGGCCGATCTGCTCTCGGTGCTGGGCGAAAATTCTGTGGATGCCGTTGTAGACGTGGTCGGGGGTGAGGACTGGCCGGATCTCTTACGCGTTCTGCGCCTAGGAGGCCGATATGCCATTGCCGGCGCAATTGCCGGTCCAATGGCAGAGATTGATCTTCGAACCCTTTACCTAAAAGATCTCACACTTTATGGCTGCACTTTTCAAGACGACGAAGTTTTTACCAATCTCATTGCCTATGTCGAGTCGGGAGAAATACGTCCTGTTGTAGCTAAAACGTATCCGCTAAATGAAATTCATCAGGCACAGGAAGATTTCTTGAGCAAGGCACACATGGGCAAGTTGGTCTTAATCATTCCGGAGGTAAATCAATGAAAATTGCCAGTGTTCATATTTATACCCATGAGTTACCTGTCCTTGATGGGCCGTATACCATGGCCAATCAGGTCGTCTATTCATTGACGACCACGTTGGTCAAACTCGTAGCGGATAATGGACTGTTTGGGTGGGGAGAGACATGCCCCGTTGGCCCGACCTACTCCGACTCACATTCGAGAGGTGCTGCGGCGGCCCTGACTGAAATGGCCAAGGGACTCGTCGGCACCGAAGTGCTACCTGTCCCTCTGCACCGGCGCATGGATGGATTACTCAAAGGTCATAATTACGCCAAAGCAGCGATCGATATCGCCTTGCATGACCTCTTGGGGAAGCATCTGGGACTTAGCGTTTCGGATCTTCTGGGCGGTGCCCTGGCAGATCGTCTCCCCTCCTATTCTGTTGTTGGGATCAGCGATCCCGACGAGTCGGCCCGCCTTGCAGTCGATAAGCGCGACCAAGGTTATCCCCGCCTGCAGATAAAGGTAGGTGGCAGGCCAATCGAGGAAGATATCGCGGCCGTTCAAAAGGTGTGGGAAGCAGTAGGCAGTTCGCGTATCAAGCTCGCCGTAGATGCCAATCGAGGCCTGAATACACGCGACGCCTTAAGACTTTGCCGCGAATGCGCAAACGTCCCTTTCATCCTCGAGCAACCTTGTAACACCATCGAAGACTTCCAGAAAATTCGTTCGCAGATTAGCCATGCGATGTACATGGACGAGAGCTGCACCAGCATCAATACCGCAATCACCGCGGCGGGAACCGGTCTAGTCGATGGTTTCGGAATGAAGGTCACCGCGCTGGGAGGCTTGCATCCGATGCGCGCGTTCCGTGACATCTGTGCAGCACGGAACTTACCCCATACCTGTGATGACGCATGGGGTGGAGATCTCATTGCGGCCGCCTGCACCCACATCGGCGCAACTGTCGCTCCTGAACTGCTGGAGGGTGTATGGATAGCAGCCCCCATGATTGACGGTCACTACGACGAGAAAAATGGAATACGCGTGGAAGGTGGTCACATCAAACGCCCACAAGGAGTCGGCTTGGGTGTCGTGCCTGAAGAGAGCATATTTGGCGAACCGGTGGCGTCCTTCTAAATCATCAGCCTGGCAACGCTTCACGGCACGTCCAGGCGTTTGGTGTGCCTAGCCAAGGCGTCAATTGAATTGATCGGCGCTACGCAATCATATTGATGTTGAGTCGTCCTTGGCCAGGCTATACGAGCTAGAACTTCAAGCACCCAACCAAGACCTTGAGTTGCCGGAAGATCTCAGTCAGACGCCCCGAACCGGGCTGCGCCGAGTGCGCAAATTTCTCGACCCGCTATGGATCTGCGTGATGTGCCGGCTGATCTCTTCGGCCATAGGACGCTGTTTCTCTGTCGCCGTGGCGATCTGGGTTTTCTAACGAACCTACCGCCTCACCATCGACGACATCTGGGCGTGATACCTGGAATCAAGGCCGGCATGAAACACGCCGGATTAGGATGATTTAGCGTCTTAGTGAATACAGCCCCCCCAACACCACCAGCAGCGCCCCCACCATCAAGGTGGTCTCCAGCGCCTCGCCGAACCACACCACACCCAGCACCGAAGCGAATACCAACAGGGAGTAGTTGAATGGCTGCAGGGTTACCGCCGCCGTGTATTTCAGGGCTTGCAGCAACAGCAGCTGCGCCATTACGCCGGTCATTGATAACACCAGCATCAACACCAGCTCCAGCGGCGTAGGTGTCACCCATTGCGGCAGGCCGATCGCAGTCGAAGCGACCGCCCCCCAAAAACCCATGTACAACATATTGGTGCCGAAGCTGTCGGTGCTACTGATCTTACGCGTGAGTATGTTGAAGCAGGCGAACATAAGGGCTGCCACCAGGGGAATCAACGAGGCGGGACTGAACACGCCCATGCCGGGTTTGAGAATGATTAGTGTGCCGACAAAACCAATCACCGCCGCCATGCACTTGCGCAGGCTGAGCTGCTCACGCAGCGCCAGGGCAGCCATGGCCATGGTCAGCAGAGGAAAGATGGCGTAGATCGCATGGGTTTCGGCCAACCCCAAATAGCGTAGCGCCATGCCGAACACGAAAATTTCGAACACCCCCAACAGCGAGCGAGCCATCTGCATCCAGGGATGGGCGGTTTTCCGAGCATTGGCCATCCCACCCTTCATCCTCACAAAACACACCGCGAACATGAGGAACACCCAATAGCGCACCATCACCAGTTGCGCCACCGGCAAGTCCTTGACCAGAATCTTGGTGATCCCGTCCTGGGCCGCGAAGATGAACATCGACAGCAGGCAAAGCATGATGCCGATACGCGTTCCCCTCGCCCGTCCTGCTTCGCTTGTTGACTCGACCACTGTGCTCATGATGGCAATCCCCGGCCGGAATCATTCACCCCACACCTCCTCGAACACCCGCACCCAGTTTGCCCCCATGATCTTGCGCACCACCCGCTCGGGATGACCGCGTCTGAGCAGGGTCTCGGTGAGGTTAGGAAACTCGCCGACGGTACGGATGCCTAGCGGATTGATGATCTTGCCAAAGCGTGTCAGACGTCGTGCGTAGCCCTTGTCGTGGGTCAGATATTCAAAGAAGTCCTGGCCATGCCCTTGAGTGAAGTCGGTGCCAATACCAATGGCATCTTCACCGACGATGTTCATGGTGTATTCGATGGCCTCAGCAAAATCATCAATAGTCGCGTCCACGCCCTTGGCCAAGAACGGGGTAAACATGGTCACGCCAACGAAGCCGCCGTGGTCGGCGATGAACTTCAATTCAGCGTCGGTCTTGTTACGCGGATGTTCTTTGAGTCCCATGGGCAAGCAGTGCGAATAGGTCACCGGTTTGCTCGAAGCCAGGATGACCTCCTCACTGGTACGCGAACCGACGTGGGACAAATCACACATGATGCCAACGCGGTTCATCTCAGCAACGATCTCCTGGCCGAAACCCGACAGCCCGCCATCACGCTCGTAGCTACCCGTCCCCACCAGATTCTGAGTGTTGTAGCACAACTGCACGATCCCCACGCCCAACTGCTTGAAGATCTCCACATAGGCGGTCTGGTCCTCGAACGCGTGGGCGTTCTGAAAGCCAAGAAGAATACCGGTCTTGCCGAGCTCCTTAGCCTTGCGTATATCCGCGGTGGTACGCACCTGCATCACCAGATCACTGTTCTCGCGGATCAGTTTCTGGCTGGCCGCGATGGTATCCATCGTCTTTTGGAAGCCTTCCCACACCGAAACCGTACAATTAGCGGTGGTCAAGCCGCCTTTGCGCATGTCCTCAAACAGCTCACGGTTCCATTTGGCGATGACCAGACCATCAATCACGATACTGTCGTCATGTACTTCGCGCGCATTCATGCCGCGTCTCCCTTTTCAATAGATGCGTGAGCCAGTCCCGCGCATCGTCGCTCAAGCATCAACCCGGGTGGCGAATACCTTTTAAACCACGCGCTGGTTCCACACCTGGCCCATCGTGCAGAGAAATTCGCGAGGTCTCTGGCAAGCCCAGACCTCCCGCCAGTGCCAGCAAGGCGATCACCACCAGGTAGAAGGCTGGCGCCAGGCTGCTGCCAGTCTGGTTAATCAGCCATGTTGCAACCAGCGGCGCGGTACCGCCAAACAGCGTGTAGGCAATGTTGTAGGTGATCGCCGATGCGGTGTAACGGGTGCGGGTGGGGAAAACTTCGGAGAGCAGCGCGGCCGTAACCACGCCCGGCAGCACAGCGCCCACCGCGAGCAACAAGACTCCAAATATCGCCGCTGGCACTTGACCGGCGCTAGCCAGCCAGTAGGCCGGAAAAACGGTCAGGATCACCCACGAACAAGTCGTGGCGACTGTCCTGCGCCGGCCGAATCGGTCCGAGAAAGCCCCTGCCGCCGGGCAGACACCGGCTGCGAACAGCAACGCCACCGTCGAGACCATCAGTGACTGCCCACGGCTAAGATGCCCAACCACCTGCAGGTAGGTGGCGAAGTACGTGGTGAACATATAGAAGGACAGTGCAGTCAACGAAATGAAGGCGCCAAGCCGCAGGATAGAGCCCCTCTGCTGCTGCAAAGTTTCGCGAAGCGGGGAATGGGCATGGGTTTTATCTTCGGCCATGGAATGCCGGAAAGCCGGGGTTTCCTCCATCTTCCAACGCAGGTAGAGGCCCACTAACCCGAGCGGTGCAGCCACCAGAAACGGCACCCGCCAGCCCCACGCGCCCATTGCTTCGGCCGACAGGCTCGCTTCCAGCAGATAAGCCATGATTGCTGCACACGCGAAGGCCGAGAAAGTCGAGACGGGAATGAAGCTGCCATACCAGGCACGTTTGTGATTCGGCGCATGTTCCATCAGGTAGGCGCAGGCACCGGCGTACTCGCCACCAGCGGAAAATCCTTGGACACAGCGGGTAAGCGTCAGCAGTACGGGCGCCATCAGCCCTATACTCGCGTACGTCGGCAGTAGTCCGATCACCGTAGTGGCACCAGCCATCATCAGCACCGTGACCGACAACACGCGTTTGCGTCCCAAGCGATCACCGAGCGTGCCGAATACGATGCCACCCAGTGGCCGCAAGGCGAAGGCAACCGCGAAGATGGCAAAGGTTTGGAGCAAGGCGGCGCTGGGGTCAGCACTGGAAAAGAATTGTTTGGCGATGGTGGTGGCGAGAAATCCGTAAACCGCGAAATCGAACCACTCTACAAAGTTACCCACTGCGGCTGCCGCGATGACCTTACGCAGTGTGGCCGGTGAAACATGGCCTGTTTCGCTCATTGTGGTGCTCTCCTGGATTATTCTAATTAAATAAGATGGGCAGCCAATAATTCGGAACAAACTAGGTGCAGAATTCTTGTTGTGGTGGTACTTGTTGCGCTACTGCAGTCAGCCATTGTCGACCGGCAAGGCGAGCGCTTGTGGTGATAAACTTGGTGCCATCATATGCAGACTGCCCCCGGGGCGACCAGACTTCCTGATCACCTAGGTAATCGGCGTTATTGCATTCATCAATTTGCGAGAGAAGCTGTCGTTATGCGTGAAGAAGATTGTCTGAATCCCGAATATCTTCTTCATCATTTACCGGTCGCTGTGATCATTGCCCGCAATCGGGTGATCCTGAACTGCAATGCCTTGGCGCGGACAATGTTTCGCGCCAGTGATGTACAAATCATTGGGGCCTCGTTCGCGATGCTGTACCCCAAACAGAAAGACTTCGAAACCGCGGCGGAACATTTCGGCCCCCTGCTTTCGCGACATGCCGACTTTCATGATGACCGTTTAATGCGCCGTCTGGACGGCACGCATTTCTGGGTGACCGTTCGGGGTTACGGCTTCAACGAAAGTAATCCGTATGAATTGGCTGCTTGGGTATTCACTGAAGTGGATACCCGGAAACAAGAGGAACTGAAGGAGAAAGTGATCCTCACCTCTCGAGAACGCGAAGTGGCTGCGCTGCTGGTAGACGGACTGACCAGCAAGGAAGCTGCGAAAAGCCTGGGCATCAGTCCCAGAACCGTAGACATCCATCGCGGCAGCCTGCTTCGCAAATACGCGGTAAATTCCACACCGGATCTGATTCGACAGATCGTCAACTAGCCTGCGCCGGGTTGAGTACACCGGCCGGGAAAATCTCCGACGCCAGTTGTGCCAGACACAACGCGGTCAGCGGGGTTTGTTCCGCTGACTTGACCACGGTATTACCGGCGGGCAGGGCCGGGGCGATTTTCCAGGCAACCATCATCAGAGGGTAGTTCCACGGCGCGATGGAGGCGATCACGCACACCGGAGCGCGGCCCAGGGCACCCGCTGCTTCAGCAGAGTACTCCCTCTCGCCAACGCAGGTGTCGGGATATCCCTGGTCCGCAGTGAAGCTCAACAAGTCTCTCGCACCGCGCCTGCGTTCGATGTTCGATGTTCGATGTTCGGCATGAAACAGAATCAGGCGCTGCCGGTGGAGCTATCCTGTGACAACCTGTCTTTACTGCGCGACCTGACGTTGTGTAGCGACAACATCCTGTTCACCTGGAGCTCTTGGCTCGATCACGACGACCGCAATGGCGGCCTAGTAAACTTGGGCTCCCTGTTACATCCCGAACTTTCGCCATCGGATATGTGTATCGAGTGCGCCATCGTGCAACTGGCGGGACGTACCCTATCGCCACCCGCGCAGCGGCTAGTGGACCTGATCCTTGCACAGGCCTGACTCGCCGAAAAGACCTCACAACGTCGCTAGCCTGCCTTTCGTAACGCTGCGATATCTCGTTTAGGCGCAACTCCAAACAGTCGACTGTATTCGCGGCTGAACTGGGAGGGGCTTTCATAGCCAACCTTGAAAGCCGCACTGGATACGTCCTGGTGTTCATTGAGCATCAATCGTCTTGCCTCATTCAGTCGAAGCCATTTTTGATACTGCAAGGGGCTCATTGCGGTGAGTTGGCGGAAGTGGTGGTGGAAGGTTGGCGTACTCATCTGGACACGGGCCGCTAGCTCATCGACTCGAAGCGCCGAGGTGTAATTCAACTTCAACCAATCGATGGCTTTGGCGATCCGATAACCTTGACCATCGACAGAAGTTATCTGTCGAAGCCGGCCCGCCTGATCACTTTTCAAGAGACGGTAGTGAATTTCACGCTGGATCAAAGGGGCGAGAACAGGAATAGCTTCCGGCTCATCGAGCAGCGCCAACAAGCGCTCGAACGGCGCCAGCATGGCTGCGGTCACTGAACCGATGCCTACCCCTTTCGCGGCCGAGCGTTCACGGGTGGGCGGCAGGTCACTCTGCGCTATCAGCTCTGCCAGCATGCGCAAATCGAGCTTGAACGTCAGGCCCAGGCACGGTTGCTCCGGGCTCGCCTTGAGCACCTCCGAGTTGGCCGGCAAATCCAGTGAGGTGACCAGAAAACGCGAGGTGTCATACGGATAACCCTCACCGCCTACCCACAGCTGTTTCTCGCCTTGGGCGACAAGAATGATGCTCGGTTCGACCATGCAAACAACAGGCGGCGACGGGTGTTCGCGCCTAAAGAAGCCGAGACCCGCAATCGAGGTTGCGTAGTCACCGGGTTTCAAGACCCGCGAGCCAATGACCTGGACGAGCGCCTCTTGGGGCGATGTGGGGGTTTCGTGTGGGGGCATCATGTTCGTCTCGTACCTCTTCGCTGAACTCTAACTCGCCCGCGCGCAACCGTCCTGCAAAAGAACGCAGACTCATAGAATCAGGCAAGTAATCCAGCGCAATGCACTGTTTGCAGTCAGGGCAGAGCGGGAAAATGTTCATCCGACACACCATCGAGGACTCTCCCATGCTTGTACAAGCCTATGGTGCTCATGCGGGCGACAAACCCCTTGAGCCTTTGCAGATCAGTCGCCGTTCCCCCGCCACCCATGACGTTCAGATCGACATCGCCTTCTGCGGTATCTGCCATTCGGACTTGCATCAGGTGCGTGCCGAATGGGCAGGCACGCAGTTCCCCTGCGTACCGGGACACGAAATTGTCGGCCGCGTATCGGCGGTCGGCGCCCATGTAGCGGAATTCAAAGTCGGAGATCTGGTCGGTGTCGGCCGCCGGCCGTATAGACGCCGACGGTTGGATCGTAGGTCGTAAAGCATAGAACCCATGACGAAGGGGTGGCCGAAAGAGATCAAAATTGCCTCCAAGGTCAAACGAGCGACCGTTCATGGAAGCAGGGGTGAACGCAGCATTTCATTAGCGATCGACTCCAACGGCAAGCTTCACTATGGCCGAGACAATGTTAGTGCGAAGCATGCTGTGGCGTTCTGACCTATCCCGGTATCGTCTGAATTCGATACGTGTTTGAAGAAGCTCCGTCTGCTTAATTCTAATAGACGCCTGCTTCTTGCGATTGTAAAACAGAAAGGCGGCGTTTCCATTTTCGTGTTAATCATACTGAACGATGCGGCACTAAAAACTCTACAAATGCCGTTATGATTGAAGCACGACTTACACTGCCCTCGCAGCAGTAGAGTTGGCTTCCCAGGCATGTCTAAATAGAGTCATATAGTTAATATAGGTGTGCACCTCCATCTGTGTGGTCGCGTAAAATATCTTGAAGCATTAATCTTAACCCCAGGAAAATATGAACATTAAAGTCTTGCTCACCTACATCCTAATCGCATGTACTACAGGATGCGTATCAAAAGCATCGCCGTTAATGGGTAACGAATCAATTGTGCATATTGAGGCGCAAATCGGCGATGAAATGATCGCTAGGCGTCTGGATATGAAGCCCTCAAACAACCTGCAGCATTTCCTCTTCACAGGGGCAGAGCACACTATGGAGCTGGGCATAGTGAAGACGGGATACCAGAATAGCCATCGTCGATGTATTGCTATAGTGAAGTATGCTCATTTCGAGCCGAGCGCTCGTTATACGTTAACTCAAACCAGCATCATCGGGGGCGGAGTTTCTGTCTCTCTAATTGATGAAAATGGGAAAGTATTGGTGCGGGAAGATAAAGTCCCGTGCTTGTAACGGAATACTTAATGCGTTTCTCTCTATTCATCAGACAAGTTCGGCTGGCTTCGATTCTGCTGCCTGTTGATCATGTAATCTCAGCAGCTTGGACGTTTATGAAGTATGCCGAGGCAGACTACTTGCCGATCGATAATAATGCCGCTGATCGGTCCATTCGGCCCCTCGTGATCGGAAGAAATAACTCGCAGTTCAGTGACACGCTCAAAGGCGCGATGGTCAGAGCTAAACTTCGGCAACGCAGGCCCCGCCGAACAACGCGTCATTGCTGTAGTGGACGTTATTGAATGTGAGGGGCTGACGCAAGGCCAACTTGTCGCTACGTGCCGTCCTACAGCTTTGCTTTCAGCCGGCCTCAATGCCTTCTTGGATAGTCGCGCGGCCATCGGAAGTGGCCACCAGTAGGTTCGAGTGGACGTTGTCTAGCCCCCCTACACACAGCAATTTTTTCTGCCCCACAGGCGGGAGACCGTCAAGCTGACGTCAAAAATGCCGTGGCCGCCACGAATACCGAACTCCCCTGTGGGTGTTGGCTTTTTTTGGTGGTATTTCCGGGTGATTCCGGTGGTCTTACTGTGGGATTTCACGCCGTCCAGGTTTACAGGCGTGTTGTTGAAGGTCACGGCGCCGTCGCTGTAAAGTCCGGAGAAACTGACTGCGTGCATAGGTAGCGAAGGGTTCCACACACCTAGTCTTTGTAGAGACCTGCCGCCATTGCTCGTTGCACTGCGAGGTCAACTATCAAATCAATCACAGGCGTATCGAAACCAATCCGCTGTGCTAGAGGCTGGGCCGGCTTCTGCATGGTGTCGTCCACGTTTGACCGACCGAGCTCAAAGCCCTGCAGAATATTTTGCCTATGCGTTGAAACTGCGAAGCGACGCGCGTGCCTCATCAACTTCGCCCAGGGCGCAACCGGACGCACGCGTAATCGAAGCGGCTCCATGAGCCAGCGCGTCAGCCGTTTCAGCAAAGCCCAGCCCCATACATGCCATGCAGATTTTGGACTGCTACGGACCGACAGGTTTAGAGACGGGCGCGGGTTGTGCGTCGTCGCTGGCTTGGTTGCCATGAGTCGACTGTCACTACTGCCAGGGCTTTTCGGAATAGAGCTATTCAAGGAGAGCAAGAAGTTCACAGCAGTCATCTTCATCCTGCAGGTCTTGCGCATATGCTTGTACCATGCGCAGTTGATCAAGTGATCTCGGACGAAGCGCCACGTGGTTACACTCCTGAAACTTTTGCCAGATCGATGGCCAGTCCATCGGTGCGGTGGGACTTCCTGGTACATCCACACCAGTTCTGGAAAAAACTCGTCCGTCAAAGATTGTAATCTTTACGTGGCCCGCAGGCATTTCAACCTTCCAGTCGAGTGAAGGGTCTGGTACCGGTACGATCCTCTTGGCAAGCGCTAGTACCTCGGTATTTCCAAGCTCATCTGAAGTGAAATCCGTCAGGCTCAAACCGCGCTTTACCACCGCGACCGCGACAAGAAAAGGAAGGCTAAATTTAGCGTCTACAAGCGTTGCAGGCTCCCGCCGTGCAGACAGTGGTTCGCACATTAATTGATGGTAATCACCAACGTGTACTCTGATCTCCTGGATGTCATCGGGCTTCAAATCATTTTCTACAATCACCAAACCAATAGTCGCGTGTAGGTGACTGTGTGATGTCCCTACCGCAGGCCAACGCTTAAATAGTGTTCGATCACCGATGTAGTCTTGTCCCAGTCGCAGCAAAATTGCATCTCGGTCGTATTGGCCTCCAAAATACATCTGGAAGAGCCCGTGGGGACCTTCAAAGACTTTTGGAACGCCGGTCACGCCCTTGTCTGCGAGCAACGTTGCCAAAACAGCTCCTTTGGCCGAAAACCCCGCATACATGGCGCGTAGGTCGCTGCCCACGGAATTGATCACCTCCATTGTGCCGCTGCACTGCATCAGAGCGATGCCCAGCGCATGCTCTGTTTTCTCACGACCCCCAACCTCCAGTTTGTTGGCAACCCCGGTGGTGTGAGAGATGTTAAGGATGCGTGGGTTGCGGGCTCAAAGTTCGAGATCAGCCTTTAATTAAAACTTGATTTATTACGAGATAACCAGTTCAACCAGCGCAACGCGCTGGTTGAACTTCCTATCAAACAGCCCAAGATAGCTAAAAGACTTCAATAGGCCTATCAGCCGTACAAATTAATAAGCCTTGCGATGCAAATGAGGAAGATAGAAGTGGATAAAGAATTAGCCGTTCAATCGCTGACCGACGTCATGGCCAAGTTCACGGCCTACATTGGTAAGCGCTTGCCGACCGACGTTAAAAAGAAGACTGCCCAACTACGCGCAGCGAAAACCAATCCGTTAGCCATCGCCATCTACGACTCGAAGGCAGAGAACCAAGACTATGCCGACAAGCTCGACCGACCGAGCTGCCAGGACACAGGGGTCATTTAGTATTTCATCGCTGCAGGCGCAAGTTCCCACTGCTTGGGGAGCTGGAAAGCATCCTAGAAAACGCAACCCTGGAAGCAACCATCAAAGGCCCACTGCGTCACAACGCCGTGGAGACGTTTGTCGAGAAGAACACCAGTACCAATACCGGCTCCAAGATCCCATGGATTGATTGGGAAATTATCCCGGATGCCGATTACGCGATGATTGATTTCTAGATGGCCGGCGGTGGGTGCACGCTACCGGGCTCCGCCAAGGTATTAATGCCAGGCCAAGGCTACAAAGGTGTGACGGAATTCGTTTTCGATGTCATTACCTCTCACGGCGTGAACGCCTGCCCGCCCCTGCTGGTCGGCGTCGGCGTCTCCACCTCCGTGGAAACCGCTGCTCGTTTATCCAAGCGGGTGATCCTCCGGCCGGTGGACTCCAGTCACCCCAACGAAAATGCCGCTTTGATGGAAAGGCTGCTTGAAGAGGGCCTTAATGAGGTCGGTATTGGCCCACAGTGGGCCTGACCGGTAATAGCAGCGTGATGGGTGTGAACATCGAGTCTTCAGCCCGACACCCATCAACCATCGGCGTGGCGGTATCCACCGGCTGCTGGGCACACCGCCGCGGCAAAATTCGTATCAATGCCGACCTGTCCTACGACATCCTCTCCCATGAAGGAGTAGTACTGTGATTAAAGCTCTCAACACTCCTATCAAGGATGAAGATCTCGTAGAGCTTAATGTCGGCGACGTGGTTTACCTGACTCGTCAATTGGTCACCTGCCGTGACGTGGCTCATCGCCGACTCATCGTGCGCAAAAAAGACGATGGCAGTTTCGAGATGGTGTCCATCGGGCCGACTACCAGTTTGCGAATGGAAAAATTCGAGAAGCAATTCATTGAGGAAACCGGCGTCAAGATGATTATTGGCAAAGGCGGCATGGGCCCCGAAACCACCGCAGGTTGCCTGGAGAACAAGGCAGTACATGCGTTATTCCCCGGCGGTTGCGCGGTACTTGCGGCCACTAAGGTCAAGGAAATCGAACGGGCTGAGTGGCAAGACCTCGGCATGCCAGAAACCCTTTGGGTTAACCGGGTCCGTGAATTCGGCCCGCTGATCATCTCCATCGACACCAAAGGCAATAACCTTTTCGAGCAGAACAAGGCACGCTTTAACGAACGCAAAGGTGCAATCATCGAGAAAATCAACAGCCAGGTGCGTTTCATCAAGTGACTTGGTGGATCGGCCGCGACCCAACACCGTGGCGGCCGTTCTTTCATGACAAGGCACTTTGGGGTCAAGAATGAACAATGCTCAAGACTTGTTTTTTTTCATCTATTAGCCAAACAGGGTAGCCTTGTCGCGACTGCCAGAGAGCTGGGCATTACCCCACCGGCGATCAGCAAAAGGCTTTCGGCGCTGGATAAAGCCTTACCCAAAGGTACCGGGCGCCCCTCTTACGATCCTGCCGACCAGCTCAAACTGTTCCTCTACGGCTATTTCCAAAGGATTCGCTCATCCCGGCGGCTCGAAGCCGAGTGCCAGCGCAGCATCGAAGTGATGTGGTTGATCAACCGGCTCAAACCCGACTTCAAGACCATCGCCGACTTTCCCAAAAACAACAAAGCAGCCTTTATCGCGACCTGTCGTGCCCTCGTCCAGTTTTGCGGCATGGTGGGTCTCATCGCAGGCGAGCTGGTGGCCATCGATGGCAGCAAAGTTCAGGCGGTTGCTTCCTCGCGGCGTCATATGAATTTGAAGCGGCTCAAGCACCAGGAGCAGAAGCTGGATAAACGCATCGCTCAATACCTGGCTGAGCTGGATGAAGCGGATAAAACCGAAGCCGATGAGGTGGTTGACCGCAGTGCGGTCTAGACGGCTTTGGCGCAACTTGAAGTCAGGCACTCCAATAACCTGACGTGCCAGGCACTGATGAAATCAATGGAATGACCTGGGCGGGCGCTTCCTGCGGCGATGTGGCGATCTCGTATTGAGTTGTCATGTTCATCTCGTACCTCTTCGTTGAACTCTAACCCACTCGCACGTAACCGTTTTGCAAAAGAACGCAGACTCATAGGATCAGGCAAGTAATTCAGTGAAATGCACTGTAGAGAGTCTGCTCAAAGGGGGGAAAATGCTTACTCGACACACCATCGAGGAGGATTCTCCCATGCTTATACATGCCTATGGTGCTTACGCGGGCGACAAACCCCTTGAGCCTTTGCAGATCAGTCGCCGTTCCCCCGCCACCCATGACGTTCAGATCGACATCGCCTTCTGCGGTATCTGCCATTCGGACTTGCATCAGGTGCGTGCCGAATGGGCAGGCACGCAGTTCCCCTGCGTACCGGGACACGAAATTGTCGGCCGCGTATCGGCGGTCGGCGCCCATGTAGCGGAATTCAAAGTCGGCGATCTGGTCGGTGTCGGTTGCATCGTCGACAGCTGTAAACACTGTGACGACTGTGAATCCGGCCTGGAAAACTACTGCGATGGCATGATCGGCACCTACAACTTTCCGACGTCAGACGCGCCCGGCTGGACGCTGGGCGGCTACTCGCAAAACATTGTGGTGCATGAGCGTTATGTCCTGCGCATCAGTCACCCGGAGGAGCAATTGGCCGCCGTCGCGCCGCTGCTGTGCGCGGGCATCACCACGTATTCTCCGCTGCGTCACTGGAACGCCGGGCCGGGTAAGAAAATAGGTGTGGTCGGCATCGGTGGGCTGGGCCACATGGGTATCAAACTGGCCCATGCGATGGGCGCCCACGTTGTGGCGTTCACCACGTCCGAATCCAAGCGCGAAGCGGCGAAGGAGTTGGGCGCTGACGAAGTTGTGGTATCGCGCAACGCTGAGGAGATGGCCGCGCATACCAAGACCTTCGACTTCATCCTCAACACCGTCGCAGCGCCCCACGATCTGGATGCTTTCCTGGTGTTGCTCAAGCGCGATGGTGCGTTGACCCTCGTCGGCGCACCGGCATCGCCGCATCCATCACCCAATGTGTTCAACCTGATCATGAAGCGCCGAACGATCGCCGGCTCGATGATCGGCGGCATCCCTGAAACGCAGGAGATGCTGGATTTCTGCGCCGAACACGGCATCGTCGCCGACATCGAACTGGTCCGAGCCAATCAGATCAATGACGCCTACGAACGGATGCTCAAGGGTGACGTGAAGTATCGCTTCGTGATCGACAACGCCACATTGGTTGGCTAGTCGAAAGACTCCAGCCGGTAACGACTCAACCGAAAGGATGATCCAGTGAAAGGTATTTTTCTCGCCCTCGGGCTACTTGTTACCTCTTTTTCTTCGATGGGAGCCGATATGTCAAACGGTGCAGACAACTTCTACAAAAGTGACAAAGTGACGGTGGAAAAGGTCACCTTCAAAAATCAATACGGAATGAAAGTCGCGGGCAACCTGTTCACGCCGACAGACCTCGATCCGAAAACGAAAAACGCAGCCATTGTCGTTGGACACCCCATGGGCGCCGTAAAGGAGCAGAGTGCAAACCTCTACGCCACCAAAATGGCTGAACAAGGATTTGTCACGTTGTCGCTGGACTTGTCCTTCTGGGGCGCCAGCGAAGGCACACCTCGCCAAGCAGTCTCGCCTGATATCTATGCCGAAGACTTTAGTGCCGCCGTGGACTTTCTCGGCACTCAACCCATTGTTGATCGCGAGCGTATTGGCGTCATTGGCATCTGTGGCAGCGGCAGCTTCGCTATCAGCGCGGCCAAAATTGATCCGCGCCTCAAGGCGATCGCCACCGTCAGCATGTACGACATGGGCGCAGCCAATCGTAACGGCCTCAAGCATGGCGTAACGGCGGAACAACGTCAGCAGATCATTCGCGAGGCGGCGCAGCAGCGCGACGCCGAATCCTGGGGTGGCGAAGTCCGCTATACCAGCGGCTCACCACTGAAATTGACTGGCAACGCCGTGGGTGACGAGTTCTACGATTTCTACCGCACGCCGCGTGGCGAGGTTACGCCTGCCGGAGCATCGGCGCTGACCACCACCATGCCGACGCTGACCAGCAATGTGAAATTCATGAACTTCTATCCGTTTAACGACATAGAGACGATCTCCCCTCGTCCACTGCTATTCATTACTGGCGCCCATGCCCACTCACGGGAATTCAGCGAGGATGCGTACAAACGCGCTGCTGAGCCTAAAGAGCTGCTCATCATTCCCGATGCCGGGCATGTGGATCTCTACGACCGGGTCAACCTCATTCCATTCGCCAAGTTAACCTCGTTCTTCAAAAGCAACCTGAAGTAGCCTGATCGGCGTCCTGCTCGGGCACCGGCTCTCTCTCGCGGTCTCGTTCACGGGGCCACGACGCTTCGCGCATTACAGGATTCAATCAATGACCAAACACTCTCCCGCCCCCCCGAAAGCTGAACAATCGTGGGGCGCCGTATTCGCCATGTCGCTTGCAGCCTTCGTGCTGGTGGCATCGGAATTCATGCCCGTCAGCCTGCTGACGCCGATTGCCGCCGACTTGCATATCACCGAGGGGCAAGCAGGCCAGGGTATTTCTGTCTCTGGACTGTTTGCACTGTTCGCCAGCCTTCTGATCGCTTCGGTGGCGGCGCGGGTCGACCGCAAACCTCTGCTGTTGTCACTGACTGTGCTGATGATCATTTCGGGAACAGTGGTCGCTTTCGCGCCGAATTACTGGGTATTCATGATCGGTCGCGCGTTGATCGGGGTAGCGATAGGCGGCTTCTGGTCGCTGTCTGCCGCAACCGCCATGCGCCTGGTGCCTGAAGACCAGATCACTCGCGCCATGGCAATCGTCAACGGCGGCAACGCTTTGGCAACAGTGATTGCAGCGCCGCTGGGCAGTTTCCTTGGCGCGTTGATCGGCTGGCGCGGTGCATTTTTGTGCGTTATCCCGGTAGCGGTGATCGCCTCTGCCTGGCTTCTGTTTAGCCTTCCGGCGATGAAGTCACAAAGTGGTTCGGGCACTGGGAATGTCTTCAAGTTGATGAAAAGCCCACCGGTCGCGTTAGGCATGGTGGCGGTCAGTGTCTTTTTCATGGGGCAGTTTATGCTGTTTACCTACCTGCGCCCGTTCCTTGAAACGGTCACGCACGTCAGTGTTTCCACGCTATCGCTGATGTTGCTCGTCTTGGGTCTGGCTGGGCTCGCGGGAACCTTCCTGATTGAAGCCTTCTTGAAAAATGGCCTGCATCGCACCCTCATCGTCATTCCGATATTGATGGCGGTGATCGCACTGGCGCTCGTTTCATTCGGCAGTTCGGCGGCCACCACCACTGTCTTGTTGGGTCTCTGGGGACTGGTTGCAACGGCAGCTCCAGTGGGATGGTGGACATGGCTGGCCAGAACATTGCCAGAGGCTGCTGAAGCGGGAGGCGGCTTAATGGTGGCGATCATTCAACTGGCCATTGCCTCGGGTGCAACCGTTGGCGGGCTGGTGTTTGACTTGAGCGGCTATCGCGCAACCTTCGAGTTGAGCGCCGCATTGCTGGGCGTGGCGGCTGTGCTTGCCTTCCTGGCTGCACGCTCTGCCACGCGGGAGCCGGTTGCATCGGTGAACATCGCATAAAGAACCACAAGACACGCCAAGGCGTTTCTTGTGGTTCCGGTGGAGCAATCGTTCACAGGCTGGACGGTAAAATCAGCGTGCGCTGTCGATGATTTGGCCGCCGTCCGGTGTCAGGCTGTATCCCGTCAAGAACTGCGCATCCTTGCTGGCGAGAAACAACACCACCGGCGCAATATCCTCTTCCGGTGATCCATAACGACCAAGCACGTTAGTGGGGGCAGGTACATCGACCGCGGTTCCCCACGTGTCAGCGACCGGCATGACATTGTTGACCGTGATCTTGTCAGCGCCCCATTCCCTGGCCGCAGAGCGAGTCAAGGCACGTACGGCTTCCTTTGCCATGTTGTAAGGCGCATAGCCCTGCATGCCAATGACACCGGCCAGGGACGCGAAATTAATAACCCGGCCCTCACCGCTGGCTTTGAGATGGGGATAGCACGCCTGCATCGTTCGCAGATAAGCAATCGGGCCCATTTCGAAATTACGCTGCAACTGCTCGGCTGATAGCTCAATCACCGATGAAAAAACCACAGAAGGATCGAAAGCATTGTTAACCAGAATGTCGATTCGTCCATAGGCAGCCATCACCTTGTCGACAGTGGCAGTAATTTGAACGGGATCAGCGATATCGCAAACGATTCCGAGGGCGATGCCGCCAGCGGCCTGGATCTCGGCAACCACCTGATCAACATTTTCAGCCGTGCGCGAAACGACCGCGACTTTCGCGCCCTGCACCGCGAAAATCTTTGCGGTGGCTCGGCCGATACCCCGACCGGCGCCGGTGACAATGGCCACTTTTCCACTGAGTCGAGTCATAGCATTCCCCATTATTCAAGAGTCGTTTGGATGATCGCCGCCGGTGCGTAAGGCGACGGAAATTCGCGAACGGCGTTTTGTGTCACGAAGGAGGCGGCCAGGAGAATGAGCCCCACGGCTGCCGGGATAGCACCTTTGGGCTTGTGAACACCCAGGTGCGCTGAAGCTGAAAGCAGCAGGTGATAAAACATACCGGCATAAGCGAGTTCACTGAGCGCCACATTGTAGCGCCACAAAATCGCAGCAGGACCCAGTACCTTGACCACGATCATCAAAGGCACCAGGTGGGAGGCTGAATAGCCCAACTCCGCTTGTGCGTTTCGAACATAGTCTCCTTTGGCGATGTACATCGCGGCAGAGGCGAAATAGAGCAACGAAAGCAGCGCCGTGCTAATCCAGTAAATATAATTTACGATCATGTGGTTTTCCTAAGCAGGTATTGTTACGTCGACTTAGGGCAAAGATGTCGCCTAACATAAAAATCCACAAGCAGGATGAAAAAGTGGTGCTTAGTATGGAAAACCAGACTAATGATGACGCTCAGATCAACATGCACGAGGAAATGCGCCGCGCATTTTCGCTGCTTTCAGGCAAGTGGAAGCTGGAAATCATGTGGCTGCTGAATCAGCGCATCTATCGTTTTGGGGAACTGCGCAAGGCGATTAGCGGTATCACGCAACACATGCTGACGGCGCAACTCCGAGAGCTTGAAAACGATGGCCTGATCTCGCGAACAGTCTTCGCGGAAGTACCACCGCGCGTCGAATATGAGATGACCGCAAAAGCACGCGCACTCGGGCCGACGATGGCGGCACTCGCCACCTGGTGGAGCGAGTACGGGAAAAGCGTCCCCGTGAAACCAAATCCACGTGGCCGAAAAGCTAACAGCACCCGCAAAGGTGATGGTGCGGTTTAAACCTGAGCGATTCACTGCAGCCGAGGTGATGTGCGACGTGCCTCCTGCGCCTTGAAAGCCAGCTGATTCAGAACCTCCGACACTTACTCCAAGGTCAGTTAGCTATCTAGTCTATTTGCGTAATCGAATTCCAAGCAGCCTTCGCGAGAAAGTCCTGATACTGCTTCGGGCTTTTTTTGACCCTCCCGGAAAGCCAAGCACGCGAATAGCTTTCTGTCGCTCCGATGATAAGTGACGGTAAGAGTTCTACAGGAAGATGACTGAACTGCTCCTTGCGGCCCTCGACACTCATCCAGTCCAGCAACTGCCTGTTGCGTTGTTTATTGCGTTCAAGCAATTCACCGTTGAAAGGCCCACTTGAGACGGCGTAGCGACTTTGGAAAATAAAGCGAGCCCAATCCGGTTGTTCATCGACCCATTCAGCGTAGCTATAGATCAGGGCCGCTACACCCGCTTGAGCCGTCTGTGCTTTCTGCAAATAGCTATCTCGGAGCGCTGCCTGATCTTCTAGCGCAGCGAAAAAAAGAGCGGCCACCAGTCCCTCTTTACTGCCGAAGTGATGATAGATAGCGCCTACGCTCGTTTCGCATTGAGCCCGAATGGTTTCGATGTTTGTGGCTTCGATGCCTACCTCGTTAAAGCAGGCAAGTGCTCGGCGCAGGATAGTGCGCTTGAGCTCGCTACGCCTTCCCGGATAGATACGCTCGATCAGATCAGTTGAATGCATGAGGGGAAACGCCAAATGAAGCGGAGTCTATAGGGTGAACGCACCGTAAAGAAAGCTTGGCTTGACAGCTTCCAGATATACAGAATATTGTTCCGCTACAGAATATTATTCTGTATCCAGCCAAGAGGGTATCTCATGAGTCAAGCTCTAAGCATGTTCAATAGCGTAGGCCCCGCCGCGTTCAGCAATATGGCCTGCCAAATGGCACCTTACTTCAGCACGATCGCCCCTGAGATTTCAGAGCTCAGCCCAGGCCATGCAGTCGTTAACGTGCCGTTTCGCAAGGAAATCACCAACCATCTGGCATCTGTGCATGCGATAGCCCTATGCAACGCAGCCGAGCTCGCGGGCGGAATGATGACTGACGCTTCGATTCCTTCAGGCGCCAAATGGATTCCGAAAGGCATGACCGTTGAATATCTCGCGAAAGCAAAATCGAGCATTCGAGCTGTAGCTGATGGCGGCGGTATTGACTGGAAAACCGGCGGCGACAAGTTCGTTCCGGTTGATATCTTCGACGAGGGTGGCGTGAAAGTTTTCACTGCCAGAATCACGATGAATGTGAAAATCGCTTAGGCCTTTTCTATAGGCTCGGCGTTATGCCGAGCCAAATCGCTCCTGCTGAGAGCATGAAAAATGCGTCATAGTTTCAACAATTAACTTTCACCGGTAGAGTTTGAAAAACGCTACACAGGGGGCTTGGGGAGTGTCTAGAAAACCCGGAGCGATTCAGGGCGTTACACGCCCCCTAATAATGGGGATGAAGGCGGACTCTGGATCTGCATTACAGAGGAACATCCCGCCTTCGTCAGAAAATGCCGGCGCGTCATGCACAGATTCGACAGGGCAAAGACTTTCACCAACTGCGCGGTTTTCTTGGGCAGCCATGGAAGCGCACCTTCACTTTATCCAACTCGATATTGCGTCTGGCGCACCGTTAGCGGGCCAGTCTTCGACTCGAGCGGCTAGCGACCTTCGAATTGAACGCAATGTCTTGCGGTTTCGGTGGGGATACCTTGGGAAATTGGACGTGACCGTCAGCGTGCGCGGTCATTACGGAGACAACGGAATCAAGTCGGATTTCACAGAGGGCATATGCATGCTCCTTCGTGCAGATATAAAACG
This sequence comes from Pseudomonas grimontii, assembly GCF_007858185.1. Lineage (GTDB taxonomy): Bacteria > Pseudomonadota > Gammaproteobacteria > Pseudomonadales > Pseudomonadaceae > Aquipseudomonas > Aquipseudomonas grimontii. The sequence goes on from NZ_VFES01000013.1 coordinate 64,457, forward strand.
TGCTTTGCTGAAACATCGGGAGCATGAGGGGGCAACCGATACACCTCAACTCCATCCACGATTCGATGTTCTACCTGGACGTGCCCCATCATTCGATGTGCAAGCCTGGCCGGGCCCATCTTGCGCACTTTTTAAATACTTTCGAACAACGTTTCGAGAGAACCGCAAATTCATTTTCGCCGGGGCATGCGTAGGAGCGCAACAATCACCCGAATTTGAAAGGCTGGCATTTAGGGATCACCTATGGCGCTCAGCACCTCGCTCACTCTTGCACACTACAAAAGGAGGAGCCTGCAATGCGAGGTGCATTTCACTTCCTGGCCCGCATACCGAGCAACTGCAATGCCCTTTTCAATGTCTATCGACTAAAACATAGTCGATGAATGCGCGAAGTTTGGGCAGCACATTTCGCCGACTGGGATAATAAAGCGCCAATCCGGGAAAGGTCACCGAGAAGCTTTCGAGTAAGACTTCAAGTGTTCCAGCGTGGATATTGCGCGCAACGAGAGATCGCGGAAGCATGAACAATCCGACCCCTCGCTCCGCGGCGTGAATACAAGCGGCCACATCATCCAGTATCAACGGACCACGAACGCGCACTACGTGTCTTTCGCCCGAGACGCTGAATGTCCAGCTGTCCAGCACAATACCCGCCTGCCGATAGGTGATGCACGGCAGACTTAAGATATCATCAGGTAGCAGCGGCCGCGCATAGCGCGCAATCAGGGACGGTGAGCCGACAACAATGCTGGGTTCTTCAGCGGTCAGAGGTACCGCAACCATATCAGCGTGTACATAGGAACGCGGTCGTACTCCGGCATCGCAACCTTCATCAATGATGTCCACCAGGTGATCATCACCGACAAATTCAAGCTGTATTCCCGGGTTCGCGCTGAGGAACCCAGGCACGAAGCGTTCTGTCAGCATAGGAACACTTGCCCTGGGAACACTGATTCGAAGCAGCCCGGTTACAGACTCACCGAAGTTACGCGCGGACTCAATTCCCAGAAGTACCTGCTGAGCAGCAGGCCGCACTTGAAGCAGCAGTCTTTCTCCAGCCTCAGTCAGTCCGACGCTTCTGGTAGTTCGTGCCAGCAGTGGCACTCCCACTCGCTGCTCGAATACGCGTATCGCCTGACTAACAGCTGATGGTGTAATGCCAAGGCGGCGCGCAGCCGCCCTGAAGCCGCGCTCCTCGGCGACCGCCAAGAACACGAGAACCCCATCTAACTCACCGCGTCCAATTGTGTAGTTCATCTAAACAGTATGAGTAGGTGGCAGTGGATTATCAACCACGGCATTCAAGGGGAAAATAACGTACCACCTCCCTAGAAAGGCTTGCTCCATGAATGCTGAAACCAAACAAAACCGCGCCTATCACCTCGAAAAATTTGGCGGGCTCGATGGCCTTGTCAACGGTGCCATAGCGATTCCGACTCCGGCCTCAGGCGAAGTCGTCGTCCGCGTACGCGCCTCCTCATTGAATTTCCGAGACATCCTCATTCTGCAAGGACACTACACAGCGCCAGTACCATCGGGCACCATCCCTCTTTCCGATGGTGCTGGTGAGGTGGTCGCCGTTGGCGAGGGAGTGACTCGCTTCGTCACTGGGGATCGAGTCGTGAACTCATTCTTCCCTGAATGGATCGACGGGCCGTTCACCGGAAAATATTCCCAGTACTCATATGATGTCGACGGCTGGCTGGCAGATTACCGCGTCACACCAGAAAACGCTCTGGCACATATTCCTGGCAGTCTGAGCTTTGAAGAGGCCGCTACCCTACCATGTGCTGCGGTCACTGCGTGGTCTGCGGTCAAAGGAGTAAGCGCAGGCGACACGGTACTGACACAGGGAACGGGAGGCGTCTCGCTGTTCGCCATCCAATTTGCGAAAGCGTTGGGCGCGCGCGTCATTGCCACCACATCCAGCGATGAGAAGTCCGAACAGCTCAAGCTGCTGGGCGTAGACGAAATCATAAACTACAAAACCCATCCCGCATGGTCGCAACAGGTCCGGGCGCTTACCAACGGCAATGGCGTCAATCGCATCGTTGAGGTGGGTGGCCCGGGCACTTTCCAGGAATCGGTCAAGGCCATTGCGGTAGGTGGCCAGGTTTCGATGGTTGGAGTACTCGCGGGCTTGGAAGGCAGCGTCGACTTCATGTCCATGTTCATGAGCCAGGCACGATACCAGCCTATCGCCCTGGGCAGTCGACAAGATCTGGAAGATTTGATCGCAGGCATCGCCGCGCATGGAATCAGCCCTGTAATCGACAGTCGTTTTGAGTTTGGGGACGCCAAGCGGGCGTACGAAAAACTCATGACACGCGACGTCTTCGGCAAGGTCGTTATCAGCCACTAAGGTGATGACCACCCAGTCAACGATAACTTAGGGGCCGATCATGACTGCTTATGTAATCTTCATCCGAGAGAAAACGCTCGATCAGCATGAGCTTGATATCTATGCACAAAAAGCCACCATTGCTCTTGCCGGCCTGCAGTCCACGGTGCTTTCAGCCTATCAACGGATTGAGGCGTTTGAAGGGGACTTACCAGAAGGCGTTGTACTTTTCTCCTTCCCGACATTCGACGAAGCCACGGCCTGGTATCACGGCGACGCGTATCAGTCCATCGTTGGACACAGGCTCAAGGGTGCAATCTATCGAGGGTTTGTCATAGACGGAGTAATTTAAAACGCCTACCGAGGATATCCAGAACCCTGCGTCGGCCGTCGAAGGACACTTACCTAGGCTTACTAATCAGGAAAAGCTGCCGTCGGCGCAATGCGCGACGTGTTCGCAAAGATTAGAGCGCAAGGAGGTATCCAGAATGTGGATGAGGCCCTGCCCTCGGTCAAAGATATCATCGCCCTGCAAGGCGATACGCAAATGCGCAATCTGGAAGCAAAATATCTGAGATAAGAATGCACCGTAATCCAGCCTTTCCTTCTAAGCCGATGTGACCACGGCAGTACGCCGGATACGTAGCGAGAGGCGACTGCATCCATTCTAATACTCTTGCGACGGCCACTACAGGTCGTCGCCTCGTTAGCTAAAAATCCGTAATCTTTTCGCCCGAAATCAAGACCGCCGCTAAGCAGTAAAATCTGTAAATAATCGACATCTTTCGATGCCTTCAACTTAAGTACCGAAGCTGTCCACCAGATGCTTAAGTCGACTGGCCTGCTGCTCAAGGTCGTCACATGCACGCAAGGTGTGATGCCCAGCTGTTTACCCACCATCACTGTTCACGGTACATCAGGTGGCCCAGGCTGGTGTCGTCCGAACCTTTCAGAACATTCGCCTATTCAATGCCAGAAGGGACCCGGAAAATGTCACGGTCGGTGCCGTATGCGCTCCTGGCAACGGTCTGTGGGCGTTCTTGAGCTGTCATCGCAAGGCCCGAGAAGAAGAAGCGCACACAGGTGAATCGCCTACCGCTTGTTGAAATATACGGGCGTTGCGTCATTCACCGATTATCGCGTCGACAGCTTCGCCTACAGCCAACCAACTGCGCCTGAAATCGCCCGAGCCCTGGCCACCGAGCCATCCTCGCTGGTTCTCGGCGAGCCGTCCGACGAAATGAACGCCCGCAAAAAGGCACAGTTGCGGGCCTACTGGAAAAGATCTGCGACGATGTCCACACCCTGTTACTGATCAAACACCAATTTTACTTTTTGAACCTTACCAAACATCTACGGTCTGTGATTGACCTACGCCACTTTGCCAATATCCGCATACCTCTCTGGTGGTGAGTGGGCGAGGTAAACAGCTAGCTTCGTACCAAGGGAAAACAATGAATCAATAGGTAGATGGAGTGACCTCAACCGAGTGACGAGTCCAGAAGAACAGCTGCTGCCATCAGCCTGGCTGACGTAGAGATACTTCACGGGAGGCCTGTCCATCAGAAATGGAGGTCTGTCCGCATATGTCTGTGTATATTTTCAATCCACAAACTAAAACCTTCTATAGGCCCATCGACGCAGCATTACGTTGGTGCAACCTCATTCGTCACGAAACACAAATAGTACAAGCTACTGAGGTCTGCCCAGAGAAACTTGGCAAACTTTTCCCACAGTGGCCGTGCCTGCGCGCAACTACAGAAAAAATCTACGACGCGGTGCGTAACGAAGAGCTGCCTTATGGCTGTCTCGGTATTTCGGTTCCTATGGGGAGTTACGTAGAACCTTATCAATTAACCATACGCCACTCTGATTTGCGCCACTGGATGCAGATTCACTATCCCGACCAAAAGCCTAGCTTTCTGTTTGAGCCCGGCAGGGATGCTCATGAAAAAGTCAGCCTAGGAACGTTCCTTGCACTTAAAGCTGATCGGGACGTCATCCTGCGAGAGCTGAACACGCTACAGCAGCACCATCAAGATTTTTTGAGAGATCTTCAAGCGATCGGACTAGAGCGGGATGAGCTCAAAGCATTGGTCAAAACGCATGGCCACCTCAGTGAGCGTAGCGAAATCACGTATCAAAATATCATTGGTGTTTTAGTCAACCTGTTTCTGGGCCATTCACCCGCTGGAAAGCCTCTCTCCGTAAGTGCCTAAGCGCTGATCCCATATGACAAGGATTAAAATGCGCGAAAACCTTCAGTTTTAAACTGATCGTTCATGGGTGCCAATTGCGTCATTACGCGACGCCGAGGCAATCATGCAGGTCATGGACGCGGCCTACGCTTCAGCTCGGCAAGGAGGTGCACTTTTGACGCTGACAGGCGATGAATACACTCGCATTCACACCACCGAATCCGAATCCATTTGAGAGTGGCTGATGGCATGGCGATCCCTCAAGGATGGATACGCCACATTTATTCATGTGACCATTTACCACAATAGTCACAATCTCGACAGATGAAGCCGAACTTACAGGGACACATTGGCGCAGTGATAGAGCTGATCAGCGTCGGCTCACGGCATCAAGCTACGCAGAATGAGATTGGAGGTGAGGACTGGAGCCAGCTCGACGAAGTCAAGGTTGTATTGCAAAAGCAACGGATTGACGAAAGGGCGAAGCGCAAGGTGGATCGCATCGACCGTTTCGTCCAACGGTGTCTTGCGTTCAAATTCACCGAGTTCTCGTCCTTCGCGCACGATCTGCAACACGAACTGCCTGACCTGCGCATCATATTTCAGTGTGCTGGGCCAGCTCTCAGACGCTGCAAATGCGGCGATGTCATAGAGCTTGCGGTCACTGAAGAACAAATTCACCCCGGTAGCGATCAGCGTTTTCACCAGGCGGCGAAAACGTTCGGTCGGCGAGATGTCCTCTACATTGATGGCTTGCTCTACTGCGGCAATGATTTCCGCCAGGCAATTGGCACAGATAGCCTCACCAATTGCCTGCTTGGAATCAAAGAACTTGTAGATGTACGCCTTGGAAAACCCGATCGCTTTGGCCAGGTCGGAGACCGTGGTTTTGCTGTAGCCGTATTGACTGAAGTGCTGATTGGCCGCTGCGACAATCTGGTCCCGGATCTCATGATCGGCTGGGCCACGGGTGCTGGGGGAAGCTATGGAGGTCTTGTTCATGCGGCTAGCTTACGCATCCGAAAAGCCCTTGACAACGGGTGACCGCTTTATAATTTCGTCACCAACTTGCAATGATAAACAGCGAGTACCCTCATCTTTTCAACGCCGCTTCGCCTTCGTCAGCTCAGCGATCAGAAAATCCCTGAACGCAGAAACCGCCGCCGGTAGATTGCGCCCCGCCATGCTTTGCAGTTCGATACGTCGTGCCTGCATGCCTTCATCAAGGATCGGCAAGCATTGCAACTGCTTGTCCGCCACCTGTTTGTGCAAGGTCATTTCGCTGGCCAGGCTGATGCCGCCCTCTTCTCGGACGAAACTGTAGAGCGCGGCAACGTAATTAGTGGTCAAGACCGGATCGAACAACAACCCCTGTACACCGCAACAGATATCGAAGAGTTGCCGTATCGTAGTGTCAGCCTTGGGTAATGCAATGGGCCAGGGTTGCAACTCGGCGAGGTTGACAGATTGACGCCCGGCCAAGGGATGGGCGTTGGAGACCACGGCAAAAATCGCCCCGCTCAAGACATGTTCGACCTTGATTTCCTTTTGCGGCGTCAGGCTGAACGTCATCGCCAGATCGGCTTCACCGGAGCGAACCTTCTCGGTCGCTTCAGCGGGCGCACAGACCTCCAGCGTGAAATGAATGCCCTGGTACTCACGCCTGAACGCGCTGATGCTCCTGGGCATGTATTCCAGTGCAAATCCCTCCGAGCAGGCAACATGCACATGGCCCCGCTTCAGGCCATGCAACTCGGTAATTTCCAGCACCACCTGCTCGGCCTCAAGCTGCGACTTGCGCGCATACGCCGCCAGTCGCGCGCCCGCCTCGCTGAGCACCATGCCGCGGGCACGACGCTCAAACAGGCTGGCATCCAGGGCCAACTCAAGCTTGGAAATTTGTCGGCTCACTGCTGAGGCCGCCACATTCAGCCGCACGGAGGCCTCGCTGATCGATCCGCATCGCGCGACCTCAAGAAAATAGCGCAGTGCCGTGGACTGCACGCCATACAGCTGCATCGGAGCCCCCAAGGATTGCCTTTTCGGCAAAGGAAGTATCGAAATATTGTGCTTGTGGCATTGATAGCCCTTCCCTACATTCGTGTCCAGACCAAAAAAAACAGTGCCCGACCTTTTCATCCTCCTTTACGCATTTGCGATTCGCTGCCCTTTGATTCAACCACTCTCGCCAACGGAGACGACGGCATGGGCATCAAAGGTTTCGCTTGCAGTCTTGCGCTGATGGGCCTTATCAGCAGCTTTCCGGCGCATGCCGGCAAAGCCAACGACACCCTGGTTTACGCTTCCGACAGCGAGCCTGAAAACATCAGCCCCTATCACAACGATTTACGCGAAGGCGTGATTCTCGGCCGGCTGATCTGGGACAACCTGATCTACCGCGATCCCAAAAGCGGCGAATACAAACCCATGCTGGCCACCAGCTGGAAGCAGGTCGACGACACCACCATCGACTTTGAGCTGCGCAAAGGCGTCAAATTCCACAACGGCGACGCCTTCACCGCCGACGACGTGGTGTTCACCCTCAACTACGTGGTGTCGCCCGAAGCGAAAGTCGTTACCGTGCAAAACGTAGACTGGATCAAGAGCGCCGAAAAAACCGGTGACTACAGCGTCCGCCTGTATTTGAAGAAGCCTTTCCCGCCGGCACTGGAATACCTGTCCAACGCCGTTCCGATGTTCCCCAAGCAGTACTTCGAGAAGGTCGGCCTGGCCGAATTCAGTCGCAAACCAATCGGCACCGGGCCGTATAAAGCCGTGTCGGTGGTGGCCGGCGAAGGCGTGACCATGGAGATCAACAAGGACTACTTCCCGGACAGCCCGCAAGGCAAGCCACATATCAGCCACCTCAAGTTCCGCGTGATCCCGGATGCAGAAACCCGCCTGGCCGAGTTGATGACCGAGGGTGTCGACTGGACCTGGCGTGTGACCTCGGATCAGGCGGTCGACCTAAAGGGCATGCCGAACCTGACCGTGACCAGTGGCGAAACCATGCGCATCGGTTTCCTGATTCTTGATGCACGCGGCACCTCCACTGAAAACTCACCGATGAAGAACCTCAAGGTGCGCCAGGCCATCAACCATGCGATCAACCGCAATGCGCTGGCCACGCAATTGGTCGGTGGCGAAGCCAAGCCCTTGCAGGTTGCCTGTTATCCGGGCCAATTCGGTTGCGATACCACCGCGGCCACGGTCTACAACTATGACCCCGCCAAGGCCAAGGCGCTGCTTGCCGAAGCCGGTTACCCCAATGGTTTCGAGACAGAAATCTTCGCTTATCGCGACCGTGATTACGTCGAAGCCATCATCGGCAACCTGCGCGCAGTGGGCATCAACGCCAAGCTGCGCTACTTGAAGTACGCCGCCCTGCGCGATCAGCAACGTGGCGGCAAGGTGCCCATGTCGTTTCAGGCCTGGGGCTCGTTCTCGATCCTCGACACCTCGGCGTCGGCCGGTACCTGGTTCAAGGGCAATCCGGACGACAATATCAAGGACCCACAAGTGCAGGGCTGGTTGCAGACCGCCGACAATGCCCTCGACCCGCAAGTGCGCAAGGACAACTACCGCAAGGCCTTGCAGCGCATCAGCGAACAGGCCTACTGGGCGCCGCTGTTCAACTACTCGATGAACTACGCCTACACCGCCGAACTCGCGTTCACGCCGTACCCGGATGAGCTGCCGCGCTTCGTCGAGTCCACGTGGAAGTAATACGTAACCTGGCGCACGGACTCTCGTGCGCCACGGACACGTCCTCACACTTGTCATCCATTGGATATGAGGAAACTTGCCATGCTTGGATTCCTTCTGCGCCGCCTGGGCATCGCGATTTGCGTTGCTATTACCGTGTCGGTGATCAGCTTTTCTCTTTTACATCTGTCCGGCGACCTCGCCACCGCCATTGGCGGACCGGAAGCCACCAGCGAACAGATCGAACAGATTCGCGTGCAGTACGGTTTGAACAAACCGCTCCCGACCCAGTACTTCAACTGGCTGGGCGATTTGCTGCGGCTGGACCTGGGCAACTCGTTTTTCTTTCAGGAATCGGTCTACAACCTCGTCGCCAGCCGCCTGCCGATTACTTTGGGGCTAGGTGCCATGGCGCTGGGAATCGCCTTGCTGGTGGCCATTCCACTGGGCGTGTTGGCTGCGGTCAAACGCGACACCTGGGTTGACCGACTGGCCTTGAGCATCGCGGTGCTGGGTCAGGCGATGCCAAGTTTCTGGTTTGCGCTGATGTTGATCGTGGTGTTCGCGGTGACGCTCAAGTGGCTGCCGGTGTCCGGCAACGCGACCCTGCTGCACTTCGTCATGCCGGCCATTGCCTTGGGCTACTACGCGACGCCGGCAATCATGCGCCTGACCCGCGCCGGCATGCTTGACGTGCTCAGTTCCGATTACATCCGCACCGCCCGCGCCAAGGGCCTGCGCCCTGCCCGCGTGTTGTTCAAGCATGCACTGCGCAACGCCCTGATTCCGGTAGTCGCGCTGGCGGCGGTGGAGTTCGGCTTCATGCTGGGCGGCTCGGTGGTGATCGAAACCGTGTTCTCCCTGCAGGGCATCGGGCAACTTGCCTGGGACGCCATCGCCCGTGACGACTTTCCGGTGGTACAGGCCGTGGTCCTGCTGATTGCAGTGATCTACATCATCCTCACGTTGCTGGCCGATGTGCTCAACGCACTGCTCGACCCGCGCATTCGCGTGCGCTAGGAGGCTTACATGAGCACCCCCATTACCCTCGCGATCAATGACTACCTGCCACCACCGAGCAGCCTCAGCCGAGTACTTGGCAAGAGCTTGCGTCATCGTGGTTTCGCCATCGGCGCGGTGTTGTTGCTGATCATCTTCGCGGGTGCACTGTTCGCGCCGTGGCTGGCACCTTACGACCCTTATGCGCAAGACGTCATGCTGCGCATGAAACCGCCGGTATGGATGGCCAACGGCACCTGGGAATACGTGCTCGGCACCGACAAACTGGGCCGTGACTACCTCTCGAGGCTGCTCTACGGCGCACGTATTTCGCTGTTCATCGGCATAGCAGCGGCGCTGATTTCGGGCTTTATCGGCACGGTCATGGGGCTGTTGGCGGGCTACTACGGCGGCAAGGTCGATGCGTTTATCAGCTACCTGATCACCACCCGACTGGCGATGCCGGTGGTGATGGTCGCGCTGGCCTCGGCCTCGCTGATGGGCGGCTCACTGAAAGTGGTGATCGTGCTGCTCGGCTGCCTGTTATGGGATCGCTTCGCGGTGGTAGTCAGGGCCTCGGTGCAACAGATTCGCGATGCTGAATATGTGGCGTCAGCCCAGGCGCTCGGTTGCTCGACCCTGCGCATTCTGGCCAGTGAAATCCTGCCCAACCTGGTCGGCGCACTGATCGTCGTCGCGACGCTGGAAATGGCCCACGCGATCCTGCTGGAGTCGGCCCTCTCATTCCTCGGGGTGGGCGTACAACCGCCAACGCCGTCCTGGGGCTTGATGATCGCGGAAGGCAAGCCCTACATGTTCTTTTCCCCGTGGGTCATCGCCATTCCCGGTGTCGCCCTGATGATTCTGGTGCTGGGCATCAACCTGGTCGGCGATGGCCTGCGCGATCTGATCCTGCCCGACGGCCGTAACTGATAGACCGCCGTAACTGATAGAGGGAACCAAACATGGCACTACTCCATGTGGAAAACCTGCGCGTGGACATCCCCATGGGCAACAGCCCGACGCCGGATGACATGCTGCATGCCGTACGCGGTCTGAATTTTGAAGTCGAGCGCGGTGAAATGCTGTGCATCGTCGGGGAGTCCGGCTGCGGCAAATCCCTGACCTCGCTGGCGTTGATGGACCTGTTGCCACGCAAGGCCAAACGCAGCGCGTCCCGGCTGACGCTGGACGGCATCGACATGCTCGGCCAAAGCGAGCGGCGCATGTGCGACCTGCGCGGCAACCGTCTGGCGATGATCTTCCAGGAACCGATGACCTCGCTGAACCCGGCCTACAGCATTGGCGATCAGCTCAGCGAAGTGCTGACCCAGCATCGCAAGGTCTCACGCAAGGAGGCCCTGGCGCGCGCCGCGCAGATGCTGGAGAAAGTCGGAATCAGCAATGCCACCGAGCGCTTGCATCAGTATCCGCATCAGCTTTCCGGCGGCCTGCGCCAGCGGGTGATCATCGCCATGGCGTTGATGTGCGAACCGGACCTGATCATCGCTGATGAGCCCACCACGGCACTGGACGTGACCATTCAAGCGCAGATCCTGCGCTTGATCCGCGACATTCAGAAAGAACTCGGCCTGGCGGTGATCTTCATCACCCACGACCTTGGGCTGGTGGCACGGATCGCCGACCGGGTCGCCGTGATGTATGCCGGGGAAATCGTCGAAACCGCCCCTGCCCTGCAACTGTTCGAGAACCCGCAGCATCCGTACACCCGGGGTCTGCTGGCGAGTATTCCAATCCCTGGCCGGACCAAACCGGGTGAGGCGCTGGGTTCGATTCCAGGCCTGGTGCCGAGCCTCGTCGGCGAACAGCAAGGGTGTGCGTTCCGCAACCGTTGCGGGCAAGCGATAGCGGCCTGCGCGCAACACATCCCCGAAGTCGAACAGGACGGGCACATGGCGCGCTGCCTGTTCGCCGCACCGGCCCCGGCACCGATTCGACTTCAGGAGCGTGCAAGGTCATGAAAAAAGACATCGCTTTGGAGCTGTGTGACATCCGCCGCGAGTTTCGGATCAACACGGGCTTTTTCAAACCCGCAGCGACCCTGAAAGCCGTGGATGGCGTTTCCCTGCGCCTGATGCGCGGCGAAACCCTCGGCCTGGTGGGTGAGTCCGGTTGCGGCAAAAGTACCCTGGCCAAGATGCTGCTCGGTCTGTTGCCGCCCACCAGCGGCGATGTGCTGGTCAATGGCAAACACCTGGCGGCGACTGATCGCAAGGCAATGTCCCGGCATATTCAGCCGATTTTCCAGGACCCGTACTCCTCGCTGAACCCACGCAAGACCCTGCGTGAAATCGTTACCCTGCCGCTGATCGTGCATGACATCGGCAGCACCGCCGAGCGACGCAGGAAGACCGAACAGATGCTTGATGTGGTCGGCCTGCCCAAGCGGGTGATCGACAGCTACCCGAGCCAACTGTCCGGCGGGCAACGCCAGCGGGTGGCGATTGCACGGGCGCTGATCATGCGCCCCGATGTGTTGATCTGCGACGAGCCCACATCCGCGCTGGATGTGTCGGTGCAGGCGCAGATTCTCAATCTGCTGCAGGACCTCAAGCGCGAATTCGGCCTGACCTATCTGCTGATCAGCCATAACCTGGCGGTCATCGAACACCTCGCCGACCGGGTCGCAGTGATGTACCTGGGGCGCATCGTCGAAGAACGCACGCGCGAAGCGTTGTTCGCTAAACCCGGTCACCCTTATACCCGCGCCTTGCTGGATTCGGTGCTCACGCCCGATCCGCGCCTGGGCATTCCCGAGATCGGCCTGCACGGCACCTTCCCCAACCCCATGTCACCGCCGTCCGGTTGCGCCTTTCATCCGCGCTGCCCGAGCTGCTTCGCCCCCTGCAAAACGGCCTACCCGGCCAATGGTTCGCTTATCGGCGGCAACGTGCGTTGCCACCTTCACGACACTTCTGCCCAAACACTGGAGCTTGTCCACTCATGAGTCGTTCACTGGCTATCAGCAACACCACAGCGCAATTCGACAACGGCGCATTTTTCAATCTGCTCGAACGCAGCGTCGCCTTGCACACCGAAAGCCAGGCAGCGGACAGCCAGCCCGAGCTGTATCGCTACCTCAATGACTTCATCACCCCCCATGTCGAGGCAATGGGCTTCAGCGTCAAGATCTATGACAACCCGGTGGCAGAGCGAGGCCCCTTCATGATCGCCACGCGCATTGAACACCCGGACCTGCCGACCGTGCTCAGCTACGGCCACGGTGATGTGGTGCGCGGCTATGAGGCGCAATGGCGCGAAGGGCTGTCGCCGTGGCAAGTCATTGCCGAAGGCGATCGCTGGTACGGCCGCGGCACGGCGGATAACAAAGGTCAGCACCTGATCAACCTGACCGCGCTGGAACAAACGCTCAAGGCGCGCGATGGCAAGCTGGGTTTCAACGTCAAGCTGCTGCTGGAAATGGGCGAAGAAGAAGGCTCGCCGGGCTTGAATGCATTCTGTGCCGCGCACAGCAAAGAGCTTGCGGCGGATATTTTCATCGCCTCGGACGGCCCGCGCCTGGCGGCGTCACGTCCGACGATTTTTCTTGGCTCGCGCGGGGTATTCAACTTCGAGCTGGTGGTCAATTTGCGTGAGGGCGCCCATCACTCCGGCAACTGGGGCGGGTTGCTGGCCAATCCCGGCATCATCCTGGCCAATGCCATCGCGAGCATGGTCGATGAACACGGTCGGGTGAAAGTTGCGGGCCTGATGCCCGAGACACTGCCGGAGCCGGTTCGACAGGCACTGGCCGATATTGACGTCGGCGGCGGACCGGGCGATCCGGAAATCGACGCCAATTGGGGTAACCCGCAGCTCTCGCTGAGCGAAAAGGTGTTCGGTTGGAACACCCTCGACGTCATCGCCTTCAAGACCGGCAACCCTGACGCCCCTGTGCATGCGATTCCCGGCAAGGCTAACGCGCACTGCCATATCCGCTTCGTGGTCAACAGCGACTACACGACCTTTATCCCGGCGGTACGCACCCACCTGGATGCCCATGGTTTCAGCAATGTCGAGGTCAAGCAAAGCCGCATTGATGTGATGCATGCCACTCGGCTGGACCCGCAGAGCCCTTGGGTCGATTGGGCGCTCAGTTCCCTGGCACAGACCACCGGCAAAAAACCTGCGCTGCTGCCAAACCTCGGTGGCTCGCTGCCCAACGATGTGTTCGCGGACGTGTTGGGCCTGCCAACATTGTGGGTGCCGCACTCGTACCCAGCCTGTTCACAGCATGCGCCGAACGAACACTTGCTGGCGCCGGTGGTCAAGGAAAGCCTGCAAATCATGGCCGGGCTGTTCTGGGACCTGGGCAACGACGCGGCACGCCTGGCTCATGAACATCGGTTACGGGAGCAGGCGCAATGAGCGCCACTCCACAACAGGCCCTGGACTGGCTGGCTGACCAGCGCCAAGCCATGGAAGCGCTGCTGCGGCGTATCGTCGACACCGACTCCAACAGCTATGACAAGGCGGGTGTCGACGCGGTGGGCGCGCTGCTCGCAGCTGAACTGGAAGCCGACGGCATCCTGCTCAAGCGCATACCGGTCGAGGGTTTTGGCGACGTGCTGCTCGCCGAAGTGCCAGGCGATTCTGGAAAACCGGTGCTGTTGCTGGGCCATCGCGACACAGTCTTCCCCAAAGGCACCACCACGACTCGCGGCTACAGCCGCGACGCCAACCTCGCCTATGGCCCCGGCGTCGCCGACATGAAAGGCGGCCTGGTGCTCAATTGCTTCGCCCTCAAGGCACTCAAGCGCGCCGGTCGGTTGCCCTATCCGGTGCAGGTTCTGTACACCGGTGACGAAGAAATCGGCTCCGGCAGTGCCAGACCCCATATCGAAAACGCCGCCCGTGCCGCCCGCGCCGTGCTCAATACCGAACCCGGCCGGGCCAGCGGCAACGTGGTCAGCGCACGCAAAGGCGGAGCCACGCTGCTCATCGAAGTCAGCGGCCGCGCGGCGCATGCCGGCGTCAACCATGCCGACGGGGCCAGTGCCATCGAGGCCCTGGCCCGCAAGATCGTCAAGCTGCATGCCTTGACCGATTACCCGGCTGGCATCACCACTAACGTTGGGCTGATATCCGGTGGTACGTCGAGCAACACCGTCGCGCCCAGCGCCAGCGCCCGGCTGGACGTGCGTTTCATCGAGTTCAAGCACTGGGATCGGATCTTCAGCGCAATCGAGGCCATCGTCGCCGAAGAAGAACTGATTGGCACCCGCGCCGTGCTCAAGGAAGCGACGACCTTTCTACCGATGGAAGCACGCCACAGCGAACGACTGCTGCACCTCTACCAACAAAAAGCGCTGGCGCTGGGTTTCAGCGTCGAGGGCGAATTCACCGGCGGTTGCGCCGACTCCGGCTTCACCGCCAGCCTGGGCGTTCCAACACTGTGCGGGCTCGGCCCGGTGGGTGGCAAGGTTCACACTGAGCGTGAATACCTGGAACTGGACACCCTGGTGCCTCGCGCCCTGGCCTTGGTGGCGACCATTCTGGCGGTCGGCGATAACGTTTGAGGTCACGGGTTTCTACACATCGCCGAGGTCAGGGTATCCTACAGGTTCACAGGCAGCGCCTACCGCTGTCGGGTATCACTTCAAGTTGGCGCGAATGGCTTACTCGGGCGAAGTTTTTTACCTGTTCCACTGCCGCAAGGACGGAGCATTCGGCCGCCCCATCCGGCGCTATCGAGTAGATGCATCGTTTACCCATGGAGAGACTATGCAATAAACGCTCATCAAGTTCACCGAGCACTACAAAGGAACAGTCACTCTCGGTCACTTGCACATCAACGAGCTTGCCAGGCACGGTGTCCACCGTATCGACATGGATCAGCGCAACATTGTCAAAACAGCTGAACCCTTGATGAATCAAGTCAATATGAACGCTATCAAGTCCACACACGATGACCACGATGCGCGTGCCACTTGAAGGCTCGCGCATCCACTTCATTGCGTTGGGACGACAATCGACAGTTCGGCTCATAAGCGGTGCCTTTATTGTTCCAACAGTCGAATGGACCAGGTCCTTGGTTAAATGACGCCGCGTGCCTGCAACACGCTTTTCGCCAGGCTTCGGGTCGCCGCCAACACCGCCTCCACCTGTTGATCCATCTGCGCAGTGGAGGAAGCTACTCCTCCAAGTTCGACCACGCGCAACGGATGACCGCAAACAGATCCCAGCCACGTCATGCCGCAATTCGTGCCAGTTTCGACATCCAGTAAAAAGCTTCCGTGGGAGACGCAGCGCAACAGTTGGCTGGCATGGCACGCGTAGCCCCCAGCGGATTGCTCCGGGCTGGACCCGACCCGCAACCAGTCGAGCATCAACACCTCGGAGTGTTTGACGGCCAGATAAGCCACCTGGTCCCATTCCTCTATCGCCACGTGCAGCTTGTCGATCATGTATTGAGGCAACGCGGCGCTGGTAACGATCACCACTCCGGCATCCGCCGAAGGCTCCTTGATCCAGACTGCGGATTGCGTTATCGCATGCATGGCGGTACTCCCGACGGTTGGATAGGAGCCGCGTGCTCCGGGTGGTGATCCGACGCTGGGGTGGTGACATTCAACATTCATGCCGACCACCCCCAGCGTTTCGTGAGCAAGCTCGCGCCGAAAGGCTATTGGCGTTAATCAGCCGTCGCGGAACAGGAAGCTGTAGGCATTCAGCGCAGGCGCCCCGCCCAGGTGCGCATACAGCACTTTCGAGCCTTCGGGGAACTCACCACGGCGGACCATTTCAATCATCCCGTGCATGGATTTGCCCTCGTACACCGGATCGGTCAGCACACCTTCAAGGCTTGCGCACAGACGAATGGCTTCCAACGTGCCGTCGTTGGGCAAACCGTATTCCGGGTAGGCAAAACGTGTATCGAGCACCACGTCGTCTTCGGTGATCTCACGGCCCAGTTCCACCAACTCTGCGGTATGCCGGGCGATACGCAGGATCTGAGCCTTGGTTTTCTCTGGCTTGGCCGAGGCATCGATGCCGATAACGTTCTTCGAACGGCCGTCAGCAGCAAAACCGACGACCATGCCGGCCTGGGTACTGCCGGTCACAGAGCACACCACGATGTAGTCGAACGTGAAACCCAGTTGTTTTTCCTGCTCTCGCACTTCCTCGGCAAAGCCGACGAACCCCAGGCCGCCGTAGGGGTGTTCGGAACAACCCGCCGGTATCGGGAACGGCTTGCCGCCCCGCGCCACCACATCGTCCATGGCCTTCTCCCAGCTGGGCCGGATGCCAATGTCGAACCCGGCGGCGTCCAGTCGTACGTCGGCGCCCATGATGCGAGACATTTCGATATTGCCAACGCGGTCATACACCGCATCGGAGTAGTTCACCCAGTTTTCCTGCACCAGCACGCACTTCATGCCCAGGTGAGCGGCAACGGCGGCCACCTGGCGAGTCTGGTTCGACTGGATGCCGCCGATGGAAACCAAGGTATCGCAGCCTTGCTCGAGCGCTTCGGGAATCAAATATTCGAGCTTGCGCGTTTTGTTCCCGCCGAAGGCCAGGCCACTGTTGCAGTCTTCACGTTTGGCATACAACTCGACCTTGCCCCCCAGGTGTTCACTGAGGCGCTTCAAGGGCGTGATGGGAGAAGGACCGAAGGTCAACGGATAACGTTTAAAACGATTCAGGTTCATGACGCTGCTCCTTGATTACTGGACATCAAAGCGCCAGGCCGAAAGGCAAAGGTTGCATTCCAGGTTGTTTCAGGCGGGCTTCGATGAGTTCAATATTAAGAAGTTTTCTAAAAAGATGTGTTGCAAACTTTTATTGTTTAAAGAACTATAATTTCTCACTTAAAATACAAAACACACTTTAATTGCGAATAAACAATCATGAACGCAATAAACACTCGAAAGAAGCCAGGCGTATCAGCCCCGATACCGCAGCCACTGGATCGAACCGACCGCGCCATTCTCAAGACACTGCAGCGAGATGCCTCCATCTCCAATGTGGCGCTTGCAGAGAAGGTGAAGTTGAGTGCACCGGCGTGCCTCAGGCGCGTCGAAAGGCTCAAGCAAGTCGGCCTGATCAAAGGCATCGTTGCACTGCTGGACAATGTTGCGCTGGAGGCGGGGATGGTGGTGTTGATCGGCGTGGTGCTGGACCGCTCCACACCGGAATCCTTTGCCGCATTCGAGGCAGCCGCACAAAAAGTGTCCGGCTGCATGGAGTGCCATGTGGTGACGGGGGAATTCGACTACTTCATGTTGATACGAACCAAGGACAGCAACAGCTTCAACCGGCTCCACGCGGAGCAATTGCTTTACCTGCCGGGGGTTCGCCAGATTCGATCGTTCATGGGGTTGCGTCAGGTCTTGTCGACCACCCACATTCCCCTTTGAAGCGCCGCTAGTCGAGCATTCCGCCCTGCTCCCTTGCGTGCTTGATGTCTCTCGAGGGCGGGGCTCCGAAACGCCGGGCATATTCGCGGCTGAATTGAGCGACGCTTTCATAGCCGACTCGCAACGCGGCGGTGTTCACGTCTACCCGATCGGTCAACATCAGGCTGCGTGCGGCTTGCAGCCGTAACGCTTTTTGATACTGAACGGGGCTGGTGCCTGTCAGCTTGCGAAAACTGTGATGCAGCGTAGAGCTGGCCATTCCTGATAGCTCGGCGAGGTCGGCCACGTGCAGCGGTTTGTCGTAGTGATGTTTCAGCCATTCAATGGCTCTCACGATGCCCTTGTCTCGGTAACCGTCGCGCGTGACGCTGCGCAACCACTGCCCTGCACTACTTAGCAATAGCCGAACGCATATTTCCCGCTTGATCAGCTCCGACATCAAACCTGCTTCCAGCGGCCGCTCGATCAGCGTGGCGAGTCGAGCGAATGCATCGAGCAGCTCAGTCGACGCCGCACCGGATACGAAGCCCCGCGCTTGAGTAGCCATTTCCTGCGTTGGGGGTTCCAAGGTCTGGATCACCTCGCTGAGCATCGAAAGGTTGAGCTTCAACACGACGGATAAATAGGGGGTTTCCTCGCTGGCGGCGGTAGTGCGGGCCAGTGTGGGAATGTCGACCGACGTGACGAAGAACGCGCCCTGCCCGAACTCACAGGCTTCTTCGCCGAAGGTGATCTCCTTCGCCCCCTGCAGAATGATGGCCACGCAAGGCTCATAAATGCAGTAAGTGGGCGTACCCAGGTCAGTCATTCGATAAAAGGCCAGATCGGGAATCGATGTTTTGCAGACCTCGTTCAAACCAATCTGCCGGGTGACTTTTTCGATCAGCCGCCTGAGTGCCTGGAGACGTTCGTTGGGCTGTATGGGATCGCGCAACACCAGAGAATGCAGCTGGCCGGAACCAAACTGCGAGAAGGACCCGCTCGTCATCACATGCGCCCCTGTTTACGGAATGTTCGAGTCTGCTGAGAGTGTGTGCTCAGCACAAGCGTATCGGCAGGATTATGCAAAAAATATGGCGTATTAGGGTCACCCAGCTATCCCTGGTTGTTCTAACTTCTCGTACGAATACCGGCTTCGATGATCCCGTGAAACCTCGGTCGTGAAAGGAAAGTTGGATGGACAGACGAGATTTTCTTACTTACTCGGCAGTGGGTACTGTTGCAGCCGCGTTGCTGCCAGCATCGAGTGTCGCAAGTTCGGCGGCCACAGCCCCAGCGCCGTCTTTACTGACGGAGCGCGGGAGCGTGATGCGGACTGAAGGCCGGCCAGTGCGCACGGACCTGCCCACCAATTCGCCCTCGCCTACCCTGCGATACGTGACGCCTCAACGCTTTGGCATGGGTGGGACACAGATTGGCAATATCTTCGCGCCGATCAGCGACGAGCAGGCAGGCCTGGTTCTACAGGCCGCTTGGGACGCGGGTGTAAGACTGTACGACACATCGCCGTTCTACGGGTTTGGCTTGAGTGAATATCGTGTCGGCCGCTTTCTGCACGGCAAAGATCCAAACGACTATGTGGTCTCCACCAAGGTGGGACGTGTATTGACTGCCGCGGGTGGCCCGCGCGCGGACCATGCCATCTGGAAGTCCCCCGCGCCCTTCAACTACCGGTATGACTACACCGCGGCAGGCGCGCGTCGTTCCGTGGAAGACAGCCTGCAGCGGCTGGGGCTGCCGCGTATCGATATCGTCTTTATCCATGACATCTCGCCCGATAACACCGAACTGGAAGGCGGCTGGGAAGCGGCGTATCAAATTGCGCGCACTGGGGCGATGGTTGAGCTTGAAAAGATGCGTGATGAGGGGCTCATCAAGGCATGGGGCTTCGGAGTCAATACGCCGAATGCTGTGGTTCAGGCAATGGCCGGTGATGACCCGACGCCCGACATCGTGTTGCTTGCCTGCCAGTATTCGCTCCTTGAGCACGGCGATGCGTTGCGCAACACCTTTCCGGCGTTGAGCCGTAAGGGCACTAGCGTTGTGGTTGGAACACCACTGAACGATGGATTCCTGGGAGGGCGCAGCCGATATAACTTCAGCTTGGATCTGCCTGCCGGTGCGGTGGAAAAGCGCGCGCGAATCATGGCGGTTGCCAAACGACATGGCATCGACATTCATACTGCCGCCCTGCAGTTCGCGGCAGCACATCCGCAAGTGTCTGCGATCATTCCGGGGGCCCGCTCGCCGGGACAGATCGTTTCCAATGTGCAGGCGATGAAGGTCGGTATCCCAACAGCCTTTTGGGAGGAGCTCAAGAGTCGGAACCTGATCGACGCTCAAGCACCGGTCCCTTCCTGAGTAGGCGCTACGCCCGTGCTACCTGCTGATGTGGCGTTATCGTCGCTGGACTCATTTAACCCGAAACTTATCTTCCTGGTTGCTGCAAGGCTATAGATAGCAGCCGCTTGATCAGCCTATTCCAGTCAATAAACTGCGCACGCGCCCAACTAAAAACACTCATCCAAGGCCGTAATAAATGAAGATTCGCACGTCTCTCATGGTTTTAGGCGGCCTGCTGGCGCTGTCCGGCAGTGGTCACTTACTCGCCGACACACTCGCGCTTAGCGTTCCATTGCCGGCGCCACTCCCACAGCTAAAAGTGCTGACCCTCCTTATCGGTATACACCTGCTCGGCATGTGCTTCGGTCTTGGTGGAGCCACGATGCTGGACCTCTGGATCTTGCGTTGGATGCGCCGGGGCAGCCTCCCGGTTGAAATCGGACGCACCTTTCACTTCATCAGCGACGCGGTCACTATTGGACTCTGCCTACTGTGGCTTTCAGGCCTTGGTTTCCTTGCCCTTTACGCGATGGAGTCGCCGGAAAAGTTTGAAAACCCCAAACTCTGGGCGAAGGTCATTGTGGTGATCGTGCTGACCATCAACGGAATAATCATCCACGCGCTTGTGCTGCCAGAAGCCCTACGCGACGTGAGTCGCCCCCTGCTCTTTGGCGTGTCTCGCAAAAGAGCGGCCTTATTTCTTGCGTCCGGTGCAGTTTCGGGTGTGTCTTGGTACACGGCTTTTGCCTTCGGCATTTTTCGTGAGTTAAACAACAGTGTCACTTTCACCCTGCTGGTCATCATGTGGCTTACGCTGATAGTCGCCGCCTCTCTCGCCGCAATGCTGCTCTGGTTAAACTCTGCGGCGGGAGCCAGAAAACCTCCTTCGCTCAGTCATCCGACATAAAGATAAAGACCCGCTTGGACATTGCGTGTCACTGGGCGGTCGTCATGTGGGAGTTTGCGCGTCACTACCCGCCCTGCTCCAAAACTCTTCAGCAGATTGACTGAGGATTGCTTTCGGGCGCGTCAGATGAATTTCCAAAGGTATATCCCAGCTTTCGTCGAGTGCCCTGACTAAGCGCCCGTCCAGGATTTCTTGCTCGGTTACTGGCGGCACCTCGGGCATCGGCCTCGGTCTGGCGCTCAGGCTTCACAAGGCGGGTAGTACCCGGATCTGCGGCAAACATTGAGCCGTATTCCCGAGAAGGTCGTCATCATCGACACCTCCAATTACTATCCGGGGCGAGACGGGGCGATCCAGGAAGTCGACGACGGCAAGCCCGAAAGCGTTTGGGTAAGCGAGCAGATTGGCCGCCCGGTGATCAAGGCCTGGAATGCCGTCCTCGCAGCAACGCTTGCCGACCACGGCCAACCGGTCGGGTCTTCCTCACGCATAGCCGTACCTGTGGCTGGCGATGACATCAATGCTGAGGCGATCGCGCAAGATCTTGTAGAGGACACCGGCTTTACCGCGCTTGCCGCGGGTAGCCTTGAAGACTCATGGCGTCAGCAACCCGGTACACCTGCCTATTGCACCGAACTGAAGTTGCCAGAGTTGAGGTCTGCCTTGTGCGCGGCAGATAAGTTGAAGGCGCCTCAAAACCGGGACGCCCTGATGGCCAAGTTCATGACGCCCGGTGGCCATTTCACCCACGAGGACATTGTTGCCATGAATCGGCAACTGACCGCCTGACTATCGGAGTGAATTTCCTATTCTCTCCTGTATTAACGTGTCAGGGCTCGGAAGCCCCTTATGAAACCTGTCGAGAGCGTTGTTCATCCAAAATTCTTGGCAGATTGTCTTCGATCCAGTCAGCCAGGCCTTCAACATGGCGGGCTACCTCAGTTCCCATAGGGGTGAGGCTGTACTCAACGTGAGGTGGCACAACCGGATAAGATTTGCGTAGAACGAAGCCATCAAGTTCCAAAAACTGGAGGGTCTGCGCAAGCATCTTTTCGCTGACGCCTCCAATCTTGCGACGCAGATCGCTGAAGCGATGCGTACCCGCGAGCAAGGCCACCAATACTAATACTCCCCACCGGCTGCTGACGTGTTGGAGCACGATCCTTGATGGACAATCCGGGGCGAATAATTCTCCGCTGTGCAGTCGGTTGGCCAATGTTGCGGGAGGGGTTGCTCCAGAGGACTCGGAATCCGGCATGTTCACTTACCTTTAGGTGCGTACTTACGAAAAGTTAGCTAAGGCCATATTCTGCCGGCTCTATCAAATTTTGTAAAAGGATCCACCTCATGATCGCCGTCACCGGAGCCACCGGCCAACTTGGCCGCCTCGTTGTCGAGAAACTCAAGCAAAAAGTACCCGCGTCGAACATAGTCGCGCTGGTGCGCAACCCTGACAAGGCGAGTGATCTTGGGGTGGACGCACGTGTTGCCGACTACGACAGTCCGAAAACGCTGGTCGCGGCGCTCAACGGAGTCGACACGCTGCTACTCATTTCCTCAAGCGAAATAGGCAAGCGACTTTCGCAGCATCGAAATGTCATCAACGCAGCAAAGCAGGCCGGTGTGAAGCGCGTTGTTTATACAAGTGTACTGCACGCTGATACCTCTTCATTGGACCTCGCCGAGGAGCATCGGCAAACGGAAGCCGAGCTCAAAGCGTCGGGATTGGCATTCACGATAGTGCGTCATGGTTGGTATACCGAGAACTACACCGGCTTTATCGCTGGCGCGTTATCGGCCGGTGAATTAATCGGCAGCGCAGGTGACGGAAAGATTTCAGCGGCGACACGGGAAGATTTCGCCCAGGCGGCTGCCGTAGTGCTCACCCGCGACGATCAAGAAGGGAAGATTTACGAGTTGGCGGGAGACTGCGCCTGGACGTTATCGGAACTCGCAGCCGAGGTTTCTCGGCAAACGGGTAGGAACATTCCCTACAAGAACTTGCCTGAAACCGACTACGCCGCTGCGTTAATCAATTTCGGCCTCCCGGAGCCACTGGCACATGCACTGGCGGGCTACGATGTCAGCGCGTCCAAAGACGCGCTTTTCGATGACAGCCATCAGCTTTCGACGCTGATCGGCAGAGCCACAACTTCACTTTCGGCTGCAGTGGCAAGCGCTCTCAAAGGGCAATGATCGCAGAACACCGTGGCGCCGCCTGTTCGCAGAACGATCGCCTGAGCAGCCACGCCAACAAAGAGCGCAAGGGCTGTAAACCCCTGCGCACCTTTGAGCAATGGCGAATTCGGGTCATTGATGATCGGGCGACCAGCAAGCCTGAAGGTTATTGCTGGTGCATGACTGCTCCAAACCGGCACCCGTCAAAAATCGACGGTAGCCGATAGTTGCAAGGTGCGTGGATACCCCGGGGAAAACGCACTATAAGAGGCCACGCCGGACCAATACTCACGGTCGAACACGTTCTGTACCGTGGCGCGGAAGGTTGTCGGCCGCCCTTCTATTTTGGTGGCGTAACGCGCGCCGGCATCAATGCGGGTCCAGGAATCGAGTTGTTGAGTGTTGGCCTGGTTGACGTATTGGCTGTCGGTGTAGATCGCGCCGCCGGTGAGGGTAAAACCGTCCAGCCACGGGGTGTCGTATTCCGCCCACAGATTGGCCTGGATATCGGGCACGCCGACCGGCTTGTTGCCCTGGTTGGCGGCAGTCGCCGATTTGGTCAGCTCGCCATCGAGGAAGGTCACACCGCCCATCAAGCGGGTGCTGGTGGCCACTTCGCCGAACACGCTCAGTTCCAGGCCACGGTTGCGCTGTTCGGCCTGTACCGAATACACGCCATTGGCGCCCAGTTCGCCGGCAGGTTTCTCGATCTGAAACAACGCCAGTGTGGTCATGAAGGTGCCGTGCTCATACTTCACCCCCAGTTCGTGCTGCTTGGACTCATACGGCGCAAAAGTTTCCCCGGCGTTGCTCGCCGTGCCCGGTGCCGCGTCGCCCTTGCTCAGCCCTTCGACGTAGTTGTAGTAAAGGGAGACGTCCTCCCAAGGCTTGACCACCACACCCAGCAACGGCGTGGTGGCGTTGGCGCTGTAACGCGAGCTGACGGAGCCGGCGGCATTGTAGTTACGTGACTCGATAAACTGCCGGCGCACACCCAGGCTTAGTTGGAGACGGTCGTCGAGCATCCCTAAGGTGTCGGTCAAGGCCACGCCGGACAACTCCGACTCCGAGATCCGCAGCACCTTGGGCGTGTTGATGTATTGCTTGGGCGTGTCCACCGGGTGGTAGATATTGGAGAGGATTATCGTGCCGTTGTTGATGCCCCGCGACAGCTCATCCTGGTAACGGGTCGCCATCAGCGTAGTGGTATGGGTGACCGGGCCGGTGGCGAAGAGTCCACGCATCCCCACATCGGCGGTAGAACGGTCGACGTTAAATTTGTAATAGCCCGGCACGTTGCTGGTGTCACCGGCATCATTGAGGATGCGCGGCACCTGGTCGGACATGCGTTTCACATCCGACTTGCCGCCGCCTGCATGGGCGAACACGGTGAGGTTGTCGCTCAGGTCATATTCACCGCCGAGCAATGCGGACTGTTCCTTGGTATCCGACCAGCCCCACTTTTGCGGCAGGCTGGTGCGGCCATTGGGGGCGGATGGCACGTCAACGCCCGGTGCGATGGTGAACGGGCGTGAGGCGCCCTCGAAGCTTTCTTTCTGACTGATGTAGTCGAGGTTCAGGCGTAGCCGCTCGCCACGGTAATCCAGGGCAATCGCACCGATCCCTACGTCGCGATGCTGGTCGTCCACGGCCGTGTCGCCACCCTGCAGGCTGCCGTTAAAGCGCACGCCGAACTGGTTTTCCGCACCAAAACGCCGACTGATGTCCAGGTGCCCACCCGCCTGGGAGTCCGACGCGTAGCTGCCGGTAAACCGGGTCAGGTCTTCCTCCAACGGCCGCTTGGGCACGATATTGATCACCCCACCCACGCCACTGTTGGGCGAGATGCCGTACATCAAGGCGCCCGGCCCCTTGAGCACTTCGATACGCTCGGCGTACTCGGTAAAAGCCCGGTAGTTGGGGGCTACGCCGTACACACCGTCGTAGGCCAGCTCACCCAGGTTGCCTTCGCCGATGGCAAAACCGCGAATGAAAAACGAATCGACGATACCGCCCGTCTGCCCCGTGGAGCGCACCGAAGGGTCGCGTTCCAGGGCATCGGCTACGGTGACGGTTTGCAGGTCGGCAAGGGTTTTGGCGGTGTAGCTGGTGACGCTGAACGGCGTGTCCATCACGTCTTTGTTGCCCATCATTCCAAGCCGCGCGCCGCGCGCCACCTGCCCACCGGAAAGGACCTCGGGCAGCGCCGTCGGGCCGTTGTAGCGGCCGTCGATCGTGGTGGTGTCGAGGGTCAGGCTGGGCGTGCTGTCATCCGTGACGGCAGGCGTTGGTGTCTCAGCCCAGGCATTGGCGCCCGCTGCGACCATGACGAAATTCAACAGGGCCGTTCGAATGGCAAGTGTTAACGCGCGTTCACCGCAGGGCCGACTGGCAACAGGCATGACGAGAGGATCCTTTCAACGAGAGAAAATGGGAATCACTCCTAATGCCAGTCGACGTGCGAAAAAGTATCACCCTCCCGTTTAATTTTTTTGCACGGTCGCAGGGTTGTACTGGAAGCCGCGTTCCTCCCACACTTGCATGAAATGGCCCTGTGGCTGACCAAGGAGTACTCATGTCCCAAGCAGGTGCCATCCAGGGTTCGCGTGTGAGAATCCTCATTTATCTTCTGTTCGCGATCCAACTGGTCTCCATGGGCGCGATGGAAATGAGCGGGCCGTTCTGGCCCGTGCACCTGCGCGGGCTGGCCTCCTCGGAGTCGGTCTTCAGCTTCGCCAGCATCGCCGTGTACGTCGGGCCGATGCTGGGCATCATGCTGACCAGTGCATTCTGGGGCCGTATCGGCGATCGCTACGGGCACAAATTGATGATGATCCGCGCACTCGCGGGGTTGTCCCTGACCCAGCTCGGGCTGGCGTTTTTCAGCGACATCTGGGTCATCCTGGTGCTGCGTTTCCTGCAGGGCGCCTTTGCCGGCTATATCGCCCCGGCGCAGGCTTACGGGGTGAGTATCGAAGCGCCGTCGCGACGAGCGCGGCTATTTGCGATTCTGCAGATATCGACCAATGTCGGCTCACTGCTGGGTGCGGTTGTTGGCGGCCTGATCCTCGATTACGCGACGTTTTTCTGGATCAACATCGTCGCCTCGATGCTCTGCGCACTCTGTACCGTCATCGCCGCCGTGACGTTGCCGGATGTGCCCCCTGTACCCAAGCAACCGACGGTGGCCACCCGCACGCCGGCCGCAGGCACCGACAGCGTATGGCGCAGCTCTGCCCTGCTGTCACTGCTGTGCGTCATGGGGATCCTGCTGCTGGCGCGCATGCTGCCGCAGACATCGTTCTCGCTGTACGTAAGCTCGACGTTCAAGGTCAGCAACTCCGTCGTCGGCCTGTGCTACGGGTTGCTGGCGCTGGGTTTTATCCTGTCGGCAACGGCATGGTCGCGCTACTTCGAGCATCGTTCCCAGGCAGAAACCCTGCAACGCATCACGTATATCGTCGTGGGTTGCATCGCCTTGACTGCCGTGGCGGGCGTAACGCGCAGCCCCGTGGTATTTATCGTCGCCTACTTCATTTGGGGGGTCCTGCTGGGAGCGACCACCCCCGTGCTGATGGCATTGGTCTCGAAAACCGCCGACAGCTCGCGACAAGGCTACGTACTGGGGATTGCCCAAAGTACCGCGCAGTTCGCCTCGATTGCCGGCATCTCCATCGGTGGCTTGCTGAGCCAGGTCTACGGCCTGCAATACACCTATCTTTTCGTGTGCCTGGCCTATGCAGTGGCGCTGATTCCCATGGTCGCGTTGCGGTACTGGTCGGTGTCCGCGCCGCCCAATCGCTGATTAACGCCTCGATACGCATGTCACACGCCTGATCACCGGACATGATCGCGCTTGCGCTCACGTCGGTTTGTCAACTAGCATTGGGAATACTTCTCAATTACAAACAAATCTGCCGCCATGAGCGAAACCTCTTCCGCGAATCACCTCAATCACCTGCGCGCCATCGAGGCCCTGTACAGCGGGCATCACGGCTGGCTGTATGCCACGCTGAAGAGAAAACTGGGTAACGCCATGGATGCGGCGGATCTGGCCCAGGACACCTTCACCCGGATCCTGGCCTCCCAAGTCACGGTGATCGACCAGCCACGGGCGTACTTGAGCTGCGTGGCCAAGGGCATTCTGGTCAACTGGTACCAGCGCAAGGCACTGGAACGCGCCTACCTGGATGCACTGGCGAACGTGCCTGCCCACGAAGCGCCGTCGCC
Organism: Pseudomonas grimontii; assembly: GCF_007858185.1. GTDB lineage: Bacteria > Pseudomonadota > Gammaproteobacteria > Pseudomonadales > Pseudomonadaceae > Aquipseudomonas > Aquipseudomonas grimontii. The sequence continues at coordinate 91,742 of NZ_VFES01000013.1, forward strand.
CGAAGCGCACTTCATGGTGCTGGAAACCCTGCACGAAATCGATGCCATGCTCGATACCCTGGCGCCGCTGGTCAAGCGTGCCTTCCTGCTGTCGCAGATCAACGGCCTCAAGTACGACGACATCGCCGAGCAGCTGGGTGTATCGCTGATCACCGTCAAACGTTACATGAAGCAGGCCTTCGTACAGTGCCTGATGCTGGTGGAGTGAATGCTCGGTCTGCGCAAGGAACCGCCGCTGGACCCGCAGGTACTCGAAGAAGCCGCCGACTGGCTGATGCGCTTGAGCGAACGCGAACTGAGCGACCACGAACGCGCCGAATGGGAGCGCTGGAAGGTCAGCAGCCCGGAGCGGGATCGCGCCTGGTCGCGTGCACAATTGCTGCAGAGCAAGTTCGGCGGCCTGCCGTCGTCCCTGGCAATGTCGGCCCTGGACCGACCAAACAGCCCGGAACGTCGTGCAGCGCTGGGCAAGCTGGCGATCCTGCTGGCGGTGATGCCCGTGGGTTGGGGAAGCTGGAAGCTGGCGCAATCGCAGCAATGGTCAGCGGACTACCGTACCGACGTTGGCCAGCGCCGCGAACTGACCCTGGCCGATGGCTCGCGCATCACCCTGAATACCGATACTGCCATCGACGTCGTATTCGACGAGCGCCAACGGCTTATTCACCTGCGCGAAGGCGAAATCCTGGTGCAGACCGCCGTGGACACAGCCCCTCTGCCCCGCCCTTTCCTGATCAGCACCCGCCAGGGGCGCATGCAGGCGCTGGGCACACGCTTTACCGTACGTGAAGTGAGCCCACGCACGCACCTCGCGGTAATCGACGGCGCGGTGAGCGTGATATTGGCCGATAACCGCCAGACCCCACCGCTGATCGTCAACGCAGGGCAACGCACCGACTTCTCCTCACAGACCTTTGGTGACCTGGCGCCGACCGATCGCTACATCGGTTCATGGACCCAAGGCATGTTGATGGCCGACAAGATGCGCCTGGCGGATTTCGTCGCGGAACTGACGCGCTACCGCCGAGGTTTCCTGCGCTGTGATCCCGCCATCGCCGACCTGCGCATTTCCGGGGCCTTTCCGATCAGTGATACCGATCGCACCTTAAGCATGCTGGTGCACACCTACCCCGTGCTGGCGAACAGTCATTTGCGCGGTTATTGGGTCACCCTGTCGCCCGCCTGAGCTCACGCAAAAATAAACCGTGGCCAGGGTGATACTTTTTTCGATCTCGACTGGCAAACACAGGAACAGCCTTTTCCTCTCGTCCATTGGGTCATCCTTTCATGCTCGTAGCACGGCCCCTGCGTCCGGCTCGTCCGTTCAAACCGATGGTGCACGGCGTCGTGCTCAGCCTGCTGCTGGCCAGTGCTGTGCGCGCGCCGGCATTGGCGGGGGAACCGGCCCAATTGAACGCGGTCGCTGTGCAGACCTACCACATTGCCCCCGGCCCGCTCGGCGCTACGCTCTCAAGCTTTGCCGTGGACGCCGGCATTGCCCTGTCGTTCCAGCCGTCGATCACCGAGGGGCTGATCAGTCCCGAACTGAGCGGGACCTTCTCCACGCAGGAGGCCGTCACGCGTTTGCTCGCAGGCAGCGGCCTGGAGATGGTGTTGCGCAGCGATGGCAGCTACACCCTGGTCCTGCGCAGGGTCACGTTGTCGGCCACCACCGTGGAGGCGGCGCAACAACATACCGATAGCCTGCCGCCGGTGTACCCGGGCGGCCAGGTGGCCGAGGGCGGGCGTCTCGGCCTGCTCGGTAATACGGATGTGATGGACGCGCCCTTCAGCATCAGCACCTATACCGCGTCATTGATCAAGGACCAGCAGGCGACAACCGTGGGCGACGTGCTGGAGCGCGACTCCTCGGTCCGCTCCACCGGCCAGACGGGGGGTATCGTCGATTCATTCTTTATCCGTGGTTTTCCGGTGGGCGAAGGCAACCTCGGGGAACTGGCGTTCGACGGGGTGTACGGCGTGGCCTCCAATTACCGGGTATTCACCGACTACGCCGAACGCATCGAAGTGGTCAAAGGCCCCGGCGCCCTCCTCTACGGCATGTCCCCCAACAGCGCCGTCGGCGGCGTGATCAACGTGGTCCCCAAGCGCTCCCTGGACGAGGACCTGACCCGCGTCACTGCCACCTATGCCCAGGACCTGCAACTGGGCACCCACATCGACCTGAGTCGGCGGTTTGGCCAAGACCGTCAATTCGGCGTGCGCGTCAACGGCCGTGTGCAGCAGGGTGACACCGTCATCGACAAGCAATCGCGGGATGTCGGAGTCAGTGCCATCGCCCTGGATTACCAGGGCGATCGACTGCGCACCAGCCTGGACCTGATCGCCCAGCAAGAGCAATTTGACGCCGCGTCACGGCCCTTCCTGATCGCTTCCGAGGTGCCGATTCCCCACGCCGCCAACGGGCGAACCAACGTCAGCCAGGATTGGGGCTGGTCCAAGACCCGCGACGAATCGGCCTTGCTGGGTGGCGAGTATGACGTGAGCGACGCACTGACCCTGTTTGCCCATGCCGGCGGTGGGCAGTCGAACGTGGCACGCCTGTCCGACCAGACCCCGACCATCATCAACACCGCCGGCGACACCTCGTCGATCCCCGGCTACTACAAATTCAAGGTCCGGCGCTACACGGTCGACACCGGTGCCCGCCTGCATTTCGACACCGGGCCGATCAGCCACAGCACCACGCTGCAAGTCACGCGTTATCGCGATGAGTTGTCGCGCGGCATCCTCTCAGGCCCGCCGATCCTGTCGAACATTTACCACCCTATCTCACGGCCCGAGGTAGACATTGCAACGCCTGCCACGCCAAAAGTCTCGGCGACCGAATTATCCGGCGTCGCGGTTGCCGACACTTTGTCGATGCTCGATCAGCGCCTGCAGGTGACTGCCGGCCTGCGCAGACAGACCATCCGCTCCAACAACTACAACGCGGCAGGCGCGGTGACGACGGCTTACGACGACGGCAAGACCACGCCGTTGTTCGGGGCAGTTGTCAGGCCGTGGGAGCATGTGTCGCTCTACTACAACTACCTGGAAGGCTTGAGCAAAGGCGATATCGCCCCCGCCACGGCCTCGAACGCAGGCCAGGTCTTTGCCCCCTACGTTTCACGCCAGCATGAGGTCGGGGTCAAGCTCGACTACGGCACGGTCATGTCCACACTCGCGCTGTTCCAGATCACCAAACCCAGCGGCGAGCTGTCAGGCACCACCTTTGCGGTACAAGGCGAACAGCGCAACCGGGGCCTGGAGTTGAACGTATCCGGTGAGGCCGGCCGAGGCACACGCCTGCTCGGCGGCGTGACGTTGCTGGATGCACAGCTGACCAAAAGCGGAGTAGCCGCCAACCGGGGCAACACCCCGGTGGGAGTGCCCAAGGTGCAAGCCAACCTCTGGGCCGAGTGGGACGTGCCTTGGGTCGAGGGGCTGACGTTGACCAGCGGCGCGTTGTACACCGCCAGCCAATACGTGAACCAGGCCAATACCCAGCAGTTGGACCCCTGGACCCGCTTCGATATGGGCGTGCGCTACAGCACGCGCATCGCCCAGCGGCCGACGACCTTCCGCGCCACGGTACAGAACGTGTTCGACCGTGAATATTGGTCGGGCGTCGCCTCCTATGGTGCGTTCTCTCAAGGCTCGCCACGCACCCTTCTACTGTCGACCACGGTCGATTTCTGAAACCTTCGGCCCGGCACGGCTATCTGCACCGCCACCCGGCTCGACCACTGCAAAGGCTTTAACCATGGTTACCATTGTTCGACGCAGCCACGCCTTCGCCGGGCTGCTGTTTGCGGGTTTGTTGGGATGGGCACTGCCGTCAACGGCGGCCGAGCCGCAGGCAACGCGCAGCACCGTCACCGATTTGCTCGGGCGCCAGGTCAAGGTGCACCTGCCGGTCCGGCGGGTCATTCTGGGGGAAGGTCGTCAGTTGTACCTGGTTGCCGCGCTGGATACGCAAAACCCCATAGAGCGAATCGTCGGCTGGCGCAAGGACCTGATCCAGTCCGACCCGGACACCTATGGCGCTTACCTGCGTAAATTTCCCGCCATCGCCAAAATCCCCACCTTTGGCGGCTTTGAAGACGGCACCTTCGATATCGAGCAGGCCATCTCCCAGCGCCCGGACGTGATCATCCTCAATATCGAGGCCCAACACGCCACCGAGGATGCCCGGTATATCGAAAAGCTCGACGCCTTGGGGATTCCGGTGGTGTACGTCGACTTTCGCAACCACCCGATGCAGAACACCGAACCGACCATGCGCCTGTTCGGCCAGTTGTTCGGCAAAGAAGCGCGTGCCGAAGCATTTATCGACTTTCGCAACCAGCAGATCCGCCGCGTCACCGACGTGATCAACGCGCAACAGCCTAAGCGCCCCAACGTGTTCATCGAACGTATCGGTGGCTACACCGACGATTGCTGCCTGAGTTTCGGCAATGAAAACTTTGGTCTGTTCGTCGATATGGCCGGTGGCAACAATATCGCCAGAAACGTCATCCCCAGCACCTTCGGCCAGCTGAACCCCGAGCAGGTGGTGGTCGCCAATCCGGAACAGGTGGTGGTCACCAGTGCCAACTGGGAAGCCTTTGCCCCCGGTGGCCATTGGGTCGGTGTGGGCCCCGGTGCCGACATGGCGCAAGCCCGGCGCAAACTGGCCTGGTACACCCGGCGCCCGGCCTATGCCGGGATCAAGGCACAGGATGACCAGGCGTTCCACGCGATCTGGCACCAGTTCTACAACAGCCCGTATCAGTTCGTGGCCATCCAGCAGTTGGCCAAATGGTTTCATCCGACACTGTTTACCGACCTGGACCCTGAAGCCTCGTTCCGCGAATTGCACGAACGATTCCTGCCAGTGCCCTATGAGCCGGGTTACTTCGTGAGCCTCAAACCATGAGCGCGGTGATTCAACGCGACACCTACCGGCGCCTGGTGCTGCGCAAACGCCTGATCCTCGCGGGCCTGACCCTGCTGCTGTTGTGCAGCGTGCTGCTTGACCTGGCCCTGGGGCCGGCGCGCTACAGCTTCAATGAAGTACTCGGTGCACTCTTTGCGCCGGACAGTGCGCCGGCGCAGGTTCGCGTGGTGATGTGGGACATCCGCCTGCCCATCGCCCTGATGGCGGTTGCCGTGGGTGCGGCGTTGTCCCTGGCCGGAGCGCAGATGCAGACCATCCTCAACAACCCGCTGGCCAGCCCCTTCACCCTGGGCATTTCCGCCGCCGCCAGTTTTGGTGCGGCCATGGGGCTGGCGTTTGGTGTGGCGCTGTTTCCGTTGGCGGCGCAGTACATGGTGCCGGTCAACGCGTTCATCATGGCCATGCTTTCGGCGCTGCTGATTCACTTCCTGAGCATGCGTCGTGGGGTCACCGCGGAAACCATCGTGCTGCTGGGTATCGCCCTGGTGTTCACGTTTAACGCGTTGTTGGCCCTGGTGCAGTTTTTCGCCACCGAGCAAGCCGTGGCGGCCGTGGTGTTCTGGACCATGGGCAGCCTGACCAAAGCCACCTGGCCCAAACTCGGGGTGATCTGCCTGGTGATCGTGATCACCCTGCCGATCTTTGCCAAACGCGCCTGGGCCCTGACCGCACTGCGATTGGGCGACGACAAGGCCGCCAGTTTCGGCATCAACGTGCGCAGCCTACGCTTTCAGACGCTGATCATGGTCAGCCTGCTTGCCTCGTTCCCCGTGGCCTTTGTTGGCACCATCGGCTTTATCGGGCTGGTCGGCCCGCATATTGCGCGAATGTTGATCGGCGAGGACCAGCGCTTCTTCCTGCCGGCCTCGCTGCTGACCGGCGCACTGATTCTGTCCGCCAGTTCAGTGGTGAGCAAAACCCTGATCCCGGGCGCGATCTTCCCGATCGGGGTGGTCACTTCGCTGATCGGCGTGCCGTTCTTCATATCTCTGATCCTCAGCGGGAAGAAAAACTCATGGTGAAGATTCAACTGCAGGACCTGGGTGCCCGTTATGGCCAGCGCACGATCATCCGTGGCGTTACCACGGCCGCGTTCACCGGCGGCCAGGTGGTCGCGGTGGTGGGGCCCAATGCGGCGGGCAAGTCCACCCTGTTCAAACGCATGGCCGGGCTGATCGACGGGCCTGGGCAGGTGATCCTGCAGGACTCGAAAAAGGGCCGGCAGGGCATCTGCTATATGCCCCAGGGCTTGAATGCCAGTGCGCGGTTGACGGTCTACGAATCGGTGCTCCTGGCCCGCAAGCAACTGTCGCCGCAATGGACCGTCCACGATGACGAGTTGAACCGGGTGGACAAAATGCTCGAGGCCCTTGGCATCAGCGACTTGTCCTTTCGCAACCTCGGCGAACTCAGCGGCGGCCAGCAGCAACTGGTGTCCATCGCCCAGACCTTGGTGCGCGAGCCGGAAATCCTACTGATGGACGAGCCCACCAGCGCCCTCGATATGCATCGTCAGGTGCAGGTCTTGAACTTCATGGGCGCACTGGCCCGCAAACAGCAGGTCATCGTGTTTATTGCCCTGCATGACCTGAACCAGGCGTTGCGCTTTGCCGACCAGGTATTGGTGATTGCACACGGCACCGCACAGGGCAGCGGCGCGAGTCATGAGGTGATCACCGAACGCATGCTGCGCGAGGTGTACCAGGTTGAGGCGCGGATTGAGCAGTGCAGTCGCGGACAACCACATATTTTGATCGACGGGATAACGTGACAGCGTACCCAACGCGGACGACAGATTTACGCAAGAAACTGATGCATAACCGCTGGTTCAGTCACGCAGCCCAGTCGCCAGCGAACGTATTCGCCAGCGCCTGGGCAGGCAAACTATTTACAGCGCCGGAGGTTTAGGGAATGCGCCACGGGCGTGTTCGTAGGCCTGGGCAACGCGCAGTGCGAGGGCATCCTGGAAGCGCGGAGCAACGATCATCATGGCGACCGGCAAGCCGTCCGCAAGCCCCGCCGGGATCGACGTCGCGGGGTGCCCCGTGAGGTCAAACGGCGCGGTATTGGCGAGCATGTCCAGTGCACTGTGCACGTACTCCTCGACGGGCGCATCCGCGGCGGTCAACGGCGTGGCTACGAAAGGCATGGTGGGCATCACCAACACGTCAAAATCCTTGAATGCCTCGTCGTACTGGCGCGTCAGTTCCGGTATCAGCATCCGTGCCTTGGCGTAGTAGGCGCCATGCAGGTTTTTCAGGCTGTAGTGACCGGTCAACGCGACCGCTTGCACGCTGCTGGACAACGCATCGGCGTGTTCGCGGCGTTTTTCGCCGAAGTAACTCATGATGTCCGGATCGTAATAACCGTCGACGTTCATGCCGTAACCATTGCCCTGCAACATCTGGTACGCGGCGCCGTCAGTGGCAATCACGTTCCACAGATCCAGCGCCACGCCAGTGTGCCACGGAGCACTCGCTTCGCCGACGCTGGCGCCCAGGCTTTCAAGCTGGGCGACCGCCGCCTTGACCAGTGCATCCACCTGCGGCTCAGACATCCCAGGGATCGCAAACCCCTCTCGCAGCACGCCGATTCTCAAGCCGGCAACGCCCTGGTCCAGCGTCGCGAGGCAGTTGACCGCAGGCGGACTCTTCTGCCGGGAATCAAGCCCATCGGCCCCAGCAATGACGTCGAGCATCGCTGCCACATCGCGCACGTTATTGGCCATCGGGCCCACATGGTCGATGGTTCGCTCAATCGGAAACGCCCCGGTGTAAGGCACAAGGCCGTAAGTCGGTTTGTGCCCTACGATGCCGCTCCAGGCCGACGGCATGCGGATTGAACCGCCCTGATCGCCGCCGATGGCCATGTCGACTTGACCTAGCGCCACCAGCACCGCGCTGCCGCTGGACGAGCCGCCGGCATTGCGCGTCAGGTCCCAGGGGTTTTTAACCGGGCCGCTGGCGGAGGTAAAACTTGCCCCGGAGAAACACAAGTCTTCACACACCGACTTGCCCACCACCGTGGCCCCGGCCGCCAGCAAGCGCTTGACCACCGTGGCGTCTTCGGACGGGATATAACCGTCCAGGCTCAATGAGCCGTTAGCCATGGGCACGCCAGCCACCGACACGTTGTCCTTGATGACCACCGTCTTGCCCGCCAGCGGGCCTTGCGCCGCGCCGGCGATACGGGTTTTCACGTACCAGGCGCCGTGCAGGTTGTCGGCCTCGGCGGCTTTGTTGTATTCGCGTTCAGGCGCTTGTTGCGCGACGTTGGCCGCGTACAGCGCATCGATGGCTTCGTAGGAATTCAACGTTTCATCGGCCAGGTTGAGGAAGGCCTCCATCTGGCTATCTGTCAGGTGATAACCGTGGTCTTCGGCGGCAATCAGAAAGTCGGCTTTGCTGGGGCGTTTTACGGACATGGTGTTCTCCAAATGACGTTAAGAACCACCCGATATCGGGCGATCATTGACTCAAGCCGCCCGTGCCCACTGCACAGGTTACGGCTCGCTCCGGAGGACTCCATTGTCCACGCCGGTCGCCACGCGGTGATCCATACCTGCCAAGTGAGGCGTATGGCAAACGTCCACGCAGAAGAGGATCAAGCCCTCACAAGCTTGATGCTCAAAGGCTGTTCAGGAACAGGCTTGTCGGAACAACTCATGGGCCTTGACCAGCGCCTCGGCAATTTTTTCCACCGGTTCGCGCTTGGCCATGGCTTGATCTCGCAAGGCGTTGTAGGCATCGGTCTCCGACATGCCCTTGGTTTCGATAAGGATTATTTTCGCCTGCTGCACGGTGCGCATGACCGCCATGCGCCCTTCCAGGCGCTTGACGTGCCGTTCCCGTTCGCGGGCCTTGCGTGACTGACTCAGCGTGATCGCCAAAGCGGTCAGCAACCCGAACGACTTCACGGGCGAAGGAATGACAGAGCAAGCGTTCAACTGCACCAATGCCTCGACGATGATCGGGTTCTCATAGGCAATCACCGGAATGATCGGCGGCGTGCTCGCATGCAACAGCCATGGCGTGTTGGTCGACAGGCTTTCCGGCGACACCGCCAACACGATCACGTCAGCCTCGGCGCTCAAGCGCTCCGGAATCGGCCATTGCACACGCACCTGGCAACCGATGCGCTGCAACTGCTCGATCAGGTTGCGTCCATCCTCGTCATCCGGGTGCATCACCAATACGCTGACGTCGCGCAGGTCCTTGATGCCTGTCGCGCTGTCGTTGCGCAGGCGTTTCTTGGCGGCGCGCAAGGTCATGGACGTCTCCCCACCGAGCCGGACCACTCATTGAAATTGGGTGCAATGGCATAAGGGTCAGGCTTGAGTGCCGTCTGGCTCTCGTAAAGGATGTCGAATTGGCCCTCGACGTTGGCCCGGCCAATCCGCGAAAACAGGTACGTGTGGTGATTGTTGGCATCGACCCGAATGCGTCCTTGTGGCGCTTCGAATTCCAGCCCGCGCATGGCTTGCAGCACATCCTCCACTTGCGTGCTGCCGGCTCGAACGATCGCCTTGGCCAGCAAATGCACCTGAAAGTACGCCGCCTCCCAGCAACGGTCAGTGACCTGGTGTTGACCAAACAGCTCGCGGTATTGGGCGATGCATTGGCGGTTGGTCGGCGTGTCCACCGACTGAAAATACGTAGCCGCCGAAATATGCCCTGCGCCCAGGTGAACCCCCATTTGCTGAATGTCGGTTTCACTGGTCGTCAGGCTGGCAATCGGCATCACCGACGGGTCAAAGCCCGCGTCGGCGTAAGCCTGGTACAAATGCCCCATGGTTTCGCCGACGACCGTCGAGAAAATAAACGAGGGCTTGAGCTCCCTGGCCTTGACCATCAGCTTGGCAAAATCTTCCGGACGCGCGTTTTTCAGCGGCAGGTAATACTCGCCCAGCTTGGTGCCGCCACGCTCGTACAACAGGTCGCTCATCAAGCGATTGGTTTCGTACGGGTAGACATATTCGGAACCGATCATCAACACGCGATTGCCAAAGTTGTCGAGCATGTAATTGCCCAGCGGCAAGGCATTGTGATTCGGTGTGGCGCCGGTGTAGATGATATTGCGCGAGTACTCGAAACCTTCGTAATACACCGGGTACAGCAACAGCGCGTCGTAGCGCTCGACAATCGGCAGTGCCGCCTTGCGTGCAGCCGAGGTGTAGCAACCAAAGAAAAACCGCAGGTGTTCTTCGCGGATCAGCGATTCGATGTGCATGGCGTACAGCGCAGGCGTTGAATCGGGGTTGCGGGTAATCAACTGCAGCGGGCGACCATCGACCCCGCCTGCCGCATTGATCTGCGCAATTGCGAACTGCGCGCCGCGCATCGTCGAGCCCTCGGCAGCCGCCGTGACACCGGTATCGGAAAACAGACCGCCTATGCGGATCGACTGGTCAACCATGCCTATAAACCTTGTTCAACGTGAGAAAAGACACCCGCTCGTGGAGGGATGGGGGTCTGGAGGCCTGCGCAAAAAATGATTGAGCGAGACGCCGTGTAACGCAACGGCTGCTCTCAGGCGGGTTGTGCCTGGGGCTGGCGCGACAACACTGTCAGGGCCAGTCATGCGAGGGGCCTTCCACACCTGCCGAGGATGGGCGTGTGACAAGGGACCCTGCGAGGGTGTTGCCTGTCGCTCATGCAGATAGTGGGCCACACGCAATGGGCAACTGCACGCGTGGCGCCGGCCGGTTTCAATCCTTGCCTTGGAGCCAACCCATGCCCCTCACACGCTCACGGTATTGGTGCATTTATCCTGCATTCGCGCCAAAGCAGCGCAGGCCAGCGACACACGGCAATAGATGCAGGCGTCACTCGCACGCCCCTTCAACTGCCCGGAAAACGCCCTGGTCGCAATTGGCACTGCCCTTGCTATAACTCTCCTGAGACATCGCGCCAGCTGTTTGCCCTACGCCCCCTTGGCAAGTAGGGAAGCACCTCGCGTACGACTGGATCGGACACAGCTGTCCCGCCAGATTCGGCACAAGAAGCCTGATTTCCCGACTATTGGTTTAGCCGGGATGTCGGGCTTTTTTTATTCCTGGAGAGAAGTGAATGCACAACGACAAACGCCGTTTGATCAAGCATGCCCTGTTGCTGGGCGCCTTCAGCCTGTTGCCGTTTTCCCTGGTCAGCCAGGTGCAGGCAGCAGAGACCGTGAAGGTCGGCATCATCCACTCGCTGACCGGCACCATGGCCATCAGTGAGGCCTCGGTGGTGGATGCGGAAAAACTCGCCATCGACGAAATCAACGCCAGCGGTGGCGTGCTCGGCAAGACCATCGATCCGATCGTCGAGGACGGTGCCAGCGATTGGCCGACCTTCGCCGAAAAGGCGCGCAAGCTGTTGGAAAACGATCACGTCGTCGCCACGTTCGGCGCCTTCACCTCGGCGTCGCGTAAAGCCGTGTTGCCGGTGTTCGAACGCAACAAGGCGTTGCTGTATTACCCGACGTTCTATGAAGGCCTGGAAAAATCCCCGGCCATCATCTACACCGGCGCCGAAGCCTCGCAGCAAACCCTGGCAGCCGTCAGCTGGTTGATGGCCAACAAAGGCAAGACCGTCTACCTGGTGGGCTCGGACTACATCTGGCCACGCACCACCAACAAGCTGGCGCGAGCGTCGGTGACCAAGCAGGGTGGGTCCATCGTGGGTGAGGATTACTTGCCCCTGGGCAATATCGAGTTCTCCTCGGTGATCAACAAAATCAAGGCCGCCAAGCCCGACATCGTGCTGTCGACCATCGTCGGTGGCTCAAACGTGGCGTTCTACAAACAGCTCAAGGCCGCCGGCATCGACAGCAGCAACCAGACGCTGATGGCGCTGGCCGTCACCGAGGAAGAAGTCACCGGCATCGGCGCCGAAAACCTCACCGGATTTCTCACCTGCATGAGCTACTTCCAGAGCCTGAAAAACCCGGTCAACGAGAAATTCGTCGCCGCCTTCAAGGCCCGCTATGGCGAGAAGCGCGTGGTCGGCGACCCGATGGCTGCTGCCTACACCGCCGTGTACCTGTGGAAGAAAGCCGTGGAAAAAGCCGGCAGTTTTGACGTCCCGGCCGTGATCGCCGCGTCCTCGGAGCTGACCCTCGACGCGCCGGAAGGCGAGGTCAAAGTCCACAAGGACAACCACCACCTGTGGAAGCGCGCGCGCATCGGCACCCTCAACGCCCAGGGCCAGGTTGACGTGATCTACGAGTCCGCGCCCATCGAACCCAACCCTTTCCCGAAACTGTGATGCAGGGTCGGGCGCGATCTGACTCGCGCCCTCTCCCGCCCACGCGGTCCGCCAACGTGCAGCGACAGGTAGCGACGCAATGACTTTCGATATTTTGGTGATGCAGGTCTTCAGCGGGTTCTCGCTGTTCTCGGTGTTGGTGCTGATGGCCCTGGGGCTGACCATCGTGTTTGGCCTGATGGGCGTAATCAACATGGCCCACGGCGAGTTGATGGCGATGGGGTCGTACATGACCTACGTCACGTCCGTGGTGTTTGCGCGCTACTTCCCCGACTACATGGGCTGGTATTTCGTGATCGGCATCGGCGTGGCCTTCGTCGTGACCTTCGCGTTTGGTTTCCTGCTCGAGCGCTGCTTTATTCGCTTCATGTACAACCGCCCGCTCGACACGCTCCTGGCGACCTGGGGCCTGTCGCTGGTGCTGCAGCAGGTGTTTCGCCAGGTCTTCGGCCCCAAGGAAGTCAGCGTGCCCACGGTGCAATGGCTGCAAGGCGCGTGGAAGATCAGCGAAGGCCTGGAACTGCCGCTCAATCGGATTTTCATCATCGGCCTGACACTGGTGATCGCCGGAGCCGTGTTTGTGTTTTTGTACCGCAGCCGCTGGGGTTTGCGCATTCGCGCGGTCACCCAGAACCGCGCCATGGCCGGGGCGGCCGGCATTAACACCGCCCGTGTCGATGCGGTCACGTTTGCCCTGGGCTGCGGGCTGGCCGGGATCGCTGGTAGCTCGTTCACCATGCTGGCCTCGACCGGCCCGGTGAGCGGCCAGCAGTACCTGGTCGACACCTTCATCGTCGTGGTGTTTGGCGGGGTGGAGAGTTTGCTGGGCACCTTCCTGTCGGCCTTCGCCATCGGCCAGACGCAGATTTCGCTGGAATACCTCACCACCGGTTCCATGGCCAAAGCCATCACGCTGCTGGTGGTGATCGTGCTGCTGTTCTTCCGCCCCAACGGCTTGTTCGCCGCGAAAGTGAGACGCTGAGATGAACGACATGACTGAGACGCCCCCCACTCGCTCCAACACCTCGACGCCGACCACCCGCCGGCTGCGCGGCGGGTTGCTGCCGTTGCTCGAACGCCACAGCCTGATCTGGCTGTCGCTGCTGTTGCTGGTGATATTGCCCCTGAGCCTGGGCGACTTTCGCCTGGGCCTGGCCGGCAAATACCTGAGCCTGGCGTTCTGCGCCGTGGGCATGGTGATGATCTGGGGGTACGGCGGGATACTCAGCCTGGGCCAGGGCATCTTCTTTGGCCTTGGCAGCTACATGATGGCGATGTACCTGAAACTTGAAGCCACGGCCAACGACGAAGCCGCGAGTGCACTCGCCGCCTTCTACGGCTCGGCGTTGCCGGACTTCATGATCTGGAACAGCGTCGACGCGCTGCCCTGGTGGTGGAAGCCTTTCGAGTCGGCGACATTCACCTTTGCGGCGATCCTCATCCTCCCGGCATTGCTCGCGTTTGTGTTCAGCTACGCGTATTTCAAGAAGCGCGTGGGCGGTGTGTACTTCTCGATCATCACCCTGTCGTTGGCGGCGATCATGTCGATCATGATCATCGGCCAGCAAGGCTACACCGGCGGTGTCAACGGCCTGACCGACTTCAAGAGCGCCTTTGGCCTGAGCCTGCAAACGCCTCAAACGCCCTGGATTCTGTACCTGATCACCACCCTGTTGCTGCTGGGCTGCGTGGCGTTGTGCGGGTTCATCCTGCGCAGCCGGCTGGGCAAGGTGGTGGTGGCGATCCGTGACCGTGAGGACCGCGTACGGTTTTCCGGCTACAACACGGCGCTGTTCAAAGCGTTCATCTTTGCCGTGGCGGCGCTGATCTCGGCGCTCGGCGGGGTGATGTTCACCCTGCAGGTCGGCCTCGCGTCGCCGTCGCTGGTGGGCATCATCCCCTCGACCGAAATCGTCATTTACGCAGCCCTCGGCGGGCGTCTGTCGCTGGTCGGTGCGGTGTACGGCACGTTGTTGATTGGCGTGGCCAAAACCTACCTGTCGGAAAATTTCGTCAACTTCTGGCAGTACTTCATCGGTTTCCTGTTCATGGGCGTGGTGCTGTTCTTGCCGACCGGGCTGGCCGGCTTGCTGCAACGCCTTGGCCACAACAAACAGGAGGTGCAGTCATGAGCGGGATGTTGCTGAGTGTCGAAGACCTCACGGTGTCGTTCGACGGATTCAAGGCAGTGGACAGCCTTAATTTCTATGTCGAAGAAAACCAGGTGCACGTGGTGATCGGTCCTAACGGCGCGGGCAAGACCACCCTGCTTGACATGATCTGCGGCAAAACCCGCCCGAGCGCCGGCAGCATCCGTTTCAAGGACCTGCAACTGGCCAACATGATCGAGTACCAGATCACCCGCGCGGGCGTTGGGCGCAAGTTCCAGAACCCTTCGGTGTATGAAGACCTCACCGTGCGCGAGAACCTCGACATCTCATCGCCGGGCAAACGCGGCATTTTCAACTGCCTGTTCGCCCGTAAAGACCCGGCCCTGCAAGCAGAAATCGAGCAGACCGCCGAGATGATTTTCCTGCAGGACCAACTGGGGCGCAAAGCCGGGCTGTTGTCCCACGGGCAAAAGCAGTGGCTGGAGATCGGCATGCTGCTGATGCAGCGCCCGGAACTGTTACTGCTGGACGAGCCGGTGGCCGGCATGAGTGCAGGCGAGCGGGAAAAGACCGCCGGCCTGCTCAAGCGCATCGCCAAGGGCCGCGCCATGGTGATCATCGAGCACGACATGGAGTTCGTGAAGTCAGTGGCTGACAAAGTCACCGTCCTGCACCAGGGCAAGACCCTGGCCTACGGCTCGATGGATCAGGTGCAAAACGATCCTCGCGTCATCGACGTCTACCTGGGGCACTGAGCATGCTGAGCGTCAATAACCTGAACGTGTATTACGGCGACAGCCACGTGCTGCGCAACCTCGACCTGACCCTCGCACCGGCCGAATCCCTGGCGATCATGGGTCGCAACGGCATGGGCAAGACCACCCTGCTCAGAAGCCTGGTGGGCATGCTGCCGGCGCGTAGCGGCAGCATCACGCTGGCGGGCCGGGAACTCACCGCCAGCAAGAGCTATGAGCGGGTCGCCGCCGGGGTGGGCTTTGTGCCGCAGGGGCGGATGATTTTTCCGTACCTGACGGTGGAGGAAAACATCCTCACGGGCATGCAAGGCGCCCCCGCCGCGCCGATTCCCGACTACATCTACGAGTACTTTCCGGTGCTGTTCGAAATGCGTCGACGCAAGGGCGGCAACCTCTCCGGCGGCCAGCAACAACAGCTGGCGATTGCCCGCGCGCTGGTCTCCAACCCCAAAGTGCTGATCCTGGATGAGCCGACCGAGGGCATTCAGCCGTCGATCATCAAGGACATCGCCCGGGCCCTGAACCTGCTGAAAAAAGAACGCGGGTTTTCGCTGATCGTCTCCGAACAGGTGCTGTCGTTTGCGATGGCGGTGGCCGACCGTTACCTGATCATCGAGAAAGGCGAGTTCGTGCACAGCGAGGTCCGCGAAACCGTCGACCGTGAGCGCATCCTGCGCTACCTGACCATCTGAAACCGGACCTGGGAGCACACACCATGTTGATCCTCGACCGCATTCTCGGCCAGGCCAGCGACCCTGCCCTCGCCGACCGTTTGCATGACCTCAGCCACGCCGGCCAGGTCGAAACCCTCAGCCTGTCGGCCAGCGACATTCAGCGTCATCGCCTGCGCCTGGCCAGTGATCGCGGCACCGACTGTGCGATTCGGCTGCAGCGCCATCAGCAACTGCGTAACGGCTCGGTGCTGATGCTCGACGGCCAGCGCGCCATCGTCGTGCACATGCAGGACGTGCACGTTCTCGACCTGCAACCGCGGGACGCTGCCGCCGCGCTGGAGCTGGGGTATTTCGCCGGCAACATGCACTGGGCCGTGCGCTTTGCAGGCACTACGCTACGGATCCCGCTGAATGGCCCTGAGGCCGATTACCTCGAACGTCTGGCGCCGATGCTCGCGGACGGCCGGGTGCAGCGCCTATGAACGCCGCACCGGCCGAGTTGCGCAGCAGCCTGCTGGCGCTGCAACAGGCCGACAGTTTTTTCCCTGGTGGTGCGGTTGCCTGGTCATGGGGCCTGGAAACGCTGGTGGCCGATGCACGCCTGGGGCAAAGCGCCGCGATGACCGACCCCGTCCCCGCCAGGCGCCGTCAGCGCGGCCTGCCGAATGATCGCAGCGTTCAGGTGCGAGCCTTCGTCGAAGGTCAATTGCGCCATCGCTGGAACAGTTTTGACCGGGTGTTTTTGTGCGCCGCCTGGCATGCAGCGGCTGACCTCGCCGCGCTGATGGACCTGGACAGCCAGATCGAGGCCCTGACCCTGGCAGAGGAACTGCGCCAAGGCTCACGTCGCGTAGGGCAATCGTTGCTCGGCGTGCATGTCGCGCTCGGTACACCCGGCGCTGCCGCTTACCAGCAACACGTGCTCGCCCGAGCAACGCCGGGGCATTTGCCGGTGCTGCAAGGGCTGCTGTGGAAACAACTCGGCATGCAACTCGAGCACTGCCAACTCGCCGCCGCCCATGGGTTATGCACCGGACTGGTCAGCGCCGCTGTGCGCCTGGGTGTAATGGGGCATGTGGACGCGCAGCGGGTGCTCACTGACATCCAGCCCTTGCTCCTGCAACTGCTGGCTCAGGCCCCGCTCGCTCTCGAGGACGCCAGCGGCTTCACGCCCATGGCCGAGATCGCCGTGATGCGTCACGAAACCCAGGACCTCCGTCTTTTCGCCAATTAAGGTGACGGGCACGAACACGCCTGCTGCCGACACAGGAGCTTGAACATGCTGCTGACGCCCACCGAACTTGAGCGGCTGACGCTGTACAGCGCCGCCGAACTCTCGCGCAAACGCCGCGCCAAAGGGCTGCGCCTGAACTTTCCGGAAGCCTCGGCGCTGATTGCCGATGAAATACTCGAAGGCGCCCGTGAGGGGCGCAGCGTGGCCGAGTTGATCGGTTTCGGCTCGACGCTCCTCAACACTGACGATGTCATGCCCGGCGTCGCCGAGCTGCTGCCGGTGCTGCAGGTGGAAGGTACGTTCCCCGATGGCACCAAACTGGTCACCGTGCATCAGCCGATTCGACCCGGCCAGCTGCCGTTGGCCGTCATGCCGACACCTGGCGAAATCATCTCGCCCGAGGGCGATATACAGCTCAACAGCGGTCGCCCCACGACCACCGTACGGGCCATCAATACCGGCGACCGGCCGGTGCAAATCGGCAGTCACTACCACTTTTTCGAAGTCAACAAGGCGCTGGATTTCCCCCGCGCCGCCGCCTTCGGCATGCACCTGGACATTCCCGCCGGCACTGCCGTGCGTTTTGAACCGGGGGAGCTGCGCGAAGTGCAGCTGGTGCAATTCGGCGGCACGGGGGACATCCACGGTTTCAGCGGTTTGACCAATGGCAACCTGCACGATCCGGCCTGCAAAGCCATCGCGCTCGATCGAGCACGCGCGCAACAGTTCAAGGGGGCGTGACCCATGGCAACGATGACCCGCAAGGAATACGCCGCGATGTACGGCCCCACCATCGGCGACGCCGTGCGCCTGGGGGATACTTCGTTGCTGGCCGAGGTGGAATTCGACCACGCGGTGCCCGGCGATGAGTGCCTGCACGGCGGCGGCAAGACCCTGCGCGACGGCATGGGCCTGATGCCGGGGCATGACAGCGCAGACGGCGCGCTGGACATGCTGATCTGCAACGCGCTGATCATCGACCCGGTGATCGGCATCGTCAAAGGCGACATCGGCATCAAGGACGGCAAGATCGTGGCCATCGGCAAGGCCGGCAATCCGCAGGTCATGGACGGTGTTCATGCGCAGCTGATCTGCGGCGTCGCAACCACCGTGCGCGACGCGGAAGGCCTGATCGTCACGCCCGGCGGGATCGACGTGCACGTGCATTTCGACTCCGCGCAACTCTGCGACCACGCGCTGGCGGCGGGCCTGACGACGCTGATCGGTGGCTCGCTCGGGCCGATTACCGTGGGGATCGACTGCGGCGGCGAATGGAACGTCGGCAAGATGCTGCAAGCCTCTGAAGCCTGGCCAATCAATTTCGGCTTTCTCGGCAGGGGCAATTCCAGCAAGCCGGAATCGCTGCTCGGCCAACTGCGCGGTGGCTGCCTGGGATTGAAGATCCACGAGGACTGGGGCGCGATGCCCGCCGTGATCGATACCTGCCTCAAGGTGGCCGATGAATACGACTTTCAGGTGCAGTTGCACACCGACACCCTGAATGAATCGGGTTTTCTCGAAGACACCCTGGCCGCCATCGGCGACCGCACAATCCACATGTACCACACCGAAGGCGCAGGCGGCGGCCACGCCCCGGACATCATCAGCGTGGCGGGAAAAGCCAACTGCATCCCCTCCTCGACCAACCCGACCAATCCGTACACCGTCAACACCTTCGACGAACACCTGGACATGATCATGGTCTGCCATCACCTCAATCCGGACGTGCCGGAAGACGTGGCGTTCGCGGAGTCCAGAGTGCGTCCGCAGACCATCGCCGCCGAAGACATCCTGCACGACACCGGGGCGATTTCGATCCTCGGCTCCGACAGCCAGGGCATGGGGCGCATCAACGAGGTGATCTGCCGCACCTGGCAACTGGCCTCGAAGATGAAAGACCAACGCGGCCGTCTACCGGAGGAAACAACCCGATTGGGCGACAACGAACGCATCAAGCGTTACATCGCCAAGTACACGATCAATGCGGCGCGGGTGTTCGGCATCGACAGTTACATCGGCTCGCTGGAGCCGGGCAAGATCGCCGACCTGGTGCTGTGGCGCCCGGCCTTTTTTGGCATCAAGCCGGAGCTGGTGGTCAAGGGCGGCTTTATCGTGCACGGCGTGATGGGCGACTCGGCAGCCTCGCTGTACACCTGCGAACCCCTGGTCATGCGCCCGCAATGGGGCGCCTTTTGGTGAGGCCAAACAGGCGTTGTCGGTGAATTTCGTCAACCGCCTTGCGCTGGAGGCCAATACCGCCGAGAAACTGGGCCTGAAAAAAGCCCTGTTGCCGGCCTTCGGCACCCGCACGCTGCGCAAGTCCGACATGCTGCACAACGACGCCTGCCCGCACATTCGCGTCGACCCCCAGACCTTCGATGTGTACGCCGACGGTGAGCGCCTGACCTGCGAGCCGGTCAGCGAAGTGCCCTTGGCCCAGCGCTACATGCTGCGCTGATCACCGCCTATAAAAGGAACCTGATAATGAGCACTGCACTCAATGCCATACCCCAGCCGCAAGCCCACCCCGGCGCCGCGCGCGTCGGGATCGGCGGCCCGGTCGGTTCGGGCAAGACACGCCTGCTGGAGCAACTGATTCCGCGCTTCATCGCGCGCGGCACCGAACTGGCGATCATCACCAACGACCTGGCAACCCGCGAGGACGCCGAACGGGTGCAGCGCAGCGGCCTGATCGATCCACTACGGGTGCTCGCGGTGGAAACCGGCGCCTGCCCGCACACGGCGATCCGTGAAGACCCGACACTGAACCTGCAAATGGCCGACGAACTGGAAACGCGATTCGAGAACCTGGACCTGATCCTGATTGAGTCCGGCGGCGATAACCTGGCCTCGACCTTCTCGTTGGATCTGGTGGATTACTGGATCTTTGTGATTGATGTTGCCGGCGGCGATGACATCCCGCGCAAACGAGGGCCAGGCGTGTTGAGCTGCGATCTGCTGGTGGTCAACAAATATGATCTGGCGCCCTATGTGGGCGTGGATCTGCCCCGCATGCGTCGCGAATCAGCCGAAGCCCGCAACGGCCGGCCCGTGCTGTTCACCAACTGCGCGACGGGCGACGGGGTCGACGCAGTAGTCGACGCCATCAGCCGTGCCGTGTTGTTTGACCGACCATGAACGCACCGCAGGAACTGCTTCGCCCGTTGCTTGCCCCGCCCCAGGCATCGGCGCCGGTGCAGGCCCGGATTGCCTTCAGCAAAGCGCCGTCCGGCGCCAGTTATATCAGCGAGCAACGCGTGGGCTATCCCTTTCATTTGGGCCGCACCCTGAAGCTGCCGGACGACCCGAAAGGCATGGCCGCCGTGTATGTGCAGTCGTGCTCGGGCGGGATTTTCGCAGGGCAGGATTTGCAGATGTACCTGCATGCCGGGCCGGACACTCAAGTCCATGTCAGCACTGGCGCGGCGACGGTAGCGCACAGCATGCTCGAACAATCGGCACGCCAGGTCGTCAGCCTCACCGCCGAACGCGGAGCATTACTGGAATACCTGCCAATGGCGACGATCCTGTTTCCCCAGGCAAAACTGCACAGCCAGGTGAGGGTGAATCTGCACCCGGGCGCCAGGGTGATGCTGTGCGACGCGTTTTGCCTGCACACCCCTCAAGACAGTGCCGGCCTCTTCGATGTCTACCGCGCCGACCTGGAAGTGCGCTGCCCGGCAGGCCGGTTACTCGCTGGTGATCGCCTGGCGCTGAACGGCCAAGACCTGCTGCGGCAATTACCGGGCGTCAGCCATGCCTTCCAGACCCTGGCGACATTTATGCTCGTGGGTCAGGGTTTGCCTGTCGAAGCGCTGAAAACCGCCTTGCGCAATGCCCTGCCCACTCACCCCGACTGCTACCTGGGTGTCAGCGCATTGCCCAACGATTGCGGGATTTCATTACGCATCATGACCCTTGATGCCGTGTCACTGCGCAGCAGCCTTCATAAAGCCTGGGCGTGTGTGCGTAAGCATCTGACCGGCGTGGCACCGCGTATGCGTCGCAAATGAGCGCTGATTGCAACTTTGATCCGGATCACACCCACCCCTCCAGTCGCAACGTGGACCGAACCAGCCGTTGCTCTTCGCTTTCAATTTCCCTGAGGTTTTCGCAGATGCTCTGGATGTGCGCGATAGCCGCCTTGCGCGCCTGCTCTGGCAGGCGCCCGGTCACGGCGTTATACAGCCGGGCGTGTTGGCGGTCGATCTGGCGCTTCTGCGGTTCACGGTGATAGAGGTTGTTGACCGAGGCGAAGACGGTGTTGAGCAGCAAGTCCGTCAGCGAGCGCAAGGTCTGCACCAGCACCGGGTTGTGCGAAGCCTCGCAGATCGCCAGGTGGAACGCATGATCGAGCCGCGCATGTTCGGACGCCTCCAATGAATGACCATTGGCACCGAGCAATGCCTCATAAGCGCGAGTGATCAGGACAAAATCGGCGTCGGTGCCACGCAGGGCCGCCAGGCGGGCGGATTCGCCCTCGAGCAGGCTGCGCACCTCGAATAAATCGTAGAGCGTTCGCGGCTGCGAGCTGAACAGGTGCAGCAGCGGTGACGCCAAGCCCGGCCCCGACAGGTCGGCGACGAATGAACCCTTGCCTTGCTCGGTGTTGATAATCCCGCGAGCGCGCAACACCTTGAGTCCCTCGCGAAGGGCGGTACGCGAAACGCCGAGTTTTTCCGTCAAGCGCCGCTCCGAAGGCAACAGTTGCCCGGTCTTGAGCACGCCGTCGACGATCAGCCGCTCGATGCGCTCACAGACCACGTCGGCGACTTGCAGGCTACGGCCCGTTCCTGTGTTGTCCATGCAATCTCCAACTGGTATGACCAGCTTCCGTGCCCGACTCACTACCGTTAAAACACGAGACTAATTCACTGTTTTTGCTGTTCTTTTTTAAAAAAATAACAAAACAACGATCAAACAACTGGTTCGACCAGCCCACCAACCCATAGACAGTAAAACGCCTCAGGCGAATGATGCAAGCCAGCTGCATCGGAACAGACCTCGAATAAAAACAACTGAGGGTCGCCTACCGACTATGAACATTCTCTACGATGAACGCGTCGACGGCGTCCTGCCTGACGTCGATAAAGATGCGCTGCTGCACGCCCTGCTGGCTCGGTTGCCTGATCTGGAAATCCTGCACCAGCGCGAAGCGCTCAAGCCGTACGAATGCGACGGCCTCTCGGCTTATCGCACCACGCCCATGCTGGTGGTGCTGCCGCGCCACATCGATCAGGTCCAGGGCGTGCTTCGGCTCTGCCATGAGTGGAAGGTGCCAGTCGTCGCTCGTGGCGCGGGCACGGGTTTGTCCGGTGGCGCGCTGCCGTTGGAAAAAGGCGTGCTGCTGGTGATGGCGCGCTTCAACAATATTCTGCACATTGACCCCGCCGCCCGCACCGCCCGGGTTCAACCGGGGGTACGCAACCTGGCGATTTCCCAGGCGGCGGCGCCGTTTGGCTTGTATTACGCGCCGGATCCTTCCTCGCAGATCGCCTGTTCCATCGGCGGTAACGTGGCGGAAAACGCCGGTGGCGTGCATTGCCTGAAGTACGGTTTGACCGTGCACAACCTGCTCAAGGTCGACGTGCTAAGCGTCGACGGCGAACACCTGAGCCTGGGGTCCCAGGCCCTCGACTCTCCGGGCTTCGATCTGCTCGCGTTGTTTACCGGCTCCGAAGGCATGCTCGGGGTGATCACCGAGGTCACGGTCAAGCTGCTGCCTAAACCGCAAACGGCCAAAGTGCTGCTGGCAGCCTTCGATTGCGTCGAAAAGGCCGGCCGTGCGGTGGGTGACATCATTGCCGCCGGCATCATCCCGGGCGGCCTGGAGATGATGGACAACCTGGCCATTCGCGCCGCCGAGGACTTCATTCACGCCGGATACCCGGTGGACGCCGAAGCGATTCTCTTGTGTGAACTCGATGGCGTGGAAGCCGACGTCCACGCTGACTGCGACCGTGTGCGCCAAGTGCTGGAACAAGCCGGCGCCACCGAAGTGCGCCAGGCTCGCGACGAGGCCGAACGCGTGCGTTTCTGGGCCGGGCGCAAGAATGCATTTCCGGCAGTGGGCCGCCTCTCCCCGGATTATTACTGCATGGACGGCACGATCCCGCGCCGCGAACTGCCTGGCGTGCTACACGCTATCGCGGCGTTATCGACCGAGTACGAGCTGCGCGTGGCCAATGTCTTTCACGCCGGCGACGGCAACATGCACCCGCTGATCCTGTTCGATGCCAATCAACCGGGCGAACTCGACCGCGCCGAAGCCCTGGGCGGCAAGATCCTCGAATTGTGCGTGAAGGTCGGCGGCAGCATCACCGGAGAACATGGTGTGGGCCGCGAGAAGATCAATCAGATGTGCGCGCAGTTCAATAGTGATGAGCTGAGCGTGTTCCACGCCGTCAAAGCCGCATTCGACCCAGGCGGATTGCTCAACCCAGGCAAGAACATCCCGACGTTGCACCGCTGCGCCGAGTTTGGCGCCATGCATGTTCATCTGGGTCAGATGCCCTTCCCCGAGCTGGAGCGATTCTGATGCACAGCGAACACGCTATCGACGCCAGCGCAGCGCTGCTGGAGCAGGTCAACCAGGCGCTGGCCAACGCCACGCCGCTGCGGATCCAGGGTGCCAACAGCAAGGCGTTCCTTGGACGCGCAGTCACCGGTGAAGTCCTCGACACCCGCGCCCACCGAGGCATCGTCAGCTACGACCCGACTGAACTGGTGATCACCGCCCGTTGCGGCACGCCATTGGCGGAGTTGGCAGAAGTGCTGGACGCCTCGCAACAGATGCTGCCGTGCGAACCGCCCGCCTTCGGTGAACACGCCACCGTCGGCGGCATGATTGCCTGCGGACTCTCGGGGCCACGGCGTCCCTGGTCAGGGTCGGTCCGCGATTTCATCCTCGGAACACGGCTGATCACCGGCCAGGGCAAGCATTTGCGCTTCGGCGGCGAGGTCATGAAGAACGTCGCCGGCTACGATCTGTCGCGCTTGATGGCCGGCAGTTACGGCGCGCTTGGGGTGGTGACCGAAGTGTCTCTCAAGGTCCTGCCCAAACCACGGCAAACCTTGAGTATCAGCCTGGCGATGGACGCCGACCGTGCCTTGCTGCGCCTGGCGGAATGGGGGCAGCAACCGCTGCCGATCAGCGCTGCGTGTCACGATGGCCAGCGCCTGCACCTGCGACTCGAAGGGGGCGAAGGCTCGGTGGCGGCGGCCCATGACCGCTTGGGCGGCGAGTGGCTGGACGCTGCCTACTGGCAAGACCTGAACGAACATCGGTTGAGTTTCTTCGCTGAGGATCAGCCTCTTTGGCGCCTGTCCCTGCCGCATAACACGCCCCGATTGTCGCTGCCAGGTACGCAATTGATCGACTGGGGTGGCGCCCAGCGCTGGCTCAAATCCGATGCCGACGCGAGCGTCATTCGCTCGGTGGTCGAAAAAGCCGGCGGGCATGCGACCTGCTACCACCCGGGCCTGATCGACAGTCCCTTCCAACCGCTGCCCGACACGTTGATGCGCTACCACCGGAATCTGAAGCAGCAACTCGATCCACGGGGCATCTTCAACCCCGGTCGCCTGTACGCGGAGCTTTGAACCATGCAGACCACCTTGAGCGAAGACGCCCGCCGACTGCCTCGCGCCGAAGAGGCCGAACGCATCCTGCGCAGTTGCGTGCACTGCGGTTTTTGCAATGCCACCTGCCCGACCTATCAACTGCTGGGCGATGAGTTGGATGGCCCGAGGGGACGCATCTACCTGATCAAGCAGGTGCTCGAAGGCAATGAAGTCACGCGCAAGACCCAGGAACACCTGGACCGTTGCCTGTCTTGCCGTAACTGCGAAAGCACCTGCCCCTCCGGCGTCGACTATCACACCTTGCTCGACATCGGCCGGGCGGTGGTCGACGCGGCAGTGCCGCGCCCCCTCGGCCAGCGTTTGCTGCGCGAGGGGTTGCGTAGCGTCGTCCCCAATCCCGCGCTGTTCAACGTGCTGATCGGCAGCGGCCAGCTATTGCGGGCGTTGTTGCCCAATACCTTGCAGGCCAAGTTGCCGCGCCGCGTCTACCCGGTCAAACCGCGCCCGACCATGCGCCACGCCCGTCAGGTCTTGATGCTTGAGGGCTGTGTGCAGCCGAGCCTGTCACCCAATACCAATGCAGCCACGGCGCGGGTGCTGGATCGACTGGGGATCAGCGTCATACCGACCCGCGAGGCAGGCTGCTGCGGTGCGGTGGATTATCACCTCGACGCTCAGGCGGCCGGCCTTGAGCGTGCCCGCCGCAACATCGATGCATGGTGGCCGAGCATTGAAAGCGGTGCCGAGGCCATTGTGCAAACCGCCAGCGGCTGCGGGGCCTTTATCAAGGATTATGGCCACCTGCTCAGCACCGACCCGGCGTATGCCGACAAGGCGAAAAGGGTCAGTGCCCTGGCCAGGGACCTGGTTGAAGTGCTGCGCGGCGAACCGCTGGATAAGCTCGGCGTACACGGCGATCAGCGCCTGGCATTCCACTGCCCGTGCACGTTGCAGCACGCGCAAAAACTCGGCGGTGCCGTTGAAGCCATGCTGACGAGCCTGGGATTCAACCTGACCACTGTTCCCGACAGCCACCTGTGCTGCGGCTCGGCGGGCACGTATTCGCTGACCCAGCCCGAATTGTCGCGACAACTGCGCGATAACAAACTCACTGCGTTGGAAAGCGCACACCCCGACGTCATCGTCACCGCCAATATTGGCTGCCAGTCCCACCTCGACGGAGCGGGACGCACCCCTGTCAGGCACTGGATCGAACTGGTCGAGGCCGCACTGCCCTCACCCAGTACTGGAGAATCCCCATGAAAACCAAAGCCGTACTGTGCCAGACCGAAGTCAGCCAAATCCTCGCGGCTGCACGCACCGAAGCGCACAGCAATCAATGGGCCGTGACCATCGTGATTGTCGATGACGGCGGCCATCCCCTGGCCCTTGAACGCCTTGACGGCTGCGCCCCGGTCAGTGCCTACATCGCCATCGAAAAGGCCCGCACCGCGGCGCTGGGTCGGCGTGAGTCCAAAGGGTATGAGGAGATGGTCAATGGCGGGCGCTACGCGTTTTTGTCAGCGCCCTTGCTGACCTCCCTCGAAGGCGGCGTGCCGATCATCGTCGACGGCCAGGTAATCGGTGCCGTCGGTGTGTCCGGGGTCAAGTCCGGCCAGGATGCACAGGTGGCCAAAGCCGGGGCGCAATGCCTGAATTGAATCGGGCGTTATCGGCACGCTCCCACACTGCTGCCTGATGCCGTTCCGTTAAGGGAGAACACCGTACCTGTGGCGAGCGGGCTTGCCCCGCGTTGGGGTGCGTAGCAGCCCCTGATGAAGACGAATGCGGTGTATCAGGCACGCCTCTGCGCCTGGTTTTGGGGCTGCTACGCACCCCAACGCGGGACAAGCCCGCTCGCCACAACAAGCCCGCTCGCCACAGGTTTCTTTGCGCTCTCCCGGACAGGGTTCAGCCACGGCGGCCTTAAGCAAGCGTCAGGAACAGCGCCGAGGTCCAGACCCGAGACTGGTCGCGTTGGCGTGCGCAGATGAACAACGGATGCTCGCGCCCCGGTTGCAGATTGAGTGGTGCCAGCTCGATCTTGCCCTGCAACTCGCGAGGCAGCGGTTCGGCGGTGGTCCTTTCCAGGGAGACTTTCAGCTCAGCCCCTGGCAACTCTTCGATCACCTGGGACTGCGCCAGCAGTTCCTCGCCGGACAGTTCCATCAGCACCGTCGGCGCATGCACGTAGGGCTGCGGTTCGGACGGATCGCCGACCTTGATGTAGTTGTCGATGCGGCTGCGGACCTGCAACGTCGCGCCGGCCAATTGCGACAGGTCGATTTCGATACTGTCGGTGTCACCGTTGGTGTCGGTGCGAAAGGCCAGGGTCGTGGCGTCCTTGCGCCATACGGTTTGCTCCGGGTGATCGAGGCCCAAGGCGCGAAAGCCGTTGATGACCGCTCCCGTCACGCGAACCTCGCCGGTCCAGTAGGCGCCGCGATAGCGGTCCTTGATGCGCGCGCCCCCGAGGCGCAGCCGGATGCGTTGGGCGGAAAAACCCAGCTCCTGGTGCAGATTGCGCGACCAGATCAGCTTATCGCCATCGAACAGGTCCACCTGCTCCCAGCCCGCCTCGCCCAGCAATCGATAGTCCAGCGTCGCATTAGAATCGGCGGTGAAGACCTCACCCATGAAGTGCTGGCCTTGGCGCAGGCTGGCAAATGCACGCTCGCCCGTCGTGGCAAAGGTGCGACGCGCGCGAAGAGCCTTGCCCACACTCGCTCGGTCGAAAGCGTCGGCAACCACACCGGTCAACCCACCGCGAGAGCCAAACACGGCCGTGGCCGGTACACCGCCGCCGCAACGGCCCTGATGCTCATCGCTGTTCGCCGCGGCGCCGACCCGATAGCCACGCTGAAGGGCTTCGGCGTAGACCCAATGGAACTGGCCCCAGGCCGAGCCGACTTCGATCAAGCGTTCCAGCTCCGGGTGGTGCCAGTCGAGGTTGCACCGGCGCCCGCCAACATGGGGCATCATCAGGTGGCCTTCCGGGTCTTTCGCATAGGCCGCGTACAACTCGTCCACCGGCCAGGCGCCCGGTTTGATGGTGCCGGCAGTGAACTCGTTCCACTCAAAGGAGCGCACCAAGCGCCCTTGGTTGTCGAACGGAAACTCGGGCTTGCGATCATGCAGGAACACCACGTTGCGGTCGCCGCCCGCGCAGGAGTTGCCGCACCACTCGGTGCCGGGGTAGCAGACGAAGCGGCCGGGCTCGTTGAGTTCGTGAATCAGCTTCACCGCCTGATCCCAGCGTTGCTCGGTGATATTGAAGTCGTTGGCGGTGTAGCCGAGCACATCGAGGCCGGCGACATCGCGGCCGTAGCTCAGGTTGTAGAGCGTGTCGTTGGTGCCCACGGTGTCATCGGAGTGCACATGCAGGTCGGCGTACAGCGGGCGCAATGCGCTGCCGGCCGGGTCGACCGTGACAAAAACCTGGGCGCCACGCACGCCAGGCGCGTGCACCTCGGCGGACAAACGCCACTCGCCCACCGCCCCGAGGTCAAACCCCTCGAGCCGCACCGTCGCCCACCCTTCACTCGCCAGGGTAAACGCTTGTTGGCGCGCACCGCCTTCAGGGTCAACCAGGGTCAGCACACCGTTGAGCGGCAGGTTGCGGCACGTGTTGCCCCAGGCATCGTCCACCCGCAGCAGCACGTCGAACGCCTCACCGGCGCTGACCAGGCGCGGCACAATCAACTGCACACTCTGCGCCGGTCCCGGCACGATGTTCAGCAACGGATCGCCTGGCACCTCGGCAAATTTCGAGCTGCCCAGGGGGTCGATAAACAGCCGGAAACGGAAGTCTTTCTCGACGAAACTCTGCACCCGCGTGCCCGCGCCGCCCTGGCGACGGTCGCCCAAACGGATGGTGATTGTGTCGCCGGGATTCAGGTAGCCATCGATGATGTCGATGATGATCGCTTTCTGGAACGGCCGTTCGTGGCCCTTCTGGTCGAAGCGCACTTTCAAGTGCTGCACGGTGGCCTGGCTCTGCCCGGGGACCAGCTCGCCCGCCTGATACTCGGCGCTGACGTAGTTGGGACCGGCCGGATTCGAGGTCTGGAACAGTGCCCAATCGGAGTAGAACTTGAACGCCAGTTTCAACCAGGCGCCATCCGCCAGGCCGCTGCCGCCGACCTCGTAGACCAGGGTGATTTCATCCCATTGCCCGGCAATCAGCGTGTCTCGGTCACAGTCGATGCTACCGAGGAACGGGCGTTTCTTGTTGCGTTCGTAGAGGCCTTGGGGGGCGATGTAATGCCCGGCTTCGCGGGGATCGAAAACGTTACTCACATGACACCTCGTGCAGTGGTCCACTGAAGGTTTGAAGGCAACAGGCGGTGCTTATTGCACGCGCCATTTTTGGTAGTGGCGCTCGATGCGCCGGAACACAAAACTCTCCATCAGCCAGGCAATCAGGCCGATCAGCACGATGCCCAGCAGCACCTGGCTGCTGTTGCCGATCTGCCCGCCGGTAGAGACCATCCAGCCGATGCCCTGGGAGGCGCCGATCATTTCTGCGGCGACCAGTGCCCGCCAGCCCTGGCTGAACCCGATGCGCAAGGCCGCCGTCACGAAGGGCAATGAGGCTGGCAGGTAAACGTGGGCCAGCAATTGCCAGGGATTGGCGCCCAAGGTGCGTGCCGCACGGACTTCGCCGCCGCGAATGCCCTGCACACCCTCCTGGATGGTCACCGCCATGGGGAACATCGCGGCAATGAAAATCACCAGCACAATCGAGACATAACCCAGGCCGAAAATGATCATGATCAGCGGCGCCCAGGCAATCGGTGGGATCGCCATGAACAGGCTGTTGAGCGGCGAGATGAAATCGCGAAAGCGAGAAGACAAGCCACCGGCGGTGCCCAGCACAATCGCGACAACCACCGCCGCGCAGAAACCGCCGACCTCCTCCAGGACGCTCGCCCTGAGGTGCTGCCACAGCGAACTGTCGCTGAGCCAACGCACGGCTTCGCGCGCCACATCCCAGGGCTGCGGCAGGATGTAGGTGGGAAAGCGGCTGGCCAGGGCCATCCAGATCAACAGCAGGAATGGCAGCGAAGCCCATCCCCAATTCGGTTTTGGCAAGGACATGACAGGCTCAGACTCAGCGCGAGGCTTTTTCCAGGTAGGCGGTATCCACGATCTGCTCGGTCTTGAGCGTGGTGTCGATAAAGCCCAGGTCGTGGGAATAATTCATCAGGCGCTGGATGAATTGGATGTCCGCAGGCTGCAAGTCCGCCGACCAGCCCAACCGCGTGCGCGCCTGGGCGACGATGGCCTCCGGGGCAATGGTCTTGCCGTCGGGCCCTTGTACCGCTTCAAGCTTAAACGCCTCGGCGATGATGCGATTCGACTCGTCGGGATGCTCGTTGAGGAACGCGATGGCCTTGCGGTGCGCACGCAGCAACTTGACCACGTCGTCCGGGCGTTCCTGCAAGGTTTTGGGCAGCGCGATCACCACGTACCACGGGTAGTTCGGCAGCGCCTGGTTGACGTCAAGCAGAATCCGGCTCGACCCGCGCAGCAACGATTGGCTGACAAAGGGTTCCCAGGAAAACGCCGCGTCGACGATGCCGCGCTCCAGCGCCGCGTTCATGTTGCCGGGTGGCATGTCGATGATGTCCAGGTCCTTGTCCGGGTTGAGCCCGGCGTTTTCTTTCAGCACATAGCCGCGCAACAGCACGTCCATGCCACTGCCCTTCTTGACCCCGGCGAGCTTTTTGCCCTTGAGCTGCTCCAGGTGGTTGATCGGACTCTTGGCATCGACAATCACCGCCGCCTGACCGTAATTGACCTTGGCCAGAATCCGGCTTTGCAAGCCGCGGGAGAACCATTGGTACACCGGCGGCGTGCCGACATAGGCCACGTCCAGCTCATTGGCGGCCAGCGCCTGCTGGATCACCGGGCCATCGCCCAAAGCCTTGAGGTCGACATTCAAGCCTTCCTCGCGGTAGTAACCCTGTTTGTCGGCGATCAGCGCCGGGGCGTTGGCCATGGCGAACACATACCCCACGCGCAGGGGTTTCTCTTCGGTGGCCACGGCACCTGTGCTGCTTGCCAAGGCGGCAACAGACAAGGAAAGAGCAAGCAGCGAACGTTTGATCATGCGGTTAACTCGGGTTGACGGGTGGGGTTAGCGATGGCTTCGGCCGCGCCCATGACGTGGGAAATGCGCTCCATCAGCTCATTGCGGTAATCGAGAAACGCCGGCAGGCGCCGGGTTTTCAGGTTGGAGCGCGGGCGCGGCAAATCAATATCCAGTTCGCTATGGATACCGCCGGGGGCGATGTTGAGCACGATGACCCGATCGGCCAGGAACACCGCTTCGTCGATGTCGTGGGTGATGAACAGCACGGTCTGCCCCAGCTCGGCCCAGATCCGCAGCGTCTCTTCATTCATGCTGTTGCGGCTGATCGCATCCAGCGCGGCGAAGGGTTCGTCCATCAGCAATACGCTGGGCTCCAACGCCAAGGTCCTAGCCAGGGAGACGCGCTGCTGCATGCCACCCGACAGTTGATGGGGCAAGCGTTGCGCCGCGCTCTCCAGACCGACCAGACGCAAGTACTGCAACGCCTGCGCGCGCTGTTGATCCTCGCTGAGCTGCGCCGTCATCCGCAGGCCGAAACGCACGTTCTCCAGCGCGCTCAACCAGGGAAACAGCTGCGGCGCCTGAAACACATACCCCAACTCCGAGCGCTCCGGGCGCACCGCGCTCTGGTTGATGCTGATCTGGCCGCTCTGGGGTTGCTGAAATCCCGACAACAGATTCAGCAGCGTGGTTTTTCCGCAGCCTGACGGCCCGAGGATCGCGACGAATTCGCCCGGCTTGGCGTTCAGGCTGAAAGCGTTGAACACCGGATGCCCGTTGGGGTAGCTGAAACTGATGGCATCGACCGTCAGGGCGTCGGCTTGCGGCGGTGCGTAAGGCAAGGAGTCGGGCATGGCAAGTATCGTCAGGTCGTTTACAATGGGAATGCCTGACATAATACGTATTAATACAAGTTGTCCCAATAACCTATTTTTATAACCTTAGAAGTGAAGGCGCACCGCCCCACTCCAAGGCCCCTGGAAACCGACCGTGCCCACGTCCATTCTTCGCGACAGCACCACCTCGCTCTATGAACAGATCGCCCATCGTTTGCTGGAAGAGATACAGCGCGGCGATTTCGAACCCACCGGCAAACTGCCGTCAGAAGCCGAACTGGGTGAGCGCTTTGGCGTGAGTCGCGTCACCGTGCGCCTGGCAGTGGGCAAGCTCAGCGACGACGGCGTGGTGGAGCGCAAGCAAGGCAAAGGCACGTTCGTCGCCGCGAAACAGGTGCGGCATGGCCTGGATGCGTTGCGCAGTTTCCATGAAGCGTTGTTATTGCAAGGGCTCAAACCGAGCATGCAGGTGATCAACCACACGCTGCAGCCCGTTCCGGAAGCCTTGAGGGGATTGTTTGAAGCAGCCCACGATTGCCTGCTGCTGGAGCGCCTGCATTTCGTGGATGACGAACCCATCGCCCTGGGCCGCAGCCATCTACCGGCCGAATTGGCCGGCGTGGTCTGGACGGACGTCGAGCATCAACCGATCTACTCGATCCTGGAATCGATCACCGGCCTGGCCGTCACCCGTGCCGACCTGGCCATTCGTGCGCAAACGGCCGATACCAGCCTGGCCAGCACCCTGCACGTCAAACGCGGCACCGCGCTGCTGGTGATGGAACGCACCTCTTACTTTGCCGACGGTCGCTGCTGCGACCGCACCACCTTCTTTATCCGCCCGGAACGCTATGCGTTTGTGCTCAGCGGCGTGTTCAAATCCGGCCCCGCCAAATAGAGAGAAGGTACGCGGCGCTGGGTTTCCTAGCGATAGCCCCGCGCCTGAACGTCGAACAGCTCGGCATAACGTCCCCCCGCAGCCATCAGTTGGGTATGGCTGCCCTCCTCCAGCATCTGCCCGCGTTCCAACACAATAATGTGATCGGCACTGCGCACACTGGAAAAACGGTGGGAAATCAGCAGGGTCATGCGGCCCCTGGCATGCTCACGGAAGTGCTCGAACACTGCCGCTTCAGCCCCGGCATCCAGCGCGGCAGTGGGTTCATCGAGGATCAGCAGATCGGCATCCTGACGCATATACGCCCGCGACAAGGCCACTTTCTGCCACTGCCCACCGGACAGTTCCTGGCCTGCAAACCAGCGTCCCAACTGGGTTGAATAGGTATGGCTCAAGCGCTCGATAAATTCGGCCGCCACACCTTGAGTGGCAGCGCTGCGCCAGCGTGCCTGGTCGTCCAGGGCGTCGACATCACCGACTCCCAGGTTCTCGCCGACGGTCATCTGGTAGCGGATGTAGTCCTGGAAAATAACGCCGATGCGCTGGCGCAGAGTGTGCTCGTCCCACTCCTGCAGGTCGCTGCCATCCAGCAGGATGCGGCCCTCATCCGGGGTATACAGGCGGGTCAGCAGTTTGATCAGGCTGGTCTTGCCGGAGCCGTTTTCACCCACCAGTGCCAGGCTTTTCCCCGGTGCCAGGTGCAGGCTGATATTGCGCAGCGCGGCAGATTCAGCGCCTGGGTAGGTGAACCCGACCTGCTCGCAGCGCAGGCCATCGCCAGGGCGCGCCCCCTGGGTGAGCCGGCCGTGCGGCGTGATCACGGGGGTTTCAAGGTATTCATACAGGTCCGAGAGGAACAAGCTGTCGTCGTACAGCCCGGCAATTGCGCTGAGGCTGGCGGTGATTGCAGCTTGCCCCTGCTTGAACAGCACGATGTACATGGTCATCTGGCCGAGGCTCGTCTGGCCACGCACGGTGTCGAGTACCACCCAGGCGTAGGCCAGGTAAAACGCTGCGGTGCCCAGCAGGCCCAATGCAAAGCCCCAGGCGTCGCGGCGCAGCGTCAATTCGCGGTCCTCCGTATACAAGCGCTGAGCGTTGTCGCGATAGCGCTGGAGGAACAGCGGTGCCAGGCCAAACAGCTTGACCTCCTTGGCATGGGACTCGTGGGAGAGCAAGGATTCCAGGTAGTTCTGCTGGCGCGTCTCCGGTGCGCGCCGGTGGAACAGGCGGAACGCGTTGCCAGAAAAATGCGTCTCGGCGAAGAACACCGGCAACGCACCGACCACCAGAATCAACAGGGCCCACGGCGAAAAGTGCACCAACAGGACAGCAAAGCTGACCAGCGAAATGAGGTTCTGCACCAATCCCAGTCCTTTCGTCACCAGGCTCAGCGGGCGCGTCGAAGCACCCTGGCGCACGCGCACCAGCTTGTCGTAGAACTCAGCGTCTTCAAATTGCAGCAGCGAAAGGGTCTGGGCTTTCTCCAGGACCATCAGATTGACCTTCACGCCCAACTTCACCCGCAACAGCGACTGCTGCATCGACAGCGCCCGTTGCGCAGCCGCCAACAACGCCAGCACGCCGGCCTCGGCCAACACGTAGCGCATCACTGGCCACACGGGTGCCTGGCTGCCGGCCGCATGAACCTGCATGGCGTGGACCACGGCATCCACAATGCGCTGACCAATCCAGGCGGCCAGGGCGGGCAGAAGCCCGGCGACAATCGTCGCCAGCAACAGCCCCATGAACAGTGGCCGTGAGGTTTCCCACACCAGTCCCAGTGCCCTGCGCGCCTGGATGGAAAACGCGCTCAATCGATTGAACAGCACCATGAATGGCACGGGCTCCTTGAGGTGGGTATGACGGCCAAGTCTCTCACATCTCCAGGTACTCCATGGCGCCCCTAAGCGCCATAGGTATCTAAACAACTTTGGCGTGGCCCTGAACCTGTGGCGAGGGAGCTTGCTCCCGTGACGGCTCGGGAGCCGACGACTCTCTAACTGATGCACCGCCCGCGTTGGGCTGCGAAGCAGCCCCAAAACCAGCCTCTACAGAGTGTCTGATACACCGCGTTCTTCTTTACTGGGGCTGCTACGCAGCCCAACGCGGGATAAGC
The DNA here is from genome assembly GCF_007858185.1 of Pseudomonas grimontii. Lineage (GTDB taxonomy): Bacteria > Pseudomonadota > Gammaproteobacteria > Pseudomonadales > Pseudomonadaceae > Aquipseudomonas > Aquipseudomonas grimontii. The sequence continues at coordinate 126,242 of NZ_VFES01000013.1, forward strand.
CCGCTCGCCACAACAGCCCTATCTGCCGGGCGTTCAGCGTTGAGCCAAAGTTGTGTAGATACCTATGCCCTAAGCGCTGACAACCCGGTTGCGCCCATTCTGTTTGGCGCTATAGCTGGCCAGGTCGGCACGGCGCAGCAACTCTTCGGTGCTGAGGCCTGCCGCCCAAGTGGCGACACCGAAACTGGCGGTAACGCGGCCGGCGATGGCGATCTCGTGATTGGCCAAGGACTGGCACAATGCGTTGGCCAATTGTTCGGCGTTTTCCTGTGAGGTGAACGGACACAGGATGGCCAGCTCTTCACCGCCGACCCGGCAAAACACATCGCTGGCACGCAAGCGTTGGCGGATCACGGTGCAGGTTTGCTTGAGTACCGTATCACCCACCTCGTGGCCGAATCGGTCGTTGATGGATTTGAAGTGATCGAGGTCAAGCATGATCAATGAGAAACCGGCGGCGTAACGCTTGCCGGTGTCCACCAACTGCTCCAGCGAACTCATAAAGTGACGACGGTTATAGATACCGGTCAACTCGTCGGTGATGGCCTGCGTTCGCAGTTTTTCTTCGCGATCCTTGAGCTCGGTGATGTCACTGAACGAACCATACCAAACGCATGTCTCGTCCGCCTGGCGCTCGGCGTAGGCCTCTCCGCGCAACCAGCGCAGCCCTTTGACGGGCAGCAACACGCGAAAATCGCAGGTCCAGCCGCCGCCGGTTTCCACCGACGTGTCCGTGACCGCCCTGATCAATGGCAAGTCATCGGGGTGCAAGCGCTGGAACAGCGGGCTGCCCTTGAATTCGACACCGACGACCGCTTCAGGCTTGAGCTCGAACACATGTTCAAGGCTAGGGCTGCAAAACGAAAAGTAACCCTCACCCTTTGCGCTCATGTGGTACTGGTACAGCACGTTGGGGATGCGCTGGGTCAACAGCGCCAACAGGGCTTTGCTTTGCTGGATCCGCTCAAGTAACTCGAGACGCTCACTGACGTCGATGATCACGCTGACGTGTTCGACCTCGCCACTGCTCGCGTCGCTGAATCGGGCGTGGCGCAGCTCACCGGTGAACTGGCTACCGTCCTTGCGCTGATAACGCCACTCCACGGCTTTGCTGGAGCCCATGTCATCAAGGGCGAGCTGGCCGATCAGTTGTTTGTCGGTGAGGGTTTGAAACGCCGGGTCGGCGCAGGCGCGACGTTTATTGATGTATTCCTGAACATGGAGCACTTCGACGTTATTTCGCCCCTGCATCTCTGCGCGGCTGAAGCCGAACAAGGCCTGGGCACCGTCGCTGAACAGCTTTATCCGACCCTGGGGGTCAGTGGTGACGACCGCCACCTGGGTCGCGACATTGATCAGGTTGGTGATGCGGGCGTTCAAGAAACTGATCTGCTCGTTCTGTGCAATCAATTCGTCGAACTGCGCTTGCGACTGTTTCTGGAAGTAGCACGTGGAGGCACAGAGCACGCCCAGAAAAAGCGTTTGAGCAATCAGGATCAGTTCCACATAACCGTTGGCCGGGGTCTGGTCGGGAAGCCAGACCAGCATCAGCGTGGCACTCAGACTCAGCACCAGGCAGAACGACAACCCAAGCAAAAAACCACTGCTTTTGAGAGGTTTGATCGGGGGATTCATACGCACCTGTAAAATGACCTGGAGGCTGTTAGCGCAAGGCCTTGCTGGCGCTTCGGGAGCAAGTATCTCTGAGGCCACAGACGGATAGCCAGCAACTTAACCGTTTCAGCTCATCTATTTTATCGAGTAGGACGCCAATGAAACCCGCCGTTTTGCGGGCCCCGTCAGTTGCGCGGCAAGAGCGTATGAGGCGCAACACCAAACGCCTTGCGAAAAGCGTGGCTGAAGTGGGAGAAATCGGAAAACCCGAAGTCCAGTGCGGCTTGGGAAACGCTGCGCACCTGGCCGCACTCGATGGCCGCCCGGCTGGCGTTCAGCCGTTCTTTCCAGATCTCTGCGACCGGGCTTTTCTGGTGACGGGCGAATGCACGGGTCACTGTTCGGGTGGAGACGTGGTGGGCTTGGGCGATCAGTTCGATCGACAGTTCTCGTTCGCTCAAGTGGTGCTGGATGTAGGTCATTATCCGCGCGTAAAGATCCAGCTCCTGGTGAGTCGTCTGCAGGTCCTGGAGTTCCAGGCTGATCACGAGCAGGTCGATTATCGTGTTGGAGTAACGACTGCAAATGCCTTCGTCTTGCAGAAGCATCGGCGTGTTCGCCATCTGGCGCAGCATCTCGCGCAACGGGACCACACCTGGGCGGCGGTCATCCAGCACCATTGCGGTGCAATCCGCCACACGCGGCAGGCGTTGAGTCAACAACTGCCGAGGGATGCGCATCAAGTGGTTTTCGCTCCCCCCCAGGCTGAACCGGAACGGCCGGGTTGCGTCATAAAGGAACAAATTACCGGCCCCCAGTGTGGCCTTGCGCCCCTCTTGTTCAAGTTCGCCATACCCATTGAGCGTGAAGCCCAGCCACAGGTCTTCTGCGGGGCCACTGCGTAAATGCCGCTCGGAACGGACCCAATGGTGCAGTGGGGATGACAGCCTGGAGACATCCAGCGCGCCCATGGCGGTGACCTGCAGCGTTCCGTTGAAATCGCTCTGGGTCGAGGGTTTGCTGTCGGCCACAAGACAATGGCGACACACCACTTCTTTCCAGTAATCGAAGCGACGCGGTTGCGAAACGGCAAGGGTGGAATAGTGATTGTTCTGAGCCATGGCACTCACCTTGATGCAACGACTTGAAGCAGCGACACGCTGCCAGTCGAGCTTGGCAAGCAAAATTCAGACCACGCCCAATCAAGCCCATCGCCCCCTTCAGCGCTCCTGAGTCCTGGCGTCCGGCGCCTGTCTTTTCCAACCAAACGGTTGTCCTTGCGAACAAAGCGAGGCGGTTCGCACCTGCCTGACTATGACCTCACAGCCTGTCCAGCCTGCTTAGCCTGAACCTGAAAAAAACAAGGAGCCTCCCATGGAATCTGCGATCGACAAACACCTTAGATGCCCACGGACGTTGTCCCGCCGTGTGCCCGAAGACTACCAGCCGCCCTTCCCTATGTGGGTCGGCCGCGCCGACGAACAATTGAAGCAGGTGGCGATGGCCTACCTGGGCGTGCAGTTTCGCGGTGAGGCGCAGCGTGAGCGTGCCCTTAAGGCCATGCGCGACATCGTCAGCAGCTTCAGCCTGCCCGACGGCCCGCAGACCCATGATCTGACCCATCACACGGACAACAGTGGCTACGACAACCTGATGATCGTCGGCTACTGGAAGGACGCGGCGGCCTATTGCCGCTGGTTGCGATCAGCCCCCGTCAATGACTGGTGGGCGTCACCGGACCGCCTGCAAGACGGCCTGGGTTATTTCCGCGAAATCACCGCGCCGCGCGCCGAGCAATTCGAAACCCTGTATGCGTTCCAGGAGCAGTTGCCGGGTGTCGGCGCGATCATGGACAAGACCAGCGGCGAGATCGAAGAGCACGGTTACTGGGGCTCGATGCGCGATCGTTTCCCGACGTCCCAGACGGACTGGATGAGCCCCACCGGCGAACTGAATGTGGTGCTGGGAGACCCGGCCAAAGGTGGCCGCGTCGTCGTCATGGGCCATGACAACATCGCGCTGATTCGCTCCGGCCAGGATTGGGCTGACGCCGAGGCTGACGAGCGCTCACTGTACCTCGACGAAATCCTGCCGACGTTGCAGGACGGGATGGATTTTCTGCGCGACAACGGTGCGCCCCTGGGCTGCTACAGCAATCGATTCGTACGCAACATCGACCTCGACGGCAACTTCCTCGACATGAGCTACAACATCGGCCACTGGCGTTCGGTCGAGAAACTGGAACGCTGGGCGGAATCCCATCCCACCCACCTGCGCATCTTCGTCACCTTCTTCCGTGTGGCGGCCGGCCTGGTGAAGTTGCGGCTGTACCACGAAGTGTCGGTCTCGGACGCCAAGAGCCAGCTGTTTGAGTACATCAACTGCCATCCGCAGACCGGCATGTTGCGTGATGCAGGTGTCGCGCAAAGCTGACACTGCGTACCGCCCATTCGTCCCGATTATTTTTTGGCCCTCATCTCTAGCGCATGAGGTCGGGGCCACTTTTTGACAGGAATTTGATCATGAAGTTGAGTCGAGTCGTGCTCGTGCTGGGAATGCTGCCGTTTGTCAAAAGCCAAGCCATTGAGGTGGCACCGGGAGACTTCGAACCCCTGCCGGCGGGTGCCAATGCCCTGCTGTTTTACTACCAGCACGCTGAGCGCTCGCAGCTGTATCAGAACGGGCATAGAACCGCCGACAACGCCAAGCTCAGCTCGGACGTGGGCATCCTCCGTTACATCCACGCCATCGGCCTCTCGGACACTCTTGTCTGGGAACCGCAGGTACTGCTGCCGTTCGGCTACATGAACGCCTCGGGTGATGCGGGGGCGCTGGGCGACACCCACGGTGTGGGCGACCCCATCCTCACCGCCCCGCTTAAATGGACATTACCGACGGCAAACAAAGACGTTTTCGCCCTGGCTCCGTATCTGTACATCCCAGTCGGCAGCTACGACAAAAATGCCCCCCTGAACCTGGGTGAGAACCGCTGGCGCGCGACGTTACAAGCGGCCTACATCCACCACTTCTCAGCCCAATGGGCATTGGACACCGTTGCGGATGTGTCCTGGGTGTCGACCAACAACGACTACGGCAGGACCAGTGCGAAGCTTGAAGAAAACACCCGCTACGAATATCAGGCCGCCGTGCGCTACAACTGGACGCCAAGCACCACGTTCGCGGTCGGCGCCGGCTATGTAACGGGCGCTGCGACGCGCGTCGACGGCGTTGACCAGCACGACGGCCTTTCCACCTCCTACGGGCGCTTTACGCTCACTCACTTCATCGATCCGACGCTGCAGCTACAGGCGCAGCTGGGTCGGGACATCCAGGTTGAGCAAGGTTTCAAGGAAGGGGCACGCCTGAACCTGCGGGTGTTGAAAGTGTTCTGAGCGCGCCACCGGGCTGCGCTGTCCTGTTCAGCCAAACGAGTGTCCTGCTCAACCAAGCCGCAGTGGCAAAAGGGGCCTAATTTGTTCTGCATTGCTACCCGGAATGATCCGATCCCGAAGGTGCTGGAAGTGCCGGAACACCCTTACGCCTTGCTGCCGATCATCGATGAAATTAAGGAAAGTCATGGCCATTATTCGCCCCACGCTTGATCAACTGCAGGACCTCGCCAGCCAGTTGCACATGCAGCTGACGCCTGAGCAGGCAACGCAATACCTGGACCTGATGCAACCGAGTTTCGACGCCTACGACCTGGTCGACGAGCTGCCTGATTTCGTTCCGCCCATACGCTACGAGCGCAGTTCGGGCTATCGGCCCTCGGCCAAGGAAAACCCGCTGAACGCCTGGTACTACAGGGCTGAAGTGAACGGTGCCCGCGCGGGCCTGCTGGCCGGCAAAACCGTCGCACTGAAAGACAACATCTCCCTGGCAGGCGTGCCGATGATGAACGGCGCCGCGCCATTGGCAGGTTTCGTACCGTCATTCGATGCCACCGTCGTCACGCGTCTGCTGGATGCCGGGGTGACGATCCTGGGCAAGGCCACCTGCGAGCATTACTGCTTGTCAGGCGGCAGTCACACCTCTGATCCAGCCCCCGTACACAACCCCCATCGTCATGGTTATGCCGCCGGTGGGTCTTCCTCGGGCAGTGCGGCGCTGGTCGCCGCCGGTGAGGTGGACATGGCCGTGGGCGGCGATCAGGGCGGGTCGATCCGGATCCCGTCGTCGTTCTGCGGCACCTACGGTATGAAGCCGACCCACGGCCTGGTGCCCTACTCCGGGGTCATGGCGATTGAAGCCACGATCGACCATGTCGGCCCCATTACCGCCAACGTGCGCGACAACGCATTGATGCTGCAGGCCATGGCCGGCGCGGATGGGCTTGACCCGCGCCAAGCGGCGCCGCAGGTCGATGACTATCACAGCTACCTGGCGAAAGGCGTGCGCGGGCTCAGGATCGGCGTGCTGCAAGAGGGGTTTGCGCTTGCCAACCAAGATCCTCGCGTGGCCGAGAAAGTGCGTGACGCCATCGCCCGTCTCGAGGCGTTGGGCGCGCACGTCGAGCCGGTGTCCGTTCCCGAGCACAACCTGGCGGGGTCGTTGTGGCACCCCATCGGCTGCGAAGGCTTGACCGCGCAGATGATGCATGGCAACGGCGCGGGCTTTAACTGGAAAGGCCTTTACGATGTCGGCCTGCTGGACAAACAGGCCGGCTGGCGCGAACAGGCCGACCAATTATCCGCGTCGCTCAAGCTGTGCATGTTCGTCGGCCAATACGGAATTACCCACTACAACGGACGTTATTACGCCAAGGCGCAAAACCTCGCGCGCTTTGCCCGGCAGGGCTATGACAAGGCGCTGCACGCCTTCGACCTGCTGGTGATGCCGACCACGCCGATCATCGCCCAGCCACACCCACCGGCCGATTGCTCGATCACTGAGTACGTGGCGCGCGCGCTGGAAATGATCGGCAACACCGCACCACAAGACATCACCGGGCATCCCGCCATGTCGATTCCATGCGGGCGGGTAGACGGCCTGCCCGTCGGGCTGATGCTGGTCGCCAAACACTATGCCGAAGGCACTATTTACCAGGCCGCGGCGGCGTTTGAAGCCTCGGTGAACTGGCGCACGCTCTGAGCCTTTTACAGGCGTCGCCAGCACCCGACGAACAATAAGAAATTCAATGACTTTACAACCGCGTTGACTGATAGGAGTGACCCCATGAGTACATCTACTTCAACGCCCGGCGAAAGAGCCTGGGCATTGTTTCAAGTCCTCAAGAGCAAGGAACTCATCCCGCAGGGCTATGTCGAGCAGCTCACGCAATTGATGGAGCACGGCTGGAGCCCGGAGAACGGCGCCCGTGTGGTTGCCAAGGCATGGGTCGATCCGCAGTTCCGGGCGCTGTTGCTCAAGGACGGCACCGCTGCGTGCGCACAGTTCGGCTATACCGGCCCGCAAGGCGAATATATCGTCGCCCTGGAGGATACGCCGACGGTGAAGAACGTCATTGTCTGCAGCCTGTGCTCGTGCACCAACTGGCCGGTCCTCGGCCTGCCACCGGAGTGGTACAAGGGTTTTGAGTTCCGCGCACGCTTGGTCCGGGAGGGACGCACGGTCCTGCGCGAGCTGGGGACGGAGTTGCCCCGCGACATGGTCGTCAAGGTCTGGGATACCAGCGCCGAAAGCCGTTACCTGGTGCTGCCGGTCAGGCCTGAAGGCTCAGAACACATGACCGAAGAGCAGCTGCAAACGCTGGTGACCAAAGACGTGTTGATTGGCGTCGCCCTGCCCCGCGTTGGCTGAAAACAACACCTCATCATCGTTCACTCCCGGAGTTTTGATTATGGATGGCTTTCACGATCTCGGCGGTTTCCAAGGCTTTGGAAAAGTCCCCCACACCATCAATAGCCTGAGCTACAAACAGGTGTTCAAGCAGGACTGGGAGCATCTGGCCTACAGCTTGATGTTTATCGGTGCCGACCACTTGAAAAAATTCAGCGTGGACGAAGTGCGTCACGCCGTCGAACGCCTGGATGTTCGCCAACATGTCGGCACCCAGTACTACGAACGCTACGTCATCGCGACCGCCACCCTGCTGGTCGAAACCGGCGTGATCACCCAGGCGGAGCTGGACCAGGCCCTGGGCGCTCACTTCAAACTGGCGAACCCCGCGCATGCCGAAGGTCGCGCAGCGATCACCGGCCGGCCGCCCTTCGAGGTGGGTGACCGGGTTGTGGTGCGGGACGAGTATGTGGCCGGGCACATCCGCATGCCGGCCTACGTGCGCGGCAAGGAAGGCGTGGTCCTGCACCGCACCTCGGAAAAATGGCCGTTCCCGGACGCGATTGGCCATGGCGATGTGAGCGCCGCCCATCAACCCACCTACCATGTCGAGTTTCGCGTGAAAGACCTGTGGGGGGATGCGGCCGATGACGGTTTCGTGGTGGTCGACCTGTTCGAAAGCTACCTGGACAAGGCCGCCGGCCCGCGCGCGGTGAACCCGTGATGGACGGCGCCCAGGCAAGCCGACTGCCGGTGACGGTCCTTTCGGGCTTCCTCGGCGCCGGCAAAACCACCCTGCTCAACCATATCCTGCGCAATCGCGAAGGCCTGCGCGTGGCCGTCATCGTCAATGACATGAGCGAAGTCAACATCGATGCCGCAGAGGTGCAGCGCGATGTAGCGTTGCACCGTGGCCGCGATGAGTTGATCGAGATGAGCAACGGGTGTATCTGCTGCACGCTGCGCGCCGATTTGCTCGAGCAGATCAGTGCGCTGGCACGCCAGCAGCGTTTCGATTACCTGCTGATTGAATCCACGGGGATCTCCGAGCCGATGCCGGTCGCGGAGACGTTCGCCTTCCTTGATGCCGAGGGTTTCAGCCTCAGCGAACTGGCGCGGCTGGATACCTTGGTGACGGTGGTCGATGGCAGTCGTTTTCAGGAACTGCTCGAATCGCCGGACACCGTTGACCGCGACGACACAACGCAGGACGCGCCCAAGCGCCATTTGGCCGATCTGCTGATCGAACAGGTGGAGTACGCCAACGTCATTCTCGTCAACAAGCTGGACCTGATCGATGCGGCGCAGTACCAGGTCGTGCAAGCGATCCTCACGGGCCTCAACCCGACTGCGCGGATCATGCCGATGGCCCACGGTAACGTCGCGTTAGCCAGCCTCCTTGACACCCATCTGTTTGATTTACCCAGCCTTGCGGCGTCGCCGGGCTGGATGCAGAAAATGGACGCGGCAGACGCGCCGGCCTCCGAGTCGGACACCTATGGCGTGACGTCCTGGGTGTACCGTGAGCGCGCCCCTTTCCACCCGCAACGTTTGCTCGACTTTCTCGAGCGGCCCTGGCGCAACGGGCGCTTGCTGCGCAGCAAAGGTTACTTCTGGCTTGCCAGCCGCCACCTGGAAACCGGCCTGCTGGTGCAAAGCGGCCAGCGGTTCCAGTGGGACTATGTCGGGCGCTGGTGGAACTTCATCGAGCCGTCGCAATGGCCCCGGGATGAATATCGGCTGCAGAGCCTCATGGCCAAATGGGACAGCGTGGTCGGCGACTGCCGGCAGGAGTTGGTGTTTATCGGCCAGGGACTCGACACCGAAGCGTTACAGCGTGAACTCGACCACTGCCTGCTGAGTGCACAGGAAATCGCCGCCGGCCCAGTGGCCTGGCGGGCACTGCCGGGGGCGACAGCCTTGGACAACGGGGCCCTCTCAGTACAAACCCAACAATAAGAACCAGGTGTCGTTATGCGTGATTATCAATCTATGGCCACATCCTTCAATTACCAGCAGAGCGCCGAGCAGGCGTTGTATGGAAACCTCGCAGCCCTGAACGCCTGCGTCGAATGCTGTGACCGACACGCCCACGACGACGCCGTGGCGTTGTATTGCGAAGCGCAGGATGGCAGCGCCGCCCAATACACATTCAGCCAATTGCAGGCCCACGCTGCACGCTTCGGCAATTTTTTGCGCGAACAGGGTGTAAAACCGGGTGATCGGGTTGCCGGCCTGATGCCACGCACGGTTGAACTGCTGATTGCCATCTTGGGCACCTGGCGGGTGGGCGCGGTCTATCAACCGCTCTTCACCGCGTTTGGCCCCAAGGCGGTCGAGCAACGCTTGGGCTGCTCCAACGCGCGCTGGATCGTGACGGATGCGCAAAACCGTCCCAAGCTGGATGAGATTGCCAACTGCCCGAACGTCGTCGTCACCGGCGGCTGCCCGCAGAACCCGAGCGACTACGCGTTCTGGAGCACCCTCGATTGCCAGAGTGCCGAGTGCGAGCCGGTGCTGCTGGACGCCAGCGCGCCGTTCCTGCTGATGTGCACATCGGGCACCACGGGGCCGGCCAAACCGCTGGAAGTGCCGTTGCGCGCCATGCTGGCCTTCAAGGGTTATATGCGCGATTCGATTGGCCTGCGTGAGGACGACCGTTTCTGGAACCTGGCCGATCCCGGCTGGGCCTATGGCCTGTATTACGCGGTGACCGGCCCGCTGGCGTGTGGTCATGCCACGCTGTTCTACAACGGCCCGTTCACGGTGGAGAGTACTTGCCGAGTCATTGCCAAGTACGCAATCAGCAACCTGGCCGGCTCACCGACGGCTTATCGCTTGCTGATTGCCGAGGGCGCGGCGTTCGCCGGCGCCGTGCGCGGCTGCCTGCGTGCCGTCAGCAGTGCCGGCGAGCCGCTCAACCCACACGTCATCCGTTGGTTTGCCGAGCAACTCGGCGTGACCATTCACGATCATTACGGCCAGACGGAAATCGGCATGGTGCTGTGCAATCACCACGGTTTGCGTCACCCGGTCCGGGAGGGCTCGGCGGGTTATGCGGTGCCCGGCTACCGCATCGTCGTGCTGGACGAGGCGCATCGGGAATTGCCGGCGGGCCAGCCGGGCGTCCTGGCCGTGGATCGCGAGCGCTCGCCCCTGTGCTGGTTCGAAGGCTACTTGGGTATGCCCACTCGAGCCTTTGTAGGCCGCTATTACCTCAGCGGCGACAGTGTGGAGCTGAATGACGACGGCAGTATCAGCTTCGTCGGCCGTAACGACGATGTGATCACCACGTCCGGCTACCGCGTCGGGCCGTTCGACGTCGAGAGCGCGCTGATCGAACACCCGGCGGTGATCGAAGCGGCGGTGATCGGCAAGCCCGATCCACAGCGCACTGAGCTGATCAAAGCCTTTGTCGTACTGGGCAGCCAGTACCAGCCGAGTGCCGAGCTGGCCGAAGTACTGCGCCTGCATGTGCGGCAACGCCTGGCTGCGCATGCGTATCCCCGGGAAGTGGAGTTCGTCGACCAACTGCCCAAGACCCCCAGTGGCAAGTTGCAGCGCTTCATTCTGCGCAACCAGGAAATTGCCCGGCAGCAGGCGCTCGAGACATGACTCTACGCCGGACCCGGAACCGTCAGCGGCGCTGCTGCATGGATTGCAGAATCGCTGCCGAGATGTGTTCAAGGGGCAACTCGCGCTCCACCGCACCGAGCTTGAATGCCTCCTTGGGCATGCCGTACACCACGCAAGTCTCCTCGTCCTGGCCCAGGGTCCGGGCACCGTTGTCGTGCATTTCCTTCAGGCCCCGGGCGCCATCGTCGCCCATCCCCGTCATGATGATCCCCAGCGCGTTGCTGCCGGCGCTGCGGGCCACCGAGCGAAACAGCACATCAACCGAAGGTCGATGCCGGCTGACCGGAGGCCCGTCGACAATTTCCACCTGGTATTGGGCGCCGCTGCGCTTGAGCACCATGTGCCGGCCGCCGGGGGCGATCAGCGCGCAACCGGGGATAACCCGGTCACCGTTTTTCGCCTCCCTGACCTCGATCTCGCACAGTCGATTGAGGCGCTCGGCGAATGCAGCGGTGAAGTGTTCGGGCATGTGCTGCACGATCACAATTCCCGGACAGACCCTGGGCAAGGCGGTCAACACCAACTCCAGGGCTTGGGTGCCGCCCGTGGACGTACCGATGGCGACAATGTTCTCGGTGGTGCGCGCCATTGCCTGAGTGCCCGCCGGCAATATGACGTCGGCCGTCAGCCTTGCGGGAGCGCGCTCGCTGGATGGCACCATGCGCTTCATGTTGGCACGGGCGGCGGCCTTGACGGCCCCCGCCAATTCATCGGCACTGTCGGTCAGAAACTGGCGCAGGTTGAGTTGTGGTTTGGTCACAATGCTGACCGCGCCGGCCGCCAGTGCCTGCATGGTCGTGGCCGCGCCCTTCTCGGTCAGCGTGGAGCAGATGACCACGGGCGTGGGGCGTTCGGCCATCAACTTCTTGAGGAACGTAATGCCATCCATCCGTGGCATCTCGACGTCCAACACAATCACATCCGGCCATTGCTTGTTCATTTTGTCCATGGCAAACACCGGGTCTGCCGCCGCGCCGATAACCTCAATAGCGGGGTCTTGCCCCAGGGTCGCCGTCAGTACCTGACGTACCACGGCGGAATCATCAATGATCAGCACTTTAATAAGGCTCATGTCGCACGCTCTCCATGAGGGCTGCTGGGGGTTCACTTCAAGGCCAGGTAGTTGAGTTCAATTTCGCCGTTGGCCAGATCGAACACAATCGTTCGATAACCCACGCCTTCCACATGGAAGTGTTGACACCGCAACTGATGCAGATCGAGCAGGCGCATGGCCTGCTCGACGTTGCGCTGGCCGACGTAATCATTGTCCGAGCGCACAAGCCCCGGAAACATGTTCCCGCCGCCAAATACGCTGATCCTGAACTCCGTAGGCAGTGCCTTGATCGACTGTATTCGACCGAGCAGCAATTCCAGCGCCTCATTGCCGTAGCGGCCATCCAGGACACCCGGTTTGGCCACGCCGCGCTGCGGCACCAGGTAGTGACACATGCCCCCCAACAAGCGCCGGGGATGCCAGAACACCAATGCAACACACGACCCCAGCACCGTACGTAGCCGAATCGCACCCGAGCCGAAAAACCACTCGCCAGGGTTCAGGAACACCTCAGTGGACGTTCGGGTTTCAGGCATGTGGCCTCCGGTAGATGGAAGGCGTGACCAGTCGCAGCTGATCGGTGATGCCGTTGAGACTCTCCGAATGGCTGACCAGAAAGTACCCGCCCGGCTTCAGGTGGCTGATCAGTCGCTTGACCACTTGGACTTTGGTGTCGTTGTCAAAATAGATCATCACGTTGCGCAGGAAGATCACATCAAACATCCCCAGTTTCGGCAGCGGATTATTCAGGTTGATCGACTGGAAATCGATCTTGGCCGCCAGCGCCGGGTCGACCATGAAGCAACCGTGGTTGGCGCCGACGCCCTTGAGGCAATACTTGTTCAGCAGCGCCTCGGGGATGCCGCGCGTGCCTTCGAGGGGATAGCGCCCAAGGCGGGCCTTGTCCAACACCCGGCTGCTGATGTCCGACGCGACAATCTCCCAGGGCCGGCCGCCGAGATTGTCAGCCAGGACCATCGCCAGGGTGTACGGCTCTTCGCCGGTCGAACAGGCGCCGCTCCATATGCGCAACGGCCCGCTGCCGCGCAGTTCGGGCAACGCTACATCGCGCAGGAAATCAAAATGCTTGGGCTCGCGAAAAAAGTAGGTTTCGTTGGTCGTCAGCATGTCCACCGCCACCTGCAACTCCACGCTGTCCTTCATCAGTACCTTGTAGTAAGCGCCGTAGGTATTGAGCTTGAACACTTGCAGTCGCTTGGCCAGCCGCGCGCTCACCAACTGTTTTTTGGCATCGGACAGGCTGATGCCCGCGATTTGATAAATCAGGTCACGAAACTGCACGAACTCGGCGTCAGAGAGGATCACGTTCATAAGGACATTCCCACAGCACACTCAGGCGATCGAAGGTAGCGAAGACTCAAGGTTAGCCAGCGCATCGACCTGCTCCAGGGACAACACGCGACCGATGTCCAGCAACAGCACAAAACCGCTCTCCAGTTTGCCGATGCCCAGTAAAAAGTCGGCCCTTACATCGGTGCCGAAATTCAACGAGGGCTCGATGTCCTGATCGGCAATTTCCAGTACCTCGCTGACCGCATCGACAATGATGCCCACCGGTTTGCGCTGGGCATTGGCCTGTACCTCGATGATCACAAAGCAGGTCCTTGGGGTCTGCACCGTACGTTCGCCGCGAAAGCGCACCCCCAGGTCGAGCACGGGCACCGCCGCGCCACGCAGATTAATCACCCCGCGTATGCTGGGCGGCAGCAAGGGCACGCTGGTGATCGGTCCGTACTCAATGATTTCCCGGACGTTGAGCGTGCCCACGGCGAACATCTCCTCCCCCAGCACAAAGGTGAGGTACTGGCTCGGGCTCGAGACCGTCGCATTGCCTGGATTGTCGGTGGGTAGGGCCATGATTCACCTCGGGTCAAATACGTTTTCGTCTTCATCAGGGGCGCTTCGCACCCCAACGCGGGACAAGCCCGCTCGCCACAAAAGCCCTATCTGCCGGGGGTTCAGCGTTGAGCCAGTGTTGTGTAGATACCTATACAGACATCAGGCCGGCCATCTCATCGACACACAACACATGCTCGATCTGCAGGAGCGTGACGAACTCGCCTCGCACCTTGGTCATCCCCCGGATGAAGTCGGTGCGAATATGGTTGCCGAACGCCGGTGGGGGCTTGATATCGATGTCGAGTATCTCGATCACTTCGCTGACCGAGTCCACCACCACCCCCAGGACCTGGGATTCGCCCTCCTTCGCGGCCTCAAGGATGACGATGCAGGTACGACTGCCCAATACCGTCGTGCCCTTGCCAAAGCGTGCCTTGAGGTCCACGACCGGCACCACCGAACCGCGCAGATTGATGACCCCCCGCAGGAACGCCGGCATCATCGGTACGGTGGTCACCTGGTTGTATTCGATGATTTCACGAACACTCAGGGTATTGACCGCGTACATCTCCTGAGCCGCCAGGAAGGTCAGGTACTGCAGGGGTTCATCCACTGGCGGCGCAGGTTCGACAGCGCCCTGCCTGACCGCTGAAGTGCTCATCGGTCAGCTCCCGAAGCGGACGAAACCGCCGTCTGCCGAGCGACTGTCCTGGTCCTGCGTGGACATCGCACGGCTGATCTGGGGCATCGAGACATTGCGCCCGGCACGCTTGGTTTGCACGGTGAAAAACCCCATGAGTTCCTGCAACTGCTCGGCCTGGCCACTCATTTCCTCGGCCGTCGCCGCCAGTTCCTCGGAAGCCGACGCGTTTTGCTGAGTCAGCTGGCTCATCTGCGACATCGCACTGTTGATTTGCTCGGAACCGATGGATTGTTCTTCCGAGGCGGCGGCAATTTCCTGCACCAGGTCGGAGGTCTTGGCAATCGAGGGCACAATCTCGTCCAGCAAGTTGCCAGCGCGTTCAGCCAAGGCCACGCTGTTCTTGGCCACTTCACTGATTTCCTGTGCGGCAATCTGGCTGCGCTCCGCCAGTTTGCGCACTTCGGCCGCGACCACCGCAAAGCCTTTGCCGTGCTCACCGGCGCGCGCCGCTTCGATCGCCGCGTTGAGCGCGAGCAAATTGGTTTGGTAGGCGATGGAGTCGACGATGCCGATTTTTTCGGCGATGGTTTTCATGGCCGCCACGGTGTCCTTCACGGCACGACCGCCTTCCGACGCTTCCTTGTTGGCTTTGCCCGCCATGCCGTCGGTCACCTTGGCATTTTCGGTGTTCTGGGCAATGGACGCCGACATTTGCTCCATCGACGCCGACGTCTGTTCAACCGATGCTGCTTGCTCGGAAGCCGACTGGGCCATGCTTTGGGCGGTGGCCGAGATCTCTTCCGAGGCACTCGACAGCGAGTCCGCCGAGCCGCGCACTTCGCCGATGATTTCCGAGAGTTTTTCCACGGTGCCATTGACCGAGTGCTTCAGCTCCAGGAACTTGCCTTGGTAGTCGCCGGTAATGCTGCGGGTCAGGTCGCCGGCAGACATTGCCGACAGCACGTCCATGGCCTCGGTAATCGGCACGATGATCGCATCCAGGGAACCGTTGATCCCGACGATGATGCGGCGGAAATCGCCCTGATGCCGGGCCGCGTCAGGTCGGGTGTCCAGCTTGCCGATCAGCGCACTGTCACTGATCTGGCTGGTGTCCTCGACAAGGGCCAGGATATTGGCGCGCAGTTGTTCGATGTTTTCGTTGATAAAGGCTTTTTTGCCGGGGAACCGCTCCAAGGGCGCGGACAAATCGCCCTCGCCGAACGCGCGAATACAGGCCATGGCTTTTTTCTTCACGCTGATATGGCCGCTGACCATCTCATTGATACCCTGGCCGATATCACGGTAGGAACCTGCGAAGCGCTCGACGTCAATCATGACATCAATGTCACCTTTTTCGTGCTCGCTGGACATGTGCTGCATTTCGTTGATCAGCGCCAGGACGTTGGCGCGCAACAGCTCGATGTTTTCGTTGATAAAGGCTTTTTTGCCGGGGAATTGCTCCAGGGGCGCAGACAGATCACCGTTACCAAAGGAGCGTATGCAGGCCATGGCTTTTTTCTTCACGGCGATGTGGCCGTTGACCATATCGTTGATGCCCTGGGCCATGGAGCGGTAACTGCCATGAAAGCGGCCGGCATCGATCTGGGCGTCGATCTCGCCCTTGTCGTGTTCAGTGGACATACGGTTCATGTCCACCATCAGCTCATTCAGGCTCGTGCCCAACTGCTGCATGCTCGCCATCAGGCTGGTGGTGTCACCCGCTTTGAGCGTGACCTTTGCATTCAGCTCGCCCGCCGACAGACGTGCGGCATAGGCTTGCACCACGCCAGGTTCGGCACCGAGCCGGCGCATCAGGTTTCGCCCGAGCAAGGTGCCGACCAGGATGGTTGCGAACAGCGTCAGGCCGCTCACCAACAGGATGATGTAGCGCGCATTATTCTCGATGGCGGTGGCTTGCAATTGGCCTTTACGCCCCAGTTCCAGGTTGTATTCGCGCAAGTCACTGATGGCTGAAAGCACCGTGGTCTGCAACGCTTGGCTCGTCTCAATCAATGTGCGGGCCGAGGCAAGATCACCATCGTCGATAAGCTTGTCGAAACGCGCCTGCAAGGCAGTGAACTCAGCCAGGTGACCACGCAGTTTTTTCAACAGCGACGCGTCATGCTCGTCGGAGGTCAACTCGCCCTGATAGCGATCCAGGGTTTTGCCGATTGTGCTGAAGTTCTGTGCCACGCTGTCTGCGTAACTCGGCAGGCTATTTTTTTCCGGTTCATTCAAGCGTTGCCATTGCAAGGCGTGAAGGTCGGTGAAAGCCGCGGCGGCACGGTCGATTTCCAGCAGGCTGGGTACCGTGTTGACGTTGGCATAACTGGCGCTCGTATTGATTTCACCAGCCAGGTACAGGCTGGTGCCACCCAACACGAAGACGCCCAGCACAGCGGTGAAAACCAGCAGCATGATATTTCTGATAACAGTCATGGCGAGGAACTCCTGATGACGCTTCATTAAGTCGATAAAGGGCTCGGGATCGACCGGTGTGGGGCTTCCTTGGCTACTTGTCCTAACAAATTGGGAATATCCAGAATCAGGGCAACGGCCCCACTCCCGAGGATCGTGAATCCGCCCAGTCCATGGGCATCACCAAACACTTTGCCGAGTGGTTTGATCACGGTTTGAAACTCCCCCTGCAAGCGATCAACCACCAGGCCGGCACGCAGGCCTGCGTATTGCACAACGACAACGTTTTCGCGGTTACCTCCAGGCTCTTGCACATCAAACATGTCGCGTAGCCGCAGGATCGGCAGCACATCCCCCCTGAGGTCCAGGTAGCCGGTTCCGGCGCCCGCCTGAGGGGCCAGCTCGATGCACTCCTCGACCATGTTCAGCGGAATGACATAGGACGCCTTGCCCACGCCGATCAGGAAGCCGTCAATGATCGCCAGCGTCAGCGGCAGGCGGATGCGCACCGTCGTGCCCTGCCCCTCTTCGCTCTCGAGGCTGACGCTGCCGCGCAACGCCGTGATATTGCGCTTCACGACGTCCATGCCGACGCCACGACCGGACAGGTTGCTGACCTGGTCAGCGGTGGAGAACCCCGGCTCGAAAATCAAATTCAGAATGTCTTTGTCCGCCGGCTGTTGGCCCTCTCCCACCAAACCACGCTCACGGGCCTTGGCCAGGATCTTGTCCTTGGCCAGGCCGCCGCCGTCGTCGGACACCTCAATCACGATGCTGCCGGATTCGTGATAGGCGTTCAGGCGTACCGTGCCCTGGGCAGGCTTGCCGCGCTGGATGCGCGTCGACGCAGGCTCGATGCCGTGGTCCATGGCATTGCGCACCAAATGGGTCAGCGGGTCGCCGATGCGTTCGACGACGGTCTTGTCCAGCTCGGTCTCACCGCCGCCTATTTGCAGCACGATGTCCTTGCCCAACTCTTTGGAGACGTCCCGCACCACACGCTGGAAACGCGTAAAGGTCGCGCCGATCTGCACCATGCGCAGGGTCAGTGCCGAGTCGCGTACTTCCTCGACCAAGCGCGATAACAGGCTGGTGGCTTCGATCATCTCGCCGATGCCGCTGCGCACCGCCACCAGGTTGGCGCCGGCACCGGCGATGATCAGTTCACCGACCAGGTTGATCAGTTGGTCCAGCTTGGCGGCATCGACCCGAATCAGACTGCCTTCGTTGCTCGCTGCGGCCTTGCCGGCCTTGATCGATGGCGTCGTCGATTCCTGGGCTTCAGGCTCACTGTGCGTCTCGGCGGGCACTTGCTCAGCGTCCTGGGTGACGAGCAAGGCCTGGGCCTCGGTCAGTGTGCCGCAACGCACCAGCAGCTCAAGCAGCCCGGCATTGTCTTCGGGCAGCGCGTCGAGATGGGCGCGACACGCTTGCACCGTGGCGTGCGGTGCGAGGATCTGCACAAGCGCGTCATCGCGAACAAAATCAAAGGCACCGTCGATGACCTCCAGGGTGGCGTCGCTGGCCAGTGCGAGTTCAAACCCCAGGTAGTTGGTTTCCGCGTCCATGGCCGCCAGGGGCGGCAAGCCCTCAAACAGGGTGACGGTATGCAGCAAGCGCCCCAGCGTGCTCAGGTAACGCAGGAACGCCAAGGGGTCCATGCCATTGCGCAACACGTCGGGACCAAAGCGCAGCGACAAATGCCAATGGCCCGGACTGCCGGCGGGCTCATCCGCCGCAGACGTCGCTTGAAGGGCCGGCGCTGGGGTCGAGACCGCCGCCTCCAGATACAGCGACAGCCGCTCAATGAGTGCTTGACCCTGAGCCCGCACCGGTTCATCCAGGCGATCCAGGTTGCCATCCTCGGCCAGCAGGTCGATCAATTGGCCGATATGGTCACGCGCGTCGAGAAACAACGCACTCAGTGCCTCGTCGACACGCACTTCCAGGCTGCGTACTCGATCCAGGACGCTTTCGGCGACGTGGGTGAACTCAACAATCGGCATCAAGCCGAACAAACCGGCCGAGCCTTTGATGGTGTGGGCCACGCGGAACAGGCCGTTGATGGTGTCCAGGTCCTGCGGCGATTTCTCGATCTGCAGCAGCGCATCTTCCATTTGCAACAGAAGCTCGCGACTTTCGGCAATGAAAGTCTGCAGCACGTCATCCATGTTCATGGGCTGGGCCATACGATCACGCTCCGACCGATTGGGTGAAACACGCATTGGCGAAGTAGTCGTCAAGGCCGCTGAGGCGCAATGCTTCGCTCACCGTCGAACTCGGGTTGCTCAGCAACAGCTGGGTGCCCTCCTTGAGCGACTCGCGCTTGATGAGGATCAACAACTGCAAACCGGCACTGTCCAGCTCATCGACATTGGACAAATCCAACTCCAGTTCATGGGCCAGGGGAAACAACGACAACAGCACGTCCTTTTGCTCGGCAGCCGTGTAAATCGTCAGGGGCCCTTCCATGACCTGGATTCGACGTAGCATCGGGACGGAGCTTTTCATGCAAACCTCCTGGCCAGCGGTTGCTGGTCATCGCTATGGCAGGATTAACTTGGAGACGGCAGTCAGCATTTGTGCAGGCTGAAAGGGCTTGACCATCCAGGCCTTGGCGCCGGAGGCCTGGCCTTGCTGTTTCATCGCATCACTGGCTTCCGTGGTCAGCATGATGACCGGCGTAAACTTGTAGGCCGGCAACAGCTTGGCGGCCTTGACGAAGCTGAAACCGTCCATGTTGGGCATGTTCACGTCACTGACAATCAGGTGGATTTTGCGTCCGTCCAGTTTGCTCAGGGCGTCTTTACCATCACAGCCTTCGATCACGTCGTAACCGGCGCCTTTGAGCGTGATGCTCACCACCTGGCGGATGGAGGCCGAATCGTCGACGATCAGAATGGTTTTGCTCATCGGAACAGCTCCTCTAGAAAAAGGTGATTTCGTTGGCATCGGCCTGGGCATGTGCTTTACCACCATGAATGGCGTGTTGCTCGGGCATGGTGTAAGCCGTTGACAGCTCGTGCAGCCAACGGTCGCTGGTCATCGGCGCCAGGGTTTGTCCGCTGAGGCTCAACTCATGGCGTTCGTCCAGCTGCTGCTGCAACTTGTCCAGGTCGCGGGTAATCAAGGTCAACATCTGGCTGACGCGGTCCTGGAACTGCAGGGCAACCAGCACCTGGGCAATCTCGTCGGCGACATTGGCGCTCTGCTGCTGCACGTCATGGCTGCTGCGCACGATGGTCTGGGCGGTCGTACGAAAATGCTCGATGACCTGCGAGACCACACGCTCCGAATCGGCGAGGGTCAGGGTGTCTTGTTCGGCGTGGTGGCGGGACATTTGCACCGTACGGGCGATGGCCGCGTTGACGGTGATCACGGTTTCGCTGATCTTGCGCCCGGTCTCGCCGGACATGCTCGACAACTTGCGCACCTCATCGGCGACCACCGCAAACCCGCGACCCGCCTCGCCGGCGCGCGCAGCTTCGATAGCCGCGTTGAGGGCCAGCAGGTTGGTTTGACTGGCGATGTCACCGACAAACTTGGCCATCTGCTGAAGTTGCTCGGTGAACCCCGAGAGTTGCATGACTTCTTTGAGTTCACTCTCCTTGTTGGTGAGCGCGGCGCGCAGGGCCAGGACGATGGAGTTGAGGTCATGCTGGCCGACTTCCAGCAAGTCGACCAATTGTTGCGAGGCATCTTGACCGCCATTGCTGGACACGCTGTGGCTGATGTTTGAGGACAGCGTGCCAAAACGTTCGCTGAGCTTGAGGATGGAGGTTTCGCTGAGCGACCGGGCCGCTTCTATCTGCCGCGACCAGACCGGCAACACACTGACGCACACTTGGGCTAGACCGTTATCGACGGCCAACGTCGGCGGGATTGCCGGTGCTTGATCGAGTTGCTGTTGCAGGCGGTTCCAGTGCGCCTGGCACCTGCTGTTTGCCCACAGGCCCATGCCGATACACGTCGCAAACAACGCGGCCCCCTCGAGCTGCGACACCATGCTGAAGTTCGCGCTGTAAGCCAGCGCAAGCCCGCCAAGCAGGCCCGCAACGGCAACGGGAAACAACGTCAAAGCAGCGGAAGGGGAAGGTGTCTGTTGGCTCACGGTCTGTCTCCCTGTCAAGGCATGTCGTCACTGCCTGATCGGCAATTCGGCTGCTTGAGAGAGATACTGGCCCAATAATGGCACTGCCACCATCGGAGCATCCCTATTCTGGGGTAGGGATACCGGAAAATCGGGTAGGAAAATTCCTACCTGCGTGCGCTCATTACGAAATACCCAGGGTCATGGCAAAGCGCACGATGTCGGCGGTGGAGGCGAACCCCATCTTTTCCATCAGCCGAGTCTTGTGGGTACTGACCGTCTTGTTGCTGATGACCAACTGCTCGGCGATCTGGTTGACGCTCATGCCGTGCGCCAGCAAACGCAGGATCTGGAACTCGCGATCGGACAAGCTTTCGACAAAGGTCTGCTGCTTCAAACCGCTGCTTTGCAACGCGATCTGTTCTGCCAGCCCAGGGTCCAGGTAACGTTGACCGCTGACCACTCGACGGATCGCGACCAACAGGGTTTCGGGATCGCGGTCCTTGGTGAGGTAGCCGAGCGCACCGGCACGTAATGCCCGTTGCGCGATATGGATTTCGTTATGCATGCTCAACACCAGAATCGGCAGGTTCGGGTACTGGGCATGCAGCCGGGCAATCAGAATCTCGCCGCTGATACCCGGCATATTCATGTCGAGCAGCAACAGGTCGATTTCGACCTGACGCAACAGTTCGATCAGTTGCGTTCCACTCTCGGCTTCGGCCACGACCTGCACGTCGGCGACCAGGGTGAACAACTGCTTGAGTCCTTCGCGCATGATGGTGTGGTCATCGGCGATCAGCATGCGAATCATCAATACATATCCTTGTGCATCGGAATGAACGCCTGGACAGTCGTGCCCTGTCCGGGATGGCTGAAAATGATCACTTTGCCGCCCAGCATCAGGCCGCGCTCACGCATGCCCGCCAAGCCCAAGGTCTTGCGGCCGACGGCGTCGGGGTCAAACCCCTTGCCGTTATCCTGGACCTCCAGCAACCAGTGCGTTTCCTGCGGGGTCAGGGTCACGCTGACCTGTGTCGCCTCGGCATAGCGAGCGATATTGGTCAACGACTCCTGCACGATGCGAAATGCGGCGGTAACGTGGGTATCCGGAAGGATCAAGGGAATTAAAGGCAAGTGCAACACGCAGGGAACCCGGGTCACGGTGACGAATTCGGCGGTCAGCCATTCAAGACCGGACACCAGCCCCAGGTTCAACGCGGACGGGCGCAGGCTGGTGGAGACATCACGCACCACCTGGATCGTCTTATCGGTCAGCGCCATCAACCGCTCGACCTGAGGGGTAAGTTCAGGCGTATCGGCACCGAACTGAAACCTCAACAGCGAGATGCCCATGCGCAGTGCCGTCAGATGCTGGCCCAGTTCGTCATGGATCTCCCTGGCGATCAGCTTGCGTTCCTCTTCCCGCGCCGTTTCCCGGCGGGTCGACAGGTCGCGTAACTGGGCATTGGAATTGGCCAGGCGCCGTTCCGCAGCGCGCAGCTTGGAAATGTCGCGCCCCACGGCCAGTACACTGACGACGCGCTGGCCGTCGAGCTCTGGGACAAAATGGATCAACACCACCTTGGGCGCGTTTTTCAAACCTGACAATAAAAACTCTTGCTCCGTGGCTTTATTCTGCTGAATCACCTGGGCCACCAACTCTCGAAAAAGCTGGGCCTGGGCGTTCAGGGGGGCGACCTTATCCATGGGCATGCCTATCAGCTCCGGCCAGGCCCCGCCGACCCACTTTCTCAACTGCGCATTGACGTAGAGCACCTCCCCGCGAGCACTCAAGCGCGCGACGGCGTCCGGGCTGTTTTCTACCAGTGCGTTGATGTCGTGCTGGCGCTCCAGTTCTTTCTGCCGAGCCCTGGTCAACAGGGTCACATCGCGACAGATCACCAAGACTCGCTGGCCCGCACGCCCCGAATCGGCCACCGGCACCAAGGTAAAGTGCAGGTTGCGCACTTCACTGCGAAGCACCATCCCTTCCTCTGACTCAACCACCCGCCCAACGGCCATGCATTGTTCGTAAAGCGCCTGAATTTTCCCCGCATTCAACCGACCAAATATCGACTCCAGAGCCTCTCCGATGACATCCACATGAGGTTTTCCGAGCGCCTGTGATAACGCCGGATTGACCTCGACACACCGCAGGCCGCCAAGTGGCGTAACCTCCAGCAGGCAGAGCATATCCAAGGTATGGTCGGAAATATCCCGGTAACGGCGCTCGCGTTCCCGAAGTAACGATTCGGACCGCCAGCGTTCAATGGCAATGGCCGCAATGTGACAGGTCTGGCGCACACGCAGCAGGTCGCTCTCGTCCGGCAGAGAATCGGGCGACTGAGACAACTCGAAAGCCCCCAGGATGTGCCCCTGGTTATCCACGATGGGCTCGGACCAGAATGAAGGAAGGCCTTCTGCAAGCGTCACTGGCGAAGACTTGCGTGCCGACGACCCGAAACTTTTTGGCTCTGCAAGCGCGACGCCACAAGAACGGTGGGGCAAGGCCAGTTGAAGATAGCCCACCAGCAACGCCAGCGTTTCATCTAAAGAAGCCCCCGTGGCCATGCTTTCGAATATGCGCAGACGCGCATCTTCAAGCACTTGCTGCTTACGCAACTCAGTGATGTCGTGGGCCAGCGCCAGCACCCCCGCCACCTCACCTGAAGGGCTGCGCTCGGCCATCAGGCTGACCACACAACTCACATAATCACCACTGGGCGCGACCACCCAGCTATTCAGGAATTGAGCCGTCTCGCCTGTGGAGGCCACGTGACGCAGTTGACTCAGGTAATGGCCGGACTCCTGCGTGGGGCTGGCGCCTATCGCCTCGTCATAAGACATGCCAGTCAAGTGCAGAAACGTCGGGTTGACGTACGTACGCAACAGGTTGCGATCGTAACGAACAATGATGTTGGGTGAATTTTCCGCAAGGGTGAGGAATTTGAGCTCGCTGCCCAGCAAGGTTTCGCGAAGCTGCCAGTTCTCGGTGATGTCTTCCAGTTGGGAGACAAAACAAATCGGTTGCCCCTGGTCGTCCCGCACCAGCCCTACGGTCAAACGTACCCAGACAACCTGACCGTCGTGGTGAATGTAGCGTTTATGCAACGTGGCGCCCTGCCGTGCACCGCCCTTCAACTCTTCGATCAACTGCTTGCCCACCTCGCGGTCCTCGGGGTGGGTCAATGCCATGAATGTTGTATTTTTCAGCTGCGCTTCGCTGTAGCCCAGCAGCGTGCAAATCACGTTATTGGCCCGCAGCCAGCGACCGTCAAGCGCGACCAGCGCCAAGCCGGTACCGGACGAATCGAAAATCGATTTAAGGGGGATCTCGGAAAAGCGCTCGGCATTGGCATGAGAAGCCGGGAGTTCCACACCAGGGGTAATCTCAGCAATAAAATAGTCGTCGCGCCACGGCGTTATCGATACACCCAACCGGCCCGCTTGCCTCGTCGTCGCCTCGAAAGACACTCGGGATTTTCCATCGGCCTTTTCAAGCGCCGCATAAAAAAGCCCGTAGTCTTCAGGACGCAGCAGGGAGAGAAACTCGGCTGCGGCATCAGCAGGTACCCCATGCTGACGCTGCAACACCAAGAACGCAGGGCTCTGCACGACGACCCGGGCAGATCGATCCAGGACAACAACCGCACCCGAAAGGCAGGCAAGCACGCCCTCAAGGGTTTGCAGCACTTCCTTGTCCGCCATTACTACTCCTGCATCGGTCGACGCTTACGATCAGGCCATAAGCCGGCGTAAACACTTCAAAAGGCTTTTAGGTTCGATGACTAAAAATTGAATTACCCGACGAATACTTTCCCTGAACCGGTCATTTGAATGCATCCCCAAGCAAGGCTCACAAAAACACCTCCATACAGATAGCCCAACCAGCACCTCTGTAGCCTATCGTAGCCTCATTTACGACCTGCGCCAGCCATACCAAAGTTTATGAGCCCAATGAACGCCACGCCTCATTCTTTCGAAGGCAAGATTGCCTTGCAGCCTCTATTTCGGGCTACACGGCGCAACAACTAGTTGGCAAGAAGCATCGAATACTGAACGCCGGATTATTCATCCTTGAGTTATCTAAAAATGCTGCACACACACGATTAATATCGACCGGTCTTTTATACGAAACATGCTCAATAACGATAGATGCACTTAGGGTGTGACATGGCCCATGGGTTATGGCATCGCAACCCCTTGGGCCGCAATCACAATGCCGGTCAGGCAGCCACCCCGCCAACGCCCTGCTGTCCGACTCGTCACCAGCGGACAGCGCAATAGCCGACGCCTTGAAATCAAGCGTAAAACCGAGCATGAAGCGCACAACATAATAAAAATATATGATCTTAAAAAATCACATAATGACAATGTTTAATAATTAGCTTATTCCAAAAAAGACTTTCCCTCGGTTTTTTTATAGGAATATCTTCACTTCACAGACCGACCCCATGCCTGGCGGAGGACGTACCCCCGACCACCAGGAGCCTGCATCAGGCTAAATGGACCGATCTCGACATGCCAGACCTCGCCGCCCCGCTCCCCCTCAACAAGTTTCACCTGTCCCTGCTGACCAGCTCCCTGCTGCTCGCCACCGCGCCCTCCTTCACCGAGGCCGCCAGCGGTGATGCCCAGCTCGGCACCGTCATCGTGATCTCCACCGGCCTGCGTGGCCAGGAGCGCACCGTGGCCGACAGCCCGGCGCCGATTGATGTGATCAACAGCGAGCAGTTACTCAAGACCGGGCGCGCCGAGTTGTCCGAGGCGATTGCCAAGCTGCTGCCATCCTTCAACTTCGGCACCAATATCGCCGGCTACAACTCGGTGACGCGGCCGTTGAGCAACCGCAGCCTCGGCCCGGCCTATACCCTGGTGCTGGTCAACGGCAAACGCCGGCACAACGGCGCCACCGGCCAGCGCGGGTCGATCGACAACAGCGGCGCCAATGCGGTGGACATCGACCTGATCCCGGTCAGTTCGGTGGACCACATCGAGGTGCTTAAAGACAGCGCGGCGGCCCAGTACGGTTCCGATGCCGTGGCCGGGGTGATCAATATCATCCTCAAGACCGGCAACAGCGGCGGGCACCTGGAAACCAGTTACGGCCAGTTGTTTTCCGGCCAGGGTGAAACGATCAAGGTGGCCGGCGACCAGGGTTTCACGCTCGGCGACGGCGGCTTTTTCCACCTCTCCGCAGACGCGCGCAAACGCGGCGAAGCCGCGTGGAACGACAAGGCCGACAGCAGCGTGCGCGCCTTCAACGACCCCGCCAAGGAAGCGGCCTGGGACCGTGTGGCCATCAAGAACGGCGACCCCGACCTGAAGGCCTTCAACCTCGCCTACAACGCCGAACTGCCCCTGGAAGACCTGACGCTCTACTCGTTCTCCACCTACGGCGAGCGCGATGCCGAGGCCGCCAACTACTTCCGCCTGCCGACCGGCCGAGCCGCCGTGCCCGAGGTGTTCCCCGACGGCTACTACCCGCTCAACAACATCAAGGACCGCGACTACCAGCTGCTGTTCGGCGGCAAGGGCCAAGCGGCCGAGTGGAACTGGGACCTGAGCACCACCTACGGACGCAACAACGTCCACCATTCCAGCGACCTGAATATCAACCCGTCCCTGGGCACCGCCTCGCCGACCAGGTTCGACAACCTGGCCACCTTCCGCTTCGAACAGTGGGTGAATAACCTGGACGTCACCCGCCGCTACGACAGCCTGTTCAACCTGACCTCGCCGGTGCAGGTGTCGGCCGGCCTGGAGCATCGCTGGGAACATTTCAGCACCTTCGCCGCAGACCCCGAGGCCTATATCACCGGCACCTACCCGGCGGCATCGGGCGCGCAGGCGGCGGTGACGATTCGCCCGGAGGATGAGGTCAGCCTGATCCGCAACAACTACGCCGGCTACCTGGACCTGGGCTTTGACCTGACCGAGCGCTGGTTTCTCGACGTTGCCGGGCGGATCGAACATTACGATGACGACTCGGGCAACACCTTCGGCCTCAAAGTGAATTCGCGCTACGAACTGACCGACAGCGTGGCCGTGCGCGGCACCGTCGGCACCGGCTTCCGTGCGCCGTCCCTGACCCAGATCGGCTACACCGTGGCCGACAACCGAGTGGCTACCGATGTGAACGGCAACGTGGTGCCTGCCGTCACCCGCCTGACCCCGTCGGGCAGCAACCTGGCCAAGGCCTTGGGCGGCGATGACCTCAAACCGGAGAAGTCGCGCAACCTCGGGCTGGGCCTGACCTGGCAGCCGGCACCGCGCACCAGCATCACCGCCGACGCTTATCTCATCGACATCGACGACCGCATCGCCCTGACCAGCAATATCTACGACCAGGGCAACGGCGTGATCAACGGCATCCTCACTGCCCAAGGCGTGCCCTCGGGCACCTGGGTCAACTACTACACCAACGCGTTCGATACCCGCACCCGTGGCCTGGACGTGGTCGCCGACCACACCACACCGCTGGATGCCTGGGGCGATGTGCGCTGGAGCCTGGGTTTCAACTGGAACAAGACCACCATCGAAGGCACCCGGGACACCCCGAGTGCGCTGGCCAACTCCGGCGTCACCCTGGTGGGCCGCGACCGCGAAGGCGATCTCACGCAAGCCTCGCCCAAGACCAAATGGATCCTGGGCGCCAACTGGAAGGTCGAGGACCTGGCAGTGAACCTGCAAACCAGCCGCTACGGTGCGGTCAAGACCCTGGCGGTCAACCCCACCGGCGACCGCAGTTTCGGTGCGAAATGGATCACCGACCTGGACGTCAGCTACACCTTCGTCGACCAGATCACCGTCAGCATCGGCGGTACCAACATCTTCGACGTGCGCCCCGACCGGCACGCCGTCTACAGCAACCTGGGCCTGGCGCCCTACGGTAACCCGCCGTTCTACCCCGGCGGCGGCTACTGGTACACCAAGCTGGCCTACGACTTCTAAGCCAATCGCCATACGAGGGCATCCCATTGAACACCTCCAACTTGATGAGCCGTCTATTGGCCCCTTGCGTCCTGGCATTCAGCCTGGCCGCCTGCTCGCCTTCGGGCAGTGACAGCCAGGCCGGCAAGACCCTGAACATCGCCTTCTTTGGCGACAACACCATCCTGGTCAGCGTCGACCCGTTCCAGGTCTATTGGCTCGAACACCGGGTGCTGCTGCGCAATATCGCCGAGTCCCTCACCGACCAGGACCCGGAAACCGGCAAGATCATTCCCTGGCTGGCGAAAAGCTGGGAAATCAGCGACGACGCATTGACCTACACCTTCCACCTGCGCGACAACGTCACCTTCAGCAACGGCGAGCGCTTCGATGCCAAGGCCGTCAAAACCGCCTTCGACAGCAACAAGGCGCTGGCTACCGAGTTGCCGGCCACCTTCGGCGCGACGTACCTGGCGGGCTTTGATCACGCCGAAGTGCTCGATGAATTTACCGTCAAGCTGGTACTCGCCCAGCCCAACGCGGGCTTCCTGCAGGCGACTTCCACCACCAACCTGGCCATCCTCGCGCCGGCCTCCTACTTGCTGAGCGTCAAGGAGCGCTCGCTCGGCAAGATCATCGGTACCGGCCCGTTCGTATTGGCCAGCTACACCCCGGAAGTCGGCGCGCACCTGACCAAGCGCAAGGGTTACGCCTGGGCGTCGGCGAATATGAAAAACCAGGGCGAAGCACACCTGGATGCGGTGGACGTCACCTACATCCCCGAGGAAAGCGTGCGCAACGGCCTGTTCCTGCAAGGCAAGGCCGACATCCTGTGGCCACGCAACCCGTTCTCGGAAGTCGACCTGAAACTGCTGCAATCCAAGGGCGCGACGATCCAGAGCCGCTCGCTGCCGGGGCCTTCCCTGAACCTGTTTCCCAACACCCGTGGCGGTCGCGTACTGGCCGATAAACAGGTGCGCCTCGCCGTGCAGAAAGCCATCGACCGCAAGAGCTACGCGAGCACCGTCTACAACGCCGAGTTCGCGGTGGTAGACGGCATCTTTGATGTGACCACGCCTTACTTCAAGAGCCAGGGCGCCAAGCTCGCCTATGACCCGGCGGGCGCCGAGCACCTGTTGGACAGTGCCGGCTGGACCAAAGGTGCAGACGGCTACCGACAGAAGGACGGTAAGCGCCTGAGCCTGACCTACAACGTCATGCAGGCCGAGACCGCGGGCGATGTACTGCTTCAGGACCAACTGCGCAAGGTCGGCATTGAGGTAAAACTCAGCGTGGTCACGCGTGCCGAATGGGTCGCCAACAACTCCGCCGGCAACTACGACCTGACGATCAGCTACATGACGCGCGCCGATCCGATCATCCTGCAAACCATCCTTGATCCACGGACTGCCAACAGCTCGACCGTAGCGACGAACATCTTTGAGCCGCACGTGCTTGAACGCGCCAAGGGCCTGTTTGACGCGGGCATCACCGCCACGCAAAGCGCACAACGCGCGACAGCCTACGGCGACCTGCAAGACCTGCTGATCGACGAAGGCTCGGCGTTCCCGGTGTATGAGCGCGTCTGGCAGGCCGCGACATCGCCCAAGGTAAAAAACTTCCGCTGGACCGCCGAGGGCTTTGCCCTGCTGGGTGACATCGAGGTCGGCACGCCATGAGCCGCTACCTGATCGGCCGGGTCGGCCAGGCGCTGCTGGTGCTATGGGGTGCCTATAGCATCACCTACTTCATCCTCTATCTGCTGCCGGGCGATACCTTGTCGATCATGCTCAGTGCGTCGGGCATGGAAGCCGATGCCCTCTCGGTGGAAGACCTGGCCAAGGCGCGCGCCTACTACGGGCTGGATAAAGGCCTGTTCGAGCAATATATCGACCTGCTGCTGGGTGCGCTGCACGGTGATTTCGGGCAGTCGCTGTCGCTCAATCGCCCGGTAGCCGAATTGCTCGCCGAACGCCTTCCCCAGACGCTGTCCCTGGCCGGCCTGGCGATTGTGCTCTCGCTGCTCGGCGGTATCGGCCTGGCTTACCTCACCGCGTATATTCGCTGGCAACCGTTGAAAAAGGCGCTGGCGCGCTTGCCGTCCCTGGGCTTTTCGGTGCCGGTGTTCTGGATGGGCTTGCTGCTGATCCAGGTGTTTGCGTTTGGCCTGGGCTGGTTTCCCGCCACCGGCAGCCGCGGTGTTGAAAGCCTGGTACTGCCGGCGATCACCCTGGCAATTCCCAGTGCAGCGGTGTACGCCCAGGTGCTGCAACGCAGTTTCCAGGGCGTGTGGAAAGAGTCCTATATCGTCACCGCCTACGCCAAGGGCCTGAGCCGAGGCCAGGTGCAAGCCCGTCATGGGTTCAGGAATGCTGCGCTGCCGATCCTCACCCTGATCGGCCTGCAGGTGGGTAACACCGTGTCCGGCGCGGTGCTGGTGGAAACCATCTTTGCCCGCGCCGGCATCGGCCGCCTGGCCCAGGAAGCGGTGTTGCGCCAGGACATTCCGGTGGTGCTGGCCATCGTCGCGGTTTCGGCGGCGGCATTTGTCCTGGTGAACCTGCTGGTGGACCTGCTTTACCCCTGGCTCGACCCGCGCATCTCCCACACGCCCAAGGTGTCCTAGACCATGACGACGCTTACCCGGAAACTGATCCGCAGCGAACCCCTCTGGCGCCGCCGCAGCCCCTTGCAACGCACAACGGCGATACTCCTGCCATTGTTGCGCCGGCCGGGGTTCAGCCTAGCGGTGCTGGTGGTGCTGTTCTCGCTGGTCGCCGCCGTGACGCCGCAGTTGCTGAGCAGTTTCGACCCTTACGCCACCGCGCCCGCCGCCAAACTCAGCGCCCCCAACCTGACCCACTGGTTCGGCACCGACGAGCTGGGCCGCGACCTGTTTACCCGCGTGGTCTACGGCGCCAGCCTGTCGGTTCTGGCCGCCTCCCTGGCCGTCGGCATTGCCTTGGTGGGCGGGCTGGGGCTGGGCATTTTGTCCGGGTTTGCCGGTGGCCGTCTCGATGCGGTGATCATGCGTTTTGTCGATGTGCTGCTCGCCCTGCCCGGCCTGTTGCTGGCCCTGGCGATTGTCACGGCCATCGGCTTCGGTACGGTGCCGGTGGCCATTGCCGTGGGCATCGGCATCATTCCAGGCTTTGCCCGCACCACCCGCGCCGAAGTGCTGCGGGTGAAAACCCTGCCCTATGTCGAAGCCGCACGCCTGGGCGGTGCCAGTTGGGGCCGCACGTTGTTGCGGCACATTCTGCCCAACGCCTGGGGCCCGGTAGCCGTGCTGGCAACCCTGGATTTCGGCGCGGCGATCCTCGCCACCGCAGGCTTGAGTTTTCTCGGTTTCGGCGCTGCACCACCGGCGGCGGAATGGGGCACCTTGATCGCCAACGGCCGCCACTTCCTGATCACTGCACCGTGGGTGTCCTTGCTGCCCGGTCTGTTCCTGGTGGCCGTGGTGTTCAGCCTTAACCATATTGCCCGCACGTTCGAGGAGATCCAGCGATGAGCACCCAACCGCTTTTAATCGATGTGCGCCAACTGAGCGTCGACTACCGCTCCAGCGGCCAGCTCAATCCGGCGGTGCGCAGACTGTCATTTTCACTTACCCAGGGCGAGACCGTGGCGATTGTCGGCGAGTCCGGCTCGGGCAAATCGACGCTGGCTAACGCGATCCTCGGCCTGCTGCCCGAGAATGCGCAGATCAGCGCCGGCGAGCTGTGGGTAGATGGGAACAACCTGACCCACGCCAGCGAACGCCAGAAACGCGCCTTGCGCGGCCGCACCATCGGCCTGGTGCCCCAGGACCCGATGGTCAGCCTCAACCCCACGTTGCGCATTGGCCAGCAAATTGCCGAGGCGCTGGTACTCGCCAGGGGCAAACGCTACCCCGCTGTCGACGCCGACATTGTCGAGCTGCTGCAACAGGTGGGCATCGACAAGCCGGTTCTGCGCGCACGCCAGTACCCCCATGAACTCTCCGGCGGCATGCGCCAGCGCGTGCTGATCGCCATCGCCCTGGCCGGCAACCCACGCCTGATCATCGCCGACGAGCCCACCAGCGCCCTCGACGTGACCGTGCAGCGCAAGATCCTCGACCACTTGCAGCGCCTGGTCAGGGAGCGCGGCATTTCGCTGCTGATCATTACCCACGACCTGGGCGTGGCCCTCGACCGTGCCGACCGCATCCTGGTGATGCAACAGGGTGAAGTGGTAGAGCAAGGTCCGCCACGGCAGATCCTCGCGCACCCCAGCCACGACTACACACGCGCGCTGATCGCCGCCGCCCCGGCCTTCGCCAAGCGGCGTGAACCGTTGCTCCAGCTCGAGCTGGGGCATGAGCCGATCCTGAGCCTGCACAACGTCGGCAAGACGTTTGCCCTGCCCAAGGTCAAGGGCGAGGCGTCGACCTTCGTGGCCTTGGAAGATCTGAGCCTGGAGGTGTACCCCGGCCAGACCCTGGCCATCGTCGGCGAGTCCGGCTCGGGCAAGAGCACTGCGCTGCGTATCGCCCTCGGCCTGGAAAAGCCGACACAGGGCCGGGTCTGGTTCGAGCAGCAAGACGTCACCGACCTGAGCTGGCGCGACTTCCGCCCGCTGCGCCAACGCCTGCAACTGGTGCAACAAAACCCCTTCGCCGCGCTGGACCCGCGCTTCACGGTGTTCGACAGCATTGTTGAGCCGCTGGTGTCGTTTGGCTTGCTCAAGGGCGCCGCCCTGGAACAGGCGGCGCGCGAATTGATCAGCCGCGTGCACCTGCCGGTGAGCTTTCTGGATCGTCTGCCCCGTGAGCTGTCGGGCGGCCAGTGCCAACGGGTCGCCATCGCCAGGGCCTTGGCGTTGAAACCCGACCTGTTGTTGCTGGATGAACCGGTCAGCGCCCTGGATGTGTCGGTGCAAGCACGCATCCTTGACCTGCTGCAAGAGCTGCAACGGGAGATGGGCATCGCCTATGTGCTGGTGTCGCACGATCTGTCAGTGGTGGCCAACTTCGCCCATGCGGTGCTGGTGCTGCGCAAGGGTCGCGTGGTTGAACAAGGCTCGGTGGCGCACATCTTCAACCAGCCGGCCAGCGACTACACCCGCGAACTGATTGCGGCCATCCCTGGCCGGCAAGTCACGGCAAGCGCCGCCTGAGGTTTACTGCACCGAGCAATCCCGCGCCACAATACCCTTCTCCTGGGCATAC
This sequence comes from Pseudomonas grimontii, assembly GCF_007858185.1. Lineage (GTDB taxonomy): Bacteria > Pseudomonadota > Gammaproteobacteria > Pseudomonadales > Pseudomonadaceae > Aquipseudomonas > Aquipseudomonas grimontii. Next base: position 159,426 of record NZ_VFES01000013.1, read on the forward strand.
GCGGCGGACTTGGCTTCGATCAACGGACGCAAGGTGGCGCGGTCGGCTTGCAGCCAGTCGGTCACCAGCACCCACTTTTGCCCATCCCACTGCTGCACCCGGGCGGAACCGCCGCCTTCGTGGTCGGCGCAGGACAATGTCAACGGCGCCAACAGCCCTTCGAAGCCCATGGCCTTGAGGCGTGCAGCGTCGATATTCAGGTGTTCGAACGCCCAGCGGGTTTCCTCGCCGTTCAGCGCGCGATTGCCGAACTTGGCCTGGCCGGTGCGCAGCGCTTCGACGGCAATCGCGGCGTTGATCAGGCCAATGTTGTAGTAGACCTTGCCAAAGTAGCTGGGGTCCTTGAGGTTGCTCTTGCCGGGATCGAGGATGAACTGCTTGAGCTTTTTATGGATCTCGAAGCTGTCGCCACCGGGGAACGGCGCCAGTGCCTGGTAGCCTTTAGCGGCGGTGCCGGCGGGAATCACGTCGGCTTCGGAGCCGGCCCAGACATCACCGATCAGGCGGTCCACGGGGATGCCAAAGCGCACGGCGGTCTTGATGCCGACGGGAGTGGACACGCCCCAGGTGCGCAGGAATACCCAGTCCGGGTTGATCTGCCGCACCTGGCGCCATTGGGTGGACTGCTCGTTGCCGGGGTCGGCCACGGGGATCTGGATGTTATCGAACCCGTATTTTTGCGCCAGCAACTGCATGGCCGCCTGGGTTTCGCGGCCATAGGCGGAGTCGTGGTAGACGGTGACGATCTTCTTGCCCTTGAGCTTGTCCAGGCCGCCTTCGCGCTGGGCGATGTAGTTGATGCCCACCGAGGCCTGGCCGTAGTAGTTGAGCAACAACGGGAACGCGTAAGGGAATACGCGGCCATCGGTGGACTCGGTACGCCCGCCGGCGCCGTCGATCAGCGGGATGTGGTCAACGGCGGCGCGGTCCATCAGCGCATAGGAGGCCGGGGTGCTGTGGGTGAAGAAGAACCCGGTGGGCGCGCCGTCCAGGCCACCTTTGTAGCGCTCGTAGCATTCGATGATGCGGTCGGTCTTCCACTCGGTCTCGCATTCCTGCCAGACCAGCTTGACGCCATTCACCCCGCCTTCGACCTCGTTGATGTAGCGAAAGTAATCAATCTCCCCCGCCCACCACGGAATGCCGCTGGAAGCATAGGCGCCGACCCGGTAGGTGGCGAGCGGGATGAACTGTTGATCGTTGGCGGCCTGGGCAACAGGCCCGCCCAAGGCGCCGAGTGCCAGCAGGGTGGCGATGATTGTGCGTTGCAAGACGTTGTGCATGGGTGTGGGTTCTTATGAAAAGTGAGGTTTCCCCTCCCGTTGTCGGGTCAGCGCCAATCGGGTCACAACACAATTCATGCCAAGCGCATAAGCCTTCCTATTCAAGGGATTGCGCTGTACCGGTCACCCTGCACGGCTCGGATAATCGAACACTTTATTGAACCGTTGTTGCGCCACCAACACCGCGCTCGATCGCCAGGCCTGCGGCAAAATAGCGCGTTTTACTTCATGCCTGAACTGCGGCTAAATACCCGCCCTTTTGCGTCGATTGCTTCGATGGCTATGTTCAAACGCGTCAGCCCCTGGATCGCCTGCCTGGCCCTGTTGCTCAACATGCTGGCCATGCCGCTGAGCCGTGCCCTGCAAACGCCGGACATCGGCCTGATGCTCTGGGGTGGATTCTGCTCCGGGGGCGCGTCGCAAGCCCTGCCGCCAGGCTTTGCCAAGCTGATCGACCCATCGCAGTCGGCCCCGGCACCCAGCACCATGAAGCACAGCGATTGCTGCTGTGGTCATGCCGGATTGGCCGCCCTGCCTTCCAGCCATTACCGGCATCTGCTGCCGCGCTATACACCCGATATCGCCCTCGACAACCCGTTGCTGCCAACGTTGCAACCCAAGGTCCGCTGGCCGGACCTCAACCCGCGCGCCTCTCCTCTCGCCTGATCGCCCCGAACCCTGCGTTATCAGCCTTCCACTGCGGAGGCTGGAACATCCTTGAAGTGTTTGGCTATCAGGAAGTATGTCCATGCCTGTTCACTTGACTGCGCCGCGTGCGCAGCGTCACTCCGTGTCCCGTTGCCTGTGGCCGCTGATTTCAGCCGGTCTGTTCGCCCTCAACCCGTTATCTTTGGCCCTTGCCCAAGCCAGCCAAAGCGAAGACTCGGCCCTGACCCTCGGCACCGTCACGGTCCAGGGTGCAAGTGGCGCCAGCGGCCCGTTGAGTACCGCCAGCGTGCTCAGCTCGGTGGATATCCTCGGTGCCGACATCCTCGAAAAAATGCCGGTCAACTACAGCTGGGAACTGTTCAGCCGCGCGCCGGGGGTGATGCTCACCGAATTCAACCAGGGCACCACCTCCGGCAAGATCTCGTTTCGCGGCTTCAACGGCGAAGGTGAAGTGAATGCGGTGAAGCTGCTGATCGATGGTATTCCGAGCAACAGCAACGACGGCAACATGCCGTTTATGGACATGATTTTCCCGTTGGAGCTGGACAGTATCGAAGTGGTGCGCGGCACCAGCGATGCACGCTACGGCCTGAACAACATCGCCGGCAACGTCAATATGCTCACCCGCACGGGCGGCGACTACACCAGGGCACGCCTGCGTTATGGCAGCTTCAACACCCAGGAAACGCAGTTCGCCAAAGGCATCCAGGGCAGCAATTGGACGCAGAACTACTTCTTCGCCTACCAGAAGGCTGACGGCTACCGCGACCATGCCGAGGCGGACAAATTCTCGCTGTCGGGCAAATGGTTCTACACCCCGGACGACAACAGCTACCGCATCGGCCTGATCGCCCGTCACTACGAAACCGAGGCTCAGGAGCCCGGTTACTTGAGCGAGGACGATGCGCGCCGACATCCGACCATGACCAACAACTACAACGCCAGCGATAAAGGCACGCGGCGCATGAACCAGCTCAGTCTGCATCTCGACACTGAGCTGACCGACACCCTTGCCTGGTCGGCGAAAACCTACGTCAACACGTTCGATGACCGGCGCTGGACCCAGTACTGGCGCACCAGTGCCCAGCAGGAGCGCGACGCCTACGAAACCCAATACGGTGCCCTCACCTCGCTGACCTGGCGCCCGCACGTCAGTTGGTTGTATGACTTCGCCCTGGAGGGCGGCGCCGATACGCAACAGCAACAGAACCAGAGCGAGCGCTACCGCACCCAAAACCGCACGCGCCTGGCGCAAACCCGCGACCAGCAGTTCGACTTCGACACCTACGGCGCCTACGTGCAGGCCGAGATCAAGCCGTTCGAGTCGTTGAAGATCATCCCGGCGTATCGCGTCGACAAGATCCAGGGCAACTTCACCAACGAAATGACCGGCCTGGATTACGACATCAACGACTACGGGCTGATCAGGCAACCCAAGCTCAGCGTGGTGTACTCACCCTGGGACGTGGCCAGCGTGTACGCCAACTGGGGGCGCACGTTCCAGGTCGGCACCGGCGCGGCGGCCTACAAGATTCCGCCCAGGGACACCGACCTGGCGCCGTCCATCAATGACGGCTGGGAAACCGGGATCAAATTCACCCCCGCCGACTGGATCGACGGCCGTGTGGCGTATTGGCAACAGCAAGCCAGTGGCGAAGTCAGCCGCCGGCTCAATGACCCCAGCGGCGAGTCGGACAACGTCGGCGAAACCCGCCGCTGGGGTTACGACGCGCAGTTGAACCTGCACCCGAATGAACGCACCGAGATCTGGCTGGCCTATGCCTGGCAGTACTCGAAAATCCTCCAGCCCAGCGCGACACTGCCTAACAGCAAGGGCCAGGAAATCGACCACATCCCCCATCACCTGTACAACGCCGGCGTCAGCTTCAAGGCCACGCCGGCCCTGCAACTCACCGCCTGGATGAACGGCCAGACGAACTACTACCTGGAACGCGAGAACACCCAGGGCACTTACGGGGGCTACGTATTGATGAACCTGGGCGCGACGTACCAGGTGACCAAGTCGCTCAGCGTCGACCTGCAACTGAAAAACCTCACCAACCGTTACTACGAGTACGCCTGGTATGACCCGGACGGTGCCAAAGCGTCGCTGCACTCCCCCGGCGACGGACGTGCGTTGTATAGCGGGGTGACGCTGGACTTCTGAATGGGTGAGAGCACACAAGCCCCAACAATCAGACCGACAATAAAGTCGCGCTAACCACGATGCGAAGCGAGCCGCCCTTGATCTTGACCTTGATCTCAGGCGCCCCGTTAAACCACGCTGGCCGGAATTCGATAGTGATTTGGGGGGTAAACCGGCAGGGATGCCGGTTTAGCCGCCCCGCGCCATGGATGGCGCGTGGCGGCGGCCCCCCAAATCACTGTCGGATTACGGGCACACCGAGCCTAGGCGAGGTGCCGAGTGGTGGGGCAAGAGCCCTTTTGGTTACTTTTGGGGCTCTTTTCCAAAAGTGACCCGCTGTAAGAGCGGAATCCTAAGTGGCCGTTACCGCAGCAACGGATATGTACTCGGCCTGACATCCTGGTCGACTGTCAGGCCGCCATCGGGGGCAAGTCGAATCGTCGCACCGCCCCTCCCACATTTGGATCGGGGACAATCAGTCAAATGTCGCCAGGCCATAGACCCGTCACAGGAGCAATCTCCCAGCCACAACAAAAAAATGCCCACCCCCGCCAAGGGATAGGCATTTTTCCTCCAACCATTACTGCTTGGCGTGCTTGGCCTGTACCTCAGGCATCGCCGAAGAGTGATGATTAAGAATTTTCCACTGGCCACCCACCTGCTCATAGACGAAGGTGTAGCGTGCCTGCACATGGCGCACCTTGCCGTCCGACTCGGTCAGGGTGAAGGTGTAGACGCCACTGTCCATGGCCACGTTGCTGCCCAGTTGGCGGATCTCGCGGTAGTTGATCTGGCCCACCGGCTTGAGCGCCAGGAAGTGGTCGAAGTAATCCTTGATCTGCTCCGGCGTCGTGCGCACCTGGTTGGACACGGTCGGCTGCAACACAGCGCCCGGCGCGTACAGGTCCACCACCGATTTCACGTTGCCGGTCTGCAAGGCGTTGTTCCAGCGGTCGAATAAACCGGCAATCTCGCGGTCTTTGACATTGGCCGGCGCCTGGGCCACCTCACGGTAGACATACGGGGCCGTCTCGGCGGCGTGAACAAACGGTACGCTCAGGGCAAACATCAGGGCGATTGGGGCGATCTTGAATTTCATGGCGTTACTCCAGTGGTCGTCGTTGAGACCACTTTGCCAACCTGCCCGCTGCCCGCCATCGGCCAACCGGAGGTATTTACCTATGCCATTTGGCAGATAGCGCCCAAGGTGTCCGAGCATGTTTAATAGCTACCCCTTGAATAGCTACCCCTCACGCCCGCAGCAATGGAGTATCACCCATGCATGACACGCCCCATGACCCCGGCAGTGCCTTGGCCATGCGCGCGCATTTCCGTCAATCGGAAAGTCGTACGGCGCGCCTGCGCCTGTTGGTGGATACCGGCCAGCAACTGCGCCAGCTGAGCCCTGACGCCATGCGCGAACACGTGCTCGCGCGGGCCTGCGCGTTTCTGGCGATGGACCACGGGCTGCTGCTGGAGTGGGACGCCGAGGGCGTCGCCTACACCGGCGCCCGCCATGGCAACCCGGCGCGATTGGGCAGCCTGGCCGCCCTCGCCGACCGCAGCCTGCGCACACCGTGTTGGCAGGAACGGCCATCGGAGGACTTGCCCAGCGTCTTGCAAGTACCGTTGCGCGCCGGTGACGGCCAGGCCTTTGGCGTACTGGTGCTGGGCAATAGCATCAGCCTGCGGGCGCCGGAGCACGAAGACAGCGAATCCCTGCAACTGCTCGCCACATTGCTGGCGGCCCACCTGGAAAACGATCGGCTGCTGACCACCCTCAAACTGCGCGATAAAACCCTGTCCGACCTGGTCAACCGCTTGCTTCGCGCCCAGGAGGACGAACGCAAGCGCGTGGCCTACGACCTGCACGATGGCCTGGCGCAAACCCTCGCGGGCCTGCACCAACGGCTGCAAGGTTTTGCCGGACGCTGCCCGCCGCTGCCAGAGGCATTGGCTGCCGACCTGCAGGCGATTCTTACCCTGGCCCAACACTCGGTTGGCGAGGGCCGGCAACTGATCGCGGGCCTGCGTCCCACGGTGCTGGATGATTTCGGCTTGTTCAAAGCCCTCGATAAAGAAGCCGACCGCCTGCGCGACGCCGGAATCAATGTGGTGTGGCAGGCGCACTGTGAAACGCGCTTACCCAGCCAGGTGGAAATCGCCTTGTTCCGGATCGGCCAGGAAGCCATCAACAACGTGCTCAAACATGCGCGCGCAAGTCGGGTGCAACTGACCCTGGCACTGCACGACGGCCACGCGTCCCTGCGGCTGGACGACAATGGCAAAGGCTTCACTTCGGCGCCATCCCTTGATGACGCCCAGCACCTGGGCCTCGCCACCATGCAGGAGCGCGCCAGCCTGCTGGGCGGCAGCTTCACCTGCGTCAGCGCAGTCGACGGCGGTACCCAGCTGCACGCCCGCGTGCCAGCCCACTTGATTGGAGTACCTCAATGACCCACGTCTTGCGCCTGGTGCTGGCGGACGATCATGAAGTCACGCGCACCGGCTTCGTTTCCCTGCTGGCCGGCCATCCGCAGTTCGAGGTGGTCGGTCAAGCCAGCGATGGCCTGCAAGCGGTGGAGCTGTGTGAGCAATTGCTGCCGGATATCGTCATCCTCGACATCCGCATGCCCGGGCTCAACGGTTTGGGCGCCGCACGCTTGCTGCAACAACGCCTGCCGGCGGTGAAGGTGGTGATGTTCACCATGGACGACAGCCCCGAGTACCTGGAAGCAGCCATGAATGCCGGTGCGGTGGGCTACTTGCTCAAAGACGCCAGCCGTGCCGAGGTGATCCAGGCGCTGCAACAAGTGGCCGCCGGCGGCGAGGCGCTCAACACGGCGGTCAGCGCCCGGCTGTTGCGGCGCATGACCGAACGCCAGGCCAGCGGTGCCGTCGCCAACGAACAGCTCACCCCACGGGAGCGCCAGGTCCTCGGTTTGGTCGCCAATGGTATGAGCAACCGGGCCATCGGCGAGCATCTGGGCATTACCACCGGCACGGCCAAGGCCCATGTCGAGCGGGTGATCGGCAAGCTCGGCGCGGCCGACCGCACCCAGGCCGCCGTGCGGGGCATTGCCTTGGGCCTGGTGACGCCACTATGAGGCGACGTTGGACCGACCTGCCGTTGCGCGGCAAGGCGCTGGTCGTGATTTCGCTGCCACTGGTGGTGCTGTTGCTGTCGCTGGTGCTGATCTACACCACGGAGCGCCAGACCGCCCGCGCCGAAGAGGATGTGCGCCGCGTTTTGCGCGTGCAAAGCGATATTCAGGCCGTGCATACCCTACTCGCGGAAGCCGCCGCCAGTGTGCGCGGTTACCTGCTCACCCGCCGCGAAGACTTCCTGCCCAGCTACCTGAACGCCAAGCCCCAGATCGAGTCAGCCTTGCTTCGACTGGACCGCAACGTACGCGATCAACGCGTGCGCGAGCAGCTCAGCGCGATCAAGCCGCTGATCGACGGCAAGATCGATGGGCTGGAGGACATGCTCAAGGACAGCCAGGCCACACCGGAGTCCATCAGTGCCATCCTGATCAGCAACAAGCACATCCTCGATGCCCTGCGCCAACACATCAGCACCATGCTGACCCTTGAAGAGTCGTTGCTGGCTGAACGCAGCGCCGCCGCGTCCGAAACCCGCCGACGCTTGTTGCTGTCCACCTGGCTGGCAGCGATCTGCGGACTGTTCGGGGCGATTGTCGCGGTGCTGTTTCTGTCCAAGGGCATTGTGGCCCGGGTGCAGAATGTGCAGCGCAATGCCCAGCGCCTGGCCCTGGGCTCGCCGCTGCTGCCACAGCCGCCGGAAAAAGACGAAATCGGCCAGTTGGGCACCAGCCTGGTGGAGGCCGGGTTATTGCTGGCCGAGCGCGAACGCGCCTTGCGCGACAACGAAGAACGCTTGCGGCTGATCATCGATGGGGTCAAGGACTACGGGATCTTCGCCCTCGACACGGCGGGCCATGTCACCAGTTGGAACAATGGCGCCGAGCGGATCAAGGGCTATACCGAACAGGAGATCATCGGCCAGCATTTCTCGGTGTTCTACCTGCCCCAGGAATGCCCGCAGCACCCGGACATGGCGTTGCGCGAGGCCACCCACAACGGCGATTACACCGAAGAAGGCTGGCGCTGCCGCAAGGACGGCACGCGGTTCTGGGCCAGCGTGGTGATCACCGCGCAGTACGACGGCACCGGCGCCCTGCGCGGTTTTTCGAAGATCACCCGCGACATCACCGACCGCCGCGCGGCGGAGATCGCCCTGCGCACCGCCCGCGAGGAAGCCGAACGCGCCAGCCGCGCCAAAAGCGAGTTCCTGTCGCGCATGAGCCATGAACTGCGGACCCCACTCAACTCGATCCTGGGTTTTGCGCAGTTGTTGGACATGGACGCGCCGAAGGCGCAAAAGGCCGATGTCGGTCACATTCTGCGCGCCGGCCAGCACCTGCTCACGCTGATCAACGAAGTGTTGGACATCGCCAAGATCGAGGCCGGAAGCCTGGCGTTGAATATCGTGCCGATCCCGCTGGCGGGCACCTTGCAAGAGGCGCTGACGCTGGTGTCGCCCATGGCCGCCGACGCGGGCGTGCAGTTGCAGCCACTGCCGGCGCTGGCGGCGGATACGGGCATCGTTGCCGACCGCCAACGCCTGACCCAGGTGCTGCTGAACCTGCTGTCCAACGCAATCAAATACAACCGGCGCGATGGCCAGGTGAGCATTGAGGTGGGCGTCCATGAGCAGCGTATCCGCGTGTCGGTGTGCGATACCGGCAATGGCATCGCCGCCGATCATATCGGCCAGCTGTTCAAGCCTTTCGAACGCCTGGGGGCCGACCCGAATGTGGAAGGCAGCGGCCTGGGCCTGGCACTGAGTAAAAGCCTGCTGGAAAACATGGACGGCCAACTCACGGTGCAGAGCCAACCCGGCATCGGCTCGCGCTTCAGCCTGGAACTGCCCTTCGTGCGCGTGGCGCAATCCCAGCCGATTGCCCTCCCCATCATCGACACCGAATTGAAGCGCCCTGCCCCCGTCATCAGCACCTTCGAGGGCAAGGTGTTGTGCATCGAAGACAACCTCTCCAGCCTGGCGCTGATCGAAACCCTGCTGCAACGGCGGCCGGGTATACGACTGCTGTCGAGCATGCAAGGCCAACTGGGCCTGGACCTCGCCGCGCAGCATGCGCCACAGCTGATTCTGCTGGATGTGTCCCTGCCGGACATGAATGGCTTGAAGGTGCTGCAACGCTTGCGCCAGTCACCGATCACCCGCGACACACCGGTACTGATGATCACCGCCGACGCCAGCGACCTTACCCGCCAGGCTTTGCAGGAAGCAGGCGCCACCGCGGTATTGAACAAACCGATCAACGTGCCGGCGTTTCTCGCCCACCTCGACCAAGCTTTTCCGGAGCCCGCGTGAACCTCGACCTGCGTATCCTGATCATCGATGACCAACGCCCGAACCTCGACCTGGTGGAGCAACTGCTGGCGCGCGAAGGGCTCACCAACGTGCTGAGCAGCACCCAGCCGCTGCGCACCCTGGAGTTGTTCAACAGCTTCGAACCGGACCTGGTGATCCTCGACCTGCACATGCCGGAGTTCGACGGCTTTGCGGTGCTGGAACAACTCAACCGGCGCATCCCCCAGGGTGAATACCTGCCGATCCTGGTGCTCACCGCCGACGCGACCCGCGACACGCGCCTGCGCGCCCTGGCCCTGGGCGCCCGGGACTTCATCAGCAAACCCCTGGACGCGCTGGAAACCATGCTGCGGGTGTGGAACCTGCTGGAAACCCGGGTGCTGTACAAGACCTTGCGCACGCTGGTGCCGGCGGATCAGATTGAGTTGTTGCAGCGCGGCGGTTCAACGGCTATTCAGCGTCGCTAGTATTCGAGCGGAGCGCGCCAGATGCGCTACGTCAGCGAGAAATGGCTGGCGGGGGTGTTCGCTGCAACAACGACCGGGCATCGCACCGCTTCTGGCCTGAAGCACCAAGTGTTGCGAGCGCCGCAACAGTCTTTTGTCATCAAGCCCATTGATAGCACCCTAACGAAACCCGCATGCTAGAGGGCTAATCCCGCGCTTATATCATTCCGAATGATAGTTACCTTTGCTTCATTCGATTCGTGACATACCGCCTCGCCGCGCATGATCCGCCCATCTCAAATACATTGGCGGATGCACCTCATGGAACAGTCACTCAAACATTTGCGCTTCCCCCTGGCGATCCTGGCCGTGGTGGTGATGAGCGCGTGCGGCAAGACCCCGGAACAAGCGGCCGCCATGCCAGCTGCGAAAGTCAGCGTAGCCAAGGTGCTTGAGCAGCCGGTCAACGAGTGGGATGAGTTCACCGGTCGCCTGGAAGCGCCCGAAACCGTACAGATTCGTCCACGGGTCTCTGGCCAGATTGACCAAGTCGCTTTCACCGAAGGCGCTTTGGTCAAGAAAGGCGACCTGCTGTTCCAGATCGACCCGCGTCCGTTCCAGGCCGAAGTGCGCCGCCTGGAAGCCCAACTGGCTCAAACCAAAGCCGCCGCCACCCGCAGCGACAACGAAGCCCAGCGCGGCGAACGCCTGCGCCAGAGCAATGCGATCTCCGCCGAACTGGCCGATTCGCGCACCACCGCCGCCCAGGAAGCCCGCGCCGCCGTCGCCGGGATCCAGGCGCAGTTGGACCTGGCCAAGCTGAACCTGAGCTTCACCCGCGTGACCTCGCCGATCAGCGGCCGCGTCAGCCGCGCCGAAATCACCGCCGGCAACCTGGTGACCGCCGACGTCACCGCGCTGACCAGCGTGGTCTCCACCGACAAGGTCTACGCCTACTTCGACGCCGATGAACGTGTGTACCTCAAGTACACCGAACTCGCGCGCCAAGGCCGCCGTGGCGCCACCACCCCGGTGTACCTGGGCCTGTCGAATGAAACCGGCAACCCGCATCTGGGCCAGATGAACTTCGTCGACAACCAGGTCAACCCGGCCACCGGCACCATCCGTGGGCGCGCCGTGTTCGACAACAGCAAGGGCGAATACACCCCTGGCCTGTATGCGCGCCTGAAACTGGTCGGCAGCGGCACCTACTCCGCCGTGCTGATCAACGACGAGGCCGTCGGCACCGACCTGGGCAAGAAGTTCGTGCTGGTGATGGAAGGCGACAAGCCGGCGTATCGCGCGGTGGAACTGGGGCCGAAGATTGAAGGCTTGCGCATCGTGCGCAGCGGCCTGAACAAGGACGACACCATTATCGTCAAGGGCCTGCAACGTGCGCGTCCCGGCTCGCCGGTCGCCCCGGAAACCATCCCGATGGCCAGCAAGGAAACCCTCGCCGCCTTGGCCCAACAACGACAAGCGCTTGAAGCCAGCAACCTGGAGCAAGTGGCGCCGGAAAAAACCGCGCCCAAGCTCGCAGCCGTTGCGACTCCACGCGGTTAAGGGATACGACTCAAGATGAATTTTTCCAAGTTCTTCATTTCGCGGCCGATCTTCGCAGCAGTGCTGTCGCTGCTGATCCTGATCGCCGGTGCGATCTCGCTGTTCCAATTGCCGATCAGCGAATACCCGGAAGTGGTGCCGCCGACCGTGGTGGTACGCGCCAACTTCCCGGGCGCCAACCCCAAGGTCATCGGTGAAACCGTGGCCGCGCCGTTGGAGCAAGCCATCACCGGCGTGGAGGGCATGCTGTACATGTCCTCGCAGTCGACCGCCGACGGCAAGCTGACCCTGACCATCACCTTCGCCCTGGGCACCGACCTGGACAACGCGCAGGTGCAGGTGCAAAACCGCGTGACGCGAACTCAGCCAAAACTGCCTGAAGAAGTGACGCGCATCGGTATTACCGTGGACAAGGCCTCCCCCGACCTGACCATGGTGGTGCACTTGACCTCCCCGGATCAGCGCTACGACATGCTGTACCTGTCCAACTACGCGATCCTCAATATCAAGGATGAGCTGGCCCGCTTGGGCGGCGTCGGCGACGTGCAGTTGTTCGGCATGGGCGATTACTCCCTGCGTGTATGGCTGGATCCGAACAAGACCGCCTCGCGCAACCTGACCGCGACCGATGTGGTCACCGCGATCCGCGAGCAGAACCGCCAGGTGGCAGCCGGTGCCCTGGGCGCGCAGCCTGCGCCGAGTGATACCAGCTTCCAGCTGTCGGTGAATACCCAGGGCCGCCTGGTCACCGAGGAAGAGTTCGAGAACATTGTGATCCGCGCCGGCGCCAACGGTGAAATCACGCGCCTCAAGGACATCGCCCGGGTCGAACTGGGCTCCAGCCAATACGCACTGCGCTCGCTGATCGATAACCAGCCGGCCGTCGCGATTCCGATTTTCCAGCGTCCCGGCTCCAATGCCATCGACATCTCCAACGATGTACGCAGCAAGATGGCCGAGCTGAAAAAGAGCTTCCCGGCGGGCATGGATTACCGCATCGCCTATGACCCGACGATCTTTGTGCGCGGCTCCATCGAAGCGGTGGTGCACACCCTGTTCGAAGCACTGATCCTCGTGGTGCTGGTGGTGATCCTGTTCCTGCAGACCTGGCGCGCCTCGATCATTCCGTTGGTGGCGGTGCCGGTATCGTTGATCGGTACGTTCGCGGTGATGCACCTGTTCGGGTTCTCGCTCAACGCGCTGTCGCTGTTCGGATTGGTACTGGCCATCGGTATCGTGGTGGACGACGCCATCGTGGTGGTGGAGAACGTCGAACGTAATATCGAGCTGGGCCTGGAGCCGTTCCCGGCGACTGAAAAAGCCATGAGTGAAGTGACCGGCCCGATCATCGCCACGGCGCTGGTGCTGTGTGCGGTGTTCATTCCAGCCGCGTTTATCAGTGGCTTGACCGGGCAGTTCTACAAACAGTTCGCCTTGACCATTGCGATCTCTACGGTGATCTCGGCGTTCAACTCGCTGACCCTGTCCCCTGCCCTGGCCGCCGTGTTGCTGCGCGGTCACGACGCACCGAAGGATCGTTTCTCGAAGGTCCTCGACAAGCTCCTCGGTGGCTGGCTGTTCCGTCCGTTCAACCGCTTTTTCGAAAAGTCCAGCCATGGCTACGTGAGTACCGTACGCCGGGTGATTCGCGGCACGGGCATTGCCCTGTTCGTGTACGCCGGCCTGATGGTGCTGACCTTCTTCGGGTTTGCCCACACCCCGACGGGCTTCGTACCGGCCCAGGACAAGCAATACCTGGTGGCCTTCGCCCAACTGCCCGACGCTGCGAGCCTGGACCGCACCGAAAACGTGATGAAGCGCATGTCGGAGATCGCCCTGAAACAGCCCGGCGTGGAAAGCGCGATCGCGTTCCCCGGCCTGTCGATCAACGGGTTCACCAACAGCCCGAACAGCGGCATCGTGTTCGTGACCTTGAAGCCGTTTGATGAGCGTAAAGACGCGAGCATGTCCGCCGGTGCGATTGCCGGTGCGCTGAACGGCCAGTACGCCAACATCGAAGAAGCCTACATGGCGATCTTCCCGCCGCCGCCGGTACAAGGCCTGGGCACCATCGGCGGGTTCCGCCTGCAGATCGAAGACCGTGGCAACCTGGGGTATGACGAGCTGTACAAAGAAGTGCAGAACGTCATCACCAAGAGCCGTGGCGTGCCCGAGTTGTTCGGCCTGTTCACCAGCTACACGGTCAACGTGCCCCAGGTCGATGCCGCCATCGACCGCGAAAAGGCCAAGACCCACGGCGTGGCGATCAGCGACATCTTCGACACCCTGCAGGTCTACCTGGGCTCGCTGTATGCCAACGACTTCAACCGCTTCGGGCGGACCTATCAGGTCAACGTGCAGGCTGAGCAACAGTTCCGCCAGGACTCCGACCAGATCGGCCAGCTGAAAGTGCGCAATAACAAGGGCGAGATGATCCCGCTGGCGACCTTTATCAAGGTCAGCGACACCTCGGGCCCGGACCGCGTGATGCACTACAACGGCTTTATCACCGCCGAAATCAACGGCAACGCGGCACCGGGCTACAGCTCCGGCCAGGCCCAGGCAGCGATTGAAAAACTGTTGAAGGATGAACTGCCCAACGGCATGACCTACGAGTGGACCGATTTGACCTATCAGCAAATCCTCTCGGGCAACACTGCGCTGTTCGTGTTCCCACTCTGCGTACTGCTGGCGTTCCTGGTACTGGCCGCCCAATACGAAAGCTGGAGCCTGCCACTGGCGGTGATCCTGATCGTACCGATGACGCTGCTGTCGGCCATCACCGGGGTGATCATCTCGGGCGGCGACAACAACATCTTCACCCAGATCGGCCTGATCGTACTGGTGGGCCTGGCATGTAAGAACGCGATTCTGATCGTCGAATTCGCCAAGGACAAACAGCAGGAAGGCCTCGACCCGCTCGCCGCGGTACTGGAAGCCTGCCGCCTGCGTCTGCGGCCGATCCTGATGACCTCGTTCGCTTTCATCATGGGTGTGGTGCCACTGGTGTTGTCCAGCGGTGCCGGTGCCGAGATGCGGCATGCCATGGGCGTGGCGGTGTTCTCCGGGATGATCGGGGTGACCTTCTTCGGTCTGTTGCTGACGCCAGTGTTCTACGTACTGATCCGTCGCTATGTGGAGCGCAGCGAAGCGCGCAAAGCGGCCAAGGCCTTGAAGCTGGAGACACAGCAATGAGTGTGAAAGTATTCCTGCCGAGCTTGCTGGTACTGGCGCTGAGCGCCTGTGCCGTGGGCCCGGACTACCAGACCCAGACCCCGGAGGCGGCGAATATCACCGCCGCCGCGGATGCCAAGCAGTATGACCACGCCAAGTTCGAAGGCATCTGGTGGCAGCAGTTCGACGACCCGACCCTCAACCAGTTGGTCACACAATCGCTGCAAGGCAACCGTGATTTGCGCGTGGCGTTTGCCCGTCTGCGCGCTGCTCGTGCAATCCGCGATGACGCCAGCAACGATGCCATGCCGACGATTACCAGCCGCGTCAGCAGCGACCAGGGCAAGGGCCAGATCCCGGGCCAGACCACCCGCCGCGTGAAGACCGAGCGTTACGACCTGGGCCTGGACATGGCCTGGGAACTGGACCTGTTCGGGCGCATCCAGCGCAACCTGGAAGCCACCGACGCCGACCAGCAGGCCGCCGAGGCCGACCTGTACCAACTGCAAGTCACCCTGATTGCCGAACTGGTGGACGCCTACGGTCAACTGCGCGGCGCGCAACTGCGTGAACGTATTGCCCTCGACAACCTGAAGAACCAGCAGGACTCGCGCACCATCACCGTCAGCCTGCGCGACGCCGGTGTGGGTGACCAACTCGATGTGGAGCGCGCCGACGCACGCCTCGCGGCCGTGGAAGCCAGCGTGCCGCAACTGCAAGCCGAACAGGTGCGTGAGCGTAACCGCATCGCCACCCTCCTCGGCCAGCGTCCCGACAAGCTGAGCGTGGACCTGGGCCCGAAAGACCTGCCGGCGATTGCCAAGGCGTTGCCGATCGGTGACCCAGGGCAACTGCTGCAACGGCGCCCGGACATCCTCAGCGCCGAACGCAAACTGGCCGCCGCCACCGCGCGTATCGGCGTGGCCAAGGCCGACCTGTTCCCACGGGTCAGCCTCAGCGGCTTCCTCGGCTTTACCGCCGGGCGCGGTTCGCAGATCGGTTCGTCTGCCGCAAATGCCTGGGCCCTTGGCCCTAGCATCACCTGGGCGGCATTCGACCTGGGCAGCGTACGTGCTCGCCTGCGTGGCGCAGACGCCGAAGCCGATGGCGCCCTGGCGAGCTACGAGCAACAAGTGCTGCTGGCGCTGGAAGAGTCCGAGAATGCCTTCAGTGATTACGGCAAGCGTCAGCAACGCCTGGTCTCGCTGATCCGTCAAAGCGAATCCAGCCGCGCCGCCGCCAACCTCGCCGCGATCCGCTACCGCGAAGGCACCGTGGACTTCCTCGTCCTGCTCGACGCCCAACGCGAACGCCTGGCCGCCGAAGACTCACAGGCCCAGGCCGAAGTGGACCTGTATCGCGGGATTGTGGCGATCTACAAGGCGCTGGGGGGTGGCTGGAAGCCAGACACCGTCGTGGCGACTGCCAAGTAACGTAAAGAGCTCCTTTGGTTGGTCGCATCCAGCCAATTTTTAGCCCCGTGATCCATTCGGTCATGGGGCTTTTTTTTGGTTTTTAATTACGCGCTTAGCCATTTGTACAAGGTGTCGGCTATGGCAACCGATATAAAAATTATTCCCCCAATAGTCATTCCCTGAAGTACACGCTTTAGACCGCGGGGGAAATCCTGCACTTGCTGCCGGTCCACGATACCGCGCTTTATATTCCACCACGGCATTGCAACCGTCGACATCACGACACACAGACGAACCATTCTTCCTCGAATCGAGTTGCCCCAGAACCCTTTACTAAAGGTGACAAGCTTGCATTTATTTAAACGTTCCTCCATTTCATCCAGTCGTCGATACATCAGAAAAATGCCTACGACATCGATAACAAGGACAACAAACATGATGCCCGCACTAAACCAGAACTTCAGAGGTAGATTAAGTAAGTAGTCAGTATTCATAAATTTTCTCCCCTAAGTACTCACCGAGCTCACTCCCATAACTGCCCCCCACCGCGCCTACGGCTCCACCGGTGATCAACAAACAACTCAATGCCACCGGCCCGGTTGTGGGCCCTAGTACGGCGAAACACAGTGCCGTCGCCAAAGCCCCGCCTGACATCCCACCCAAAACACTTCCGCCTAGCTTGCCCACCTCCACATACTTCGCCTTCGTACACTGCTCCTCCCTCCCCGTAGAACACGCCTCCTTGATCTCCAGCGCAGTGGACGCCGTGCTCAACGCAATCCCCAACGGCGTCCCTGCCTTAAGCACCTTCGCCGTCCTGGCAAAGCGCGAAATCCGCTCGGCATAGCGACTGATCTCCCCGGTATGCAGGTAGCTCCTAGTGGAAATCCCCAGCATCTTCTTGATCGATCCGTCATTACGCAAGCCGGTGCCATAACGGGCGAAGCCGCGCATCTGCGCTTCCAGCCTGGTAAACAAAACCTGACGACGTGCCAAAAAATCCTCCCGTGCAGCACCGCCGCCTCGGAGCAGGGACTGTTTGTGCAAGGCGTCAATTTCTTCCAGGGTCTTGGCGATGTCCTTCAAGTGCCGACTCCACGCATCGCCTGCCGTTCCGACGCCGAGCGAGGTGTAGCCCAGCAAGCTCTGCAACAGGTCATAGTTCTGCAAAGCGAAACCGGCTCCGCCTTCGGCCATCACGCTATGGCGAATGTCCCAGGCGGACTGCATCAACCGTGACTCTTGCGGCGTACACATGGCCGTCGATTCGTCTCCGATGATCACCAGTTGGCCCGGGAGAACCACTACGTTGCGGATATGGCTGTTGAGTAAGTCGAACTTCTTAGCGGCGGGTCCGCTCAGGTCAAGACGAGCCTTGAGCTCGGTCGACGTTTGTTGGCGTTCGTTGATGAACGCATAGGGCTGAGGCATCTGCAGCTCCATCGAATAGAAAGAACTGCAAAATCTAAGTAACGCTCAGCGGAGATGTCGTGGTTTTACCGGGCGAATTTTCCGGCTATTTTTCACTTTAGGAAATCGGCTACGCGGTGAATTCCAACATATGTCAGGTATTGCGCATTTTTTTGGACATTTATGGGAATGGTTTTGGCGGCCGACTTACGGATGCACTATCGGAATATTGTTAGCTCGGAGACGCGAAAACACATTCAGGAAGTGCCCGTCTCGTAAAGTCGAATTTTCCGACATTAATCGCAGATAACAAATCTTTACTCTTCGGGCTTTCGCGGCCAGGAGTGAAAGGGATGACTTCCAGCGTATTACCGAGCGTTTTTTTCGATCACAGCCGACACACACTATGGGGGCGCAACGTTGCTGCCTTGCTGGACGTCCCAGCCTTCGAAGGCCAGGAACGCCTCAGCGAACCCTTCGCCTATCACATCGAATTCACCAGCACCGAACGCGACCTCGCAGCCGAAACCCTGCTCGGTAAAGACGCCCATTTCAGCCTGCACGCCCCGCCAAAAAAGCGGCCCCTGTGAGGTTTGCCGCCGCCCCCCATCAACCCCCTGCGCACCCTGCACGGCGTGATCACCCGCTTCAAGCGCCAGTCCGGCTCCAACGACCAGGCCAGTTATGCAATCACCTTGCAACCACGCCTAGCCCTGCTCGCACGCGGTCGCCAGTTCCGCATCTACCAGCACCAATCGGTGCCGCAAATCGTCGAAAGCATCCTGCGCAGCCGCCACGACTTTGAAGGCCAGGACTTTCTCTTCAGCCTGAAACGCGACTACCCCCGGCGCGAACAGGTCATGCAATACGGCGAAAGCGACCTGGCCTTCATTACCCGACTGCTGGCCGAGGTGGGCATCTGGTACCGCTTCACCAGTGACGAGCGCCTGCGCATTGATGTGGTCGAATTTTGCGACGATCAACGCCTCGGCCGGTTTAAAACAGGACCCGGAAATGGCATATACAGACCAGCCATGACTTAAGCACCCCGTATCTCCCTGAAGACTTAGCCGGCATCGTTAAGAATCAAACTACGATAATGTCCAGGATTCGACCCGCTCCATTTACGAAACGCCTTATAAAACGAACTGGTATCGGCAAACCCCAACCGCGCCGCAATGTCGGCAAAGCTGATCTGCGGTTCAGCCAGCCACACGATCGCCAACTCCTTGCGCACGCTGTCCTTGAGCCCCTGATAGCTCTGACCTTCTTCCGCCAGGCGGCGGCGCAGCGTGGATGCGGAGATGCATAGCGTGGCTGCGAGGCCCTCGGTCTCCGGCCAAGTGTCGGGAGGCATTTGCCGCAGGTCGTGCTTGATGCGTGTAGCCAGGCTGTCGGGGTTGCGGTATTTGACCAGGATGTTGGCCGGCGCGTGGGCGAGGAAGCGCTTGAGTTCTTCGGGGCTGCGCTTGATCGGCAAGTCGAGGCAATCGGCGGAGAAGATCATGCGGGTGCGGGGCCGATCAAAACGCAGGTTGTCCGAAAACATCACCTGGTAGTCATCGCAAAAGTCCGGCTGCGAGCAGCGCAGTTCGATGGCCAGGATCGGAATGCGTCGCCCCGCCAGCCAGCAGGCGACGCCGTGGACGATCATCCAATAGGTGAAATAGGTGAACGCTCGATTGGGCTCAGCTTCTGGTTCGAGCAACACGATTTCCGCCAGGCTCTGTTGACGCACCAGCTGGGCTGGCATGTGTTCCAGCATCAGTGAGAGGAAACCCAGGGCGGTTTGCAGGCCCGCTGCCAGGCTGGGTTGGGCAATGGCGGCGCGGCAAAGGAACTCGAGGCTGCCGGACTTGAGCTTGCGCGGGTCCATGCCGAAGAACTCATCGTCCATGCGCCTTGCCAGCAAGCGCCACAAACGTGCGTAGGCAGTGGCCGGAACGCGAGCGTCGGGTTGCTCCAGCAATGCCGGATCGATACCGACCTTGCTCAAGATTTCGACGGTGCCCGGCCCCGGCGCGCAACTCTGCAATAAGGCCTCGCGCACGAGGTGGAGGGAGATGGTGTCTTTTTCCGACATGGGTGCAGTCCGTGCCCTGTGTGGCGTGAAGTGCGGCCATCTTAGGCAGTCACGCGGCAAAAGAGTAGGCACCGAAGTAGTGGTCTCGGGTATTCTGCGCCGGGATTTTTAGCGACAGGGAGTTGAATCAATGAGTTGCTGGGAAGTACTTGGGCTGCCGTCCGACGCCGATGCTCGCAGTATCAAGCGCCAATACGCGGTGTTGCTCAAGCAGCATCGTCCTGATGAAGACCCTGTCGGCTTCCAGCGCCTGCGCGAGGCCTATGAGCACGCGCTGCAGTGGAGCCGTTATGAAGCACCCGTCGAAGTGCCGCAAGCGCCGCCGGTCGACACGGTGCAGCCCGCTGCCGCTGAGCCCGACACGCGCTACGACCAGGCGCAAGCCCTGGTGGCCAATGCCACGCCGGCCAATCTCGCGCTTCTCTATCAACAAGCCCAGGACAATGAGTGCGCCGAGGCTTTTGAAGGCCTGTTGCTGCAACGCTGCCTGAGTGGCGCGGCCCCCGAAATTGCGGACTGGGCCGTGACACACCTGCACTGGCTCAGCCCCTGGCAACGGCAAACACCGGCGCGTTTGCCCGACTATCGTCTGGCCGCACTGCTGGAGCAGATGTTTGCCGACGTCGAACACCGGCTCACCGAGTTACTCGATCAGCAACAGGTCGAGGCCTTCTGCGCCGCCTTGGTCGACGTGCATAACGCCGAATGGCTCACGCCCCTGGCGCGCCATGCGCGGCTCAATGACGTACTCGCGCGTACGCTGCTGGCCAGCACCTTCTGGTCCGAGGCGCTGTTCGACACCTTGTGCAGTGAGCAGGCCTGGTCCGATCAGTACCTGGAAAACCGCTGCCCTGAGCCCGAATGGTCGGCATTAAAGGCACGCAATGCACTGGAGCGTTTCAAGGCGCAGGCGCACCACCAGGCCAGCCTGGACAGCCGTGATCCCAAGGCGCGTGCGGCCAGATTGCTGTTCGGCGACCTGACGCTGGAGCAACGGCAACGCTTTGCCCGGCGCTTTGGCGAATCCGATTGGAACGCTTGCCGCACCCTCAGTGAAACCCTGCTGAACCAATACCCGGCCCTGTGCGCACAGATGCCCGGTGGAGATCCCTACTTCTGGCGCGACTGGGAGCGCATCAGCCGCCCCTGGCCGATGTTTGTGGCGCTGCTGGGCATGGCCGCAGGCTGGGCGATCCACGACCAGCAACTGACCGACCATACCTTGATGGAATCCCTCGGCATGGCCCCGGCCTGGGCCTTCCTGATCGCCATACCGGCGCTGCTCATCCTGGCAATCTGGCGCCCGGCCACTGATGGTTACGGCGAGATTGACGAGAAGCTCGCCGCCCACCTATCGCCCTGGCTGAGTTTTCGCCGGCCGCCGCCGTTGGTGATCCGCGAGATTCTGCCGTGCTGGGTGCTTGGCCTGTTGATCTGGATCATCCTCGGCAATTACGCGTTCGCCGGCTATGTGTTGACACTGCAGGGCCTGGGGCTGGCGCAGCGCGTGCTCGGGCGACCGTCGATACGTGCAGCACTGACGTGGCGTTGGCCTGCGCGACCGTCGACACGCCAATGGGCCACCTGCCTGGGCCTCGGCGCCCTGTTGTTGAGCGCCGCGCTGATGTACGCAAACAACCAACGCATCCACCGTGACGAGGGCTTGCAACCGTTCCTGATGAGCCCTTGCAGTGGGCTCAAAGCCGGCGCGCCGGGGTGTACACCATGAACCGCCTCACCATTGCTGCCCTGTGCACCATCGTGCCCCTGACGCTCAGCGCCGTGGGCATGCTGACGAATACCGATCTGCTCGCCCCGCTGAAAACCTGGGCCAACCGCCCGGCAGCGCTTGAACACCAGCAAGCCCAGGCGCTGCGCCCGGTGATCGATTGCCTCAACCGAGTCGACAGCAATTGGCGGTTGGCCTACTTCAACTATCGCAGCCGCAGCGCCCGTGCCAACGACCCCAGCCTGGATGTCATCGAGCGTTTTCCCGAGCTGTATCAGCGCGCACAAGGCCCGCAATTGAGCCTGCTGGACTACGATGCCAAACGCCCGGACCTGTGCCTGCTGACGTCCTCGCAAAGAAGCGCGCTGCAACAGTACCTGCCGCAGATCGCCGCACTGCGCAAGGGCTATATGGATCATCTGCTGCGGGTCTATTCAGCGGTAAAAGAGTTCGACTTCTACCCCAACGCAACCGTCCCCGGCCTCGCCCCTGCGCAGCGCGCGATGAGCGATGCGCGGTTCTTCCCGGTGGCGGAAAATTTCCTCGCGGTCTCATCCGAACTGCGCGCCGCCGTGGACAAAGCCGACCGCCAGATACGCTTGCAACAACTGCAGCACTTGCAGGTCCGTGACGAACACCAAATGGCGCTTATCCCCGGCCTGATCCTGCAAACCCGTGACACGATGCACAGCCTTGACCCGCGATCCCCCAAGCAATTGGTGGATGCATTGAGCGACTTACAGCAGACCTGGGATTACGCCCAGCGGTACCTGCGCCCCAATCAACCGACCTCCGATGCCGAGGCCCAACAGCTGTGGCAGCGGATTAAACAACCCGGTTACGCCTACCTTGGCGCGCTGCAAACACTTGCCCGGCATTCAAGCGAAAACCCCGACCTAGAGCGGCTGGACGCTGATTACTTTGAAACTCAACGGCGCTTTGACTTGCTGGTGGACGCCTATAACCAAGCCGTCGGGCAGGACTACTGAACGGCCTTCTCCGGGCCGTTCAGCCACTGTTCAGCAAACGTCAAGATTGGCTGTTTAGTAATGAGTATCATTATGTTACAACTTAGGCTCCTATCTAGTTACGTTCTGGTGCCGAATGCTTGTCCCCTTTCTCATCATGCTGCGCGAAGGCATTGAAGCAGCATTGATCGTTGGCATCATCGCCAGTTACCTGCAACAGACCGGCCGTGGCCAGTGGATGCCCGCCGTGTGGATTGGCGTATTCCTCGCCGCTGCCCTGGCCTTGCTGGTGGGCGGCGGCCTGGAACTGGTCAGCGCCGAATTCCCGCAAAAACAACAGGAACTGTTCGAAGGCATCGTCGGCCTGGTCGCCGTGGGCATCCTCAGTTCCATGGTGTTCTGGATGCGCAAGGTCGCGCGCTCCATCAAGCATTCGTTGCACGCCTCGCTAGATCAGGCGCTGACCGGTTCCAAACACCAGGTCACGGCGTTGATCCTCATGGTGTTTTTTGCCGTGGCCCGTGAAGGCCTGGAAACCGTATTTTTCCTGCTGGCCGTGTTCCAGCAGAGCGAAGGTCCAGGCGCACCGATTGGCGCCCTGCTCGGCCTGGTCCTGGCGATCATCGTCGGTTTCCTCATCTACACCGGCAGCATGCGCCTGAACCTCGGTGCGTTTTTCCGCTGGACCGGCCTGTTCATCCTCGTGGTGGCCGCCGGCATCCTGGCCAACTCGGTGCAAGCCCTGCACGAAGCAGGCGTGTGGAACCACTGGCAGACCGTGCTGTTCGATTTCAGCGCCGTGCTGCCGATGGACAGCCCGCTCGGTTCGGTACTGGCCGGCATGTTCGGCTACCAGGAAGCGCCGACTATCAGCACCCTGGGCGCCTATCTGATCTACCTGGTCGTAGCGCTGGTGATGTTCTTCCTGCCCGCTGCACCGGCCAAGCAGGCCGTCGCATCCTCTTCCGTTTCCAGCCAGTAAGGACCGTCTCTTGCCCAACCCAACGCCTCAACCCGCCTCGCCTCCCCGCGCCCTGCGCTGGGCGGTGGCCGGCTCGGTAGTCGTGATGATCGCCGCCGGTGGCCTGTTCTATTACGCCTCGCAACTGGCGGCCAGCAAGCGCCAGACCAACCAAAATGAAATCGCCGTGACCATCCATGGCCACGCCTGCGAGCCCAACGCATTGACCGTTCCGGCCGGGCGCGCGAGCTTTCGCATCATCAACCGCTCCGACCGGGCGGTGGAATGGGAAATCCTCGACGGCGTGCTGGTGGTCGAAGAGCGCGAAAACATTGCCCCCGGCCTGAGCCAAGTGATCAATGCCAACCTGTTGCCTGGCGACTATGCGATCACCTGCGGCCTGCTGAGCAACCCGCGCGGCACCCTGCATGTGACGCCGACCGCTGAATCCGACGCCCAAGCCAAGGCCAAGCCGTCGATGGTGGCGTTTATCGGCCCGCTGTCGGAATTTCGCGTGTACCTGAGCAGCCAGGGCAGTGCCCTGGTCAAGGCCGTGACCGCCCTGCAACAAGCGATCAATGCCGGTGACCTGGCCCAGGCCCAAGCGCTGTACGTGCCGGCCCGCGAGGCCTACCAGCGCCTGGCCCCGGCTTCCAAGCGCCTGGCGGAGCTGGACAACGCCATCAATGCGCGTGCCGACTACTTTGAAAAACGTGAGCAAGACCCGGCCTTCAGCGGCTTCCATCGCCTCGAATACAGCCTGTTCCAGCAACGCAGCCTTAATGGCCTGGCCCCGGTGGCGCAGCGCCTGGTGACCGATGTCACCACCCTCAAACAGCAATTGCTGGCGCAGTCCCTGCCGCCGGAGCAGTTGGTCGGCATCGTGGTACGCAACCTCAACAGCCTCGCGGATGTGCGTGCCATCAGCGGTGAGGAAGAACGCTACAGCCACATCGACCTGAATGGTTTCGCCGCCAACCTGGAGGCCGCGCACAAGGTGGTCGACCTGATGCGTCCGCTGCTGACCAAGTCCGCCGCCGACCTGCTGCCGACAGTCGACAGCGCCCTCGCCGCCTTCGATACCGAGCTCCAGGGTTTCAAGCTCGACAAAGGCTACGCCACCTATGACAGCGTTACCGCCGATCAGCGCACGCAGATCGCCGACAAGGCCAAGGCACTGGCCGCCGCACTCGATGGAATCGACCCCGCCCTTGGCCTTTCCGGCCTGCAGTGAAGACGACCGCACACATGAGTGATTCAGAACAGTTTTGCGCACAACGCCGCCGTGTCCTCTTGGGCATGGCCGCCACCGGAGCCGCCATTGCCGGCAGTACCCTGACCTGCCCGGCCATGGCCGCCGCTGCCGAACAAGTCACCACCGCGCCGCGCAGTGACAAAACCCAGGACCACCACGATTTTTTCGGCCAGCACCAAAGCGGCATCGTCACCCCGCGCCCGGCCTGCGGCATGGTCGTGGCGTTCGACGTCTTGGCCAGCGACCGCGAAGACCTGGAGCGCCTGTTCCGCACCTTGAACGAGCGCATCCGTTTTCTGATGACCGGCGGCACCGTGGCCCAGGTCGACCCGAAGCTGCCGCCCACCGATTCCGGCATCCTCGGCCCTGTCGTCACACCGGACAACCTGACCATCACCGTGTCCGTCGGCGAATCGCTGTTCGATGAGCGTTTCGGCCTGGCCGCCGTCAAACCCAGGCGCCTGAGCCGCATGGTGGGCTTCCCCAACGATGCGCTGGAACCGGCGCAGTGCCACGGCGACCTGAGCCTGCAATTCAGCTCCAACACCCCGGACACCAATATCCACGCCCTGCGCGACATCGTGAAGAACCTGCCCGACCTGCTGCTGGTGCGCTGGAAGCAGGAAGGCAGTGTGCCGCCCCAGGCGCCGGCCAAGCCCGGCGAGCCGGCACAGAGCGCGCGCAACTTCCTGGGTTTCCGTGACGGATCGGCCAACCCGAACTCCAACGACAACAAGGCAATGGACCAGATTGTGTGGGTCCAGCCCGGCAGCGACGAACCAAGCTGGGCGGCCCATGGCAGCTATCAGGCGGTGCGCATCATCCGCAACTTCGTTGAACGCTGGGACCGCACGCCGCTGCAAGAGCAAGAAAGCATCATCGGCCGCGTCAAGACCAGCGGTGCGCCCATGGATGGCCAGAAAGAATCCCAGGTGCCCGACTACAGCAAGGACCCGCAAGGCAAGCTGACCAAGCTTGATGCCCATATCCGCCTGGCCAACCCGCGTACCCCGCAGACCCAGGCCAACCTGATCCTGCGTCGGCCGTTCAACTACTCCAACGGCGTCAATAAAAACGGTCAGTTGGACATGGGGCTGTTGTTCATCTGCTACCAGGCTGACCTGGAGAAAGGCTTTATCAGCGTGCAAACCCGGCTCAACGGCGAGCCCCTGGAGGAATACCTCAAGCCGGTCGGTGGCGGGTATTTCTTCACCTTGCCGGGGGTCACCGGGCCCAAGGATTTCATTGGGCGCACGCTGCTCGCTGCAACGCACCCTCAAACCACTGCCACCACCTAAAACACACCAGAGCGGAAAACGTCCCATGAAGAAGTCGACTATCGCGTTGTCGTTGTTAATGACCCTTTCGCCGCTGGCAGCCTTCGCCGCCACCGCGCCGCTGGACCTGGTAGGCCCGGTGTCGGACTACAAGATCTACGTTACCGAGGAAATCGGCGAGTTGGTCACCCAGACCCAGGCGTTCACCGACGCCATCAACCAAGGCGACCTGGCCACCGCCAAGAAGCTGTACGCGCCGACCCGTGTGCACTATGAGTCCATCGAGCCGATCGCCGAACTGTTCAGCGACCTGGATGCATCCATCGATTCCCGTGTCGACGACCACGAAAAAGGCGTGACCGCCGAAGACTTCACCGGTTTCCACCGCATCGAGTACGCGCTGTTCTCGCAGAACTCAACCAAGGGCCTGGAAGCGCTGACGGCCAAGCTCAACACCGACGTCAACGACCTCAAGACCCGCGTCGACGGCCTGACCTTCCCGCCTGAGAAAGTCGTCGGCGGTGCTGCGGCGCTGCTCGAAGAAGTCGCCGCCACCAAGATCTCCGGTGAAGAAGACCGCTACAGCCACACCGACCTGTATGACTTCCAGGGCAACATCGACGGCGCGAAGAAAATCGTCGACCTGTTCCGCGGCCAGATCGAGAAACAGGACAAGGCGTTCCTGGCCAAGGTCGACAAGAACTTCGCCGCCGTGAACAAGATCCTGGCCAAGTACAAGACCAAGGACGGCGGCTTTGAGACCTACGACAAGGTCAAGGAAAACGACCGTAAGGCCCTGGTAGGTCCGGTCAATACCCTGGCGGAAGACCTGTCGACTTTGCGGGGCAAGTTGGGTTTGAACTGATCACGGCTCCCGACCTCCCGCGCCCAGTACCAAAGGTCGTTCGCTTAGTCCTTGGGCAAGAACCCGCTCAGTGGCGTGCCGTACGCCTGGCCACTGCGCGGGTTAATCGAATACCAACGGTGGTTGTATTGCACCGCCTGAACGTCGACCCCCTGATAACGCCCTGCCCGTGCCACGGTTGACGAGACAGTCGGGGCGTCCGTGCCACTTGCCTGGCCGGCAGAGGCCAGCAGGTATGTGCGCAACTTCTCCTCCGCCGTCAACAGGTGCGGCGCCGCCTTACTCCATTTCGTACCCGCTCCGACCAGCAGCGCAGGTACTTTTACCAGGCCCTTGGTCGCGGCACTGAGCAACTGCGGAAAACCATCCAGCGGATTCAGCGCTGCGTTGGTGAACAGGGTGGACCGCTTGATGAAGTCAAACGCGCAGTCGCTGAAGGTCGCCATGGATTTTGCCGAGGCCAATGTGGCGGCGGACGGTTTGAACCGCGTGACGAGCCTGGACACCGGATTGGCCACCAACGCCTTTGCCGAGCGGATCAGCCCGCGAGCCTGACCGCCCGCCCCAATTGCCACCCCTACGGCATCCACCATCAAGTTGGTCATGCCCTGGCCGATATTGCCTTGCTTGAACTCCTGATAGGCGCCCACGAACGGCACGAAGCCCAGCAGAAAGGCATGCGTGCGCTCGCGGGCCTCGCGGCGCTCCTCCAGGGGCAACGGCTCGCGGGCACGTTGCTGCATCGCTTCGAGCGGTTCGTAAAAATTACCCTGTGAGATCCTGTCGGCAATGCTTGAGGTTCTCCGCGAGCCGTAGGTGTCCGGCACGAAGGTTTGCGGCGAAAGGTTGCCGGGAAGTTCGCGCGCGGAGAACACGGCGCCCAAGGGTTCGACGATCACTGCCGGCTCAATCACATTGGGCCGAGGGTTGGAGCCGGTGGCATAGGCGTCGAAATCGACGGCCATCTGCGCGCCACGCACCACCAGACAATAATCGGGGCCACGGTCACCTAGAACTTGCTCCCAGCGAGCGGTGCCATTGAGCTTGACCGCTTCGGGCAAATCCGTACGCCTAATGAGGCTGCCATTGGCAAACACTTCGTAATACACGACCTTCTTTGCATGCTCCAAGCGCATCAAGGTACCTTGGCGCGCGCGCTTCGCGTCTCTGTATTCGTCGGTTTCCTCGGCCTCGGTGACACCGGTCTCCAGTCGCAAGGTAAAGAGTTCGACCTTGCCCACTTCAAGCGCCTGGCGGTCGGCTAACGGTAATTGGGCGAACATCAGCTTGAGCTTAGTGGCATAGGCGCTCTGGAGATTTTTGTGGTGTTGGTTGACAGCGGTTTTCAACAAGCCGTCCAGCTCAGGAAGGTAGCGAATAGGCTTGTCCAGCCTGTCGCGAGCCTCGGCGGAAACTTCGGGTGAACGGGTTCGTTCAGAGGGTGTTTTCACCGGCAGGGATAATACGGGCATATCGTCGCTGAACACCCACTTGCCCGGTGTCAGGTCGCCGGTCATATAGGTTTCGACCAACGAGCGAAAGCGTGGCTCCGACACCGGCAGGTTGCGGCGATCCTCGGCGCTGGCCAGGGTCACGGTCATGCGTTCGAGTTCGGCCTGCGTGCTATTCGGGAATGCGCGCAGCAGTTCCTTGATGGCCAGCGTCTTGCGCGTCGGCAGTTCCAGGCTGGCGTTTGCAAAGGCGCTGCTGGCCTCTTGGCGTTGTTTGAAAAACGCCCGCGCAGCATCCTGGATATCGTACGCGGAGTACTCGCCATCGCTGCGCTGCCTGACGACGCCGTTCAGCACAGCCCAGTCGGCGATGATTTTCAGGGCACTGAGTTGCATCAACGTCGCCTGCCCTTCATTGGTGGGCATCAAGGTGGTCAGGGCAGTCACCTGCTGCTCGCTCATCATCCGTGATGTACCCGGTGTGTTGTGATCGGCCAATGCACAGCCCAGACGCAGCTCGACCCAGGCAGGCGTGCCGATGTGCACCGAAGCCGGCACGTCCCGCACCAGCAGTTCCGGCGCCGCCTGCGCCAGGCATACCTGGGCAGCCAACACCGCCAGCTTGGGGTCCAGGCCTTTGCTTTCCTGCAAGTGACGCTCGATATCACGACGCACCTCGCTGAAGCTGCGCCCCATGTTCGCCGGCTGGTAGATCGAATAGCCGGCGATTTCGCCGGGTTTGTCAGGCATGGACGGATTGACATGCAGCTTGATCGCAGCGATCACCAGCTGTTGGCGCAGCGCCTTGGGGAGGACCGCTGCATTACCCTGGCCGCCCTGCCAGCGTAGCGCGTAGGCCAAATGCTCACCGAATGCCAGGGCGTCCAGGCTATCGAGCAGTTTGTCCAAATGAGCCTGGGGATCGGCTTGCATCGCCTGCAACGTGAAGCCTGTCAGCGCGCCGAACAATCGCGGGTGAGCGCCGCCAAGCCGGATGCCAGCCAGCGCGGCCACGGCGTTTTTGTCGTCCGGGGTTAAACTGCCAGGCGCCCAATCTTGTTTTATCAACCCGTCGTAGTCGCCCAGCACCGGTGCCGGCGGCAAGGAGGTGCGCAGCCAGTCAATGACATTACGCGTTTGCGCGACGGTACGCGGCGAGCCCAGGCCCTTGAAGTCAAGAAGCTGGCGCATGTCGTAACGTGGCGTTGAGTACACGGCATTGCCCAGCGGCTCAGCGAGCGTCGTCAACGCCGTGAGTTCATCGTTCAGGGTGTCGACTGCCTCCACATAACGGCTCAGGTCTACCC
Organism: Pseudomonas grimontii; assembly: GCF_007858185.1. Taxonomy (GTDB): domain Bacteria; phylum Pseudomonadota; class Gammaproteobacteria; order Pseudomonadales; family Pseudomonadaceae; genus Aquipseudomonas; species Aquipseudomonas grimontii. The sequence continues at coordinate 188,847 of NZ_VFES01000013.1, forward strand.
ATCCGCCCACCGGACTTTGGCGTTCAAGCCGGCCTTCGGACACCCGAAAGGGTTTACCCGGCCAGTCGAATCCTTCGCGCGCCAGCAGGCTGACCATCTCCGGGCGGGCGACCAACCGCTGCAAGCGCTCCATCGCAGCCTGGCTGTGCGCCGGCAACGGCGATGCGGGTGACAGCTCGGTGGGGGGAGTGGACCAGTCTGTACGCGCATTGTCCGGCAAGGGCTCAAGCTCTTTTTCAAGACGATCTGCCAGGTAATAGCGCTCCTCCAGGTCGCCAATCACCTGCCACACCGACTCAAGACGACTGACATCGACCTGTGCAACCCGTTGATGTGGCAGCCACAGCCCCTTGCCCTGCTCGACAAACGGCAAGCCCTGGTCGGCGGGGTCGAGCAACTCGCGGATCGGACTCAGGGTGCGCGAAACCTCGTTCCAGCCGGAGTTGTCGGTCAGGCTGAAGCTGGCGGCGCTGCGTACACCGTTGTGGTTGACGTAGCCCTCGATACGGTCACGGTGCACCGTGAGGGTCGCCGGTTCCAGGCCCTGGCCGGCAATCCACTGTTGCAACAAAGGCCGGTTCAGCAGGTGCTGGTACAGACGCATTGCGGGCCCCAGGCGGCTGTCGGGAGGCACCTCGACCAAGGTGTAACCCTCGTCTTCGGCGGCCGCAATGCGTTCGGCCAACTGGGCTTCGGCTGCAAGCACACGGTCACGCTCCCGATTCGGTAATCGCGTCCATGGCAAGCCTGCTGCGGGCGGATCGCCAGCAATCTCGCGCCGTGTACGCGAGGCAGGGGTTTGAATGTTGGTAGCGGGTAGTTTGTTTGCATGCAGCGCGGCATAGGGGATGGGCGCGCGGGTGCTCGACAATGACATCGACATGTTCATTTCTCTCTCGGATGGATCCCTTTAGGGCAGCTTCGTCCATCCGTGAACGATGAGAGGCAATGTATAAACAGTCATTCCAACCTGAATGTCAGCCTTATCCGACTCCCTTGACTGGTGTGTCGCGGATTTATGACAGGCGACGACCTACAGGATCCGATAGAGCAGCCGCTCGATTCGCACGCGGCTGACCCGGCGCAGAAACTTGCCGACGGCGGGCGGGTAGTCCACCAGGGTCTGCAATTGCGCGTAACCGTCGATCCGCGTGGTGTGCTGGAAAATCTGCGCCAGCTCGGTACGCCGCGGCTCCAGCCACTGGCCCTGTGGATCGTCGATCAACAAGGCGTTTTCCAGATCGAGGCGGAATGCCCGGGGGTTGAGGTTGTTGCCGGTGAGCAAGGTGTAGCGCTGGTCGACCCACATGCCCTTGAGGTGGTAAGTGTTGTCGCCGTCGCGCCACAGGTGCAGGTTCAACTGGCCGCTGTCGATCATCGACTGATGGCGCTTGGCAAAACGACGCAGGCTGATTTCGTACAGGTACGGCAGTGCCGCGATGACCTTGAACGGCTCGCTGGGCGGGATGTAGAAGTCGTTGGCGGTCTTGTCGCCGACAATGATGTCGATCTTTACCCCGCGCGCCAGGGCACGGTTGATTTCACGGGTCACCGGCAACGGCAGGTTGAAGTACGGCGTGCAGATGGTCAGTTGCTGCTGGGCACTGGCGATCAGTTCCAGGATTACGCGGTTCAACGGGTTGTTCTTGCCCACCCCGAGCAATGGGCTGACCGACAGGTTGCCGTTGGGCAACTGCCCCGTCGTGGTGTCATAGGCCGCGTGTTTCAGGCGGCTGCGCAAGTCGCCGATATCGTTGCGCAAGCTGCGCGTGGTCGGTGGGTTGGGCAAGTCCAGGCGATTGACCGCCTTGGAGGCAATCAGGCCGTGCTCCACCAGGTGCTGCATCGAATCGGCCAGGGCTTTGCTGTGGATCAGGTGGTAACGGTCGAAGCGGTATTTGTCGAACTTGTGCAGGTACACGTTATTCAGGCTGGCACCGCTGTACAGCACGCTGTCATCAATCACGAAGCCCTTCAGGTGCAGCACGCCGAACAGCTCGCGGGTTTGCACCGGTACGCCATACACCGGCACTTCGCTGGCATGGCTCTGCGTCATGGCTTGGTACCAGGCGCTGTTGCCCGGTTGCTTGCCGGCGCCGATCAAGCCGCGCTGGGCGCGCAGCCAGTCGACCACCACCACGATGTCCAGTTCCGGTCGTGCGGCCTTGGCGGCGTGCAGGGCGGCATAGATCTCCTGCCCTGCTTCGTCCTGCTGCAAGTACAGCGCAACGATGTAGATGCGCCGGGTGGCCTGGGAGATTTTTTCCAGCAGGCAACGGCGATACGCATCAGCACCGGACAACACGTCGAGGGCGTCGGGAGTGAGGGGGAAGCCACGCAGTTTGGGCAACAGGGAGCGTTTGAAGAACGACGGCATAGGGCTCGCAATGGGTCGAATCCGAAGAGGCCCGAAGCTTACACCATGGGCTTGCTCAGGTCTCGTTACCTGGCGCGGAAAAGTTTGTTGACCAAGGAGAATGATCGTTCTACTTTAGGCGGCATGAACGATATCCCTGGCAATGAAACCCGCGACATTATCCTCGACGTCACCGAGAAGTTGATCTATCGCCACGGCATCGCCGCCACCGGCATGGACTTTCTGGTGAAAACCGCCGGCGTGTCGCGAAAAAGTATTTACCGTTACTTCGCCAATAAAGATGAACTGGTGATCGCCGCCCTGCAGCGCCGCGATGCGCGCTGGATGCAATGGCTGCGCGGTGAAGTGGAACGCGTCGATGGCAGCGGCGACCGCTTGCTCGCGCTGTTCGACGCACTCAGGACCTGGTTCGGCTCGGCGGATTTTCGCGGCTGCGCCTTTATCAACACCAGCGGTGAAACCGGCGATCCGCACGACCCGGTACGCCTGCTGGCCAAGGCACATAAACAGAAACTGTTCGAGTATGCCCTCGAACTGTGTCAAGCCCATGGCACCCCCGACCCCGAACGGCAGGCCGCGCACCTGCTGATCCTGATCGATGGCGCCATTACCGTTGCCCTGGTCATGGGTGATTCAACGGCTGCTGATAATGCGCAATGCATGGCGCGAACGTTATTGGGGCTTTGAATACACCGGCCGAGCAACTTTGTCTTAACAGGAGCCCTGAAATGCCATCCTCCCCGCAAACACGTCCACCGCTGCCGCCGTTTACCCGTGAGTCGGCCATCGAGAAAGTCCGCCTGGCCGAAGACGGCTGGAACGGCCGTGACCCACAACGGGTATCCCTGGCCTACACCGTGGACACACAGTGGCGCAACCGCGCCGAATTCGCCCATAACCGCGAGGAGGCCAAGGGCTTTCTTACCCGCAAATGGGCCAGGGAACTGGATTACCGGCTGATCAAGGAGTTGTGGGCCTTCACCGATAACCGCATCGCCGTGCGTTATGCCTACGAATGGCACGACGACTCCGGCAACTGGTTCCGCTCTTATGGCAATGAAAACTGGGAGTTCGACGAGAACGGCCTGATGGCCAAGCGTTTTGCCTGCATCAATGACCTGCCGATCAAGGAAAGCGAGCGCAAGTTCCACTGGCCGCTGGGTCGACGCCCGGATGAGCATCCGGGGCTGTCGGAGCTGGGGCTGTAGCTTGAAGCCGCAAGCTTGAAGCTTCAAGCTTGCGGCTTATCGCTTAATCCTGATTCAGCCCGACCCGATACAACACGCCATCATCCTCATCCGTCAGCACATACAGATAGCCATCCGGGCCCTGGCGCACATCGCGGATACGCGCCTTCAACCCACCCAGCAAACGCTCTTCATGGATCACCTTGTCGCCGTCGAACTGCAAGCGAATCAGTTCCTGGCTGGCCAGCGCACCGATGAATACGTTGTGTTGCCACGCCTTGAACCGGTCACCGTCATAAAACGCCATGCCACTGATGCCCGGTGATTTTTCCCACACATGATGGGGCGCCACAGTGCCCTCTACGGTCTTGCCCTTGGCCTCTGGAATCGGCGTCAGGGAATAGTTGATGCCGTGGGTCGCCAATGGCCAACCGTAGTTTTTGCCACGTTCGATGATATTGATCTCGTCACCACCACGGGGCCCGTGCTCGTTTTCCCAGATCGTGCCGCTCCAGGGGTTCAGCGCCAGGCCCTGTGGGTTACGCTGGCCGTAGGACCAGATTTCGGGGCGTACACCCTGCTGGCCTACAAAGGGGTTGTCATCGGGCACACGGCCATCCGGGAAGATTCGTACGACCTTGCCTTGCAACTTGTCCAAGTCCTGGGCGGTGGGTCGGTCGTTATTTTCGCCCAAGGTCACGAACAGGTAGCCATCGCGGTCGAAGGCCAGGCGCGAGCCGAAGTGATTGCCGGTGGACAGCTTCGGTTCCTGGCGCAGGATTACCTTGAAATCGGTCAGCCCGCTGAGGTCCGCCGCCAGCCGCCCACGGCCCACCACAGTCCCGGCCGTGCCGCCTTTGCCGCCGCCTTCGGCGTAGGACAGGTAGACCATGCGGTCCTGTTTGAAGTCGGGCGACAGCACCACATCCAGCAAACCGCCCTGCCCCTTGGCCCAGACCTCGGGTACACCGCTCAACGGCGCCGAGAGTTTGCCATCCGGGCTGACCACGCGCAGGCGACCGGGGCGCTCGGTGACGAGGAAGCCCTGCTGGTCCGGCAGAAAAGCCACCGCCCACGGGTGGTCCAGGCCTTTGGCAATCGGGGTGGCGGTGATGCTGCCTTGTTCGCTGGGGAACTGCTGGGCATCGGCTGCGTAAACCGTCGTCAGAGTGGTTGCGCATATAACGGCTAACAGGGTTTTGCGTAGAAACATAAGACAAGTCCTTACCGGCGATTGCCGTTGGCATCATAAGTGGGGGCTTTGGTGTCGGTGGCCGGGCGGCTGGGAGCGGCTTCGCGCTGGGGATAGCGGTTACCGATGCCACCGTTTTCCAGGGTCGGCGTGCGCGTGGTGGGACCGGTCTGGATACCGCGAATCGCCGGCGCCGTGGGCTGGGTGCCCTGCATGCTGTTGGGGTTGGCCCGGTGGATGGGGCCGTTGTTGGCGTTGTTGTTGCCAGGCAGGTTCTGTGCCTGGGCTGTGGCTGCTAGTGCCAAGCCAAACGCCAACGCTGCAAGATGATGCACACGGGTGATCATGACAAAGCCTCTCTGGGGCGAGGAGTACGTGCTTTCGATAACACGCTACGCCCGGGGTTCGGCTTTCGTAACTAAATACTTTCTGATCAGGTGTAACACGATCTGTCCGCGCATCTGCCCAGGGAAACTTTTCGCGCCCCCTTCGAGTCACCCGAACACAGCCTCTTGTTAAGGAATCGCACGTATGCCACGGGCAATCTGGAAAGGCGCCATCAGTTTCGGCCTGGTTCATATTCCGGTATCGCTGGTCTCGGCCACGTCCGCCCAGGGCGTGGATTTCGACTGGCTGGACAAGCGCAGCATGGACCCGGTGGGCTACAAGCGCGTCAACAAGACCACCGGCAAGGAGGTCACCAAGGACAACATCGTCAAGGGTGTAGCGTTTGAGAAAGGTCGTTATGTGGTGCTCAGTGAAGAGGAGATCCGCTCGGCCCACCCCAAGTCCACCCAGACCATCGAAATCATTGCCTTTGTCGCCGGTGACCAGATCCCGCTGCAGAACATCGACACGCCCTACTTCCTGGCCCCGGACAAACGCGGCGGTAAGGTGTACGCGCTGCTACGGGAAACCCTCAGGAAGACCCGCAAGGTCGCCCTGGCCAACGTGGTGCTGCACACCAAGCAGCACCTGGCGGCGCTGATGCCCCTGGAGTCGGCGCTGGTGCTGGTGATGCTGCGCTGGCCGGCCGAGGTGCGCAGCCTGGATGAACTGGAACTGCCCAGCGACGTGACCAAACCCAGCCTGGCCAAGGGTGAACTGGACATGGCCAAGTGCCTGGTGGAAGACATGAGCGCCGACTGGCAGCCCGAGGACTATCGCGACAGTTTCCAGGAAAAAATCATGGCGCTGGTGGCGAAGAAGGCCAAGGCCGGCAAGATCGAAGACGTGGAATCCCAGGAAGGCAGCGAAGAGCGCAAATCGGCCGACGTCATCGACCTGACCGAACTGCTCAAGCGCAGCCTGGCCGGCAAGCCGGCGGCAAAAAAAACCGCGAAGAAAAAGGCCTCTTGAGCCTGCCATCATCAGGAGAACCCCATGGCAAAGCCCCTGAGTGAATACAACCGCAAGCGCGATTTCGAGATTACCGCAGAACCTTCCGGCGCCGCGCCCGCAGGTAAACGCAAGGCGTCGGCGCTGTCGTTCGTGATCCAGAAGCACGCTGCACGTAACCTGCACTATGACTTTCGGCTGGAGCTCGATGGTGTGCTCAAAAGCTGGGCCGTGCCCAAGGGCCCAAGCCTGGACCCCAGCCAAAAGCGCCTGGCCGTGCATGTGGAGGACCACCCACTGGGCTACGGCAGTTTCGAAGGCAACATCCCGGCCGGCCAATACGGCGCCGGGAAGGTGATCGTTTGGGACCGTGGCGTATGGCAACCCCATGATGACCCGCGCAAGGCCTACGCCGCCGGCAAGCTCAAATTTACGTTGGTGGGCGAAAAACTTGCGGGGGATTGGGCGCTGGTACGCACACGGTTGAAAGGCAGCGGTGACAAGGAACAATGGTTGCTGATCAAGGAAAACGACCCACAAGCCCGCCCCGCAGTCGACTACGACATCGTTCAGGCCAAGCCGAAAAGCGTGCTTAGCGATGCCTCCATCGACCAACCCAAGCCCAAGGCAAAAGCCAGCAAGGCTGCCACCACCGTCCCGACGCAATTCACCCCGCAACTGGCAACCCTGGTAGACCGCGCGCCCGAAGGCGAGTGGCAGTATGAAATCAAGTTCGATGGCTACCGAATGCTGGCGCGCATTCGCGAGGGCGAGGTCCGGCTGTTTACCCGTAACGGCCATGACTGGACCGAGCGTCTGCCTCGCCAAGTCAAGGCCCTGCAAGCCCTCAAGCTCAGGGACAGCTGGCTCGATGGCGAAGTGGTCAGCCTCGACAGTGACGGGTTACCGGATTTCCAGGCCCTGCAAAATGCCTTTGACAGCGGGCGCAGTCTGGACATCGTCTACTACCTGTTTGACGCGCCGTTCCTCGACGGCCAGGACCAGCGCACAGTGCCTCTCGAAGCGCGCCGCGCGGCACTCAAGGCCGCGCTGTCCGGCAGCAAAAGCAAGCTGCTGCGGTTTTCCGAAGCCTTCACCGCCCCTCATCAGGACATTTTACAGAGTGCCTGCAACCTGGCCCTGGAGGGTGTGATAGGCAAACGCATCGGCAGTCCGTACACCTCCACGCGAAATACCGACTGGATCAAGCTCAAGTGCCGCCTGCGCCAGGAGTTCGTGATTGTCGGTCATACCCGCCCCGAGGGTTCACGCACAGGTTTTGGCGCATTGCTGCTGGCGGTGAATGACGATACGGGGCTGAGGTACGCCGGTCGCGTGGGCACCGGTTTTGACCAGGCCGCGCTGAAGGCTATCCATGAGCAACTCAAACCGTTGGCGCGCAAGACTTCGCCCTTGCACCACACCCTGACCAGTGCCCAGGCGCGAGGCGTGCATTGGGTCGAGCCAACGCTGGTCGCCGAGGTGCAATTTGCGCAGTGGACCCGCGAAGGCTTGGTCCGCCAAGCGGCCTTTGTGGGCTTGCGCAGCGACAAGCCCGCTGCGCAAATCGTGCACGAGCGGCCGCGCGAGGCTGAGTCCGTAAAAACACCGAACGCCAAGGGCACGCTGAACATCACGCATCCCGAGCGGGTGATTGACCCGCAAAGCGGCACGCAAAAACAGCAATTGGCGCAGTTCTACGAAGGCATCAGCGAATGGATCCTGCCCTTCCTGCGCCATCGCCCCGTGTCCCTGCTCAGGGCCCCGGAAGGTATCAAGGGCGAGCAGTTCTTCCAGAAACACTCGGAGCGCCTGGCGATTCCAGGCATCAAGCACCTGAACGCAACGCTGGACCCAGGCCACGCGCGCCTGATGGAGATCAACAGCGTCGAGGCGCTGATCGGCGCCGTCCAAATGGGCACCGTTGAGTTGCATACCTGGGGCGCCACCTCGGACAAGATCGAAACCCCGGACCTGTTTGTGCTCGACCTCGACCCGGACCCGGCGCTGCCCTGGAAAAGCATGCTGGAAGCCGCGCAACTCACCTTGTCGGTACTGGACGAGCTGGGACTCGACGCTTTCGTCAAGACCAGCGGCGGCAAAGGCTTGCACCTGGTCATACCGCTGGCGCGCCGGGATGGTTGGGACAGCGTGAAAGCCTTTGCCAAGGCCATTGCCCAGTTCATGACCGCGCAACTACCGGAGCGTTTTACCGCCACCTCCGGGCCGAAAAACCGTGTGGGCAAGATCTTTATCGACTACCTGCGCAATGCACGCGGCGCCAGTACGGTAGCCGCCTATTCGGTGCGGGCACGCCCAGGGCTGCCGGTGTCGGTGCCGGTCAGTCGCGAGGAGTTGAAGGGGTTGCGCGGCGCCCGGCAGTGGACGGTGGCTAATCTGCACCAGCGGTTGCAGGGGTTGAAGGAAGATCCGTGGGCGGGCTATGCCCATCGGCAGAAGATCAGCAAGAAGATGTGGGACAAGCTGGGCGCCCATCCACCCCAGTGAATGGCGCCCCCGCCGGGTTTCAGATGAGCACGAAGATCAGCGCCAACGCGGCGAAAATCGCCCATTTTTCCAGGTAGTAGCGCGTGCGATTGCGTTTTTTCAACGCTTTGCCACGCAAGCGAATCTTGTACAGCCGGTTAAAGGCACGGTTGAGCCCACCGGTCTTGTCGCCAGCATCGTTGGGCGAGCCCGCAGCAGCCATTACATTGCGGCTGAACCAACGGTTGAACGCGGCGGCCCAGCGGTATTTCATCGGTCGCTCAATATCGCAGAACAGAATGATACGGTTCTGCTGCGTGGTGTTTTCGGCATAGTGGATGTAGGTCTCATCGAACATCACCGGCTCACCGTCACGCCAGTAATAGTGCTCGCCATCCACATTGATATAGCAGCCCGGATCATTCGGGGTAACCAGCCCCAAGTGATAACGGTACGAACCGGCATAGGGGTCACGGTGGCGCACCAGCTTGGAGCCCGGTGGCAACTCGGCGAACATCGCCGCCTTGATCGAGCCAATGCTCTGCAACAGCTCAGTGGTACGCGGGCACAGTTTCATCGCCGATGGGTGGCTTTCGCCGTACCATTTCAGGTAAAAGCGCTTCCAGCCTGACTTGAAGAACGAGTTGAAGCCCACATCGTTGTACTGGTCGGAACGCTTGATTTCACCGGCGCGCATCAGGTTCAGGCCCTCCTCGCGAATCTCCTTCCAATGCGCTTGCAGCGGGCTCAAATCGGGAAAATCGCTGGGTGACAGGTAGGGACGGCCGGGTAGCTTGGAGCACAGGTAAAGCAAGCAGTTGATCGGGGCCAGGAAGGTCGAATGATCACTGAGTTGTCGGCCCAGCGTGTGTCGCACCCGACCACGCAGGTGTACATACGCAATGGAGGCAACGTAGAGAACAACAATGATGAGTTTCAAGGGGGTTCGTCACATGTCAGAAGAAAACAGGCTGCTCCTGCGCGCCCACAACGGCCGAGGATAGATAGCAGCATCTGAAATCACAATTCACACAATTGGCACGACCGGCTGAGTGAGTACCCGGTACGCAGTCCGTGGCAGTTATTTAGCCACAGTTAGTAACCAAAAGTTAACCAAGAATTGTGAAAACCTGTCTACTGAATGTGCTGGTCGACTACCTCGACGGGCAGGCCGCGCAACGGCCCGCCAGGTAGTCGCCCGACCTATTGACGCGGCAACCGGCGCTCGTCGAATACCGAAAACGGCCCGATTGCACGCCGTAACTGCATGAAATGCCGAATCAATGCCACGAGCATTCCCAGCATCAGCCCGGCTACTACGCTCAGTGCGATGATAATGCCCACCCTTGGCTTTATCGGGCTCAGCGGCTCCTGTGCCTGACGATCCACAGTGACCAGTTTCAGCGCACTCATGTCGATATTCAGGCCGCGCAGCCGCGCCTCTTCTGCCCACAGCGGTTCAACGTCCGTCAGGAACAGATCTTCATTTTTACGGCTGCTGAGAACCTCGACTTCACGGTTAGCGTCGAGCATGCGCAGTTCCTTGGAGATTTCGGCCACCCTGCTGTTGGTGAAGTCGTCGCTGGTGCGCTGTTGCAGCGCTGCCCGCTCCGCCTCCAGCACTTGGGTACCCATGAAGTACAAAGGCGTCTTCTGATTAGTCACCACGGTGCGCATCATCTGGCTCGAATCATTCTGCGCGTCCCCGCCCATGAATGAGGGGGTGGTGGGGTTCTTGATGCCAACGGACTTGGCAATCGAGATCGCCTCTGCCAGTTCTGACAGGCGGCTGGCGCGCTCCATCTTCATCTGCAAGCGCAAACCCGTGAGTTCATCCTGCAAACGCGCGCGTTTGACTTTATCGGCCTCCAGCAACATGGCTATTTTCGACGCCTTGCCCGTCTCGTAGTTGGCGCGCGCCGCATCGATCTTACCCTTGAGCTCGTTGAGGCGGTTATTGACGATCACCTTGAGGTCGGCCCCTACCTGGTTGCGTTCCTGCGCAATGGCGTAGTCGACGAATCCGTTGAGAATGGCCGCGCCATCAATCCCCTTGGGGTACTGCATTTCCAGGCGAAGGTAAGAACTGACTCCGTCGGACTTCTTCGAATCAGGCATCACCAGGTTGATGGCATTGCGGTTAAATGCTTCAAAGCTCTGCTCCAGGCTTTGCCCCGGGCGCTGGAAGGCTTCGAACAATGCGGGGTTGGCCCTGAAAAAGCCCAGCCGGGCCTCATAGGAGTCCAGTTGTGCGCCGACCTTGGCCAACGCTTCGGCCGGCGGCAACTTGTAGACCTCGGAACGATTGAGGGCATCCAGCTCGTTGATCGCCGCTGGCCGCAGCACACTGCTGACCTGGTAAACCCTGGGTGCAAAAAAATGCGTAACCTACTCCCAGAAGGCCTGCCAGGATCGTGCAACCGATGACCAGTTTTTTTTGCTTCCATATCGCGTGAAACAGTTCAAAGAGATCAATTTCATCCGATGGCAAATGTTGTTGAAGCTGGGGAGTGTTGTTCAAAGTTCGTACACCCTGATGAGTTGAAATCCAGCGTCCAAAAACACAGCCCTGAATAACAACTGAATAAACAGGGGGCAACGTCGACCACCCGATTGAATGAATCCTCACACCTAAGCAGCGATAGGTTTCATTTCAGTTACACGGGTGTCTTATCTGATAGACGCCACGAGCATAGACGATCTGTTACGAGACGTTACCCGGCGGGCAGGCAAAGTAACGCTAATCACCTGTCGTTAAAGGAAAAATTACAAAAAAACCAAAAAATAGGATAGTTCCTACACGCGGTTTCACTTCAGATGATAAAAACGCCGCATAGTTCGTAACGATCGGCAATTAACCCTTCAGCAAAAAGGATTTTGTATGTCATCCATTTCAGATCCGGACTTTCAAGCGCTCCAAGGTGCCTGGGAACAAACGTCACTGGAGGACAGTGGCGTACTCAACCCCGTCGATGCGCACAGCGCTCCGGGGGCAATTACCACGATTGCCGGCGACCGTTTCGAGGTGAAGACCGTCAGTGGCGAGGTGTTGCTGGAGGGCCGGTTTTTCCTCGACGGCACTACCGTTCCCAAGAGCATTACCTGGGTGGACGCCATCGGCGATGACGCCGGCAAACACTTGCCTGCCAGCTATCGCCTCGAAGGGGATACATTTGTGTTCATTGCGGCGGATGAAGGTATGCCCAGGCCCATGTCATTCAAGACGGGGGCAGGCCAGACCATGCGCAGTTTCATACGGCGCTCCTGAGCCGTACGCCATCCGGACCTGCGACAGCGTTTTCACAAGGCCTTCACTTTCAGCGCTATAGGGTGAGACCTACTCCAGTGAATCCCTTGGCCCGCCTCCCCTCGCGGGCTTTTTTTTGCCGACAGCATTCCACTTAAACGCAAGGTTTGGTGGCGGCCAAGGTAAAGCACAAGGGCAACTGAGCAGGCTGGTGCTCGTACTGGTCGTACAGTTCTTCGCGGTTGGAGTGCGCATACTCCTGCAAGTGGCTGATCTGCAAGTCTGCGCAAATCGCTGAGCTCACCACATCCCCCAACGTGTGCACATACCAATAGGAGGTCGGCCCGGCCACGTCGCCCTGGCCTTCGTAGACAATCGACTCCTGCAACACAAAGGGCTCACGCTGGAAATACGAACTGGCAGGCAGCAGCGGGTTTGGCGCCTTGGGATCGAACACCTCCAGGAATGGATGGGTTTCATACATCACCAGCGTACCGCCGGGCTTCAACGTGCTGGCGACATGGCGCATGAACAGCGCCACATCCGGCATCCAGCCGAGTACACCGATGGTCACCAGGGCGATATCGAATCGCGCGTGCAAGCGTTGCGGCAGATGATGGATGTCGCTCTCGATAAATTCGGGATCATGGGGCGACACATCGGCCAGCTCACGCGCCTGCTGGAGAAACGCCCGGGACTGGTCCACTCCCACTACCGAACGCGCGCCCAGGGCGAACAGCGACAGGCTTTCGCGACCGTTGTTGCAACACAGTTGCACCACATCCTTGCCAGCGACACCGATGTCCTGCAACAAGCCGGTAATGGTGGGGTCCAGGCACGAAAAATCAGGTTTGCGGACTCCGCTAAGCAGTGCGCTCCAAGTCTCGGTGGTTTTGTGCAAGTCGGCGGATTGGTCCCAGGCGTCCTTGTTGCAGGCAATCGCCTGTTGAGCTGAGGGCATGTCCATTGCGTCTCCAGATAAGTCATACGGCGGAGCAGCGAAAATAAGCCACCTATCCGCAGAATAAAACCCCAAGCAGCAGGCGAAACTAAATGCAATGCGCGCAGGTCATTAGCGCAATGAGTGTTCAGCCCTTGAATGCCCCCTTCGAAGTCCTGATCGTGGCCAGACACGCCGACCTGCGTAATACCTTGTCCCTGGACAGCCTGAATTTCTTCCTGGCGGATGTGCGCGACGGCCTCGGCCCGTACCTGGCCATCTACCTGCTGGCCGTACACAAGTGGGACCCGGCCAGTATCGGCGTGGTCATGACCCTGGCGGGCATTGCCGCGCTGATCACTCAGGGCCCGGCGGGCGCACTGATCGATCGCACGCGCAGCAAGCGCGCCGTGATTGCGATCGCTGCCCTGCTGGTGACCGGCAGTTGCCTGCTGCTGCCCTTCGTCAGCTCATTCAGCCTGGTCGCCTTGACCCAGGCCGCCAGTGCCGTCGCCGCGTCCGTGTTTGCCCCGGCGATTTCCGCGATTTCCCTGGGGATCACCGGGCCGCGGGCCTTTACCCGCCGCACCGGGCGCAATGAAACCTTCAATCACGCCGGCAACGCCGTGGCTGCGCTGCTGGCCGGTGGCCTGGCGTATCTGTTTGGTCCGGTGGTGGTGTTCTACCTGATGGCCTTTATGGCGGTGGCCAGTGTCGTGGCGGTCAGTTGCGTGTCGGCCAAGGCTATCGACCACGAAGTCGCCCGCGGCTTCGACCCGGCCCACATCACCGACCACGAACCACCGTCCGGTATGAAGGTGCTGCTGGGTAACCGACCACTGCTGCTGTTCGCCATTTGCTGCGCGCTGTTCCACCTGGCCAATGCTGCGATGCTGCCACTGGTCAGCCAGAAGCTCTCGCAGATCAACCTGCAGATGGCCACCCCACTGACCTCGGCCTGCATCGTCGCCGCGCAATTGGTGATGGTGCCGATGGCCTGGCTGGTCGGCAGCAAGGCCGACGTGTGGGGGCGCAAGCCGCTGTTGCTGTTCGGCTTCTTGATTCTGCCACTGCGTGGCGTGCTCTATACCTTGTCCAGTGACCCCTATTGGCTGGTGGCGGTGCAAATGCTCGACGGTATCGGCGCGGGGATCTTCGGTGCGCTGTTCCCGGTGATCGTCAAGGACCTGACCCAGGGCACCGGGCGTTTCAATGTCAGCCTGGGCGCGCTGTCCACGGTGTTTGGCTTGGGCGCGGCACTGAGCAACAGCCTGGCCGGCTTCGTGGTGCAACAGGCGGGCTACAACGCAGCGTTCCTCACCCTGGCCGGTGTGGCTGGCGTCGCGTTGGCGCTGTTATGGCTGGCGATGCCGGAGACGCTGGCGAAGCCCATCTTCGCGCCCCATGCCTCTGCCGCCTGATATAAGCGACACAACCAGCGCTCAACCGCCGCTGAGCTGCGCCTGTTCGGGCGGCTCTACCCGTCTAATAGCGATCTTCGGTGAGCTGACCCAGCGTTTGATTGCCGGGCCAGAGGGCTAAGTTAAAGCAGTACAGTGGACAGCATTCCCAAGGCGCCCAAGACGAACCCGATAAGTGCGCCTCGTCCTGGTGCCTCATGAAACAGCGACCAGACCACCACCGGCTCAAGCAGCAACAACGAGGTGACGGAGACCACGGTGACGATCCAGATATCACCGACAGCCACGTACCCCAACCAATACGCACCCAGCAGACAAAGCCCTGCAAAACACATCAGCACAACGGGAATCACGAACCCTTCCCATGAACCATTTCCTGTGTGGGCAAGCTTGGCGGTCACCACCTCACTGTAGATCGCACAAAACTCGCCGAGCACCATCAACCCTAGAGCAGAAACTCCGAGTAGTTCTTTGGACATATCAAAAACTCCTTCGTATTCAACGCAATATTTTTCAGCTCCCAGCCAGCGATGCCGCGGCCCAGGAGTTCGTTGCAGTGATACGAAGCAGCCTTGAACAGGCCTGAATTACCGAAGTGCTTTTCCATGCTCATGTCCTTCAAGGGGTGTGAGTCTCGGCGCCCACATAGGGGGCGCGTTGCGATCATACGGTCCGCTCTCCATTCTGAACAACCCGCCACCTTGGGGTGACCATGCGCCACTCGAGGTTGAAGGCTCTGAACATCCGTCGTCGGCTGCCATACAACTGTCGCCTGACATATGCGACAATGCGCGCCAAATTCCAACACACATCCCCCATTTTTTGCTCAGCGACCGGGTTTCGCGCCTTGATGTCGCTGTTGATGCATGCCTGAAGGCTCCTGCCGCCACGCTCGCAACCCATTGATAGGTAAAGTAATTGATCTCCACAGCTAACATCACCATGCAGTTCGGCGCCAAGCCGCTCTTTGAGAACGTCTCGGTCAAGTTCGGCGCCGGCAACCGGTATGGTCTGATCGGTGCCAACGGTTGCGGCAAGTCGACCTTCATGAAAATCCTCGGCGGCGACCTCGATCCGTCCGGCGGCCAGGTCATGCTGGAGCCGAATGTGCGCCTGGGTAAACTGCGCCAGGACCAGTTCGCCTACGAAGAATTCACCGTGCTCGACACCGTGATCATGGGTCACGAGGAGCTGTGGAAGGTCAAGGCCGAGCGCGACCGTATCTACTCGCTGCCGGAAATGAGCGAAGACGACGGCATGGCCGTGGCCGAGCTGGAAACCGAGTTCGCCGAGATGGACGGCTACACCGCCGAATCCCGCGCCGGTGAACTGCTGCTGGGCCTGGGTATTCCCCTGGAACAGCACTTCGGCCCGATGAGCGAAGTGTCCCCAGGCTGGAAGCTGCGTGTGTTGCTGGCCCAGGCGCTGTTCTCGGATCCGGAAGTGCTGTTGCTCGACGAACCGACCAACCACCTGGACATCAACACCATCCGCTGGCTGGAAAACATCCTGACCCAGCGCTCCAGCCTGATGATCATCATCTCTCACGACCGTCACTTCCTGAACAGCGTGTGCACCCACATGGCTGACCTGGACTACGGCGAGCTGCGCCTGTTCCCGGGCAACTACGACGAGTACATGACCGTGGCGACCCAGTCCCGCGAGCAACTGCTGTCGGACAACGCCAAGAAGAAAGCGCAGATCTCCGAGCTGCAATCCTTCGTCAGTCGCTTCTCGGCCAACGCCTCGAAAGCCAAGCAGGCGACTTCCCGTGCCAAGGCGATCGACAAGATCCAGCTGGCCGAGGTCAAGCCTTCGAGCCGCGTGAGCCCGTTCATCCGTTTCGAACAAACCAAAAAGCTGCACCGCCAGGCGGTCATCGTCGAGCGCATGGCCAAAGGCTTCGACGGCAAGCCGCTGTTCAAGGACTTCAGCTTCCAGGTTGAAGCCGGCGAGCGCGTGGCGATCATCGGCCCGAACGGTATCGGCAAGACCACCCTGCTGCGCACCCTGGTCAACGAACTGACCCCGGATGCCGGCAGCATCAAGTGGACCGACGCCGCTGAACTGGGCTACTACGCCCAGGATCACGCGAGTGACTTCGAAAACGACATGAGCCTGTTCGACTGGATGGGCCAGTGGACCCAAGGCGAGCAAGTGATCCGTGGCACCCTGGGCCGCATGCTGTTCTCCAACGACGAGATCCTCAAGTCAGTCAAGGTGATCTCCGGTGGTGAGCAAGGCCGCATGCTGTTCGGCAAGCTGATCCTGCAAAAGCCGAACGTGCTGATCATGGACGAACCGACCAACCACTTGGACATGGAATCCATCGAGGCACTGAACCTGGCGCTGGAGAACTACCCGGGCACGCTGATCTTCGTCAGCCATGACCGTGAGTTCGTATCGTCCCTGGCCACCCGCATCATCGAGTTGAGCGCCAACGGCGTGATCGACTTCAGCGGCACCTACGACGACTACCTGCGCAGCCAAGGCGTGGTGTTCTAACAATAGCGACCTGAAACCCTGGGAGCATGCTTGTTGTGGCGGGCATGCTTGTTGTGGTGAGCGGGCTTGTTGTGGCGAGCGGGCTTGCCCCGCGCTGGGCTGCGCAGCGGCCCCAATAAAAAACACCGCATTCTGCCAGGCAAAACGCGGTGTTCGTTTTCAGGGCTGCTGCGCAGCCCAGCGCGGGGCAAGCCCGCTCGCCACAACAAGCCCGCTCGCCACAAAAGTGCGCTCGCCACAGTAAGCCGGTTTCTCAGCCAAAATAGTTAGGCTGCTTCCTTTTCCCCCAAGCCCTTGCCATGATGCGTTCACCGCCCGCCCGCGAACGAGTGCCCATGTCCAACGCCGCCCCCTCCTCCCTGTCGATCACCCTGCAGATCGTCTCCATCGTCTTCTACACCTTCATCGCCTTTATCTGCATCGGCCTGCCGATTGCGGTAATCCCAGGCTATGTACATGAGCAACTGGGCTTCAGCGCGGTAGTGGCCGGGGTCACCATCGGTTCGCAGTACCTCGCAACCCTGCTCAGCCGTCCCATGGCCGGGCGCATGTCCGACAACGTCGGCACCAAGCGCGCGATTGTGCTGGGGCTGGCCGGCATCCTGATCAGCGGTGTGTTGACGTTCTTCGCCACCCTGGTGGACAGCCTGCCCAGCCTGAGCCTGGGGATCCTGATCGTCGGCCGGCTGTTGCTGGGCGTAGCCCAAGGCCTGATCGGCGTGGGCACCATCAGTTGGTGCATGGGCCAGGTCGGGGCGGAGCACACGGCGCGGTCGATTTCGTGGAATGGCATTGCCTCCTACGGCGCCATCGCGATTGGCGCGCCGCTGGGGGTGGTGATGGTCGCCGAATATGGCTACACCAGCCTGGGTATCGCGCTGTCGGTATTGGCGGCGCTGGGCCTGGTGCTGATCCGCAATAAGCCCTCGGTGCCGGTGGTGCGCGGCGAGCGCCTGCCGTTCTGGGCGGTGTTCGGGCGCATCGCACCGTTTGGTGCCAGCCTGTGTCTGGCGTCCATCGGCTACGGCACCCTGACCACCTTTATCACCCTGTATTACCTCAATCGCGGCTGGGTCGGCGCGGCGTACTGCCTCACGGTGTTTGGCGTGTGTTTTATCGTCTCGCGACTGGTGTTCATCTCGGCGATCAGCCGCTTTGGCGGCTTCAGGGCGGCGATTGCGTGCATGATCATCGAAACCCTGGGCCTGACGCTGCTGTGGCTGGCGCCGTCCACCGGCGTGGCCTTGATCGGTGCAGGGCTGACCGGCTTTGGTTTGTCGCTGGTGTACCCGGCGCTGGGCGTGGAAGCCATCAAGCAGGTGCCCAACAGCAGCCGCGGTGCAGGCCTGAGTGCGTATGCGGTGTTTTTCGACCTCGCGCTGGCGATTGCAGGGCCGTTGATGGGTGCCGTGGCGTTGAACCTGGGTTACAGCTGGATTTTCTTCTGTGCGGCGCTGTTGTCGGTCACTGCGTTGGGCGTGACCTTGCTGCTCAAGCGCCGCGCTTACTGATCAGCGGTCTGCAAGCCGGCGCGGGTAGATTGGCCGAGGGTGTGGGTGAAAAAACGCCCGGCCTCGGAGATCAGGTCGCGGTGGATGCCCTCACGGTCGACACCGTCGGCATCGGTGCAGATGGCCGGCATCGCGGCCAGTTGGTCGCTGTCACACGGCGCCATGAACACGAAGTGCCCTGCCCCCGCCAGCAGCTTGAAGTCCGGCGGCTCCGGCAGCTTGCGCGCCAGGGCGGCAGCGTTCTTGTCTACCGCCACCAGCTTGTCGCCGTCGCCGCTGTAGAGCAGCACCGGCACATGCACGTCGGCGAGGGTGTGGCGACCGAACATCAGGCTCAATGGCGCCATCAACATCAAGGAATGAATACGCGGGTCGGATTGCGGCTGCAGGTCGTCACGGTCCACCACCAGTTCGCCGTTGGTGGTGCAGGCATCGCGATCTTCGGGGCGTTCCTGGCAATAGCGGCGCAGGCGGTCGAAGTCCGGCTTGGCACCCGCCAGGATCAACGCGGTTTCACCACCGGCCGAATAGCCGATAACCCCTACCTGATTGACGTTGACGAACGGCGATAGCATCGGGTCGGCCAGGGTGGCGGTGATCGCTTCGGAAATCTGGATCGGCCGGCCGTACAGGTTACTTACCGTGCCCAGGCGGCTATGGTCCTTGTAGTTATCGCCGGGATGCAGCACCGCGACCACTACAAAGCCTTTGCGCGCCAGCGACGTGGCCAGGTCATGCAGCGCCAACGGCGTACCGGTGTTGCCGTGGGACAGCATCAGCATCGGGAAGCGGCCAATGGCGATCTTGGAATCTTCGGTAGCGGCGACGTGATAGGGACCCAGTTGCGTGCTGTGTTCATCGTCGGTGGAGGGGTAGAACGCCACCGCTTTCATCGGCTGCAGGTCCAGCGGGTCGAGAAAGGTCATGCGATGGAAGCCCACACTCCAATGGGGGTGCGGCGCCGGCGCGGCGTGCACTGAAATCAGGCCGCCGAGCAGGGAAAGAACCATAACAGCACAAAGACGCATCATGAGGATGTCCACCTTTGCTGCGCGACCACGTTGAATACCCGCGGCATATCGATCTGAGAAGTCCATGGTTCAAGTTACTCACACTGGGTGATAAACCCATGTGTGCATAACCTGGGCCAAAGTAATGACAGCGGATAAACGGAAAAACTCCGTACGCCGGTCGTTTCAAGGCGACCAGAATACGGAGTTTAGGCGCCCGGCTTCAGATTGAAACCGAGCAGAGGCGAAATTTACACACGCCTTACGCAGCAGCGAACAATTGTTCGTTGATGAGTACGTTCGCGTCGCTCAGGGATTTGCTGCGCACTTCATCACCGTAGGCCAGGCCGTGGGCGCGCACGAATTCGATGTCGGTAATGCCGAGGAAGCCCAGCATCACTTTCAGGTATTCCTCGTGGGCAACACCCGTCGCCTGGCCAACGTGCAAGCCGCCGGAGGTGGAAACAATGATGACTTTCTTGTTGCCGCACAGACCTTCAGGGCCGGCTTCGGTGTAGCGGAAGGTCTGGCCGGCGACGGCGATGCGGTCGATCCAGGCTTTCAATTGGGTTGGAATGGTGAAGTTGTACATCGGCGCAGCCAATACCACGGCATCGGCGGCGAGGAATTCAGCCAGGGTCTTGGCGCTCAGGTCGGCCTCGTGCTGTTGTGCGGCGTCACGCAGCTCGGCGGCGGTGCCCAGGGCACCCAGGGTCGCGCCGGAGAAGTGGTTGATGCCTTCGCTGGCGAGGTCACGGTAGGTCACTTCCACACCCGGCTCGGCCGCTTGCCAGGCCTTGACTACGCCAGCGCTGAGCTGACGGGACGCCGAGTTGTCGCCGAGGATGCTGGAATCGATGTGCAATAGTTTCATGGTGGATCTCCGAGGTGGGATCGACAGTGGCGATCAGATGGTGGTGATGCTACGCATGAAATCAATAGTCGATAAGACGCCTGAAATGCGATAGTTTGTCCCACTGACAGGACAATAGGCTGACCATGCAAGACCTCAACGACCTCTACTATTTCGCCAAAGTCGTCGAAGCCGGCGGCTTCGCGGCGGCCGGACGGCTTTTGGGCATTCCCAAGTCACGTCTGTCGCGGCGCATTGCCGAGCTGGAAGAACGCCTCGGCGCGCGCCTGCTGCAACGCACCACGCGGCAACTGACCCTCACCGCCGTCGGCGAACGCTACCTGCGCCACTGCCAGGCGATGCTGTTGGAGGCGGAAATGGCCGACGAGGCCGTCGCCAGCATGTCCAGCGAACCCCGCGGGCGGCTGCGGGTCACATGCCCGGTGGGGCTGGCGCAGCACTTCCTACCGGAACTGGTCGCCGGTTTTCTCGCCGCCAACCCCCAGGTACAGCTGGAGATGACCCTGGTCAACCGCCGCGTCGACCTGGTCGCCGAGGGCATCGATGTGGCACTGCGAGTGCGCGATCTCGGTGATGAAGACCCGCTGCTGGTCACCAAGCGCCTGCGCCAGGCCCAGACCGTGCTGGTCGCCAGCCCCGCATTCATGCTCGGTCGCCAGGTGAACACCCTCGACGATCTCAAGCAACTGCCGATACTCGGTGCGCTGGAGGCGGATCGCCTGGTGCATCAGCGCATCCTCGACCCCCAGGGCAACCCACACAATCTGGCGATGGAAGCCCGCCTGGGCATCGACGACTTCATCGTGCGCAAGGCCAGCGCCGTCATGGGCCTGGGCTTTACCGTGCTGCCGATGATGTACTGCGAAGAGGAGCTGGCCAACGGTCGGTTGGTGCAACTGCTGCCGCAATGGTCGTTGCCGGGCGGCTGGCTGCAAGCCGTCTACCCGCATCGCCGTGGCGTACTGCCGGCGATTCGCGCCTGGATCGATTACCTGGAAGAAGGCTTTAAGAGCTGCGGAGACCGCTCGCTATGAAGATGACCGAAGCACAAGTCGCGACGTTCTGCCTGAGCCTGCCCGGCGCGCGGGAAGACTACAAATGGGGCGGCGTGCGGGTGTTCTCGATAGCCGGCAACAAGATGTTCGCCCTGCAAAACCTGCGCGGTGATTCGCTGGCGTTCAAGGTCGACAAGGAATTGTTCCTCGGCCATGTCGACCGTCCCGGCATCCACCCGGCGCCGTACCTGGCACGCGCGCAGTGGATCATCATGAACACGCCCTACCCGCTGGGCGCCGAGGAACTGCGCGGCTTGTTGCAGCGCTCCCACCAGTTGGTGGTGAGCAAACTGCCCAAGCGCACGCAGGTCGGCTTGCTGCTAGAGAACTGACAGTAGCGTGCCGCCGAGGAACAACTGGTCCAGCCAGAACACCTGGTGCAACAGCACAATCACCCAGAACAGCACCTGATAAGAGACCTTGCGCGTCTTATGCCGGAACACCTGCTGGGCAATCAACGCTCCCGGCCAGCCGCCCGCCAGTTCCACGGCGTGGAGGATGTTCTCCGGGGTGCGCCAGCTGTCGGTGCGGGCCTTGCGCTTGTCGCTCCAATACAGGAAGAACGCCAGCACGCTGACCACGCCGTAGGCCGCCAACGGAAGCACGGTTTCGCCGCGCAGCCACACCAACACCGAACCCACCAGTGGCGCGGCGCACAACAGCACAAAAATCGCCGCTTTCAGGCGCAGGTGCTGAACCATCATGCCTTGGCCGCAGCCCAGTCGATCCAGCCGAATTGCCACGTCGCCAGGATCAGCAGGCCGAACGCAATGCGGTACCAGGCAAACGCCGCATAACTGTGGCTGGCAATGAACTTGAGCAGGCCCTTGACCGCAATCATCGCGAAGATGAACGAGGTGACGAAACCGATGGCAAACACCGGCAGGTCCGCCGGCTGGAACAGGTCGCGGTATTTGTAGCCCGAGTACACCGCCGCACCGACCATGGTCGGCATGGCCAGGAAGAACGAAAACTCGGTGGCGGTCTTGCGCGACAGGCCGAACAGCAGGCCGCCGATGATGGTCGAGCCGGAGCGCGACGTACCCGGGATCATTGCCAGGCACTGGGCAAAACCGACTTTGAGCGCATCTTTCCAGGTGATGTCATCGACGCTTTCGGCGTGCACTTCATGCTCGCGGCGCTCGGCCCACAGCATGACGATGCCGCCGATCACCAACGCGGTGGCCACGGTGATCGGGTTGAACAGGTAGTGGTGGATCAGGTCGGCAAAAATCACCCCCAGCACGACAGCCGGCAGGAACGCGATCAGCAGGTTGATCGTGAAGCGCTGGGCGTTGCGCTGGGTCGGCAACCCGGTGACCACATCGAGGATCTTGCGCCGGAACTCCCATACCACCGCCAGGATGGCGCCCAGCTGGATGATGATGTTGAACGCCATGGCGCGCTCGCCGCCGAAGTCGAGCAAGTCGGCGACGATAATCTGGTGGCCGGTACTGGAGATCGGCAGGAACTCCGTAAGCCCCTCCACTACGCCAAGAATCAATGCCTGAATGGCGGTCCAAAAATCCATGTTTCCCCCAAAGGTCATGCGCCGTGGCATGCCTTGTTAGTCTTTTTTAATGGTTCACTGACGACGAGCACACTGAAGGCCCAGTGTTGATAATGGTCAACGCCGGACTGCAAAAATTCTGTGAAAATCAAGCAGCACTCAGGTTTTGCGATTTCAGGCCGAAAGCCTATCAGACAAGGCGTAAAAGTCGATGCGACGCCCACAATTATAAAAAGCCCGGAGTGACAGGACGATGAACAGTTTGCGCAATATGTCGATCAGCCGACGCCTCTGGCTGATCCTGATAGTCGCCGTGCTGATGCTGCTGGCCTTGGGTTTATTGATGCTCAAGCAGATCCATGACGACCTCTACCAGGCCAAGCGCCAACAGACCCAGCACGTGGTCCAGACCGCCAGCGGGATCCTGACGTTTTATCACAGCCTCGAAACCACTGGCGTGATGACCCGCGACGCCGCGCAAAAACAAGCCCTGAGCGCGGTGCGCGGCTTGCGCTATGACCACGACGACTATTTCTGGATCAACGACCTCACGCCCGTGATGATCATGCACCCGGCCAACCCCAAGCTGGACGGCCAGAACCTCTCGGCCATCCGCGACCCCGACGGGTTTGCCGTGTTCAACGAGTTCGTGAGCCTGGCCAAGGCCAAGGGCGCCGGCATCATCAATTACCGTTGGCCGAAACCGGGTGCCGAGGCGCCGGTGGCGAAAACCTCGTATATCCAACTGTTCGAACCCTGGGGCTGGATCATCGGCTCCGGCGTGTACGTGGACGATGTGCAGGCCGAGTTCAACGGCCAGGTATGGAAAACCTCATTTATCGGCCTGGGCATTGCGCTGGTGATGGCCTTGCTGGTGTCGCTGATTGCCCGCAGTATCGTGCGCCCCTTGCAGGATGCGGTAAACGCCATGGGCAATATCGCCAGCGGCGAAAGCGACCTGACCCGCAGCCTCGACACCCATGGCCGCGACGAAGTCACCCAGCTGGCCCAACACTTCAATACCTTCACCGCCAAGCTGCGCCAGGTGGTGAGCCAGTTGCAGGCGTGCGCCAACGCCTTGGGCCAGTCGTCCACGGAGCTGGGCAACAACGCCAGCCAGGCCCATGACCGCAGCCAGCAGCAGTCGCAGCAGATGGAACTGGTGGCCACCGCCATCAACGAGGTCACCTACGGCGTGCAGGACGTGGCCAAGAACGCCGAACACGCCGCCAGCGAAATGCGCGACGCCCAGGCCCAGGCGCAGCAAGGCCAGGTCAATATCGACGGCAGCCTGCAGCGGATCGATCAGCTCTCCACCACCATCAGCCAGGCGGTGGAAGTGATCCGCACCCTGTCCAGCGAAAGCACGCAAATCGGTGGCGTGTTGGAAGTGATCCGCTCCATCGCCGACCAGACCAACCTGCTGGCCCTGAACGCCGCCATCGAAGCCGCGCGCGCCGGGGAACAAGGCCGTGGTTTTGCCGTGGTGGCCGACGAGGTGCGCCTGCTGGCCCAGCGCACGCAAAAATCCACCGCCGAGATCCAGGCGATGATCGAGCGCCTACAAGGCCACTCGGAAGCGGCGGTGAAGGTGATCAGCGACAGCCACAGCGCCTCGCAACTGACCATCGAACAAGCCGGCCAGGCCGGTGCCAGCCTGACAGCCATCGGCCAGGCCCTGCACAACCTCAACGGCCTGAACGCGTCGATTGCCAGCGCCACCCTGCAACAGGCCCATGTGGTGGAAGACATCAACCAGAACGTCACCCAGGCCGCCGGCTTGTCCCACAGCACCGCATTGGCAGCGGAACAATCCAGCGTCGCCAGCGTGCATTTGCGCGGGCTGAGCGAACAGCTCGACGGCCTGCTACGCCAATTCAAGGTCTAGCGCAGTCCAACCTGTGGGAGGGGGCTAGCCCTTCCCACATTTACCCTCCAGTGTTTTGAAGATTGCTTACCTCTGGTTACAATCCCCGCCCTCTCTCATTTCCCAAGGAACCGCCATGTCCGGGCTTGAACTGTTCGCCGCCGCCCTGGGGGTGATCGCTGTCTGGCTGACGGTCAAACAAAACCCCTGGTGCTGGCCCATCGGCCTGGTGATGGTGTTGCTGTACACCTGGGTGTTCTATGACGTGAAACTCTATTCCGACATGCTGCTGCAGGTGGTCTACGCCGCCTTGCAAGTCTATGGCTGGTGGCAGTGGACCCGCGCCGGCGAGGTCAAGCAAGGCCGCCAGGTCACCAGCCTGGGAGTGCCGGCGATCATGACCAGCCTGGCGGTCGGCGCGGTCGGCAGCCTGCTGCTGGGCGCTGCGATGGCGCACTGGACCGACGCCGCGCAACCCTGGCTCGATGCCGCCCTCACCGGTTTCAGCCTGGTGGCGCAACTGTGGATGGCGCAGAAACGCGTGCAATGCTGGCCGCTGTGGATTGCCGTGGACGTGATTTTCGTCGGGCTGTTCCTCTACAAAGGCCTCTATCTCACCGCCGTCCTTTATGCACTGTTCACCGTGATCGCTGTGCAAGGCTGGCGTGAATGGCGCGCCGACCCGGCGTTGCAACCATGAAGGTGGTGGTACTGGCCGGCCCCGAATCCAGCGGTAAAAGCTGGCTGGCCGCCGAGTTGCACGCGCATTTCGGCGGGCTGATGGTGCGTGAATACGTGCGCGATTTCATGGACCACCACCAGCGCGACACCAGTCTGGCGGATATTCCGGCCATCGCCCACGGCCAACTGGCCTGGGAAGATGCCGCCCGCGCCCAGCAGCCGCACCTGCTGGTCCTCGACACGCACCTGCTGACCAACAAACTGTGGAGCCAGACCCTGTTCGGTGACTACCCGGCGTGGCTGGACGACGAACTGCTGGCGCGGCACTACGACCTGCACCTGCTGCTATCGCCGGACGATGTGGAATGGACTGCCGATGGCCAACGCTGCCAGCCGGAACTGGCCGACCGCCAGGCGTTTTTCCAGGGCAGCCTGGCGTGGATGCAGCAGCATCGACAGGCGGTTGTGGTGATTCGGGGGGATTGGGAAGCGCGCAAACAGGCGGCGTTTTCAGCAGTGGAACACCTGCTTCAACCATAACACTGTCCTCACTGTGGGAGGGGGCTTGCCCGAATGCCAGTCAGTTAAGAGATAGAACGGGCAAACAGTAACCTGTGGCGAGCGGGCTTGTCGAATCGTCGCACCGCCCGCGTTGGGCTGCGCAGCAGCGCCCCGGACCTGCCTGGCACACTGCAGCGCTCTTATTGGGGCTGCTTCGCAGCCCAACGCGGGGCAAGCCCGCTCGCCACAGTTACAGTGTTCCTCCTTAACTGACTGGCATTAGGGCAAGCCCCCTCCCACATTTTTGACCGTGTCAGGCTTTAGTAGCCCAGCGACAGGCCGGTATTACGACGCGGGTCATTCGCGCCATAGAAGCGGTTGCTGCCCACCGGTTTACCGTCCAGGGAGGGGGCGCCCACCAGGATCGCCGCCAAGTGGTTGGCGTCCTGCGGCCCGGCAAACTTATGACCCCAGCTTTCCAGAATCTTCTGGGTGTCCGGGCTGACGGCGAAGGTCTCAAGGTTGGTGGTTTCCGGCATCCACTGCTGGTGGAAACGCGGCGCGTCCACGGCTTCCTGGATGTTCATCTTGTAGTCGATGACATTCAGGATGGTCAGCAAGGTGGCGGTAATAATGCGGCTGCCGCCCGGCGTACCCACGACCATCACGGCCTTGCCGTCCTTGGTCACGATGGTCGGGCTCATCGACGACAGCGGCGCCTTGCCCGGTGCGATGGCGTTGGCTTCACCCTGGACCAGGCCGTACATGTTCGGCACGCCGACCTTGACGGTGAAGTCGTCCATTTCATCGTTGAGAATCACCCCGGTCTTGCTGGCCATCACCCCTGCACCGAACCAGTCGTTGAGGGTGTAGGTCACCGAGACCGCGTTGCCCCACTTGTCGACGATGGAATAGTGAGTGGTGTTGTTGCCCTCGTGGGGCGACACGCCCGGCTTGATCGCCTGGGAATCCCCGGCCTTGTGCGGCTCGATGGCGTCACGCAGTTTGGCCGCGTAGTTCTTGTCCAGCAGATGCTCGATCGGGTTCTTGACGAAATCCGGATCGCCCAGGTAGCTGTTACGGTCCACGTAGGCGTGGCGCATGGCTTCGATCTGGTAGTGCAGGCCCTGGGCCGAGTGATAGCCCAGGTCGGCCATCGGGTAGCCTTCGAGGATGTTCATGATCTGGCAGATCACCACACCGCCCGAGCTTGGCGGCGGTGCCGAGACCACGTGGTAGCCACGGTAATCGCACTCGATGGGCGCCAGTTCGCGGGTCTTGTATTTGTCGAGGTCGGCCTGGGTGATGATGCCCTTGCCGGCTTGGCTGGAGTCCACCAGGGCCTTGGCGACCCAACCTTTATAGAAACCGTCGGTGCCCTTGGCGGAGATTTCCTTCAGGGTCTTGGCCAGGTCTTTCTGCACCAGCTTCTGGCCGACCTGCATCGGCTGGCCGTTGTGCAGGAAAATCCCGCGCATGTCCTTGTCTTTTTCGAACTCGCCGGTGGCGGTGTGCAGCAGGTCGATATCCCCCTGCTCCAGGGCAAAGCCGTTTTCCGCCAGCTTGATCGCCGGGGCAATCACCTGGGCGCGCTTGAGGGTGCCGTACTTGCTCAGGGCCAGCTCCATGCCGGACACGGTGCCGGGCACGCCGACGGCCAGGTGGCCCTTGGCACTCAGGCCTTCGACAACATTGCCGGCCTTGTCCAGGTACATGTCAGCGGTGGCTGCCAACGGGGCTTTTTCGCGGAAGTCGAGGAAGGTCTTGCGCCCGTCCGCCAGTTGCACGGTCATGAACCCGCCGCCGCCCAGGTTCCCTGCCGCCGGGTACACCACTGCCAGCGCGTAGCCGACCGCCACCGCGGCATCGACCGCATTACCGCCGGCCTTGAGTACATCCACGCCGACATGCGTGGCCAAATGCTGGGCGGTCACCACCATGCCATTTTCACCGGCCACCGGCGCCTGGGAAGCGGCTTGCACGCCGCTGACCGTCAGCACCAAGGCGGTGGCAATTAATGTGTGGCTGAAGGGTTGGTATTTCATCCATGGCTACTCTAGTTATTGAGATGCACCAAAATAGCCCGGCCTAAATTTAATCCCCAGCGCAATGGCGTTTTTATTACAGAACCTGTCGGTCATAGAACGGAGCGGAAAAAGCCCATGCTATATTTCGCGCCCAAACTGTCCTGCAAGGCGTTTTGACATGGCGATCAAGAAGACCGGAATTCGTGCCCAACAGGCCGACCAGACGCGTTCGCGCATCTTGCAGGCGGCGGTCAAGGTGTTCACCCGCGACGGCTATTCCGGGGGGCGCGTCGACACCATTTCCAAGGAGGCCGACTCCAACGACCGTATGCTCTATTACTATTTCGGCAGCAAGGAACACCTGTTCGTCTGCGTGCTGGAACACACCTACGAGCAGTTCAACAGGGCCGAAAGCAAACTCAAACTGGACCTGGCTGCGCCGGTGCAGGCCCTGCGCGAGCTGGTCGCGTTTATCTGGACCTACTACGTCAAGCACCCGGAGTTCGTGGCGATCCTGAGCATCGAGAACCTGCACCAGGGCAAGCACGCCAAGCAGTCCGGCGAACTGCGCAGGCTGTCGGGGGAAGCGGTCGGCGTGCTGCGCCCGATCATCGAAGCCGGCCAGGCCCAAGGCGTGTTCCGCGAGGATGTCGACCTCAAGCACGTGTACTTGATGATCGCCTCGCTGTGCTACTTCTATAACTCCAACCGCCACACCCTCAGCTCATTCCTCGGGGAAGACCTGTCGAACAAGACCCCGCAGCAGGACTGGCTGGCCTTTATCAGCGACCTGGTGGTACGCGGCGTCACCCCCCTCCCACACTAATGAGTGCCAGGGTTGGCGCGCAGGTGCGCAACCTTCTGTTCCAACCCATTCCACGTCGGCGCATTCGGCGCAAACCGCCCGCGCAGGTACGCCACCAGATCCGCCACCTGGCTATTCGACAAACTGTCCTTGAAGCCCGGCATGTAGCCCAGATCCTCGGTCGCCGGATTGCTGATGCCTTGCAGGATTACCTTGATCAAATTGTCCGGCTGGTCGCTGTGCACGTTGGTATTGGTCGCCAGCGACGGGCTCACCCCGAACAACGTCGGCCCCAGCCCGTCGGCGTGGCAGGCCTTGCACGCCCCTTCGAACACGCGCCGGCCATTGGGATTTGGCAGCGTGGTCGCCACCTGTACTTGCGCAACGGCTTCGCCCTTCAGCGACGCCAGGTACACCGCCATGGCGCGGATATCCGCCTTGGGCAGTTTCGACAACTCACTCACCACCGGCCCCATCGGGCCTGCCGCTACGCCGTGTGCATCGGAATAGCCGGTGCTCAGGTAAGTGAATAGCTGGTCCTCGGTCCACGGCGTCGGCGCCTTGGACAACCCTGTCAACGCCGGCGCTTCCCAACCATCGACCGTACCGCCGGCCAGGAACGCCTTGCCGCCCTTCTCGGCCCCCATCAGGTTGCGTGGCGAATGGCACGCGGCGCAGTGGCCCAAGCCGTTCACCAGATAATTGCCGCGATTCCACTGCTCACCACGTTCAGGCTGCAAAGTGATTTCACCGCGCCGCAGATTCAGGGCATTCCACCCCGCCATCAGCGGCCGGAGATTGAACGGAAAAACCATGGCATTCGGCGTCGGCGCCTGGCTGACCGGCGCCTGGGACATCAGGTAGGCGTACAGCGCCTGCATATCCGCATCGTTGATATTGCGAAACGCCGTGTAGGGAAACGCCGGGTACAGGTTGCGCCCGTCGCGGCCAATGCCATCGCGCATCGCCCGCTCAAAGGCCGGGTACGACCAGGCGCCGATGCCGGTGTTTACATCCGGGGTGATATTGCTGCTGTACAGCGTGCCGAACGGTGTCTCCATCGCCAGCCCGCCCGCGTTGGTCGCACCACCCGGCGCCGTATGGCACACCGCGCAATCACCCACCGCCGCCAGCAGGCGTCCACGTTCCAGGGTGGCCTTGGACCAGGTGCCGGCGCTGGGCGGCGCGATGGGCGCGATTTCATTGTGAAATGGCCAGGCCGTGGCCAGCAGCGCGCCCAACGTCGCGAACAGCGCACCGAACCACCACTTGCGGCGTTTTTCCGGCGATTTGGCCGGCTCACCCGAGGCCCCGGCATTCAGCGCCGCCAGCACCCGCTCCGGGGTGATCGGCAGTTCGCGAAAACGAATCCCGGTGGCGTCGTAGATCGCATTGGCAATCGCCGCCGCGCTGGGCACCGACGCCGACTCACCCGCGCCCATGGGCGGCTGGTCCTGGCGCGGCATCATCAGCACATCGATCTGCGGCACCTCAGGGAAGGTCAGGATCGGGTACCCGCCCCACTCCTTGCTCGCTACCGTCGACTCTTCGAAGGTCACACGCTCTTTGAGCACGCGGCTGGTGGACTGGATCACATTGCCGTGGATCTGATGCTGCACGCCCGCCGGGTTGATCATCATCCCCGAGTCATGCCCGATCACCACCCGCGTCACCGACACATCGCCGGTGTGTTTGTCGATCGCCACATCCGCCACCCAGGCGGCCCACGCCGCGCCGAAGCCGGGGAACTTGCTGTGGATGTAACGCGCGTAGGCAAAGCCGCGACCGCGCAACAGGTGATCGTCACTGGCGGTTTGCATCGGCGCGGTGCGCGGTGACCAGTTGGCGCGTTCGGCGGTGGATTTCACCAGGTCGATGGCGCGCTCGTCCTTGAGATAGCGCAGGCGGTATTCCACCGGGTCGACGCCGGCAGCGAAGGCCAGTTCATCGATATAGGATTCGTGGGCAAAGGTGTTGGGCAACGCCGACACGCCGCGCATCCACGAAGCGCGCACGATGGGCGCCATGTCGTTGATGGTCACGCGCAGGTTGTCGATGTCGTAGGGCGGAATCGAAGTGCGGTCGCCCATCTCGAACATCGCCGCCACCGGTTCGACGCGGCCGGTGAGCAGGAGTGCCAGGGTCGGTGCCCCGTTGGAGGGGTAGCTGGTTTCGAAGTCGTAGGCGGCGATGCTGCCGTCGGCATTGAGGCCGCCGTCCACCTCCATCAACTGCGCGGTGCCCTTGGGCTCCCACAGATGCTCCTGTTCGCGGCTCAGCTGTACGCGCACCGGCTTGCCCACCGCGCGGGACAGCAGCAAGGCGTCGGCGCACACATCGTCAGCGCAATTGCGGCCATAACAGCCGGAAGCCTCCATGCGGATGACGTCGATCAGCGCCTCATCGCACTCCAGCAACCACGCCAGGTCGGCGCGCAGCAGGTGCGGGTTCTGGCTGCCGGACCACACGCGACTGCCTGTCGGCGCGTAGTCGGCCAGCCCGCAGGAGGGGCCGATGGAGCCATGCATCTGGTACGGCCACAGGTACGTGCGCGGCATGCGTTGGCTGGCATTGGCCAGGGCTGCGGCGACATTGCCTTGGTCGAGCACCGTGCGGCGTACCCGTGGGTTGTCGCGGATGGCCTGCTCCACATCGCTCATGTCCGGCAGCGCGGTGTTCCAGGGTTTCCAATGCACCTGCAACGTCTGCGCGGCCTTGATCGCCTGCTCTTCGCGCAGCGCCACCACGCCGACAAAATCACCGATCACCACCACCGCGACGATACCGGGGATATGCGCGATGGAGTCTTCATCCACGCGCAGCAGGCTGTTGCCGACAAAGTCACCGCAATCGAGCCCGGCATACGGCGGGCGAATCACCCGGCCGTGGAGCATGCCGGGCACGCGCATATCGTGCACATAAGTCAGTTCGCCGGTGGCCTTGCCCGGGATGTCCACCCGCGCGGCGCCCTTGCCCACCAGGCGGTAATCCGGGGTGGCCTTGAGAGGCGCATCGCCGCTGATGCGCAACTGATGATGCTGGCCGCTGACCAGTTCCGCGTAGGTGCTGGTACGCCCGTCGGCGCTGTGAATCACGCCACCTTCCACCTTGAGGCTGGCCGTGCTCACGCCCCAGCGCCCCGCCGCCCGCGCCAGTAAGCAGCGCCGCGCTTGCGCCGCCGCGTTACGCAGTGGGATCGCGGAAATCTGCAACGTGGCACTGGCAATGGTCGCGCCCTGGTTCGGCACACGCTCGGTGTCGCCGAGCACCATCTTCACCTGCTCCATGCTCAGGTCGAGTTCCTCGGCGACGATCTGCGCCAGCGCGGTACGGATGCCGGTGCCCAGGTCGACATGGCCGTTGAACGCATACACCAGGCCGTCATCGTTGACGGCGATAAACAGCCCCAGTTCCTTGGGCTTCACGCTCGGCGTACCGCCCTTGGCCACCGGCCCCGAAGGCGGTAGCACGTCATCGACGATCAACAAAACGCCAGTTTTGGCCAGCCACTGGTCACGGGAAAGCGGGGTGTCGGTCATGGTCATCAATCCACGTTCATCAGGCGCGCGGCACGCAGCACCGCGCGAAGGATTTCGATATGGGTGCCGCAGCGGCAAAGGTTGCCCGACAGCTCAAGGCGCACCTGGGCTTCGCTGGGGCTGGGGTTGCGGTCGAGCAAGGCCTTGGTGGTCATGATCATGCCGTTGAGGCAGTAGCCGCATTGCGCGGCCTGTTCATCGATAAACGCTTGCTGCACCGGGTGCAGCGCCTGGCGGGTGCCGAGGCCTTCGAGGGTGACGATCTCACGCCCCACCGCGCCCGACAGCGGAAACACACACGAGCGCGCAGCGACGCCGTCGATGATCACGGTGCACGCACCGCATTCGCCCAGGCCGCAGCCGTACTTGGGGCCGTTGAGTTGCAGGTCATTGCGCAGTACCAGCAACAGCGGCGTATCCGCCATGGCGCTGACTTCGCTGGTTTGCCCGTTGACCTCAAGCGCTACCGTGATGTGCTGGCTGATCATTTGCTTCGCCCAAGCCCATTGATGAAGTAGACACTACATTAAACAGTCAAAAAAAAGCGTCGCGGACCTGGGGTCTCGCGACACACTTGACTGATGAAGTGCCCGCTACATCAACAGAGAGCAAAAACGATGCCAAAAGGCTCGGCACATCCACTGTGGCGAGCGGGCTTGCCACAATAGGTACGACTCCAGGCGGCTATCAGTCCTGGGGATCGTCGATCATCTTGCGCAACAGAAACAGCACCGCCACCCGTTCGGCGGGGTTGAGGTTGCTCATGGTCAGTTCGCTGATCTGTGCGGCGCGGGGGGTGGTTTGCGCGACCAACTCGGCACCGGCGGCGGACAGGTCGACCACTACCTTGCGCTTGTCCTGCGGGTCGGGCTCCAGGGTGATCAGTTCCTTGGCCTTGAGCCGCTCGACGATACCGCGAATGGTCGCCTGGTCCACGGCCGTGGCCTTGACCAGCTCGGTGAGAGAACTTGCACCGTGATCGCGCAACGCACACAGGGTGACGAACTGCACGGCGGTGAGCTGGGAGTCGCCGACATTCTGCTGAAAGATCGCCAGGTGGCGCTGGTAGGCCTTGCGCAACAGGTGGCCAACTTGCTCAGAAAAAACGTAGGAATCAGGCACGGCGGGCTCGGTGGGTGGTTGGCGATGGGGAGGCATGATGGCGGGGATGCCGAAATGACTCAAGGATCTCATTGCCTGAATGCGGTCAAAATGTGGGAAGGAGCTTGCCCAAATGCCGGTCAGTTAAGGAGGAACACTGTAACTGTGGCGAGCGGGCTTGCCCCGCGTTGGGCTGCGAAGCAGCCCCAAAACACAGCCCCGGACCTGCCTGGCACACTGCAGCGCTCTTATTGGGGCTGCTGCGCAAG
>NZ_VFES01000014.1 GCF_007858185.1 Pseudomonas grimontii
GCATCTTCTTCTACTGCGGCTTCACCCAGATCCTGTCCATGGGCCGCCGCAACAAAATGACCGGCGTGGCCGAGCAGTTCCAGTACATCCTGCGCGATGAATCGATGCACCTGAACTTCGGTATCGACGTGATCAACCAGATCAAAATCGAAAACCCACATTTGTGGGATGCCGAGATGAAGGAAGAAGCGACCCAGATGATCCTGCAAGGGACTCAGCTGGAGATTGAATACGCGCGGGATACCATGCCGCGCGGGGTGTTGGGGATGAATGCGGCGATGATGGAGGATTACCTCAAGTTCATCGCTAACCGTCGCCTGTCGCAGATTGGCTTGAAGGAAGAGTATCCGGGGACGACTAACCCGTTCCCTTGGATGAGCGAGATTATGGATTTGAAGAAAGAGAAGAATTTCTTTGAGACTCGGGTTATTGAGTATCAGACGGGTGGGGCGTTGAGCTGGGATTGATTTTAATTACCAAATATCCCCCTAAAGCAAAGCTCTGATAACTCAGGGCTTTGCTTTAACTAAAACTTAATTCTAAAAACTCATAGCATCATTTCATTCAAAAACCGTGAAGGATGTTGATACTTAGTATCTCCCCAGGGCATCTTTCTCATCTTCGGATAAGTAATATAGATCCAGCGACGTGCGCGAGTTACTGCAACAAAAGCGTTATTTCTTTCTTCATTAATTTGCAAAGATGACTTCGCACGATAGTCAGGAAACACGCCTTCACACATACCGATCAAAAAGACTATATCCTTTTCGAGCCCCTTCATTGTATGCACTGTACTCAAGGTAAGCCCTTTTGGATCAAAATCCTCAATAAGCTGCCCCAAAGCCATAGCATTCCTAAAAGCAGCCAAACTCCCACCTAGCCCCTTCCGCTTGAAAACAGACCATGATCTTTGGAACTCTGCCAACTCACGCAATGACAACTCTAGCTCTTCGTCTCTCTCACTAGTATCTTTCGGACCCAGACTCTTAAGCACAGAATTAAAATAGGCAAATAGCTTTAGAAAGTTAGGCTCTTCCAGATCTAGATTATGAACATATTCGAGTAGCTCAGATTGCAGCGTAGGAAAAGGTATACTTGACGTCTTTGCAAGCCTTGAAAAAGACATCAATAAATCGGAGTCTCCCCAAGTGACTGGAAAACTAATTTTCAAAGCTCCACACAGTTTTTTACCATCGACCCAATCTTTAGGGTTAATACGTATCCGAATTGCCAAATCCAAAACCCGACCAAAAGTCGAGTCTGGCTCAGCCAAACGCTCACCCCGTCGCAATGAAAACGGTATGTTAAGTTCCAACAATTTTCGCTCTAACGCCCCGAAAACAAATCGATTACGCCCAATAATCACCATTTTATCCAAAGCAATATCCCCCTCAATTTCAGGGTGAATTTTTAAATCCAGAAAACCTTTAATACTTTGACATACCCAATCCGCCTCTTGTTCTTCATCTTGTAAAGCTCGAATCTCTTTATATCCAACCAGAGCAAAACTTGTGACATCCTGGGATCCAGGCTTTAATTTATTTGCCAATTCAATAACTGACCGAGAACTTCTGAAGTTTTGAGTCAATGAAAATATCAATGGAGAAAACTCATTAACAAAATTCTCACATAGATACTTATGAGACGACCCATTAAAACCATAAATCATCTGATTGGGGTCACCAACCATAAATAAACTTCTAGCTTTATCTCCACACAGAACCTTTATAAATTCGTACTGAGCTTTGTTTAAATCCTGAGCTTCATCAACACAAATATGTTTATATCTAGTTCTATAAATATCCCCACACCAAGGCTGATCTAGAAGGACCTTATGCGCATAAACCAATATATCATCAAAATCTATACCACCACTTTGCAGCAACGCATCTTGATAGGCAGTGTAAATCTCCCAAAATCCAAGTTCGCCTGAGTACTTATCTTTGATTTCCTCCTCACCTAGAAGCCCACGCTTTATTATAGAAAACTGCTCCATATAGTTTTGTACCACTCGAGAACTATCAACTCTAGCTGTTCCACCACTCCCTTCGAACATTGCTTTTAGATCTATTCCAGCATCCCGGAGTGACTGTAAGAAGACAGCTTTCCTATCCTCATCTCGTTCATAAATCTGAAGTTCTTGCGGGAGCCCAATGGTATGCCCGTATTGATTCAGTACGCGCTGCGCCACTGAATGAATTGTACCAATCCAGCATCTTTCACCAACATCATCGATATCCTCCAGGCGAGAATTCATTTCCTCAGCAGCTTTATTCGTAAAAGTCAGTGCTATAACTCTGTCTCTTTTATTAGAATTTAATATATGGCGGATACGCTCAGAAATCACACGCGTTTTACCCGAACCCGCAGAAGCAAGCACCTGAATAGCTTCGCCAATAGGAGCGTTGACAACAGCCATCTGCTGCGCTGATAGGTTCATAACTAAAAGGCTCCCTTTTTAATTTTCTCGAAAAGTTCAACTACTTTAGCAGGGAATTTACCGACTTCCAATGTAGAAATTTTTTCAGCAAAGACAGGTGCATATTTAGGTTTGCTAGAGTCAAAAATTTCAATTATTGCCATATTCTCACCCTGCTCGACCTTATAATCTCTAACCTGATTGGCAAAAATAGGCTGATTGCAAGCTTCGCATGGTGGTAAAGCTGTTTTTACTCGCCCAGATACAGACCCATCTCTAGTCTTCATCCAATTCGACAATGCGTCGACGCCGTCTAACTCGGCGATGGTCTCTATTGCTAAGTCACGATAACCGCTACTCAACAAATAGCCTTCAAAGTCACTATTATCAAGCACAGTCAAATATGGCGAATTATTGACATCCACTTCACCAAACACAATTTCATAATTTTTTTTCAAAGTTTTTAGTGTTTCAACCTCACCATCGCTAAAAACAAAACAAGGTATGAAGAAATTTTTGGCAAACTGAAAGAATGGCAAATATTTCTTACCTGAGCCTCCCACACCAATGAAATTAACTCCAAGCACAAAAGGTTCGCAGCCAAAATAGGCTCTAAATAGTATAGGTAACGCTTGCTCTTCTGTTTCGCCCTCACACAGAACCAAAGCTTTGGAAAATAATATCTCTCCGCGGGAGTGAATTACCTCCCGATGCAGGCGCCTACGATCTTCCGGCTCGCTATTTTCACTAATAAAACCGACCGAAATGGTATCGCCAGTTCTACGAATACACCTAAGCCCATCTTGCTCGGCCATTGCAGCTAAGTATGGAGAGTGAGTGCTGATTATTACTTGCCCTCTTGTAGACGCCAGCTGACCATACAAGGTTTTCTGAGCGCTGGGATGTAAATGCGCCTCGGGTTCTTCTGCTGCAAGAACTGGAAAAAATGGTTGCTCTTCTTCCTTATATTTTTTTGCCGCTATATCTAAAAATGACTTCACCGTCAGCATAGACGCCCAGCTTCGCGTCCCCATGCCGTGATACTCCATTGAAAATGAGCTATCGCTGCTTTCACCAAAGCTAATCGAAAAGTACTTTGATAAATCACGTATTTTTTTGGGTAGAGGAGTAATTTCGGCGCAGCCGACTCCATGGAACGACTTGCTTAAAAGTTCAAGATTTTCCTTTAGGCTTTGAAGAGCTGAGCTTTTTTTAACCGCTTCGTCATTAGCGCTCTTTATTAGTCCTTCCAGCAATTCAATATCCCGCGAATCATAAGTAACACTTGAAAGCACTTTACCCACGAATGAGGTTTTATCCCTTAACTCAAAGTGTATATCTCTCTGCGCATCAATAGGTATAAGAGGAATATTCTGCCATCTCCCGACAAATTTATTCTCTTTAATCTTTACGTTTTTCCAATCCGAGTACTCAACCCATTTATCGAGAGTACACCTAACCGTATCGAAGCCGCCCTTAATTAGGTTGGGCCTGCAGGTCGTTCGTAAAGCTACAAATTGATTTCCGCTCACATCTGACTGAATACTGTCAGCAAAATAATCAACCCACTGAGCAGAAAAAGCTCCTACCCTTTTACCTTCCTCAACAACTGGAACAACCCTTATATCGATTTTTATTTCCGTTGATCGTTCCTGCGAAGCAGAGATAAAAAAATCCTCTTCTGATAAAAACCTTGAATAGTCGCCTAAGGCCAACTGCAAAGCTTTAATTACAGAAGTCTTACCCGAGTTATTAGCACCTATTAATACTGTCACTCTTGGAAGATATATTTCTAACTGACTTACCCCTCTAAATCCAGCGATACGAATAACATCTATCAAAATCTCCATATTTCCTCCCCCCCCCAAAAATAATCGACACATCTTTAATTATCTTAAAAACAACTTAAAATCGACAAAGCTTCCTTCAAGAACTGCAAACCACAACACCACTCCGCAATATCACTCCTGTATTTTTTTCGCAACTGTATTTTGTAAAAATCGTTCACTACAATGAGACCACTGAGGCAATATTAGTTACTAATAGCAATTTCTGCGGTATTGACCTGGGAAAGTATTCCTCTTACCCTCATTTTCGAGCCTAAGAAACTCAAACCAGAGCGGTCCTCCGCACCCGACAGCCATGCGGCTTTTTTTCGCCAGCGGTTTCTCTACGCCTGTGAAAAATCCTCGTTATGTCGGGAGTGGGCGAATACAAGACCCGAAAGGGGAATATGTCCGGCCCGTCTCTGGTGGGTTTCTTAGCTCCCGACACCTATAACGAATGCCCTAAGAAAGCAACCAGAGGTAACGGAAATGCCTGGATACCTTGCACTCCTCACAAAGATCATTCGCCCCAGCACCATTTCTAAAACACGCTCCGACTCGGAGGTGTGTCATGCATGACTCGTCCGTTCCTACCGTCTTTACCCGTCAAAACCTCCCTTTACACGCCCTCCTTCTGGAAAACCAACCATGGTTCTGCGCTCGCGACCTTGGGCGTTTGATGGGGTGGTACCTGGATGAACGAACGACTCGTAAGCTCGATGAAGACCAACGTAAAACCGTAAAACTGCTATTTCACGGTCAGCCAGAAGAAATGCTGATGATTAGCGAATCCGGCGCTTATGCGTTGCTGGTCTATCACTACACACCAGGGAATCGCCTACTGCGTAGCTGGCTTACTCATGAAGTCGTCCCGACTTTGCGTGACGAGCGTCAGCCGCGAACAGTGGAGCGGCCGCTGTTGAGCATGTTGGACTGGCCAGAGATGTCATTGAACCTGCTGCATTGGCAGGATGAAGGCTGGATTCGCCTTCGAGACATGCCCTATCTGTTGGTCAATCGAACCTACCGGAAAGAGTCGGCAAAGACTCCGTGGTGGCGCAAGGTCACTCAACCTTTCCGAATGAAGCCGCGAATCTACTAAGGCGGACGACCGCCGAATCCTACCAATGCGTAGGAAATTTCGTAGACGCAATAATGGCTACTCAGTATCGTCCGAGGGCTTTCTACCCTCGGCGGCTGTATGGATATTACGAAAGACAACACGGACTGGAGCGACGCGGAGCTGGCAGCTGCGGTCGAGGCGTACTTAAAGATGTTGGCCTGGGAAAAGAACGGCCAACCGTTCAATAAAGCCCTCGAAAACCGCCTCCTGCGCGAAGGACCGGTGGCAGGCCGTGCAAAGGGCTCCATCGAGTTCCGCATGCAAAATATCTCCACCGTGCTTGTGCGTATGGGCTGGGACCGCATCGAAGGCTATAAGCCTGCGAAGAACGTGGGCGCAGGCGTCGAACAACGCATCCGCCAAGCGCTTGCCGCACAGGGTGTATTCGAATCCGAAGACGCCGCCCAAACAGCAGACGAGCAAACGCTTATCCGCCGCGCATCCAAACTGCAGCAGCAACCTTTCACTCAGCTACCGGACGGCATTGCCCAGCCGCAGAAGGTCTCGACCGTCAGCATCGCTTTTGTTCGCGACCCAAAGGTACGCGCCTGGGTACTGAAAGAGGCCGAGGGCATCTGCGAAGGCTGCGGCTCTAACGCGCCGTTTGAGGTCGACGGCCAGCCATTTCTTGAAGTACATCACGTCAAGCACCTGGCCCAGAAGGGTTCGGATCGCATCACCAATGCTGTAGCCTTGTGCCCCAATTGCCATCAGCGTTGTCACCGGTCGAGTGATCGGGAGGCTTTCACCGAGGGGCTTTACGCCAAGATCGGAAGATTGGCACGGGAGTAAACTCCTGAGGTCACACCTGATGCACACTCAAAAAAATACTAGATAGGACCGAGGCCAACCCGTGAACCCAGACATGCTCGAAGCCGGCCCCGTAGACGCCAAAGTACTTTCCGTCTTTGACTTCGACGGTACCCTGACCCACCACGACAGTTTCGTGCCCTTCCTCAAGTTTGCCTTTGGCACCGGCGAGTTTTATGGCCGGATGGTCAAGCTGGCGGTGCCTGGGTTGCGCTTTTTGATGCGGCAGATCAGTCGGGATGAGTTGAAGGCGCAGTTGATCCGCACCTTTATGACCGGGGTGGAGAAGGCGTGGGTGCAGCAGAAGGCCGAGGAGTATTGCCAGCGCAATTGGGCGCGGTTGATGCGCCCGGCCGGGGTGTTGTCGGTGGAGCAGGAGTTGGGCTCGGGGGCGGTGGTGACGCTGTGTTCGGCGTCGCCGGCGTTGGTGTTGCAGCCGTTTGCCGATCGGCTTGGGATCAAGTTGATTGGCACTGAGCTTGAGGTGGTCGACGGGGTGTTGACCGGCAAGCTCACCGGGAATAATTGTCGGTGTGAGAATAAGGTGCTGCGGCTCGAGGCGGTGTATGGAGACCTGGGGGAGTATCGGCTGCGGGCCTGGGGCGATACGCGTGGGGATCGGGAGTTGTTGGCGGCGGCGCAGGACGCGCATTTTCGGCATTTTCATGCGAAGAAGAAAAAGCGGGCTCGGTTGCAGCGGTGATGCGGGGGGGCGGGGTTGGCGAGGGGACCGAGTGATCCCATCGCAGCCTCGCTGGGGCCCGACAGCTCCTACGGTTTGATATGAAGATCATTAACGCCGATTGGCGTGCCCTTCTTTTCCAGTTCTGAACGTATCGAACCGTAGTGAAATGCAGCCTTGTCGTCGTAATGAACGACATCGAGCCGGGAAGTAAAGTCTTCCACGGCTCGATTATTTTTATCTACGAATTGGCTTATTTCAGCCCCGTGCATCAACTCGGCGAGATGATCAACTCTCGCCCCACGGGGTAGGGAATGGCTGGGAGAAATGACAGCCCGAGGATGCTCTATTGCATAGTTCTATGGCAACCACCCGACGAACGCCACGCTTAGAGCTCATAACGGGGATTGAACACCGGTTATCGTCGATCAAGCCGGCTACATTTTGCCCTCCGTAACGGCTGATATTTGCGTAGTATCCCGCTATTCATCTCACGGACCCGAGCCCCATGAAATTCGACACGGCCTACAGCCTGAGTCTCGATGACAAGCTGTCGATCTATGACGTGCGAGACCTGAATTTCGACG
This sequence comes from Pseudomonas grimontii, assembly GCF_007858185.1. GTDB lineage: Bacteria > Pseudomonadota > Gammaproteobacteria > Pseudomonadales > Pseudomonadaceae > Aquipseudomonas > Aquipseudomonas grimontii. The sequence continues at coordinate 7,448 of NZ_VFES01000014.1, forward strand.
AAACCAACACCTTCGACTCCGACAAGGACAGTTTTCTCTGCCCCAACGATGCCTGTCGCGCTGCCTTCGAAGCAGGCAATGTGCTGAGCACGTTTAACGCCAAGAACGTCAACTACCAACGCACCCCGCATTTCAAAAACACGCCGAGCACCCGGCATATCGACGGCTGCCGCTATGCCAGTCTCCACAAGAGCGCAGAGGGCGAAAACGGCGATGAGCGTGAGGACAATTTCCCATCGGAATTTGTCCTCACCCGCCGTACGTACGAGCGTAAAACCGCAGTGGTCGGCACCGAAGGGTTGGTCCCACAAGATTCAGCGAAAATACCTTCAACCCGCAGCGGCGAATCTGTCAGTTCGAGCGACACCACCCCGGACAAGACCAGCGTGTTCGCCCACCCGGTCGAGTGCTATGTGTCGAACATCGACGACAAGGAAAAGCTCAAAAGCATGCCGTTGAAGATCGGCGAGCACACCGCGACTTACTCGACGTTTTTCAAGAAGATCGAATACCTGCAAGACAACAAGGGCCTGATCTACTGGGGCAAGATCAAAGCGATCAAGGACTACACCAGCAGCTTTCGCATCGACTTCGAAAAGAAGGTGTGGCTCGATAAGAAACCCTACTCGGTCAATGTCTATCTGAGCAAAAAGCTCATTGAGAACTACCGCAAGCGCAAGGCGTTCCTGGAGCAAATCAAGGCGGCGGTGGACAGTGAGCGGGCGTTGTATTGCTTCTTCTACGGGGTCACGCCGGAGTTGAAACAGGTGCCCAGCAAGAAAACCCCCGAGCAGACGTTCGGGGTGTTCAGCGCAAATATCGAGAACCTGGATCACCTGATTATTCGTGAGGCGCCAGGGTTGGAATAGTGGGTCGATAAAAATCCAGTTGATGAGCGGTCAAAACAACTGTACAAAAACACAGTATAATTTGCCCTCCCCCGTCGAACCCTGGAGAAACCCCATGTCCTCTCTGGCAATGAGCTCTTTCGTAGAACAGCAGATCGTCCTGCACCAATTCACCGCCAAACACAGCGTACAGGCCCGCGCGATGCTGGGCTGGAGCCGCGAAGAGCTGGCCCGCCAGGCGGGTGTGACGGTGGATGCCATCCAACAGTTTGAAAGCCTGGGCGACGTGGGTGATGAAACCCGCCTGGCATTGGCGTTTCGATTGGAGGCGCAAGGGCTGGTGTTTTTTCCGGGGTTTGCGCCGGGGTGGGGCATGAGTGTGCGGCGGTTTGACACCGCCCCCGCCGAACCTGCCGCACACACGATTATTTCGCGGCTGATGGGCTCAACAGCGGCATCAATTGATTCACCAACACCCCAACCGAATGGTGTGTAGAGTCCAAGCGAATCACCGGACAGGTCAGTGGCACCAACCAGGTTTCATGCCGACGCAGGCTGCGTAGGCTGTGGTTGCCGTTGTCGTAACGAGCGGCCCAAGCCAGGAAGGCGACGCTGTTTTCGTGGCGACTGCCACCTTCCAGGATTTCATCACCGTAGCGTTGCACTTCCCTCATGCGCAGGCGATGCAGGCGCACTTGCGGGTCGAGGCGCAGGAACACCACGTGGGTGAACTGCGCGATCATGGGGTCGCCCCAGCCGCACAGTGAACCGGACAGCACCCAGCCTTCCAGGCCGGCGGTCTGTTCCTGCAGCAGGCGGATGCGTTCATCCTTGGGCCGGGCAACGGTGAAAGGGGCGTCGGTTTGCTGCCAGTAGAAGTAGTCGGTGTCGAAGTAAGCGACGTTCAGACTTTCTGCCAAGGCCCTGCCCAGAGTGCTGGTGCCCGACCCCGCAGCACCGAGGATATGAATTCTATAGGCCATGGCTTCCCTCCATGACATTGAGTGTATCTGTTGAAGGCGTCAGCCCTTGAGTTTGTACACGCCAACGCCAACAACCGCCTGTTAATTCAACGCCCGCTTCTGGAACCTGCCTTCGCGGCCTCCTCGTAGCCATGGGCAACGGCCAGCAGTGTAGGTTCGGCCCAACGGGCACCAAAAAAATAGGCGCTGGTCGGCAGGCCGCGTTCATCTTTGCCGGAAGGTACCGAGATCCCAGGATAACCGGCCGCTGCAACTGCGAAATAGCTGTTCGTTTCAAAGTCCGACACCACGGCATCAAGCTTTTCCCCGTCAATCAGCTCATCCACTGTGCTGCGAAAATCCTGGATAAGCTCATTCCATAGCGGCTTGCGCTCCTCGGATGTCAAGGTGGATGCATCGATTTCCTTGAGCAGCGGCTGGTGGTCGGTGTCGCTGCCATCGCGCTTTTCATTGAACGCGATCAACTCGGAAACTGACTTGACCGGCAACCCAGCGCGCTTGCCCAGGTAATCATTCAACTCACTCTTCACATCAGCAAACAACAGCTCACCATAGCGCGATGCATCCGCCAGCCGCACGTTCACCGGTACCAGCACTGCGCCTTGTGCGCGAAGCACCTCAAGCGTTTTTTGAAATTGAGGGCTATTGTCCACCGGCAGGTTTTCGCCATCCGCGAAAAAGGTCGCGGGATAACCAATACGTTTATCCCTCAAGGCGCCAGGCTTGAGCAACGCGGTGTAGTCGATGCCTTGGGGGGCATCCACATTGGCTGAATCCTGAGGGTCGCTGCCCGACATGGCGTTGAGCAACAACGCGGCATCAAACACCGAACGCGTCATCGGCCCTGGCGTGTCCTGTCGATGGCTGGCAGGAATGATGCCGCTGCGGCTCAACAAGCCCACGCTGGGTTTGAAACCGACCACCCCGTTAAACGCCGCCGGGACGATGATCGAACCATTGGTTTCGGTGCCGACGGCCAAGGGCGCCAAACCAGCGGCGACCGCTACGGCCGAGCCCGAGCTTGATCCTCCCACCTGTGCATCCGCTTGATGAGGGTTGAGCGTCTGCCCGCCCCGGTGGCTGAAACCGTCGGGGCCGCCACGAAAGCCAGCCAGTTCGGTCAGGTTGGTTTTACCCAGGATCACTGCGCCCTGCTGGCGCAGGCGTTCGACGATAAACGCGTCCTTGATCGCAGCTGCCCCCACCAATCCAAAGGCGCCTGCGCTGGTTTGCTGGGTGTCGCCCGTTTCGATGTTGTCCTTGAGGAGCACGGGAATGCCGTGCAGCGCCCCCCGGACCGTGCCGCTGGCGCGTTCGCGATCCAGCTCGCGAGCAATCTCCAGCGCTTGAGGGTTGAGTTCGATAATGGCGTTTAATGCCGGGTCGCGTTTACGGATGCGCTCCTGCAGGAAGATGACCAGATCTTCCGATGTGAGCCCGCCAGGCCTGGCCATCTGTTCACTGAGCTCGCGAACACTGGCACGTTCCGTTCCCGGCGGAACCGGTTTGGAGGTGTCGGCAGTCAACTCCATCCAAGACGCCGCGTGACTAACAGCCCTATTCACACCATAACCAATACCAAACATGAACCACCTCGGGGAAGAGTAAGAAATGACGAAGGACCACCGTTGAGCCGGGCGCCAGTCTAAAAACTTCCCTCCCCCCCGCCAGCAAGACGTCGGCAATTCAACGCGTAGGATTGTTCAACACCCCAGGTAGCCCATGCTGTGCATTCTCCAGGCAACAAGCATTGCGATACCCCTGTGCCAGCGCCGCCAACGATTCCTTCGACCATCGCGCACCGTAGAACCACAATGTCGCGCCGCCATCGAGCGCCTCGGCAAATCTCGGGTAACCACTCCAGCACGCACCATGGAACGCAGCACTTTGACTATCGGATACCAGGGCATCCAGCCGGTGCTCATTCACAAGTTCATCGATTTCATTATGAGTGCGCAGGTTGAACGTGAGGGTGTCGTCGACACGTTGCGCCGGCACGGGTAACAGCTGCGCCCCGGCACGGCGCAGAACGTCCAGCGCTCGCATGAAAGGCGCACGGTGTTCAATCGGTTCGTGACCATCGCCACGTCCATATCGGTCGGCATACCCCACGCGCGTGCCGGCCAACGCTTGCATGGCGGTAAAGGTGCTGTTGCTCTGCACCAGCGGCACCTCCACCATCACCGGGCCCTCTGGGTCGATGCCGCTCAAGGCAATCAGCGTCAACGAGGGATCACGCATGGGTTTAATGGGCAGTGCCGGTACGTTATACCCGGGGATCAGGACCCCACCCTTGGGGTGGATTTGAGGGTGGGGATCGACATCAAACGCGATACTGCGGGGAGGCGCTTGATCGGCGGAAGGACGGGGACACGCAGGCGCCAGACCGGTCATATCCAAGAGCGGAGACAGCGGCTGGCCCACCAGGCAAACAGCATTCACCCGCGAAAACTTTCTGCATTTGTTGTCCATCAGAACGCGCCCCCCGAAATTATTGTCCAGGGATCATCGCATCCTCGCCGAGGCCTGTCGTAGACCTGAAACAGCTTGAAAACTCCTTTTCCGGCGCCTCTGCGCCATCAGCTCACAAGGTGCTCTTGCGCACATTGGATTTCCACCTCCAGCCACCATGCATATCCACGCTCCGGCTGGTTCAAACTGAACGCCTGGCCCATCGGCGGTGTGGTGATCGACACATTGCGCTCCCACGCCAGCGCCATGATCCGGTCAAAAGGTTCGTGCCAGGCGTGGAACGCCAGGTCGAACGTGCCGTTATGGATCGGCAGCAGCCAACGGCCCTTAAGGTCGATATGTGCTTGCAGGGTTTGCTCCGGTTGCATATGCACATGGGGCCAGTCAACGTTGTAAGCGCCGGTTTCCATCAACGTCAGATCGAACGGGCCGTACTGTTCGCCGATGCGTTTAAAGCCGTCGAAATAGCCGGTGTCACCGCTGAAAAAGATCCGCCGCGCGCCGTCGATCATCACCCAGGAACACCATAGGGTCTGGTTGGCATCAAACAGGCCACGCCCGGAAAAGTGCTGCGCCGGCGTGGCGACAAAGCGAATGCCATCTACCTCGGTGCCCTGCCACCAATCCAGTTGCCGCACCTTGCTGGCGTCGACACCCCACTTGACCAGAATGTCGCCCACGCCCAGCGGCGCGAGAAAGTAACGGGTCTTGTCGGCCAGTTGCACGACAGCCTTACGGTCAAGATGGTCGTAGTGGTTGTGGGAAAGAATCACCGCCTCCAGGGGCGGCAGCTCTTCAAGACTGATAGGCGGCTGATGGAAACGCTTGGGGCCAGCCCAACTGAACGGCGAAGCGCGCTCGGCGAACACCGGGTCGGTCAGCCAGAACTTGCCGCGCATTTTCAGCAACACGGTGGAATGCCCCAGGCGGAACACGCTGTGATCAGGCGCCGCCAGCAACTGCTCGCGGGTCAGCGGTTGCACCGGGATCTGCCCCACCGGCCGCGTACTGCGTGGCTTGTTGAACAGCATGTTCCAGAAGATACGCAAGGTCTTGCCAAAGCCACCGTGCTGTACGGGGGCGTCGTTGCTGAAGCTCCCCAGGTCCTGCTCGGCAGGCTTGGGCGCCGCAGGCGAAGACTTGAGGCGGGTTGAGATCGTGGCCATTACCGAGTGACTCCTACGGTCCGCTCATAAGTTACACTGCACAGTGTAGTTTCAAGATTGCAACAAAATCCGCAGCAAGTAAACTACCCGGTGTAATTTCCCTTCCAGAGCCGAACGCACCCATGACTGCCCCTCAACGCCTCACCGACCGCAAACGCGAAGCCATCGTAGCAGCGGCTATCGCCGAGTTTCGGGCCAACGGTTTCGAGGTCACCAGCATGGACAAGATCGCCGCCACCGCCGGGGTTTCAAAGCGCACGGTGTACAACCATTTCCCCAGCAAGGAAGAATTGTTCGCCGAAATCCTCCATCAGCTCTGGGCCAGCAGCGTTGCGCAACTCGACGTCAGCTACACCCGCGAGCGCCCCCTGCGCGAACAATTGCGCGGGTTGCTGGAAGCGAAGATGAAGATGATGGCGGACGCCAACTTCCTCGACCTGGCACGGGTGGCCATCGCCGCCACCATCCATTCGCCGGAACGCGCGCAAGACATGGTCAACCGCCTGAGCCAGCGCGAAGAAGGCTTTACCCAGTGGGTACGCGCCGCCCAGGAAGACGGCCGCCTCTCCTGCACCGACCCGGCGTTTGCCGCCCACCAGATCCAAAGCCTGCTCAAGGCCTTCGCGTTCTGGCCGCAGATTACCCTTGGCCAGCCCACCCTCGACGCCACCCAACAGGCCAACGTCATTGAGTCAGCCATCGACCTGTTCCTTGCCGGCTACGAAGTCCGCGCCCCCCTCGCCCGGTAGAAAGCATTGCAGGAGCGACATTCCTGGTCGCTTTTGACGCATTCGCCCTCTGTTTTGCGCAAATGGCCTGGAAGGCCACTGATTATTCCCACGCGAATAACTGACAATATTCACAGGTCTTATCCGATCAACGGTTGATCCAGCCGATCCGCGCCGTCGCATATGTGAAAAACAGCTCAACCAGGAATTTATGGAAAACAGACGAGGCAAAGGGCTCTCATTTGCCAGGCGTATTTATCAGCCACGGATCATCGGCCTGGGTGTCGGCAGCATCAGCGTCACCGGCGCCTTGTACCCACTCGCCATGCCGGGCTGGGTCTGGGCGTTGTTGCTGCTTAATGGGTTTGCCTGGGCGCATCTGGCCTACCAGTTGTCGACCCGCTCGCAGTTCCCTTACCAGGCGGAACAGCGCAACTTCCTGTATGACTCGGTATTCGGCGGGTTCTGGGCAGCCGCCGCACAGTTCACGCCGCTGACGGCCGTGACCATCCTATCGATGATGACCATGAACAACGTCGCCGCCGGCGGCAGGCGCCTGTTCCTGCGCGGCTTGCTCGCACAAGGGCTGGGGGTCGGCGTGGCGTGGGCGCTGTTCGGTATCAAGTTCAACCCCGAGGTCAGCCTGCTGCAGGTCTACACCTGCCTGCCCATGCTGACCCTATACCCCATGGCCATCGGCATGGTTTGTTATCAACTGGCGATCAAGCTGTCGGAACATAAACGCGCCCTCAGTGCCCTGAGTCGCACCGACAGCCTCACCGGCCTGCTCAACCACGGCTCGTGGAAAGACCTGCTGCACCTCAAGTTCCACAAGTGCCAGCAGCAGCAAAGCCACGCCACCATCGCGTTGATCGATATTGATCACTTCAAGCAGATCAACGATACCCATGGCCACATTGTCGGCGACACGGTGCTGCGGCAACTGAGCCTGGAACTGCGGCGCAACCTGCGGGAAAACGACTTGGCCGGGCGTTACGGGGGCGATGAGTTCTGTGTGATTCTTCCGCAAATGCCTCTGGAGCAAGCGGCCAAGATCATGGAGCAGATGCGCGAAACATTCGGCGATTACCGCCCCCCGCAAATACCGGAACTGCGCGTCAGCCTGAGCATCGGTTTGGCGGACTTCCAGCCCCGCTTCACCGACGCGGCCATGTGGCTGAACGCAGCTGACCGAGCGCTCTATGCAGCCAAGGACACCGGGCGTAATCGAGTCAATGTCAGTGACGACCGGATCGCCTGTTCCGCCTGAAATCGCCCCACGACACCTCGTCTGAATCTTCCGTCCAACGCCCTGGGCGATAGCATAAAGCCTCCACTGGTCGCCTACCCAAAAATGGTCCTGCTCCTGGGGCGAACTTCTTGTCAGGCTGATCACTCTTAACCCGTTGTTCCACCCCCGCTGTCAGCACAAGGAGGCTGACAATGAGCACGTCAACCGTACGGCGAATGCCTTACGGGGGCAGGCGCACATACATGGACACTCCCAGACGCATGCTTGCCCGAGCACCCGAACATGCTATTCAACGCCCATAAAAAAACCATCAATACCCTGAAACACACCGTGGCTCACCAGGCCAGCCTGCTGGACGCAATCGAGCGCTCCATGGCGGTGATCGAATTTGATCCGCAAGGCCTCGTGCTGCGCGCCAATGACAACTTCCTCAACACGCTGGGCTACCGCGCCGAGCAGATCGAAGGCCAATCCCACCGGATGTTCTGTACGCCCGCTTTCGCCCGGAGCGCCGAGTACATGCAGCTGTGGTCCAACCTGCAAAAAGGTCAATTCCAGTCAGGTACTTTTGAACGGGTGGCCAGCAACGGTCAGTCGGTGTGGCTGGAAGCCAGCTACACCCCAGTGCGTGACGACGAGGGCCGTGTGATCAAAGTGGTGAAGTACGCCCTGGACGTCACCCCGCGCCTGCAGGCCGAAAGCGAGGCCAACGCCAAGTTGGAAGCCATCGGCCGGGCAATGGCCGTCATCGAGTTCAATCTCGACGGCACGATCATCACCGCCAACGCCAACTTCCTGCAGCGCATGGGCTACAGCCTGGCGCAGGTTCAGGGCCAGCATCACCGCCTGTTCTGCCCCCCAGAGACTGCCGCGAGTTCAGCCTACAGTGACTTCTGGCGGCGCCTGAACCAGGGCGAACTGTTCAGCGGCCAATTCGAACGCGTGGATAAAAACGGCCGGCCCGTGTGGCTCGAAGCCAGCTACAACCCGGTGTACGACGCCAGCGGGCGCCTGTGCAAAGTGGTGAAGTTCGCCTCGGACATCACCGCGCGCGTGCAACAACATGCCGCTGACGCGCAAAGCGCCGCCCAAGCCTATCACCTGTCCCTGCATACCCAGGACATGGCGGAAAAAGGCGCCGATGTGATCCAGAAAACAGCCAGCGGCATGCGTGAAATCTCCTCGGACATCGACAGTTCCTCGCAACTGATCGCCAAGCTGGGCGAGCGTTCGCAACAGATCACCACCATCGTCAACACCATTCGCGGCATTGCCGACCAGACCAACCTGCTGGCACTCAATGCTGCTATCGAAGCGGCGCGCGCAGGTGAACAAGGCCGTGGTTTTGCCGTGGTGGCCGATGAAGTACGACAGTTGGCGGCGCGCACCAGCGGTTCCACCACGGAGATTTCCAGCATGATCGCGGTGATCCAGGCTGAAACCCGCCAAGCCATCGACAGCATGGACGCGACCCGCGACCGCGCCGCCCAGGGCGTGGAGCTGGCCAACCAGGCCGGTACGGTGATCCTGCAGATTCGCGAAGGCACCAGCGAGGCGGTGCACGCGGTGAGCGCGTTTGCCAATGAGCGTGGCGTCCACTAAGTAGGCTCCGGGTTATTCATGTGTAAGACAGGTCGCCGAGGCTATAGTGATTCACTGTCTTAACGTTGATGACCCGAGCCCACCATGACACCCGACAAGCCCGAATCTCCCCCCGTCGATCACCTGCGCTTTCACCGACGCCACGCCCACCTGGCGCCGACCTTTGGCAATGACACCTTTGCCCTCAAGGCCGAGGCCTTTGCGCGCTTCTTTGGTACGCCGACCTTCCTCGGTGCGCAAACCGCGATCGTGATCTTGTGGGTGGTGCTTAACGTAACCGGCATCACCCACTTCGACGTGTACCCGTTCATCCTGCTCAACCTGGCGTTCAGCCTGCAATCAGCCTATGCCGCGCCACTGATCCTGCTGGCCCAGACGCGCCAGGCGGCCCGCGACAAAGCCCAGTCCGACGCCGATGCACAACACCGTGAAGCACTGGCCATCGCCAATTCCGAACGCCAGGCCCAGGCCGCGCAAACCACCAAACAGCTGCTGGAATTGCTGGAGCAGAACACCCGACTGACGGAAATGACCAAGCAACTGACCGAACACATCGAAACCCTGACGTGCGAAATGCATGAGCACTACGTAAGAAAACCCCAGTAACTGCGTGTATCCATTGTGGGAGGGGCGGTGTCAGGGTTTCATCTGCACATGCCGCCCCAACTCATCAAACAGCGTCACCACCGAGCGCAATGCCCGGCAATCGGGACGTGTCAGCAACCATAACGCCGTGTCGTGCCCTGCCAATGCGGGGCCCAGGGGTTGCAGGCCTTCATCCAGCAGAAAATCCGGCAGCGCCGCCACGCCCAACCCAGCCCGCACCAGTTCGGTGACCGACAACATGCTGTTGCAGCGATAACTGGGGCGCACCCCAGGCAGGTGTTCGCGGCGCCAGGCCACCGTCGGGTGATCGGGCAGGAAGTCGTCCGGCGCGATCCAGGCCAGGTCCGCCAGTGAGCACCCGGCGTGTAGGCGCGCATAGGTGGGATTGGCGCACACCTGATACGCCACGGCCCCCAGGCAACGGCCGACAAGGTGCTCCGGCGGTGCCTTGGTCAGGCGCAGGGCAATGTCGGCATCGCGGCGGCTGAGGTTGGCGAAATCATTGGAAGTGCTCAGTTCCAGGGTCAGCGCCGGGTACTCCGGCATGAACTGCGCCAGCGCCGGCAGCAACAGCCCTTGCAGCACCGAGTCGGTACAGGTGAGGCGCACCGTGCCGCTGATCACCTCGCCGCCCTGCTCGACGCCGATGCGCGCCGCTTCCAGCGCTTGTTCGGCACGTTCGGCCTGCTGCGCGAGGTTGCTGGCCAGGCTGGTGGGCAGGTAGCCGGCGCGGCTTTTTTCAAACAACGTCTGGCCCAATGCGGCCTCCAGCCGCCGCACCGCGCGGAACACCGTGGACACATCCACCCGCAACAATGCCGCCGCCCGCGCCAGGGTGCCGCCACGCACCAGGGCGAGGATCAGCGACAGGTCGGGGTAATCGATTTGATAGTGCGTGGCTGCATTGAGCATGTGGGTAAACGCCAATATTGATTGCGTGCGCGCCAATCTATAGTGCGTATCAGGACACCACAAGCCATAGGACGCACACGATGAAAGCCACCACCTTGCACCTCGCCCTGATCGGCGATTACAACCCCGATGTCATCGCGCACCAGGCCATTCCCGTCGCGCTGCAACGGGCCGCCGAAACCCTCGGCGTGCAGGTTCATCTGCAATGGCTGGACACCGATACCCTCACGCCCACCACAGAACTGCACGGCTTCGACGGTTTCTGGTGCGTGCCCGCCAGCCCCTACCGCGACAGCGACGGTGCATTGCGGGCGATCCGTTTTGCCCGCGAACAACGGCGACCTTTCCTCGGCACTTGCGGCGGTTTTCAACACGCGGTACTGGAATACGCCCGCAACGTGCTGGGCTGGGCCGATGCCGAACATGGCGAACTGGCGCCGGACGCTGAACGCGCGGTGATCACCCCCCTGAGCTGCGCCCTGGTTGACGCCACCGACAGCCTGCGTTTGACGCCCTACACGCGCATCGCCGAGGCCTACGGCCGTGTTGAAATCGAGGAAGGCTATCGCTGCCGCTACGGCATAAACCCCGAATTCGCCGATGCCCTGCTCGAACGCGAGATGATTCCCAGCGGGCATGATGCGGCCGGCGATCTGCGCGCGGTCGAGTTGCTCGACCATCCGTTCTTCGTCGCCACGCTGTTCCAGCCTGAACGCGCCGCCCTCAAGGGCATCACGCCGCCTTTGGCGATTGCCCTGCTCAAGGCTTGCCAGGAGCAGTGCGCATGATCGCCAAGACACCCGCCCCACCCTACTACGCCGTGATTTTCAGCTCATTGCGCACCGACGGCGATCAAGGCTACGGCCAGGCCGCCGCCCGCATGTTGGAGCTGGCGCACGAACAACCGGGGTTTCTCGGAGTGGAATCGGCGCGGGAGGATGGCCTGGGGATTACCGTGTCGTACTGGAGCAGCGAGGCCGCGATCCTGGCCTGGAAGCAGCAGGCCGAGCATCGGGCGGTGCGTGAACAAGGACGCGCCACCTGGTACTCGGCGTTTCAGACACGGGTGTGCAAGGTGGAACGGGCCTACGCATTCCAGGGCCAGTAACCTTCGTATCGCCCGGCTCTCTGTGGCGAGCGGGCCTGTTGTGGCGAGCGGGCTTGCCCCGCGTTGGGGCGCGAAGCGGCCCCTGAACCAGACGCTGCGGTTAGTCTGGAGAACCGCGTTAACTGAATTGGGGCTGCTTCGCAGCCCAACGCGGGGCAAGCCCGCTCGCCACAGAAAACCAGCCTGCCACGCAAGGCTCGCTTACCGCCGATGCCGTCTAGCTCACCAGACTGCGCAGCGCGCTGATCTGTGGAATCTCCACTCGCTTCATATACACGCGCAGCGGCTCGCTGATGTTGATGCGGTCGTCGATATTCTGGTCGAGCAGCAACTGGATACGCTCGCGGGACAGGGTCATGGTCTGCTCGGGGGCCGGCAGCCAGACAAATTCAGCGGTGGGGATGATGCCGTCGTCGGCCACGTCCATGCCGAAGGAGTCTTCGCTGAAACGCACGATGTACTGGCCAGTCTTGCGGTTGAGGCCAACAAAACCGTGGAGTTGGTCGGCGGCCTGGCAGATAAGCTCGGAGGTGATGCGCATGGTAAACCTCACTGAAAAGTCCCACAGGGACTGGAAAGATGGTTTACACGCGTGGCGGAAAGTACCGTCCTCTAGCGGGGCGGCTGCGCGCAAGAGTACTGCAATGCAGCGCAAAAAAACCGAGAAAATTGGCACGTGCGCACGTTAATGTCGGTTTGGTGATAGCGCCTTTCGCAATCAATTGTTAAAAAGGAGGCCTCTCAAAGCTACCTCCACGAAAGGACTTCGCATATGCCTGTCACGTTTTCCAAGAGCGCCCTGCTGCTCGCCCTGGCGCTTGGCCTTGGCCAGGCACAGGCTGCCGAACCGATCAGCCCGGCCGAATTGGCGACAAACGAAGGCATTCCCTACCCCGCCGTGATCGCTCACCGTGGCGCCTCCTACGACGCGCCGGAATCCACCGCCGCCGCCTACAAGGTCGCGCGCGACCTGGGTGCCGATTACCTGGAAATGGACCTGCAGCGCAGCAAGGACGGCGTACTGTTCGCCCTGCACGACAACAACCTGCAGCGCACCACCGACGTGGCTACCAAGTTCCCCGAGCGCAAAGACGCCCCGGCCAACGAGTTCACCTGGAAAGAACTGCAAACCCTCGATGCCGGCAGCTGGTTCAACGCCGCCTACCCGGACCGTGCGCGTCCAGGCTTCGTTGGCCTGAAGATCCTGAGCCTGGACGACATCATCAAGATCGCCGAAGGCAACCCGCAGCACAAACCCGGCCTGTACATCGAAACCAAGGAGCCCAAGCAATTCCCGGGCATCGAAGCCGACCTGAAAAACAAGCTGCTGGATAAAGGCTGGCTCAGCTCCGCCGGCTCCAAGCTGGGCAAGAGCAACACCGGCGTCGGCCAGGGCAAGGGCCGCGTGGTGCTGCAGACGTTTGAAAAAGACAGCTTGAAAGAGCTGCAAAAAGAAATGCCAAACACCCCGAAGATCCTGCTGTTATGGGTTGGCCCAGGCAGCATCGAGCCTAAATCCACGCAGACCTTCGCCGAATCCGGCGAAACCACCAAGGCCGCCTACTACGCCAAGCAAGAGCCGAAAGACGCCGCCGAGTTCGAAAAGTGGGTCGACGAGGCCAAGAGCCTCGGCGCCATCGGCACCGGCCCGTCGGCTGAGCTGACCGACCATGGCGACCAGAGCTACACCGACCTGGTCAAGCCTGAAATGAACAAGCTGACCCACGACAAGGGCCTGCTGGTGCACGTCTACACCGTGGATGAGCCGGTCGACTTCGACAAAGTGATGAAGGCCGGCGTCGACGGTATCTTCACCAACCGCGCCGCCGAACTGTTGAAGTTCTACAAGCGCTGGCCGTCGTCCAGCGTGCAAGACCTGCTGAACGACTATAAGTACTGAGAGCGTCGGGCATTGGTGTCAGTGCGCCATTAAGGATGAGTTAAGTTGCGCCGGTTAATCTGGCGCCACTTAAACAGCTCACCGAAGAAGGACACACACCATGAAAACCCTGACTGCCCTGTTCGCTGCCACCGCCCTGACCCTGACCGCCGGCCTGGCCCAGGCCGATGTTCGTCCGGACCATATTGAAGGTCTGCTCAAGTCCGGTGCCGTGATGCCGTTCGACAAGCTCAACGCCGCCGCCGTGGCCAAACACGCCGGTGCCACGATCAACGACACCGAACTGGACCACAACAACAGTGGCGTGCTGGTCTACGAAGTTGAGCTGACCGACACTGCCGGCAAGAAGTTTGAAGTCAAGCTCGACGCCAAGACCGGCGCCGTGCTGGAAGACAAACTCGACACCTGAGTGACCCCATCACCTGAAACCGCGCCACCTCCGGGTGGCGCGGTTTTTTTATGCGCGCTCGCTAACCGCGCGTAGGAAAAAACGTCATTTTGTGAATGAAATTACACCGGCACCGCACAAGGCCGCTAAAATCCCAGGCATCAACCTGAGCCTCTGGCTCACCACTTTGCGAGACTGTTGCATGGGGCAAAAAGCCGCCGACATCGCCACCATTGGCCGAATCAGTGCCGTACCCGCGATGCTCCAAGTCATCAGCGACATGACCGGGCTGCGCTTTGCCGCCGTGGCGCGGGTGACCGAGGACACCTGGACCGCCTGCGCCGTACTCGACCAACTGGACTTCGGCCTCGGCGTCGGTGGCGAGCTGGACCTGACCACCACGATCTGCCACGAAATTCGCGGCTCCCACGTGTCCGTGGTGATCGACAAGGCCAGTGAAGACCCGCTCTACCACGACCACCACACGCCGCGCCTGTACCACTTCGAAAGCTATATTTCGGTGCCGGTGTTCCGCACCGACGGGCGTTTTTTCGGCACGATCTGCGCCTTGGACCCCAACCCCGCCATGCTGCGCAGCAGCGCAATCCAGTCGACCATGGAGTCGTTTGCACGGGTGTTGTCGCTACAGATCGAAGCCGAAGAAGCCGCGCAGCATACCCAGGCGCAATTGCAGGAAGAACGCAGCACCGCCGAACTGCGAGAGCAGTTTATCGCCGTACTCGGCCATGACCTGCGCAACCCGCTGTTTGCGATTAACGTCGCGGCCGAACGGCTGCTGCGCAAGCACCCGGACCCGGCCACCGACACCCTCGTGCGGCATATCCTCACCAGCGGCCGGCGCGCTGCGCAGTTGGTGGAAGACGTGCTGGATTTCGCCAGGGGGCGCATGGGCAGCGGCATCCCACTGAACATCGGCGATTGCCAGGGTTTGCAGGCGGCGTTGCAACATGTGGTGTCGGAGGTGCAGAGCGTGCATCCGCAGCGAGAGATCCATGCGGCCATCGGCGACCTCCAACAGGTGAAAGGTGACCGTGACCGCCTGGCGCAGTTGCTCTCCAATCTGGTCGCCAATGCCATCCACCACGGCAGCCATGACGGCCCGGTGGAGGTTCGCGCGCAGGTCGAACACAGCCAGTTCAAACTATCGGTGAAAAACCCCGGGCAGATCGACGCACAAGCCTTGCTCCGGCTGTTCCAGCCCTATTCACGTCCTGTCACCGACAAACCGCAGGCCGGCCTGGGCCTGGGGCTGTATATCGTCAAGCAGATCGCCGATGCCCATGGCGGGCAACTCAACGTGTCGTCCGACGAGCTGGCGGGCACGCACTTCACCTTTACGCTGGACGTCCACTGAGCGCGCTTTCAAACTGTCACAAAATCGTCATACCGCCTTGCAATGATTCGCCTACGCGAACCTGTGAAACATCCTACAGGCGCTTTCTCTGCGAGCCTCCATGAACCACAGCCTCGACCACAGCCACCAGGATTCCGATCTGTTTGGCTTGCTTTACGGTTTTCGTTTTCGCCCCGGTGAAAAGGGTGAACAGATTGATTCGGCCACCGCGCTCCAGGCCTTGCAGCAACCCGCCGATCCGGAAGAGTTCCTGTGGCTGCACCTGAACCTGGCCCACGCTGCCTGCGAGCGGTGGATGCAGGCAAACCTGGATTTGCCCGAAGAATTCTTCGAGGCCCTGCACGAAGGTTCGCGCTCCACGCGTATCGAACACGTCGACTCAGCCTTGCTGGCGGTGGTCAACGACGTGGTGTTCAACTTCAGCAGCATGGTCTCGTCGGACATTTCCACGCTGTGGGTGTGCACCCGCAGCCGGCTGTTGATCAGCGCACGCCTGCAACCCTTGCACTCGGTGGACAAGTTGCGCTCGTCGGTGAAGGCCGGCGAACACTTTCGCTCACCGCTGGAGCTGCTGGTGCACCTGCTGCGTGACCAGGGTGAAGTGCTGACGCAGATCGTGCGCAAGACCAGCATCAGCGTCGACCATATCGAAGACCAGTTGCTGTCCTCGCGCTTGTCCACCAACCGCGCGGAACTGGGCGCGGCGCGCCGGGTGCTGGTGCGCCTGCAACGCCTGCTCGCGCTGGAGCCGGGCTCGCTGCTGCGCCTGCTCAACCGCCCGCCGCAATGGCTGCAAAAGGAAGACGTGAAGGAGTTGCGCAAATCCACCGAGGAGTTTGCGCTGATCATCAACGACCTCACGGCGCTGGGCGAACGGATCAAGCTGCTGCAGGAAGAGATCGCCGCCAACCTCAACGAGCAAACTAACCGAACGTTGTTCACCCTCACCGTGGTGACCGTGTTGGCGTTGCCGATCAACATCATTGCCGGTTTTTTCGGCATGAACGTAGGCGGTGTGCCGCTTTCCCAGGACCCGGAGGGGTTCTGGATTTTGGTGGCGCTGGTCGCGACTTTCACGCTGATTGCCGGGCGTTGGGCGTTTCGCAAGTTTTCAAATTGAAATGCAATAATTTTGGGAAGGGCTTGCCCCCGATAGCCCCCCGATAGCCCCCGATAGCCATAGTTATCTACACACCGTTGGCTCACCGCCGAACGCCAGGCAGATAGGGCTGTTGTGGCGAGCGGGCTTGTCCCGCGTTGGGCTGCGAAGCAGCCCCAAAACCAGCCTGAAAAGTGGTGTAGACCCTTGGTCTCTCTAGTGTTTTGTAGACCAGCGGCACACCCGATTACCTAAACAATGACCTGCGGCAGCATCGCTGTAACATTCTGCAATGAACATGAACGGCATCCTCCCAATACGGATGCCTCGGCATGGCTACCCCTTCCCTGACTGCCTCCACGCACTCATCCTCCGCCGATTCAAAACCGCGCCTGGACAAAAAACCTGGCCTGGTGACAGTGATCGTTTTTTTCGCCGTACTTGCCATGGGCCTGTTGTTTACCGCCTACAGCCTCATGCACGACATGCACGAAATAGGCGCCCAGCCCACCACGTTGACACCGTTCCTGCTGCTGGGTGTGGCACTGTTGATCGCCCTGGGTTTCGAGTTCGTCAATGGCTTCCACGACACCGCCAACGCCGTCGCCACGGTGATCTACACCAACTCGCTGCCGCCGCAGTTTGCGGTGGTGTGGTCGGGCTTTTTCAACTTCCTCGGTGTGCTGCTGTCCAGCGGCGCGGTGGCGTTCGGCATCATTGCCTTGCTGCCGGTGGAGCTGATTTTGCAGGTGGGTTCATCGGCCGGCTTCGCGATGATCTTCGCCTTGCTGATCGCCGCGATCCTGTGGAACCTCGGCACCTGGTGGCTGGGGTTGCCGGCCTCCTCGTCCCACACCCTGATCGGTTCGATCATCGGCGTCGGCGTGGCCAATGCCTTGATGCACGGCCGTGACGGCACCAGCGGCGTGGACTGGAGCCAGGCGATCAAGATCGGTTATGCCCTGCTGCTCTCGCCGTTGATCGGCTTCGCCTTTGCCGCCTTGCTGTTGCTGGCCTTGCGCGCCTTCGTGAAAAATCGCGCGTTGTACAAGGCGCCCAAAGGCGACACCCCGCCGCCGTGGTGGATTCGCGGCATGCTGATCGTCACCTGCACCGGCGTGTCTTTCGCCCACGGCTCCAACGATGGGCAAAAAGGCATGGGCCTGATCATGCTGATCCTGGTCGGTACGCTGCCGATGGCCTATGCGCTGAACCGCACCATGCCGGCCGAGCAGTCATTGCAGTTCGCCGCCGTGGCCGAAGTAACCCAGGTGGCCCTGGCAAAAAGCGCGCCGCAGGTATTGCCGGGCGACCCGCGACCGATCCTCTCGACCTATGTGAGCACCAAGGAAGCGACGCCTGAGTTGATCCCTGCCCTCGCCGCCCTCGCCGGCCAGATCGGTGACGAAGTCAAAGGTTATGGTTCCCTGGCCAAAGTCCCCGCCGAAGCCGTGGGCAACGTGCGTAACGACATGTACCTGACCAGCGAAACCATTCGCTTGATGGACAAGGGCAAGGTCGGCAATTTCGACGCCGACACCCAAGGCAAGCTGCAACTGTTCAAGCAACAGATCGACAATGCCACGCGGTTTATTCCGCTGTGGGTGAAGATCGTCGTGGCCATCGCCCTCGGGCTGGGCACCATGGTCGGTTGGAAGCGCATCGTGGTCACCGTGGGCGAGAAGATCGGCAAGACCCACCTGACTTACGCCCAGGGCGCCTCGGCCGAGACCGTGGCAATGCTGACCATTGGCGCAGCGGATATGTTCGGGCTGCCGGTGTCGACCACCCATGTGTTGTCGTCGGGTGTGGCGGGGACCATGGTGGCCAATGGGGGTGGGTTGCAGATGCGGACCATCCGCAATCTGCTGATGGCGTGGGTGCTCACCTTGCCGGCGGCAATTGTGCTATCCGGTAGCCTGTACTGGCTGTTCACCAAACTGTTCTGACACAACCTGGATTGAAACTGTGGGAGGGGGCTTGCTCCCGATGGCGGTGGTCCAGTCAGCCAATCTGTAGCTGACACACCGTCATCGGGGGCAAGCCCCCTCCCACAGTTTGAATGGCTGTGTGTCAGCGAGTGAACAACCCGGCCATAGCTTTCAGGCGTTTCTTGTACACCCGCCGCGCCTCCAGCGCCTCTTCCAGGGTCACCGCCACAAACCCCGCCCGCTGGTTCGGCTGCATCTGCCCGATCAAGTCCAGGTCGGCACTGATCACCGTGCCGATCATCGCGTAGCCACCGCCGGATACCGCATCGCGATGCAGCACAATCGGCTCCAGCCCGGCCGGTACCTGGATCGAGCCAATCGGGTAGCAACTGTCGACGATATTCGACGGATCCGACCCCGCGCCGAACGGTTGCTCACGCGGTTGAAAACTCAGTGCACTGCCGCCCTTGAAGCGATAGCCGATGCGGTCCGCCTCGGAGCCGACTGTCCACGGTTCGGCAAAAAAGCTGCTCTTGGCGCCCGCTGTCAATCGCTCGTAATACAGCCCTGGCACCACGCGCAATGTGACATCGCCGCCCACCGAGCGGCGCAACGCCATCGGCAAACTGTTGCCCGCACGGCCCAGACCGCTGGCGTCGCCGATGGGCAATTCATCGCCCTCCTGCAAGCGTCGCCCGTGGAAACCACCGAGTGCACCGAGGGTGTAAGTGGAGCGACTGCCGAGCACCAACGGCACGTCAATGCCACCGGCGACGGCGAGGTAAGTGCGGGCGCCGGCCTTGGGAAATTCGAAACGCAGCACCTGCCCGGCACGCACCTGGAACGCGGTGTCCTGATGCACCACTTCACCGTCCAGGCGCGGCGACATCAACGCACCGCTGAGCGCGACCAAGGCATCTCGTTGAAACTCCAGTTCGGGCCCGATCAATGTGCATTCCAGGCCCGCCGCGCCCATGGGGTTACCCACCAGATGGTTGGCCGCGCTCAAGGCGTATTGGTCCAACGCACCCGATGGCGGAATGCCCAGGTGGTAATAACCTTCGCGGCCCAGGTCCTGCACAGAGGTGGCGAGGCCGGGTTTGAGGACCTTGATCATGCCAGCGCCTCCTGCAGGGCTTTCGGATAGCCGATGGGGTCGGCGAGAAACGCATCGAGGGAAAATTCCACCGGACGAATGCGCAGGTCGAAACGTCCTGCCTCCACCTCGGCAACCGCCAGGTCGTAGGCGTCCCGGTTGATGGGTTTGAATTGCACGATGTCACCCGGCCGGAAGAACACCATATGCGCCTTGAGGTAGGCCAACTGCTGCGCCGGGTCGTAGATCGGCGCCGGGGTCACGCCGAACATCTGGTAGCCGCCGGCGCCGCGCACCGAGTAGATGCAGCCGAAGCAGCCGCCATGGCCGAGGGTCAGTTTCGGCGTGTCGGTGCGCGGGCGCAGGTACTTGGGCACCTGCAACTGCCGCTCGCGCTCGACCATCTGGAACATGAACGGCAAGCCCGCGACAAAGCCGACCATCGAGACAAACCACGGCGCGCCACTGTGAGCGGCGATAAACGCGTCAACATCGGCCAGGCCATTGATACGCGCGGCGTATTCCAGGTCGGTGGCGCTGGGGTCTTGATGGCGGTCGCGAAATCGCATCAGCGTTTCATGGGTCCAGGGATCGTTATAGAGCACCGGGATTTCGATGATGCGTGTGTGCAGGGTGCGCTCGGCCACGGCCTGGGCTTCGGCGCTTTGCACGGCGTCGAGCAGCACATGGGGCGCGATGCGGTCGGGGTCGAAGCGAATCTGGAACGATGCATTGGCCAGGCACACATCCAGCACGCCTTCCAGCGCCAGGCGCTCCACGGCACGGGTCACGGCCATGCCCTTGAAAAAAGCCTCCAGGGACATGCTCTCGCTGACTTCGGCAAACAGGTGCTCATCACCACCGAAGCTGTAGCGGATGGGGGACGTTTCAGCCATGTCTGTTCCTCTTGGAATCGTTATAGAAAGGCAGGCAAAAAGTGAACGTTCGATCTTATTAGGGTGTTTTGACTGTGATGCCCGCCTGGTCCAGGGCTTCACGGGTGGCTTCCACCAGCTCCAGGGCGCCGGGGGTGTCGCTGTGCAGGCAGATGGAGTCGAATTCAATAAACAGGTCTTCGCCTTCTACGGTACGCACCAGCCCCGTCTGACACGCACGTAGGACGCGGGCCGCGACCGTGGCCGGGTCCAGCGCGCGTACGTTGCGGGTAAACACGATGGAGCCGGTCAGATCGTACTCACGGTCGGCATAAAATTCGCGCACCACCGGCTGCCCGAGTTCCTTGGCCACGCGCCAGATCACCGAGTTGGGCATGCAGTACAGCAACAGTGTCGGCTCGATGATTTGCAGGTTTTGTACCAGCAGGCGCGCGGCTTCTTCGTCGCGGGCCAGGTGCATGTAGAGCGCGCCGTGAGGCTTGATATGTTGCAGCGTCATGCCCTGGGCGCGGGCGATTTCACGCAGCGCGCCCAGCTGGTAGAGCATGTCGTCGACCAGCTCCTGGGCCGGTGCATGGATATGCCGACGACCAAAGCCCACTAGGTCGCGAAAGCCCGGGTGTGCGCCGATGGCCACCCCCAATTGCTTGGCGCGCGCGACGGTGCGGCGCATGGTGCCGGGGTCGCCGGCATGGAAGCCGGTGGCGATATTGGCCGAGCTGATATAGGCCATCAGCTCTGCGTCGACGCCATCGCCGATGGTCCAGGGGCCGAAGCCTTCGCCCATGTCTGAATTGAAATCCACTGCCTGCATCGGGGACGCTCCGCCAAAAGGTGATACTGGAAAGTAGGCTGCGGCTTGACCCCTTGGGAAGATCTATTATCAGATGGCCTATCTTCTGAAAATCAGATAAAGCCATGTCCCTGACCTTGCGCCAAATCCGCTACTTCGTCGCCACCGCCGAAATCGGCCAGATTTCCCAGGCGGCGATTCACCTGAACATCTCCCAGTCTGCCGTGACCACGGCGATCAAGGAGCTGGAAGCCCTGCTTGGCGTGCAGCTGTTCGTGCGCTCGGCCCAGGGCATGAACCTGACCGATGCCGGGCGGCATTTTCTCAACCGCGCCTATGTGATTGCGCGCAGTGTCGACGACGCGCTGAACAGCCCGTTGCCCGACTACCGCGCCAGCGGCGTGCTGCGCCTGGCGGCCAGCTACACGGTGCTGGGTTACTTCCTGCCGCACCACCTGCAGCGCATGGAACACTGGCACCCGGATGTGACCCTCGAGGTGTTCGAGCAGGAGCGCCAGGCCATCGAACAGGGCTTGCTCGATGGCCAGTTCGACATGGCCGTGGTCCTCACCGCCAACCTCACTCACCCGGCGATCGTCTCGGAAATCCTGTTCAACTCGGAGCGCCGTTTATGGCTGCCCAGCCATCACCCATTGTGCGAGCGCGGTGCGGTGAGCCTGGCGGATGTGGCGCAGGAGCCGTACATCCTGCTCACCGTCGATGAGGCCGAACACAGCGCCATGCGTTACTGGGAACAGGCCGGGCAGACGCCCAAGGTGCGGCTGCGCACCAGTTCGGTAGAGGCGGTGCGCAGCATGGTCGCCAATGGCAGCGGCGTGGCGATCCTGTCGGACCTGGTGCACCGGCCCTGGTCGCTGGAAGGCAAGCGCATCGAAACCCTGACCGTCACCGATCCCGTCACGCCCATGAGCGTCGGCCTGGCCTGGCATCGCGAGCGCGCCTTTACCCCGGCGATGCAGGCGTTTCGCGATTACTTCCACGACGCCTTCCTGGCGCCGCAACAGCTGTCGGCGCGGCGTTAAAGCTGCGAATGCAGGATGGCCGCCAGCCAGTCCATGAACACCCGCACCCGCAGCGGTAGATGCCGCTGCCCGGCGTAGAGCAGGGACACATCCAGCGGCGGTGCCGGATAGTCCGGCAGGACCGCCACCAGTTCACCGCTCGCCAACTCGTCGCCCATGCCCAGGGCCGGCACCTGAATAATCCCGAAACCACCCAGGCAGGCAGACTTGTAGCCATCGGTGCTGTTGACCGTGACCCGCCCGGCCATGGGGATGCGCAGCACCTTGTTGCCCTGCACGTATTCAAACCCCGCCGAGCGTGAACCCAACGGCCGCACGTAATGCACCAGGTGGTGGTCGGCCAGGTCGGCCAGTGTCTGCGGCACGCCGTAGCGTTGCAGGTAGGTGGCGCTCGCGCAGTTGATCATCGGCATGCTGCACAGCAGCCGCGCCACCACGCTCTGGTCCGGCTGCGCGCCGACGCGCAGCACGCAATCGAAGCCTTCGGCGAGCAGGTCGACCTGGCGGTCGGTGGTGCTGATCTCCAACTCGATCAGCGGGTGCGCGTCCATGAACTGCGGCAGACGCGGCAGGATCAAGTCCCGCGCCATCACGTTGGGCATGTCCACCCGAATCCGCCCGGCGAGTTGCGCTTCGTCCTGGCGAAACAGCCCCTCCAATTCCTCCATGTGTGCGAGCAAATCCTTGCTGCGCTCATACAGCACGCGGCCGTCCTGGGTCGCCTGCACCTTGCGCGTGGTGCGCTGCAACAGGCGTGCACCAAGCAATTCTTCCAGCGCCTGCACATGCTCGGACACGGTGGAGCGCGGCAGGCCCAGACTCTCGCCGGCGCCGGTGAAACTCGACAGCTCGGTGACGCGCACAAAGGTGCGCAACAGCTCCAGTTTATTCATGGGATTGTTCGCCTTATTCGGCCAGTGATTCCGGTATAGCGCTGTTTATCACGTTATGGCCGGACAAATACACTGCTTCCCACGCTCACTCACCGAGGAACTCACCATGACCCGTAAAATCGCATTGATCACCGGCGCCAGCCGTGGCCTGGGCAAAAACACTGCACTGCACCTGGCGGCACAAGGTGTCGACATCATTGGCACTTACCACAGCAAGGCCGATGAAGCGCAGGCATTGGTCGCACAGATCGAACAACTCGGCGGCCGTGCCGCGATGCTGAAACTGGACGTAAGCCAGAGTGCGACGTTCGCTGATTTCGTCGACGATGTTGCTGGCGTGCTCAAGGATGTTTTCGCACAGGAGCACTTCGATTTTCTGGTCAACAATGCCGGTATCGGCATTCACGCCAGCTTCGCCGAGACCACCGAAGCGCAGTTCGATCAGTTGGTGGCGATCCAATTCAAGGGCCCGTTTTTCCTGACCCAAAAGCTGTTGCCGTTGATCCGCGACGGTGGGCGCATCCTCAATATTTCCAGTGGCCTGGCGCGCTTCAGCCTGCCTGGCTACGCCGCGTACGCCGCGATGAAAGGCGCGATGGAAGTGCTGACCCGCTACCAGGCCAAAGAGCTGGGCAGCCGTGGCATCAGCGTTAACATCCTGGCACCCGGCGCGATTGAAACCGACTTCGGCGGCGGTGCCGTGCGCGACAACGCCAGCCTCAACGCCATGGTCGCCAGCAATACCGCCTTGGGCCGCGCCGGGTTACCGGATGATATTGGCGGGGCCATTGCCAGCCTGCTCGCCGACGGTAGCCAGTGGATCACCGGCCAGCGTATCGAGGCGTCGGGCGGCATGTTTCTGTAGGAACTTGTCGCGCAGCACGTCATAACTCCAGTGATACACATAGGTGTACGGCAGGAAAAACAGCAGTACGCCTATGTCGAGGATAAACGCCTGCACCAGGCTGATGTTCAGCCAGGCGGCAATCAGCGGCACACACACCAGGATCAACCCCCCTTCAAACAGCAAGGCATGCAGCACTCGGGTCCAACTGTTGTTGGCCAGTTGCAGGCGCGCCTTGAGGCGGTCGAACAGGCCGTTGAAAATCACGTTCCAGGTCAGCGCCAACAGGCTGATCGCCAAGGTGACCATGCCCATCTCCAGGGCAGGCTTGTCCATGATCCACGCCAGCAACGGGGTGCAGATCAACAACGCCAGGGCTTCGAAACCAATGGCCTGGCAAACACGTTCAGTAATCGACTTGGTAGGGTTCATGACCCGGCTCCGTGAGTGACGATGATTGCCATCATTAGCCTTTGACTCGATACTTCATAACCAATAACCATCGATCAAGGCGATAGTCATGGCCTCTAACGAAGTGCTGCAGGCATTTGTGCAGGCGGCCACCCAAGGCTCGTTTTCGGCGGCGGCGCGCAAGCTCGGCAAGAGCCAGTCAACCGTCAGCGCTGCCGTGTCGAGCCTGGAGATTGACTTGGATGTGGTGCTGTTTGATCGCAGCAGCCGTAAGCCGACGCTGACACCTGCGGGCCATGTGTTGTTGCAACGGGCCGAGCAGGTGCTGGAGGCCAGCAGTCGGCTGGAATTGGCGGCGAGTCAGTTGGCCCAGGGGTTGGAGCCGAAGCTGAGTATCGCCATGTCGGATACCTACCAGTCCGACCGTTTCGAGGTCGCCCTCAGCGCGTTTGAACAGCGCTACCCGGACCTTGAGCTGGAATGCCTGATCGCCGAATGCGAAGACCTGATCGCCCTGGTCCAAAGCGGCCGAGCGCAGATTGCGTTTATTGAACACCAGGAAGAATATCCGCCGGACCTGACCCGCGCGCCCGTGGACGAGCGCACCGAAATCGCCCTGTTCGTGTCACCGAAACACCCGCTGGCGGGCCTCGATACCCTCACTGCACACACCCTGCAACAGCACCGCGAATTGCGCCTGGCAAGTATCATCAACCCGAACGAAACCCGTGCCAACGGCCGCGTCTGGTCGGCCCCCAGTTACCTGATGCTGTTGGAGATGGCGCAGTTGGGTTTCGGCTGGGCACCGATTCCGCGCTGGCTGGTGGAACGCTTTGGTGGCGGGCAACTGGTCGAACTCAAGGCACGCGGTTGGCCGCGCTCGGTGGCCGTGGATGCACTGTGGTCCCGGCACCATCCGCCAGGGCCGGCGGGGAGTTGGTTGTTGGGGAAGATGCTGGAGTGATTTTTTCAGACAATTGAGATTAATGTGGGAGGGGGCTTGCCCCCGATGACGGTGGGCCAGTCACCCAATGCAGCGACTGACACCCTGCTATCGGGGGCAAGCCCCCTCCCACATTTTTGATCTTCATTGCTTGGGGGAGTTGAGTTCGGCCAGGCGGTGTTTGAGGAAGCGTTTTTCCGGGATTTGCTGGGTCAGCGACAGGGCTTTTTCGTAGGCTGTCCGAGCCTCGTCCATGCGCCCCAACTGCCGGCAAAACTCGCCCCGCGCCGAATGCGCCAAGTGGTAATCCAGCAATTCCCCGCGCGCCAGAATGCCTTCCACCAACTGCAACCCCGCCAGCTGCCCCTCGCGCATGGCCACCGCCACGGCGCGGTTCAACTCGATCACCGGCGACGGCACGGCCCTGAGCAGCACATCGTAGAGCCCGATAATCTGCGGCCAATCCGTTTCCCCGGCGCTGGGTGCCTCGGCATGCACCGCTGCAATCGCCGCTTGCAGGCAATACGGGCCAAAACCCCGCTGGGTCAGTGCCTGTTCCACCAGCGCGCAACCTTCAGCCATCAAGCACGCATCCCACAACGAACGATCCTGTTCATCCAACAACACCAGTTCGCCGCTGGCCGAAGTGCGCGCCGCGCGGCGGGATTCATGCAACAGCATCAGTGCCAGCAAGCCCATGACTTCCGGCTCCGGCAGCAATTCCAGGAGCAGGCGGCCGAGGCGAATGGCTTCGTGGGTCAGTTCCTCGCGCGTGAGGTCCGCCCCCATGGACGCCGAATAGCCTTCGTTGAAGACCAGGTAAATCACGCGCAGCACGCTGTCGAGGCGCTCGGGCAGCTCGGCCAGTGACGGCACTTGATAAGGGATTTTGGCCTCGCGAATCTTGCCCTTGGCACGCACGATACGCTGGGCGATGGTCGCCGGGGAGGCCAGAAAGGCGCGGGCGATTTCTTCGGTGGTGAGGTCACAGATCTCACGCAAGGTCAGCGCCGCCTGGGCGTCGGCCGCCAGCGCTGGGTGGCAGCAGGTGAAGATCAGGCGCAGGCGGTCGTCTTCCACGTCCTCAACGCTCCAGTCAGCGGCTTCCAGTGCGTCAGCCTGCGCCTGCAATAACGGGGTAAAACGAGCCTGGCGGCGTAAGCGGTCGATGGCCTTGAAGCGCCCGGTCGACACCAGCCAGGCCCGTGGGTTGTCCGGCACACCCTCTTGCGGCCAACGCTCGACCGCGACGAAGAACGCCTCGTGCAAGGCTTCTTCGGCGAGGTCGAAATCCCCCAGCAGGCGGATCAGGGTGGCGAGGACGCGCCGCGACTCACTGCGGTAGATCGCCTCGATGGGAGGCGTCAATCGCGCATGCCCTGGGTCACCAGCGTCACCAGGCGGTCCAGGCTCTGGCCCCAGCCGTCGTGAAAACCCATGGCTTCGTGGGCCTGTTTGTCTTCAGCGCTCCAGTGCATGGCGCGAGCGGTGTAGAGGGTTTTGCCGTCTTGCTCCTCAAAGGTGACTTCGGCGCTCATGAACGGCTTGCCGGAGGGGATCCACCCCGGCATGAAGGCATCGGTAAACACCAGGCGATTGGGTGCATCGATTTCCAGGAACACCCCTTGGGTCGGGTACTCGCTGCCATCCGGCGCGCGCATCAGGGTGCGAAACAGGCCACCGACCCACAGGTTCATTTCGCACTCGGGGGTGGTCATGCCGTGGGGGCCCCACCATTGTTGCAGCAAGGCCGGCTCGGTCCAGGCGCGGAATACACGTCTGCGGGGCGCATCGATCAAGCGGCTGATGGACAGTTCAAATTCGGCGGGTTGCGTCTTCATGGGTAAACCTCCTGAGTTTTATGTTTGTTGTCGTCAGAGATTCAATTCACGCACGGGGCGTACTTCCACACTGCCGACCCGGGCGGCCGGGATACCGCCGGCCACCTGGATCGCTTCGTTCAAGTCCCGCGCCTCGATCAGGTAGAACCCGGCGAGCTGTTCCTTGGTTTCGGCAAACGGCCCGTCGGTGATCGACAGCTTGCCGTTGCGCATGCGCACCGTGGTGGCGGTGGTCACCGACTCCAGCGGCTCAGCGGCGAGCATCCGCCCGCTTTTTTGGATGGACTGCGCGTAGGCAAGGCACTCCGGGTCTGCGGGGCTGTCCGGCGAGGTGTGCAGCACCTGCTCGTTGCTGTAGATCAGGCAGAGGTATTTCATGTGCGTCTCCGTTTTCGGACTATTGACTATAGTTCGCGGCGCTCAAGGTTTCAGGTCGAACAGTGCCGTGCCGCTTGCCATGTCGAACGGTGCCGACCAATGCTCATGCACCACCTTCCAGTCGCCGTTAAAACGTTGATAACCGGCAGTCACACGCATCCAGCAGGCCTTCACTTCACCGTCCGGCCCGGCACCGCCGCAGTGGGCCAGCCAGTGGGCAAATGCGCTGTCCTGGGACTCGACGATACGCAGTTCGTGGAACTCGAAAATGCCCGGACCGGGGCAGTGCTCCATGCAGGCTTCCCAGTGCGCACGGTAGGCCGCCTTGCCCTTGAATTGCAGGGCGGTCACGGCGTCGAACGAGACGATATCGTCGGCGTAATAGCTGACAATCTTATCGATATTCCGCGAAAGCACGGCGTGCTTCCATTGTTCGATCAGGGTGTTGATTGCGGTACTCATGGCGATACTCCTTCGGGTTGGAAAATCACGGAAGACACCCTTAGTCGAACGGCCTTTGGGCAAATCGACAGCCCGTTGAAAAATAATTTCACCCCGCACAAAACCGCTAGACTGCGCCCTTCTATGCAACTGTTCGGACACGCCGATGCAAACCCGTCTTGTCGCCTACGAGACGCTGAATGCTGTGCAACAACAGCAAGTCGGCGCCATCGAAGTTCACCCTGAACAGTTGCCGTTTTCCGGCGACATGTATTGCGCCCTCAATTCGCTCCTTGCCAAGCCCAGCCCCGGCGTCAAAGGCTTTGCGCTGCTGGCCGACGACATTCCGGTGGCTTTCCTCCTGCTCAAACGCCCGCCGTGCCTGCCCCACTGGGCCGACGAACACAGCGCGACGCTGCATGCGTTGCAGGTGGATCGACATCAGCAAGGGCGTGGGTTCGGCAAGGCGTGTTTGCAGGCACTGCCGGCTGCAGCGATGCGGGCGTGGCCGCGGATCAAGGCGCTGGAGTTGTCGGTGGACACGCACAATGTGGCCGCGATGGGGTTGTATCTGGGCGCTGGATGGGTGGACAGCGGGGAGGCGTATAAGGGCCGGGTTGGGTATGAGCGGAGGTTGAGGTGGGTGTTGGATCGCTCAGCAACCCGACAGCCAAGTTCGCGCCATGCGTCTTAACCATGGCTCTGCCGAGGGGCTGCGCAGCAGCCCTATTCAGCGCTGCCGCATTCTTCCGGGTGAACCGCAGCGGTAGGTTTTGGGGCCGCTGCGCAGCCCAACGCGGGACAAGCCCGCTCGCCACAGAGGGACGTGTTCAGCCAGTGGTTACTTGGGTTCCACAGGCAACCAGATCTCCACCGTCCCCAGCCCCTTCTTCCCATCAAAATCCGCGCTGTAGCGCTCGAAATCCGCCCCCGCCACCTTGTAGCCCGAGTGCGGCAGCCACTCGAACATGATCCGCTCGTAGGTCTGCTCCAGTGCCTGCACCGGCCCGTAGTGCGGGAACACGGCGTAGTGGTGCGCGGGCAGTTCGACGGACTCGAAGTTGCTCGGCACATCGCCTTTGGACGGCACTTCCACCCCCGCCATGTAATCGAATTCACCGTGGCTGGGGTTATGGCAAACGCCGTAGCTCACACCGCCGACGCGCTTTTTGATGTGTCTTACGCTGTCGTCAAACACGCCCCACAGCTTGGGAATATCGCCCACAGTGGCCTTTGCATATCGCCCTTGCACCCCGGCGATCACCAGGGCCTTGCCGTCTTCCATGCGTGGCTCTAACGGTTGTTTTGTCTGCTGATCCATCTGAACAGTCTCCTTCTTATGAGGGAACAAACCCGTATCGAGTATAGGGGCATAACTGTGCCGTACTCCATGCAGAAAATTTTCCTACGCATCTGGACAACTGGCCATCACCGGCCGTATTGTCTGCCCCGCAGGCCACCGCA
Source organism: Pseudomonas grimontii (assembly GCF_007858185.1). GTDB lineage: Bacteria > Pseudomonadota > Gammaproteobacteria > Pseudomonadales > Pseudomonadaceae > Aquipseudomonas > Aquipseudomonas grimontii. The sequence continues at coordinate 36,861 of NZ_VFES01000014.1, forward strand.
GTGGCCGACGTCGCTCGGACGGTTCCGGGCGCTTACGTACTCTCGAGGCAACAATGGCCGACCAAGGTTCGCCGCGCCGCTTTGCGCGCATAGATCGACTCCCCCCTTATGTTTTCAATATCACTGCCGAGCTGAAGATGGCTGCGCGTCGGCGCGGCGAAGACATCATCGACTTGAGCATGGGTAACCCCGACGGCGCCACGCCTCCCCATATCGTGGAGAAAATGGTCACCGTCGCCCAGCGTGAAGACACCCACGGCTACTCCACCTCCAAAGGCATTCCGCGTCTGCGCCGCGCGATTTCGCGCTGGTACAAAGACCGCTACGAAGTGGACATCGACCCCGAGACCGAAGCCATCGTGACCATCGGTTCCAAGGAAGGCCTGGCGCATTTGATGCTGGCTACCCTGGACCAGGGCGACACCGTGCTGGTACCCAACCCGAGCTACCCGATTCATATCTACGGTGCCGTGATTGCCGGCGCCCAGGTGCGTTCGGTACCGCTGATTCCTGGCGTGGACTTCTTCGCCGAGCTGGAACGGGCGATTCGCGGCTCGATCCCCAAGCCGAAGATGATGATCCTCGGCTTCCCGTCCAACCCGACCGCGCAGTGCGTGGAGCTGGACTTCTTCGAACGGGTGATCGCCCTGGCCAAGCAGTATGACGTGCTGGTGGTGCATGACCTGGCCTACGCCGACATCGTCTACGACGGCTGGAAAGCCCCGTCGATCATGCAGGTGCCGGGCGCCAAGGACATTGCGGTGGAGTTTTTCACCCTGTCCAAGAGCTACAACATGGCCGGCTGGCGCATCGGTTTCATGGTGGGCAACCCGGAACTGGTCAACGCCCTGGCGCGGATCAAGAGCTACCACGACTATGGCACGTTCACTCCGCTGCAAGTCGCCGCGATTGCTGCACTCGAAGGCGACCAGCAGTGCGTGAAGGACATCGCCGAGCAGTACCGCCAGCGCCGCAATGTGCTGGTCAAGGGCCTGCATGAGCTGGGCTGGATGGTGGAGAACCCCAAGGCGTCGATGTACGTCTGGGCGAAGATCCCCGAAGCGTATGCCGCCATGGGTTCGCTGGAATTTGCCAAGAAGCTGCTGCTGGAAGCGAAGGTCTGTGTGTCGCCGGGGATTGGGTTTGGCGAGTATGGGGATGATCATGTGCGCTTTGCGCTGATCGAGAACCAGGACCGGATTCGCCAGGCGGTGCGCGGGATTCGCGGGATGTTCCGGGCGGATGGGCTGGTCGCTAAAACCTGACCCGATCCACCTGAACAAATGTGGTCAAAATGTGGGAGGGGGCAAGCCCCCTCCCACATTTGCATTGGGTTTTCACCCTTGCTGCTGGTGTGTCGGTTACACCACCAACGACAGCAACATGATAAAGATCAACGCCACAATGGACAGGATGGTCTCCATCGCCGTCCAGGTCTTGAAGGTCTCGGCCACGGTCATGTTGAAGTACTGCTTCACCAGCCAGAACCCCGCATCGTTGACGTGAGACAGGATCAACGAACCCGCCCCCGTCGCCAACACCAGCAGCTCACGGTTAACTCCGGGAATCATCCCCACCACCGGCACTACGATGCCCGCGCCGGTAATGGTCGCCACGGTGGCCGAACCGGTCGCTACACGAATCACCGCTGCCACCAGCCACGCCAGCAGGATCGGGTTGATCTGTGCGTTCACCGCCATATGGCCGATCACGTCACCCACGCCGCTGGTCACCAGCATCTGCTTGAAGCCACCACCGGCACCGATGATCAGGATGATCGCGGCGGTCGGCGCAAGGCTGGCGTCGAGCAGTTTGAGGATCTGCTTGGAATGGATGCCCTGGCGACTGCCAAAGGTGTACAGCGACAGCAGCAACGCCAGCAGCAAGGCGGTGATCGGGTGACCGATCATATCCATCCAGTTGCGCACCACGTTGCCTTCGGCAAAGGCGATGTCGGCGAAGGTTTTGAGCAGCATCAGGAACACCGGCAACAGCACGGTGACCAGGGTGATACTGAAGCTCGGCAGGTTTTTGTTCTCAGGCTCGCGGGCCAGTTGGTCGACCAGTTCCTGGGACGGGTTGCCCGGGATGTACTTGGCGATAAACGTACCGAAGATCGGGCCAGCGATGATGGCCGTCGGCAGCGCGACGATCAGGCCGTAGAGGATGGTCTTGCCGATGTCGGCGCCAAACACACCGATGGCCAGCAGCGGGCCTGGGTGCGGCGGCACCAGGCCATGGACTGCCGACAGGCCGGCGAGCAACGGGATGCCGATCTTGATCAGCGACACGCCGGTACGGCGCGCGACGATAAACACCAGCGGGATCAGCAGCACAAAGCCGATCTCGAAGAACAGCGGAATGCCCACCAGGAACGCGGCGAACATCATGGCCCACTGGACCTTGTCCTTGCCGAAGGCGCGGATCAGGGTCTGGGCGATCTGATCGGCACCGCCGGATTCGGCCATCATCTTGCCGAGCATCGTGCCCAGCGCGAGGATGATGCCGACAAAGCCGAGCACCCCGCCGAAACCGTCCTGGAACGCCTTGATGATCTTGTCCACCGGCATGCCCGAGGTCAGGCCGAGAAAGCCTGCCGCGATGATCAGTGCGATGAACGGGTGAACCTTGAACTTGGTGATCAGAACGATCAACCCGATGATAGTGACTACTGCATCTAGCAGCAGGTACGACTCGTGGGACATGCCAAACATGGGGGGTCTCTCCTGTTTGTTGTTGTTATTAAAGCGGGTGTTGAATTTCCTGCCGGGGATAGCGCTATCTTTTCCGGCAAAAAATTAGTTGGATGGTTCAAAACCGTGTTTCAGCCACCAGGCGTTGGTCTGCTCGGCCAGTTCCTCGACGCTGTCTTCGCTGGCATTAAGGGCCAGGGTCAGCGACTCGCCCTTGGGCGATTCAAGGGTGGCGAACTGGCTGTCAATGAGGCTGGCCGGCATGAAATGGCCGGGGCGATGGGACACGCGGTCGGCGGCGACTTCGCGGGTCAGCTCCAGGAATACAAAGCCCAGGCCCGGCGCGGCTTCGCGCAGGTGGTCGCGGTATTTCTTTTTCAGCGCGGAGCAGGTGAGTACCGGATGTTCACCGGCTTTGAGCGAACGGCGCAGTTCATCGCACAGGATGTCGAGCCAGCCGGCGCGGTCGTCGTCGTTGAGGGGGTGGCCGGCGCTCATCTTTTCGATGTTCGCGGCGGGGTGGAAGCTGTCGCCTTCAATGGCGGTGGCACCGTTCAGGCGGCACAGGGCCTCGCTGACGCTGGTCTTGCCACAGCCGGCAACACCCATGATGACCAGGGCGGTAACAGGTTGACTCATCGAACACCTCAAGACGCAGATAGCGCTACCTTTGCACGCCGTAAGGCGAGTGCAAAAACAGGCTTTTCCCGCGCCGTCTTGTCATTTTTATGGAGTGACGCGTGCATCCGCTCCAATCATTTGAACCGGATCAGGCAACCCAAAGTTCAATAATTTGCAGCCTTTTGGAGACAGCGCTACCTTAGTGCCTCGATTTTTGTTTGGCAAGCCGCCTGATGACCTCTAAGAACGATAAAAATACCCGCACCACCGGTCGCCCTACCCTCAATGAAGTCGCCCGCCTGGCCGGCGTCAGCCCGATTACCGCCTCCCGCGCGCTGCGCGGCATCAGCACCGTCGCCATCGAACTGGTGGAAAAAGTCCAGCACGCCGCTGCCGAACTCAACTACGTGGTCAACCCCGCCGCCCGCGCGCTGGCCTCGGCCCAGAGCCATTCGGTGGTGGTATTGGTGCCGTCGTTGTCCAACCTGCTGTTTATCGAAACCCTCGAAGCCATTCATCAGGTGCTGCGGCCCAAGGGCTTTGAAGTGCTGATCGGCAACTCCCACTATTCACGCGACGAAGAAGAAAACCTGCTGCGCAACTACATGGCCTACCAGCCACGCGGGTTGCTGCTGACCGGCTTCGATCGCACCGAAAGCGCCCGACGGATGGTCGAGGCCAGCAATGTGCCGTGTGTGTACATGATGGACCTCGACCCCAATGCCGGCGTGAACTGCGTCGGTTTCTCGCAGTTGGCGGCGGGTGAAACGGCCGCCGCACATTTGATCTCCCGTGGGCGCAAGCGCCTGGCGTATATCGGCGCGCAACTGGACCAACGCACCTTGCTGCGTGGCGAAGGTTTCCGTCGGGCGTTGCAACAGGCCGGCCTGTACGATCCGGCGCTGGAACTGCTGACACCACGCCCCTCCTCGGTGGGCCTGGGCGGCGAGCTGTTCCTGCAACTGCTGGCCGCCCATCCGGATGTGGATGCGATCTTCTTCGGCAACGACGACCTGGCCCAGGGCGCGCTGCTGGAAGCCATGCGCCACGGTATCAACGTGCCGGAACGTGTCGCGGTACTGGGCTTCAATGACTTGCCGGCGTCGTCCTTCATGGTGCCGCGCCTGAGCAGCATCAGCACGCCCAGGGAAGCGATCGGGCGGCGGGCGGCGGAGCATTTGCTGACGATCATGGCGGGCAACAAGATCGCCAAGCCGGTGGTGGATATGGGGTTTGAGTTGCAGGTGCGGGAAAGCACGTAGTCCCTCCCACATTTTTAACCATGCCCGCTTGGCCCCTGTTAGATTGGCTGTTCTCCACCGCAAGGAAAGCACCATGGCACACTCACTGAAAATCTTGGGCCGCACGTCCTCCATCAACGTGCGCAAAGTGCTCTGGACCTGTCAGGAACTGGGCATCGACTACGTGCGCGAAGACTGGGGCATCGGCTTCAAGCCCACCCAGTCCGCCGAGTTCCTCGCCCTGAACCCCAACGCGCAGATACCGGTGCTGATCGACGACCACGGCGTCCTGTGGGAATCCAACACCATCTGCCGCTACCTCGTGAACCTCTATCAACGCAATGACCTGCTACCGGTCGAGCCCGCACCCCGGGCCCGGGTCGAGCAGTGGATCGACTGGCAAGCCGTCGAACTCAACCGCGCCTGGGGCGATGCGTTCACCGCCCTCGTACGCAATAACCCGGACGGCCTGGACGCGGCGCAGATTGCCGCCGCCGTGCAGCTCTGGAATGACAAGATGGGCATCCTCGAGCAACAACTGGCCAGGACCGGCGCCTTTGTTGCCGGCGATGAATTCACCCTCGCCGACATCCTCATCGGCCTCTCGGTGCACCGCTGGCAGATGACGCCGATGGAACGCCCGGCCTACCCCGCCATTGCCGCCTACTACCAGCGCCTAGGCCAGCACCAGGGCTTCCAGCTCTTCGCCCTCGACGGGCATAACTGATAAAAGCAGCAGCAAGCTTTGAGCCGCAAGTCGCAAGCCGCAAGAAAAAGGCAGCTTAACTTGAGGCTTGAAGCTCCTGACTTGTAGCTAACCGGAGGGTATATGAAAGGACTCAACGTACTGCTCACCGGCGCGTGCGGCAGAATCGGCAAGACGTTTTTCGACGCCTCGAAAGACCGCTACCGTTTCACCCTCACCGACCGCATCGCGCCGGATTTCGACCTGGACGAACACCGCTTCGTACACGCAGACCTCAGCGACAAAGCCAGCCTCGCCAGCCTGCTCGAAGGTATCGACGTGATCGTGCACCTGTCGGGCATCCCCCACGCCAGCGCCTCGTTCGACGAACTGCTGCCCAACAATATCCTCGCCACCACCTACCTGTTTGAGGCCTCCGTGGCTGCGGGTGTGCACCGCCTGGTGTTCGCCAGCAGCGCGCAAACCATCGAAGGCTATCCGGTAGACCGGCAGATCACCCCAGGCATGCCGGTGATGCCGGCCAACCTGTATGGCGTGAGCAAATGCTACGGCGAAGCACTGTGCGGCTACTACGCGGCAAAAACCCCGCTGTCGACGATAGCCCTGCGCATCGGCGCGTTTGAATTCGTTGAAACCCACGACCTGAACAACGCCCGCGACCTCAGCGCCTGGCTCAGCCCGCGCGATGCCGTGCAGTTGCTGCAACGCTCGGTGGAAGCCGTCGGCGTGAAGCACCTGATCGCCCACGGCATTTCCAATAACCGTTTCAAGCGCCTGGACCTGAGCGAAACCACGCGGGTGCTGGGTTACCATCCGCTGGACGATGCATTTCAGACCTTCAATATCCCCATCACTGACTGAGTTTTTCCCGCCATGCCTGCACTCCCCGCTACAGACGGCATCGACCCGATCCGCGCTGCCCATATCAGCGCGCGTATCGACCGCCTGCCCGCCGTCGCCACGGTCTGGCGCCTGGTGGCGCTGCTGTCGATCGGCGGTTTTTTCGAGCTGTATGACTTGTTCCAGACCGCCTACATCAGCCCCGGCCTGATCAGTGACGGGATTTTCCACACCGGCAGCGAGGGCGTGTTTGGCTTTTCGGACCAGGCGGCATTCGCCTCGGCGACCTTCCTCGGCCTGTTCCTCGGCGCCAGCCTCCTCAGCCCCATCGCCGACCGCTTCGGGCGCCGGGCGATCTTCACCTTTGCCTTGATCTGGTACACCGTCGCCACGGTGTTGATGGGCATTCAGACGTCGGCGCTGGGCATCATCGGCATGCGCTTCCTGGTGGGTATCGGCTTGGGCATTGAGTTGGTAACCATCGACGCCTATCTGTCTGAACTGGTGCCCAAGCGCATGCGCAGTTCGGCGTTTGCCTTTGCGTTTTTCATCCAGTTTCTGTCCGTACCGGCCGTGGCGTTGATGTCGTGGTGGCTGGTGCCTCAGGCGCCGTTCGGGGTCTCGGGCTGGCGTTGGGTGGTGCTGAGCAGTGCGGTGTTTGCGCTGTTTATCTGGCAACTGCGCAAGCGCCTGCCGGAATCACCGCGTTGGCTGGCGCAAAAGGGTCGCTTCGAAGAAGCCGGTACGATCATGGACAACCTTGAGGCGCGCTGCCGGAAAGACCACGGCAAACCGCTGGATGAACCCGAGCCCGAAGCGGTCAGCGTGCAAGGCAGCGGCCGGTTTGCCGACATCTGGCAACCTCCGTATCGCCGCCGCGCGTTGATGCTGATTGTGTTCCATGTGTTCCAGGCCATCGGCTTTTTTGGTTTCGGCAACTGGCTGCCGGCGTTGCTCTCGGGCCAGAGCGTCAGCGTGACCCACAGCTTGCTGTACGCCTTTATCATCACCCTCGCCTACCCGCTGGGGCCGCTGCTGTTCGTGAAAGTCGCCAACCGCTTTGAAAACAAATGGCAGATCGTCGGCTCCGCCATGGGTGCGGTGATCTTCGGCAGCCTGTTCGCGTTGCAGTCCACGGCGGTGGGGCTGGTGATCTGCGGGGTGATGATCACCTTCTGCAACGCCTGGCTGAGCTTCAGTTACCACTCCTACCAGAGCGAGCTGTTCCCGACCAATATCCGTGCGCGGGCGGTGGGGTTCTGCTATTCGTTCAGCCGCTTGTCTACCGTGTTCAGCAGCCTGTTGATCGGTTTTATCCTCGAACACCTGGGCACACCGGGCGTGTTGGCGTTTATTGCCAGCAGCATGCTGATCGTGATGATCACCATCAGTTGGTTCGGCCCGCGTACGCGCAACCTGGCCCTGGAAAATATCGCCCATTGACGGCAACGGTTGGCCGCCTGCGGGACAATATTTGCCGCGGCGGCCAGGCCAAAGCCAGTAAAAGCGGGGTTAATGGACCCGGCATGTTATTTGCTCAAGCTATGGCACCGAACATTTTCCCAGGTGACCGATCATGCTGGTTAACAACAACACCCAAGCCGTGTCGACCCTTCAAAAGATCACGCGTCCCGACATGGACCCTGCCAACGCCGCCGCCAGCACGCTATACAGCGGTGCCCTGCAAGCGGCGCAGCAAAGCGTGACCTTGCCGGCCGCGCAGAAGGATCTGGACAAGGCGAGCGACCGTATTGATGAAGCCTTCGCCAAAACCCGCGTGCAGTTGCAAGCCAGCACATCGAGCACCGACGCGTCGGCGACCAGTGCTACCTCGGGTGCGCGCTCGGAGTTCACCGACTACATGAGCAAGACCCCGGCCGAGCGCATTCGCGAGCAATTGCTCAAAGAACAGGGTTTGACCGAAGCCGATGTGCAGAACATGTCCCTGGAAAAGCAGGACGCCATTTCCAAGCAAGTGGCTGAGCGCTTGAAGCAGCAGCAAGAGCAGCAGGTAGCAGCGAAGACCACTGACCCGCAGGCGCAGACCGTGAAAGAAACCCTGGCTGCGATCTAAACCACACGATCGTTCCCAGGCTTTGTGAACTGACCCCCAAAGGTTGGACACAACCTTTGGGGGTGTCATGGGTAAGTACACAGAGCAAGTAAAACTGGCAGCAGTGCAGGACTACTGTTCCGGTAGCGCGGCCTGGTTCAGGTTGTGGGAAATTTCTTCGATGATCTCCACGGTTTGTTGCACCACCCCGCCCCCTTGCGCGCGCAGGCGTCATTTTGTACCGAGGTGGCGTGGGCCGAATCGGCGGCGGTGCACAGGGTGGTGACCTGGTCAGTGATGTCACTGGCGAATTTCACCACTTTGTACAGGCGCCCATTGGTATCGAAGATAGGGTTGTAGGAGGCTTCCAGAAACAGCGTCTGACCGTATTTGTTTTTGCGCTCAAAGCGGTGTGAGTGGAATTCGCCACGGCTGAGGGAAGCCCAGAACGCCTTGTAGGACGGCGATTCCACTTCGCCGCGATGGCAAAACATGCTGTGGTGCTGGCCGACGATTTCGCCCAGGGAGTACTGCACGGTCTTGAGGAAGTTTTCGTTGGCGTTAAGGATCTGGCCCTGAGGCGTGAACTCGATCACCGCCATGGAGCGGCCGATGGCGTCAATCAGGCTCTGGTTCTCGTACTCATGGTGCACCCGCGCGGAAATATCCGACGCCACCTTGATCACTCTGTGTACGTGGTTATCGCTGTCCAGTACCGGCATGTAGCTGGCTTCAAGCCACACTTCCTGGCCGTGCCTGTTCAACCGCATGAACGTGCCGCTCAGGGCCTCGCCCCGTGCCAGGTCGTGCCACAACTTCGCGTAGGCATCGGTGCGGGTGTAGGCCTCGTCGCAAAAAATGCGGTGATGTTTGCCGCGAATCTCCTCGGCGCTGTAGCCCATGGCTTTGCAGAAGTTGTCGTTGGCATCGAGTATCACGCCATCGGGGTCGAACTCGATCATCGCCATGGAGCGGCTGATGGCGGCGAGCTTGGCGTTGGATTCGGTGAGTGCACAGGAAAAACGCTGGATTTCAAGCAGGTCGGCTTTGTGATGAAGATTGAACATGCTCGGATCACCCTTAAGTTACCGGCGCCTGGCGGGGCGCATTCCATTCATAAAGTGGATACTGCAGGCAGAGCTCTGTGGGAACCACTGTCCAAAACGCCTTATTTCCCGAGCGTCATCAACGGTTCTGAGTGAGCATAGACAGGGCTTGACGCGATGCAAGGCCACTAGTCAGCCAGCATTTTCAGCAAGGCACTGGCGGCGGCCGAAGGGGGACGGGTGGGTGAACAGACCAAGGCAAACTCGCGGTGCAGCGGCACCGTCAACGGCATTACGCGCAGGCCATTACGTTGGACCGGCAGGGCCATTTCCGGCACCAGCGTGACGCCGACGCCCTCACGCACCAGGCTGAACGCGCTGTTCCATTCGCGCACTTCCACGCGGATATCGCTCAGGCTCAGCCCCGCCGCGGCTCCCAGGCTACGGGCATTGGCAGTGCAACCACCGGTGGCGAGGACGAAGGGTTGTGCGAGCAATTCCTCAAGCGACACCGTGGCATCGACCGAGCGTTGCGCCAACGTATGGTTCGCGGGCAGCACCGCCAACCACAAGTCCCGTCCCAACACCGTGGCGTTACACTCGGGCCTGGGGTTGAGCACCACGCCCAGGTCGATCAGGTCTGCATCAAGCAGGGTGAGTACTTCGTTGTCGGTGACATCCAGGGTGGTGACCTCGATGCCGGGGTACAACTGATGGAAACGTTGCAACAGCGGTGTCAGAAACGTTGCCAACACCCTGGGGAAACTGGCGATACGAAGACTTCCACGCAGCATCGGGCGTGCTTCATCCACAGTGCTGCGAATGGTCTGCAACGCACCCAGCATCACCCTTGCCTGCTCGATCACACTCAACCCCAGGGCAGTGGGCAAGGTCTTGCGCGGTTCACGGGTAAACAGTTGCGCGCCCAGGGTTGCCTCCATGCCGGCCATGGCCTGGCTGGCGGCGGATTGGGTCATGCCCACGCATTCGGCGGCAGCGGTAATGCTGCCCTGATCGGCCACAGCCACCAGCAGGCGCCAGTGCATCAGGTTCATCATGGCAGTCGCTGTCCTTATGGCAGGGGTCTGAAGGTTTAATTTTACGCACGGTGCCACGCCAGTGAGACTGGCGCAAATCCTACGGAGTTGCCCACGATGAAGCTGTATTTTTCGCCTAACGCCTGTTCCCTCGCGCCGCATATCGTGCTGCGCGAATTGGCGTTGCCGTTTGAGTTGGTACGAGTCCACAACCAGGCCAAAACCACCGCCGATGGCCAGGACTACCTGCAGATCAACCCCAAGGGCTACGTCGCAGCGCTGCAACTGGATAACGGCCAGGTGCTGACCGAAGCCAGCGCGATCCTGCAATACCTGGCCGACCTGAGACCCGCAGCAGGCCTGGCCCCGGCCAATGGCAGCTGGGCGCGCGTGCGCTTGCAGGAATGGCTGAATTTTATTGCCACGGAAATTCATGGAGGCCTGGCGGTGTTCTTCAACGGTGCGATCCAGGGCGACGTGCGGGCGATGTTCCTGGCCACGTTGTGCAAGCGTTTGGCAGTACTGGTGCAGCCGCTGCAGAGCCAGGATTACCTGTTGGGCGGGGAGTATTCGGTGGCGGATGCGTACTTGTTTGTGGTGCTGCGCTGGGCGGCGTTTCACCAGATTGATCTGCAGCAGTGGCCGGCGCTGGTGGCGTTTATGCAGCGGGTAGGCGAGCGCCCTGCGGCCATCGCCGCGTTGGCCGCCGAAAACCCATGAGCTGAAATGCAACGGAGTGCAGGAACCGCCGACGCCGTGAGTTGTTAGGCATCGGCAACTCAGAGCAGGTATTTCCTGCCCTGTGCCGTGACGCGGGAAAATCTTGCAGATCGTTTGGTTCTAAGCGTGTAACTCAGTGACCGAACAGGCCTGTCTCGGTTTTCTTGGCTTTCTTGTCGGCGCGTTTTTCATCGGCAGTCTTTGCCGGTTTCTTCTTCGCGGCTTTCTTTGAATCCATACCTTTGGCCATGATGCATGCTCCACTTACAGGGGATGTAACAGTGGGTATACCACCTATTGCCGCACAGAAGGCGCTTATAATCCCAGGCCCTTGATTATGTTGCCCAAAACACCATGCCCGAACTGCACATCGAACCGCTGGCAGAGCCGCTGTGGCCGTTGCTGAACAAGTTTTATCGCCGCCACGGTTCACCGATGAAGGCGCTCAAGGGCGGGCGCTTGTGGGTAGCGCGCGACAGCGAGATTGTCGCCGGGTTGTGCGTGACGCCTGTGGTCGGCGGGCAGTGGTTGACCGGCGTGTTTGTCGACCCGGCGTATCGCGGCCAGGGGTTGGCGGGGCGATTGATCGGTGCGGCGGCGGCCGATGTACAAGGCACGCTGTGGCTGCTGTGCCATCCAGACCTGGAGGGGTTGTATCAGCGCATGGGCTTTACGCAAGACACGGTGTTGCCTCAATCCCTCAGCGAACGACTGGTGCGCTACAAACGTAACAAGCCGATGATCGCGATGGGCTTAGATCGTTTAGTGCGGTCGTCCTCGGATAATGTGTGATCGCCCGGTGGGGGCCCCATGCTAGCCTCGGCGACACAGTGGCCCATTTTTCGGATGATCATGAAAGCGACCTTTGCAGCTCTGTCCCTTACCGCCCTCTTCGTTCCCACTTTCAGTCAGGCCGCTGACGCGCCGATCAGCGCCCAGCAATACGCCAGCGTGTTGGCTGGCAATTGGCGCGACCCGGCCAACAGCGCCCGAGACGGCTATCGCCACCCGCAGCAGACCTTGGCATTTTTTGGCTTGTCTCCCAGGCAGACCGTGATCGAGATCACCCCTGGTGGCGGTTGGTACAGCGAACTGCTCTCGCCGTTGCTCAAGGATCACGGGCATTACATCGCCGCCGTGCAAGCGCCGAGCAGCAGCGCCTATGCGCGCACGTCGGAAGAGAACCTGAAAAAGAAATTCGCCGCCGACCCGACGCGCTATGCCAAGGCAGACGTGGTCGAGTTCGATCCCAAGGCACCGGTGTTCGGCAAACCTGCGTCGGCGGATGCCGTGCTGACCTTCCGCAATGTGCATAACTGGGTGCTGGCCGATACGGCCAAGGCCACGTTCAGCGCGTTCTACAAGGTGTTGAAACCGGGTGGCGTGCTGGGTGTGGAAGATCACCGGGCCAAGGACGGGGCCGATCTGGAAGCGATCAAGGACAGCGGTTACCTGACCACCGCCCAGGTGGTGAAACTGGCGACCGATGCGGGGTTCAAGCTGGCTGGCCAGAGTGAGGTCAACGCCAACCCGAAGGACACCAAGGATTATCCCGCTGGCGTGTGGACGTTGCCGCCGACGCTGAAGTTGGGGGAGCAGGATAAGGCGAAGTATGTGGCGATTGGCGAGTCGGACCGGATGACGTTGCGGTTCGTCAAACCGGCCAAATAACCCGGCCTCAAATACAAATCAAATGTGGGAGGGGGCAGGCGCCCTCCCACATTTTCGACTTGTAGTGTGCCAGCAAGATTACTCGTCAGCAGCAGGGTCCATGTCGGGAAACATCACGTCAATGAACCCGAACTTGCTGAAGTCGGTAATCCGCGAAGGGTACAGCCGGCCGATCAGGTGATCGCATTCATGCTGCACCACCCGCGCGTGGAAGCCATCGGCGAAACGTACGATCGGCTCGCCCTTCGGATCAAAACCCTCGTAGCGAATCTGCTGGTAACGGTCCACCGCGCCACGCAGGCCGGGCACCGACAGGCAGCCTTCATAGCCTTCTTCCAACACCGGGCTGAGCGGCGTGATCAATGGGTTGATCAGGATGGTCTGCGCCACCGGCGGCGCATCCGGGTAGCGCTCGCTGGCTTCGAAACCAAAGATCACCAGTTGCAGGTCGACGCCAATCTGCGGCGCAGCCAGGCCGACGCCGCCCACGTGCTCCATGGTCTGGAACATGTCGTCGATCAATTGCCACAGCTCGGGGCTGTCGAACATTTCCGGCGGCACCGGCGGGGCGACACGCAGCAGGCGCTCATCGCCCATTTTCAGGATTTCACGGATCATCGATCAGGCTTCGTCGGTAGTGGGTTTGGAATGGTCGCGGCCGAGGCCGGAGACGTGTTGTTTTTCGTGCGCGGGCGCAGGCTCATCAAAATCCTTTGCGCCTGGTTCCTTGCCTTCGGCCGACATGTGCTCGATCACGGCATTCATCTCCGCTCCGAGCAACAGCACGGCGGCGGAAATGTAGAAGTACAGGAGCAGCACGATGATCGCACCGATGCTGCCATACATGGCGTTATAGTCCGCGAAGGTCTTGACGTAGTAGCCGAAGCCCAGGGAAGCCACGATCCACACCACCACCGCGAGCACGGAGCCTGGCGTGATGAAGCGGAATTTCTGCTCGACGTCGGGCATCACGTAATACATGAGGGCCACGGCAAACATCAGCAGGATCACGATCAGCGGCCATCGCACGATGGTCCACAGGGTGACCACGAACTCCTGCATGCCGATCTGGCCGGCCAGCCATTCCATCACTTGTGGGCCGAGCACCATCAGCGCGGCGGCGGCCAGCAGCATGCCGGCGATGCCGATGGTGTAGAAAATCGACAACGGAAAACGCTTCCAGATCGGCCGGCCTTCCACTACGTCGTACGCGGCGTTCATGGCGCTCATCATCAGGCGCACGCCAGCGGAGGCGGTCCACAGGGCAATCACGATACCCACCGAGAGCAAACCACCCTTGGATTGCTGCAGCTGGTCGATCACCGGGTTGACCTGCTCCAGGGCCTGGGGCGGCAACACCAGCTCCGACTGCAGGCGCAGCCAGGTGAAAAAGTCCGGCAGGTGCAGGAAACCGATCAGGGCGATAAGGAACAGCAGGAAGGGAAACAACGAGAACAGCATCTGGTAGGCCAGTGCCGAGGCGTAGGTGGACATCTCGTCATCGACGAATTCCTTGACGGTGCGCACCAGCACCTTGTGCAGCTTGAGACCATCGAGAACCGGAAAGATCATAGCGTCTCCTTTCGCCGCAAAGAGGGTGAGTTCGTGGGCGACTCAGGGGCCGTTTTCTACATCAAAGTAGCCCATTTGGCGACTTTGAAACAATTCCGCAACTTTAGTTGCAACACATGACATAAAAACGGCCATCCGTGGATGGCCGCAAGACTGCGCAATTGCCGTCAGCCGGGTCGGGACTATTTGGTCGCTTTCTTGACCGCGTCCTTGGTATCGCCCACCGCTTTTTGAACTTCGCCTTTCTTTTCCTGAATAACGCCTTCAGCACGCAGCTTGTCGTTGCCAGTCACTTTGCCGACGCCCTGCTTGATATTGCCGACGGCTTCATTCGCCAAGCCTTTTGCCTTATCCGATGTGCTACTCATGGTATGTCTCCTGGGAACAATCAAGGATTTCGGTCATTACCTAGAGATTGACCCGAGGCCGTTCGGCAGAGTTTCAATTATTTTTCAGCGAGCATTTCATCGCCAGCCGCAGGTTTGGCTTTATGTTTTGCAGCCAACCCCCGAGAATGCCCGGCACATTCAGGCTCTAACGCTGAATAACAGATCCCGTAGGAAGGTTATGAAACTCAATAAAGCACAGGCCATCGCCCGCAGAAACCAAGAACTGGGCGGTGCCGTACTCGGCGTCAACAACTGCCACTTCACCGACCTGGACCGCAAACGCAACATCTGGTGGTTTGACCTGCCAGTGGGTCGTATTGCCGTGGGCCAGTACGAGTGGATTCACCTGTTGATGCACAACGCCGAGACCGACCAACTGCTGCACCTGAAGGTGCCGACCGTGTTCCTGCGTGAAAAACTCGAAGGGCTGGTGGTGCGCAATGCGGGCAAGCGCAAACCGGAGATTACCCTGGAGCTGAGTGCGGATAAGGATTCGTTCTTGAAGGATGTGCGCCCGGCGGGTGCGGGTGTCAGCTTCGCGCAGTTCGCCCTGTAAGCACCGGATTTAAAGGTGGGAGGGGCAAGCCTCCTCCCACATTTGGATTGCGTTACTTTTTCAGGCCGAGTTTCTTCAGCTCTTCATCGCGCAATTCGCGGCGCAGGATCTTGCCCACGTTGGTGGTCGGCAACGCATCGCGGAACTCCACGGCCTTTGGCACTTTGTAGCCGGTGACATTGGCGCGCATATGCTCCATCACCTGCTCCTTGGTCAGGGTGGCGCCCGGCTTGACCACGATAAAGAGCTTGATGTGTTCCCCGGACTTTTCATCCGGCACACCGATGGCCGCGCATTGCAGCACGCCGGGCAAGCCTGCCAGCACGTCTTCAAGTTCGTTGGGGTAAACGTTGAAACCGGAGACCAGGATCATGTCCTTCTTGCGGTCGACGATGCGCATGTAACCATCCGGCTGGATGATCGCAATGTCGCCGGTCTTCAGCCAGCCTTCGCTGTCGAGCATCTCGGCGGTCGCGTCTTCGCGCTGCCAGTAGCCCTTCATCACCTGCGGGCCCTTGACGCACAGCTCACCCACTTCACCCAAGGCCAGCTCGACGCCGTCGTCGGTGATGACCTTGCACACGGTCGACGGCACCGGAATGCCGATGGTACCGATCTGGATATGCTGGATGGGGTTCACCGTGGCCACCGGGCTGGTTTCGGTCATGCCGTAGCCTTCGCAGATGCCGCAACCGGTCACGGCTTTCCAACGCTCGGCCGCCGCCAGTTGCAGGGCCATGCCGCCCGACAGGGTGACCTTCAGCGCGGAGAAGTCCAGCTTGCGGAACGCTTCGTTGTTGCACAGCGCCACGAACAGGGTGTTCAGGCCGACAAAGCCGCTGAACTTCCACTTCGACAGTTCCTTGACCATCGCCGGCAGGTCACGCGGGTTGCTGATCAGGATGTTGTGGTTGCCGATCAGCATCATCGCCATGCAGTGAAAGGTGAACGCATAGATGTGGTACAGCGGCAGCGGCGTGATCAGGATCTCGCAACCTTCATTGAGGTTGGAGCCCATCAGCGCCTTGCATTGCAGCATATTGGCGACGAGGTTGCGGTGGGTGAGCATCGCGCCCTTGGCCACGCCAGTCGTGCCACCGGTGTATTGCAACACGGCCACGTCGCTGCTGGCTGGGCTGACTTCGTTGACCGCTTGGCCATGGCCCTTGGCGAGTACGTCGTTGAACTTGATCGCCTTGGGCAAGTGATAGGCCGGGACCATTTTCTTCACGTACTTGATGACGCTGTTGATCAGCAGGCGCTTGAGCGGCGGCAACAGGTCGGCAACTTCGGTGACGATCACATGCTTGACGGCGGTCTTGGGCACGACCTTTTCCGCCAGATGAGCCATGTTGGCCAGGCAGACCAGTGCCTTGGCACCGGAGTCGTTGAATTGGTGTTCCATTTCCCGCGCGGTGTACAGCGGGTTGGTGTTGACCACGATCAGGCCGGCACGGATAGCGCCGAACACGGCGACCGGGTATTGCAGGACGTTGGGCAACTGCACGGCGATTCGATCGCCGGGCTTCAAGTCGGTATGCTGTTGCAGGTACGCGGCAAAGGCGCCGGACAATTCGTACAATTCACCGTAGGTGATTGTCTTGCCCAGGTTGCTGAAAGCCGGTTTGTTAGCGAAGCGCTGGCAGGACTGTTTCAGTACCGCCTGAATATTCGGATACTCGTCTGGATTGATTTCTGCAGCAATCCCGGCGGGGTACTTATCCTTCCAAAAGTCTTCGTTCATGGAAGCCCACTCCTCAGCGACGCGAATTCATCATCGCATTTGATGCGATTATTATTGGTGTATGTTTTTTTAGGTGAATCTGGCGCTTTCAAGCAGGCCTAGACGTCACAAAGCGCGCCGAGAGTAGCAGCTTTGCCAAGGGCCGACTAGAGCCAAAAGAGGGCCCTACAGTCATAAACGTGACTCAAGAATATCCAGCAGTCACTTTTAGAGCAAAAATTCTATAGACCTGTGGCAGGCTCTGGAATGCGGCTTCTAAAGCAATAAATAACAATGTGGGAGGGGGCTTGCCCCCGATAGCAGTGGTTCAGCCAACACATTTGGTGACTGATATACCGCCATCGGGGGCAAGCCCCCTCCCACACTTCAATCTCATTTCATATCAAGCGATGTCGCGCAACTCTCGTCGCAGGATCTTCCCTACCGGCGTCATCGGCAGCGAGTCACGCAACACAATGTGCTTGGGCACCTTGTACCCCGTGAAGTTGGTCTTGCAGTACGCCTTCAGTTCCTCAAGGCTCACCCCTTCAGCACGCGCCACCACAAACAGCTTCACCGCCTCCCCCGTGCGCTCGTCCGGCACGCCGATCACCGCGCAGTTGGCCACGGCCGGGTGGGCCATCACCACGTCCTCGATCTCATTGGGGTACACGTTGAAACCCGAGACGATGATCAAAT
The DNA here is from genome assembly GCF_007858185.1 of Pseudomonas grimontii. Lineage (GTDB taxonomy): Bacteria > Pseudomonadota > Gammaproteobacteria > Pseudomonadales > Pseudomonadaceae > Aquipseudomonas > Aquipseudomonas grimontii. The sequence goes on from NZ_VFES01000014.1 coordinate 54,428, forward strand.
CCTTCTTGCGATCGACGATGCTGACGAAGCCATCGGCATCGATCACCGCAATGTCACCGGTCTTGAGCCAGCCTTCAGCGTCCAGGGTCTCGGCGGTGGCGGCCGGTTGTTGCCAGTAGCCCTTCATCACCTGCGGGCCCTTGATGCACAGCTCGCCGCGTTCGCCCAAGGGCAGTTCGGCGCCCTCATCGTCAATCACTTTCATCGCGGTAGCCGGCACGGGGATACCCACCGTGCCCAGCCGCGATTTGTTGCCGTAGGGGTTGGTGCAGGCCACCGGTGAGGTTTCCGTCAGGCCATAACCCTCGCCGATCGTGCAGCCGGTGATTTGCTGCCAGCGTTCGGCCGTGGCCTTGATCAGTGCCGTACCACCGGAGTTGGTGAGTTTTAGGTGGGAGAAATCCAGGTTCTTGAACTCCGGGTGGTCCATCAACGCCACAAACAATGTGTTAAGCCCCAGCAGGCCGGTAAAGCGCCACTTTTTCAGCTCTTTGATAAACCCGCCGATGTCCCGCGGGTTGGTGATCAGCACGTTGTGATTACCCGAGACCATCATGCACATGCAGTTCGCGGTGAAGGCATAGATGTGGTACAGCGGCAGCGGCGCGATCATCACCTCCTGCCCTTCCTTGATCAACGGGTGGCCGTCGTCGCCCACCTGGGACATGCACGCGCGCGCCTGCTGCATGTTCGCGACCAGGTTGCCATGGGTGAGCATCGCCCCCTTGGCCAGGCCGGTGGTGCCGCCGGTGTATTGCAGCACGGCAATGTCATCCAGGGTCACCGGATGATGGGTCACCCCCAGGCCCGCGCCCATGCGCAGGGCACGCTTGAACGACACCGCTCGCGGCAGGTGGTAGGCCGGGACCATCTTCTTGACCTTGTCGACCACGGTGTTGACCAGCCAGCCTCTGGCGGCGGGCATGAAGTCGCCCATCCTGGCTTCGATCAGGTAGTCGATCTCGGTGTCGGTGCACACTTCCTGCACCCGCGAACCGAACAGGTTGAGGTAGACCAAGGCGCGCACGCCGGCGTCCTTGAACTGGTGGCGCATCTCGCGTGGGGTGTACAGCGGGTTGGTGTTGACCACGATCAGCCCGGCGCGCAATGCGCCGAATACGGCAATCGGGTAGTGCAGCACGTTGGGCATCTGTACGGCGATGCGCTCGCCGGGCTTGAGGTCGGTGTGCTGCTGCAGGTAGCCGGCGAACGCCGCACTCTGGCGCTCAAGCTCGGCGTAGGTCAGGGTGATGCCCATGTTGCTGAATGCCGGACGGTCGGCAAAGGCCTTGCACGAGCGCTCGAAGACTTCGATTACCGACTTGTAGGCCGAGAGGTCGATGTCGTTAGGAACACCCGCCGCGCGTTTGTCATTCCAGAAATCAGGTTGCATTATTCTTGTCCCCTTACCTGAAGGTGTCCGGCCGCTTTTATAGAAAGCGGAGCTTGGGGGACGTTAGCAGCTATGGCCAAACAGGCAAATACAGCAAATTGCGTCATTGATTGTATGAATCTTGTCCCTGATGCGTAGGCAGATACCCCGCCTCCTGACAGATGAGCTATACACTGCAACAACGTTGAGCAGACCTTGAGCAGACCTTGAGAAAGGGAACCGCCATGAACCACAGCACCTTCTGGCTGACCGCGAATGACCACAGCCGCCTGTACGTCAATCATTGGATGCCCGTCGGCCCGGCCAAGGCAGTGGTCATGCTGTCCCACGGCATGGCAGAACACAGCGGGCGCTATGAGCGGCTGGCCAAAGCCTTGTGCAGTGCCGGCTATGGCGTGTATGCGCCGGACCAGCGTGGTCACGGCCGCACCGCCGACGAAGGTACCCTGGGGCTCTACGCGGAGAAAGATGGCTGGAACAAAGTGGTCGGCGACCTGGCCAGCCTCAACCAGCACATCGGCCAGCAGCAACCGGGGCTGCCGATCATTTTGCTGGGCCACAGCATGGGCAGCTATATCGCCCAGGCCTACCTGCTGCACCACAGCGCCAGCCTGCACGGAGCGATTCTCAGCGGTTCGAATTTCCAGCCGGTGGCGTTGTACCGCGCCGCACGGCTGATCGCTCGCGCCGAACGTCTGCGCCAGGGTATGCGTGGGCGCAGTGCATTGATCGAGTTGCTGTCGTTCGGCTCGTTCAACAAGGCATTCAAACCCAATCGCACCGCGTTCGACTGGCTCAGCCGTGACCCGAATGAAGTCGACAAGTACATCAACGATCCACTCTGCGGCTTCCGCTGCACCAACCAGCTGTGGATCGACCTGCTCGGCGGCTTGCAGCAAATCAGCAAAGCGTCCAATCTCGCCCAGATCGATCCTGGCCTGCCAATCCTGGTGCTGGGCGGCGAATGTGATCCGGTCAGTGAGGGCAAGCGTCTCAAAAGCCTGGCCCATGCCCTGCGTGAGGCCGGCAGCCAGCACCTGCAACTGAATATCTACCCGCAGGCACGTCACGAAGTGTTCAACGAAACCAATCGCGATGAAGTCACCGCCGATGTGCTGACCTGGCTCGACCAGGCCCTGACGTTGCGCAGGCCGGCCCGCTGCGAATAGCTTTTCCTTTAAAATCAGACAGTTAAATTACCGATTAGCCACAGGATGCACCCTTAGATGACCCAGGTAACCAACACCCCTTACGAAGCCCTCGAAGTCGGCCAGACCGCCAGCTACAGCAAGACCGTCGAAGAGCGTGATATCCAGCTGTTCGCCGCCATGTCCGGTGACCACAACCCGGTGCACCTGGACGCCGAATACGCCAAGGCGACCATGTTCAAGGAGCGTATCGCCCACGGTATGTTCAGCGGCGCGCTGATCAGCGCAGCCGTCGCCTGCGAGCTGCCTGGGCCGGGGACTATCTATATCGGCCAGCAGATGAGCTTCCAGAAGCCGGTAAAAATCGGCGATACCCTGACCGTGCGTCTGGAAATCCTCGAGAAGCTGCCGAAGTTTCGCGTACGTATCGCCACCCGCGTGTTCAACCAGCGCGATGAGCTGGTAGTGGATGGCGAGGCGGAAATCCTCGCGCCACGCAAACAGCAGGTCGTGACCTTGACCGAGCTGCCGCCGATCAGCATCGGCTGAGTCCGGTTTCAAGACCAACACCATACAAATGTAGGAGGGGGCTTGCTCCCGATAGCGGAGTATCAGTCGTCGAAATGTCGACTGATTTTCCGCCATCGGGGGCAAGCCCCCTCCCACAGTTGTTACACAGCAGGGCTTACGACTGAGCGCGAGCCTGGTTACGCAGGGCTTTTACCTGGTCGTGATTGCGTTGTACGCCGTGGTACTGACGCTCAACCAGATCACGAATACCCAGCAGGTTGTGCTTGTTGATCTTCTCGATGGCTTCCTTGTAAGCCTTCAGTGCGTGGTCTTCACCGCGCTCGGCTTCGTTCAGCACAGCCTCTTCGTCTTTACCGGTAACCATCGACTTCACATCGACCCAGCCACGGTGCAGGGCGCCGGCTACGCTGCCGGAATCTTCCGGATCACCGCCCAAGGCACGCACGGCGGTCTTCAGTTCGGCGGCGGCAGTGGCGCAGTCAGCGGAGCGCTTGGCAAACAGCGCTTTGAGTTCCGGATGCTTGATGTCTTCAGCGCATTCCTTGAAACCTTTCTGGCCGTCGATGCTGGTCTCGATCAGGTCGTTGAGTACGGAGATCGATTCTTTGTTGATGTCAGTCATTTTTCAATTCCTTAGGCAGGTGAACAAGGGTTGTCTTAATGATTGCAGCGCTCGTGCCAGGTTTTGAGAAAGTACTTTTATGTTTATTTTCAATAACTTAAAAATATTTGAACCATCTGTATGTACGTTATTTGCATGATCTGTCATTTGGCCTTCATGCAGAATGCCTGTATTTTCGAAGACCTCGCCTCACGCACACGAAGCTCATGAATCCCGAAAAACTCGAACTGCTGATCACCCGCGAAATGCCCTTCGGCAAGTACAAAGGCCGGATCATCGCCGACCTGCCGGGTCCCTACCTGAACTGGTTCGCCCGCGAAGGCTTTCCCCACGGCGAGCTGGGCGGGTTGCTGGCATTGATGCAGGAAATCGACCACAACGGCTTGTCTGAACTGCTGGAACCGTTGCGCGTTAAACACGGTAAACCCGCCCCCCGCCACTAAGAGACTCGCCATGCCAAGGAATGCTGATAACGAACCTCACTGGCAGGCCATCGCCCAGCGCTATGCGCTGGAACCCGGCCCGATCAATTTGGAGAACGGCTACTTCGGGCGTATGAGCCGCGAAGTGCAGGCGCAGTACCTGGAACACGTGGCGTTTATCAACCGCAGCAACTCGCTGTATGTGCGCCAGCGCTTCGAGCAAGGTGAAAACGTCGCGGTCCGTCGCCAACTGGCCGGACTGATCGACGTCGACCCCGAATCGGTAGCCTTCACCCGCAACGCCACCGAAGCCTTGCAGTCGCTGATCCGCAACTACAACTGCCTGCAACCGGGCGATCAGGTGCTGATCAGCGACCTGGAGTACGACACGGTCAAAGGTGCGATGCGCTGGTTGGCGGGGGTTCGCGGTGTGGAAGTGATCGAACTGTCCCACACTCACCCGGCCAGTTTCGACAGCCTGTTGCAGACCTATCGCGATACGTTCGCCCAGTACCCGCGCCTCAAGCTGATGGTACTCACCCATGTGACCCACCGCACTGGCCTGGTGATGCCTGTCGAGGCCATCGCCAAGGCTGCGCGTGAGCATGACATCGACGTGATCCTCGACGGCGCCCATGCACTGGGCCAGATCGAGTTCAACCTCGCCGAACTGGGCATTCAGTTCGCCGGGTTCAACCTGCACAAATGGATCGGCGCGCCGCTGACCCTGGGGTTTCTCTATATCGCCCCCGAACGCCTGGCGGACATTGATCCGGACATGGGCGAGTTCCACTACCCCGCCACCGACGTGCGTGCGCGTACGTCGTACAGCACCCCCAACTTTCCGGCACTGATGACCTTGCCACTGGTATTTGAAGAACATCGCGCCATGGGCGGCGCTGCAGCCAAGGGAGCGCGGGTGAACTATTTGCGCGACGTGTGGGTAAAACAGGTGCGGGCATTACCGGGCATCGAGGTGCTGACGCCGGATGATCCACGGCTGTATTGCGGGATTACGGCGTTCAAGTTTACGGGGCAGGACCAGCAAGCGATGGTGGATCGGTTGCTCAAGGACTACGACTTGTTTGCCACTACCCGAGTTGGCGCGGCGTTTGGCACCTGTATTCGGGTGACGCCGGGGTTGGTCACCTCTACGGTGGACATTCAGCTACTGGCAAAAGCCATTACCGAACTGGCCTACAACGGCCCGGGGGGTGGGGAAGTTCTTTAGGCAAAAAAAAAGCGGTACACCGACCAAGTGCACCGCAAAAATGCCGTTAAGCACAGCAACAACGATTCGGTGAATCAGATCAATCCAGCAGCGCCAGCGCCTGCGCGGTGACTTCCTGGATGCGGGCCCAGTCGCCGTTCTTGACCCACTCCGGGTCAAGCATCCAGCTACCACCCACGCACATCACGTTTTTCAACGCCATGTAGCTCTTGATATTGGCCGGGCCAACGCCGCCGGTCGGGCAGAATTTCACTTCGCCGAACGGACCGCCCAAGGCCTTGATGGCAGCAACGCCGCCGCTGACTTCAGCCGGGAACAGCTTGAAGCGGCGGTAACCCAGGCCATAGCCTTCCATGATGCCGGAGGCGTTGCTGATGCCTGGCAGCAGCGGGATCGGGCTGTGTACCGAGGCTTCCAGCAGGTCGCGGGTAATGCCGGGAGTGACGATAAATTGCGAACCGGCGACTTCCGCCGCTTCGAGCATGTGACGGTCGAGTACGGTGCCAGCGCCGGTGCACAGTTCTGGGCGCTGCTCGCGCAGAACCTGAATGGCCTTAAGGCCGAACTCGGAACGCAGGGTCACTTCCAAGGCGGTCAAACCACCGGCGGCCAGTGCATCGGCCAGCGGCAGGATGTCCTGTTCGCGGGCGATGGTGATCACCGGCAGGATCCGCGCCTTGGCACAGAGGCTGTCGATCAGGGCAACTTTATCCGCCATGGACACGGTCGGTTGAGGGCTTTTCATAGCGGCTGATCCTTGGCTCATGGGCACCAGTAAATCTCTAAAGTAGGTTGCAAAAACGCGCGAATCGGCATGGCAGCAACGTCGTTACTGGCCAGCGCGGCGCTCAAGGTGGTCAACTTCGAACTGCCGGAAATCGACAGCACGGTGTAGTGGGCCGTGGCCAGCAACGCGCGACTCATGGTCAGGCGCTGGTGCGGTACGGTCGGCGCCAGCATCGGCCAGCAACGGCGGGTACCGTCGGCCTGCAATGCCTGCGCGAGGTTCGGACTGTTGGGAAACAGCGATGCGGTGTGGCCGTCATCGCCCATGCCCAGCACCAGCACATCAATGGCTGGCAACTCGGCCAGCAGGCGATCGGCGTGCTCGGCAGCGTCTTCAAGGTTGGCGGCGGCGCTGTACAGGCTGAGGAACCTGGCCTTGGCCGCCGGGCCTTGCAACAGGTGCTGCTTCAACAGGCCAGCATTGCTGTCGGCATGTTCCACCGGCACCCAGCGCTCATCGGCCAGGGTGATGGTGACCTTGGACCAGTCCAGGCCTTGCTTGGCCAGGTTCTGGAAAAACGCCACGGGGCTGCGGCCGCCGGACACGACCAGGGTCGCTTCGCCACGGGCACTGATAGCCCCCCGCAGTTGTTCAGCCACGTCGTTGGCCAGGCCGTCCGCCAACAAGGCAGGCGTGCGGTACTCATGGGCCGTAACACCCTGAGGCAGTTTCAATTCAGATATCGCCATACCAAGACCTCCCATCCCGCGTGATCAGTGCAATAGAGCTCATCGGCCCCCAGGACCCCGCCGCATACGGCTTGGGTGCATCACCGGATTTTTTCCACCCGGCGATCAACTGGTCACACCACTTCCACGCGGCTTCGATTTCATCTTTGCGAACAAACAGGTTCTGATTGCCGCGCATCACTTCCAACAGCAAACGCTCGTAGGCATCGGGGATACGCGCGCTGCGGTAGGTGTCGGAAAAATTCAGTTGCAGTGGCCCGCTGCGCAGTTGCATGCCCTTGTCCAGGCCCTGCTCCTTGGTCATCACGCGCAAGGAAATACCTTCGTCCGGCTGCAGGCGGATGATCAGCTTGTTGCTGATCTGCAAACGCTGCTCGGGGGCGAAGATGTAGTGGGACGGTTCCTTGAAGTGGATGACGATCTGCGACAGCTTCTGCGGCATGCGCTTGCCGGTGCGCAGGTAGAACGGCACCCCGGCCCAACGCCAGTTACGAATATCGGCGCGCAGGGCGACGAAGGTTTCGGTGTCGCTCTGGGTGTTGGAATTTTCTTCTTCCAGGTAACCCGGCACCGGCTTACCGGCGCTGTAACCGGCGATGTACTGGCCACGCACCACCTGAGTGGTAAGGCCATCCGGGCTGATCGGCGCCAGGGCCTTGAGCACCTTGACCTTCTCGTCACGGATGCTGTCGGCGGACAGGTCGGCCGGCGGGTCCATGGCGATCAGGCAAAGCAGCTGCAGCAAGTGGTTCTGGATCATGTCGCGCAGCTGGCCGGCCTTGTCGAAATAGCCCCAACGGCCTTCGATACCGACCTGCTCGGCCACGGTGATTTCCACGTGGGAAATGTAGTTCTGGTTCCACTGGGTTTCGAACAGGCTGTTGGCGAAACGCAGGGCGATCAGGTTCTGGACGGTCTCTTTGCCCAAGTAGTGGTCAATGCGGTAGGTGCGGTTTTCCGGGAAAAACTGCGCCACGGCATCGTTGACCTTGCGCGAGGATTCCAGGTCCGAGCCGATGGGTTTTTCCAGCACGACGCGGGTGTTTTCCGCCAGGCCGACTTTGGACAGGTTCTCGCAGATCGCACCGTACACCGACGCAGGCGTGGCAAAGTAGGCGATCAGGCGTTGTTCGTTGCCGGCCTTTTCCGCCAGGACTACGTAGTCATCGGCTTTCATGAAGTCGACGTGTACATAGGTCAGGCGGGCCAGGAAACGCTGGGCGATGCTCTCGTCCAGTTCCTTGCCGACGTATTTACGCAATTCTTTTTCGATATGGGCCAGGTGTTGCTGCTCGGAGCCGGCTTCCCGGGCCAGGGCCAGGATGCGGGTGTCGTCGTGCAGGAGCCCGGCGCCATCAAGTTGATAGAGGGCAGGAAATAACTTGCGCAGCGCCAGATCACCCAAGGCGCCAAACAGGGCAAAGGTGCAGGGTTCTACGGTTATCGAAGGCATGATGTTTGTTCTTTTATCAAGTTAAGCTACAAATACCTTTTTTCAAGGCATCACTCAAGGAAAAATGTAGTAATAACCACAACATTTTCCCGAAATACGCATTCCGAGTGGTGGTGTTCAGCTACCCTCAGTAGGATAGGCCACCGCAAAGAGCCACTCGTCGATTGGTTGCCACCCTTATTTGCATCGTCGCCCGAAGGAAAGACTGAATGGACCGCGTGCGAAATCTTCTGGAACAGATCCGGAACCGCCTCGAAGAATTGAACAAGGCCGAGAAAAAAGTTGCCGAGGTCATCCTGCTCAACCCGCAGCAGGCGACCCGCTTCTCTATCGCAGCCCTCGCCCAAGCCGCTTCGGTCAGTGAACCGACGGTCAACCGTTTCTGCCGTTCGTTCGGCGTCAGCGGTTACCCTGAACTTAAATTGCAGTTGGCGCAAAGCCTGGCCAGTGGCGCAGCGTATGTCAGCCGCGCCGTGGAGGCCGATGATAACCCCGAGGCCTACACCCAGAAGATCTTTGGCAGCGCCATCGCCTCGCTGGACGCCGCCTGCCAGGCCCTGGACCCTGCCCTGATCAGCAAGGCCGTGGACCTGTTGATCCAGGCGCGGCAAATCCACTTCTTCGGCCTGGGCGCTTCGGCGCCGGTGGCCATGGATGCATTGCACAAGTTCTTCCGTTTCAATCTGTCGGTCACCGCCCATGCCGACGTGCTGATGCAGCGCATGATTGCGTCGGTGGCGCACACGGGCGAGCTGTTCGTGATCATTTCCTACACCGGACGCACCCGCGAGCTGGTGGAAGTGGCGCGCATCGCGCGGGGAAACGGCGCCTCCGTGCTGGGCGTAACCGCCGAGAACTCGCCGCTGGCCAAGGCCAGTACCGTAAGCCTGAACATTCCACTGCCCGAAGACACCGACATCTATATGCCGATGACCTCACGGATCATTCAGTTGACCGTGCTGGATGTGCTGGCCACCGGCATGACCTTGCGCCGCGGGGTGGATTTCCAGCCGCATTTGCGCAAGATCAAAGAGAGCTTGAATGACAGCCGGTATCCGGTTGGGGATGAGTTCAACTAAGCCAGCCTGTGTGTTGGCTTCACTGGCCTCATCGGGCCATGGGTATCTACACAACTTTTGCTCAACGCTGAACACCCGGCAGATAGGGCTGTTGTGGCGAGCGGGCTTTTCCCGCGTTGGGCTGCTTCGCAGCCCCAGTAAGGAAGAATGCGGTGTATCAAACACTCTGTGGAGGCTGGTTTTGGGGGCTGCTTCGCAGCCCAACGCGGGCGGCGCGACGATTCGACAAGCCCGCTCGCCACAGGGGAACTCGCCAGTCTCTGAAAATTGTGTAGATACCTATGCTCATCGGGGGCAAGCCCCCGATGAGGCCATCAACCACACCGCTAAACCCCAGCCCGCGCCTGCAAACTGAGATGCGCCCGCTCCCCCGGCGCCAGACTCGCCCCGGCCATCGCTGACTCCACGCACACAAACCCCGACGCCTCGTTGAAGCTCACGCCCAGCAGCGGCCGGCTGCCGGGATGCCATACGACGGTATCGGCGCTGTCGCCGGTGTCGATGCACAGTTCGCGCTGCCAGGCGTGGTCCTTGAGGTGCAGTTCGCCGTCGTGCTGGAACACCCGCTGGCACCCGCCGTCCACGCGCAACTCGCCTTCCTGCTGACACGCCTGGCGATTGAGCTGGTCGTAACCGTGTGCGCCGTCGAGTCCAGACAGCGCTATCTCATCGACGTGACCAATACGCCAGTAAGCGTGCAAAGCATGGCTCAACTGGCACGGCAACTCGTCCTGATGCTCGGTGCTAAGGCGCAGTTCCAGGGTGTCGCCCAGGTGCGCGTGCAGGTCGACCTGCCAGTCGCACAGCTGCAATTGCCAGTGCAGGCGCACGCCGTCGTGGTCGGTGCTGCTGTCGAGCAGTTTCCAGTCGATCAACCGCGCCCAACCATGGGACGGCCAGGCGTTTTCGCTCGGGTGACGGCCATACCAAGGCCAGCACACCGGCACGCCGCCACGGATGGCGCCGACTTGCGGCCACTTGGCCGCGCACCACAGCCAGGGTTTCTGGCCACGGGGTTGAAAATGCAAGAGTTGCGCGCCCTGGCGACTGAACACCGCCTGGCACAGCGGATGGTCGATCACCAACACGTCGCGCATCTGAAAGCGCTCCCAGGCAAACACCGGACGCTCGCGCAGGGATTTGAAAAAGCGTTGCAGCGGTTGCTCATGCATGTGCCACGGTCCTGAATATCGTCACAGTGCCATCCAAAAAAAAGCGGATAGCCATGGCTACCCGCAAAATGCGCACAGAGAGAAGGAGCTTATCGCAACAGCGTTAGAACACCGACTGAATTTTCAGACCGGCAACCAAGGCGTTGTCGACTTGATCAACACCACCTGGGTGGGTGATGTACTGCAGGTTGGGGCGCACGGTCAGCCAGTTGGTGACGTGGAAGCCATAGTTGATTTCGTAGTTGTACTCGGTAGTACGCAGTGGCGCGTACAGCGGGTTGTCATAGTCGCTGATGCCATTTGCCGCGTTGACGAACTCAGCGGTTTTCTTCACATCATCGTTGACATGGATGCGCCCGAAACCAATGCCGACGTCATCTTTTGGACGCGCATCAAATGGGCCTTTGTACACAAACATCAGCGACTGGTAGTTGTCGATAAAGTTGGTGTCTTTGTCGTGAAAGGTCACGTTAGCCGCAATGTTCAGACCGCGGGATGCGTCGCCATTGTGGGTAGTAAGTTGCTGTTGCAGGACGCCCCAGTAACCGCTCTTGCTGCTACGGACGCGGAAGGCGTCGCCGGTAGCACCGGCGTTCTGGCCATTCACGTCCTCACGAACGTCGTTGGCATCGGCCGTGCTCTTGTAGTAACCCACACGGTATTCGCCCGGCAGGCCATTGACCTTCGGCGACCAGACCAATTCCACTGGTAATAAGGTGCCCTTGGTACCGCTGCCGCTGAGCTTGAAGCCGTTGCCATGCTCGGTTTGAGATGGGTTCTGGTTGTAGGCACCGATTTGCGCATACAGCTCAGGCGTGATGTTGTACTTCACACGCAATGCAGCCTGCATGACTGGCCAGTTGTACCAGATGTTGGTTGCCCAGTTACCCACCTGGGAACCGCAGAACGTCAGGTTCTGGAACTCGCAGGGGAAGGTGTTGAAGTCTTCGCCTTCACCGAAGTAACCGGCTTTCACGTCCAGCTTGCCGTCGAGGAACTGGTGCTGGATCCACAGTTGGGTCAGACGCACCATGTGGCCGCGTCCATACACCTCTTGTGACGAGCTGAGCGTGCCGGCACGCGGGTCGCCAATGCGGTCATTGGAGATGTTCTGGCCATTACGGTTGGTCAACTGGATCTTGGCCTGGGTGTTGTCCCAGCCCCACAGCTTTTGCAGGTCCAGCGCTACGCCCAAGCCAAACTGGTCGGCGTAACGGGCAGTCTTGTCGTCGTTGTAGCCGCCATGCAGGTTGGCGCCTACTTCCCCTACGTAGTCAGCCTTGATATCGATACCTTGCTCGATCAGCTTGGTACGCTCGCCGCCCCAATCGCCGGTCATCCATTTGGAATCGGCGCTGAATGCTTCGTCCGCCATCGCATTGGCGGACAAAACCAGGGCTGCAACTGCTGACAGTTGGCAGATCAGCCGGGTGTTGTTGTGTTGCTTTTTCATCCCTACATCCTCGTCTTTATTGTTATTAAACTGTTTTTATCTAACGCGGGTTACTTTTTTCATCTAAAACAACAACTTATCTACTTCAGCGACCTTTGAATTGGGCCACATTGTCCACATGCCCCTGTGCGGGCAATGAAGAAGCAGTGCCGAGGCGCTCGCCAGTGTTGGCGTCGAACAGCAGTACCTTGGATGGATCGAATTGCAGGGTCAGGGTCTCGCCCACCTGCGGCGCCACATCAGGCGCCAAACGGCAGCAGACCTTGGTGTCATTGAGCTGCACAAACACCAGTGTGTCCGGGCCGGTCGGCTCGGTGACCTGGACCTCGGCACGTATGCTCGATGAGCCATTACCCTCACCCGCCGCCAACACGATCTGCTCCGGGCGCAGGCCCAGAATCACATCACGGTCCTCCAGACCAGCGTCGTTCATACCCAGCGGCAATTCGCAACGCGCCTGGCCGCTGTCGAGCAGCGCCACCAACACCCCGTCCTTGCGTTTTAGGCGCATAGGAACGAAGTTCATCGGTGGTGAACCGATAAAGCTTGCCACAAATAGGTTAGCAGGGTCGTTGTAAATTTCTTTCGGAGTGCCGAATTGTTGGATGATGCCGTCCTTCATCACCGCCACTTTATCGCCCAGGGTCATCGCTTCGATCTGATCGTGTGTCACGTAGACCGTGGTGGTTTTCAGGCGCTGGTGCATCAGCTTCATTTCGGTACGCATCTCGACGCGCAGCTTGGCGTCGAGGTTGGACAGCGGTTCGTCGAACAGGTAGATTTTCGGCCGACGCGCCAGGGCCCGGCCCATGGCCACGCGCTGTTGCTGGCCGCCGGAGAGCTGGCCTGGCTTGCGGTTAAGCAGGTGTTCGATCTGCAGCAACTTGGCCACGCGCGCCACTTCGGCGTCGATGTCGGCCTGGGGCATCTTGCGGATCTTGAGGCCGAACTCGATGTTCTCGCGCACGCTCATGGTCGGGTACAGCGCGTAGGACTGGAACACCATGGCGATGTCCCGGTCCTTGGGGCTCATGCCACTGACGTCCTGGTCGCCGATCATGATCGCGCCGCCGGTGATGGTCTCAAGGCCGGCGATGCAGTTCATCAGCGTTGACTTACCGCAACCCGAAGGGCCGACCAGGATCAGGAACTCTCCCTCTTTGATCGACAGTTCGATGTTCTTCAAGGTGTCGGGCAGGCCGGCGCCATAGGTCTTGTTTACATTGCGAAGTTCAAGCGTAGCCATGATTACCCCTTGACCGCGCCGGCCGTCAGGCCGCGCACGAAATACTTGCCTGCGATCACATAGACCAGCAGGGTCGGCAGCCCGGCGATCATCGCCGCCGCCATATCCACGTTATATTCCTTGGCCCCGGTGCTGGTGTTGACCAGGTTGTTCAGCGCCACCGTGATGGGCTGGGAGTCGCCACTGGAGAACACCACACCGAACAGGAAGTCATTCCAGATCTGGGTGAACTGCCAGATCAGGCAGACCATGATGATCGGCGTGGACATCGGCAGAATGATCTGACGGAAGATGGTGAAGAAACCGGCACCGTCCAGGCGTGCCGCCTTGATCAGCGCATCCGGAATGCTCACGTAGTAGTTACGGAAGAACAGCGTGGTGAACGCCAGGCCGTACACCACGTGCACAAACACCAGGCCAGTGGTGGTGCTGGCCAGGCCCATCTTGCCGAGGGTGAACGACGCGGGCAGCAGCACGGTCTGGAACGGCAGGAAGCAGCCGAACAACAGCAGACCGAAGAACAACTGCGAACCACGGAAGCGCCAGAACGACAGCACATATCCGTTCAACGCGCCGATGGCGGTGGAAATCAGCACGGCCGGCACGGTGATCTTGATCGAGTTCCAGAAGTAGCCATCCACGGTGTCCCAGGCCTTGACCCAGCCGATGCCGCTGACCACGGTCGGCCAGCTCAACAGGTTGCCGGTGCTGATGTCTTCCGGGGTCTTGAAGCTGGTGAGCAACATCACCACCAGCGGTACCAGGTACAGCAACACCGCAAGGATCAGCACCGCGTAGATCGCGATGCGGCTCAGGCTGATGGCAGGTTTGGCAGCGAGACTAGTCATTACGCTTGGTCCTCAGCTCGGAGTAGAGGTAAGGCACGATGATCGCGAGGATCGCACCGAGCATCAGGATTGCACTGGCCGAGCCCATGCCCATCTGGCCACGGCTGAAGGTGAACGAGTACATGAACATCGCAGGCAGATCGGACGAGTAGCCCGGCCCGCCAGCGGTCATCGCCGCCACCAGGTCGAAGCTCTTGATCGCAATGTGCGCCAGGATCATCACCGCACTGAAGAACACCGGACGCAGGCTGGGCAGCACCACGCTCCAGTAGATGCGCGGCAGGCTCGCGCCGTCGATCTGGGCGGCGCGGATGATCGACTGATCAACGCCACGCAGGCCAGCGAGGAACATCGCCATGATGAAGCCGGAGGCTTGCCACACGGCGGCGATCACCAGGCAATAGACCACGCGGTCCGGGTCGATCAGCCAGTCGAGACGGAAGCCTTCCCAGCCCCAGTCACGCAGGAGTTTGTCCAGGCCCATGCCCGGGTTGAGCAGCCATTTCCAGGCGGTACCGGTGACGATCATCGAGAGCGCCATCGGGTACAGGTAAATGGTGCGGATAAAGCCTTCGCGACGGATTTTCTGGTCGAGGAAAATCGCCAGCGTCACGCCGATCACCAAGGTGATGCCGATAAACATCCCGCCGAAAAGCGCCAGGTTCTTGCTCGCCACCCACCAGCGGTCGTTGTCGAACAACCGTTCGTATTGCGCAAGGCCTGCCCATTTGTAGCTCGGCAGGAACGTAGACGTGGTGAACGAGAGCACAAACGTCCACAGGATGTAGCCGTAGAAGCCCACCAACACGATGAACATGCTGGGCGCCAGCACCAGCTTGGGTAGCCAGCGCTGCAGTGCATCGAACGGCGAGGCTTTGCTGAACACAGCAACAGAACTCATGGGGAAATCCAATAGTAAGGCTGAAGGCAGCTACAAGCGGCGAGCTACAAGCGTGAAGACATACCGCGCCTACTTGCAGCTCGTCACTTGCAGCTTGTAGCTAGTTCCTACTTAGCAGACTTGATCGCAGCGCCGAGTTTCTTGGCGGTGTCGGCCGGGTCGGCTTTCGGGTCGTTGATGTAGTTGGTCACGACATCGAAGAACGCACCTTGCACAGCCAGGGTGGTGGCCATGTTGTGCGCCATGCTTGGCTGCAGGCCGCCGGTCTTGGCGTCAGCCAGGAAGTCCTTGGCAGCGGTCTGGGCGCAGGAGTCGAAGCCGAGCTTGTCCATTTCATTGAGCATGTCGGTACGAACCGGGATCGAACCCTTGTTGATGCTGAACACCTTCTGGAAGTTTTCACCCAGCACGACTTTGGCGATGTCCTGCTGGCCAGCGGCAGTGCCTTTGTCTTTCTGCTTGAACACCGCCAGGGAGTCGATGTTGTAGGTGAAGGCTTTGTCGGTGCCCGGGAAAGCTACGCACTCGTAGTCTTTGCCGGCGACTTTCTTGGCGGCGGTCCATTCGGACTTGGCCCAGTCACCCATGATCTGCATGCCGGCCTTGCCGTTGATGACCTTGCCTGCTTCGAGGTTCCAGTCCTGGCCTTTGCCGTCGACGTCCATATAGGTCGCGACTTTCTTCAGCTCGGTCAGGGACTTGACCATTTCCGGGCCGGTCAGCGCAGCGTTATCCAGGTCGACCAGGGCTTTCTTGTAGCCATCGGCGCCCATTACCGACAGGACGACCGCTTCGAAGACAGTACTGTCCTGCCAAGGCTGGCCACCGTGGGCGAGCGGAATGAAGCCCGCGGCCTTGAGCTTGTCGCCGGCTGCGTAGAATTCTTCGAGGGTGGTTGGGTTCTTGGTGATACCGGCTTTCTTGAAGACTTCCGGGTTGATCCACAGCCAGTTCACGCGGTGGATGTTGACCGGTACGGCGACGTAGTCACCGTCGTACTTCACGGTGTCGGAGACTTTCTTGTCGAGCAGGGAATCCCATTTTTCGTCTTTGGCGACGGACTTCAGGACGTCGGTGTCGAGCAGGCCGGTGGACGCCCATTCCTGGATGTCGGGGCCTTTGATCTGGGCAACGCCTGGCGGGTTGCCGGCGACCGCGCGGCTTTTCAACACGGTCATGGCAGTGGCGCCACCGCCACCTGCGACGGCACCGTCTTTCCAGGTGAAGCCGTCTTTCTCTACTTGGGCCTTCAGGACATCTACAGCCGCCTTTTCGCCACCTGAGGTCCACCAATGCACAACTTCAACCGTCCCTTTGGAGTCGGCGGCAAATGCACTGAGGGGAAACAACGAGGCAACGGAAATAGCTACGGCGAGGCGATTAATCGCGTTCATCTGAATACCTTTTCTTGTTGTTATGCATGCAAGTCTAGAGCTTGCGCTGCACGGAGTTTAAACATGGTTTTTTCGAGCGCAGGTAACAAAGGGATGCACAAATGTCACCAGCTGGTGACATGGCGCCCAGCGGCTAAAGCGCTGGCCATGCTCGGTGCCAGGGGCAGTGCAGGCAGCACCACCGCTTGCCAGGCATGGTACAGGTCCGGCTTGCCACCCCAGATGTTGCTGCTGGGCTGGTTGTGCGGGCTGATTTCGTGGTGCCAGCTGCCGTGGATACGGTCGATGAAATGGGTGTCGCAAAACTCCCAGAAGCGCCGGTACCAGGTTTCGTAATGCAACTCACCCGTGCGTTTGAGCAAGGCCTGGGCAGCGGCGCTGGCTTCAGCGTGGGTCCAGTGCAGACGCTCGCGCACGACCGGGCGGTGGTTCCAGTCCAGGGTGTAGACGATGCCGGGGGCACCATCCACGGCCCAGGCATATTCGCAGGCGCTGGCGAACAGGCCCTTGGCGGCGCTCAGCAGCCAGTCCGGCGTGGCCAGCCCGGCCTGCAGGCGCGCGGCTTCCAGGTGCAGTACCAGCCGCGCCCACTCAAACCCGTGTCCAGGGGTGATGCCGTAAGGGCGAAAGCCATCGGCGGGGTTGTCTTCGTTGTAATCGAGCAGGGGTTTCCATTGAGCGTCGAAATGCTCGATCACCATGAACTGATTGGCGGCGGCGTGGGTATGAATCACTCGCTCGACGATGCGCAGGGCGCGGTCCAGCCAACGCGTGTCAGCAGTGACATCGGCCAGGGCCAGGAAGGCTTCGGTGGCGTGCATGTTGCTGTTGGCGCCGCGATAGGCTTCTACACCGCTCCAGTCCTGGGCGAAGGACTCGAGCATCACACCTTCCTCTTCGCTCCAGAAGAACTGGTCGATGATATGGATAGCGTCGTTCAGCAGGGTTTGTGCACCGGGCGCATCCGCCACCACGGCCGAGCTGGCGGCCAGGGCGACAAAGGCATGCAGGTAGGCAGCTTTGCCGGTGTTGCCGTCCAGGGCCTGGGGCGCGGCGAACCAGCCACCGTGTTCGCTATCACGCAAAGGTCCACTCAGGGCCGCAACGCCGTGCGCCACCCGCTCGGCATAACCCGGCAAGCCCATGGCATGGGCCATGGCGAAGCTGTGGGTCATGCGCGCGGTGTTCATGGTTTCGGCGTGGGCATCGACCGGCAACTGGCCTTTGTCGTCGAGGTTGCCAAAACCCTCAGGCAGACGGGAGGCCTTGGCGAAGGCCAGCAAGCGCTGGCCTTCGGCGGCGAGCCAGGCGTGATGGGCAGGTGCATTCAGCCAGCTGCTGGCAGGCAGTGGTTGCGTGGTCATGGGTGGCCCTTATTATTTTTTGTGGGATGACCCGGAGTCTAAACAAGGGCGAGGTGGGGGCAAGTAACGAAGGAGATGGGAAATGTCACCAGACGGTGACATTCAAGCCGCTTAGGTGGCCTGTGGCGAGCGGGCTTGCCACAGGCCTGAATATTACTGGCCGAGCGGCGTAACAGCCGCTGGCGCATTGAGGCGCTGATTCAGGTTCTGCACCTGGCTCTGCAAGGTGGTGATATTGCGGGTGGTCTGGATGCGGAACACGTCGAACTCTTTATTGGTCGGCGCATCGCTGTTGGCTGGCTGGCTGTCCTGCGCGCTTTTAAGTACCACGAGATCCTGCTCCAGTCGGGCGATGGCTGCGCTCGGGTTGCCTTGTTTTTTCAAGGCGGCAACATCAGCGACCAATTCCTTTATCTCGGTATCGCGCTTGCCGGCATCGCCCTGCGTCGCCTTCAGGGTGGCCACTGCATCGGTCAAGGCTTGCACCTGGCCTTGCAGCTTGGCATTGGCGCTCGACAGCTCCGTGGTGCTAGCCGTCATTTGTGCCAGGCGCTTGTCCAGCTCGGTGGCCTGGCCGGCAACGCCGAGCTGCTGCTTGCCCTGTTCCAGCAACTGGTTTTCCAGCTGTTTGATCTGCAGTTTCAGCGCTTCGCTGCCGTTGTTCACGCTGGCCTCACTGGCTACGACCTTGCCGGAAATGTCCTGCAGGCGCCCCGCCGCTTCTTCGCTGATGCGCGCAAAGCTTTCCTGGGTGGCAACCAACTGCTGGCCCATCAGGGAGATCTGCTGGAAGCTCCACCAGGCCAGGCCGGCGAAGGCGATCAACAGCGCACCGATCAACGCCCACAACGGACCGGTGCTGGGCCCCTTGACCTTGACCACGGGCGTGTTGCGCGAACGCACCGAGGTGGCCGGGGAAGGTTCGAAATCATCGTCATCCCCGTGGTCGGCCCGCAGGCTGGGAACGTTGTCGAAATCGTCTTTAGCATCGTTGCGCATGAATCAACCCTGAATCGGTGAGTTAGCTGGCTGGAAAGCCGAGCGACGGGAGTATAAACCCCAACTCCATCGCGTTGATCGACCCGGAAGCTGGAATTCGGTTCCCGATGTGTTGCCTGTTGTGACCTTATTTGAACCCGGGATCCTGGGCCTTCCACCAACTGCAGAACTCGTCGAGGGCGGTCCACAGGCTGACCTTGGGCTCGTAATCCAGATAATGCCTGGCCCGGCTGATGTCGAGGGTGAAATCTTTGTTCATTACCTGCATGCCAAGGCGCGACAACGACGGCTCCGGCCGTCCGGGCCACATTGCACAGACTGCCTCGTTCAACGCAGCCACGCTGTAGGACAAGGCGTAGGACCGATAACGGGTCACCTGGGGCAGCTCCATTTGGCGCATCACGTAGTTCACCACGTCCCACACCGGCACCGGCGTGCCGTTGCTGATGTTATAGGCCTTGCCCAGCGCAGACCCAGGGGCGAGCAAGCTGCTCAGCAATGCTTCGTTAAGGTTGTGAATGCTGGTGAAATCCACCTTGTTCAGGCCGTCGCCGACGATGGCCAGACGGTTCTTGCGCTGCATTTTCAGCAAGCGCGGGAAGATACTCATGTCGCCGGCGCCGGTGACGAAACGCGGGCGCAGGGCCAGCACTTCCAGGCCGAACTCCTGGGCGCCGAACACCTTCTGCTCCGCCAGGTATTTGGTGGCGGCATAGGGGTGCTTGAAGCGCTTGGGCACTTGCTCTTCGGTAAGCCCCAGGTGATCACGACCATCGAAATAGATCGACGGCGACGACAGGTGCACCAGGCGCCCGACCCGCT
Source organism: Pseudomonas grimontii (assembly GCF_007858185.1). Taxonomy (GTDB): domain Bacteria; phylum Pseudomonadota; class Gammaproteobacteria; order Pseudomonadales; family Pseudomonadaceae; genus Aquipseudomonas; species Aquipseudomonas grimontii. The sequence continues at coordinate 73,982 of NZ_VFES01000014.1, forward strand.
GTTTAAGGCAGGCTTCAACAACGTTTTCGGTGACCAGCACGTTGCCTTGGTGAAAGTCCTGGTAACGCCCCCACAGCCCAACAGCACCGGCGCAGTGCACCACGGCTTCGACATCACGGCACAGGCCGCGCACCAGGTCGGCGTCATTCAGGTCACCCTGGATAAACTCGGCACCGCGCCGAACCAGGTGCTCCACACCCTCGGCGCGCCGCCCGTTGACCCGCACGTCCAGGCCCTGCTCCAGGGCGAAACGCGCAAAGCGCCCGCCGATGAAGCCGCTTGCGCCGGTGACCAGAACTTTCATGGTGCCTCCTACGGATGCAGCTGTAAGCCTCAAGCTATAAGCTGCAAGTTAAATACGTCTGCAAGCTCTTCTCTTGCAGCTTGCAGCTTGACGCTCGTCACTGCTCGTACGACACCAACCATTGTCCACAGGCGTGGGCCAGATGGTCGGTCAACAGGCCCAACAGCTGCCCGCCACTGCGCCAATGATGCCAGTACAACGGCACATCGATGGGCTTATCTGGCAATAACTCGACCAGCACGCCCTTTTCCAATTGGTCGCGTACCTGCAATTCAGGCACCAGCCCCCAGCCGAGCCCGGCTTCCGCCAGGCGGATAAAGCCTTCGGACGATGGGCATAAATGGTGTTCGAAACCACCGCCAACGCCCAAGGACGCCAGGTAGCGATGCTGCAGGAAATCATCCGGACCAAACACCAGCGCCGGTGTGCGCGCCAGTTGCTCGGCGCGCACACCTTGGGGGAAATGCCGGGCAATAAAGGCCGGACTGGCCAGCGCCCGATACCGCATGGCGCCCAGCAACAGGCTGCGGGCACCGGCCACCGGGCGTTCGCTGGCGCAAATGCAGGCGGCCACCTCGCCGGCGCGCATGCGCTTGAGGCCCACCGTCTGGTCCTCTACCACCAGATCCAGTAGCAGATGCTGCTCGGCACAAAAGTCACTGACAGCCTCGGCCCACCATGTGGCGAGGCTGTCGGCATTCAGGGCGATACGCAGGCGTTCGGGCATGCCTTCTTCGTCCAGCGCCGGCACCTGGCTTTGCAGGTCGCGCTCCAACAGCCGCACCTGCTGCACATGGTTAAGCAAGCGCCGACCAATATCGGTGGGCGCAGGCGGCGTGACCCGCACCAGCACCGGCTGGCCGATGCGTGCTTCCAATAACTTGATGCGCTGGGAAATCGCCGATTGCGACAGCCCCAATACCTGGGCACCGCGCTCGAAGCCGGCCTGTTCCACCACCGCCGCGAGGGCGGAAAGCAATTTATAGTCGAACATCAGTTTCTCTAATGAGCGATCAGCAATATTGGTTTTTCTTATACAGCCTTGAGCACGAGAATGACCAGCATCGTTGAGAGGATCTTTATCTATGTGGCAAAGCTATATAAACGGATTGCTGGTGGCGCTTGGGCTGATCATGGCAATCGGTACGCAAAATGCGTTCGTCCTGGCCCAGAGCCTGCGCCGTGAGCATCACCTGCCCGTCGCAGCCCTGTGTGTGATCTGTGATGCGCTGCTGGTCGCGGCTGGGGTATTCGGTCTGGCAACGGTGCTGGCGCAGAGCCCCATACTGCTGGCGGTGGCGCGTTGGGGCGGTGCCGTCTTCCTGCTGTGGTACGGGGCGTGCGCGCTGCGCAGGGCCTGTTCGAAACAGAGCCTGGACCAGGGCGATAGCCTCAAAACCCGCTCATTGCGTGCAGTAATGCTCAGTGCCTTGGCGGTGACACTGCTCAACCCCCATGTCTACTTGGATACAGTGCTGCTGATCGGCTCACTGGGCGCCCAGCAAACCGAACCCGGTGCCTACGTGGCTGGGGCCGCAAGTGCATCGTTCCTGTGGTTCACCACCCTGGCGCTCGGCGCGGCCTGGTTGGCGCCGTGGCTGGCACGACCGGCGACATGGCGCCTGCTGGACCTGTTGGTAGCGGTGATGATGTTCAGCGTGGCCTATCAGTTGATCAGTGCCTGATGAATATTCCAAAACGCTCTGGAACCTCTATCCCACACAGTTGTTGCGTGGTTTTGCCGCACCCCCGGTGCTATGATCCGGACCCTGCGCCGCAAAGAGTACAAACTCCCCGGCGCTTGTTTGGCCGCCCGTGATCGGCCTTGCGCTCACCGCAACTGACCTGATTAGGAGAATCATCATGGCTTTCGAATTGCCGCCGCTGCCCTACGCACACGATGCCCTGCAGCCGCATATCTCCAAGGAAACCTTGGAGTACCACCACGACAAGCACCACAACACCTATGTCGTGAACCTGAACAACCTGGTGCCTGGCACCGAGTTCGAAGGCAAGACCCTGGAAGAGATCGTCAAGTCTTCTTCGGGCGGCATCTTCAACAACGCCGCTCAGGTCTGGAACCACACCTTCTACTGGAACTGCCTGGCGCCAAACGCCGGTGGCCAACCAACCGGCGCGCTGGCTGAAGCCATCAACGCTGCGTTCGGTTCGTTCGACAAGTTCAAGGAAGAGTTCACCAAGACGTCCGTCGGCACCTTCGGTTCCGGTTGGGGCTGGCTGGTGAAAAAGGCTGACGGTTCCCTGGCCCTGGCCAGCACCATCGGCGCCGGCAACCCGCTGACCGGCGGCGACACCCCGCTGCTGACCTGCGACGTATGGGAACACGCCTACTACATCGACTACCGCAACGTGCGTCCAAAGTATGTGGAAGCGTTCTGGAACCTGGTCAACTGGAAGTTCGTGGCTGAGCAGTTCGAAGGCAAGACCTTCACTGCCTAAGCAACCCTTGCAGTAGAAAGAGCCCGGCGATTGCCGGGCTTTTTTGTGGGTGCTCTCCCCCAAAGGTCAGTATCTGAAGACTGGAACTCAACGGTAATAATTCACCACCCAAGTGGCCGGAGGAATAACCCTCTCAGCTAACGGTGGAGAATTACGATGAATCCTATTTCGATGGTAGCGGGTGCAATTCCGATGGTAGCGAAGCTTCTTGGTACCGGTATGGATGCAGCAAAGGGTGCAGCGGATCTGGCAAGCAACGTCATGGGTACTACAGGTGCCCTCACAAAGGTCGCAGGAGAAGCGCTAAAACCGCTGGGCCCGTTTAGTTTTTAATATCGCCTCCTGACAGAAGGCGGGCCTGCTCCGCCTTCGTTCCAGTCAATATTTGCGCAGTACGCTCACTCTTTATTCACGCCTGCCAGGCACCGACCTGGGTTGGCGCCCCTCCATGCCGGTCAAGCCAAAGCGCCAATTGAGCTTTTGCCCCAATGTCCCTTTGACTGCCATCACCAGATTGCCAATACTCATGGCATATTGAAGGCCACCCGCATGAGACAAGGAATGCCCCTTTGAAGCTGGAACTCAAGAACAGCTTGTCGGTGAAGTTGCTACGGGTTGTGCTCCTGTCGGCGTTGATCGTGGGCGTGGCGCTGAGCGTGGCGCAGATCGTTTTCGATGCCTACAAGACACGTCAGGCCGTGGCCGGTGATGCCCAGCGCATTCTCGACATGTTTCGCGACCCCTCGACCCAGGCCGTCTACAGCCTGGACCGCGAAATGGGCATGCAGGTGATCGAAGGGCTGTTCCAGGACGAGGCGGTGCGCATGGCCTCCATCGGCCATCCCAACGAAACCATGCTGGCGGAAAAAAGCCGCGCCTTGCAGCACTCCCCCAGCCGCTGGCTCACCGACCTGATTCTTGGCCAGGAACGCACCTTCACCACTGCATTGGTCGGCAAAGGCCCCTACAGCGAGTATTACGGCGACCTGAGCATTACCCTCGACACCGCCACTTATGGCCAGGGCTTTATTGTCAGTTCGGTGATCATCTTCATTTCCGGCGTGTTACGCGCCTTGGCCATGGGCCTGGTGTTGTACCTGGTTTACCACTGGCTGCTGACCAAGCCGCTGTCGCGGATTATCGAGCATCTCACCTCGATCAACCCGGACCGTCCCAGCCAGCACAAGATCCCGCAACTCAAGGGCCACGAGCGCAATGAGTTGGGGTTATGGATCAACACCGCCAACCAGTTGCTCGAATCCATCGAGCGCAATACGCACCTGCGCCATGAGGCGGAAAGCAGCCTGTTGCGCATGGCCCAATACGACTTCCTGACCGGCCTGCCCAACCGCCAGAAACTGCAGGAGCAACTGGACAAGATCCTCATCGACGCCGGCCGCCGCCAGCGCCGCGTAGCGGTGTTATGCGTGGGGTTGGACGATTTCAAAAGCGTCAACGAGCAGTTCACCTACCAGGCCGGCGACAAATTGTTGCTGGCCCTGGCCGACCGTTTGCGCGCCCACAGCGGCCGCCTCGGCGCCCTCGCCCGCCTCGGGGGCGATCAGTTCGCGCTGGTACAGGCCGATATCGACCAACCCTATGAAGCGGCCGAACTGGCGCAAAGTATCCTCGACGACCTGGAGGCGGAGTTCGCCCTCGACCACGAGGAAATTCGCCTGCGCGCCACCATCGGCATCACCTTGTTCCCGGAAGACGGCGACAGCACCGAGAAGCTGCTGCAAAAAGCCGAACAGACCATGACCCTGGCCAAAAGCCGCTCACGCAACCGCTATCAGTTCTATATCGCCAGCGTCGACAGCGAAATGCGCCGCCGCCGCGAGCTGGAAAAAGACCTGCGCGACGCCCTCAGCCGCGACCAGTTCTACCTGGTCTACCAGCCGCAGATCAGCTATCTCGACCAGCGTGTGGTGGGCGTGGAAGCACTGATCCGCTGGCAACACCCGGAACACGGCCTGGTACCGCCCGACCTGTTCATCCCGCTGGCAGAACAGAACGGCACCATTATTCCGATTGGCGAATGGGTGCTGGATCAGGCGTGCCGACAATTGCGCGAATGGCATGACCTGGGCTTCACCGAACTGCGCATGGCGGTCAACCTGTCCACCGTGCAGCTGCACCACACCGAGTTGCCACGGGTGGTCAACAACCTGATGCAGATCTACCGCCTGCCGCCGCGCAGCCTGGAACTGGAAGTCACCGAGACTGGCCTGATGGAAGACATCAGCACCGCCGCCCAACACCTGTTGAGCCTGCGCCGCTCCGGGGCGTTGATCGCCATCGATGACTTCGGCACCGGCTACTCCTCCTTGAGCTATTTGAAAAGCCTGCCGCTGGACAAGATCAAGATCGACAAGAGCTTCGTCCAGGACCTGCTGGACGACGATGACGATGCCACCATCGTTCGCGCCATTATCCAACTGGGCAAAAGCCTGGGCATGCAGGTCATCGCTGAAGGCGTGGAAACCGCAGAGCAGGAGGCTTACATCATCTCCGAGGGCTGCCATGAAGGTCAGGGCTACTACTACAGCAAACCCTTGCAGGCCCGGGAGTTGGCGGCTTTTTTGAAACAGGCCGAGCGCAATAGCGCGGCTATTCTCTGACCTGGCGAAACGATACTGAATATTTCCCGCGTATAACCCTTTACACAAAATGCAAATCTTTCGCATTATGTCGCAGTTTTGCGCGACCCCGCGCGCCCATCAACAACCGAAGCAGGATGTTCGCCATGATTCGTATGCCCCTGGCCACCGCCAGTCTGCTGGCCATTGCCATTTCTCTCGCCGGTTGCGGCGAAGGTAAAGACAAGGCCGCAGCAAACCAGGCGCCGACCCCGGCTGCCAGCACCACCGCTCCAGCGGCTGCCGCTACCCCCGCCGGCCAGGTCGACGAAGCGGCCGCCAAGGCCGTGGTCGCGCATTACGCCGACATGGTCTTCGCGGTGTACAGCGATGCCGAATCCACCGCAAAAACCCTGCAAACCGCAATCGACGCCTTCCTCGCCAAGCCGAACGACGAAACCCTGAAAGCCGCCCGCGCCGCCTGGGTTGCCGCTCGCGTTCCGTACCTGCAGAGCGAAGTGTTCCGCTTCGGCAACACCATCATCGATGACTGGGAAGGTCAGGTTAACGCCTGGCCGCTGGACGAAGGCCTGATCGACTACGTCGACAAATCCTACGAGCACGCCCTGGGTAACCCAGGCGCTAACGCCAACATCATCGCCAACACCGAAGTTCAGGTCGGCGAAGACAAGGTCGACGTGAAGGACATCACCCCGGAAAAACTCGCCAGCCTCAATGAGCTGGGCGGTTCCGAGGCCAACGTCGCCACCGGCTACCACGCTATCGAGTTCCTGCTCTGGGGCCAGGACCTGAACGGCACCGGCCCTGGCGCCGGCAACCGCCCTGCGTCGGACTACCTGACCGGCGACGGCGCAACCGGCGGCCACAACGAGCGCCGCCGCGCCTACCTGACGGCCGTGACCCAACTGCTGGTCAGCGACCTGCAGGAAATGGTCGGCAACTGGAAACCCAACGTCGAAGACAACTACCGCGCCACCCTCGAGGCAGAACCTGCCACCGACGGCCTGCGCAAAATGCTGTTCGGCATGGGCAGCCTGTCCTTGGGCGAGCTGGCCGGTGAGCGCATGAAGGTTTCCCTGGAAGCCAACTCGCCGGAAGACGAACAGGACTGCTTCAGCGACAACACCCACTACTCGCACTTCTACGACGCCAAGGGCATCCGTAACGTCTACCTGGGCGAGTACACCCGCGTCGACGGCACCAAAATGACCGGCGCCAGCCTGTCGTCCCTGGTGGCCAAGGCCGACCCGGCTGCCGATACCGCGCTGAAAGCGGACCTGGCGGCGACCGAAGCGAAGATCCAGGTCATGGTTGATCACGCCAACAAGGGTGAGCACTACGACCAGCTGATCGCGGCCGGTAACGACGCGGGCAACCAGATCGTGCGCGACGCCATTGCTTCGCTGGTCAAGCAGACCGGTTCGATCGAAGCCGCGGCAGGCAAGCTGGGCATCAGCGACCTGAACCCGGATAACGCTGATCACGAGTTCTGATCAGTGCCGAGTTGAATGAGGCGACCTTCGGGTCGCCTTTTTTTTACCCCCCGGAACCCATGTGAGAGGGGGCTTGCTCCCGATGGCGGTCTATCAGTGAAGAAAGTATCTGCTGACCCACCGCCATCGGGAGCAAGCCCCCTCCCACATTTGATTTGCGTCGCTTTCAAAGCCCGGTTTACATACCCTGCACCCCAGGTAGAATGGCGCCTCTGCCCATTTCGAGCTCACTTCATGGCGTTGCCGACCCTACGCATCATCGGTTTCATCATCGGCATCTTCCTGATCACACTCGCGATCGCCATGGTCGTGCCCATGGCCACCCTGGTGATTTTCGAACGCACCAGCGACCTGCCGTCGTTCCTCTGGGCCAGCCTGATCACCTTTGTCGCCGGGCTCGCCCTGGTGATTCCCGGCCGCCCCGAACACGTGCACCTGCGTCCGCGAGACATGTACCTGCTCACGGTCAGCAGTTGGGTGGTGGTGTGCGTGTTCGCCGCGCTGCCGTTCCTGCTGACCCAGCACATCAGCTACACCGACTCGTTTTTCGAAAGCATGTCCGGCATCACCGCGACCGGTTCCACGGTGCTGAGCGGCCTGGACACCCTGTCACCCGGCATTTTGATGTGGCGCTCGCTGCTGCACTGGCTCGGTGGCATCGGCTTTATCGGCATGGCAGTGGCGATCCTGCCGCTGCTGCGCATCGGTGGCATGCGCCTGTTCCAGACCGAATCCTCGGACCGCTCGGAAAAAGTCATGCCCCGCTCGCACATGGTGGCGCGGCTGATCGTGGCGGCCTACGTCGGCATCACCATCCTCGGCAGCCTGGCATTCTGGTGGGCCGGCATGGGCCTGTTCGATGCGATCAACCACGCAATGTCGGCGATTTCCACCGGAGGGTTCTCCACCTCCGACGAATCCCTGGCGCACTGGAAACAACCGACGGTGCACTGGGTGGCGGTGGTGGTGATGATCCTCGGCAGCCTGCCGTTCACCCTGTACGTCGCCACCTTGCGCGGCAATCGCAAGGCATTGATCAAGGATCAGCAAGTACAGGGCTTACTCGGTTTGTTGCTGGTGACCTGGCTGGTGCTCGGCACCTGGTACTGGTGGACCACCAACCTGCATTGGCTGGATGCCCTGCGCCACGTAGCGTTGAACGTCACATCAGTAGTAACCACCACCGGTTTTGCACTGGGGGACTACAGCCTGTGGGGCAATTTCTCACTGATGCTGTTCTTCTACCTGGGCTTCATCGGTGGCTGTTCGGGCTCCACGGCGGGCGGGATCAAGATCTTCCGTTTCCAGGTCGCCTATATCCTGCTCAAGGCCAACTTGAACCAGCTGATTCACCCGCGCGCGGTGATCAAGCAGAAGTACAACGGCCATCGCCTCGACGAAGAAATCGTGCGTTCGATCCTGACCTTTTCGTTTTTCTTCGCCATTACCATCTGCGCCATCGCCCTGGCCTTGTCGCTGCTGGGCCTGGACTGGATGACCGCACTTACCGGCGCCGCCAGCACCGTGTCCGGCGTCGGCCCGGGCCTGGGGGAAACCATTGGCCCGGCCGGCAACTTCGCCAGCCTGCCGGATGCGGCCAAGTGGATCCTGTCGCTGGGCATGCTGTTGGGCCGACTGGAAATCATCACAGTCTTTGTTCTGTGCATTCCTGCGTTCTGGCGTCACTGACCGTCGACGCATCCTGCAACCGCGCCCGGTATTCGCCGGGCGTGGCATCGAACCAGCGGCGAAACGCGCGAAAGAAGTTGCTCGGGTCGGCAAAGCCCAACAGGTAGGCAATCTCCAACAGGGTCATGCTCGGCTGCGCCAGGTATTGCTCGGCCAGTTCACGGCGGGTGTCGTCGAGCAGGGTCTGGAAACTGGTGCCTTCTTCCTGCAAACGCCGCTGCAAGGTGCGCTGGGACAGGTGCAGGGTCTGGGCCACCACTTCGCGCTTGGGTTCGCCCTGGGGCAGCAGTCGGCACAGCACCTGCCGCGCCTTGTGGGTCACACGGCTTTCGGAGAACCGCGCCAGGTACTCACCGGCAAATCGATCGTGCAACAACGCCATGGCCTCGTTGGCCGTGGGCAACGGCGCGTCCATGTCGGCGCGCTCGAAGATCAGTGCGTCATACGGCGCATTGAACTCCAGCGGGGCATGGAACGCGTGTTTATAAGGGGCCTGATCTTCCGGCTGATCGCCCTGCAACAGCACCTTGCGTGGTTGCAGGGTACGGCCGGTGAGCCAGCCGCACAGCGCCAATGCACAGGCCAGGGAAGCTTCGGCGCTTTGTCGGGTCGGCGGAAGATGATCGCCATGCACCGTCAGAATCAGCGCATAGCCTTCAGGTAATAGTCGGAAGCTCAAGTCGGCGCTTTCGGCGATGATCCGTTGGTAACGCACCAGGCGCATAAAGCCTTCGGCCAGGGTATTGCTGGACATCAAGGCGTAACCGGCCACATGAAACGACGCCGGGCGCACCACTTTGCCCATGTTCAGGCCAATCGCCGGGTTGCCCGACAACTCGACCGCGCGCTGCCACAGACGGGTCATGGAGTCTTGCGGGAACCGCGCATCGGGGTCACTTAGAGCTGCATAGTCCAGGCCCAGCTGCTTGAACAAGGCGCGGCAATCCAGACCGTCCATTTCCAGTGCCTTGACTATCCCCATGGCCCAGCTTGCAGAAGTTGTTCGTTCGCTCATGGCGTCTTCTTAATAAAGCAGGCTCAAAACGGCAGCCAGGAAAGCCAAGGATACTAAAGTGGCATCTATTGTCACTGGCTGTTACCACTGATCACTCTAGACTCAAATAAGCTCCCCGCCGAACATCTGTTGGGCGGCACAACAATCAAAGGGCCGGCCGCAGTGGAAAACCTCAAGCGATTCAACAGCTTTGCTGAGTTTTACCCTTATTACCTGACCGAGCACGGCAACAGCACCTGCCGGCGCCTGCACTTTATCGGCACCACCCTGGTGATCGGCATCCTGGCCTATGCCATCGGCAGAGGTTCGCTGGGCCTGTTGTTGGCCGTGCCGATTGCCGGTTACAGCTTTGCCTGGATCGGGCACTTCTTCTTCGAAAAGAACCGCCCGGCGACCTTCCAGCACCCGTTCTACAGCCTGCTGGGGGATTTTGTGATGTACCGCGACATGATCCTGGGCAAGGTTCCGTTCTGAACGGTGTGACCTCTTGTCACTTGCGTGAAAATGATAAAAGGTTCGTACACCCGGCGATATAAAAGTCTTTTTGTCATTTACAGTGCTGTATCCTGCCAAGGCTTTTTGAGAGCGCGGAATCACCTGCGATTGAAAAAACAGACTTTGCGAGGAGCGACGACGATGCACGAGATACCTAATCTCCCCTTCCCAAGCCTGCACCCTACAGAGCAGCCAACACCGCAGCAGGCCCGCGATAAGCAGCCTGAGGCCAAACAAGCAAAACCAGTCGACAGCAAACGCCAGGACTGACGCCGTACCAGACCGTGTGGAAAGCGTACCTTTGAACGCTTTCCACACTGCCTGAATCACCCGAGGTACCCGCCATGACAGACACCCTCCCGGACACCGCCGTACTCGACACCGCCCTGCAGATGGTCGAAGTGTGGAACCGCCTCAGCGCGGATAAACAAGCCCTGTTGCTCAAGCGCTTCGGCACCCAGGAAAACGCCTTGGCCGCCCTGGTCACCACCCAGTTACTCGCCCCCACTCAAGCCTGACGTCTTTGATCTGACGTTTTTGCGTTTTACCGCCCTGCGCAGGCTCAAGCCCCGGTATCATTAGCAGCCTATCTTTACCTGCTGCGACAGTGGACCCTTCCCCATGCCAGATACCCAGCGCCCCATGGCGGTCACGCTGCAAGTTGTTTCCATCGTGTTGTTCACTTTTATCGGCTACCTGAATATCGGCATTCCCCTGGCCGTATTGCCAGGCTATGTCCACAGCGAACTGGGCTATGGCGCGGTGATCGCCGGGCTGGTGATCAGCGTGCAATACCTGGCCACGCTGTTGAGCCGTCCGTATGCAGGCAAAATCATCGATAACCTGGGCAGCAAGCGCGCGGTGCTGATCGGCCTGGCGGGCTGCGGCTTGAGTGGCGTGTTCATGTTGCTTGCGGCGTGGCTTTCAAGCGTGCCGGCCGTCAGCCTGGCCAGCCTGCTCATCGGCCGATTGGTGCTGGGCAGCGCGGAAAGCCTGGTGGGTTCAGGCGCCATCGGCTGGGGCATCGGCCGGGTGGGCGCGGCCAATACCGCCAAGGTCATCTCGTGGAACGGCATTGCCAGTTACGGCGCACTGGCCGTCGGCGCGCCATTGGGCGTGCTGCTGGTGAGGCATTTCGGACTGTGGAGCATGGGCGTCAGCATTATCCTGCTGGCGGTAGTCGGTGTGTTGCTGGCCTGGAACAAAGTGGCCGCCCCCATCGTAGCCGGCGTGCGCCTGCCCTTCATGAATGTACTGGGCCGGGTCCTGCCCCACGGCTGCGCGCTGGCCCTGGGTTCCATCGGCTTTGGCACCATCGCCACCTTTATCACCCTGTATTACACCACCCAGCACTGGGATAACGCGGTATGGGCATTGAGCCTGTTCGGCGCCAGCTTTATCGGTGCGCGCCTGTTGTTCGGCAATTTGATCAACCGCATCGGCGGCTTTCGCGTGGCAATCGCCTGCCTGTCGGTGGAGATCCTCGGCCTGCTGCTGTTGTGGTTGGCACCGGATGCCAACCTGGCCCTGGCCGGCGCGGCGTTGAGCGGTTTCGGCTTTTCCCTGGTATTTCCGGCGCTGGGGGTGGAGGCGGTCAACCTGGTGCCCGCCTCCAGTCGTGGTTCGGCGGTGGGGGCTTACTCGCTGTTTATCGACCTGTCGCTGGGGATTACCGGGCCGTTGGCCGGGGCAGTCGCGGCCGGTTTCGGCTTTGCGTCAATCTTCCTGTTTGCCGCCCTCGCCGCCCTCGGTGGTTTGCTGCTGAGTGTCTACCTGTACCGGCAAGCGCCCAAGGCCCGCGAAGCGCGCGACGCTTAGAAGTCGACCTTGCCGCGCCCTGCCTTGATGCTGCCACGCTTGGTCTTGGATTCCAGGCGGCGCTTTTTCGAGCCCAGGGTCGGCTTGGTCGGGCGGCGCTTCTTCTCGACCTTGGTGGCGCTGAGGATCAGCTCCACCAGACGTTCCAGCGCATCCGCGCGGTTCTGTTCCTGGGTCCGGTACTGCTGGGCCTTGAGCACCAGCACGCCTTCGCTGGTGATACGACTGTCACGCAGCGCCAGCAGTCGCTCCTTGTAGAACGCCGGCAGCGACGACGCCGGAATATCAAACCGCAGGTGCACCGCACTCGACACCTTGTTGACGTTCTGCCCACCGGCGCCCTGGGCGCGGATGGCGGTCAGCTCGATTTCGGCGTCGGGCAGGTGCACGTTGTTGGAAATTACCAGCATTGGGACAGGTCCGTTGTTCAGAGCGGTCAGCATACTCGAACAAAACAAGGCCCTCGCCGTAAACCGGAATCTACGCTGAGCACATTCAGCAAACTACGGCGCCCATAGCGCCTGATATCCAATGATCCGCCCGTCCGGCATGACCTTGGCTCGACCGCCACCCTGCAAGTCATGGCGGAATTTTTCATAATGAGTGCTCACTGACGGCTGCTTGTTCAGAGCATTCATAACCTCTGAATTGGAAATCGTGAAATCGTGGGCTGCGATCGGGGCGAAGAACAGCTCTCGATAGAGCGAATCCCCCCACTGTGCAGGGAGGCCGTGGTTAGCGGCCCCCAGGTTGACCTCAACCATGGAGTGATGATTGTCATCCACCAGGTAACCAGTGGCCATCCAACGTACCAACTCTTTCATTTCCCGCTGGGCCCTCACATCGGCCTGCTCACTCGACTCGCCAGCCTTTGGCTGGTTAAGCCCCAACGTATTGACTAGCCCAATGCCCAACAACCGGGCAGCCGTCATAAAGCGGTCGGTGGTTCCTGACGGGCCCGCTACGACAGGTTTTTGCTGCACCGCCGCGTCCTTGGCAAAGCCAGTGCCTTGCTTGACTCGCCAGACGGCGAAGCCGTTACCCCGGGGGATTACGGTATGCTCCAACGGCAGGGACGCCTGGCTTTTGATCGGTCCTTGGTCGCCAAATTGTCCGTCATCTCGATCCACACGGTTGCGTGGGTTAAGGCGCGCAAAATCAAGTTCCCGTGAACTCAACCGGTTGTCGGCTTTCAGGTCGGCGGCCGACACCCAGACGTTGCTGCCCTGCGGAGCAGCTTCACGGAAGTCGTTCTGTACTCTGGTCAGACTGGCGCCGGCCTTTGCTGGATTGCTCAGCACTGCCCGCCCGTTTACATCCTTGGTGGATTCATAAAGATGCGGATTCTGCGAGGCATCCTGAGTATTTTCATTATTGAACGTATAAAGCGCCAGTTGCTCCGGCAATTGACGCTCTTTAGTACTGCCGCGGGCAGGTCCGAATTGCTTGGATTCCAAATAAGGCACATCAACAATCTCCGCGACACGCTTTTTCAGTTCACTTGAGCCGTGAACGCGCTCCAGGGTTTCTCGAAAGTAAGCCGAGTTGCTTAGGTTGAAAAAAGCAGTGGCCTTTTCTCGCAATGTCAGCGGTTCCTCACCCGAGCGGTGAGCACGTGAGCCTCCCTGCCGCGCTTCATCAAGGATACGGTTGAAACCGCCGGAGCCCAACTGACCGATCACGCCAAAGCGGGGCTGATCCGAAGAGTAACTGCTCAACAAGTTGACCGTGGCCCTGAGCTCATTACCCTCGACCAACGCAGACAGTTTGATCAAGCTGGCAAGCAAACCATCAATTGTTTTATGGGCTGCTGGGCTTTCACTGGCGAACCGTCCCACGTTGGCCTCTATCTGCCTGTTTTCGGCGACTTTATTGCGCTGAAGGACGCTTGAGGGAAACATCGGCATATTCAAAGTCTGTTGCGCTGGGCGTGGCACTCCGATCATGACGAACTCCTCATTAAGAACAGATGAAATCTCAATGTTGAGTGAATGCAGGTAAAGTATTTTTTTCTGTAGTCGTTTTCTGAATTGCGGTGATAAATGCAAAGCAGTGATAAGCGGGCACGCTGCCCTAAGAACATCATAAAACCTTAGGCAACAGACAAGCCCAGCTCAGACAACAACACCAACGCCAGGGCTTTGGAAATCACCGCGCCTTTGAACAATTTGGCATCATTGAGGCGCAACCCGCACCCCGACAAGTCAGCCCCGCTCAAGTCGATGCGGCATTGACATCATCTAAAGCAACCACGAAAGTGCCGGCCACAAGTAAATACCGTACGCAGTGCACCCGTAAAATTATAAATGCTCAAGGGATTAGCATGCTTCATACCGCTGTTATAAATACGCCTTCGCTGACTGTTTCCTCTAAAATACTGTTCTTCGCTTTGTTAGGGCTTTCAGCGCTCATTCAAGCTGCACCCGCTTTTGCGGATAATGCCAATGGGAAAAATCTCTATTCACAACGATGTGCCATGTGTCACGGCGCAGATCTCAAGGCAACAGGGCCTTTGGCGAATAAAAGCAATCCTCCCACGCCGGACCTTACAACTTCCGCCTTTAAAAGACGGCTCACTGATTATCCAGGCGTTATTGTGTCTTCGGTAATACTTCGCCCCAATGGAAACCTGATTCCAAAAACGCTGAAAGAGAACGGTGTAAAGCTATCGCCGCACGCTTGGAGCATCAATGACCTGCGCGATTTAAATCACTATATGAATGGTGTTATTTCAAAAAGTCGGTGATCCGGTGTGCGGTATTGAACTGAACACAGACTGAAAGCCCTCACCCTGTGTCCCGACCGGGGATCAACAAGGCGCAGGGCTTTGTGTTGATGCGAGGCTGTTTACTTCAACGCGGTATTCGCCGCACTCAACGCGGCTTCAGCACTGCGCTTGTTCTTGGCCCAGTAACACACCGCCATAAACGCCACCCACACCGGGATCGCATAAACCGACACCCGGATCCCCGGAATCATCAGCATGATCACCAGGATAAACACCACGAACGCCAGGCACACATAGTTGCCGTACGGGTACCACAGCGCCTTGAACAGCGGCACCTGGCCGGTGCGGTTCATGTGCTGGCGGAACTTGAAGTGGGAGAAGCTGATCATCGCCCAGTTGATCACCAACGTGGCCACGACCAGGGACATCAGCAGTTCCAGGGCGTGTTGCGGAATGAAGTAGTTCATCAGCACCGCCACCAGCGTGACCGCCGCCGAGGCGAGGATCGAACGCACTGGCACGCCGCGCTTGTCGATCTTGGCCAGCGCCTTGGGCGCATCACCCTGCTCGGCCATGCCCAGCAGCATGCGGCTGTTGCAGTAGGTGCCGCTGTTGTACACCGACAACGCTGCCGTCAACACCACGAAGTTGAGGATATGTGCAGCGGTGTTGCTGCCCAGCATCGAGAACACCTGCACGAACGGGCTGCCGCTGTAGGCATCGCCGGAGGCGTTGAGGGTGGCCAGCAGGCTGTCCCATGGCGTCAGCGACAACAGCACGACCAGGGCGCCGATGTAGAAGATCAGGATGCGGTAGATCACCTGGTTGATCGCCTTGGGGATCACGGTGCGTGGCTGGTCGGCTTCGGCGGCGGTGAATCCGAGCATTTCCAGGCCACCAAAGGAGAACATGATGATCGCCATGGCCATCACCAAGCCGCCCACGCCATGGGGGAAGAAGCCGCCGTGCTCCCACAGGTTGCTCACCGAGGCTTGCGGGCCGCCGCTGCCACTGACCAGCAGGTAGCTGCCCAGGGCGATCATGCCGACGATGGCCACTACCTTGATGATGGCGAACCAGAACTCCGCTTCACCAAAGACTTTGACGTTGGCCAGGTTGATCAGGTTGATCAACACGAAGAACGCCGCCGCCGAGACCCAGGTCGGGATCTCCGGCCACCAGTAGTGCACGTATTTGCCGACGGCTGTCAGCTCGGACATGCCCACCAGGATGTACAGGATCCAGCAGTTCCAGCCCGACAGGAAGCCGGCGAAACCGCCCCAGTACTTGTGGGCAAAGTGGCTGAAGGAACCGGCGACCGGCTCTTCGACGATCATTTCGCCGAGCTGGCGCATGATCATGAAGGCAATGAAGCCGCAGATGGCATAACCCAGGATCATCGACGGGCCGGCGGATTTGAGCACGCCGGCCGAGCCCAGGAACAGGCCGGTGCCGATAGCGCCACCGAGAGCGATCAACTGGATATGCCGATTTTTCAGGCCGCGTTTCAGCTCGCCTGAAGAGGAATGGGGTTCACTCATGAAAAGGGTCTCACGCAAGGTTTGATGATGTTGAATGCAGGTTGCTGCCTTGAATTACCGACTCAAGCAGCGCCGCTCAAACCCCAGCGCAGGCACCAGGAGTACAGCGTCTTTCTAACGGTCATGCGTCACCTGTTTGTTTTTATCTGTGACGAAATCGAACCCGCCGGGCTCGTGGCCAGGCGGAGTGATCAGGGTGGGTAAACCCTGAGGTCTTGGCCTTTTGCGTGGTTACGCAAGGGGGTCACAGTAAAACGCGGCGCATTGTACACCGCTCGACAGCTTGCAGCCGTACCCGCAGAGCGCGTGCGACGATCTGTCAGGTATTCCTTACAGCGGTAAAGAGGCCAATCATGCCGCGAGCTACACGTAAATTAATCGTTACAGCATGGAAAATCGGCGTTACAGCTGTAAGTTTCTGGAAAATTGTCGGTAGGAAAAATTATCAATATCAGCGATGCCAATGGGCTGTATTTCCTGAAGAAAAAAGGCCGGCAAAAAAACAGAAGAAAAAATCCAAATGAGACCGTGTCAATAAAATTTTTGCATTCCGAAACACTCTCACCTAGGTTCTTTCACTTGCCCAGCGAAGCCCGCTGGCAAGCCGTTCTCAAACAACGTCCTCTAGGAGATACACCATGCAAGCACTGGAAAACGACCTGGAAACCGAACTGCAACTCGACGATTGGTTTGAAGCGCCGACCCACGAGGCCGCCGTTGAAATGATGCAAGCCGATGCCGTTGTGCCTTTCGGCACGGCGATGTGGCCTTTCTGACACCCGGCACGTATTCGGCAGGTGCTGTGCACGGCACCTGCCTCCTTACCCAAGGCACACAAGGACATACGTCATGGACAAGGCCCGCGCCGTTGAACACTTTCTCTACTACCTCGCGCACCACCCGGCCCTCCACGGCCTGAGCTGCCCCACCGTGCTGCTGGGCCACACCGAGCGCTACGACGCCATCGCCCAGGCGATCACCCAGAGCAGCGCCGCCCGTTTCAACTTCCAGGTACAGCGCCTGGACCTGGCCGACAGCGACAGCCTGGCCCAGGCCATCGAAGCCTGCGACCTGTACCTGTTTCTCTACGATTCCTCCACCCTGCCCAACCCACGCGCCGAAGGCCCGGACTTTATCCGTGCCCTGCAAGGTGTGATGGCCGAACACTGGAAGAAATCGCTGCTATTCAAGGATTACGGCGACTATTTTTACGACACCTTCAGCGTCGAGCCGCAGCGCATCGCCGACCTCAATGCCACGCTGATCCGGCGCATGTCCCAAGCCACAGTGCTGAGCTTTACCGACAAGCACGGCTCACGCCTGCAGGCGCCCATGAGCAGCATCAAGAAGTGGACCAATATCAACGGCATCGGCAACCACGACCTGGCCCCCGGCGAAATCGCCACCCACAGCGAGGCCATCAATGGCCAGGTGCGGTTTGTCGGCACCTTTCTCAGCACTATCCCCTTCGCACGCAAGTACGGCGTGCTGCAATCACCGCTGGAACTGTGGATCGAAAACTCGACCATCTGCAGCGTGGCCAGTGACGTGCCGGGGCTGGCCGATGACTTCAACAAATACCTGAATGCCAACCCGTCCAACCGCCGGGTGGAGGAGCTGGGGATTGGCACCAATGAAGGGGTGAAGGACCTGTATGCGCGTAATGCCGGGTTCGAGGAGCGCCATTGCGGCTTGCACCTGGGCTTGGGTGGCGGGCAGAAAGGCAGTCATCACCTGGACCTGATCTTTGCCAGCGGGGTGTTGGCGTTGGATGACAAACCGGTGTTTGATGGGAGATTTGCGTTCTAGGGCCAGCTATAAGCCGCAAACTACAAGCCTCAAGCAAAAAAAAGCGCCAGCCTGTGAGGGCTCGCGCTTTTTCTTACAGCTTGCAGCTAAAAACTTACCGCTGCTCTTAAGGCTTCTTGCGACCGAAGCCTGGACGCTGACCCGAACCGGCCGGTGCGCCACGGCGCTTGCCCGATGGCTCATCCGCAACCAACTTCAAGCCTGGGCGCTTTTTCGGCGCGGGCTTGGCTGGGCGCTTGGTGTTGGCGCTGTCGGCCGGGCGATCGGATGCCGGAGCACCGCGACCGGCGTCACCACGGTTGCTGCGACCACCGCTTGGCGCTTCGCCACGACCGGCTGGGCGTGGGGTGCGTGGAGCACGCTCGCCTTCCTGACGCGATGGCGCGGTTGGGCGACGCTCGCCTTCGATGTGCGGTTGACGCGAGATACGCCCGCCGGTAGCCGGTGCATCCAGCGCCGGGCGCAGGGTGCGGGCAACGCGTTCGGTACGGGCCACAGGGCGCGACGACTTACGCTGCATACGATCGAGCTTGTCTTTGCTCTTGGCGTTCATCTGCGGCATGGCGACCGGCGTCAGGCCGACTTCGGCGCTGAGGATGTCGACTTCGTACTGGCTCATTTCGCGCCAGCGGCCCATCGGCAGGTCGGAGTTGAGGAACACCGGGCCGAAACGCACGCGCTTCAGGCGGCTGACCACCAAGCCCTGGGACTCCCACAGGCGACGCACTTCACGGTTACGACCTTCCATCACCACGCAGTGGTACCAGTGGTTGAAACCTTCACCGCCCGGCGCCTGCTTGATGTCGGTGAACTTGGCCGGGCCGTCTTCCAGCACCACGCCGGCCTTGAGGCGTTCGATCATCTCGTCATCGACTTCACCACGCACACGCACGGCGTATTCGCGGTCCATCTCGTAGGACGGGTGCATCAGGCGGTTGGCCAGTTCACCGTCGGTGGTGAACATCAGCAAGCCGGTGGTGTTGATGTCGAGACGACCGATGTTGATCCAACGACCTTCTTTAGGCTTGGGCATCTTGTCGAACACGGTCGGACGGCCTTCCGGGTCGTCACGGGTGCAGATCTCGCCATCGGGTTTGTTGTACATGATCACGCGGCGCACCGATTCGGCGGCCTCTTCACGCTTGATGACCTTGCCATCAATGGTGATTGCGTCGTGCAGGTCGACGCGCTGGCCCAGGGTGGCCTCGACGCCGTTGACCTTGATGCGCTTCTGGGTGATCCAGGCTTCGACGTCGCGGCGCGAGCCCACGCCGATACGCGCCAGCACCTTTTGCAGCTTTTCGCCTGCAGGGCCGATTTCCTGGCTGTCGTTCTGGTCTTTGTCGTTCATCTTAAGCACCTCCCGGTGGGTCGATTCAGGCGTGGCCTGAAGAGTGTTGAAAGCTGGGCTTTGGCCGAATAGGTCGGCAAAGGGTCGCGAATCATACGCGCATGGCGCCGGTTGCGCATCAGAGACTAGTCGATAAGCGCCAGGTCAGTGGTTTTTCCGCCGACCGGTGGTGCCCAGGGCAACACATGAACCCATATGGGATAGCGTCAGTCTTCGAACTGGCGGCGTTCGGCCTCGATGGCTTCGGCCAATGCCCTGGCTTCGTCTTCCTCGTCGCTCAGCGGCGGCTGTTCGAGGGCGGCGACGGCGGCCAGGAGTTTTTCCCGGGCTTCGGCCACGCCCAGGACATCTTCTTCGGCTTCGGCTTCGGCTTCGGCCTCAGGCTCAGGTTCAACGCTCACCTGGGTGTCAGGCTCGACCGCACCATCACGCAACAAGTCGTCAAAGTCGGTCTTGATGCCCTGTTCCATGTCGTCCAGTTCCAGCAACAACGTGTGGAAACTGGTTTCGTCCTTCGGTTCTTCCGGCTCGGCCGTGGCGTCGGCCAGCTCCTGCAAGCTCTCCGGGACTGGGGCGTCGTCGAAGTCGAGGACCGGCTCGGCTTCCATCTCGCGCAATTCGGCCAGGGGCGGCAGGTCGTCGAGGTTTTTCAGGTTGAAATGGTCGAGGAACACCTTGGTGGTGGCGAACATCGCGGGTTTGCCGGGCACGTCGCGGTAGCCGACGATGCGGATCCACTCACGCTCCAGCAGCGTCTTGACGATATGGCTGTTGACCGCCACGCCCCGCACGTCTTCGATTTCACCGCGGGTAATCGGCTGGCGATAGGCAATCAGCGCCATGGTTTCCAGCATCGCCCGTGAATAGCGCTGCGGGCGCTCTTCCCAGAGGCGCCCGACCCACGGGGAAAACTTCTCACGGATCTGCAGGCGATAACCCGACGCGACCTCGCGCAGTTCAAAGGCGCGGCCGTCGCAGGATTTGCGCAGGATTTCCAGCGCCTTCTTGAACACCGGCGGTTCAGGGCGCTCGGCTTCTTCAAACAGTTCGAACAGGCGCTCCAGGGATTGCGGTTTACCCGAGGCCAGGAGAAAGGCCTCCAGCAACGGGGCCAGTTCGCGGGGTTCAGTCAAATTCATCGATTCAGCTCTTTATTCGGCTCGCGCCCGCACGTGGATAGCCGCAAAAGGCTCATTCTGGACCAGCTCGACCAAGGATTCCTTGACCAGTTCGAGGACCGCCATAAAGGTCACCACCACCCCCAGGCGCCCTTCTTCCTGCGTAAAGAGCTCGACAAATGGCACAAAACCACCGCCTTTGAGACGTTCGAGCACATCGCTCATGCGCTCGCGGGTGGACAGGGCCTCGCGGCTGACCTGGTGGTGTTCGAACATATCGCCCCGGCGCAGCACCTCGGCCATGGACATCAGCAACTCTTCCAGGCTCACGTCCGGCAGCAGCTTGCGCGCCCGGGCTTCGGGGGCGTCGAGCTTGGGGACCACCACGTCGCGGCCCACGCGGCTCAGGCCGTCGATGCCTTCGGCGGCGGCCTTGAAGCGTTCGTACTCTTGCAGGCGGCGGATCAGTTCGGCGCGCGGGTCGTCCTCTTCGGCCTCGACCGTCTCCGCGCGCGGCAGCAGCATGCGCGACTTGATCTCGGCAAGCATGGCGGCCATCACCAGGTACTCGGCAGCCAGTTCCAGGCGTACCGACTGCATCAACTCGACATAGCCCATGTACTGGCGGGTGATTTCCGCCACCGGGATGTCGAGGATGTTGATGTTTTGTTTGCGGATCAGGTACAGCAGCAAGTCCAACGGCCCCTCGAAAGCCTCAAGGAAGACTTCCAGGGCGTCCGGCGGAATGTACAGGTCCAGCGGCATTTCCAGCACCGCCTGGCCGTACACCATGGCAAACGGCAGCTCCTGCTGGGCGCCCGCCTGGCTGTCGACGGTTTCCACAGCTGACATTCAGGCCTCGGCCATAAAGGGCGCAGGATCGCCGCAACCGACACGAATCACTTCAGGTTCGCCGTCGGCCAGGTTGATCACGGTGGACGCCTTGTTGCCGCCGTAGCCACCATCGATGATCAGGTCGACATGTTTTTCCAGCAGGCGCCTCATTTCGTAAGGATCGTAGAGCGGCTCGGTTTCCCCGGGCATGATCAACGACACGCTCATCAACGGCTCACCCAGCTCGGCCAGCAGCGCCAGGGCGATGGGATGCTCCGGCACCCGCAGGCCGATGGTGCGCTTTTTCGGGTGCAGCAGCAGGCGCGGCACTTCACGCGTGGCATTGAGGATAAAGGTGTAGGGCCCTGGGGTGTGGGCCTTGAGCAGGCGGAAGGTGCCGGTGTCGACCTTGGCGAACAGGCCCAGCTGGGACAGGTCGCTACAGATCAGCGCGAAGTTGTGCTTGTCATCCAGCTGACGCAAGCGTCTTACACGTTCGACTGCGCCCTTGTCGCCGATCTGGCAACCGATGGCGTAGGACGAATCGGTTGGATAGATCACCACGCCGCCAGCGCGAATGATCTCTACGGCCTGCTTGACCAGGCGCGCCTGGGGGTTTTCCGGATGAATCTGGAAGAATTGACTCACGGGTTCTACCTGTTCAGACGGTGGCAATAATGGGGTCATGCTTGAATCTCCCCCACAACAGCGGCAAATCTTCCGGGACCGCGCGGTACTCGCCGATCTCGGACCAGCCGCCAGGGCCATGAAAATCACTGCCGGCACTGACCAGCAGACCAAATTCGCGGGCAAGGATCGCCAGGCTGCCGACCTGTTCAGCGGGTTGATGCCCGTTGACCACCTCGATCGCGTGGCCGCCCGCTCCAATATAGTCGCCAATCAGCTTGCGGCGCTTGCTGCGGGTGAAATCGTAATGCCAGGGATGCGCGAGGCTGACCCAGGCCCCGGAGGCCCGCAGGGTCTCGACGGTGTCTTCAAGGGTCGGCCAATGTTGCTTCACATCGCCCAACTTGCCGGCGCCCAGCCATTTGCGAAAGGCTTCGGCGCGGTCTTTGACAAAACCCTCCCGCACCATCCAGTCGGCAAAGTGCGGACGGGCCGGCGCGTTGCCGCTGTCGCCCAGCTCCTGCTGGATGGCGCGAGCGCCGTCGAGCGCGTCAGGCATGCCTTTGAGGCTGAGTTTTCGGCTTATTTCTTCGGACCGCAGCCAGCGGCCATCGTGCAATTGCGCGATAGCCTCCACCAGCGGCGGCGCTTTTTGATCGAAACCGTAGCCGAGCACATGAATGGTGGCGCCGCCCCAGGTGCAGGACAATTCCACACCGTTGACCAGCTGCATGCCCAGGGCGTGGGCCGTTGTACGCGCTTCGTCGAGGCCTTCGAGGGTGTCGTGGTCGGTCAACGAGAGGACTCGCACGCCTTTTTCAAACGCACGCGCAACCAGTACCGCAGGCGCCAGGGCGCCGTCGGAGGCCGTGCTGTGGCAGTGCAAATCAACATTCACGGGGGTGTGTAACCTCAAGTCAGCTGGCGCTATCGCAACCAAGGATGTTTGTTATTATGCCGCCACATCCAGCTTCTGGCTCTTACTGTGAAACAATTCATCGACTTCATCCCGCTGTTGCTGTTTTTCATCGTTTACAAACTCGACCCCAGGGTCATCGATCTGGCCGGCCATGAGCTGACCTTCGGCGGCATCTACAGTGCCACCGCCGTGCTCATCATCAGCTCTGTCGTGGTCTACGGCGCCATCTTCATTTCCCAGCGCAAACTGGAAAAAAGCCAGTGGCTGACCCTGGTCGCCTGCCTGGTCTTCGGCAGCCTGACCCTGGCCTTCCACAGCGAAACCTTCCTTAAATGGAAAGCGCCGGTGGTGAACTGGCTGTTCGCCCTGGCGTTCATCGGCAGCCACTTCATCGGTGATCGCCTGCTGATCAAGCGGATCATGGGCCACGCGCTGACCCTGCCGGAACCGGTGTGGACACGCTTGAACGTGGCCTGGATCGCGTTTTTCATCTTCTGCGGCGCCGCCAACCTGTTCGTGGCGTTTACCTTCCAGGACTACTGGGTCGACTTCAAAGTGTTCGGCAGCCTGGGCATGACCGTGCTGTTCCTGGTCGCCCAGGGCATCTACCTGTCGCGCCACCTGCATGACACCGAGCCTACTACGCCGAAAACCGAGGACTGACATGCTCTACGCCATCATTGCCACCGATGTTGCCAACTCGTTGGAAAAACGCCTGTCTGTACGCCCGGCTCACGTGGAGCGCCTGAAGGTGCTGCAAGCCGAAGGCCGCATTGTGCTGGCCGGCCCGCACCCGGCCGTGGACAGCAACGACCCGGGCGACGCCGGTTTTACCGGTAGCCTGATCGTCGCCGAGTTTGCGTCACTGGCCGATGCCCAGGCCTGGGCCAAGGCCGATCCCTATGTCGCAGCCGGTGTCTACGCCGATGTGGCGGTCAAACCCTTCAAGCAAGTCCTGCCTTGATCCTGGCTGCGCCGAACCTATTGAGGCCGGCGCACTCCTAATTGCTCATTATTCTCGGTAACCTGCCGACAACATTCTGAATATTCGTGTGGAATCAGGAGTTCCGATGCGCTTACGTCAGTTGTGTCTGTTGGCAGTGTTAATGATCGGGGCTACGGCCCACGCTGAAGAAACCTCGAACACCGGCAGTTCCACGCCCCTGTCCTTGAGTGCCGGCGCCCAGATCACCGAGTTGCAGCAACGCTTGAAAGAAAGCGAGCGGCAGCGTGAAGAACTGGGCAAGCAACTGCAGAGCGCGGATGCTGCCCGCGAAAGCGCTCAATTGAGTCGCCTTCGCCAAGAGAACCAACGCCTGGCCCAGCAACTCAAAGATTCACAGGGCGTCGCCTTGACCCGATGGCTGACCGAGCAACAACAATGGTTCGTCACCGGTGGGGCCGTCGCACTGATCGCCTTGCTGTGCGGGATCTTCGCCAGCGGTGGGCACCGTCGCCGTCGACAATGGCTAAATTGAGTGAGTCATGAGCGAGCTGTTACTGATAGATGATGACCAGGAGCTCTGCGAGCTGCTGACCAGTTGGCTGAGCCAGGAAGGCTTCCAGGTGCGCGCCTGCCACGATGGCTTGAGCGCGCGCAAGGCCTTGGCCGACAGCGCCCCGGCAGCGGTTGTGCTCGACGTGATGCTGCCCGACGGCAGCGGCCTGGAGCTGCTCAAGCAATTGCGCAACGACCACCCGGAGTTGCCGGTGCTGATGCTCTCGGCGCGGGGCGAACCACTGGACCGCATCCTCGGCCTGGAACTGGGCGCCGACGACTACCTGGCCAAGCCCTGCGACCCTCGCGAACTCACCGCTCGCCTGCGCGCGGTATTACGCCGCAGCCACCCGACCGCCGTGTCCAGCCAACTGGAACTGGGCGACCTGTGCTTCAGCCCGGTGCGTGGCGTGGTCAGCATCGATGAACAGGAATTCACCCTCACCGTCTCCGAAAGCCGCCTGCTGGAAGCGTTATTGCGCCAGCCCGGCGAACCGCTGGACAAGCAGGAACTGGCGCAGATCGCCCTGGGCCGCAAGCTGACCCTTTACGATCGCAGCCTGGACATGCACGTCAGCAACCTGCGCAAGAAGATCGGCCCGCACCCGGATGGCCGGCCACGGATCGTGGCGTTGCGTAGCCGGGGCTACTATTACAGCCTCTAGAGGCAGCTATAAGTTGCAAGCTACAAGCGGCAAGTGAAAAGCTGTTACTTGCCGCTTCCAGCTAAAAACTTGCAGCTGCCGCCCCCCTTACCAAACCTTTACCCTCTCCTGACCGCCGCTGACCTTGATCTCCGTAATCTACTCACATCCGGACTCACCGGAATAGAGACAGGAGAATCACCATGCGCAAGACCCTTATCGCTTTGATGTTCGCCGCCGCCCTGCCGACCGTTGCCATGGCCGCAATGCCTGAAGGCCCAGGCCCGATGGGCGGCCCTGAAGGCCACATAATGGGTGGACCGGGCCACGGCGGTGAACACGGTCCGCGCGGCAAAGGCGGCCCCTTCAGCCAACTGGACCTGAGCCGCGAACAGCGCGAGCAAATCGGCAAGCTGATGGGCGACCAATGGCACGCTCGTAAAGACCTGGTCAAAAAGTACCTGGACAAACTGCCAGCCGCCGACCAGAAAGCCATGCAGGATGAAATCGCCGCCGGCAAGCAGAAAACCCAGGCCGACATCCGTGCCGTGCTCAAGCCTGACCAACAGAAGAAGTTCGACGAGATCGTCAAGAAGCAAGAACAGCGTCGTGCCGAATGGAAGGAATTCCAAGCCTGGAAAGCGCAACAGCCGCAAAAAGCGCAATAATGCACCCGCGTTAGCGCTCCCAGCCCAGTGGCCCCCGCCACTGGGCTTTTCCTGTTTGAGGGTTTCCTGTGCGTTCATTGTTCTGGCGCATCCTGGCCAGTTTCTGGCTGGCCATCGCCTTGGTTGCCGGGTTGTCGATCCTGCTTGGGCACATGCTTAACCAGGATGCCTGGATTCTCAGCCGCCACCCCGGTCTCAATAACCTGGCGCAAGAGTGGACCCAACTCTACGAAGCCCAGGGCGAGGATGCGGCCCAAGACCTGCTGCAACAACGCAAGCGCCAGTACCACATCGACGTGCAAGTGCTCAACGAAAGCGGTGAGCCGGTAGTGCGCGGCACCTTCCCTCGCCGCGCCGCCGCCTTTGAAGCCCGGCAGAACGACAGCAAGGAAGGCCATCTGCCCTGGCGGCGCCTGACCGCCGAGTACACCAGCGACAAGACCGGCGACACGTACCTGTTGATCTACCGCATCCCGCACCCGGAGCTGGACGAGTGGCACCGCAGCAGCCTGACATGGCCCTTGAGCGCACTGACGATTGCCCTGGTGGTGCTGACCTTGTTCAGCCTGTTCGTCACCTTGTCCATCACGCGCCCACTAAGCCGCCTGCGCGGCGCCGTGCATGACCTCGGCCAGGCCACCTACCAGCAAAACAGCCTGGCGCAACTGGCTAACCGCCGCGATGAGTTCGGCGTACTGGCCACCGACTTCAACCGCATGGGCGCGCGCCTGCAAAGCCTGATTGGCAGCCAGCGCCAGTTACTGCGCGATGTGTCCCACGAACTGCGCTCGCCCCTTGCGCGCCTGCGCATCGCCCTGGCCCTGGCCGAACGCGCCAGCGCCGAAGAACGGGAGAAACTCTGGCCACGCCTGACCCGCGAATGCGACCGTTTGGAAGCCCTGATCAGCGAAATCCTGGTACTGGCCCGCGTCGATGCCGACAATGCCAGCGCCGAAGACGTCGACCTCATCCCCCTGCTCAAAACCCTGCAAAAGGATGCACAGCTCAGCGCTCCGGACCAACTGGTGCAACTGCGCACCGACCCCGACCTGCACCTGAAGGGCTGGCCGACCATGATCGAACGGGCTGTGGATAACCTGCTGCGCAATGCCCAACGCTTCAACCCGCCGGGGCAACCGATCGAGTTGCATGCACAGCGCCACGGCGAACGTATCCTGATCAGCGTGCGCGACCATGGCCCCGGTGTGGAAGCCGAACACCTGAACCAACTCGGTGAACCGTTCTACCGCGCGCCCGGCCAGACGGCCCAAGGCCACGGCCTGGGCCTGGCGATTGCCCGACGCGCGGCCGAACGCCACGGTGGCAGCCTGATCCTGGCCAATCATCCAGACGGTGGTTTTATCGCCAGTATCGACCTGCCGTTGGAGCCGGGGGTTGCCACGCCGGTGTGATGATCTTCTATAGTGGCCCTTCTCTTACGGAGGGCCTTTGATGACTGACCTGCTGACTTCCATCCAAGCCGCACTCGATCTACCCCACACCCCGCTGACCTTCACCGAGGCTGGCGCCCTGCCCTCGACCTACGCTGTCACCGAACTGGCCAGTACCAGCATCGGCGCCGCCGGGCAGGCCGTCGCCCAGCTTGTGCTGGAGATGACCGGACGCTTACCCGGCGTGACCGTGGACCGACGCCTCGCCTCTTTCTGGTTTTCTTCCTCGATCCGCCCGATAGGCTGGCAAGTGCCGCCACTGTGGGACCCGGTGGCCGGCGACTACGCCAGCGCCGATGGCTGGATTCGCCTGCATACCAACGCACCTCATCACCGCGCCGCCGCCGAGCGGGTGCTGGGCAAGGTCGCCGACCGCGCCGAGATGGCCGGCAAGGTCGCGGCGTGGAACGCCGCCGAACTGGAACAGGCGATTGTCGACCAAGGTGGCTGCGCGGCGCAGATGCGTGCATGGCAGGCCTGGCAGCAACACCCGCAAGGGTTGGCGGTGAACGCCGAGGATTTGGTCCAACGCCAGACTTTCGAAACCACCACCGATAAACCTTGGCACGGCTCGGTGGCACGCCCGCTGGCCGGCCTCAAGGTGCTGGATTTGACCCGTGTGCTGGCCGGCCCGGTGGCCAGTCGTTTTCTTGCCGGCCTCGGCGCGGATGTGCTGCGCATCGACTCCCCCACCTGGAACGAACCCGGCGTGGTCCCGGAAATGACCCTGGGCAAACGCTGCGCACGCCTGGACCTGAAAACGTCCGAAGGTCGGCTGATTTTCGAGCGCTTGCTCAAGGACACCGACATCCTGTTCCACGGTTACCGCGCTGACGCCCTGGAGCAGCTGGGCTACACCGTCCCGGAACTGCAACACATCGCGCCCGGCCTGATCGACGTCAGCCTCAACGCCTACGGCTGGAGCGGCCCTTGGCGTAATCGCCGGGGCTTCGACAGCCTGGTGCAGATGAGCAGCGGGATCGCCGAGGCGGGCATGCTCTGGAAACACGCGGATAAACCGCTGCCGCTGCCGTTGCAGGCGCTGGATCATGCGACCGGGTACCTGATGGCGGCCAGTGCGATTCAGGCCTTGAGCGAACGGTTGAGATCGGGTCGTGGCGGCTCGTCGCGGTTGTCGTTGGCACGCACCGCGAAGTTACTCGTGGAGGCAGGCCAAGTGCCGGAGCAGCCTGGGTTGCGGACGGAAGAGTTGGAGGATCAAGGTTTGGTGGTGGAACAGACAGCTTGGGGCCAGGCCCACAGGCTGTTGCCGCCGGTAATCATCAGTGGCACACCCTTGCAATGGGATTTGCCGGCTGGAGAATTGGGCTCGCACCGGCCTCAATGGTGACTGTACTGCCGCTATCGGGAGCAAGCCCCCTCCCACACTTTGATTTGTGAACATATTCAGAATGTGGGACTTGCTCCCGATGAGCCCGGTACCGTCACCCCATCACAACGACAACACCCCGCTGTACAACCCATACGCCGCCAGCCCTGCACCGGCGATCACGCAGCTGAAAATGCCCTTCTCAACGTGGGTAAACAACGGCTGGCCCTGTTCGCGCTTGGCCAGGGCGAACAGGATCACGCCCGGCGCATACAACAGCGCCGACAGCAGCAGGTATTTCAGCCCCCCGGCGTAAAGCAGCCACACCGCGTAACCCAGGGCGATCAACCCCACCAGCAGGTCCTTGATGCGATGACGGTGCGCACCTTCGTAGGTTTCACCGCGCCCGCTCAACAGCACGGCATACGCCGCCGACCACAGGTACGGCACCAGGATCATCGACGACGCCAGGTAAATCAGCGTGGTGTAGGTGCTGTGGGAAAACAGCGTGATCACCAGGAAGACTTGGATCATTACGTTGGTCAGCCATAGGGCGTTGACCGGCACCTGGTTGGCGTTTTCCTTCTTGAGGAAGGCCGGCATGGTCTTGTCGTGGGCGGTGGCGTAGAGGATTTCGGCACACAGCAACGCCCAGGACAACAAGGCGCCCAGCAATGAAACCGCCAGGCCGATACTGATCAGCAACGCGCCCCAGGGCCCGACGATATGCTCGAGCACACCGGCCAGGGACGGGTTTTGCAGTTGGGCCAGCTCCGGCTGGCTCATGATCCCGAGGGACAGCAGGTTGACCAACACCAGCAGCGCCAGTACGCCGAGAAAACCGATCACGGTGGCCCGCCCCACGTCCGCGCGCTTCTCGGCGCGCGCCGAATACACGCTGGCGCCTTCAATGCCGATAAACACAAACACCGTGACCAGCATCATGTTGCGCACCTGGTCCACGACACTGCCGAATTGCGGCTTGCCCAGGCCCCAGATGTCAGCCGTGAAGATATCGGCCTTGAACGCCACGGCGGCGATGACCACGAACATCAACAGCGGCACCAGCTTGGCCACGGTGGTGACCTGGTTGATGAACGCGGCTTCCTTGATCCCGCGCAGTACCAGGAAGTGCACGGCCCATAGCAGCAACGATGCGCAGCCGATGGCGACGGGCGTGTTGCCTTGGCCGAATACCGGGAAAAAATAGCCCAGGGTGCTGAACAGCAGCACGAAATAACCGACGTTGCCCATCCAGGCGCTGATCCAGTAGCCCCAGGCCGATGAAAACCCCATGTAGTCGCCGAAACCGGCCTTGGCGTAGGCATACACCCCGGAATCCAGTTCAGGCTTGCGATTGGCCAGGGTCTGGAAGACGAAGGCCAGGGTCAGCATACCCACGGCTGTGATCGCCCAACCGATCAACACCGCGCCCACCTCCGCACGCGCGGCCATGTTCTGCGGCAGCGAGAAGATCCCGCCGCCGATCATCGACCCCACCACCAGGGCAATCAGGGCGCCAAGCCGTAGTTTCTGGGCCGGTTGAGACATGCAGACTCCTAAATAAAAATTGAGCTGACAACCCTGAACTCAACTCATTAAGTCAGCGAGTTTAGCGTTTATTAAAGACAGCGATAAAACCACCCGCTCATAACTCAACGGCATGACAGTTTATCTAGTTTAGGCTTATTTAGAATTTAAATACGGCCACTATTTTGTCGTTTCCCAGTCATTTATTGTCGCCTTTTGGAAAAACTTGCGCATTCAGTAAAAGGGTCTAGTTTCAAACGTCCACACCGCGAACTAAATAATAAACAAAAACGCAGAAATCGCTCTGGAACGAGACTTTGCGGGGGGAAGGTATTGCTCGCAGCTTTCCCCCTTAAGTCATTAATTCACAATGGAATGTGCCAATGAAGTGATCTGAGTCAGCTGTTTGATTAGCGCACGGAATTATTCTGTGGTCTCTCTTCTCCTGCATTGGAGTTATGCAATGTCTGAATCTCCCGGAAAACTTCGATTGGGTGCACTGGTTGCACTTGTCGTTGGCTCAATGATTGGCGGCGGGATCTTCTCTCTGCCGCAAAACATGGCCGCCAGTGCCGATGTTGGCGCGGTATTGATCGGTTGGGTAATTACCGCCGTGGGCATGTTGACCCTGGCCTTCGTCTTCCAGACCCTGGCCAACCGCAAACCTGATCTGGACGGCGGTGTCTACGCCTACGCCAAGGCCGGCTTCGGTGACTACATGGGCTTTTCGTCTGCCTGGGGTTACTGGATCAGCGCCTGGCTGGGCAACGTCGGTTACTTCGTACTGCTGTTCAGCACCCTCGGTTATTTCTTCCCGATCTTCGGCGAAGGCAATACGCCTGCGGCGGTAATCGGCGCGTCGGTGTTGCTGTGGGCCGTGCACTTTCTGGTGCTGCGCGGGATCAAGGAAGCGGCGTTCATCAACCTGGTGACCACCGTCGCCAAAGTGGTGCCGCTGGTGCTCTTCGTGTTGATCGCCGTGTTCGCATTCAAACTGGACATCTTCACCGCTGACATCTGGGGCCTGAAAAACCCGGACCTGGGCAGCGTGATGAACCAAGTGCGCAAGATGATGCTGGTCACCGTGTGGGTGTTCATCGGTATCGAAGGCGCGAGCATATTCTCGGCACGCGCCGAAAAACGCAGCGATGTCGGCAAGGCCACCGTGATCGGTTTTATCACTGTGCTGTTGTTCCTCATGCTGGTGAACGTGCTGTCCCTGGGCATCATGACCCAACCGGAATTGGCCAAGTTGCAGAACCCATCGATGGCCGCCGTGCTGGAACATGTGGTGGGCCACTGGGGTGCGGTGCTGATCAGCGTCGGCTTGATCATCTCGTTGCTGGGGGCGCTGCTGTCGTGGGTGCTGCTGTGTGCGGAGATCATGTTCGCCGCCGCCAAGGACCACACCATGCCGGAGTTTTTGCGCCGCGAAAACGCCAACCACGTGCCGGCCAACGCCCTGTGGCTGACCAACGCCATGGTCCAGATATTCCTGGTGATCACGCTGTTTTCCGCCAGTACCTATCTGTCGCTGATCTACCTCGCCACCTCGATGATCCTGGTGCCTTACCTGTGGTCGGCGGCCTACGCCCTGCTGCTGGCGGTGCGCGGCGAAACCTACGAAAACGCCCTCAAGGAACGCAGGAAAGACCTGTTCATCGGCGCGGTTGCGCTGATCTACGCGGTCTGGCTGCTCTACGCCGGCGGCACCAAGTACCTGCTGTTGTCCGCCCTGCTCTATGCCCCCGGCGTGATCCTGTTCGCCAAGGCCAAGCATGAACTGGGCAAACCGATTTTCACCAACGTCGAGAAGCTGATTTTCGCCGCGGTAGTCATTGGCGCCCTGGTGGCTGCCTATGGCCTCTACGACGGCTTCCTGACTCTGTAATTGTTGCTCCTTGGAGGATCTGTAATGACCACGGAAAAAGTTAAGTACGGCGTTCATTCCGAAGCCGGCAAACTGCGCAAAGTCATGGTGTGCTCCCCAGGTTTGGCCCACCAACGGCTGACCCCGAATAACTGCGATGAACTGCTGTTCGATGACGTGTTGTGGGTGGCCCAGGCCAAGCGCGACCATTTCGACTTCGTAACCAAGATGCGCGAGCGGGATATTGATGTGCTGGAAATGCACAACCTGCTGACCGACATCGTTGCGAACCCCGAGGCCCTGGACTGGATCCTGGAACGCAAGATCACCTCCAACACCGTGGGCCTGGGCCTGGTCGAGGAAGTCAGCTCCTGGCTGCGCAGCCTTGAGCCGCGCAAGATCGCCGAGTTCCTGATCGGCGGCGTGTCGGCCGATGACCTGCCGAGCAGCTTCGGTGGCAAGACCATCGAGATGTTCCGCGACTTCCTCGGCCACGCCAGTTTCATTCTGCCGCCGCTGCCCAACACCCAGTTCACCCGCGACACCACCTGCTGGATCTACGGCGGCGTGACGCTCAACCCGATGTACTGGCCGGCGCGACGCCAGGAAACCCTGCTGGCCAGCGCCATCTACAAATTCCACCCCGAGTTCACCAACGCGGACTTCCAGATCTGGTACGGCGACCCCGACCAGGAACACGGTGCCGCCACGCTGGAGGGCGGTGACGTCATGCCGATTGGCAATGGCGTCGTGTTGATCGGCATGGGCGAGCGTTCGTCCCACCAGGCCATCGGCCAACTGGCGCGCAACCTGTTCAAGAACAAAGCCGTGGAGCGCGTGATCGTTGCCGGCCTGCCGAAATCCCGCGCAGCGATGCACCTCGACACCGTGTTCAGCTTCTGCGACCGCGACCTGGTGACCATCTTCCCCGAAGTGGTCAACCAGATCGTGCCCTTCACCCTGCGCCCTGACGAAAGCAAACCCCACGGCATCGACATTCAGCGCGAAAAAACCAACTTCCTCGAGACCGTGGCCGCAGCGCTCAACCTCAAGGCCCTGCGCGTGGTCGAGACCGGCGGCAACAGCTTCGCCGCCGAACGCGAGCAGTGGGACGACGGCAACAACGTGGTGGCCGTGGAGCCTGGCGTAGTGATCGGCTACGACCGCAACACCTATACCAACACCCTGCTGCGCAAGGCCGGCGTGGAAGTCATCACCATCAGCGCCGGTGAACTCGGCCGTGGCCGTGGCGGCGGCCACTGCATGACCTGCCCGATCATCCGCGACCCAATCGACTATTAATTTTTTGGCCTTGGCCGCTGCTTATCCAGCAGTGGCCAAGGGGATAACCGAAACCTAAGGAGATCCATCATGGCTTTCAATATGCGCAACCGCAGCCTGCTCTCGCTGATGCACCACACCACCCGCGAGCTGAATTACCTGCTGGACCTGTCCCGCGACCTCAAGCGCGCCAAATACACCGGCACCGAGCGTCCGCACCTGCAAGGCAAGAACATCGCGCTGATCTTCGAAAAAACCTCGACCCGCACCCGTTGCGCCTTCGAAGTGGCAGCCCACGACCAGGGTGCCCACGTCACCTACATCGACCCGGTGTCGTCGCAGATCGGCCACAAAGAAAGCATGAAAGACACCGCCCGCGTCCTCGGCCGCATGTTCGACGCCATTGAGTACCGTGGCTTCGAGCAGGAAATCGTCGAAGAGCTGGCCAAGTTCGCCGGCGTGCCGG
Source organism: Pseudomonas grimontii (assembly GCF_007858185.1). GTDB lineage: Bacteria > Pseudomonadota > Gammaproteobacteria > Pseudomonadales > Pseudomonadaceae > Aquipseudomonas > Aquipseudomonas grimontii. Next base: position 107,521 of record NZ_VFES01000014.1, read on the forward strand.
TGTTCAACGGCCTCACCGCCGAATTCCACCCGACCCAAATGATCGCCGACACCCTGACCATGCGCGAGCACAGCGACAAGCCGCTGCATGACATCAGCTACGCCTACCTGGGCGACGCTCGCTACAACATGGGTAACTCGCTGCTGATGATCGGCGCCAAGCTCGGCATGGACGTGCGCATCGGCGCGCCGAAAGCCCTGTGGCCCCACGAAGACTTCATCAAACAGTGCCAGGCGTTTGCCGAAGAAAGCGGCGCGCGCATCACCATCACCGAAGACCCGAAGGAAGCAGTCAAGGGCGTGGACTTCATCCACACCGATATCTGGGTGTCCATGGGTGAACCGGTGGAAGCGTGGGACGAACGCATCGAGCAACTGCTGCCGTACCAGGTCAACGCCAAGATGATGAAAGCCTCGGGCAACCCTCGGGTGAAATTCATGCACTGCCTGCCGGCGTTCCATAACAGCGAAACCAAAGTCGGCAAGGACATCGCCGCGCGGTATCCGAACCTGGCCAATGGCGTGGAAGTGACCGAGGAAGTCTTCGAGTCGCCGGCCAACATCGCCTTTGAGCAAGCGGAAAACCGCATGCACACCATCAAGGCGATCCTGGTGTCGGCACTCGCGGATATCTAAAGGCTACACGGTCAAATGTGGGAGGGGCGGTGCGACGATTCGACTTGCCCCCGATGGCGGCGGATCAGCTACAGATAAGTTGCCTGACATACCGCTATCGGGAGCAAGCCCCCTCCCACATTGGCCTCTGTGTTCACACCCATAGAAGGATTGCATTATGCGCATCGTCGTAGCCCTGGGCGGCAACGCCCTCCTGCGCCGTGGTGAACCCATGACCGCAGACAACCAACGCGCCAATATCCGCATCGCCACCGAACAGATCGCCAAGATCCATGCCGGCAACGAGTTGGTCATCGCCCACGGCAATGGCCCGCAGGTCGGCCTGCTGTCGTTGCAGGCAGCAGCCTACACCAGCGTTTCGCCGTACCCGCTGGACGTGCTCGGTGCCGAAACCGAAGGCATGATCGGCTACATCATCGAACAGGAACTGGGCAACCTGCTGGACTTCGAAGTGCCGTTCGCCACCCTGCTCACCCAGGTGGAAGTGGACGCCAAGGACCCGGCCTTCCAGAACCCGACCAAACCCATCGGCCCGGTGTACTCCAAGGCCGAAGCGGAAAAACTCGCCGCCGAGAAAGGCTGGACCATCGCCCCGGATGGCGATAAATATCGCCGCGTCGTGGCCAGCCCACAGCCCAAACGCATCTTTGAGATTCGCCCGATCAAGTGGCTGCTGGAAAAAAGCGCCATCGTGATCTGCGCCGGTGGTGGCGGTATCCCGACCATGTACGGTGAAGACGGCAAGCTCAAAGGCATCGAAGCGGTGATCGACAAAGACCTGTGCTCCTCGTTGCTGGCCTCGCAACTGGACGCCGATTTGCTGGTGATCGCCACCGACGTCAACGCTGCTTTTATCGACTTCGGCAAGCCGACCCAGAAAGCCATCGGCCAGGCCCACCCCGACGACATGGAGAAACTCGGCTTCGCCGCCGGCTCCATGGGCCCCAAGGTGCAGGCCGCCTGCGAGTTTGCCCGCCAGACTGGCAAAACCGCAGTGATCGGTTCACTCTCCGACATCGAAGCCATCGTCCAGGGCAGCGCCGGCACGCGCATCAGCACGGCAACACCTGGCATCACCTATCTGTGAAGTAGAGGAGATACGCCTATGGCCACCTTTGAACCCGGTCACCTGCACGTCGAACGTCACGCCCTTAACAAGGACGACTACAGCTACAACCTGTGCATCGATTACGAAGTCAGCCAGGACCCAAAGGAAGGCAAGGGCATGCTGTTCAAGCTGCACGGCTCGGTGCAGGGCAAGGATCTCAAGGAAGAGTTCTTTCTACCCAAGGACCAGGCATTCGACTTTGCCCGGCATGCGATGAACATCGCGCAGAAGTATGGGATGCCGAAGATTGCGGTGTTGAATGGCTCGATGCACAAGCAGTACGACCAGATGTTCGAGGATGTGCGGCATCAACTGGATGTGAAATCCGGCGACCCGGTCAAGCCTGAACACTTGGCGTAATGCGCTTGCACTGACATAACACTGTGCAAAATGTGGGAGGGGGCTTGCCCCCTCCCACATTTTGATCTCCATTATTTGTCAGATTTCACCTGTGCCCCGCTCCAAGGCATACTTGCCGCCTCCCGCTCTCCAGAATTGCTAACCGCCCCATGCGTATCCACGTCAGCTTCATCGACCGCGTCGGCATTACCCAGGAAGTCCTGGCCTTGCTTGGTGGGCGCAATCTCAACCTGGATGCGGTGGAAATGGTGCCGCCCAACGTCTACATCGACGCCCCGACGCTGAGCGCCGAGGTGCTCGAAGAGCTGCGCGACGCGCTGTTCAGCGTGCACGGTGTACAGGCGGTGACGGTGGTAGACATCCTCCCTGGCCAACGCCGTCACCTGCAACTCGACGCCCTGCTGGCGGCCATGACCGACCCGGTGCTGGCGCTGGACAGCGCGGGCACGATCCTGCTGGCCAACCCGGCACTGATCGCGCTGTACGGGCGCGAACCGGCGGGGGAAAGCATCACCGAGCTGTTCAACGACCCGGCGTTGCTGGACACCTTGCTGGAACAGGGCTTTCGCCTGCCCCTGCGCGAGATCAGCGTCAACGGCCAGACCCTCTTGCTGGACGCCACGCCAATCACCGATGCCGGCGCCCTGCTCACGCTGTACCAGCCGAACCGCATCGGTGAACAACTGTCGGCGCTGCACCACGACCATGCCGAAGGCTTTGACGCGCTATTGGGCGAATCACCGGCGATCCGCACCCTCAAGGCCCGCGCGCAACGGGTGGCCGCGCTGGATGCACCGCTGTTGATCCAGGGCGAAACCGGCACCGGCAAGGAATTGGTGGCGCGAGCCTGCCACGCCATCAGCGCGCGCTACAGTGCACCGTTCCTGGCGTTGAACTGCGCCGCATTGCCGGAGAACCTCGCCGAAAGCGAATTGTTCGGTTACGCCCCCGGCGCCTTTACCGGCGCCCAGCGCGGCGGTAAGCCGGGGCTGATGGAGCTGGCCAACCAGGGCACGGTGTTCCTCGATGAAATCGGCGAAATGTCACCGTATTTGCAGGCCAAGCTGCTGCGTTTTCTCAACGACGGCAGCTTCCGTCGGGTGGGCGGCGACCGCGAAGTGAAGGTCAATGTGCGCATCCTCAGCGCCACCCACCGCAACCTGGAAAAAATGGTCAGCGAAGGCACCTTTCGCGAAGACCTGTTCTACCGTCTCAACGTGCTCAACGTCGAAGTGCCGCCGCTGCGCGAACGCGGCCAGGACATCCTGTTGCTGGCCCGTTACTTCATGCAGCAGGCCTGCGCGCAGATCCAGCGCCCGGTGTGTCGCCTGGCGCCCGGCACCTATCCGGCGCTGTTGGGCAACCGTTGGCCGGGCAATGTGCGCCAGCTGCAGAACGTGATCTTCCGCGCCGCCGCCATTTGCGAAAGCAGCCTGGTGGACATCGGCGACCTGGACATTGCCGGCACCTCGGTGGCCCGCCAAAGCGACGGTGAAATCGACAGCCTCGAACAGGCGGTCGAGGATTTCGAACGCGGCCTGCTGGAGAAACTCTACGCCAGCTATCCCTCGACCCGGCAATTGGCCAGTCGCCTGCAAACCTCCCACACGGCCATCGCCCATCGATTGCGCAAGTACGGCATACCCAATAAGTCCTGAGCTGGACGCCTACCGGGTTGCGTTTCAAAAAGGGTCTGAGAACGACATCCGCTGTACTGAAAGCGCTACAGCGTAACGATTTCGCTACAACCCTGTTTTTTGCGCGCCATCCAAGGCTTTGATCCACATAGGCTTTTTTTCCCAGGCCTGACTGTAGCGAAATCGCTACAGTGGAAACGTATAAGCCTATAACCAAATTTATTAACTTGTTGATTTATAACGAATTAATAAGATTGGCCGCGATATTGCTAAGTAACTCCCCATTATTCCAATCCCGTCCGCCAGACGAATCTGGCCCTGAGGAGTTTCCATGAGCGAGTTGCGTTTCACTGAAGATCACGAATGGCTGCGCGCCGAAGCTGACGGCAGCGTCACCGTGGGTATCACCGCTTTCGCACAGGACGCGCTGGGTGATGTGGTTTTCGTGCAACTGCCGGAGTTGCAGGCCTACGCCAAGGGCGCTGAAGCGTCCACCGTAGAATCGGTCAAGGCCGCCAGCGGCGTGTACATGCCGCTGGACGGTGAAGTGCTGGAAGTGAACGACAAGCTCGATGGCAGCCCGGAACTGGTCAACGAAGACCCGATGGGCGCAGGCTGGTTCTTCCGCTTTAAACCGGCCGATGCCGGGGCGGTAGCTAAACTGTTGGATCAGGACGCGTACGACCGCCTGATCAAAGCCAACGCTGAAGCCTGAGGAGCGCGCCATGACGATCAACTTGAGCACCGCCAACGAATTCATCGCCCGCCACATCGGCCCGCGCCCGCAAGATGAGCAGCAAATGCTCGCCAGCCTGGGCTTCGATTCCCTGGAAGCCCTGAGCGCCAGCGTGATCCCGGAAAGCATCAAGGGCACCAGCGTGCTCGGCCTGGAAGACGGCCTGAGCGAAGCCGAGGCCCTGGCCAAGATCAAGGCCATTGCCAGCCAGAACCAACTGTTCAAGACCTACATCGGCCAGGGCTACTACAACTGCCATACGCCGTCGCCGATCCTGCGCAACCTGCTGGAAAACCCGGCCTGGTACACCGCCTACACCCCCTACCAGCCAGAGATTTCCCAAGGCCGCCTGGAAGCGCTGCTGAACTTCCAGACCCTGATCAGCGACCTCACCGGCCTGCCGATCGCCAACGCTTCGCTGCTGGATGAAGCCACCGCCGCCGCCGAAGCCATGACCTTCTGCAAGCGCCTGAGCAAGAACAAGGGCAGCAACGCCTTCTTCGCCTCTATCCACAGCCACCCGCAAACCCTCGATGTACTGCGCACGCGTGCCGAGCCGCTGGGCATTGACGTGGTCGTGGGCGATGAACGCGAACTGACCGACGTCAGCGCGTTTTTCGGCGCCCTGCTGCAATACCCGGCCAGCAACGGTGACGTGTTCGACTACCGCGCGCTGACCGAGCGCTTCCACGCCGCCAACGCCTTGGTGGCCGTGGCCGCCGACCTGCTGGCCCTGACCCTGCTGACCCCACCGGGTGAGTTCGGCGCCGACGTGGCCATCGGCAGCGCGCAACGCTTCGGCGTCCCGCTGGGCTTCGGTGGCCCGCACGCGGCGTACTTCTCCACCAAGGATGCGTTCAAGCGCGACATGCCGGGGCGTCTCGTCGGTGTGTCGGTAGACCGCTTCGGCAAGCCGGCCCTGCGCCTGGCCATGCAGACCCGCGAGCAACATATTCGCCGCGAGAAAGCCACCAGCAACATCTGCACCGCCCAAGTGCTGCTCGCCAACATCGCCAGCATGTACGCCGTGTACCACGGGCCCAAGGGCCTGACCCAGATCGCCAACCGCATTCATCACCTGACCGCGATCCTCGCCAAGGGCTTGACCGCACTGGGCCTCAAGGTCGAGCAGGAACACTTCTTCGACACCCTGACCCTGCACTCCGGCGCCGACACTGGCGCACTGCACGACAAGGCCCGCACCCAGCGCATCAACCTGCGCGTGGTGGATGCTGAGCGGGTTGGCCTGTCGGTCGACGAAACCACCACCCAAGCCGATATCGAAACCCTGTGGGCGCTCTTCGCTGCGGGCAAAGCCCTGCCGGACTTCAACACCGCCGTGGACAGCAACATGCCTGCCGCATTGCTGCGCCAGTCGCCGATCCTCAGCCACCCGGTGTTCAACCGTTATCACTCCGAAACCGAGCTGATGCGCTACCTGCGCAAGCTGGCGGACAAAGACCTGGCCCTGGACCGCACCATGATCCCGCTGGGCTCATGCACCATGAAGCTCAACGCCGCCAGCGAAATGATCCCAGTGACCTGGGCCGAATTCGGTGCCCTGCACCCGTTCGCCCCGGCCGAGCAAAGTAGCGGTTACCTGCAACTGACCTCCGAGCTGGAAGCCATGCTCTGCGCGGCCACCGGTTACGACGCTATCTCGCTGCAACCGAACGCCGGTTCCCAGGGTGAATACGCCGGCCTGTTGGCGATCCGTGCCTATCACCAGAGCCGTGGCGAAGAGCGTCGCGACATCTGCCTGATCCCGTCGTCGGCCCACGGTACCAACCCGGCGACCGCCAACATGGCCGGTATGCGCGTGGTCGTCACCGCCTGCGATGCCCGTGGCAACGTCGACATCGAAGACCTGCGCGCCAAGGCCATCGAGCACCGCGAACACCTCGCGGCACTGATGATCACCTACCCGTCCACCCACGGCGTGTTCGAAGAAGGCATCCGCGAAATCTGCGGCATCGTTCACGACAACGGCGGCCAGGTGTACATCGACGGCGCCAACATGAACGCCATGGTCGGCCTCTGTGCCCCGGGCAAGTTCGGCGGCGACGTGTCCCACCTGAACCTGCACAAGACCTTCTGCATCCCCCACGGCGGTGGCGGCCCGGGCGTTGGCCCGATTGGCGTCAAGTCCCACCTCACGCCGTTCCTGCCCGGCCACGCGGCCATGGCGCGCAAGGAAGGCGCGGTGTGTGCGGCGCCGTTCGGCAGCGCGAGCATTTTGCCGATCACCTGGATGTACATCAGCATGATGGGCGGCGCCGGCCTCAAGCGCGCGTCGCAGTTGGCGATCCTGAATGCCAACTACATTTCCCGTCGCCTGGAAGAGCACTACCCCGTGCTCTACACCGGCAGCAACGGCCTGGTGGCGCACGAATGCATCCTGGACCTGCGCCCGCTGAAGGACAGCAGCGGCATCAGCGTGGATGACGTGGCCAAGCGCCTGATCGACTTCGGCTTCCACGCACCGACCATGTCGTTCCCGGTGGCCGGCACGCTGATGATCGAGCCGACCGAAAGCGAATCCAAGGAAGAACTGGACCGCTTCTGCGACGCCATGATCGCCATCCGCGAAGAAATCCGCGCAGTGGAGAACGGCACCCTGGACAAGGACGACAACCCACTGAAAAACGCCCCGCATACTGCGGCGGAACTGGTGGGCGAATGGAGCCACCCTTACAGCCGCGAACAAGCGGTATACCCGGTAGCGTCTCTGATCGAAGGCAAGTACTGGCCGCCGGTTGGCCGGGTCGACAACGTGTTTGGTGATCGCAACCTCGTATGCGCATGCCCTTCAATCGAGAGCTACGCATAACCCGAGGCTGAACTCAATCAAATGTGGGAGGGGGCTTGCTCCCGATGACGGAGTGTCAGTTGATCAATCTGGTGACAGACACACCGCTATCGGGGGCAAGCCCCCTCCCACATTTTGACCCCATGAATAATAAGAAACCGGAGAACAACTCATGTCGTTAAGCGTGTTCGACCTGTTCAAGATTGGCATCGGCCCCTCCAGCTCCCACACCGTCGGCCCCATGCGCGCGGCCGCTCGGTTCGCCGAGGGCCTCAAGCGTGACAACCTGCTGAGCACCACCACCGGCATCAAGGTGGAACTCTATGGCTCCCTCGGCGCCACCGGCAAAGGGCACGGCAGCGACAAGGCCGTGCTGCTGGGCCTGGAAGGCGAACACCCGGACACCGTGAACACCGAAACCGTGGCCGCGCGCCTGGCGCAGATGCGCGGCGACGGTCGCTTGAACCTGCTCGGCGAACACAGCATTGCGTTCAACGAGAAAGAACATCTGGCGATGATTCGCAAACCGCTGGCCTACCACCCCAATGGCATGATCTTTCGTGCCTTTGATGCGGCGGGCATCCAGATCCGCAGCCGCGAGTACTACTCGGTCGGCGGCGGTTTCGTGGTGGATGAAGACGCCGCCGGCGCCGACCGGATCGTCGAAGACGCCACGCCCCTGACGTTCCCGTTCAAGCATGCCAAGGACTTGCTCGGCCATTGCACCACCTATGGGCTGTCCATCAGCCAGGTGATGCTCACCAATGAAAGTGCCTGGCGCCCTGAAGCAGAGACCCGCGCCGGCCTGCTGAAGATCTGGCAGGTGATGCAGGACTGCGTGGCAGCCGGCTGTCGCAACGAAGGCATCTTGCCCGGCGGCTTGAAGGTCAAGCGTCGCGCCGCCGCCTTGCATCGCCAGTTGTGCAAGAACCCGGAGTCGGCCCTGCGCGACCCGCTGTCGGTACTGGATTGGGTCAACCTGTACGCCCTGGCCGTCAACGAAGAAAACGCCAACGGCGGGCGCGTGGTCACGGCGCCCACCAACGGCGCGGCCGGGATTGTGCCGGCGGTGCTGCATTACTACATGCGCTTTATCCCCGGCGCGAACGAAGACGGCGTGGTGCGCTTTCTGCTCACCGCCGCCGCCATCGGGATTCTGTACAAGGAAAACGCCTCGATCTCCGGGGCCGAAGTCGGTTGCCAGGGTGAAGTCGGCGTGGCCTGTTCCATGGCCGCTGGCGCGTTGTGCGAAGTATTGGGCGGTACGGTTTCCCAGGTGGAAAACGCCGCCGAGATCGGCATGGAACACAACCTCGGCCTGACCTGCGACCCGATTGGCGGGCTGGTGCAGGTGCCGTGCATCGAGCGCAATGCCATGGGCTCGGTGAAGGCCATCAATGCGGTGCGCATGGCCTTGCGTGGCGACGGGCAACACTTCGTCTCGCTCGACAAGGTCATCCGCACCATGCGCCAGACCGGCGCCGACATGAAAAGCAAATACAAGGAAACCGCCCGTGGCGGTTTGGCGGTCAACATTATCGAGTGCTGACGCCTAAAGGCGCGCCAGCACGTTTTTCAGGAGCTGAATATGTCCACCGAAACCCTGTTGAAAACCCCATTGCACGCCCTGCACCTCGAGTTGGGTGCACGCATGGTGCCCTTTGCCGGCTACGACATGCCGGTGCAATACCCACTGGGCGTGATGAAGGAGCACCTGCACACCCGTGAACAGGCCGGGTTGTTCGACGTGTCCCACATGGGCCAGATCCGCCTCACCGGCGCCAACGCCGCCAAGGCCCTGGAAACCCTGGTACCGGTCGACATCATCGACCTGCCGGTCGGCATGCAGCGCTACGCGATGTTCACCAATGAGCAGGGCGGCATCCTCGACGACCTGATGGTGGCGAACCTGGGTAACGACGAACTGTTCCTGGTGGTCAACGCCGCCTGCAAGGACCAGGACCTGGCGCACCTGCGTGCGCATATCGGCGATCAATGCAGCATCGAGCCGCTGTTCGAAGAGCGCGCCCTGCTCGCCCTGCAAGGCCCGGCGGCGGTCAAGGTGCTGGCGCGCCTGGCACCGGAAGTCACCCAGATGACCTTCATGCAATTCGCCTCCCTGCGCCTGCTGGGCGTGGAGTGCTACGTCAGCCGCTCCGGCTACACCGGTGAAGACGGCTTTGAAATCTCCGTGCCCGCGGCCAACGCCGAAAGCCTGGCACGCAGCCTGCTGGCCGAGGACGAAGTGCAGGCCATCGGCCTGGGCGCCCGTGACTCGCTGCGCCTGGAAGCCGGCCTGTGCCTGTACGGTCACGACATGAACACCGAGACCACCCCAATCGAAGCCAGCCTGTTGTGGGCGATCTCCAAGGCCCGTCGCGCCGACGGTGCACGTGCCGGTGGCTTCCCGGGTGCCGACCGCATCTTCACCCAGCAGCAAACCGGTGTGAGCCGCAAGCGCGTAGGTCTGCTGCCCCAGGAACGCACCCCGGTGCGTGAAGGTGCAGAGATCGTCGACGAACACGGCACCGTGATCGGCAGTGTGTGCAGCGGTGGCTTTGGCCCGAGCCTGGGCGGCCCGCTGGCCATGGGTTACCTGGACAGCGCATTCATCGCGCTGGACACCGAAGTGTCTGCGTTGGTGCGTGGGAAAAAGGTGCCACTTCGTGTAAGTAAAATGCCATTCGTGCCGCAACGTTACTATCGTGGCTGATTGACTGTTCCTATAAGTAACGCGGTTGCGTTAACGTGCACTAATCTGTAACGCAACCGCCATAAAACAGTGCAGCGACGATAGTCATCGTTATAGGATTTAACCTATAACAAGTGACCTGTTCTATCGAATAAGCAAGCCTCCCATTATTCAGCGAAGTGCCATGTGGCCGAGTAAACGCTGGGCTTTTGGCGGGGCTTGTTTTTTCTATATTAGTTGGCGTAGAGTTTGCCCACTGTGTTTGCATGGGTCGCTTGGAACCTGGACCTGGGCAGTAGCCAAAGTTTGCTACAACCCGTTCGACGTCTCTTACTTTCCTGCAACCCAGCCCAGTACTCTTTCCTGTGAAAGGGGCTGTCATTAATTTTTAGCGTCAAGGAAATAAGAAAATGGCTGATCGTCAGAGCGGTACCGTCAAGTGGTTTAACGACGAGAAAGGGTTTGGTTTTATCACTCCAGAAAGCGGTCCGGATCTGTTCGTGCATTTCCGCGCTATTCAAGGCAACGGCTTCAAAAGCCTGAAGGAAGGCCAGAAGGTCACCTTCGTTGCAGTTCAAGGCCAGAAAGGCATGCAGGCTGACGAAGTACAAGCAGAAGGCTGATCCTTTCTGCAACAAAAAGCCCCTGACATGACATCAGGGGCTTTTTTATGGGCGCTATTCCGTAAAATGGTTTTTTTCCTCAGAGAGCCCAGCCATGCCCAAACCCTTGCTGAGTCCCCAAGGCGAGTTCCCCGCCGTTGGCCTGGGCCGTCGCCTGGCAGCGATGTTCTATGACTTCCTGTTGTGCACCGCGCTGCTGATCGTCACCGCGTTTATCTACAAGCTGGTGTGGATCGCGTTCGTGGGCGAAGCCAAGATGCGCACCCTCACCGAATCCGGCGCGCTGGACGGTGACCCGCTGCTGTCGACGATTCTGTTCTTTGTGCTGTTTGGTTTCTTTGCCAAGTTCTGGACCCATTCCGGGCAAACCCTGGGCATGCAGGTCTGGGGCGTACGCGTGCAAAACGCCGACGGCACGCGCATCAGCCTGTGGCAGGCGCTGTTGCGCTTTGTCGTGTCGATTGCGTCATGGTTGTGCGTGGGGCTGGGGTTTGTCTGGTCGTTGTTCGACAAGCAGAAACGCAGTTGGCATGACATCTACTCGGATACGCAGTTGGTGCGCATCCCGAAGCAAAAGAAATAATACCCTTCTTAATTGGAGATCAAAATGTGGGAGGGGGCTTGCCCCCGATAGCGGCTCTACATTCAATATTTCTATTGACTGACACACCGTCATCGGGGGCAAGCCCCCTCCCACATTTTTAACCGAGCTCGCCTCGGTTCAGGCGTTACCCACCAGCTTCAGGCGCGCAGCCTGAGTGAAATCCAGCATGCGCTTGAGCGGCCGCACGGCGTGGGGAATCACCGACGGCTCGACGAATATCTCGTTACTGCCCTCACGCAGGCACTGCAGCGTGCGCTCCAGCGTATTCATCGCCATCCACGGGCAGTGTGCGCAACTGCGGCACGCGGCGCCGTTGCCGGCGGTGGGCGCTTCGACGAAGACCTTGTCCGGGCACAGCTGCTGCATCTTGTAGAAGATGCCGCGGTCGGTCGCCACGATGAAGGTCTTGTTCGGCAGACGCTGTGCCGCCGCAATCAACTGGCTGGTGGAACCCACCGCGTCGGCCAATTCGATCACCGAGGTCGGCGATTCCGGGTGCACCAGGATCGCTGCGTCCGGGTACAGCGCCTTCATGTCTTCCAACTGCTTGGACTTGAACTCCTCGTGGACGATGCACGCACCGTCCCACAGCAGCATGTCGGCACCGGTCTGGCGCTGGATGTAGGTCCCCAGGTGTTTGTCCGGACCCCAGATGATGGTCTCGCCGTTATCCATCAGGCTTTCGACGATTTCCAGCGCACAGCTGGAAGTCACCACCCAATCGGCGCGGGCTTTGACTGCCGCCGAGGTGTTGGCATACACCACCACGGTGCGCTCGGGATGCTGGTCGCAGAACGCCGAAAACTCATCCACCGGGCACCCCAGGTCCAGGGAGCACGTGGCTTCCAGGGTCGGCATGAGGATACGTTTTTCGGGGGTGAGGATTTTGGCGGTCTCGCCCATGAAACGTACACCGGCGACCAATACGGTCTTGGCCGGATGGGCTGCGCCGAAGCGGGCCATTTCCAGGGAGTCGGAGACACAGCCGCCGGTTTCTTCGGCCAGGGCCTGGATCACCGGATCGCAGTAGAAGTGGGCAACCAGCACCGCGTCCTGAGCCTTGAGCTCGGCGGCGATGGCGGCACGCAGGCTTGCCTCTTCCTCGGCGCTGAGGGCCTTGGGCTGCTTGGCGTCGAGGTGGGCTTGAACCAGTAGGCGTTCGGAAATGTGCGTCATGTTCGCAAGACCTGCAGGCGCAGTTGCGCGAAAGTCGAGTGTACCACCGGCTCTGGAGCCCTTCGGGCGCCGCCGGACGAAGTGATTGTGTTCATCAAGCACGGGTGAAGCTGCGCAAGGCTACAGAATATCCAATGGTTTCAAAAGCCTAATCTGGCTTTGACGCGCTCGCCTGTCGGTTAAAAACCCGCAATGGCACTTGGAGTCTCCCCCACCTTTAGAAATCATCTCACGCAAATAGCCGTCAGCGGGCAGAGGTCATGCAGCGCGTTCGTTCAGGCCATTTTGGAAAGATGTTCAAACCGGCACTGGTACTGGGCGTCCTTGAGGCTGCTTTCGAACTGTTCAAGGCCGTCATAGACGTTTTGCAGTCCTTGGATCTGGTTTTTCAGCTCCAGCTTTTTATCCGCAATGGCCTGGCTGACCAAATCCCACGGCAGCTCCTTCCCCCGGTGATCCTGAAGGATCACTTGCATTTCCTTGAGCTTGAAGCCTAGTTGCTGAGCGCATTTGATGAACGTCAGCAGCTCAACGCTTTGCTGGCTATAGACCCGATACGTCCCTTCGCGCACGGGCGGCGGCAGCAAACCAATGTCTTCATAGTGGCGGATAGTCTTGACGGTGGTGCCCGACAGCTGGGCTGCTTTGCCGATATACATGAAAAGTCCTTTTTTGGCACAAGAGTGGGGAGAGCACTTTGGCGCGCGCATCTTCACATATGTCTGCGGAGTCGGAAACGCGAAGGTGTCAAAAGGCAATATATGGCAAGTAGGACGCCGGCATCGCCTGTTGCAAGGCGATGCTGTGCAACGAATGTTTCAGCGGCCAGCGAGAGCCTGGGCTTGCTTGAGCCAAGCGTCACGCTGGGAGGCGTCGGAGCCGAGGACTGGCCCGAACGTGAGGGTCTTCAATGGTTTGATGCCGCAGAACTCCAGGGTGGTCTTGCGCACCTGGTGCAAGCCCGGCATGCGGTAGACCCACTTGTAGTACCACGGCGGGGTATCCATCGTGACCAGCAGGTGAGCCGTGCGCCCTTTCAAAAGCTTGTCGGGAAAGGCTTTGCCTTCGCGGTACTTGAAGGCAAAACCAGGCAGGAATATCCGATCGAAAAAGCCTTTCATCAACGCTGGAATCCCGCCCCACCAGATCGGATAGACAAACGCCAGGTGTTCGGCCCACGTGATATCGGCCTGGGCCTTGAGCAGATCGGGCTCCAACGACTGAACCTGTTTGTAGCCAGCGTGCAGCACTGGATCAAAACTCAGTGCATCCAGGCGTAACAGACGCACGTCGTGCCCGGCACTGGTGGCCTCCTTCATATAGGTGTCGGTCAATGCCCCGCAGAAACTGTCGGTTGAAGGGTGCCCCAGAATCACCAGTACTCGCTTACTCATCATCACTGCATCCTGAATGTAGGGCGCTCAGAATAGGGTGTGCCCGTAACAGGAGAGTCAATAGGGAGGTTTGCCAAAAGCAGGTGTAGCCGGTGCATTGCGTACCGGTAGTAAGCGCCAAATCACAGGCAAAAAAAAACCCGGAAATCCTCACTTGCGTGGGCCTTCCGGATTTTCTAAACCGCCAAAAATGGTGGGTCGTGTGGGATTCGAACCTACGACCAATTGGTTAAAAGCCAACTGCTCTACCAACTGAGCTAACGACCCGCTGTGTGGTGGCGCGTATAATACTGATTTCTAAGGATTATTCAACACCTTATTTGAAATAAATCAGAAATAACGCGTTGGGTCCGTAATTCCGGCCATTTGGAAGCCCTCCGCACGCAGTCGGCAGCTATCGCATTTCCCACAGGCACGGCCGTCATCGTCGGCCTGATAGCAGGAAACAGTCAGCGAGTAATCGACACCAAGTCCTACGCCAGCCTTCACGATATCGGCTTTGCTCAAGTTCTGCAGCGGTGCCTGAATACGAACCCCCTGCCCCTCTACACCCGCCTTGGTCGCCAGGTTGGCCATGCGCTCGAACGATTCGACGAACGCCGGGCGGCAGTCCGGGTAGCCGTTGTAATCCAGGGCATTAACCCCGATGAAGATGTCACGGGCATTCAGAACTTCCGCCCAGCCCAGGGCCAGTGACAGGAACACGGTGTTGCGTGCCGGTACGTAGGTGACCGGGATGCCTTGCGTAGGCGCCTCTGGTACGTCGATGGTGCTATCGGTCAAGGCCGAACCACCCATGCCGTCGAGGTTCAGGCCAATTACCTTGTGTTCAACCACCCCCAGGTCTCGGGCAACCCGGACGGCGGCCTCCAGTTCGGCACGGTGGCGCTGACCGTAGTCGAAGCTCATGGTGTAACAGCTGTAACCTTCAGCGCGTACCATGGCCACTAACGTTGCGGAATCGAGGCCGCCAGACAGCAGGATGACGGCGCGCTGTTGATCAGTCATCTCAGCGCCCTGGCTCGTCGTTCCACAGGTATTTATGCAGCTGCAATTGCAGGCGTACGGGCAGGTTATCGGCAACCACCCAGTCGGCCAGATCGCGCGCGTTCAGGTCATGGTGGCTGGGAGAGAACAATACCTCACCGGCACGGCGGTCAAGGCCGTACTGGATCAGCTTGGAGTTGGCCCAGTCGTAGTCCTCACGGGAACAAATCACGAACTTGACCTGATCGTTGGGCGTCAGCAGCTCGATGTTCTCGTAGCGGTTGCGGTGCACTTCCTTGGAGCCCGGCGTCTTGAGGTCAACCACTCGACTCACACGCGGGTCTACCGCAGAAATATCCAGGGCGCCGCTGGTTTCCAGGGATACTTCGTAACCGGCGTCACACAGCTGTTTGAGCAAGGGTATGGCGTTAGGCTGGGCCAGGGGCTCGCCACCCGTCACACAGACGTAGCGCGGCCGGTAGCTGGCAACCTGCTCCAGGATGTCTTCGAGGGTGCGCACGGTTCCGCCACTGAAGGCGTAGGCACTGTCACAGTATTGGCAACGCAAGGGGCAGCCGGTCAGGCGCACAAAAACAGTGGGCAGGCCAGCGGTTCGCGTTTCACCCTGTAACGAGTAAAAAACTTCGGTGATGCGTAATGTGTCTTGCATAGTCGCCACGGGCGTAACAGCTAAACAGGCTGTCCGCCTCCGTCAGGCACTTCAAGGAACCCCGCCAACGCGTAGACCCCAGGAAGCGTGTGTCATAAAAGGGCGTGGATTCTAACGAAAAAACCCGCGCCAGGCGCGGGTTTCTTCTAAACGGGCTGCATCGCTTACAAGCGTTGCAGATCCCGTTGAGCCAACTGTGCGGCGGAAGTGCCCGGATATTGGGCTACGACCTGCTGCAGAATACCTTTGACCTTGTCGGTATGACCCAGGCGGCGTTCTACGTCAGCGAGTTTGTACAGCGAGTCCGGCACCTTGGCGTGCTTGGGATACAGCTGACTGACCTTGGCAAATGCCTGGCCCGCCCCCTGCAGATCACCCTTTGCCAGATTTACCTCGCCCAACCAGTATTGGGCGTTACCCGCGTACTGGCTGTTTGGGTAGCGGCCCAGGAACGCGGTAAAGGCTTTGCTGGCCTTATCGAAATCCTTGGCCTTGATCAGGTCGAAGGCTGCATCGTAATACAGCTTTTCCTTCGCCGGATCACCCGGTTCACTGCTGGCGGCAGGGGCTTGGCTCGCAGCGGCGGCCCCTGCTGCAGCACCACCGATAGCAGCGCTGGGCGCGCCACCGGCAGAAGAATTATCAGGAGTAGCGGCAGGTGCAACACCGGCTCCTATACGTCGATCAAGATCCTGGTAACGCTCCAGGCCTTCTTGCTTCAGCTGACGCACTTCATTCTGCAGAATTTCAATGGTGCCTTGTTGCTGCGCCAATTGATCCTGCATGCGTTGCAGCTGGTTGAACAGTTCGCCCTGTGCCGAGGGAGCAGACGTAGCCGCTCCCCCAGCATAGGCGCCGTTCGTGCCATAACCCGCTGGCGGATAGCTGCTCCCGCTATTGTTATAGCCAGAGTTGCTATCTTCCACAGGAACCGCAGCCCACACCGCAAGCGGGGCGAGGCTGAGAGCCAATACAGTTAGAGCACGACGGCACGTTCGCATGACGAATTACTTACGCAGTTCGACGCGACGGTTTTGAGCCCAGGACTGCTCGTCGTGGCCAGTAGCAACTGGACGCTCTTTACCGTAGGAAACCAGTTCCAGTTGGCCTGGAGCAACACCTTGCAGTACCAGGTAGCGCTGAACGGCTTTCGCACGACGCTCGCCCAGTGCCATGTTGTACTCACGAGTACCACGTTCGTCGGTGTTACCTTCCAGAACAACGCGAGCGCCGTTAGCTTTCAGGTCCTTCGCGTGAACGTCCAGAGCGCGCATGGCTTCTGGTTTCAGGTCCGAACTGTCGTATTCGAAGTAGAAAGTGGTGATTGCGCGCAGAGCAGCTTCTTCGCTCAGGGAGCCGTCAACTGCACCAGTGTTAGCGCCGTAACCAGCGTTTGGATCAACAGCTGCGCCTTCACCGGCATTGTCGCCGCCTTTAGACGAGCAACCAACGGCTACGGACAGAGCCAGAGCCAGAGCAGCAAACTTACCAAACTTCAGCATTTCCATCGTGAAACTCCTAATGAACCCCAGTGTGTTAAGCAAATCTTTTTGTAGCGCCGCGTCAGTTCAGGTAAGGGGACCAGGATGGTTCTCTGACTTCGCCTTGTGCGGTAGGAAGCGGGAGCCTTACGCGTCCATTAATGGACACGAGCATCAAGACTCCCCGGCCCTGCTGGCGGGTGGCGTAGATTACCATGGTGCCGTTGGGCGCAACAGTGGCTGACTCATCAAGGTTGGTATCTGTGAGGATTTTTACGGTTCCGCGCTGCAAATCCTGGACCGCAACCCGGAAATTAGTGAAACCATCCTGACGGTGAATCATCACCAACGTCTTTTCATCAGCCGAAAGCTTCGGATTGGCGTTGTAGTTACCGATAAAGGTCACGCGTTCCGCGCCCCCACCGCCAACACTCGTTTTGTAGATTTGTGGCTTGCCGCCGCGGTCGGAGGTGAAGTAGATGGTCGAACCATCCTTGCCCCAGAACGGTTCGGTGTTGATACCTGGGCCACTGGTCACACGGCTGATCTGGCGCGAAGCCATGTTCATCACGTAGATGTCCGGGTTGCCGTCCTTGGACAGTACGAATGCCAGGCGCGAACCATCCGGCGACCAGGCCGGCGCACCGTTGAGGCCTTCGAAGTTGGTGATCTGCTCACGACGGCCAGTATCGATGTGCTGGACGAAGATACGCGGACGCTTCTGTTCGAAAGACACGTAGGCAATACGCTTGCCGTCCGGCGCGAAGCGCGGCGACAGGATTGGCTCACGCGATTGCAGCAAGGTAACGGCGCGCGCGCCGTCGTAGTCCGAACGCTGCAGGGTGTAGCGAGTGTTGTCTACGGAGAAACGCTCAGCCGTTACATAAAGCAGACGCGTCGAGAACGCACCCTTGATGCCGGTGAGCTTTTCAAACGACTGGTCCGAGATGTAGTGGGCCATGTCCCGCAGTTGTTCGGCGGTGCCCGATACGCTGCCGGTCAAGACCTGCTGCTCAGTGGCCACGTTGAACAAGGTGTACTGGATCTGCAGGCGACCACCGGCCGGCGTGATGCTGCCGACCATCAGGTACTGCGCGCCCACCGCTTTCCAGTCACGGAAGATGACTTCGCTGGCCTGGGTCGGCTGGCTGATCATGTTGCCTTTCGGAATCGGTGCGTAGTAACCGGAGTTACGCAGGTCGTCGCTGACGATCTGGGCCATGTCGTCCGGCAGCACGCTGCCGCCCTGCCAGCCAAACGGTACTACCGCGATCGGGGTGGCCCGATCGCTGCCGCTGGTGACCAGGATGTTCTTTTCATCCGCCGCCGCTATCCCTGCCATACAGCAAATAACGACAAGCATTCCTCGAAGAAGGTTTCTCACAAGGCTAGATCCTCAGGTGTGAATGTCATCTTGAATGAACGATAGGGAGCGAAGTCGCTTGGTTTCATTCCCTGCATCTCGGTCAACCGGCCAATATTCTTGACTGCGGCAACCGCCGAACTGTCGAACGAACCGTCACCACTGGACTTGGCCACGCTGACCGAAGTCACCGTACCGTCCGGCAACATGCCGATCTGCAGCACTACTGTCATGCCTTTGCGTGCCGAAGGTGGACGTGTCCAGCCCTCTGCTGCCCGCGCCCGAATCAGGTCGTCGAAACTGCCCGCGACTTCATCACCACGTTCATCGGCCAAGGCCTGCTGACGCTGCGGCGTGTCGGAGAGCAAATCTGCCAAGGCCTGGGCCTTTTTCTCTTCGGCGGATTTGCGCGCTGCTTCCTGGGCCTTTTTCTTGGTGGCATCGGCGGCAGCTTTCTTCTTCGCGTCGTCGGCGATTTTCTTCTTCGCCTCGTCTGCTTCAGCTTTTTTCTTGGCGTCTTCGGCGGCTTTCTTCTTCGCGTCTTCGACTATCTTTTTCTTGGCGTCTTCAGCGGCCTGTTTCTTGGCCTCTTCTTCGGCAGCCTTTTTGGCTTCTTCTTCAGATTTCTTCTTGGCTATATCAGCCAATTGTTTCTCTTCAGCTTTTTTAGCTTCGGCAGCTTTCTCGGCTTTCTTGGCTTCATCAGCCTTTTTCGCCTCGTCGGCCTTCTTGGCTTCGTCAGCCTTTTTCGATTCCTCGGCCTTTTGAGCCGCCTCTTCTTTCTTTTGTTCCGCAGCAGCCTTCACCGCTTCCTGCTCGACCTTCTTCTGTTCCATCTGTTCGACTTCAGTCTGGCGCGCAGCCGACTTCTGGGCCTCACCTGCAATCTTCTGATTGGTCTGGGTAGTGGCCTGGCTTTTCGATTTCAGCTGATACAGGGTCGCCTGCACGATCGGTTTGGCTGGCGGCAGGTCCGGGGTCATGGCAAAGCTGACGAACAGCATGCCAAATACCAGGACGTGCAGGGCAATTGCCCAGACGCTAGGCCAGAAGAAGCTTTCCGAGGCGGACGGCTCTCGCTGTTGCTGCATCAGGGCGCCTCGGTAATCAAGCCAACGTTGCCGACGCCGGCCTTCTGCAGCCCGCCCATGGCGCCCATGACGGAGCCGTAGTCGACCGACTTGTCGCCGCGGATGAACACCTGGGTGTGCTTGCCGCCTTCGTTGCCGGAGCGAATGATCTTGGTCACCGCATCGGTCATCGCCGGCAGGGTCAAGGCCTTGTCCTGTTGTTTCTGAGTGTCGACTTCGCTGCCAAGGTTCCAGTAATAGGTCTTGTCAGCCTTGATCGAAATGGTCAGGACCTGAGTGTTGTTGTCTTGCGGCAAGGCTTCACTGGAAACCTTGGGCAGATCAACTTTCACGCCCTGGTTGAGCATCGGCGCGGTCACCATGAAGATCACCAGCAGCACCAGCATCACGTCGATGTAGGGCACTACGTTCATCTCGGCGACCGGCTTGCGCTTTTTGCGAGCTCGAGCGATTAAAGCCATTGGGAATTACCTGCTTATTCTTCGCTGGTGTGCACTTTACGGTGCAGGATCGCCTGGAATTCATCGGCGAAGGTGTAGTAACGGCTGATCAACGTTTCGCTGGTGGCAGCAAAGCGGTTATAGGCAATTACTGCGGGGATAGCGGCAAACAGGCCGATCGCGGTGGCGATCAGGGCTTCGGCAATACCCGGGGCCACGGTGGCCAGGGTCGCTTGCTGGGCCTGGGCCAGGCCGCGGAACGAGTTCATGATCCCCCACACGGTACCGAACAGGCCGATGTACGGGCTGACGGAACCGACGGTAGCGAGGAACGGCAGACTCTGCTCCAGTTTCTCTTCTTCACGGGAAATGGCGACGCGCATGGCACGGGCCACGCCTTCCATGACCGCTTCCGGATCCACACCCGGCTGCTGGCGCAGGCGCGAGAATTCCTTGAAGCCGGCGCGGAAGATCTGCTCGACGCCCGAGTCCGGGTCCGGGTTGCTGCCGGCCTGGCGGTACAGCTTGGACAGGTCGATACCCGACCAGAAGCGCTCTTCAAAGCTCTCCAGGGCACGTCGACCGGCACGCAGCAGGTTGCTGCGCTGAAAAATCATGATCCATGAGGTAACCGATGCGGCTACCAGGGTCAGCATCACCAGTTGAACCACGACACTGGCATTGCTGACCAGGCTCCACATGGAGGAATGGTCGACGACGGTAGGTTCCACGCTAAATCTCCTGCTTTGATTGTTTACCCGCGCCGCTCACGGCGGCAAAGGCCGCACGTAGAGTTTCGGGAATGGCCCGAGGTTTCAAACTATTGGTGCGCACACACGCCACCAGGAACTGCCCCTCACAGAGCAGCGTTGCATCCGTTGCCCGCCTGACCTGCTGCTTGAAACGCAGGCTGGCACGGTTCAATTCGATTACTTCAGCGCTGACCAGCAGCTCGTCGTCCAGTCGCGCCGGTGCGTGGTAACGCGCCTCGCTGGAATGCACGACGAATAACAGGTCCTCCCCTGCCAGCTGGGATTGGGCAAAGCCCAGCTCCCGTAGCCGCTCGGTTCGAGCCCGCTCCATGAACTTGAGGTAATTGACGTAATAAACGATACCGCCGGCATCGGTGTCCTCGTAATAAACGCGACAGCGATGTGCGAACGACTGATCCCCGTTTTGCGCGCGCATACTCTAGTGCTTACTCCTCAGGTTGCCAATCCGGCAGGGCAACTGTTTTTTCATTCTCGAAAAACATATCCAGTGACTGAATGACGACGCCAGCCACTAGGACAGCACAAACATCGAATAAATCGACTTGCGTGAAGCTTTTAATCGTCCACTGCATCAAGGAATTCGTCTACCACGGGCATCTCACCCAATCGTGACGGAATGTTTAACCCGAAGTGCAGATAGGCATGGCGCGTCACCACACGGCCCCTTGGCGTGCGCATGATATAGCCCTGCTGGATCAGGTACGGCTCCAGCACATCTTCGATGGTATGGCGCTCTTCACTGATGGCCGCCGCCAGGCTGTCGACACCCACCGGGCCGCCGTCGAACTTCTCGATCATGGTCAAGAGTAGACGTCGATCCTGATGATCGAAGCCGTGCTCGTCCACATCCAACAGGTTCAAGGCCAGGTCCGCCACAGCCTTGGTGATGTGCCCCTTGGCCCGTACTTCGGCAAAGTCACGCACGCGACGCAGCAGGCGGTTGGCAATCCGTGGCGTGCCCCGGGCCCGACGGGCAATTTCGAACGCGCCTTCCGGGTCCAGGGGCAGGCCGAGAATACTGGCCGAACGGCTGACGATGGTCGCCAGGTCGGCAGTGCTATAGAACTCCAGACGTTGAACGATGCCGAAACGGTCTCGCAGCGGGTTGGTGAGCATGCCTGCACGGGTCGTCGCCCCCACCAGCGTGAACGGTGGCAAGTCGAGCTTGATCGAGCGGGCGGCCGGGCCTTCGCCGATCATGATGTCGAGCTGGAAGTCTTCCATCGCCGGGTACAGCACTTCCTCGACGATTGGCGAGAGCCGGTGGATCTCGTCGATAAACAGGACGTCATGGGGCTCGAGGTTGGTGAGCAATGCCGCCAAATCACCTGGGCGCTCCAGCACCGGGCCGGAGGTGGACTTGATCGACACGCCCATCTCCTGGGCAATGATGTTGGCCAGGGTGGTTTTACCCAGCCCCGGCGGGCCGAAGATCAAGGTGTGGTCCAAGGACTCACTGCGCCCGCGCGCGGCCTGGATAAACAACTCCATCTGCTCACGCACGGTGGGCTGGCCGATGTATTCGGCCAGGCTCAGGGGGCGGATGGCCCGGTCCTGGACTTCTTCACGGTCACGGGGCCCGGTGGCCGCGATCAGACGATCAGCTTCAATCACTTAAATCATTCCCTTCAGGGCTCGGCGGATCATGTCTTCGCTGCTCAGATTCTTGTCCTTGATGGCCGATACGGCCTTGCTGGCCTCCTGCGGCTTGTAGCCCAGGGAAATCAGCGCACTCACCGCATCGCTTTCAGCACTCGCGACCTGGCCCGCCGGCATATCCGGCTGGTTCGGCACCAGGGCGAACATGCTCGGCACCACTTCCCAGGCCTTAAAGCGGTCCTTGAGCTCTACCAGCAGGCGCTCGGCGGTTTTCTTGCCCACACCCGGCACCTTGGTCAGCGCCGAGGTGTCCTGGGCCGACACGGCACGTACCAGCTCATCCACTTCCAGGCTCGACATCAACGCCAGGGCCAATTTAGGCCCCACGCCATTGAGGCGAATCAGTTCGCGGAAGAAGTCGCGGTCGCGCTTGCCAATGAAACCATAGAGTAGTTGCGCATCTTCGCGCACCACCAGATGGGTATGCAGCGTTATCGGTTCACCGACCGACGGTAGGCGGTACAGGGTGGTCATGGGCACTTCCAGCTCATACCCCAGCCCGTTTACATCCAGAATCAGGTGCGGCGGCTGTTTCTCAGCCAGGGTGCCGCGCAAGCGTCCAATCACGGTTCAGATCCTTAAAGCTTGGAGGTCAGATCAAGGCCTGACCGGAAATAACGATTGCGCTGATGCTATCAGAGACGCAGGCGTCCGCCACGACTGCGTGCCGTACCCAAGCCGTGAGGCAGCAGGCTGGAGCGTGTGTGTGCATGGCAAATGGCAATAGCCAGGGCGTCGGAGGCATCGATCTGCGGTTTTGAGGTGAGCTTGAGCATGTGCATGACCATCATCTGCACCTGTTCTTTATTTGCCGCGCCGGTGCCGACCACGGCCTGCTTGACCTGGGTCGCGGTGTATTCGGCGATTTCCATGCCCTCTTCGGCTCCTGCCACGATGGCAGCGCCACGCGCTTGCCCGAGCTTAAGGGCCGAGTCGGCGTTTTTTGCCATGAACACTTTTTCAATGCCCATGGTCACCGGCCCGTAGGTCTGGATTACTTCACGCACACCGCGATAAACGATCTGCAGGCGCTCGGCCAACTCGCCGGCGCCGGTGCGAATACAGCCCGAAGCGACGTAGACGCAGCCGCGCGGGGTGTGTTGCACCACACCAAAACCGGTGATGCGCGAACCGGGGTCGATACCTAGGATTAAAGTCATAACGCCTGCAGGTCGGGTAAACACATTTTTTGATACACCGTAGTTCCAATGTGGGAGGGGGCTTGCCCCCGATAGCGGTCGTCCAGTTAGACATAAGCTGACTGATACACCGCTATCGGGAGCAAGCCCCCTCCCACATTTGGATCTACGTCATTCTTCAGCCTAGCTGTTCGGCTACGGATTCCGGGATGTCGGCATTGGAATACACGTTTTGCACATCATCCAGGTCTTCGAGCATATCCAGCATCTTCAGCACCTTCTGCGCACCATCCAGGTCCAGCTCGGCGCTGGTGGTCGGCAGCATCACGATTTCCGCGTCAGTACCTTTGAAACCGGCAGCTTCGAGCGCATTACGCACCGCGTAGAAACTGGCGAACGAGGTAAACACGTCGATGGAGCCATCATCATTGGTGACCACGTCGTCGGCATCGGCCTCCATTGCAGCCTCCATCAACGCGTCTTCATCCGTGCCCGGCGCAAAGGAAATCTGGCCCTTGCGTTCGAACAGATAAGCCACCGAACCATCCGTGCCGAGGTTGCCGCCACACTTGCTGAACGCATGACGCACGGCAGCGGCGGTGCGGTTGCGGTTATCGGTCATGCATTCGACCATCACTGCCACGCCACCCGGGCCGTAGCCTTCGTAGCTCAACTCGACCATATCGTCGGTGTCGGCAGCGCCCGCGCCACGAGCCACGGCACGGTCGATAATGTCACGACTCATGTTGGCGCCGAGGGCCTTGTCCAGCGCCAGGCGCAGACGCGGGTTGGAGCCCGGGTCACCACCGCCCTGGCGGGCAGCGACCGTCAGCTCGCGAATCCACTTGGTGAAGATCTTGCCTTTCTTGGCATCCTGACGCTCTTTGCGGTGCTTGATGTTCGCCCACTTGGAATGGCCAGCCATAACACAACTCCGAAATTCTCTAGAAACCTTATCAATCCCGCCCCAGGCCGGATTTCTTTCTTTAAAGCACAGCCCTTGTAACGCAAAGGCGCATCCGAAGATGCGCCTTTAAGACTGCGTAAACCTCAGTGCGCTTTCACGCAGCAGCCTTACTCAGCCTTCGGCGTCTCACGCAGACGGATGTGCAGCTCGCGCAACGCCTTGGCATCCACCACACCTGGAGCCTGGGTCATGACGTCGGCAGCACTCTGGGTTTTCGGGAAGGCGATCACTTCACGGATCGACTGGGCACCGGTCATCAGCATTACCAGGCGGTCGAGACCGAAAGCCAAGCCACCGTGGGGCGGCGCACCGTATTTCAGGGCGTCGAGCAGGAAGCCGAATTTCTCTTCCTGTTCCGCTTCGTTGATGCCCAGCAGGCGGAAGACCGCTTGCTGCATCTCTTTACGGTGGATACGGATCGAACCGCCACCCAGCTCAGTACCGTTCAACACCATGTCATACGCGCGGGACAGAGCGCCTGCCGGGTTGGCTTCCAACTCTTCGGGCGAGCACTTCGGCGCGGTGAACGGGTGGTGCAAGGCGCTGAAGCTGCCGTCGTCGTTTTCTTCGAACATCGGGAAGTCGACGACCCACATCGGTGCCCATTTGCAGGTCAGCAGGTCCAGGTCGTGGCCCAGCTTGATCCGCAGCGCGCCCAAGGCTTCGCTGACGATCTTGGCTTTGTCGGCGCCGAAGAACACGATGTCGCCGTCGACCGCGCCCACGCGATCCAGGATCACATTGAGGTTGGCTTCCGGGATGTTCTTCACGATTGGCGACTGCAGGCCTTCAACACCCTTGGCGCGTTCGTTGACCTTGATGTACGCCAGGCCCTTGGCACCGTAGATGCCGACGAACTTGGTGTAGTCGTCGATCTGCTTGCGCGGCATGCTTGCGCCGCCAGGCACGCGCAGGGCGGCGATGCGGCATTTCGGGTCGTTGGCCGGACCGCTGAATACCTTGAAATCAACTTCGGTGAGTTGGTCGGCCACGTCCACCAGTTCCAGCGGGTTACGCAGGTCTGGCTTGTCGGAACCGTAGCGGCGCATGGCTTCTTCGAAGGTCATGTGCGGGAATTCGCCGAACTCCAGGTCCAGCACTTCCTTGAACAGGTTGCGGATCATCTGCTCGGTGATGCCCATGATCTCTTTTTCATCGAGGAAGCTGGTCTCGATGTCGATCTGGGTGAATTCCGGCTGACGGTCTGCGCGCAGGTCTTCGTCGCGGAAGCACTTGGCGATCTGGTAGTAACGGTCAAAGCCGGCCACCATCAGCAGTTGCTTGAACAGCTGCGGCGATTGCGGCAAGGCGAAGAAACTGCCGGCGTGGGTACGGCTAGGCACCAGGTAGTCACGCGCGCCTTCCGGGGTGGCCCGGGTCAGGATAGGCGTCTCGACGTCAAGGAAGCCGTTCTCGTCGAGGAAGCGGCGGATGCTGGTGGTCATGCGCGAACGCAGGCGCAGCTTCTCGGCCATTTCCGGACGACGCAGGTCCAGGAAGCGGTAGCGCAGGCGGGTTTCTTCGCCGACGTCGGAGTATTCATTCAGCGGGAACGGCGGGGTTTCCGATTCGTTCAGTACTTCCAGCTCGTAGCCCAGCACTTCGATCGCACCGGATGCCATGTTCGCGTTCACGGCACCGGCAGGACGCAGGCGAACCTTGCCGGTGATCTTCACGACGTACTCGCTGCGCACGCGGTCAGCGGCGGCGAAGCTCTCGGCGCGGTCCGGATCGAATACCACCTGGGCCAGACCATCACGATCACGGATATCGAGGAAGATCACCCCGCCGTGGTCGCGGCGACGGTGAACCCATCCGCAAAGGGTGATTTCCTGACCATCCAGGGTCTCGTTCAGTTGGCCGCAATAGTGGCTGCGCATCATGGTAGTGGTTTCACTTCTCGTAATTCGAAATTCGGTGGAGGCCTGCCTCGTCACCGTACATTAAAGCAGGGGACGGATAATGCAGGAGCCTGCGCATGGAGTTCAACTCAGTCTGCTTTGTCGCCGCCCGCCAGGTTCTTTTTCGAACCGGTCTTGAAATCGGTCTCGTACCAGCCGCTGCCGCTCAGGCGGAAGCCCGGCATCGACAACATCTTCTTGAGTTCAGGTGCCTGGCAGGCCGGGCAATCGACCAGCGGCTCGGCGCTGATCTTCTGGATGGCTTCCAACTGATGTCCACAGGAAGCACATTGATAGTCGTACATGGGCATGGCGATGTCTCGGCGATCGATCGTTACTGTGCCGCGCCCGCTCCTGATAGAGAGCAGAGGGAGAAAGCCCCGGCAGCAGCAAAGCGCGGGATTATATCTGGTAAATCGAGGCAGCGCAGCCGGCTTTCTGCCCGGAGCCTGGTCCACCTCGACGGCGGACCAGCCCCGGGGCCTGCCGATTACTCAGGGTTCGGTAAGCTGGCACGGCCTTTTAACAGATGAACCACACACACCACCCTGACCAACCCACTGAAGTTCTTCACGCCTCCATAGCGCAAGTGCACTTCCCGATCGACATAGGACAGCAATGCACTGACAGAGCAGGCATTGATCCTGGCTATCTCCGTGAGGATATTCCAATAGATCTGCTCAAGCCGAAGACAAGTGGAAAACCCATTGAGCCTTACTGATCGGGACAATGGCTTGGCCAGCCCCATATCGAAACCCTTGGCGAAGGGGTCGACGTTTATCTTATGAAAACCAGCGGTTTCCATCACTCCAATATCCACTCCACGTGACATACACCTGACACTCCATTGCCAAACAACAGCCCATGGGTTCTCCCATTGGACAGTGGCCCTATAAGACAGCAGGACGCAGCAGGCAGCCAGAAGACGGGACGTTTATAGGCGTAGGACAACGCCAGGAAATGCGTGGAAACAAGCAAGTGGCGCCACAATGGCGCCACTCAGGGTGACGTTTACTGGTTTTCGAGCAGGGATCGCAGCATCCACGCGGTTTTCTCGTGAACCTGCATGCGCTGGGTCAGCAGGTCCGCAGTCGGCTCATCGCTGACCTTGTCGAGCAATGGGAAAATACCGCGCGCGGTACGCGTGACCGCCTCCTGGCCCGCCACCAGTTGCTTGATCATCTCTTCTGCGCTGGGTACGCCCTCTTCTTCCTTGATGGAGGAAAGACGGGCGTAGATCGAATAGGCGCCCGGTGCCGGGAAACCCAGGGCACGGATACGCTCGGCTATGGAGTCCACCGCCAGCGCCAGCTCGTTGTACTGCTCTTCGAACATCAGGTGCAGCGTACGGAACATGGGGCCCGTGACGTTCCAATGGAAGTTGTGGGTCTTCAAGTACAGTACATAGGTATCGGAAAGCAGCCGTGAAAGCCCATCGACGATGGATTTACGATCTTCTTCACTGATACCGATATCGATTGCCATGTTTATCCCCTTCAATTGACAAGCATTCATTGATCCGGTGCAGGACCACTCTAGCAAGAGCGCCGGAGATGCGCAGCCCGCCCCCCTCCGGCGACATGCGGCAAATCGCCCCCGCACGACCGGTCACCCCGTGCAGGACAAGCCTGTGGGACGCATAGGAAATTTCCTTTAAGACCGCCTGAAACTCCTGCACATGTCTAGGACCAGCGTTTCCCCCGGAAATGCCATACCCCTTTCAACCCCACAAAATGCTTGATTTGAGTAGGCACGGCCTTTGCTGTTAAATAGGCAGCGTGTCGCCGCCGTTAAATTCCACGGCAAGCGGCATAGGCTGATACCCGCGCACGTGCCCAACGCCTCCCATTGTTCAGAAGCGAACCGTGCCGGTCAGCTCTTCCTTGTGATCCGTCTTAACGTGAGTTAATCAAAATGTTGAAAATCGTCCACCTGCTAACGGGCGTTGCAGCTTTGCTGCTGTCCTTTATCCCGAACCTGCAGCCTGAAAGCCTGCCCTACCTGCAACAACACGACGCTCTGTACCTGGCCTTGTTCGGCCTTCTTAACCTGACGCTCGCTCCCGTAATTCCTTACTGGAACAAAGGCACGCGTCATCAACTGCAAAATCTGGTCAGCGCGCTGCTGGTACTGACCGTTGTCGTACAAACCCTCACCCTCCTGGCACCTATGCCTGAAGTGGGCGGCCATCCGGCTATCCTGCTCAGCCTGGTGATTGCTGTGGTCGCCATCGTTCTTCACCTGGCCATCAGCTTCTACCGTTCGTCCCCAGCGGCCGCGTCGCAAAACTACGACATGACCAACCGGGATACCGGTACCGTCAAGTGGTTCAATACCTCCAAAGGCTTCGGCTTTATTTCCCGTGATTCGGGCGACGACATCTTCGTGCACTTCCGGGCGATCCGTGGCGAAGGCCATCGCGTCCTGGTGGAAGGCCAGCGCGTGGAGTTCTCCGTGATGAATCGCGACAAAGGCCTGCAAGCCGAAGACGTGATCGCTGCCCTGCCGCGCCGCTGATTCCAGCCGGCGCAGCAAAAAAAACCGCGATCCAGCCTGGCTGGGTCGCGGTTTTTTATTGCACCCGGATTAATAGTGCGGTGGCGGCGCCTCTTCTTCGGACGTCTCGAACTGACCGCCCATTTCTTCCTGACGCTTGAGCAGCGCGGTCATCTGCAGTTGCAGGCGTTCAACCGCGCGCTGCTGGGCGACCAGGATGTCATTGAGGGTCTCGATGGTGTCGTCCTGAAACGCCAGGCGGCTTTCCAGGTCGGTGACGCGGTCTTGCAAGTCCATGGTTCAACCCTGGGTAAAGATGAAGTCGGCAGGCAGCAACTCGCGCAGGTGCACACGAATCGCCGCCACTTGTTCTTCAGTGTACGGCTGTGCCGGATGCTTGCCCCACACTGGCGCCGGCCAGGCGGCGTCATCCCGTTTGCGTACGATCACATGCACATGCAATTGGCTGACGACATTGCCCAGCGCACCGATATTCATCTTGTCGGCGCCCAGGCCTTCGTTGAGTAACTGCGCCAGAAACGTAGTTTCCTTCCAGAGGATTTGTTGATCTGCGACATCCAGCTGAAACACTTCGCTGATACCGTTGATGCGTGGCACCAGGATGAACCAGGGGTAGTTCGAGTCATTGGACAGCAGCAGGCGGCACAACGGGAAGTCCCCGATGACCAGTGTGTCTTGTTGCAGGCGTTGATCTAAGGCGAACACCACGGGCACTCCGTTTGGCAAGTCAAGTTCTGGCGCCCAGCATACCTTCGAATGCATGCGGCTTCACGGCGAATGCGGGAGAGCCCCGGCGCATCTCGATAAAAAAACCGCACTCTTTCGAGGCAGGCGAATAATTGAGCTACGCTAATTCGGGCCTCACCGGGATGCACCAAAATGACCCACTTGTGCTTCAAAGAGATCCGCCAACTACCCACCCATGAGGGTGGACCGGTAACGTTTTTCTCTTGGAGCGTTTTTTTGTACCACCCAACAGCGGTAACACACGGGCGTCAAGCCCAAACCAAACGGCGTAAAAAGCCCGTGCTTATGCGGTCTTTACACCACCGTAACGTTTTTCACGAAAAAATGACATTCAGTTACCGGTTTGGGCGCGCTTGTTGCATTCAACCCCATATCGTCGACAACGGCACCCGCATGGAAGTGAGTGTTTCGCGATAAGAAACAGTGGCGTTTCAATGCGCACCAAGGAAGACGGCAAACGCGGAGAGGCGTTTTAAAACAGCATTGAAGTTGTCAGTCCCGTTACATTCGGACTGTGAATTTGCGACATGGAGCTAGCAATTTACGACAGCCTCGTAAAGAAGCTGAAAGGAAAGATGGGTAAGTATCGTCAATAGGGTCTGCGTGATATAACTTTGCGCCGACACAAAAAAGAAAGAGCCGCCCAGATAAAAATACAGGTGGGACGGCAGTACTCTTCCTAAAACCAAAGGAGCAAATCACGATGCGCGTGATGAAGTGGAGCATGATCGCCCTGGCTGTTTCAGCAGGCACCTCGCAGTTCGCAATGGCGTCCTCCCAGGACGATTCCAAGGGCTTTGTTGAAGACAGTACGTTCAGCATTAACACTCGCGCTCTGTACTTCAGCCGCGATTTCCGTAATGAGCCAGCGGGCGGTTACGACACCGTCAACGGCAAGCGTAAAAGCCGGGCTGAAGAAACTGGCTTAGGCTTCAATGCTCTGTACGAGTCCGGCTTCACCCAAGGCACTATAGGTGTCGGTGTTGACGTAATCGGCCTGCTGGGCGTGAAACTCGACAGCGGTAAGGGTCGTGCAGGTACCGGCCTGTTCCCAACCGGCTCCGATGGTCGTTCACAAGACGATTACTCCAAAGGCGGTGGCGCCGTTAAGTTCCGTATCTCCAATACCGTCCTGAAAATCGGTGACCAGTACACCACAGCTCCAGTGTTCGCTTCCGATGACAGCCGTCTGCTGCCAGAGCTGCCACAAGGCATCTCGATCACCAGCAACGAGATCAAGGGCCTGAAACTGGAAGGCGGTCACTTCACTTCCAGCGTCGCGCAGAGCCAGACCTACCATGACAGCCTGGGCCTGACGAAGACCGACTTTGTCGGCGGCGTCTACTCGTTTACCCCAGAGTTCACCGGCAGCCTGTACTACGCGAAAACCGAAGATTACTTCCGCAAGTACTACAGCAACCTGAACTGGACCCATGCACTTAGCGACGACCAGTCGTTCGCCTTGGACTTCAACATCTACGACACCAAGAGCGACGGTGCCGGCCTGCAGCGCGCCGAAAAAGATGGCACGACCAAGCTCGACAACCGCGCATTCAGCTTGCAGGGTGCTTACACCATCGGTGCTCACACCTTTACCCTGGCAGCCCAGAAGGTTACCGGCGACGGCGACTACGGCTACGGTGTAGACGGCGGCGGCACAGTGTTCCTGGCCAACTCCATTGCCCGTTCCGACTTCAACGCCGAAGGCGAGAAGTCTTACCAGGCTCGTTACGACATTAACATGGCAACCTTCGGCATTCCTGGCCTGAGCTTCATGACTCGTTACGTAACCGGTAGCGGCGCCAACACCGCCACCACCTCGAACGGTAAAGAGTGGGAACGCGACATCGAAGCCAAGTACGTGATCCAAAGCGGTCCTGCCAAAGACCTGAGCCTGCGTCTGCGTCAAGCGACCTATCGCTCCGGTGATGGCGTGTACTACGGTTCGCCTTCGATCGACGAACTGCGTCTGATCGCGAACTACCCGCTGAACATCCTGTAATTGCCGGTTCAATTACAACGATGACTTAAGGCCTCGGCCTTAAACAAAAAAGCCGCTCCCCTGTTTACAAGGGAGCGGCTTTTTTATTGCAGTTTTATTTCAGCAACTAAATAACTAGCAAGCTAACTAACGAGATTCAGATGACACGTTTAACCTGACCTTTCGGCCAAGTTAAACACGCGTCTTTCGCTTACTTCGGTGCTGCTTCCTGCATGACTCGAATAACGCGCTGCGGAAATGGAATATCAATCCCCGCGGCCTTTAAACGGTCACGCGACAGTTCATTAAGCATGAACACTACATCCCAATAATCCGGGGTGTTGGTCCAGCAGCGCAGGGAAACGGTGATCGAGCTATCGCCCAAGGTCGAAACCACGGCCACTGCAGCCGGATCAGTCAATACGCGCGGGTCTTTTGCCAGTTCCAGCAGCACTTCACGGGCTTTCTGCAGATCAGCCTCGTAGTCCACACCCACATCAAACACTACCTTGCGGGTCGGCTGACGGTTGGTGTTGGTGATAATGCCGTTGGACAGGATGCCGTTGGGCACGATCACGGTCTTGTTGTCGCCGGTACGCAGTACGGTATGGAAGATCTGGATGCTATCGACAGTCCCCGAGGTGCCCTGGGCTTCGATCCAGTCACCAATGCGGAACGGGCGGAACAACAGAATCAGCACGCCACCGGCGAAGTTGGCCAGGCTGCCTTGCAACGCCAGGCCGATGGCCAGGGTAGCGGCACCGATGGCAGCCACGAACGAGGTGGTCGCCACGCCGATCATCGACGCCACACTGACAATCAGCATGACTTTCAGCGCGATGTTCGCAAGACTGGTGATGAAGTGCTGCAGCGCCAGGTCCGCGTTCCGCATGGCCAGCAGGCGGCCCACGCGGTGGGTCAATACGTTGATCAGCCACCAGCCGATGGCCAGGGTGATCACCGCCAGCAACACCCGGCTGCCATATTCCATGATCATCGGGATCCACGACTGTGAAGTCTTGATCAAGTGATCCATTTCAGCGTTTAAATCCATGTAGCGTCTCCTGTATGGCGGATGTGGGTTTTATTGGCGGCCTAATAACGCAAATGAGCCCCGTAGGGCTCAAGTGCAGGCACAAGTTCTGGGGCGTGGGACGTCAAAAAAACCCACAGGTTCCCCAAAGTGCCATCAGTCGCGGAAGTTATTGAACTGCAGCGGCATATCGAAGGTCTTGGCGCGCAGGGCGGCAATGGCGTCCTGCAGATCATCGCGCTTCTTGCCGGTGACGCGAACCTGCTCACCCTGGATGGCAGCCTGGACTTTCAGCTTGGCATCCTTGATATGGGCGACGATCTTCTTCGCCAGCTCCTTGTCGATGCCTTCCTTGAGTACGGCTTCCTGCTTCATCAGCTTGCCGGAGGCGTAGGCGTCCTTGATTTCAAGGCACTGCGCGTCGATCTTGCGCTTGACCAGCGACAGTTTGAGGATCTCGATCATCGCTTCCAGTTGGAAATCGGCTTCAGCGGTCAGGTTGACCGTCAGTTCCTTTTCCTTGAATTCGAAGCTGCCCTTGCCTTTCAAGTCATAGCGGCGGTCCAGCTCCTTGACGGCGTTCTCGACGGCGTTGGTGACTTCGTGTTTGTCCAGTTCAGATACCACGTCGAACGAAGGCATGTGATTTCTCCAATATAAGGGGCCGGCTCAGTAGAGATGGAGCGCGCCCGAGCTAAAATGCCGGGGCATTATAGCGGTTCTTTCGTCCCGTTCACTGTGAGCGACCCTACGGAGCAAAAACTGATGTCGACCATCTGGCATATTCTCGGCGCCGGCAGCCTGGGCACACTGTG
Organism: Pseudomonas grimontii; assembly: GCF_007858185.1. Taxonomy (GTDB): domain Bacteria; phylum Pseudomonadota; class Gammaproteobacteria; order Pseudomonadales; family Pseudomonadaceae; genus Aquipseudomonas; species Aquipseudomonas grimontii. The sequence goes on from NZ_VFES01000014.1 coordinate 140,859, forward strand.
GGCCACCCGCCTGGCTCGCGCCGGCGTGCCCGTCAGGTTGATCCTGCGCGATGCCGCGCGCCTGGCCAGCTACCGAGCCTCGCCAGGCTTGACTCTGGTGGAACACGGCGTAGCCCACACCTACCCGGTGTTCGCCGAAAAACCCGACAGCCCCGAGCCGATTCATCGCCTGCTGGTGGCCTGCAAGGCCTACGACGCCGAGGGCGCTGTCGCACAACTGCAACATCGCCTGGCACCGGACGCCGAGCTGATCCTGCTGCAAAACGGCCTCGGCAGCCAGGACGCGGTGGCGGCGCAACTGCCCCAGGCGCGCTGCATTTTTGCCTCCAGCACCGAAGGCGCGTTTCGCGACGGTGACTGGCGCGTGGTGTTTGCCGGCCATGGCTACACCTGGCTGGGGGACGCGAGCCACCCTACCCCACCGATCTGGCTGGACGATCTGCACACCGCCGGCATCCCCCACGAATGGAGTACCGACATTCTGACGCGGCTGTGGCGCAAGCTGGCGCTCAATTGCGCGATCAACCCGCTGACCGTGCTTTACCAATGCCGCAACGGCGAACTGCAAAGCCATCAATGTGAAGTCGCGACCCTGTGCGCCGAACTCGGCGAACTGCTGGAATGCTGCGGCCAGCCCGCTGCCGCGCTGGATCTGCAACATGAAGTGGAACGGGTCATCCAGGCCACGGCCGCCAACTATTCCTCCATGTACCAGGACGTGGCCAACGCCCGCCGCACCGAAATCAGCTACCTGTTGGGCTATGCTTGCCAGGCGGCTGCCCGTCACCAATTGAGCCTGCCGCATTTGCAACAGCTGCAAGTGCGCCTGGTTGACCAGTTACTTGCACGCGGATTGCCCCGCGACTGAGCCACGCGCTACCCTGCCCGCCTGTCTATCACCTGGGAAAACCCTGATGCCGCTGCGCCAGCGTCTAGAAAACCTACCGGTCGGGCAGAAACTGCTGGCCGCCCTGCTGGTGCTGCTGACCACCGTCTTGCTGGTGGCCAACCTGACCTTTATCAGTGCCGCCTACTGGATCTCCCAGGAAAGCATGGCACCCCAGGCCTTGCAGGCCATCGGCCGGCTGGTGTCCAACCCGGCCCTCGCTGCCGAAGCCCTCGAATCCCCGGCCAAGGCCGATGCGCTGCTCAATGAACTGACCAGCTATTCGCCCCTGCGCGCTGCCGCCCTGTACGACAGCGAAGGCAATCTCCTGGCGCAGATGCAACACGGCGATCGCCTGCACCTGCCGGACAACTACCGGCATATCGAAGCCTGGCGAGTGACCGAGTTTCGCAGTAACCAGGTCATCACCCTGCCCCGCCCCGGCCAAGCGTCCGGTCACCTGCTGCTGGTGGCCAGCAGTGAACTGCCGGTGGCCTTCTATACCGGCACATTGACGGCGAGCCTGGGCATCCTGATTTTCAGTGTGCTGCTGTGGCTGATCATCGCCCGGCAGATCAAACGCCTGATCACCCGGCCGATCCATGAACTCGAAGAACTGTCGCGCCAGGTAACCCGCGAAGAGAACTACGCCCTGCGCGCCAGCCGTGGCAACCACGATGAAATCGGCAGCCTGGCCGAAGCCTTCAACACCATGTTGTCGCGCATCGAAGCCCGTGAGCAGCAGCTCAAACGCGCGCGGGACGATTCCCAGGCGGCCTACGACCAGGCACAAGGGTTGGCCGAAGAGACACGCCACACCAACCGCAAGCTGGAGCTGGAAGTCCAGGTGCGCAGCAAGATCGAGAAAAAACTCACCGGTTTCCAGAACTACCTGAACAGCATCATCGACTCCATGCCTTCGGCACTGATCGCCTTGGACGAACAGCTCTACGTCACCCAATGGAATCAGGAGGCCACGGCCTTGTCCGGCACGCGTCTGGATGAAGCGCTGAATCAACCGATCTACCTCGCCTTCCAGCCGCTCAAGCCCTACCTGCCGCAGATCAAGGCCACGGTGGAGCAGCACACGGTGGAACGCATCGAGCGCGTTACCTGGATCAAGGACGACGAACCCAAGCATTACGCCCTGACCTTCTACCCGCTGATGGGCGGTGCCGGGCGCGGCGTGGTGATCCGTATCGACGACATCACCCAGCGCCTGTCACTGGAAGAAATGATGGTGCAGTCGGAAAAAATGCTCTCCGTCGGCGGGCTTGCTGCCGGCATGGCCCACGAGATCAACAACCCGCTGGGGGCGATCCTGCATAACGTGCAGAACATTCGCCGTCGCCTGTCCCCGGACCTGCCCAAGAACCTGGAGCATGCCGAACAGGTGGGCATTGAGCTGGACACCGTCAACCGCTACCTGCAAAGCCGCGAAGTGCCGCAATTGCTCGACGGCATCCAGCAGGCGGGGGCACGGGCGGCGAAAATCGTCACCCACATGCTCAGTTTCAGCCGCCGCAGCAACCGGCAGATGGCACCTTGCGACTTGCCGGCGCTGATCGACCAGGCGGTAGAGATCGCCGGTAACGACTTTGACCTGGCCATTGGCTTCGACTTCAAGGGCCAGGCGATCATCCGTCAGTTCGATCCGCAACTGGGCCCGGTGCCCGGCACTGCCAACGAACTCGAACAGGTGCTGCTCAACCTGCTGAAAAACGCCGCCCAGGCCATTCATCTACGTGAAGACGACAGCGAGCCGGGGCGCATCATCCTGCGCACGCGCCTCAACCCGCCGTGGGCAGAAATCCAGGTGGAAGACAACGGCATCGGCATGAGCGAGAACGTGCGCAAACGCACCTTCGAGCCGTTCTTTACCACCAAGGAAATCGGCCAGGGCACCGGGCTTGGGCTGTCGGTGTCGTATTTCATCATCACCAACAACCACAAAGGCCAGATGGAAGTGCACTCCACCCTCGGCCAGGGCACCTGCTTCACCTTGCGCCTGCCCTTGGCGGGCCAACTGCCACCTTACGAACTCACCCAACTGGAGCACTGACCATGGGCTTTCGCCTGTCGAAGATTTACACCCGTACCGGCGATAAAGGCGAAACCGGCCTCGGCGACGGTCGCCGCGTGCCCAAGGACCATCCACGGGTGGAAGCCATCGGCGAAGTGGATACGTTGAACAGTCAGCTCGGATTATTGCTGGCCTATCTCGAAGCACTCGGCGGGCAGTATCCGGGCTTACAGGACGTGATCGAGGTGCTGACGCCTTGCCAGCATCGATTGTTCGATCTGGGCGGCGAGTTGGCGATGCCAGAGTACAAAGCCCTGAATGCAGCAGAAGTGGATCGGCTGGAAGCGGCGATTGATCGCTGGAATGAGGAAGTGGGGCCGCTGGAAAACTTTATCTTGCCTGGTGGTTCAGCGCTGATTGCCCAGGCCCATGTATGCCGCAGCCTGGCGCGCAGTGCCGAGCGACGCTGTCAGCACCTGAATGCAGTGGAACCGCTGGAAGGGGTGGGGTTGGCGTATATCAATCGGTTGTCGGATTTGCTGTTTGTGGCCGCGCGGGTGATTGCCAAGCGCCAGGGTGTTACAGAAGTGTTGTGGCAGGCGGCGGCAAAGCCACACTGATGATGATTCGGTGACTGATAGGCCTCATCGGGGGCAAGCGCCCTCCCACATTTTGATCACATTCCAAAGTTGGAACTCGGTCGAATGTGGGAGAGGGCTTGCCCCGATAGGCATGGGTATCTACACAATTTTCAGAGACTGGCGAGTTCCCCTGTGGCGAGCGGGCTTGTCGAATCGTCGCACCGCCCGCGTTGGGCTGCGAAGCAGCCCCAAAACCAGCCTCCACAGAGTGTCTGATACACCGCGTTCTTCCTTACTGGGGCTGCTACGCAGCCCTACGCGGGACAAGCCCGCTCGCCACAACAGCCCTATCTGCCGGGCGTTCAGCGTTGAGCAAAAGTTGTGTCGATACCCATGCCCCGATAGGGCCCTTCAGAGCCCCCTCAAACCTCAGGCCAGAACGCCCGGATCCCTGCGACACCTTGAGCGCCGGCTTCCCACGCCTGCTCCCGCTGCGCAGGCCCTACCCCACCCAACAGAAACACCGGTTTGCTGAACCCACGGATCAACTCCGCCGCCGGCTCCCAGCCCAACGGCTGGGCATCGGGATGGGTCTGGGTCGGCTGCACCGGCGACAGCGTGACAAAATCCACGTCCATCAATTGCGCCAATGCCAGTTCTTCCGCGTTATGGCATGACGCCGCCAACCAGCGATCCTTCGGCAATGGCCGACCTTTGCTCGCATATTTGCGCAGTTGAGCCGAGGTCATATGCCAGCCGGCCGCCGGGAAGTCCCCGAGCCATTCAAACGGCCCCTTGAGCATCAACTGCGCCTTACCGGCGCACAGGCCCACCGCATCTACCGCGAGGTCGCGGTATTTGGGGTCGTAACCGTTGGGCGCACGCAGCTGGATCAGCTTGATACCGCCGGCGACAGCCTTCTGAATCCCGCGCAAGAGCGTTGGCGTTTCCAGCTCGCCGGGAGTGATCAGGTAGTCGGCGGGCAAGCGCGCAGCAGCCACGATCGGCGCATTGGCTGCTGGAAACTCATAGTTGGGCAGATCCCGCGGGGCCACCCATTCCAGCGGTTGTCCCTCGGCACCGTGGGGCTCGCCGGTAAAGGCCGAGACTTCCCAGACATCCAGCAACACCTGCTTGTCCGGGTAGTCATGCTGCACCTTGATCAGCGGTCGCGCCGTGGTGACCTGGATACCCAGCTCTTCCTGCAATTCACGGGACAGGGCCGTGGCGACCGACTCATCGGCCTCCACCTTGCCACCGGGAAACTCCCAGAGACCGCCCTGATGCTGGGTATCGGCACGGCGCGCCAGCAGGATCCTGCCGTCGACACCGCGGATCACCGCTGCTGCTACATGCACTCGTTTCACCGCGCTTATCCTCTTCTATCAGGTACGGTATTCCGCATTGATCTTCACGTACTCGTGGGACAGGTCGGTGGTCCAGATGGTTTCGCTGCACTCACCACGACCGAGTTCGATGCGGATGGTGATTTCTTCCTGCTGCATCACCGCCGAGCCCTGGGCTTCGGTGTAGGTTTCGGCGCGGGCGCCACGGCTGGCGATGCACACGTCGCCAAGGAACACGTCGATCTTGCTCACGTCCAGGTCCGGCACACCGGCACGGCCGACGGCAGCCAGTATGCGGCCCCAGTTCGGGTCGGAGGCGAACAGCGCGGTCTTGATCAGCGGCGAGTGGGCCACGGTGTAGCCGACATCCAGGCATTCCTGGTGGTTGCCGCCGCCGTTGACTTCAACCGTCACGAACTTGGTCGCGCCTTCGCCGTCACGCACGATGGCCTGGGCCACTTCCATGCACACCTCGAACACCGCTTGCTTCAGCGCCGCGAACAGCGGGCCGCTGGTGGAGGTGATTTCCGGCAGGTCGGCTTTACCGGTGGCGATCAGCATGCAGCAATCGTTGGTCGAAGTGTCGCCATCGATGGTGATGCGGTTGAACGACTTGTTGGCGCCATCCAGCATCAGGCTGTGCAGCACGTCGCGGGAGACCTTGGCGTCGGTGGCGATATAGCCAAGCATGGTGGCCATGTTCGGGCGGATCATGCCCGCGCCTTTGCTGATGCCGGTCACGGTGACCGTCACGCCATCGTGCACGAACTGGCGGCTCGCGCCTTTTGGCAGGGTATCGGTGGTCATGATGCCGGTGGCGGCGCCTGCCCAGTTATCCACAGACAAGTCATCCAGCGCGGCTTGCAGGGCGCCTTCGATTTTCTCCACCGGCAGCGGCTCACCGATGACCCCGGTGGAGTACGGCAGCACCTGGCTGGCGTCCACACCGGCCAGTTGGGCCAGCTTGGCGCAGGTGCGCGCAGCGGCGACCAGTCCAGGCTCGCCGGTACCAGCGTTGGCATTACCGGTATTGGTCAGCAGGTAACGGATCGGGCCGGCAACACGTTGTTTGGCCAGGATCACCGGCGCGGCGCAGAAGGCGTTGAGGGTGAACACGCCCGCAACGGTCGAGCCTTCGGCACAGCGCATCACCACCACATCCTTGCGCCCTGGGCGCTTGATGCCGGCCGAAGCGATACCGAGTTCAAAACCGGCAACCGGGTGCAATGTGGGCAAAGGACCAAGACCAACAGCCATGAATGCGCTCCTTAAAAATAGGTGATGTCTGTGCCGTCGTGATCGACGGTGAAATTAATGGCAAAACGCCGCGACGGCAGAGGCCGGTCGCGGCGCGGGGTGTTGCAGCGTCAGGCGAAAATCTTATTCGATCTGGCCGTGGCAGTGTTTGAATTTCTTGCCCGAACCGCAGTAGCACAGTTCGTTGCGGCCCAGCTTCTGATCGTTGCGTACCGGGGTCTGGGCCAGGGCCACATCGACCTCCTCGCCCAACACCTCAGGTACTTCCAGGCCCGGCGCTTCGTCGTGCTGGAACTGCATGCGCGCCGCCAGTGCTTCGGCTTCCTGACGCAGGCGAGCTTCTTCCTCGACCGGGTCTTCGCGACGCACTTGAACGTGGGACAGCACACGAATCGAATCGCGCTTGATCGAATCCAGCAACTCGGAGAACAGCGTGAACGACTCGCGCTTGTACTCCTGCTTCGGGTTCTTCTGGGCATAGCCACGCAGGTGGATGCCGTGACGCAGGTGATCCATGGTCGACAGGTGGTCTTTCCACAGGTCGTCCAGCACGCGCAGTACGATTTGCTTCTCGAAGGTGCGCAGTGCTTCGGCACTCGCCTGCTCTTCCTTCTCGTTGTACGCGGCCAGCAGCTCGGTCATGAGCTTCTCGCGCAGGGTCTCTTCGTACAGGTGGTCGTCTTCGTCGAGCCATTGCTGGACCGGCAAGTCGACACCGAAGTCGCTCTTCAATGCAGCTTCCAGACCGGCGACGTCCCACTGCTCAGGCAGCGATTGTGGCGGGATATGGGCGCTGACGGTGGCGTTGAGCACATCCTGACGGAAATCGGCGATGGTCTCGCCAATGTTGTCGGCGGCCAGCAACGTGTTACGCATGTGATAGATCACTTTACGCTGTTCGTTGTTGACGTCATCGAACTCGAGCAGTTGCTTACGAATGTCGAAGTTACGGCCTTCGACCTTGCGCTGGGCCTTCTCGATGGCATTGGTCACCATGCGGTGCTCGATCGCTTCACCGGACTGCATGCCCAGGGCCTTCATGAAGTTCTTCACCCGATCCGAGGCGAAGATACGCATCAGGCTGTCTTCCAGGGACAGGTAGAAGCGGCTGGAACCGGCGTCACCCTGGCGGCCGGCACGACCACGCAGCTGGTTGTCGATACGACGCGATTCGTGACGCTCGGACGCGATCACCTGCAAGCCACCGGATTCCAGCACGGCCTGGTGGCGTTTCTGCCAGTCGGCCTTGATCTGGGCGATCTGCTCGGGGGTCGGGTTGTCCAGCGAAGCCACTTCCACTTCCCAGTTGCCGCCCAACAGGATGTCGGTACCACGACCGGCCATGTTGGTGGCGATGGTCAGCGCGCCTGGGCGACCGGCCTGGGCAATGATCTCGGCTTCTTTTTCGTGGAACTTGGCGTTGAGGACCTTGTGCTCGATGCCTTCCTTGTTGAGCAGGTTGGAGACGTGCTCGGAAGTCTCGATGGTGGCGGTACCCACCAGGATCGGACGACCCTGGGCCATGCCGTCCTTGATGTCGTTGATGATCGCCGCGTATTTCTCTTCGGCGGTCAGGAACACCAGGTCGTTGAAGTCTTTACGGGCCAGCGGCTTGTTCGGCGGGATAACCACTACCGACAGACCGTAGATCTGGTGGAATTCGAACGCTTCGGTGTCGGCGGTACCGGTCATGCCGGACAGCTTGTTGTACAGACGGAAGTAGTTCTGGAACGTGGTGGACGCCAACGTCTGGCTTTCGGCCTGGATGTTAAGCACTTCCTTGGCTTCGATGGCCTGGTGCAGGCCTTCGGACAGACGACGACCCGGCATGGTACGACCGGTGTGTTCGTCAACCAGTACGACCTGGCCGTCCTGCACGATGTATTCGACGTTGCGGTGGAACAGCTTGTGGGCGCGCAGGCCGGCATACACGTGGGTCAACAGGCCCAGGTTGTGTGCCGAGTAGAGGCTTTCGCCCTCGGCCAGCAGGCCGATCTGGGTCAGCATGTCTTCGACGAACTGGTGACCGGCTTCGTTGAGTTCAACCTGGCGGGTCTTCTCGTCGATGGTGAAGTGACCTTCTTTGGTCACCACGCCTTCCACTTCCTCGATGTGCTGCTCAAGACGCGGGATCAACTTGTTGATCTCGGTGTACAGGCGCGAGCTGTCTTCGGCCTGGCCGGAGATGATCAGTGGGGTACGGGCTTCGTCGATGAGGATGGAGTCGACTTCGTCGATCACGGCAAAGTTGAGTTCGCGCTGGAATTTTTCTTCCATGCTGAACGCCATGTTGTCGCGCAGGTAGTCGAAACCGAATTCGTTGTTGGTGCCGTAGGTAATGTCGGCGGCGTAGGCGGCGCGTTTCTCTTCCGGCGGCTGGAACGGCGTTACCACGCCGACGGTCAGGCCGAGGAATTCATACAGCGGGCGCATCCAGTTGGCGTCCCGGCGAGCCAGGTAGTCGTTCACCGTCACAACGTGCACGCCCTTGCCGGACAGTGCGTTGAGGTAAACACCCAGGGTTGCCACCAGGGTCTTGCCTTCACCGGTACGCATTTCGGCAATCATGCCTTCATGCAAGGTCATGCCGCCGATCAACTGGACGTCGAAGTGGCGCATGCCCATGACACGCTTACCGGCTTCACGGGCAACCGCAAAGGCTTCGGGAAGCAGCTTGTCGAGGGTTTCACCTTTGGCTATGCGGGCCTTGAACTCTTCGGTCTTGGCGCGCAATTGCTCGTCCGAAAGGGCAACCATCTGCTCTTCGAAGGCATTGACCAGCTGCACCGTCTTGAGCATGCGTTTGACTTCGCGCTCATTCTTGCTTCCAAAAAGTTTCTTTAACAAAGGCGCAAACATATCGGCAGGTTCTTCCACACATAGGGATGGAGGGCGCACCGTGAGTGGCCCGAGCAGCCCTCACGGCCGCATGCGAACGCGCATTCTACCCGGAATCGTGGGTGAGGAAAGTGGCGTTGTTCCCCGAGGCTGGCATGGGGCTATGAGAGGGCTTGTTTAAAATAAGGGCTTTTGCGCGAACTTCAACCCGTGGAGCTGATGGATTTTGTGGATAAAGCCCCGGCAATGCATTGCCCGGGGCCGCGTAGACGCTTTCTGCTAAGATGGCCGCTCTGTTACTTAAGGTGTCCAATCATGGCATTTCGCCCTCTTACAGCCCGCGCCCCCAGCGTGTTGCTTCGCGAAGCCAAGCCGTTGAAAGCCATCTTTGGCCATGCGCAGCGCTTGGGCCATTTGCAACGCCTGCTCGAAAGCCAACTGCAACCGGCCGCCCGCGAACACTGCCATGTGGCGTCCTGGCGTGAAGGCAACCTGCTGCTGATTGTCACAGATGGTCACTGGGCGACCCGCCTGCGCTATCAGCAAAAACGCCTGCAGCGTCAATTAATGGCATTCGATGAGTTTGCCAGCTTGACGCGCATCCAGTTCAAGGTGCAGCCGCCGACCGTACAGCAAGGCGCGGCAGGCCACACGATGGACTTGTCGGAGACGGCGGCCGAGACGATTCAGGCCACGGCCGACGGCATCAGCGATCCGGGCTTGCGCGCGGCACTTGAGCGGCTGGCCGCCCATGGCAAGCCCAAGCCCTGAACCGCTACTTGCGCTTGCTGCCCCCCAGCAAAGACCCCAACAAACCACGCACCAGTTGGCGCCCCATCTGATTGGCCGCCTGCTGCATCGCGGATTTCAGCGCCTTGCCTGCGGTGGTTCCCAAAAACGCCCCGGCCTTGTCAGTGAAGCTAGGTTCTTCGTCCGCCTGCCTGGCCTCTTCGGTCGGTCCAAGCTCCTTGCGCGCCATCAATACTTCATAGGCCGACTCGCGATCAATCGGCTTGTCATAGCGCCCCTGCAACGGCGAACTGGTCACCAATGCAACGCGTTCAGCGGCGCTGAGCGGCCCGATTCGCGATTGCGGCGGAGCGACCAATACGCGCTGGACGACTTCCGGGGTACCTTTTTCCTGCAACGTGCCCACCAATGCCTCACCGGTGCCCAACTCGGTCAATACCGATAAAGCATCAAACGCCGGGTTCGGCCGGAACCCGTCTGCTACCGCCCGCAAGGATTTCTGTTCTTTCGTGGTGAATGCCCGCAGGCCATGCTGGACCCGCAACCCCAGTTGCGCCAGCACGCTGTCCGGCAGGTCGCCCGGCGATTGGGTAACGAAATACACCCCCACACCTTTGGAGCGAATCAGCCGCACCACTTGCTCCAGGCGCTCTTGCAAAGCCTTGGGCGTGTCGGCGAACAACAAATGCGCCTCGTCGAAAAACAGCGCCAGCAACGGTTTGTCGGCATCGCCGCGCTCCGGCAGTTGCTCGAACAATTCCGCCAACAGCCACAGCAGGAAGGTCGCGTACACCTTCGGGGCTTCATGCACCAGGCGGCTGGCGTCTAACAGATGGATACGCCCGCGCCCATCGCTGGTGGGCTGCAAGATGTCTTCAAGCTGCAAGGCCGGCTCGCCAAACAGGGCCTCGGCGCCCTGCTGCTCCAATACTGCCAGGCGCCGCAACAGCGCCTGGCTGGAGCCGGTGGTCATCAGCGCCGCGTCTTCGCCGAGCAACTCCGGGTGATAGCGCAGGTGGTTGAGCAGTGCCTTGAGGTCCTTGAGATCCAGCAGCAACAGGCCTTCGCGATCCGCCACCTTGAAGGCCGCATAAAGGGCCGACTGCTGGCTGTCGGTGAGTTCCAGCAAACTGCCGAGCAACAACGGCCCCATTTCGCTGATGGTGGTGCGCAGCGGATGACCGGACTGCCCATGGATGTCCCACAGCGTGACGGGGTACGCCTTGGCTGTGTAATTAAGGAAAGGCATGCCGGCGATACGCTCTGCCACCTTGCCCTGGGGGGTGGCGGCGGCACCCAGGCCACAGAGGTCACCTTTGATATCAGCCGCAAATACCGCCACGCCCGCATCACTGAAGGCTTCGGCCAGGCGTTGCAACGTGACCGTCTTGCCGGTGCCCGTGGCGCCGGCGATCAACCCGTGACGGTTGGCCAGGCGCATGGCCTGGGCAATGGGCTGGCCGTCAAGACCGGCCCCGATAAGGAGTTGCGTGGAGTCAGGCATTTCGTCACCCATGGTTAATCTTTAATGTCGCCAGGTCGATAAGACAGATGTGAGACCTACAAAGTCTAAAAAACGCTCAGATAGTTCCTACAGGGACCAACGGAAATATCAAACTTTTTTGACGCTACCCTCCCGCGTGTTCCACAAGGACGCGCTTCGGATATTAAGACCTTAGCGGACCCTTCAAGCTATGAATAAAAACTTGCGTTTCAGCCATAAAATCCTGCTTGCAGCCTCCCTTATCGTCATCGCGGCCTTCGCACTGTTCACCCTCTACAACGACTACCTGCAACGCAACGCCATTCGCGACGACCTCAACAATTACCTGCATGAAATGGGCGATGTCACCGCCAGCAACATTCAGACCTGGCTCACCGGGCGCATTGCGCTGGTGGAAAACGCGGCACAAAACATCGCCATCAACCCTGAGCCTTCGACCGTTGCCAGCCTGCTGGAGCAGAAAGCCCTGACGTCGTCCTTCATGGCTACCTACGTGGGCGACAGCAAAGGGGCCTTCACCATCCGCCCCGACACGAAGATGCCAGATGGCTTCGACCCACGCGTTCGGCCTTGGTACAAGGGCGCCCAAAGCAGCAACGGCTCAACACTGACCGAACCGTATATCGATGCCGCTACCGGGCAGTTGATCATTTCCATCGCCACCCCCAGCGCCAAAGGCGGCCAGAGCATCGGCGTGGTGGGCGGCGACCTGAGCCTGCAAACCCTGGTGGATAACATTGGTGCGCTGAACTTCGGCGGCATGGGCTACGCGTTCCTGGTCAGCGCCGACGGCAAAGTGCTGGTGCACCCGGACAAAAACCTGGTGATGAAAACCCTGGCCGACATGTATCCAAAAAACACGCCGAAGATCAGCGGCGACTTCGGTGAAGTCCAAGCCAACGGCAAGGACAACATCGTGACCTTCAGACCGATCAAGGGCCTGCCGTCGGTGCACTGGTACCTGGGCATTTCGGTGGATAAAGACAAATCCTACGCCATGCTCAGCGAATTCCGCACCTCGGCGGTGATCGCCACGCTCATTGCGGTGGTGATCATCATTGCCTTGTTGGGCATGCTGATTCGCGTCCTGTTGCAACCGCTGCACGTGATGACCCGTGCCATGCAAGACATCGCCGACGGCGAAGGTGACCTGACTCGCCGCCTGACCATCGAGAATCACGATGAGTTCGGCACCCTGGGCACTGCATTCAATCGCTTCGTGGAGCGGATTCATACATCCATCCGCGAAGTATCCTCGGCCACCGAACAGGTCAATGAAGTCGCACTGCGGGTTGTCAGCGCGTCCAACTCGTCGATGGTCAACTCCGACGAACAGGCCAACCGCACCAACAGCGTTGCCGCCGCGATCAACGAACTGGGCGCCGCCGCCCAGGAAATCGCCCGTAACGCCGCACAAGCCTCCAATCAGGCCAGCGATGCGCGCCACCTGGCCGAAGACGGTCAACAGGTGGTTGAGCGCAATATCAAGGCGATGACTCAGCTGTCTGCAATGATCAGTGCTTCAAGCAGCAATATCGAAGCACTTAACAGCAAGACGGTGAATATCGGCCAGATTCTCGAAGTGATCACCAGTATTTCCCAGCAAACCAACCTGCTGGCATTGAACGCTGCCATCGAAGCTGCACGCGCCGGGGAAGCCGGGCGCGGGTTTGCGGTGGTCGCCGATGAAGTGCGTAACCTGGCCCATCGCACCCAGGAATCGGCACAGCAAGTACAAAAGATGATCGAGGAACTGCAAGTCGGCGCCCGAGACTCCGTCAGCACCATGAGCGACAGCCAGCGCCACAGCCATGACAGCGTGGAAATCGCCAACCTGGCCGGTGAGCGCCTTAACAGCGTGACCCAACGTATTGGCGAGATCGACGGCATGAATCAATCGGTGGCCACCGCCACTGAGGAGCAGACCTCGGTCGTGGAGTCGATCAACATGGACATCACCGAGATCAACACCCTCAATCAGGAAGGTGTGGAAAACCTGCAATCGACGCTGCGCGCATGCGCCGACCTGGAACAACAGGCGGCGCGGTTGAAACAGCTGGTGGGGAGCTTCCGGATCTGATCCAGGCACCCGTCGCTGGATTCAGCGGCGGGTTATTTTTCTTCTATGGATTGGGACGTTTCCTGTTCCTGCTCCCACAACTCGGCGGCACCTGGAAATTCGGTGCCGTCGTCACTGTCCAGCTCGTCCGGGTCATACCGGCTCAAACACCCCTCACCCAGTGTCGCGGGGGCTTTGGAGGTCGCTTTGTCGAGTGGGTCACTCATCAGTCAATCCTCAACGGCAGACAAAGAAAAAGGGCCTGCAGCGATTTAACGCCCAGGCCCTCCATTCTTCAATCCGAACGCGTTGATCAGAACACGACGGTCTTGTTGCCGTGCACCAGCACGCGGTCTTCCAGGTGATAGCGCAGGCCACGGGCCAGTACCATCTTCTCGACATCCCGACCAAACCGCACCATGTCCTCAATGCTGTCGCTGTGGCTGACGCGCACCACGTCCTGCTCGATGATCGGACCGGCATCCAGCTCTTCGGTGACGTAATGGCAGGTTGCGCCAATCAACTTCACGCCACGCAGCGAAGCCTGGTGGTAAGGCTTGGCCCCCACAAACGACGGCAGGAAGCTGTGGTGAATGTTGATCACCTTGCCCGCGTATTCGCGGCACAGCTCCGGCGGCAGGATCTGCATGTAGCGCGCCAGCACGACCACGTCGGCCTCGTGCTGCTTGACCAGGCGAGAGACCTCGGCGAACGCCGGCTCCTTGTCCTGCGGGTTGACGGGCACGTGGTAGTAGGGAATGCCATGCCACTCGACCATGCTGCGCAGGTCGTCATGGTTGGAGATCACGCAAGCGATCTCGCAGTCCAGCTCATCGCTGTGCCAGCGGTGCAGCAAGTCAGCCAGGCAGTGGGATTCGCGGCTGGCCATCAACACCACGCGCTTTTTCTGCTCGGTGTCGGTGATGTGCCAGGTCATCGAAAACTCTTCTGCGATTGGCGCAAATGCCTCGCGGAAAGCCTCAAGACCAAAGGGCAGCGTGTCGGCACGGATTTCGTGACGCATGAAGAACCAACCGCTGAGATTGTCCGAGTGATGACTCGCCTCGGTGATCCAGCCGTTGTGGGAGGCCAGAAAGTTACTGACTTTGGCAACGATGCCGACCCGGTCCGGGCAAGCAATCACCAGCCGAAAAGTGCGCATTAGGGGGGAACTCCAGAACTTCGCAAAGGCCGCCATTCTAGCGATTGTGCAGAAAAACTGCAGTATTCGTTGAGCCTTATTCTGATCCCCTGCCCTGCCCCCCCCTTAATAGCGCATGGTTTTACCAGCGCTATATGAACGAACAGCGCAAGCCGCAGCAATTATGCAAATTTTAAGGACATTATTTTCGGGTTAGCACCTATTAATTAACTCGATCGCATAGCGCCTTCACAAACATTCAAAGTAATTCACCTAAATGCGCTCTTAAATGTTTACTTGAGGAAACCGCCTGACTATTATTGGGCCACTATCCTGTCAATCAGCGTTCTACATAAGGTAGTCCACATGTCTCTGATCAACGAATACCGTGCCACCGAAGAAGCTATCAAAGAGCTGCAAGCTCGTTTGAAGAATCTGTCCCAAGATGACAAACTCAAAACCGAGCTGGAATTCGAAGGCAAACTGCGCACCCTCATGGGCGAGTACTCCAAATCCCTGCGTGACATCATCGCGCTGCTGGATCCAGAGTCGAAAGTTAAAGCACCCCGTGGCGCCGTAAAAACTACCGGCACCAAACGTGCTCGCAAGGTCAAGCAATACAAAAACCCGCACAACGGCGAAGTGATTGAAACCAAAGGCGGCAACCACAAAACCCTGAAAGAGTGGAAAGCCAAGTGGGGCGGTGATGTGGTTGAAGGCTGGGCTACCCTGCTGGGCTAAGCTTCGCCAGGTCTGCGCTTGATACGCGACCCATTAAAAACGCCAGCCTGCTGGCGTTTTTTATTGATCGTCTTTTCTACAAACCGCTATTACGCATTCACACGAGCGGCTAAAGAGTCAGCATATTCCTGCCACTGCTCCAGCACCTGCTGCTGAAACGGCGTGGCACTAACGGCCAACTCCTGCCGAGCCTGATTAAATGCCTCCAGGGTATTCGGCGCGCCGAATTGAGGATTTTCCAAACGTTGCTGACAGAAAAGTTTCCAGCGTTGTTGCTCCTCGCTGTTCAGCGTATCGGGGAAGTTACGCGCCCGGTAGCGAAACAATAGTTCAGGCAAACGGTGATCATCAAAAGGCCACTGCTGGCTAGCTAATTGCGCAGGCTCAGCCGCCCGGACTTGCTCGCATAAGCGTCGATCACGATCCCCGATAAAACCCTCGTAAAGCTGCTGTTCCGGGTCTGAACTCGGTGCAAAATCTTCCTCGGCGTAAATGACCGCCAACTTATCGCGCCAAAGTTCCTGTGCGTCAGTTAGCCGCAGCGCCCGCGCCTGGCAAATATCCATATCCAATTGCAGGCGCTCACGATCCTCGGCCCGCAGTACGTTCAAGGGCGCGACCACGGGGCAACGGTTGATATGCACCAACTTGAGCGGCACCGGCAGCTCACCTTCGGCAAGGTCCTCACGACGGGTATACAGGCGTTGGCGCAAGGCAGCGGCATCCAGGTCCAGCAGCCCCTGGGGATCGAGCCCAAGGTCGCAGACAATCAGCGCATTGCGGTTGCGCGGGTGCCAGGCCAAGGGCAGCACGACCCCCAGGTAATGACGCTCGGCAGAAAAACGTCCGGAGATATGCACCATGGGTTGCAGCAAGCGCACCTGGTCCATCACCCGTTGCTTGCTGCGCAGTTGAAACAGCCAGTCGTATAGCTTGGGCTGCTTCTCACGAATCAGGCGCGCCAGGGCGATCGTGGCACGCACGTCGGATAACGCATCGTGGGCCTGGCCGTGGTCAATGCCGTTGGCGGCGGTCAGGCGCTCGAGCTTGAGGGTCACGCGCCCGTCCTGCTGCGGCCACTCGATGCCTTCCGGGCGCAGGGCGTA
This sequence comes from Pseudomonas grimontii, assembly GCF_007858185.1. Classification (GTDB taxonomy): domain Bacteria; phylum Pseudomonadota; class Gammaproteobacteria; order Pseudomonadales; family Pseudomonadaceae; genus Aquipseudomonas; species Aquipseudomonas grimontii. Next base: position 157,091 of record NZ_VFES01000014.1, read on the forward strand.
GGCAGTGCGAACCACATCGATCAGGTCCCAACGGCTGTTACCGCCCTGCCATTCCCGCGCGTAGGGATCGAAAAAATTGCGATACAGGCTGTAGCGCGTCATTTCATCGTCAAACCGCAAGATGTTGTAGCCTGCGCCGCACGTACCCGGAGCCGCCAGTTCGGCATGTACACGGGTCATGAAATCGGCCTCGGCCAGGCCTTTTTCCGCCAGTGTTAGAGGGGTGATGCCGGTAATGGCACAGGCGGCGGGATGGGGCAGGATGTCGTCGCTGGGCTGGCAGTAAAGATTGACCGGCGGGCCGACTTCGTTGAGATCGAGATCCGTGCGAATGCCGGCAACCTGGAGTGGGCGATCGCTGCGTGGGTTGATGCCGGTGGTTTCATAGTCGTACCAGAAAATGGAGGTCACGGGCTGTTCCTGTGCTGAAGATCGACAAAGTCTAGGCGTTGAGCCGTGTTCGGGGCCAGCACCAATTACACTGTACAAACATCCAGCAAAACCTTGAATAGTTGCTTCCATCGCCGACGCTGTTAGCATCCGTGTCTCCAACCGCTCTGCACTGCCAAGGATCGCGATGCCATCAGCCCCATTGGATACCCTCTACCAGATCGAGACCCCGGAGGGCATCGACCTGCCACTTCGCCCCGCCGGCCTGGTGCCACGGGCGCTGGCATTTGCCTTCGACCTCGGCGCACGTGCAGTGATCATGGGCGTGCTGCTGGTGCCATTGGCGTTGCTCGGCAATATAGGTATCGGCCTGGGGTCGCTTCTGCTGTTCCTGGTCAGTTGGTGGTACATGGTACTGTTCGAGGTACTCAACCAGGGCTGCTCACCGGGCAAACAGGTCATGGGCTTACGGGTCGTGCAGGACGACGGCACCCCCATAGGCTGGTCAGCGTCGCTGATTCGCAACCTCCTGCGGTTTGTCGACATGCTGCCTTTCGGCTACTTTCTCGGCGCAATCAGTTGCCTGCAACACCCTCACTTCAAACGCCTTGGCGACCTGGCCGCCGGCACCCTGGTGGTCTACCGCGAACAGCCTCTGGCACGTCCACAGGTACCTCAAGCTGCGGCACTGCGCTTGCCGTTTGCCCTGGACCTGAGTGAGCAGCGAGCGATTCTTGGCTTCGCGGAACGCCAGGGTGAACTGTCCGTAGAACGGGTACACGAGCTCGCCTCGATCCTTGCAACGCCGCTGCAAGTGTCTCCGGCCCGCGCCGTGGAGCAACTCAATGGCGTGGCCCGCGGCCTGCTGGGGCCAACATGAAGCAGAGTCTTTTCGAAAGCCGTCACCAACACCAGTGGCAATCTTTTGCCGAACAACTGAAACAGTTGGAACAAGGCAAGGCCAAGGCCAGTGACGTGGCCGATTTCCCTCATCAATACCGACGCCTATGCCAGCACCTGGCCCTCGCCCAGGAGCGCGGCTACAGCAGTTACCTGGTGGACCCCCTGCAACAACTGGCGTTGCGCGGCCATCAACAACTGTATCGCCACCGCAGCCAATTGGCGGCGAATGTGCTGGGTTTCATACTCGCCGACTTCCCGCGACTGGTGCGAGAACAGTGGCGTTTCGTGTTGATTGCCAGCCTGCTGTTCTTTGGCAGCCTGCTGGGCATTGCCCTGCTGGTCTACCTGTTCCCCGACCTGATCTACAGCATTGTCAGCCCCCAGCAGGTGGCCGAGATGCAGGGCATGTATGACCCTGAGGCCAGCCGGCTGGGGCGCGCCGCCGAACGTGCGTCGAGCGAAGACTGGATGATGTTTGGCTACTACGTCATGCACAACATCGGTATCGCCTTTCAGACATTTGCCGCCGGTTTGCTGTTCGGCCTGGGCAGTGTGTTTTTCCTGATATTCAACGGGCTGATCATCGGCGCGGTTTCCGGGCACCTGACCGAAATCGGCTATGGGCAGACCTTCTGGTCATTTGTCATCGGCCATGGGGCCTTTGAGTTGACGGCCATTGCACTCGCCGGTGCCGCGGGCTTGCAACTGGGCTGGGCGTTGATCGCCCCGGGGCAACTGACCCGTGGCGAATCCCTGCGGCTCGCAGCGCGCAAGAGTGTGCAACTGCTGTGCGGTGTCATGGTGTTCCTGCTGATCGCCGCATTTATCGAAGCCTACTGGTCTTCCACCACCCAGATCGCCCCTTGGGTCAAATACCTGGTAGGCGCTGCACTCTGGCTGCTGGTGGCGACTTACCTTACCTTTGCCGGACGGACTCGCCATGCGCCTGAGTAATGCCAGCGTGGCGATTCGCCCGCGTACCGCATGGGAGGCCATGGACCTTGGGGTACTAATGGCCCGGGAACATCGCCTGCTGTTGATGAGCAGTTGGGCGCTGGTGACCCTGCCGGTTTTTGCCCTGCTTACCGCGTTGCTGTGGAAATACCCGTCCACAGCCATGTTCCTGTTCTGGTGGTTCAAACCGGCGTTCGACCGCTTGCCTCTATATATCCTCTCCAAAGCCCTGTTCGGCGAAACGCCAAGCCTTAAGCAGGCTGTGCGCGAATGGCCAAGACTGCTCAACCACCAACTGCTGGCCAGCCTGACCTGGCGCCGACTTAGCCTCAGCCGCAGTTTTGTGATGCCAGTCAGCCAGCTCGAAGGCCTGGACGGCCAGGCGCGTCAGAAACGCCTGGGCGTGCTGCAGCAGCGCAATTCCGGTGCGGCGCGCTGGTTGACCACCGTTGGGGTGCACCTGGAAATCGGGTTGTGGTTCGGCTGCATGGCGCTGTTCTATCTATTCATTCCGCAACAACTTGAACTGGATTGGGATTGGCAACGGTTGGCGCTGGCGACAGGCGCCGAGGGGGTCTGGCTGGAGCACTTGAGCAACGCCTTCTACGCCTTGATCCTGGTATTTTGGGAGCCCATCTACGTCGCCTGCGGTTTCAGCCTTTATCTGAATCGTCGCACCCTACTGGAGGCGTGGGACCTGGAGCTGGTATTCCGACGCCTGCGCCAGCGCCTGAGCAATGTGGCGCCCCTGTTAATGCTGGTGCTCGGGCTGACCTTGCTGCCATTCAACCCGCCCGCCATGGCGGATGAAACCAAACCACTGCCACCCCAAAGCGCAAGCCAGTCCATCAAGTCGCTGCTGGACAAACCACCCTTCAAAAATCCGGAAACCGTCACCCGCTATCGCTTTGGCGAAGAAAAGCCCGTCGTTAAAAACAAGGCGCACAGTGACGGCAAACTTCCGGCGTGGCTGCAGGCACTACTGGACAACCTCAACAGCGATACTTTCAAGCCTGTCGCCCAAGGCCTGGAAGTACTGTTATGGAGCCTGCTTATCGGTGGCGTGGCCCTGGTGATATGGCGTTATCGGGACTGGTTGCGCACCTTTGTCAGCCAGCGCGGGGCACGTATACCCAAAGCGGCGAAACCATCACCCGCGCAATTGTTCGGCCTGGAACTGGGCACCGAGACCCTGCCTGAGGATATCGCCAGCACTGCCGAGCAACTCTGGCCTAACCAACCACGGGAAGCCCTCGGCCTTTTGTATCGTGGCCTGCTGAGCAGGTTGCTGCATGACTTCAACCTGCCCCTTAAAAGCGCTGACACCGAAGGTCAGGTCCTGCAACGCGTTCACCAGTTGCAACAGCCGCAGTTGCTGGCCTTCAGTGATGAGTTGACTCGGCACTGGCAAAACCTTGCCTATGGCCACCACCTGCCCCCGGTCTCAGCCCAGCAGAAATTGTGCAACGATTGGCGCGTCCTGTTCAGTTCGGGAGGCGCCCAATGAACCGGCCATTACTGTGGGTGGGGCTGCTGTTGGCGTGCCTGCTTGGAGCGGGCGGCTTTTATGCCTGGAGCAAAGCGATCCCCTATGAAGAAGTGGTGGACCGCGGCCCCTCCCCGGAAGCCATGGCCAACCCTTACCTGGCGGCCGAACACTTTCTGCGCCAGCAAGGCCTGGCCGTGGAACACGCCAATGGCCTGGAACGCCTGACTACCCTGCCCGCCAAGGGCAACAGCCTGCTGTTACTGGGCGAACGCAGCAACATGTCGCCACGCCAGGTAGGTCAACTCCTGGACTGGGCCAAGTCCGGCGGCCATCTACTGGTAGTCGCCGAGGCTCTGTGGGATGAAGAAACCGGCAAGAGCGGCGACCTGCTGCTTGATCGCCTGCATATCCACCAGGCTCTGAGCGATGAACCCGAGGACACAGCCCCGGCCCGCAAAAACAAAGCACCGGACCTGACCAAACTCTATGTCGACAATGACACCGCCCCGGCGTATTTCAGTTTCGACACCGACTTCAACCTCATCGACCCCAAGCACCTGGCACAATTTTCAGCCAATAGCGCCAGGTCGAGCCACTTGATGCAACTCGACCTAGGGCAGGGCCGCGTAACGGTGATCACCGACAGCGACCTGTGGAAAACACCGGCTATTGGCAAGCACGACAATGCCTGGCTGCTGTGGTATCTGACTCAGGGCAGTGCCGTGACCTTGTTGTTCAACAGCCATGTGGATGACCTATTCACCCTGCTGTTGCGTTACTTCCCCCAGGCGTTGGTGGCGCTCATTGCCCTGATTGCCCTGGCACTCTGGCAGGCGGGGATGCGCCAGGGACCAATCCAGGCGCCCGGCCCCAAGGCGCGTCGGCAATTGCAGGAACACCTGAAGGCCAGCGCCGACTTCCTGCTGCGCCGCAGCGGCCAAGGCACGCTATTGCAGGCCTTGCAGCTCGACATCCTGCGCGCCGCAAAGCGGCGTCATCCCGGCTTTGAACATCTCGACAACACCGAACGGGGGCGAGTGCTTGCCCACCTGACGCGCCAACCCTCTCACGTCATCAGCCAGGCCCTCGGCCCACTCCCGGCAAAACGGCTTTCCAGTGCCGATTTCAGCCGGCAGGTGGCGTGCCTGCAAACCCTCAGGAATGCCCTATGAGCGAATTTCCCAGCGCTAACACCCTGCCCGGCGAACCCCTTCAACGCGCCAGCCAGCAGGCCCAGGCCCTGCGCATTGAACTGCGCAAGGCGGTGATCGGGCAGGATCAGGTGATCGATGATGTACTCACCGCCCTGATCGCCGGCGGCCACGTATTGCTCGAGGGCGTACCCGGGCTGGGCAAGACCTTGCTGGTGCGTGCCCTGGCCCGTTGCTTTGACGGCGAATTCGCGCGGATCCAGTTCACCCCGGACCTGATGCCAAGCGATGTCACCGGCCACGCGGTGTACGACCTGCACACCGAACAGTTCAAGCTGCGCAAGGGTCCCGTGTTCACCCACTTGTTGCTGGCTGACGAAATCAACCGCGCCCCGGCCAAGACTCAGGCGGCCCTGCTCGAAGCCATGCAGGAACGGCAAGTCACCCTCGAAGGCGAGGCGCTGCCCATCGGTCAGCCGTTCATGGTACTTGCCACGCAAAACCCCATCGAACAGGAAGGTACCTACCCCCTGCCGGAAGCCGAACTGGACCGTTTCATGCTCAAGGTACGCATGGACTACCCCGAAGCGCAGCAGGAACTGGATATGGTGCGTGAAGTGACGCGCTCATCACGGGCCGACATGCTGGACGTGCAACCGTTGCGCACCGTGCTGAAGGCCGAGGACGTACTGCAACTGCAATTGGTCGCCAGTGAACTGGCCCTGGATGAACAAGTGCTCGACTATGCCGTGCGCCTGGCGCGAGCTACTCGCAGCTGGCCGGGACTGGCCATAGGCGCCGGCCCACGAGCCTCCATCGCCTTGGTCCGCGGCGCACGCGCACGCGCATTGTTACGTGCAGGCGAGTTCGTCACGCCGGATGACATCAAGGGCTGTGCCCTGGCAGTACTGCGCCATCGTGTACGTCTTGCGCCAGAACTGGATATAGATGGGCTGGAGGTCGACCAGGTGCTCAAGCAACTGCTGGACCAGATTCCGGCCCCCCGGCAATGACCCGTCCATGAAACCGACCCGTCTGTTATTGGCCTGGCTTGGCGTACTGCTGGGCTTGAGCATCCTGCTGGGCGCTGCGGCAGCCTTGCAGTTCAAGGTCCCCGACACCTTGCACTCAATAGCGTGGGGCTTGCTCCTGGCGCTGTTGCTGCTGGCCATGCTGGACGCGCTGCGACTGCGCCGTCGCCCGTCGCCGCGCGTGTACCGGCAGATGCCCGGCAGCCTGGCGTTGGGCCGCTGGGGCGAAGTCCGTCTGACCCTGGAATATGACTACCCACAGGCGCTGACGGTGCAGGTGTTCGATCACGTCCCCGATGGGTTAAGTGTGGAAAACCTGCCCCAGGCCATCGAATTGCGCCCCGGTGAACGCAGTGAACTGGGTTATCGCCTGCGCCCCTTGCGGCGCGGGCATTTCACTTTCAGTCGCTGCGAAATCCACCTGCCCAGCCCCTTGGGGCTCTGGTCTGCAAGACGCTTTATCGAAGCCGAGGATGCCACCCGTGTCTATCCGGATTTCGCCCGCCTGTACGGGGCACAACTGCTGGGTGTGGATAACTGGCTGAGCCAACTGGGGGTACGTCAACGGCAACGACGAGGCTTGGGACTGGAGTTTCATCAGTTACGCGAATTTCGTGAGGGCGACAGCCTGCGGCAAATCGACTGGAAAGCTACTGCGCGGCAACGTACCCCCATCGCCCGGGAGTATCAGGACGAGCGCGACCAGCAGATCGTGTTCATGCTCGATTGCGGCCGCCGCATGCGCAGCCAGGATGATGAGCTGTCCCATTTCGACCACGCCCTCAATGCCTGCCTGCTGCTCAGTTATGTGGCCCTGCGCCAGGGCGATGCGGTGGGGTTGTGCACCTTTGCCACTGACCAGCCACGCTACCTGGCGCCGGTCAAGGGCAGTAGCCAGTTGAACCTGTTACTCAATACGGTCTATGACCTGGACACCACCCGCCGAACCGCCGACTACCAGGCAGCAGCCAGCCAACTGCTGGCCCGGCAAAAACGTCGGGCATTGGTAATCGTGGTCAGCAACCTGCGGGATGAGGACGATGAAGCCCTGCTCTCCGCCGTCAAGCGCATCAGTCGCCAACATCGGGTGCTGGTGGCCAGTATGCGTGAGGAAGTACTCGATCTGCTGCGCCAATCCCCCGTACAAACCTTGCCCGAGGCCCTGGCCTACAGCGGCACTGTCGACTACCTCAATACGCGGGATGAATTGCATGACCGCATGACCGCCCACGGCCTGTCGGTGTTGGATACGTTGCCATCAGAAATGGGGGCGGCCCTGGTGACACGCTACCTGGGCTGGAAGAAAGCCGGGGTTTTCTAAAAAAAGCGCACGACTGCGGCAGGGACAGTAGCCCCCGGCCGCGTCGACGACGCGCTGCGTCTAGGCCGAAGCCTGCAAGGGATCAAAACTGAAGTACTGCAACAACACGTTGATCAGTTGCCCATATTCCTCGGGAGCCTCAAGCACGCTGAACCCGGAATCGTAGTGCTGCGGGTTAATATCTTCATGGCTCCACAGACAGGTCGCCGTGATGTCGATGACATGGAACGTGTCGTCCGCCCCGGGTATCTTCAAGCACAACTCGAAATCAACATCGACCATCATGGGTAACTGGCTGATCAACATCAGCCCATCTTCAGAGACGTTACCCAGAAAACCTATGGGTTTGTCGGTGAGACGGTTAAACACTTGCAGGAAATACGGTAGTTGATGCCGCTCGATCCGTCGGTCGGTAAACATGGTGAGATCGCCATCCAGTGGCCATGACTCTGGCCGTGCCAGTGATTCGGAACGAGCGCGAGCGCTCGCTCTCCCTGGATCTCGGTGTGACAACGAACAACATTTCGTCACTAGACAGCTGCCGAATCCGGGCCTTGCATCCGCTTGAATAGAAACTTGTACAAACGAACATTGAAAGAATAGCCCAAGACTGGCAACGGGCCAGTGATTAAACGACGAATGCCATTACAACGAGGCAGGACGCGGCTGTGCCACGCTCGCACCAGGGTAATGACCCAGTTGCTGCAGGGTGTCCAGCCTCGCGCGGGCACGGTAGGCATACTCGCTCGACGGATATTGGTTAATGATGAATTGATAGGTTTGCACTGCGTCAACGAACAGCTTCTGTCGTTCCAGGCATTGCCCGCGCAACATCGAGACTTCCGGCTGTACATAACGCCGGGTACGGCTCTCGCGGTCGACCTGGGATAGTTCCAAAGTGACACGCTCGCAATCACCGACCTTGTACGCACGGTAGGCATTGTTCAAATGGTGGTCCATCGACCAACGGGTGCAGCCGCCAACACTGACGGCCAGGGCAGCAATGAGCAAAATTCGCATGAGGGTTCTCCTGTCTTGTGCAGTGTATCGACCCCTCGTCAAAAATCTTCAAGGCTGTTCATCTATTCAATCGAAGCGAAAACAAACGAATCATCGATAAGTAGTGCAAACGAACAATGACTACAACCAAAGAGCATAGTAGCCTTCCTCAGCGCTTGAACTCAGGAGTCTGTGCATGTCCGTCCGTCGTACCAAAATCGTCGCCACCCTTGGCCCGGCCAGCAACTCGCCGGAAGTCCTCGAACAGCTGATTCTGGCTGGTTTGGACGTTGCCCGTCTGAACTTCTCCCACGGCACCCCGGACGAGCACAAGGCTCGCGCCAAGCTGGTGCGTGACCTGGCCGCCAAGCACGGCCGCTTCGTCGCACTGCTGGGTGACCTGCAAGGCCCGAAAATCCGTATCGCCAAGTTCGCTAACAAGCGTATCGAGCTGAAGATCGGTGACAAGTTCAGCTTCTCCACCAGCCACCCGCTGACCGAAGGCACCCAGGACGTCGTGGGTATCGACTACCCGGACCTGGTCAAGGATTGCGGTGTCGGTGACGAGCTGCTGCTGGACGACGGTCGCGTTGTAATGCGCGTTGATACCGCGACTCCGACTGAATTGAATTGCACCGTGATCATCGGCGGCCCGCTGTCCGATCACAAAGGCATCAACCGTCGCGGTGGTGGCCTGACCGCCCCAGCCCTGACTGAAAAAGACAAGGCCGACATCAAGCTCGCCGCTGAAATGGAAGTGGACTACCTCGCCGTGTCCTTCCCGCGCGACGCCGCCGACATGGAATACGCTCGTAAACTGCGCGATGAAGCCGGCGGTACCGCCTGGCTGGTGGCGAAGATCGAACGCGCCGAAGCCGTGGCCGATGACGAAACCCTCGACGGCCTGATCAAGGCGTCCGACGCCGTGATGGTTGCCCGTGGCGACCTGGGTGTGGAAATCGGTGACGCCGAACTGATCGGTATCCAGAAGAAGATCATCCTGCACGCCCGCCGCCACAACAAAGCGGTGATCGTCGCGACCCAGATGATGGAGTCGATGATCCAGAACCCGATGCCGACCCGAGCCGAAGTGTCCGACGTGGCCAACGCCGTGCTCGACTACACTGACGCCGTGATGCTCTCGGCTGAAAGTGCCGCCGGTCCGTACCCACTGGAAGCCGTGCAGGCCATGGCGCGCATCTGCGTCGGTGCCGAAAAGCACCCGACCAGCAAGACCTCCAGCCACCGCATCGGCAAAGTGTTCGAGAGCTGCGACCAGAGCATCGCCCTGGCAGCCATGTACACCGCCAACCACTTCCCGGGCGTGAAAGCGATCATTGCCCTGACCGAAAGTGGCTATACACCGTTGATCATGTCGCGTATCCGTTCTTCGGTGCCGATCTACGCGTTCTCCCCGCACCGCGAAACCCAGGCCCGTGCGGCCCTGTTCCGTGGTGTGTACACCGTACCGTTCGACCCGGCTTCTCTGCCGCCCCATGAAGTCAGCCAGGCTGCCATCGACGAGCTGATCAAGCGCGGCGTTGTAGAGAAAGGCGACTGGGTTATCCTGACCAAGGGCGACAGCTACCACACCATCGGCGGCACCAACGGCATGAAGATCCTGCACGTTGGCGACCCAATGGTCTGAGTGACCCGCTGAAAAAAATGTGGGAGGGGGCTTGCTCCCGATGGCGGTGAATCAGCTACAAACTAGCTGACTGACACACCGCATCGGGAGCAAGCCCCCTCCCACATTTGGTTAGCGCCTGTCCCTGAAACCCGACAACGCCGCAATCGCCTCCGGCGACCTCAGTCGCTGGGTAAACAGCGCGCCCTCCTCCTCAATCACCTGCCTCAACTGCTCGCGATCAACGCTTTTCATCAACTGCTTGGTCACCTGCACCGCGCCCGGCGCCAGGGTTTCAAAGCGCAAGGCTATCTCACGTGCCTTGGCCAACGCAGCTTCACCGCTGCCCAACGCCTCGGTGGCGATGCCCCACGCGGCAGCCTGTTCACCACTGAACCCTTCGCCCAGCAGCAACAATTCAGCCGCCTTCGCGTGCCCCAGCAAACGCGGCAGGATCAGGCTGGAGCCAAACTCCGGACACAGCCCCAAATTGACGAACGGCATGCGCAACCGTGCATCGCGGCTGATGTACACCAGGTCGCAATGCAGCAGCAGGGTCGTGCCGATACCCACCGCCGCACCCGCGACGGCTGCGATCACCGGCTTGCGGCAGTTGAGCAGGCTTTTCATGAAGTGAAACGGCGGGCTGTCGAGGTCGCTGGGCGGTTGTTCGAGAAAATCGCCGATGTCGTTGCCGGCGGTAAAACACTCGCCGCTGCCCTGGATCAGCACGGCGTTGATGTCCGGGTCCGCGTCGGCCTGCTCCAACGCCTCGGCCAATTGGCTGTACATGGCTCGAGTGAGAGCGTTTTTCTTGTCCGGGCGATTGAGCTGCAGGGTCAGCAGCCCGCGCTCGCGGTGCTGCAGGATGGCGTCGGTCATGGCGAATCTCACGGCAGTGGAATTCAGCACTCAACCACGGGGCAGGAACACGTCGGCCAGCAGTTGATTGCGCGGCAGTCCCGCCAGGAACAAGCGTTTGGAAAACGCCTCGACGCTGACGGGGTGCCCGCAGAGTAAGGCCAGCGTTTGCCGGGAAACAAGCCGCAGTTGCGCCAATGCCTGGGTCAACTCCGCCGCGGTCCACAACTCCACCGTCAGGTTGGGATGATGTGCCGCCAGCTCGGCCAGGGGCCCAGCCAGGTAATGCCCGTCGCCATCATGGGCCAGGTGAATCAGGCGGATGGCGCCCTGGTGATCCTGGCGCAACGCCTCGCGCAGCACACCCCACAAAGGTCCCAGGCCGGTACCGGAAGCCAGCAGCCACAGCGGCCGGGATTGCCAGTCGGGATCGTATTGCAGCGCGCCGCCACGCAACTCTCCCAGGCGCAGGTGATCACCCACCGACAACGCGCGCGCGGCATCGCTGAATGCGCCGGGCTGGCCGCAATCGATATGAAACTCCAGGAAGGCATCCTCCTGAGGCAGGCTGGCCAGGGAATAAGGCCGTGCCACCTGCCCCGCCCACACCACCAGATGCTGCCCGGCGCGATACCGCAACCCGCGCTCCGGTTGCAGCCGCAGACGCAGCACCGAGGCATTCAACCAATCGGCACCCACGACCTGGGCCGGCAAACCGTCACGCAGCGGATCGAAGGCTTCGACCTGCAGATCGCCGATCACCTGGCACTGGCACGCCAGGCGCCAGCCCTCCTGGCGTTGCACCGGGCTCAGGGCAGCGGGTTGCGGGTCCTCGACCTCGCCCTGGCAGCGCACCAGGCACGCATGGCAACTGCCGGCACGGCAACTGTAAGGCACGGCCACACCCGCCTGGTTCAAGGCATCCAGCAGGTTGCTGCCGGTGGCTACCGACCAATGGCGTTCGCCGACGTACAGTTCAGGCATATCAGGACTCAATCACAAGGGGCGCGCACAGGGAATCATGCCTGCGACAGTTTGACCATAGTCGGGTGTATCGGCCACCGTGCCGGGTTATACTGCCGCGCCTTTTTAGCGTCGCGCCTGCACCACTTTGGCGTGCCTTGGAAAGGTGGTTTCAGCCGACCGATGCAACACTGGAGCCACCTTTATTGAATGTTCCCTTATAGAGGAGCGCGACTCATGACCGTGATCAAGCAAGACGACCTGATTCAGAGCGTTGCCGACGCCCTGCAATTCATTTCCTACTACCACCCCGTTGACTTCATCCAGGCGATGCACGAGGCCTACCTGCGCGAAGAATCGCCGGCAGCCCGTGACTCCATCGCGCAGATACTGATCAACTCGCGCATGTGCGCCACCGGCCATCGCCCGATCTGCCAGGACACCGGTATCGTCACCGTGTTCGTGCGCGTAGGCATGGACGTACGTTGGGATGGCGCCACCATGGGCCTGGACGACATGATCAACGAAGGCGTGCGTCGCGCCTACAACCTGCCGGAAAACGTCCTGCGTGCATCCATCCTGGCCGACCCGGCAGGCGCACGTAAGAACACCAAGGACAACACCCCGGCCGTGATCCATTACTCCATCGTGCCGGGTAACACCGTGGAAGTGGACGTGGCGGCCAAGGGCGGCGGTTCCGAGAACAAGTCGAAAATGGCCATGCTCAACCCGTCCGACTCGATCGTCGACTGGGTGCTCAAGACCGTTCCGACCATGGGCGCGGGCTGGTGCCCACCGGGCATGCTCGGCATCGGCATCGGCGGCACCGCCGAGAAGGCCGCAGTGATGGCCAAGGAAGTGTTGATGGAATCCATCGACATCCACGAGCTGAAAAAGCGCGGCCCTCAGAACCGTATCGAAGAGATGCGCCTGGAGTTGTTCGAGAAGGTCAACCAACTGGGCATCGGCGCCCAGGGCCTGGGTGGCCTGACCACCGTGCTCGACGTGAAGATCATGGACTACCCGACCCACGCCGCGTCGCTGCCGGTGTGCATGATCCCCAACTGCGCCGCCACCCGTCACGCGCACTTCGTGCTCGACGGTTCGGGCCCGGCGTCGCTGGAAGCGCCTCCGCTGGACGCCTACCCGGAAATCGTCTGGGAAGCCGGCCCATCGGCCCGTCGCGTCAACCTCGACACCCTGACCCCGGAAGAAGTGCAGAGCTGGAAACCGGGCGAAACCGTGTTGCTCAACGGCAAGATGCTCACCGGGCGCGACGCGGCGCACAAGCGCATGGTCGAGATGCTGAACAAGGGCGAAACCCTGCCGGTGGACCTCAAGGGTCGCTTCATCTACTACGTCGGCCCGGTTGATCCGGTGCGCGAAGAAGTGGTTGGCCCAGCTGGCCCGACTACCGCGACGCGGATGGACAAGTTCACCCGTCAGATCCTCGAGCAAACCGGCCTGCTGGGCATGATCGGTAAATCCGAGCGCGGCCCTACCGCGATCGAAGCGATCAAGGACCACAAGGCCGTGTACCTGATGGCCGTGGGCGGCGCCGCTTACCTGGTGGCGCAAGCCATCAAGAAGTCGCGCGTGGTTGCCTTCGCCGAACTGGGCATGGAAGCGATCTACGAGTTCGACGTAAAAGACATGCCGGTCACCGTTGCGGTGGACAGCAAGGGCGAATCCGTCCACATCACCGGTCCTGCCATCTGGCAGAAAAAGATCAGTGAAAGCCTGGCGGTAGAAGTGCAGTAAGCACTTTTCCCGCACGGATAAAGGCGACTGCGGCCCCATGGCCCAGTCGCCTTTTTCATGGCGCATGCTATGGTGCACTCCCCTTACTGTGCCTGCCCATCACTGTATGATCGTGATCCCTCGTCCCCTGCGCCTGACCTTCTATTCCCTGCTGATCATCGCCGGTGCGTTGCTCGCCGCCGCCTTGGCCACGCGCCATGCCGAACGCCAGGCGTTGGTGGACGATGCCGCCCGCGCCAACCAGCAACTCGCGCTGTACGCCAATTCCCTGCACACCCTGATTGAACGCTACCGCGCCCTGCCCGCCGTGCTCGCGCTGGACTCGGAGATGATCAACGCGCTCAAAGGCCCGTTGGATGCCAGCACCCAGGACCTGCTCAATCGCAAGCTCGAACGCATCAACGGTGCGGCGCAGTCCTCCACCCTGGAGTTGATGGACCGCACCGGCCTCGCCGTGGCGGCCAGCAACTGGGCGTTGCCGAGCAGCTATGTCGGGCACAACTACGGGTTTCGGCCATATTTCAGCCAGACCAAGAGCCAGGGCACCGGGCGCTTTTACGCGGTAGGCGTGACCACCGGGATTCCGGGGTACTTCCTCTCCAGCGCGGTGCTGGATGAACACGAGCAGTTCCTTGGCGCCATGGTGGTGAAACTGGAATTCCCTGAGCTGGAGCGCGAATGGGCCCAGGGCAATGACCTGTTGCTGGTCAGCGATGCACGCGGCATCGTGTTTATCGCCAACCAACCGGGCTGGCGTTATCGCAACCTGCGCGCGCTGTCCGCCAGTGACCTCGCCGAACTCAAGGCCACCCGCCAATACGACAAGAAACAACTGCAGCCGCTGGACACCCAAACGTTGCAACGCTTCGACGAAAACAGCCACCTGATGCGCGTCAACGGCCCCGATGGCAACGCCAATTACATCTGGGAGTCCCTCCCGCTGAAGGCCGAGGGCTGGACCCTGCACCTGCTGCGCAAACCCCAGTTCGCCTTTGAAGACCAACGCAACGCCGGCCTCGCCGCCGCCGGCTCCTGGCTGGCGCTGGTGTTCCTGGTGCTGTTCCTCAGCCAACGCTGGCGCCTGGCCCGTTTGCGCCAGCGCAGCCGCGAAGAACTCGAACAGCTTGTCGAAGAGCGCACCCAGGCCCTGCGCACCGCCCAGGATGGCTTGGTGCAATCGGCCAAGCTGGCGGCGCTGGGGCAGATGTCCGCCGCCCTCGCCCATGAGATCAACCAGCCCCTGACCGCCCAGCGCATGCAGTTGGCGACCCTGCGATTGCTGCTGGACCACGGCCGGGTGGACGACGCCTACAAGGCCCTGACCCCGCTGGACGATATGCTCACACGCATGGCAGCGCTCACCGGCCACCTCAAGACCTTTGCGCGCAAGAGCCCCAGCGGCCTGCGCGAACGCCTGGACCTGGCCACCGTGGTCGACCAATCCCTGCACCTGCTCGACGCACGCCTGCGTGATGAAGCCATCGGCACCGTGCTGGACCTGACCCGCCCCGCCTGGGTACGTGGCGATGCGATCCGCCTCGAACAGGTGCTGATCAACCTGCTGCGCAACGCCCTCGACGCCATGGCCGACAAACCACGCAAGCGCCTGGAAATCCGCCTGCACGCCGATCAGCAACTGTGGCAACTCACGGTCAGCGACAGCGGCGGCGGGATTGCCGAAGAGCACCTCAACAGCGTGTTCGACCCGTTCTTCACCACCAAGCCGGTGGGCGACGGGCTCGGCTTGGGGCTGGCGGTTTCCTACGCTATCGTGCACGAATTGGGCGGGCGCCTGATCGCCAGTAACCGTGGCGACGGCGCGGTATTTACCCTGACCTTGCCTATCGCGCTGGAGACACCCGACTTATGTTGAACGCGGTGATTGTGGTCGATGACGAAGCCAGCATTCGTACGGCCGTCGAGCAATGGTTGAGCTTGTCGGGGTTCGAGGTGCAGCTGTTCAGCCGCGCCGAAGCCTGCCTGGCACAACTGCCCAAGGACTTTCCCGGAGTGATCCTGAGCGACGTGCGCATGCCCGGGCTCAGCGGCCTGGAGCTGCTGGCCGAAGTGCAGCGCCGTGACGCCGACCTGCCCGTCATCCTGCTGACCGGACATGGCGATGTACCGATGGCCGTCGAAGCCATGCGCGACGGTGCCTACGACTTCCTCGAAAAACCCTTCAGCCCCGATGCCCTGCTCAACAGCCTGCGCCGCGCGCTGGACAAGCGCAGGCTGATCCTCGAAAACCGCCGCCTGCACCAACAAGCCGATCATCGAGCGCAGTTGGAGTCGAGCCTGCTCGGCGTCTCCCGTGGCTTGCAGAACCTGCGCCGGCAGGTACTCGACCTGGCGACCTTGCCGGTCAACGTCCTGATTCGTGGCGAGACCGGCAGCGGCAAGGAGCTGGTCGCCCGTTGCCTGCATGATTTCGGCCCCCGCGCGAAAAAGCAGTTTGTGGCGCTCAATTGCGCGGCGATCCCCGAGCAACTGTTCGAGGCCGAACTGTTCGGCCACGAAAGCGGCGCCTTCACCGGCGCCCAGGGCAAGCGTATCGGCAAACTGGAGTACGCCCATGGCGGCACGCTGTTCCTCGATGAAATCGAAAGCATGCCCCTGGCCCAGCAAGTGAAGCTGTTGCGGGTGTTGCAGGACCAGAAGCTGGAACGCTTGGGCTCCAATCAAAGCATTCATGTGGATTTACGCATCATTGCCGCCACCAAGCCGGACCTGCTGGAAGAAGCCCGCGCCGGGCGCTTTCGCGAAGACCTGGCCTATCGACTGAACGTCGCACAACTGCGCCTGCCGCCTCTGCGCGAGCGCCGCGAAGACATCCCGCTGCTGTTCGACCACTTTGCCCAAAGCGCCGCCGAGCGCCTGGGCCGCTGCGTGGAACCGCTGAGCGGTGCGCAGTTGGGGCGCCTGCTCAGCCATGACTGGCCGGGCAACGTGCGCGAGTTGGCCAATGTCGCCGAACGCCAGGTGTTGGGCCTTGGCGAGCCGGAGCCGGAAGGTATCGAAGCCGGGCAATCGTTGGCCGCGCAGCAGGAGGCGTTCGAAGCGCATTGCCTGAAGGCCGCATTGACCCGGCATAAAGGCGACATCAAGGCGGTGCTGGCGGAGTTGCAGCTGCCACGGCGCACCTTTAACGAAAAGATGCAGCGCCATGGGTTGGCCAGGGACATGTTCCTCAAAGACGAATAAGCGGATTTCCGCTCATCACCCTCAAAAACGTCAGCGAATTTCCGCTCAAAAAAAACCCCAAACCCTTCTGGGCCGGGCCTTCATCTATCTGGCACAGCTCGTGCTATAGCCCCAGCCAGGCTGCGCTCGCGCCGCTCCATAAAAACAACTAGATGAAGGATCCTTTTAATGGATAACTCCAACACCTTGCCTCTGGGGTCGGCGGCCGCGCCGGCTAAAGAACGCACCACCACCAGCCGGATCAAATCGATCTTCAGCGGATCCGTCGGCAACATGGTCGAGTGGTACGACTGGTACGTCTACGCCGCTTTCTCGCTGTACTTCGCCAAAGCCTTCTTCCCGAAAGGCGACACCACCGCCCAATTGCTCAACACCGCCGCGATCTTCGCCGTGGGCTTCCTGATGCGCCCGATCGGCGGCTGGCTGATGGGCCTGTACGCCGACCGTGCGGGTCGTAAAGCGGCACTGATGGCTTCGGTCCTGTTGATGTGCTTCGGCTCATTGATCATCGCCCTGAGCCCCGGTTACGAAACCATCGGCGTCGGCGCGCCGATCCTGCTGGTGTTCGCCCGCTTGCTGCAAGGCTTGTCGGTGGGTGGCGAATACGGCACCTCGGCCACCTACCTGAGTGAAATGGCGACCAAGGAGCGTCGCGGCTTCTTCTCCAGCTTCCAGTACGTGACCCTGATCTCCGGCCAGCTCATCGCCCTGGCGGTACTGATCGTGCTGCAACAAGTGCTCACCACCGAGCAACTGTACGACTGGGGCTGGCGTATCCCGTTTGCCATCGGTGCCCTGTGCGCAGTGGTCGCGCTATACCTGCGTCGCGGCATGGAAGAAACCGAGTCGTTTACCAAGAAGGAAAAAGCCAAGGAAAGCGCCATGCGCACCTTGATGCGCCACCCCAAGGAACTGATGACCGTGGTCGGCCTGACCATGGGCGGCACCCTGGCCTTCTACACCTACACCACCTACATGCAGAAGTACCTGGTGAACACCGTCGGCATGAGCATTTCCGACTCCACCACCATCTCGGCGGCAACGCTGTTTCTGTTCATGTGCCTGCAACCGATCGTCGGTGGGCTGTCGGACAAAGTCGGCCGTCGGCCGATCCTGATCGCCTTCGGCATCCTCGGCACCCTGTTCACCGTGCCGATCCTCACCACCCTGCACACCATCCAGACCTGGTGGGGCGCGTTCTTCCTGATCATGGCGGCGCTGATCATCGTCAGCGGCTACACGTCGATCAACGCAGTGGTCAAAGCTGAACTGTTCCCGACCGAAATCCGCGCCCTGGGCGTAGGCCTGCCGTATGCATTGACCGTGTCGATCTTCGGTGGCACCGCTGAATACATCGCGCTGTGGTTCAAGAGCATCGGCATGGAAACCGGTTACTACTGGTACGTGACCGCGTGCATCGCGGTGTCACTCGTGGTCTATGTGACCATGAAGGACACACGCAAGCATTCGCGGATTACCACCGACTAAAAATGTGAGAGGGGGCTTGCCCCCGATGGCGGTGTGTCAGCGACAAACCAGCTGACTGACACACTGCTATCGGGGGCAAGCCCCCTCCCACATTGGTTATGATGTTTGCCCCAGAATTAAGAACAGAACCCCGGCCATGTCTGACGCTATCCATTTCTACGAACCCGCCAACGGCCACGGCCTGCCCCATGACCCCTTCAATGCCATCGTCGGACCACGGCCGATCGGCTGGATCTCGTCACACGACCACGAAGGCCGCCTGAACCTGGCGCCCTACAGTTTCTTCAATGCGTTCAACTACATTCCGCCGATCATTGGGTTTTCCAGCGTCGGGCGCAAAGACAGCCTGAACAACATCGAACAGACCGGCGAGTTTGTGTGGAACCTGGCCACCCGCCCGTTGGCCGAGCAGATGAACCAGAGTTGCGCGGCAGTCTCGCCGGATGTGAATGAATTCGAGTTGTCCGGCCTGACGCCGGTGGCGTCGAAAATCGTCGGCGTACCACGGGTGGGCGAGAGTCCGGTGTCTTTCGAGTGCAAGGTGACGCAGATCATCCAGCTGCAGCGCGCCGACCAGCAGTTGGTGCCAAGCTGGCTGGTGCTGGGCGAGGTGGTCGCGGTGCACATTGCCAAGTGGTTGCTCAAGGATGGGGTGTACGACACCGCCGCCGCCAAGCCGATCTTGCGTGGCGGTGGCCCGGCGGATTACTTCCAGCTGGGACCGGAGGCGTTGTTCAAGATGTACCGCCCAGGCGCCAGCAAACCCTGACTGAAATACACCAAAAAAGTGGGAGGGGGCTTGCCCCCGATGGCAATGGCACATCCAACATCGTTGTTGACTGACACACTGCTATCGGGAGCAAGCCCCCTCCCACATTAGATGGTCGGCGTTGTTCAGCAGGCGGCGCTCGCCCAGGTCAGCTGACCCTCTTCATCCACGCCGATCAACCGCTCAAGCTGCACGGTGGCTGCATCATCGGCATCGGAGGCCGTCTTGAACGTCTGTCCATCCAGGATCTTGTGAAACTGCGGTGCGCCCATGCCATCCAGTGCCTTGACGGCGACGGCGGCGCTGTAGCCCCCTTCACCCGGTACTACGGCGGATACGGCTTCGTGGTGGGCAAATTGTTTACGTGCCATGTTGCAGGTCCTGGCCAATGGAAAAGTTGGCCATTCTAACCATTAACCGGCCAGTTGCAGGTACTCGCCGTAGGCATTCGCGGCGGTTGCGTCGGTGAAGGTCTGGAAGTCCATGCTGCGCACGACCATGTCGTTCAACAGCTCGGTAAAGATCATCAGGGCCGGAGAGTTGAAGTAGGCGCTCATCGCCTGCTCGCTGCTCCAGAAACCCGAGATCAACCAGACATCGGGATCGACCTGGGAATGCTGCAACGAGAATTGCAGGCAACCCTGAGCCTGACGGCCCGGTTCGATCAAACTGCTCAAGCGTGCACCCAGTTCGGTGCTGCACCCGATGCGGGCGCGGATAAAGGCCATATGGCTCGCGGGAATGGGGGTGGACATGTTCGACTCTCCCGTTGAGAAGTGATGCTCGGCAAGCACTGTGAGGGCGTGTTGCCACAGGATCAAAGATAACGGCGCGGGTGCGGGCGCGGTTAGTCAATTCCTGCAGGCTTATTGCACAATCCTGCGAGAAGCGCAGACAGGACGTTTGCCCCGCCGGTTTATTCCACAGGCCAACGCCTTGTTTCAGGGAGATGACAGCCCCGACGCTTGCCTGATTCACGCGGTGTCGCAGGATCAGGCAAGGATTGTGCAGAATCGACCTAACACTGTTTGAAAAGCCGCCGCTAAGCTGAGCCCATCAAAAAAGCATGCAGAGGACGCCTTATGCCGTCGCCCGAACATCAGTCCATGCCCCTCGATGCCGAGACGGAAAAACAGCGCGCCGAACTGGCGAGCATCGTGCGTCGTCATACTTGGGAAGACGGCTCCTATGGCACGGCGATTACGTCACTGTTCCTGAACCGCCATAACACACCGCGTGACTTCATGCCGGTGCTGGTGGAGCCGGCATTGTGCATCCTCGCCAACGGCAGTAAGGAAGTGCGCCTGGCCGACGAAATCTTTGCCTACGACCCACTCAATTACCTGGTGTTCTCGGTGGCGATGCCGGTGGCCGGGCGGATCATCGATGCCACGCCGGAAGATCCGAACCTGTCAGTGCGCATCAATATCGACCCGGCGCAGCTCACGGCCTTGATCGCCGAGGCGGGCCCCATGGGCGTGCCAACGCGCCCGACATCGCGCGGGATGTATGTGGACCGCATCGACCCCCAGTTGCTCGACGCAGTACTGCGCCTGGCACGCTTACTGGATACGCCCAAAGACATCGCCATGCTGGCGCCGCTGATCAATCGTGAAATTCTCTACCGCTTGCTGCGCGGGCCGCAGGGTTATCGCCTGTACGAAATTGCCGTGGCCAACAGCCAGAGCCATCGCGTCAGCCAGGCGATCAAGTGGCTTAATGGCAACTACGAACAACCGCTGCGCATCGATGACCTGGCCAAGGAAGTGAACCTCAGCGTCTCGACCCTGCACCACCGTTTCAAGGCGATTACGGCCATGAGCCCGCTGCAGTACCAGAAGCAGTTGCGTTTGCAGGAGGCACGTCGGCTGATGATTGCCGAAGGGCTGGAAGCGTCGGCGGCGGGGTATCGGGTGGGGTATGAAAGCCCGTCGCAGTTCAGCCGGGAGTACAGCCGGTTGTTTGGGGCACCACCGCTGAGGGATTTGGCCAGACTGCGCCAAAGCGTCTGACCCAATGAAGATCAATATGTGGGAGGGGGCTTGCTCCCGATGGCAGAGTATCAGTCAGTTTATCTGTCGCTGACCCACCGCCATCGGGGGCAAGCCCCCTCCCACATTTGCCCAATGGTATTTTTCAGTCCAAGGTCCGGGGCAGTTGCAGGGTGACCCGCAAGCCGCCTTCGCGCAAATTCTGCAGACTCACCTCACCGCCATGGCTGTGGGCGATATTGCGCGCAATGCCCAGCCCCAAACCGTAACCCTGCTGCTGGCCGGCCAGGCGAAAATGCGGTTCGAACACTTGTTCCAGGCGCTGTTCCGGCACGCCGGGGCCTTCGTCGTCGACGTGCAGGATGAACTCCGCGCCATCGTCCTCGATATGCAAATGGGCGTTCTGCCCGTACTTCAAGGCATTGTCGATCAGGTTGCCGATGCAGCGCTTGAGCGCCAGCGGCTTGCCCGGGTACGCCGCCACTGCTGCGCCGTCCAGGGTAACCCGGCCATTACCGTTGGGGGCCACATAAGGCTCCACCAGGCATTCGAGCACATGGTTGAGGTCGACCGGCTGGATGTTCTCGTGAATATCGGTGTCTTTCACACATTGCAGCGCGCCTTTGACCAGCAACTCCAACTCATCCAGGTCACGGCCGAACTTGGTTTGCAGGTTCTCGTCTTCGAGCAATTCCACGCGCAGGCGCAGACGCGTAATCGGCGTACGCAGGTCGTGGGAAATCGCGCTGAACAACTGGCTGCGCTCAGTCAGGTAACGGCTGATGCGCTCGCGCATGGCATTGAACGCGCGGCCCACTTCCACCACTTCACTGCCGCCGCCTTCGGCCACCGGTTCCACATCGGCCCCCAGGGACATGTCCCGCGCCGCCCGCGCCAGGCGCTTGAGCGGCCGGCTTTGCCAGTGCACCAACAGACCGATGAACAGCAGCAAAAAGCCGCTGGTCAGCACGATAAACCACACTTGCTGGGACGGCAGGCCCTGTTCTTCCAGGCTGGTGTAGGGCTCGGGCAACAGCGAAGCGATGTACAGCCATTCGCCGGGGGCGAGTTCGATCTGGGTGACCAATACCGGCGGGTTGACGGGTTCCAGGGTCAGCGCGTAATGCGCCCAGGAGCGTGGCAACTCATCCAGTTTCAAGCCGGCGTTGAAGATGCGCAGGTCTTCAGCGCTGACGAACTCCACCGAGATAGGTACGTCAGCGCCCAAGGTCTGGCGCAGGACGTCATCCACGGCCACCAGCACCGCCTGTTTACGCGGGGTTTGCGGCAACACTTGCATGTCGAGCGGCCGGTCATTGAGGGTCACGACAAAACGGGTCCCGCCCATGCTGCGCAACTGGTCGAGGACCAACGGGCGATAGGCCACCGGCAACGAACGGAAGTAACTCACGCTGGCGGTCATCGAGTGCGCCAGGCTACGTGCGCTGGTGACCAGGCCTTCGAGCTGGGTGGCACGCAACTGCGAGACCCAGATCACGCTGGACAGCGTCTGCGCGAACAGCACCGCGAGCAAGGTCAGCAGCAACATGCGCCCCAGCAACGAGCGCGGGACCGGGAAGCGGCGGCGGCGCTCGGTCAGCAGTTCAGTGGGCATTGCCGGCAACCACGCTGGCTGCCAGTTGATAACCGCTGCCGCGCACGGTACGAATCAGCCTCGGGGGTTTTTCGGTGTCGCGCAGGCGTTGGCGCAAGCGGCTGACAGCCATGTCGACGATCCGGTCCAGCGGCATCAGGTCACGGCCACGGGTGGCGTTGCCGATGGTGTCGCGGTCGAGAATCTGTTGGGGATGATCGAGAAACAGCTTGAGCAGGGCAAAGTCGGCACCGGAGAGGATCACCTCTTCGCCATCCACATGGAACAGCCGGTGGCTGATCATGTCCAGGCGCCATTCATCGAACACCAGCACATCACCATTTCCGCCGCGCTCCTGGCCGAACTGGCAGCGACGCAACAGGGCCTTGATCCGTGCCTGCAACTCGCGCGGGCTGAACGGCTTGCCGATATAGTCGTCGGCCCCCAGTTCCAGGCCGATCACGCGGTCGGCTTCGTCGGAACTGGCGGTGAGCATGATGATCGGCACCTGAGCTTGGCGCGGGTGTTGGCGAATCCAGCGGCAAAGGCTGAAACCGTCTTCGTCCGGCAGCATCACATCGAGGATGACCAGGTCGCACGGCGCCTCGTTCATCGCCTGGCGGAACCCCGCGCCGTCCGGCACGCCACGCACCTGGAAACCGGCGCGACTGAGGTAGGTTTGCAGCAATTCGCGGATTTCCTGGTCGTCATCGACGAGGAGAATCGATTTACTGATTACGCTCACGGGGTCCTCCTTGTTGTTATGGGGTGTTCTTGATGGCCTCATCGGGGGCAAGCCCCCTCCCACATTTGAAACGCATTCCAATGTGGGAGGCGCGGTGCGACGATTCGACTTGCCCCCGATGAGGCCATCACGGCCTAAGCAAATGCCTGCTCTAACGCGACGCCAGCCCCGGTCAACCCGGAATACGGCGCGGTCACCAGCCACACCGGAATACCTTTGAAATAGTCGCTCATGCAGCCTTTGTCACTGAAACTCTTGGCAAAACCGCTGTTGATAAAGAAGTCGGCAAACCTCGGTATCACCCCGCCCACGATATACACACCACCGCGTCCACCGGTGGTCAGCACATTGTTGCCGGCCACCCGGCCCAGCCAGATGCTGAATTGATCCAACACTTCCATGGCCACCGGGTCGCCCGCCAGGCCCGCCGCCGTGATGGCTTCGGGCGTGTCGAGCACCGGTGTGTGGCCATCGACCGCACAAATCGCCCGGTACAGACGCGGCAGACCGCCGCCGCTCAAGGCGGTTTCGGCGCTGACGTGGCCGATCTCGTTGTAGATATGCTGCCACAGCTGGGTTTCCCGTGGGCTGCTCAGGGGCAGGTCGACGTGACCGCCCTCCCCTGGCAACGCCGCATAACGGCCAGCGCCGAGGTCCAGCAGGGTACCGACACCCAGGCCGGTGCCCGGACCGATTACCACCGCCGGGCGCAACGGTTCCGGCGTACCCTCGCACACCACGCGGAATTCGTCGGGCTTGAGGCGCGTCATGCCCAGGGCCATGGCCGAGAAGTCATTCACCAGCAGCAGCTCATCCACTTGCAACGTCTGGCAAAACGCAGTCTTGCTCAGGCGCCAGTGATTGTTGGTGAATTTAAATTCATCCCCGCTCACCGGCCCGGCGACGGACAGGCACACGGCACCGATGTCGCCAATTTCCAGGCCTTCTTCCTTGAGATAGACCTTGATCGCGTCCTCAGGGCTTTGGTGATCAGCCGTGGCCTGCACCCGAATCGAATGCAGTGCCTGATCTCGCCACAACGCAAAACGGGCGTTGGTACCCCCGATGTCACCGACCAGCGCTAACTTCACTTAAGCGTCTCCAAGGCAGAGGTAAAGGCGCTGGCGCCCTGCTCTGCGGAGCTTGCGGCCAAGCGCATAAATGCAAACAGCTCGCGACCGGCCCCCACGTTATTGCCCAACAGGCCCGTGGCAGGCGTGCGCGCTGCAAATTCTTCGGCGTCCACCTTAAGTTCCAAGGTGCCTTTGACGCCATCCACGCGAATGATATCGCCATCGCGCACCCGCGCCAGCGGCCCGCCGCTCTGGGCTTCGGGGTTGACGTGAATCGCGGCGGGGATCTTACCCGACGCGCCGGACATACGCCCGTCCGTTACCAACGCGACTTTGAAACCACGGTCCTGCAACACACCCAGGAACGGCGTCATCTTGTGCAGTTCCGGCATGCCGTTGGAGCGCGGGCCCTGGAAGCGCATCACCGCGACAAAATCTTTTTCCAGTTGGCCGGCCTTGAACGCATCGGCCAGGTCCTGCTGGTCCTGAAACACCACCGCCGGTGCTTCGACGATCTGGTGCTCAGGGGCTACAGCAGAGACTTTCATCACACCGCGACCGAGGTTGCCTTCCATCACACGCAGGCCACCTTCCGGCGAGAACGCGCGCGCCACAGGGCGCAGGATGGTTTCGTCGAGGCTTTCGATCGGGCCGTCGCGCCATACCAGTTCGCCATCGACCAGGAACGGTTCCTGGACATAACGGCTCAGGCCCTTGCCGGCCACGGTGTTGACGTCGTCGTGAAGCAGGCCGGCTTCGAGCAGTTCGCGAATCAGGAACGACATGCCGCCCGCTGCCTGGAAGTGGTTGATGTCGGCCTTGCCGTTTGGATACACGTGGGACAGGGTCGGCACCACCTCGGAGAGGTCGGCCATGTCGTCCCAAGTGAGGAGGATGCCCGCCGACATGGCGATGGCCGGCATGTGCAGGGTGTGGTTGGTGGAACCGCCGGTAGCGTTGAGCGCAACGATGGCGTTGACGATGGATTTCTCATCGACGATCTCGCCGATCGGCGTGAAGTTGCCGTTGGCCTTGGTCAGGCGCGTGACCTGGTGCGCGGCTTCGCGGGTCAGGGCGTCACGCAGCGGCGTGTACGGGTTGACGAACGAGGCGCCGGGCAGGTGCAGGCCCATCACTTCCATCAGCAATTGGTTGGTGTTGGCGGTGCCGTAGAAGGTGCAGGTACCGGGGCTGTGGTAGGACTTCATCTCCGATTCCAGCAGCTCTTCGCGGCTGGCCTTGCCTTCGGCGTAGCGCTGGCGCACGTCGGCCTTCTGCTTGTTGGAGATACCCGACGGCATCGGCCCGCCCGGGACGAAGATCATCGGCAGGTGGCCGTAGCGCAGCGCGCCCATCATCAGGCCGGGCACGATCTTGTCGCAGATGCCCAGCATCAGCGCCGCGTCGAACATGTTGTGGGACAGCGCTACCGCCGTGGACATGGCGATGACTTCACGGCTGAGCAGGCTCAGCTCCATGCCGGGCTCGCCTTGGGTCACGCCGTCGCACATGGCCGGGGTGCCGCCGGCGAACTGGCCGACCGAGCCGACTTCGCGCAGGGCTTTCTTGATCTGTTCGGGGAAATGTTCGTACGGCTGATGCGCCGAGAGCATGTCGTTATATGACGAAACAATTGCCACGTTGGCGGCGTTCATCATGCGCAGGCTGTTTTTATCTTCGGTGCCGCAACCGGCCACGCCATGGGCGAAGTTGGCGCATTGCAGCTTGCCGCGCATCGGACCGTCGCTGGCTGCGCCGCGAATGAGCGCAAGGTAAGCCTCACGAGTGGCGCGGCTGCGGGCGATAAGCCGTTCGGTGACCTCAAGGACGCGGGGATGCATGTGTAGAACTCCAGGCTAACGGATGTGGCGACCTGAGTGTCTATGCTGATCAAACGCCCACCGCTCATCGGATGGCAGGGAGTCGTTTGGATCATCGGACCAGTTGATTCAGGTCACTCGTTGTAGATTGAACAAAATATTGCCACTAAAAAGGCTTGTTTTCTATTTTTATGCGAATAATCTTGTAATTCTTACAACAAATCGACGACAGGCACTTTCCAATGACTCTTCGTATCGCAATCAATGGTTTTGGCCGTATCGGCCGTAATGTCCTGCGCGCACTGTATACCCAAGGCTATCGCCAGGATTTGCAGATCGTCGCCATCAATGATTTGGGCGACAGCTCGATCAATGCCCACCTGCTTAAATACGACACCGTCCATGGCACTTTCGATGCAGAGGTCGCCCACGATCAGGAAAGCCTGACCGTCAATGGTGACCGGATTGCCGTCAGCGCCATTCGCAACCCGGCCGACCTGCCGTGGGCTGCGCACAAGGTCGACGTGGTGTTCGAATGCACCGGTCTGTTCACCGACCGCGACAAGGCTGCCGCCCATATTACCGCCGGTGCACGCAAGGTGATCATCTCCGCCCCGGCCAAAGGCGCGGACGCGACCGTGGTCTACGGTGTGAACCACGACATCCTGCGTCAATCCCACCAGATCATCTCCAACGCGTCGTGCACCACCAACTGCCTGGCGCCGGTCGCCCAGGTGCTGCACCGCGAGCTGGGCATCGAAAGCGGTTTGATGACCACGATCCATGCCTACACAAACGACCAGAACCTGACCGACGTCTACCACACCGACCCGTACCGCGCGCGTTCGGCCACCCAGAACATGATCCCGAGCAAGACCGGCGCCGCCGAAGCGGTCGGGCTGGTGCTGCCGGAGCTGGCAGGCAAGCTGACCGGCATGGCCGTGCGTGTACCGGTGATCAACGTGTCGCTGGTGGACCTCACCGTGCAGTTGAAGAAAGAAGCCACCGCCGACGAAGTCAACGCACTGCTCAAGGAAGCCAGCCAACACTCGAAGATCCTCGGCTATAACACCCTGCCGCTGGTTTCCAGTGACTTCAACCACAACCCGCTGTCGTCGATCTTCGATGCCAACCACACCAAGGTCAGCGGCAAGTTGCTGAAAGTGCTGGCCTGGTACGACAACGAGTGGGGCTTCTCGAACCGCATGCTGGATAACTGCCTGGCGCTGTGCAACGCAGAGTAACCCCGTCTTGTGATGAGCTTATGTGGGAGGGGGCTTGCCCCCGACGGCGGTGGGTCAGTTATGAATGTACTGCTGACACACTGCAATCGGGGGCAAGCCCCCTCCCACATTTGATCTATGTACGCCTGCAGAAATAGCCACTTGCCATTTAAGTTGATGATAAGCATTATCATTAACTGCAAATCGGTCTGGTATCACTGTGAGCCAATCTCGCTTCAATCAAGTCTTTCTCACCCAACGGGTGATTCTGCTACGCACCTTGCAGCGGATGGTGAATAACCACAGCACCGCCGAGGACCTGTTGCAGGAAACCTACCTGCGCGTCACCCGGGCCCTCAGCGAGCGGCCGATCGATCACCTCGAACCCTTCGTCTACCAAACCGCGCGTAACCTGGCGCTGGATCACTTGCGTTCGCGCAGGATTCAGGCGCGTACGTTGCAGGAAGATGTACCGTTGGACATCCTGCAAAGCGTCGCCGCCCCCATCAGCACCCCCGAAGACGCAACCCAGGCCGAGCAATTGCTTGAGCACCTGAGCATCAGCCTCGGCCAGTTGAGCGCTCGCCAGCAGCAGATTTTCATCCTCAACCGCCTGCACGGGTGCAGTTACCAGGAGATTGCCGATCAGTTGGACGTGTCCTTGAGCACCGTGCAAAAGGAACTGAAATTGATCATGGCTATTTGTGTAGGTGTGGCCGAAAGACTGGATCGGCCTTAAGCTTCAGCCGACAGAAGTGTCGATCCAAGCTGTAGGAAAGATGAATAGAACGTGGCGAAGACCCGAGGAACACCGTGACGGACCCGAATAAACTGCGCCCCCATGAGCTGGCTCATGAGGTGTTGCAAGACACGGCGATGGACCAAGCCCTCGACTGGCTGATCGCCTTGCAGTGCCCAGCGCCTGGGCAGCAGGCCAAGTTTGAAGCCTGGCTGGCCCAAGACCCCGCCCACGTCCACGCCTTCGGCAAGGCCCAGGCCGCCTGGGGTGGCGCGCCGGTACACAGCGCCGCAGTCGCCCTGGCCGCGCCGCGCAAGCCCAGCGGCTGGCGCCGGATCAAGCCGCACTGGAAACCGCTGGCCACCGCCGCCGTGCTGTTGATCGGCCTGTTCAGCTTCAGCAACCTGCCGGTGCGCCTGCAAGCCGACCATCTCACGGTGGTGGGCGAACGCCAACGCCTGCAATTGGACGACGGCTCGAAAGTGTTGCTGAACACCAATTCGGCGTTTTCCAGCAGCATCAAGGACCACCAGCGCATCGCCCGCCTGTATCAGGGCGAAGCCTTTTTCGAAATCATGCCCGGCCATGGCCTGCCGCTGGAGATCGACGCTGGCCCCGTGCGCGCCAGCGTGCGTGATACCGCCTTTGCCGTGCGCTACCTCAATGGCGAAGCCCAGGTGCAGGTGCAACGCGGCGATGTCGACCTGAGCAACACCTTCGACGATGCCCGCGTACGCCTGCGCGCCGGGGAAAGCATCCGCATCGGGCCCAAGGGCTTTGGCCAACCGGCCAGGCTGGATGCCAACAAGGACCTGGCCTGGGTACAAGGCCGGCTGATTTTCGAAAACTGCCCGATGAGCGAAGTACTCGCCGAGTTGCGTCGTTACTACCCCGGTTGGATCGTCAACACCAACGACAAGCTCGCCAGCGTTGCCGTCACCGGCAATTACCGCCTTGATCAGCCCCTCGACGTAGTGCGCTCGCTGGCCCACATCACGTCCGCCACGTTGACGGAATACCCCGCGCTGGTGATCTTGAACTAAATGAGAATTATTTTTACTCGATAGCCCTCGGCGGTACGTCTCGTCTTAGCCAATGCAACTGATTCCTATTTGATTCGGTTCGCAACTATAAGATTCGTACCTTCCGGAGCGCTCTCGATGTCCTCTTGCTTCAACCGCCGGTCCTCCTCGCCCGTGCTGTCCTTGCTGACCGCCGCCATCCTGCTGGCCGGTTCGCCAGTGATGGCCGCGACTGCCGCCGAACCTACCGCCCGCAGTCACGGTAACTACAGCTTCAGCATCGAGCAGCAGCCACTGGTCTCGGCCCTGAACGCCTTTACCACCGTGACCGGCTGGCAAGTCGGCCTGCCCGCCGAGCTGGGCCAGGGCGTGTCGTCCCCTGGCGTGCGCGGCGCACTGTCGCCGGAGAAAGCCCTGGACCGGCTGTTGGTGGGGACCAACCTGAGCTACCGCAAGCTGGGCAATAACAACATCGTGCTGGAAAAGCGCACGGCGGGCAGCACCCTCAACCTGCAACAGGTGACCATCAGCGCCACCCGTAACGAGCAGGATGTGAACAGCGTACCGAGCACCGTCAGCGTGCATGAACGCGAAGAGCTGGACCGCCAGAACGTCAACAACATCCGCGAACTGGTGCGCTACGAGCCCGGCGTCTCGGTGGGCGGCGCAGGCACCCGTGCCGGCAATGCCGGCTTCAACATCCGCGGTATCGACGGCGACCGCATCCTCACCCAGGTGGACGGTGTGGAAGTGCCCGACAACTTCTTCAACGGCCCCTACGCCAAGACCCGTCGCAATTACGTCGACCCGGAGATCGTCAAGCGCGTCGAGATCCTGCGCGGCCCGGCCTCGGCCCTCTACGGCAGCAGCGCCATCGGCGGCGCCGTGAGTTACTTCACCCTCGACCCGGATGACATCATCAAGCCCGGCCAGGACGTCGGCGCACGCCTGAAGACCGGCTACAGCTCCGCCGATGAAAGCTGGCTCACCTCCGGCACTGTCGCCGGCCGCGTGCAGGACTTCGATGGCTTGCTGCACCTGAGCCAGCGCAACGGCCACGAGACCGAGTCCTACGACGGCAACAACGCCACCGGCCTGGCCCGTACCGGCGCCAACCCCGAGGACGCGCGCACCACCAACATCCTGGCCAAGCTCGGCTGGAACTATGGCGATGACAACCGCCTGGGCCTGACCTATGAGAAGTACAAGGATGATCGCGACGTCAACCTGAAGAACGCGGTGGGCGGCCCGTTCGTCGGCGGCCGAGGCTTCAATCTCTACCGCGATCGTCGTGGTAACGACACCATTACCCGTGAACGTTTCGGCCTGGAAAACAGCTTCGCCCTTGAGTCGCCGATTGCCGACCGGATCAAGACCAGCCTCAATTACCAGATCGCCAAGACCGACCAGACCACCGCCGAGATCTATCAGTCAGGCCGTCGTGTCCTGCGCACCCGCGACACGCTCTACCAGGAAAAACAGTGGATTTTCGATGCCCAGTTGGACAAAGCGTTCAGCCTCGGTGAAACCGATCACCAAGTGACCTACGGCACCACCCTCAAGCAGCAGAAAGTCACCGGCTCACGGGAGGGCAACGCGACCTGCGTGGCCGTCGGCAGTGGTTGCACCGCCATCGGCGCGCCCAGCCCGATGGCCTCCGACAGTGTGAAGAAGTCCAGCGACTTCCCCGACCCGACCATCAACACGTATTCGCTGTTCGCACAGGACCAGATCAGCTGGGACAAATGGACCTTCCTGCCCGCCGTGCGCTACGACTACACCCAGCTCAAACCCAAGCTGACCCAGGAGTTCCTCAACACCGTCAACCCGACAGGTGCGGACCCGGTGAGCGACAAGGAAAAAACCTGGCACCGTGTGACGCCCAAGTTTGGCCTGACCTATGCCCTGACCGATCAATACACCTGGTTCGGTCAATATGCCGAAGGTTTCCGTACGCCATCCGCCAAGGCGCTGTACGGCCGCTTTGAAAACCTGAACCTGGGCTACACCGTCGAGCCGAACCCCGACCTCAAGCCAGAAACCAGCAAAGGCATCGAAACCGGGATTCGCGGCAAGTTCGACGAAGGCTCCTTCGAGATCGCCGTGTTTTACAACAAGTACCGCGACTTTATCGACGAAGATAACGCCGTCGTCGGCGGCACCGTTGAGCAGTTCCAAGCCGTCAATATCAAGCGCGCCACCATCAGGGGGACCGAAGCCAAAGGCCGCCTGAACCTGGATGCATTCGGAGCCCCGCAAGGGCTCTACACCCAGGGTTCGGTGTCCTATGCCTACGGCCGCAACGACGATAACGGCGAGCCGCTGAACAGCGTCAACCCGCTCAAGGGCGTATTCGGCCTGGGCTACGACCAGGACAACTACGGTGGCCTGTTGAGCTGGACCCTGGTGAAAAAGCAGGATCGCGTCGACAGCAGTACCTTCCACGCGCCGGACGGCGACACCAGCGGCCCCTTCAAAACCCCTGGCTTCGGTGTTGTCGACCTGACTGCCTTCTACAAAGTCACCAACGACGTGACCATCAACGGCGGTCTCTACAACCTCACCGACAAGAAATACTGGAACTGGGATGACGTGCGCAGCTACGACAGTGTCGGCGAAGCCGCTGTGACCGGCCCGGCCAACCTCGACCGCCTGACCCAGCCAGGCCGCAACTTTGCGATCAACGTGATCTGGGACATCTGACAAAGCTTTCCTCACCTCGTCGAAATTTCAGCGGCGAGGTGAGGATTTTTTACTGTGCCGCGTCTTCTTGTTCGTCTAGTTGATAACAGCTCTCTTTAGGGCAACAAGGCGCTCCCCTTCTCAAGGACTTTTTCATGACCGCTTCTCCTACCGCAGAACGCCCAAGCCTGCGCTCCCAGCGCCTGAACCAGATCACCCACGCGCCGCACACCAAGCTGGATGCACTGGTCAAGGCCCACGCCCCGTTTGAAACCCAGGCCAACTTCGCGCGTTTCGTGGTCGCGCAGTACCTGTTTCAGTCGGAACTGGCGCCCCTGTACAACGATGCCGAACTGATCAAGATCGTGCCTGACCTGGCCGAACGCTGCCGCGCCGAGGCCGCCAAGCTGGACCTGGCAGACCTGGATACCGAAGTGCCTGCCCCGGTCGCGGGTGCACTGAAGAACCCGAGCAAGGCCGAAGCCCTGGGCTGGCTGTTCGTGTCCGAAGGCTCCAAGCTGGGCGCTGCGTTCCTGATCAAGCGCGCCGTAGGCCTGGGCCTGAGCGAAACCTTCGGTGCCCGCCACCTGGGTGAGCCGGCCGGTGGTCGCGCCGAAGGCTGGAAAAGCTTCACTCGCACCCTGGATGCGCTGCAATTGAGCGCCGAGGAAGAAGCCGCAGCGGAAAAAGGCGCGGTGGATGCGTTTGTACGCTTCACCGTGCTGCTGGAACAGGCGTACGCTAGCGCCCCTGAAATTGCCTGATCGCCCACATTGAAATGCAATCAACTGTGGGAGGGGGCTTGCCCCCGATGGCGGAGGGTCAGTTACCTATTTGTTGGCTGATGCACCGCTATCGGGGCATGGGTATCTACACAACTTTTCAGCCCCTGACAAATCTCCCTGTGGCGAGCGGGCTTGTCCCGCGTTGGGCTGCGTAGCAGCCCAGTAAAGCAGAATGCGGTGTATCAGAAACTCCATAGCGGCTGTTTTTGGGCCGCTACGCGGCCCAACGCGGGACAAGCCCGCTCGCCACAGGGGAACTCGCCAGTCTCTGAAAATTGTGTAGATACCTATGGCTATCGGGGGCAAGCCCCCTCCCACATTTAAACCGCATGTCAATGCCGACTCTTTTGTTATCCCCTACTTTGCACACACCATGACCCGCAAACCCCAATCCACCTCGAAAATCGCGCAGATCCTCTTCGGCCTGCTGGCCTACGTCAGCCTCGGCATCGGGCTGGTGGCGATTGTCGTGCCGGGTTTGCCCACTACCGAATTCATCCTGCTGGCCGCCTGGGCCGCGACCAAAAGCTCGCCGCGTCTCAGTGCCTGGTTGGAAAACCACCGCCTGTTCGGGCCGATCCTGTTCAACTGGCGCAACGGCAAGATCATCGCGCGCCAGGCCAAAGTCAGTGCCACCGTGAGCATGCTGCTGTGCGCCATCCTGATGCTGGTGATGCTCGACCACGGCTGGCCGATCTACCTGGCGATTGCCGGGATGAGCCTGGGCAACCTGTGGATCTGGTCACGCCCCGAACGGCTCGCACAGCCCGTGTGACGCTGGCTGTAGGTGTTTTCCTACCGCCCATCGCCTATCTCTCATGAATTGATCTGTTACGCCGATGTTTCAGACATAGCGCTGAATGGACTTGGCCCTGGATTGCATGCATTTCCACACGCCCATTCGCGAGTGAACCTATGTTCGACACCCTCTCCATACGTTTGAAAATCGTGCTGCTGTCCGGGCTATGTCTGCTGGGCGTAATAGCGTTGATCATCAGCATCAACCTTTACGAAACCAACCAGAACGACCATCTGATCAGCGATTCAAGCTCGCGAATGCTCACCAGCAGCGTGCAGAACCTGCTGCAAGCCAAGGCAGCGGAGCAAGCCGTGCTGCTGCGGAAAACCTTTGGTGAAAATCTTACCGTGATCACCGCCATCGCCGATCAGGTCAAAGACCTGCGCAACCTGGCCACCAAGCGCTCGCTGGACCCCGGCGCCTTGCGTGAAGAACTCAACCAGAGCCTGAAAACCACCTTCGAACGCAACAGCAAAGTGCTCGGCATCTGGCTGGCGTTCGAGCCCAATGGCCTGGACGGCAAGGACAGCGAGTTCGCCAATGACAAGACCCGCGCGTCCAATGAAAAAGGCCGCTTCTCCAGCTACTGGAACCGCGTCGGTGGTGAACCCTTGAACACCATCATGCTCGAGGAAGACCTGACCAAGACCACCCTCAACCTCAGCGGAACGCCCTACAACATTTGGTACACCTGCCCCCGGGACACCCGAAGCACCTGCCTGCTGGACCCATATGAAGACACGGTGACCGGCACACCAGTACTGATGACCACCATCTCCTTGCCGATGATCGTGGACGGGAAAGTCATTGGCGTGGTCGGTGTCGATATCGCCCTCAACACCCTGCAAGCCAGCACGGACGCCGCGCAAAAAGAGCTGTTCGACGGTGCGGCACACCTTGAGATCATTTCCAGCAACGGCCTGATTGCGGCCTACAGTGGCGAACCCGCCAAGGTTGGAAAAAATCTGGTCGACACCCTCGGTGCAGAAGGCAAGGAGATCGTGCAACTGCTCGCCAGTGGCAGCTATGTCAACCGCGAACAAGGCGACACCATCCGCGCGGTTTACCCGGTCAAGCCCATTGCCGATGCCAAAGCCTGGGGCGTAGTGATCAAACTGCCCAAACACGTGATGCTTGCCGACAGCACGAAACTTCAAGGCGTGCTCGACGCAGCCCAGGCCAGCGGCACCCTCAAGGCCCTGCTGGTCGGTGCCGCCGCCGGCTTGCTCGGCTTGCTGCTGATCTGGCTCACCGCCACCGGCGTCACCCGTCCGATCAACAGCGTGGCAGCCATGCTTAAAGACATCGCCAGCGGCGACGGCGACCTCACCCAGCGCCTGGCCTACGCCAAGAAGGATGAGCTGGGCGAACTGGTGAACTGGTTCAACCGCTTCCTCGACAAGCTGCAACCGACCATCGCGCAGATCAAACAAAGCATCACCGAAGCACGCGGCACGGCTGACCAGTCCTCGGCCATCGCGCGCCAGACCAGCGAAGGCATGCAGGTGCAGTTCCGCGAAATCGACCAAGTGGCCACGGCGTCCAACGAGATGAGCGCCACCGCCCACGACGTCGCCAACAGCGCCTCCAATGCTGCCAACGCAGCGCGCGGCGCCGACCAGTCAGCGCGTGAAGGCATGTCGATCATCGAGCAGAGCACCCGCGACATCACCACCCTCGCCGAAGAAGTCAGCAAGGCCGTGGGCGAAGTCGAAGCCCTGGCCGTCAACAGCGAACAGATCGGTTCAGTCCTGGAAGTGATCCGCAGCATTGCCGAGCAGACCAACCTGCTGGCGCTCAACGCAGCAATTGAAGCGGCACGCGCCGGGGAAAGCGGCCGGGGGTTTGCGGTGGTGGCCGACGAAGTGCGCAACCTGGCCAAGCGCACCCAGGATTCGGTGGAGGAAATCCGCCTGGTGATCGAACGCATCCAGAGCGGCACCCGAGGGGTGGTGGCGACCATGCACTCCAGCCAAAGCCAAGCCCAGAGCAATGCCGGACAGATCCATCAAGCCGTGCAGGCCTTGGGCAAGATCAGTGATGCAGTGACGGTGATCAGTGACATGAACCTGCAAATCGCCAGCGCCGCCGAGCAGCAAAGCGCCGTGGCCGAAGAGGTCAACCGCAACGTCTCGGCGATCCGCACCGTGACCGAAACCCTCACCGGCCAGGCCACCGAATCGGCGGCCATCAGCAGCCAGCTCAATGCCTTGGCCAGCCAGCAGATGAAACTCATGGATCAGTTCAAGGTTTAAGAAACACCACAGGACCAATGTGGGAGGGGGCTTGCCCCCGATGGCGATGTGTCAGCTACAGATGAGTTGACTGACACACTGCAATCGGGGGCAAGCCCCCTCCCACATTGTCAAAGACCAGGCCAGGCCTTCACAAACGCCGCCACATCTTCTTTAGCTGCGGTACGCGGTGGATTCTGTGGTGTCCCCAAATAGAGGAAGCCAATCACTTCCTCATCCGCCGTCAGCCCCAGGCCTTTGGCGACGTGGGCCGAGTAGGACAATTCACCCGTGCGCCACACCGCACCAATCCCCTGGGCATAGGCCGCCAGCAGAATGCCGTGGGCCGCGCAGGCGGCTGCCAGCCGTTGTTCGGATTTGGGCACCTTGAAGTGCTCCTGCAGGCGGGCAATCACCACCACCACCAGCGGCGCGCGCAACGGGCCGTTCTGGGCCTTATCGATGGCGGCTTGCGGGGCATCGGCGTCTTGCAGGCGGGCGGCTTCGGCCAACAGCGTGCCCAGCTGCTCACGGGCGGCACCTTCCACGGTGAGGAAACGCCAAGGGCGCAGTTGGCCGTGGTCGGGCGCACGCATGGCGGCGGCGAACAGCACATCGCGCTGCTCCTGGGTCGGTGCCGGTTCCAGCAAACGCGGCACGGAAACACGGTTGAGCAAAGCGTCGAGAGCCTGCATTGGCCACCTCCAGAAAAAATGTGCGCTCATTCTAGCGGGAATCAATCGGGATGCCACCAAACGATAATTGCTCTTATTCAATCCGCCCGGCCCTGTTAGACTTTGCGACCTTATTTTCAGCCTTCGTCCGGGAAACTCGATGTTTCGTTCGCTTATTCGCCTGTGCGCAGCGTTGATGGCCTTGAGCCTGGCCGCCTGCGATGACGCCCCGCGTTTCACCAACGCCGAGCCGGGTGAATCGCGAGCGGGCGGCGCGACGACGGTGAACAAGCGCGACCAGAATGCGTTTTCCCTGCCCTCGGCCAACCTGTCGCCCACGCGCCGCCTGGATTTCAGCGTGGGCAACAGCTTCTTTCGCAGCCCTTGGGTGATCGCGCCGTCCACCACCACCGCCCGTGATGGCCTGGGCCCGCTGTTCAACACCAACGCCTGCCAGAACTGCCATATCAAGGACGGCCGTGGCCACCCGCCGCTGCCCGACGCGGCCAATGCGGTGTCGATGCTGGTGCGCCTGTCGATCCCCGTGTCTATCCAGGAGCAGCCGCTCTACGCCAAGCTCATCGAGCAGGCGGGCGTGGTGCCCGAGCCCGTCTACGGCGGGCAATTGCAGGACATGGCAGTGCCCGGCGTGCCGCCTGAAGGCAAGGTCCGGGTCGACTACACACCGGTCAACGTCACGTTCAAGGACGGCAGCGTCGTCGAGCTGCGCAAGCCCGACCTGCAGATCACCCAGCTCGGCTATGGCCCGATGCACCCGGACACGCGCTTCTCCGCGCGCATCGCCCCGCCGATGATCGGCCTGGGCCTGCTCGAAGCCATCAGCGACGCGGACATCCTGCGCAACACCGAGCCGAAGACCGCCGACAAGGAAGCCCTCATCGGCCGGGCGAATTGGGTCTGGGATGACGACGCGCAAAAAACCGTACTCGGGCGTTTTGGCTGGAAAGCCGGGCAACCCAACCTCAATCAACAAAATGTTCACGCGTTTTCTGGTGATATGGGCCTCACCACCTCCCTGAGACCCTTCGATGACTGCACCGACGCCCAAGTCGCCTGCAAACAGGCGCCCAACGGCAATGGCCGCGATGGCGAGCCGGAAGTCAGCGATAACATCCTGCGCCTGGTGCTGTTCTACACCCGCAACCTGGCCGTGCCCGTGCGCCGCGACGTCAACACGCCGCAGGTGCTGGCCGGGAAAAACCTGTTCTACCAGGCCGGTTGCCAGGGTTGCCATAAACCGACATTCACCACCGCCGGGAATGCCGCCGAACCCGAGTTGGCCAACCAAGTGATTCGCCCCTACAGCGATTTGCTGTTGCACGACATGGGCCCAGGCCTGGCCGACCACCGCACAGAATTCAAGGCCGGTGGCCGCGACTGGCGCACGCCGCCGTTGTGGGGCATCGGGCTGACGCAGACCGTCAGCGGCCATACCCAGTTCCTGCATGACGGCCGCGCCCGCAACCTGCTCGAAGCCGTGTTGTGGCACGGCGGTGAAGCACAAGCGGCGCAGCAGCATGTGTTGTCCTTCAATGCCGAGCAGCGCGCTGCGTTGCTGGCGTTCCTGAATTCTTTATAAGCTTCGCCCCAATTACAGAAGGGAGCTCGACATGTTCCGTCCCAAGTTGTTGTTCACCAGCCTGGCCGCCCTCGCCCTGGGTGCCTGCTCGCCCCAAGACCCGCAAGCCGTGACCTCGGCGGCGATCGCCAAGCAGGTGATCCTGCCGACCTACAGCCGTTGGGTCGAAGCCGACCGCCAGTTGGCCGTCAGCGCCCTCGCCTACTGCCAGGGCAAGGAAAGCCTGGACACCGCCCGCGCCGACTTCCTCCACGCGCAAAAAGCCTGGGCCGAGTTGCAGCCGCTGCTGATCGGCCCGCTGGCCGAGGGCAACCGCTCGTGGCAGGTGCAGTTCTGGCCGGACAAGAAGAACCTCGTGGGCCGCCAGGTCGAGCAATTGGTCGCCGCCCAGCCGCAGATCGACGGCGCCGCACTGGCCAAGTCCAGCGTGGTGGTTCAGGGCCTGTCGGCCTACGAATACATTCTCTATGACGCCAAGACCGACATCGCCGACGATGCGCAGAAAGCCCGCTACTGCCCGCTGCTGGTAGCCATCGGTGATCGCCAGAAAGCCCTGGCCGAAGAAATCCTGGCCAGTTGGAACAGCACCGACGGCATGCTCGCGCAGATGAGCAAGTTTCCGAACCAGCGCTACGCCGATTCCCACGAAGCCATCGCCGACCTGCTGCGCGTACAAGTGACCGCATTGGACACCCTGAAGAAAAAACTCGGCACGCCCATGGGCCGCCAGACCAAGGGCATCCCGCAGCCGTTCCAGGCCGATGCATGGCGCAGCCAGTCGTCCCTGCAAAGCCTGGAGGCCAGCCTCGCCGCCGCCCAGACCGTGTGGGTCGGTGTCGACAACAAGGGCCTGCGTGGTTTGCTGCCGGCGGATCAAAAGCCATTGGCCGACAAGATCGACGCGGCCTATGCCGCCTCGCTGAAACTGTTCGCCAGCAACCAGCGCACCCTCAACGAACTGTTGAACGATGACGCCGGGCGCCAGCAGCTCAACGACATTTACGACAGCCTCAACGTCGTCCACCGCCTGCACGAAGGCGAGCTGGCCAAGGCGCTGGGGATCCAACTGGGCTTCAATGCCAACGACGGTGACTGATGATGCTCAGGCGACAGGCTTTGGCCATCGGCAGCGTGCTGCTCAGCGCACTCACGTTGGGTGGCTGGACGCTGTTCAAAGGGAAAGACAAGCGCCCGCTGCTGCTGTCGGCGCGCGATGATGCAGACGGCAAGCACTACGCCGTAGGCTTTCACTTGGACGGCAAGCAGGTGTTTACCACCCAGGTCGGCCAGCGCTGCCACGACATTATCAACCACCCGACGCTGCCGATTGCGCTGTTCGTTGCCCGCCGGCCGGGCACCGAGAGCTACCTGATCGACCTGCGCGATGGCAGCCTGCTGCAAACCATCACCTCGAACGCCAACCGCCACTTCTATGGCCATGCGGTCATCCACAAGAGCGGCGATTGGCTGTACGCCACCGAGAACGACACGTCCGAGCCCGGCCGTGGCCTGCTCGGTGTGTATAAGTTTGAAGGCGAGCGGCTGGTGCACAGCGGCGAGATTTCCACCCATGGCATCGGACCGCACCAGGTGTCGTGGATGCCCGACGGCGAAACCCTGGTGGTGGCCAATGGCGGCATTCGCACCGAAGCCGAAAGCCGCGTGGAGATGAACCTCAACGCCATGGAACCGAGCCTGGTGCTGATGCAGCGCGATGGCACCCTGATCAGCAAGGAAACCCTCGGCCAGCAAATGAACAGCGTGCGCCACATGGGCATCGCCAGCGATGGCACCATTCTGACCGGCCAGCAGTTCATGGGGCCTTCCCAGGAGCGTTCCGAGTTGCTCGCGATCAAGCGTCCGGGCCAGCCGTTCGTGGCCTTCCCAGCGGCCGATGAGCAGTTGCAGGCCATGGGGCATTACACCGCCAGCGTCGCAGTGCACAGCGAATTGCGCCTGGTGGCGTTGACCGCACCGCGTGGCAACCGCTTCTTTATCTGGGACATGGACACCGCTGAGCTGCGCCTGGATGGACCGTTGCCCGATTGCGCAGGCGTCGGTGCGGTGGCAGACGGGTTTGTCGTCACCTCGGGCCAGGGCCGTTGCCGCTACTACGATTGCCGCCAGAAACAGCTGGTCGCCAAACCGTTGGAATTACCGGCGGGGCTTTGGGATAACCATCTGCATCTGATCTGAACTGCGTCAGACGCGTTGCGGATAAGGTTTGAAAGGCAAAAAAAAGGGCCTCGCATCGCAAGGCCCTTTTTCGGGGGTTTGAATCGTTTCAACTCTGCGGCCTCATCCCTTGAGACATCCCAAACATGAACAGCAACAGCTCATGATCAGGCTTGGCCGCCGTGCTCGCCTTGGCGACGCGCGGCAGCAGGCATTGCGCGCCACCTGGCACCGCGCTGAGCACTTGTGTGCGAGGTTGCTCCCATGCTGCCAGGGCCAGGGCTGCAATGCCCAGGGCCCCGATCAGGAACAAACCTCGTGCTATTTCTAACTTCATTTGGTTAAACCCTTGATAGCGCTGCCAAACGCCGTCTCGTAAAAGTAGCTGAGTTTTTCCCAGTCGGTGCTATTCCACGACGAATGGCGACGCAGCTGCAACATGTCATGGGAAGCCGCACGATAAGCCGTCAAGCGCTGGCGGCACTTCTCAAAATCCAGCAACGCCACTTCCACCTGGGCCGCGTCGCCCTCGCCCGTCACCCGCACGAAAATATGCTTGATGTAAAGGCAACCGTGCTGCCAGCGTCCTTTGTGCATACGGGCCAGGGTGGTGGCCAACTCTTTGAGCAAGCGCTCATGCACACGCTCGCCGTACTGTTCGCGGGCACCGGCGGCGTACCAGTTTTCAATTTCGTCGAAGCCGTCGAGGGCAGCGGTAACCAGCAGCGCCTTCCAGTGGTGCTCGGGGTCACGACGCGCCTCACAAAAGACCATTTCGGGGACACGTACATCCAACCCCCGCAAGCCCCTGAGGGCATCACGCTCGCGCAGCACGGTGGGGCGTCCAAACGGGTGCAGCCAACTGCGGTAGATATGGCCCGTCTGGCGCTTGCTGTAGAGCAAACGGCCATTGGCAGTCATTACACGCTGTACACCACTCTCACCGCCACGCCGGCGATTGGGCTCTTCGACCCATTCGCCTTGCTGACGCCAGAAATAATCGAAGCGTTCTTCGGGAGCTACGTGACTGCCTGCTACGCACTCAACTGCCATCCTGTTACCTCTTGCGCAATACATACACACGCCACATGGCGTAGAGCGGAATGAAGTCCAGGGAATCCTGAACACGGAAACCGGCTTGCTCGAACTCTGCTTCAACAGTAGCAGCCGGTAACACAAATCTGTTTTGGTAACCTTCCTGCTCACCTTTCTTGCGACG
Source organism: Pseudomonas grimontii (assembly GCF_007858185.1). Classification (GTDB taxonomy): domain Bacteria; phylum Pseudomonadota; class Gammaproteobacteria; order Pseudomonadales; family Pseudomonadaceae; genus Aquipseudomonas; species Aquipseudomonas grimontii. The sequence goes on from NZ_VFES01000014.1 coordinate 198,374, forward strand.
CTTTCCTTCGAGACGCTTGCGTTTCCAGGCTTTGAAATTGCCATCGACCCACAGCGAAATGATCACGCTGTCACGGGTAACCCGCTGAAACTCGCGCAAAATCGCCAGCCGGTGCGCCGGGTCACCAATGTGGTGGAGCAGGCGCATACAGAAAATGCTGTCGACCGAGTTATCCGGCAAATCAATATCAAAGGCAGACGTTTGCAAGGGCCGTACCCGTTTCACCACATCCGCGGGTTGGGCGACCGTCGCTACCTTCAACATGGATGCCGAATTGTCGGCGCCGATGATCACACGGTTGGGCTTTTCCGCCAGCAGCGGCCAGAAACGCCCGGCGCCACACGGCAGGTCCAGCACCAGGCCAGGCTCGCCGGCCATTGCCAGCGCGCCACGGGCCAGTTGCTCGTCGCGTTTGTGGGACAACCGGCGAGCCAGATTGTCCTGATGCTTGAGCAAATATTCTTGGGCGTGCTGATCGTCGTACTTGTCGGAAAATTCGAGCTTGATCGGGGTAGGCATCAACGGATCTCCTGTTGCTGATGCCTACGACCTTAAGCAGCGACCTGTGATCAACAGGTCAACCCTTTGTGAAAAACTTGTCCTGTCCACTCTCATACATTTCAAAACTTTACAGACACAAGCAATATCATGGGGCCATCTTCGCCGAATTACGGGGATCTCTGGCAGGATAGCGGCAGGGGGAATGGTCAGGCGTTGACCTGACTCAACTGGACATGAAAGCGACAGCCATTGGGCTCCATGGTGCTGAGGGTAACGCTCCAGCCCTGGTTCTCGCAGATGCGCTGGACCAGAGACAAACCCAACCCCAGGCCCTCACCGCGCTTCTCACTGCCGCGTACGAACGGCTCGAACATCGCTTCACGCTTGTCTTCGGGAATGCCGACGCCGCTGTCTTCCACCACAAATCCGGTCGGTTCGAGGGTCAGCCGGATGAAGCCGCGCTCGGTGTAGTGCAGGGCATTTCGCAACAGGTTGCCCATCACGGCATGCAGGAAGGTCGCGTTGTAGAGGGTATCCAAGGGGTTGCCCGGCTGGTAGATCAACTCCAGGCCCTTGTGCTCGATGGGCTCGCGCCAGATGCCGAGCAGATCATCAGCCACCTGCGACAGGTTGACCTTGGGCGACATGCTGCCGTCGTCATGTTGCGCACGAGCGAGCATCAGGAAGGTCTGGACCAGTTCACGCATTTCTTCACAGGCACGGGCAATTCGCTCGACCTGGTTGCGCCCACGCTGATCGATGGCGGGGTTTTCCAGCAGCAATTCGCACGAACTGGCCAGCACCATCAAGGGCGTGCGCAGTTCGTGGCTGACATCGCTGGTAAACAACTGCTCGCGGGACAGCGCCTGACGCAGGCGCCCCAGCGTGGCGTCGAAGGCCACGGCCAGCTCCCCGACTTCGTCGGCCGCGTAGTCCGGTGCCAGGGGCGGTGCCAGGCCAAGCAATTGGTCGCGGTGCCGCACCTGGCGGGCCAGACGCACCACCGGCGCCATCACTTTGCGGGCCAGCACCCAGCCGAGGAACACCGCCAGCGCGAGGCTGAGCACGAAGCCCACCAGCACCACGGCAAACAGCACGCGCTCACGCTCTTCGAAATCGCTTTGATCCTGCAGCAGCACATAGCGCCGACCGTCGACCACTTCGACCATGGCGTGGTACGACAGCGCCTCGCGAAACACCTCATGAAACCCTGGTTCCAGATGTCGCAGGTCCTTGGGCAATTCAAAATCGCCGGGGCCACCGCTGAAGTAAAACAGCTGGTCGGGCTCGGGCCGGTGCCGCCAGTCCTCGACGGTGTCCATCAACAGCAGGCGCTGCAAGTCACCGCCCAAGCCTGCCGAAATCAACTTCTCTTCCACCAGGTGCACGGTCGCGACGATGCCCATGGCGAAGGCCCCCGCCACCAACGCACTCATCAAGGCAAAGGCAATGATGATCCGCTGGGCAAGGCTTTGCTTAAACTCCATCACGGCCCTCGGCCAGGCGGTAACCCACACCATGCACCGTTTGCAGCAACGGCTTGGCGAACGGCTTATCGATCACTTGGCGCAACTGGTGCACGTGGCTGCGCAGGCTGTCGCTGTCCGGGCAATCATCGCCCCACAGCGCTTCTTCGAGCACTTCGCGACGCAGTACGTGGGGGCTTTTCTGCATCAAGACCGCGAGCAGCTTCAGGCCGACCGGGTTGAGTTTGAGCAGGCGCCCTTCGCGAGTAACTTCCAGGGTATCGAGGTCGTAATTCAGATCGGCCACTTGCAGGGCGCGGCGACCGCCTCCTTGGGCACGGCGCAGCACGGCTTCGATGCGCGCGGCCAATTCCGACAGGGCAAACGGTTTGAGCAAATAATCATCGGCGCCGGACTTGAAGCCCTGCAGCCGGTCATCCAACTGGTCGCGGGCGGTGAGCATGATCACCGGTGTGTCGCGGCGGGCGTCTTCACGCAGGCGTTTGCACAAGGTGTAGCCATCGATGCCAGGCAGCATGATGTCGAGCACGATCAAGTCGTAATGCTCGGTCGCGGCCAGGTGCAGGCCCGACAAACCGTCCTGCGCACAGTCCACGGTGTAGCCTTTTAGCCCCAGGTAGTCGGCCAGGTTGGCCAGAATATCGCGGTTGTCTTCAACCAATAGAATTCGCATGGGCAGTGTCTCCGTACGCGGTAACGGCCGTGTTGGCTCGCGCAGCTTAAGGCCAAGTGTGGCTCAGGGATAGAGCTGAAAGGCGTGCCGATAAAGGTTTTCAACCGATTCAGTTTACCAACGAGTTTTTCACTATAGCTTCACAAACTGACTACAGTGTCAGGCAGAAGATCGCCCCCCATTGATATAAGGAACATGGACATGGGGTTTCTAAAGACGGCGCCAATGCGCTATTTGCTGTTGGTAACCGGTGCCTGGCTGGTTATTTTCCTGCTCACTCGCAGCGTGCTGCTCATCACTCATTTGGATGAAGTCGGCGGCAACCTGCTGCCGGTGTTTAGTGTGGGCCTGCTGTACGACCTGGGTTTCCTCGCCTATGCGGCACTGCCGCTGGGGCTGTATTTGCTGCTGTGCCCACCCGCGCTGTGGCGTCGTCGCGGCCACCGCTGGTTCCTGCAGGCCGTGCTCACCGTCAGCCTGTTCGCCATGCTGTTTACCTCGGTGGCCGAGTGGCTGTTCTGGGATGAGTTCGGCGTGCGCTTCAACTTCATTGCCGTCGATTACCTGGTGTACTCCGATGAGGTGTTGAACAACCTGCTCGAGTCCTACCCGATCGGCAAACTGCTGAGCCTGCTCGCCATGCTGGCGATTGTCTTGAGCCTGGCCTTGCGCAAACCGTTCAATGCGGCGATGAGCGCCCCACTGCCGGCAATGCGCGGCCGCTTGGTGAATGCCTTGGCCCTGTTGGTCGTCGCCGGCCTCAGCCTGCAACTGATCAGTCAGGACAGCCCGCGCGCCCAGGGCGGCAATGCCTACAAGAACGAACTGGCCAGCAATGGTCCGTATCAGTTTTTCGCCGCATTCCGTAACAACGAGCTGGATTACCCACAGTTCTACAAAAGCTTGCCGACCGACGTTGTCGCCAAGCAACTGCGTGCAGAGCTCAGTGAACCCAACGCCCGCTTTATCGGCCAGGACCCGCTGGATATTCGTCGTGCCATCACCAATCCGGGCACGCTGCGCAAACCCAATATCGTGCTGGTGACCATCGAAAGTTTCAGCGCCAAGTACATGGGCAGCAACGGCGACGAGCGCAACCTCACGCCTAATCTGGATGCGCTGCGTAAACAGAGCCTGTATTTCAATAATTTCTATGCCACCGGCACCCGCACCGACCGTGGCCTGGAGGCGATCACCCTGGCGATCCCCCCTACGCCTGGACGCTCGATCGTCAAGCGCATTGGTCGTGAAAGCGGCTTCGCCAGCCTGGGCCAACAACTCACGGCCGTCGGTTACGACAGCGTGTTCGTGTACGGCGGGCGCGGCTACTTCGATAACATGAACGCGTTTTTCAGCGGCAACGGTTATCGCGTCGTGGACCAGAGCAGCGTGCCCGAGTCGCAAATCTCGTTCAAGAACGCCTGGGGCATGGCTGACGAGGACCTGTACAACCAAACCCTGAAACTGGCCGACACCGACTACGCCAGGCAGCAGCCGTTTTTGCTGCAACTGATGACCACCTCCAACCACCGCCCCTACACCTACCCGGATGGGCGTATTGACATCAAATCCGGGAATGGCCGCGACGGCGCGGTGAAATACACCGACCACGCCATCGGCCAATTCCTGGACGCCGCCCGTCAAAAACCGTGGTTCGATAACACGATCTTCATCTTCGTCGCCGACCACACCGCCGGCAGCGCAGGTAAAGAAGACCTGCCTATTACCAACTATCAGATCCCGCTGTTCATCTATGCACCCAAGCTGATCGACCCACGGGAAAGCGCGCAACTGGCCAGCCAGATCGACCTGGCGCCCACGCTGCTGGGCCTGCTCAACCTTAGCTACGAATCCACCTTCTTTGGCCGCAACCTGCTGCAGGACAACCCACTGCCACCTCGGGTCGTGGTCGGCAACTACCAGCACCTGGGGTTGTTCGACGGCAAGGACCTGGCCATTCTCAGCCCACGCCTGGGCCTGCGCCGCCACGACCAGGCCCTGGGTGAGAGCCAGGAGTTGCGGGTCGGCAGCGATGACCCGTTGATCCAGCGGGCGATCACCTACTACCAGGCCGCCAGCTATGGCTTCAAACAACAGTTGCTGAGCTGGAGAGCGCCCAAGGAAGAGGCCCCGGCACTGAGCACGCGCTAACCAAAACGTCCCGTGCAGGTCAGTACGGGACGTTTTCCACCAGGGTTCACCATGAGCACCACCCCCGCCGTACCCGTCTCCAAACCTCTCAACTTATGGCTCTGCCTGGGCATCCCCGGCGGCGCTGCGCTCGTATTGCTGTTGCTGGAGCTGACCTCGCTGGACATGGACCTCGCCAAGCTGTTCTACAACGGCGCGGAGGGCGGCTTCATCGGGCGCTACAGTTTCTTCCTCGAAGACATCCTGCATGACCGCGCCAAACAGTTGGTCATCCTGTTCTCGGTCTTGGCGATCCTGGGATTTGCCGGCACGTTTATTCTCCGACGGCTCAAACCCTATCGTCGTGAACTGGGCTGCCTGGTGCTGTCACTCGGGCTGGCGACCGCGTTTGTCTCTCCGCTGAAAACCATCACCGGCGTCCAGTGCCCCTGGAGCGTCCAGGAGTTCGGCGGTCAGGAAACCTACAGCAAACTGCTGAGCCCTCGCCCACCCACCGATAAACCAGGGCGCTGCTGGCCTGGCGGTCATGCCGCTACCGGGTTCGCCTTGTTCGCCCTGTTTTTTGCACTGCGTGACCGACAGCCGCGCATGGCGCGCTACGCATTCATCTTTGCCGTCGGCCTGGGCAGCGTCTTTTCAGTGAGCCGTATGATGCAAGGTGCGCACTTCTTTTCCCATAACGTGTGGACGGCGATTTTCTGCTGGCTGATCTGCCTGGGGCTGTATTGCCTGTTGCTTTACCGGCCATCCAAACACGCAACGCCCACCTGACCCCAAGTCACCGCCCAAAAAAAAGCCCCGCCTGCATCACTGCAGGCGGGGCTTTTTCAGTACAGGGGTAAGGCTGGCTTACATCATGCCGCCCATGCCACCCATGCCGCCCATGTCTGGCATACCGCCGCCAGCCGAGCCTTCTTTCTTCGGTGCATCAGCGATCGCAGCTTCGGTGGTCAGGATCAGGCCGCCGATGGAGGATGCTGCTTGCAGCGCGGAACGAGTCACCTTGGTAGGGTCCAGGATGCCCATTTCGATCATGTCGCCGTAGACGCCAGTCGCAGCGTTGTAACCGTAGTTACCTTTGCCGTTCTTGACTTCGTTGACCACAACGCTTGGCTCGTCGCCGGAGTTGGCAGCGATCTGGCGCAGCGGTGCTTCAACGGCACGACGCAGCACAGCGATACCGACGTTCTGGTCGGCGTTGTCGCCGGTCAGGTTGGTCAGCGCTTCCAGGGCACGGATCAGCGCAACGCCACCGCCAGGTACCACGCCTTCTTCGACGGCTGCGCGGGTTGCGTGCAGGGCGTCTTCAACGCGGGCTTTCTTCTCTTTCATTTCAACTTCGGAACCAGCGCCAACCTTGATCACTGCAACGCCGCCGGACAGCTTGGCCAGACGCTCTTGCAGTTTCTCACGGTCGTAGTCCGAGGAAGTCTCGGCAACCTGGGCACGGATCTGAGTGATGCGCGATTGGATGTCGCCTTCAACGCCAGCACCGTCAACGATGATGGTGTTTTCCTTGGAGATGGTCACGCGCTTGGCGCTACCCAGGTTTTCCAGGGTGGCGCTTTCCAGGCTCAGGCCGATCTCTTCGGAGATTACGGTACCGCCGGTCAGGACTGCGATGTCCTGCAGCATGGCCTTGCGACGGTCGCCGAAGCCTGGAGCCTTGACGGCTGCGACTTTAACGATGCCACGCATGTTGTTCACAACCAGGGTCGCCAGGGCTTCGCCTTCAACGTCTTCGGAAACGATCAGCAGTGGGCGGCCGGCTTTGGCAACGGCTTCCAGCACTGGCAGCATTTCGCGGATGTTGGAGATCTTTTTGTCGACCAGCAGGATCAGCGGGTTGTCCAGCTCGGCAACCATGGTTTCCGGCTTGTTGACGAAGTACGGGGACAGGTAGCCACGGTCGAACTGCATGCCTTCAACAACCGACAGTTCGTTTTCCAGGCCAGTGCCTTCTTCAACGGTGATCACGCCTTCTTTACCGACTTTTTCCATGGCTTCGGCAATGATGTCGCCGATGGAGCTGTCGGAGTTGGCGGAGATGGTGCCTACCTGAGCGATTGCCTTGGTGTCAGCGCAAGGCTTGGACAGGTTTTTCAGCTCAGCAACGATGGCGATGGTCGCCTTGTCGATGCCGCGCTTGAGGTCCATCGGGTTCATGCCGGCAGCAACGGCCTTGTAGCCTTCGTTGACAATGGCCTGAGCCAGAACGGTGGCGGTGGTAGTACCGTCGCCTGCGTCATCGTTGGCACGGGAGGCAACGTCTTTGACCAGCTGCGCGCCCATGTTTTCGAAACGGTCTTCCAGTTCGATTTCTTTGGCGACGGAAACGCCGTCCTTGGTGATGGTCGGAGCGCCGAAGCTCTTCTCGATGATCACGTTACGGCCTTTCGGGCCCAGGGTCGCTTTTACTGCGTCAGCCAGGATGTTGACACCGGTGAGCATTTTTTTACGGGCGGAATCGCCGAATTTAACTTCTTTAGCAGCCATGATCGATATTCCTTAAATACTTTGTAGTAACGGGAAAATGAGCGGGGAAATCAGTCTTCCAGAACAGCGAGAATCTCGTTCTCAGCCATAACCAGCAGGTCTTCGCCGTCGACTTTCACAGTATTGCTACCGGAGTAAGGGCCAAATACAACCTTGTCACCGACTTTAACGGCCAGCGCACGTACGTCACCGTTTTCCAGAGTCTTGCCTGGGCCTGCAGCGACGATCACACCGTGGTTGGCTTTTTCAGCAACCGAACCTGGCAGAACGATACCGCCTGGGGTTTTCTTTTCTTCTTCGCTGCGACGGATTACGACGCGGTCGTGCAGAGGACGAAGCTTGCTCATTGTCGATCTCTCCTAATTGTGTTTTTCATCGGCCGGTGTCAGTACCGGCAGGTTTAATCCGGCGGTGCCGGTCGCGGTTCGCTGGGCGAAACGCGGAAGTCTGTCTGGTGTTGCCACCAGAAACCTTGCGGTGACCGTTACATAAGGGCGCATAAGCTTATTACAAGGGGCCGAGGATGAATTTTTTTGCGTCGGTCGGCCTATAGAAAGCAGCACGGCACCCAAAAGGTGCCGTGCCAGTGAAACGGTTATTTGCTGTCGCGGTGTTCGAACTCGCCTTCGATCACATCGCCTTCTCGCCCCAACGGCTGGCGCGGAGCCGGGCCGCCACGGGGTTGCAGGTCGTCGGCGAACGCACGTTGGCGAATCGCGGCTTCTTCGGCGCGCTGGCGCATCTTGCCCGCCAACAGCTTGCGGGTGAACGGCAGCAGCATCACCAGGCCGACCACGTCGCTTATAAAGCCCGGCAGGATCAACAGGCCACCCGCCAACGCCATCATCAGCCCTTCCAACATGGTCTGGGCTGGCAGTTCGCCACGATTCAGGCTTTCACGGGCACGCAGCGCCGTGGCCAGGCCGGCGACGCGCAGCACCAGAACGCCGAGCATCGAGCCGAGAATGATCAGCAACAGAGCCGGGAAGAACCCGATCGCACCGCTGACTTGAACGAATACGAACAGCTCCAACACCGGGAACAGCAGAAAGAGCAATAAAAAAGGGCGCATCAAATGGTTCCTCAACGCAAGAATGCCTTGCCAGTCCACCTTAGATGACGTCGCCGTTTCGTGAATTCAAGCTTCAGCAGCGGCTTTTTTCGGCCAGACAGCGGCGTGGGCCAATGAAACCAGGGCCTCGCGTACTTGTGTCGGCGTGTTGCAAGACTCCGCAAACGGCAGCCAGTGCAGGGCTTGGCCGATGCGCAGGTGCATGCCTTCGCTGTCGATGCCGGCCAATTGCGCGGGTTCGAAAGCAGGCAAGCCGGCCAACTCGACGTAATGGGCAATGGCCTTGGTGTGATCGCTGTTCATGTGCTCGATCATGCTGCGCTCGGCCTTGCCCGCGAAGGGGTTGGCCAGGGTCAATTGGTCGATCCAGTGAATCGCGCCAAACCCGCCGATATAACGGTGGCGTACCGGCTTGAGCACCCAGAAGTCGAAATCGTGCGCCTTGTGATAGTTGGCCGAATCGGGGAAGTAGCGGTAATAGCGCTCGGCCGCGGCTTCGATGGCGGTCGCCTCCTCAAGTTTCTCGGCCTCGGCCAGGTAGGTCAGGCGCCCCACGGCCTGCACGTCATCGGCTTCGCGCTCGCCGACCAGCAGCGAGCACTTGGGGTCTTTTTGCAGGTTATGAGTGTGCTGGGCAATGCGGCTGATCAGGATCAGCGGGCGACCCTGCTCGTCCAGGCAATACGGCACGACCGAGCCGAACGGAAAGCCGGGCATGGCCTTGGACAGTGTGGAGAGAGCCCCACGGTATTCCTTGAGCAACAGCTCTCGGGCGTTCTTGGCAACCTGCGCGCTCAACGTATGACTCCTCGGGTATTCAGCCGCCCATAGCGTATGGGAATGGATCTCAACACAAGGTAATCAATATACGCGCCGGTTGCCAGCGCCTCTATTACCAGGCGACGCCGAAGCCTGCGGTATAGCGGGTCTTGCTCAAACTGCTTTCCGAATCGCCGCTGATCACGTCGCGCTCGGCCTTGAGGTTGAGCGACGCCCACTCGGTCACTTTGTAGCGCAGGCCCATTTCCGCATCCAGGGAGTACTCCGCCGGGCCACCGATAGGTTTGCCCACCTCGCCATTGGTGAATAACTCAACGGTCTTGCCCACCAGGTAGCGGTTGTAGTTCCACTTCATGGCCAGGGAATAGAAGTTGTCCTTACCGCCATCGGCGTATTCGTAATCGGTGCGGTTGACCAGCGAGCCAAGGGAGAATGCGCCCAGCTCGTCGTCCCAGAACTGGTAGCCCGGGCCGGTACCCACGGTGCGCTGGCGCGCCAAGTCTTCGACCTTGTCGCGCTTATAGGTCAGACGGCCCTGCCAGAACCAGTGTTCGGTGATGAAGCGGTCCAGGTCGTATTCCAGGGCCCAGTTGTCGGTGGTGGTGACGTCGTCCTGGAACTCGCGGTTGTATTCGCCCTCCCCCGTGTGACGCCACTGGCCATGACGCGCGGTGGTCTTGAAGTCGATGTCGTAGTCGTTGGTGTCTTTTTCGGCGCGCTTGTAGTCCAGCGCCATATCGACATTGCCCTTCCACACCAGGTCTTCGATCACCGGCTTAGGCTTGATGATCTGCTGGATACTTGCCAGCTCGACCGTCTTGGGCGCCTCGCCATTGGCCAGCACCACTTTGCCATCGTCCGCCGCCTGCAGGGACTTGGCCTTCTCGCCGGTATAAGCATCCTGCTTGACCAGCAGTTCCTGGTCGCTCTCGAGGGTTTTCACCTGCTTCCAGTCCACCGGAATGGCGCCGGCGTAGTCGGTCTGGATCAGTAGCTTGCCACCGTCGAAGACCTTGATCTTGCCGGTCAGGCGGTCACCGTTCTTTAACCAGACGGTATCGGCCAGCAGGGGCGTGGATGCACTGAAAACAGCGAGGCACAGCAGGGTTCTGGACAACATAAGCGGATAGGGAGCTCGAGGTTGGCGAAAAGGGGCGATTATCGTGTTAGATAGCTAGGACTGACTCAAGGATTTGTGTTGAGTTCAATTCTCATCAGCATACTTACAGACGTTTCTTACAAAAGACCGACAATCCCAACGGATAGGCCCACAGTGAATCAACCTGCCGATGCGCCACAAAGCCCCGCCGAGATGCGCCGCACCGCGCTGTACCTGACACTGGCGCAAGTTCCACCAGGTTGCGTAGTGAGTTACGGCGAACTGGCGCAACTGGCCGGGCTGGGACGCGCGGCGCGCTGGGTGGGACGCACCTTGAGTCAACTTCCCGAGGGCACCACATTGCCCTGGCATCGCGTGCTGGGTGCCGGTGGTCGGATAAGTCTGCCGGTGGGCAGCGCCTCAGGCGACGAGCAACGCGCGCGCTTGCGCGACGAGGGCGTCACGGTGCGCAACAATCGCGTGGATATTCAGCGCCATGGCTGGCGCCCGGTAGAGCACAGCGGTTAGAGTGCGCGCTTTGTTTCCGTGAATCTGAGGCAGACTCCAGCCCATGCCCCGTAAAACCTGGCGCGCCACGCTCGCCGCCTATGCCAGCCCCTCGACGTTAGTGCTGTTGTTGCTCGGCTTTGCCGCCGGCTTGCCTTACATGTTGGTGTTCTCGACGCTTTCGGTGTGGTTGCGTGAGGCCGGTGTGGCCCGCGAGACCATCGGCTATGCGAGCCTGATCGGTTTGGCGTATGCCTTCAAATGGGTCTGGTCGCCACTGCTTGACCAATGGCGCCTGCCGCTGCTCGGTAAACTCGGACGTCGTCGCTCCTGGCTTGTGCTTGCACAGTCGCTGGTGATCCTCGGATTGATCGGCATGGGTTTCTGCGACCCGCAGAAACACCTGTCCTGGTTGATCGCCATTGCCGTCGTGGTCGCCTTCGCTTCCGCCACCCAGGACATCGCGGTCGACGCCTACCGCCTGGAAATCGCCGACGACAGCCGCCAGGCCGCCCTCGCCGCCAGTTATATGTCCGGCTATCGCATCGCCGCCCTGCTGGCCACGGCCGGTGCGCTGTTCTTTGCCGAAGGCTTCGGCTCCACTGGCTTCAACTATAAGCACTCGGCCTGGACCGGCACCTATGTGTTGTTCGGCGTGCTGATGATCCCGGCGCTGCTGACCACCTTGTTCATGCGCGAACCCAATGTGCCACTGCGCACCCAGTTGCAAGCCGGGCGCTACAGCTTCGTGCATCAACTGGTGTCGGTGTTTGTGCTGATCGTGTTGCTGGTGTCGGTGCCCGCCATGTTTACCCAGCTGTACAACACCGACTTCGCCAGCGTGCTGTTTCAAGGTGTCAGCCTGTGGGACCTGCTGATGGAGGACCGCGCCTTCCTGCGCGCCATTCTGTATATCACCCTCACCGCGATTTGCCTGTCGGCCATGGGGCGCCGGGGCCTGGCGCCGGTGCTGACGCCGGTCAACGACTTTATCCTGCGCTACCGCTGGCAGGCATTGCTGCTGCTGGGGCTGATCGCCACCTATCGCATGTCCGACACGGTGATGGGCGTGATGGCCAACGTGTTCTATATCGACCAGGGCTTTACCAAGGACCAGATTGCCGGGGTCAGCAAGATTTTCGGCCTGATCATGACCCTGCTCGGCGCCGGCATGGGTGGCCTGCTGATCGTGCGCTTCGGCATCCTGCCGATCCTGTTTATCGGCGGTATCGCGTCGGCCGGCACCAACCTGCTGTTCGTGATGCTCGCCGACATGGGCCCCGACCTGCAGATGCTGATCTTCACCATCTCCCTGGATAACTTCAGCTCGGGCCTGGCCACCTCGGCGTTCGTGGCCTACCTGTCGAGTCTGACCAACCTCAAATTTTCCGCCACTCAATATGCACTGCTCAGCTCGATCATGCTGCTGCTACCGCGCCTGATCGGTGGGTATTCAGGGGTAATGGTCGAGAAGTTCGGCTATCACAACTTCTTCCTGATCACCTGCATGCTGGGCGTGCCGACACTGCTGCTGATTGCGTTGCACTGGTATCAGGAGAATCGGAGGATTCGGCTGAATCCGCCGGCAGAGGACTGATTTTGGGGGCCCTTTAAAAGCCAGACCGCGGCGCCCCCATCGCGAGCAAGCTCTGCTCCTACAAACAGCCCTACATTCTGATGCCTGTACGGCGGCAGTTTGCGCCCGTACAATCCCAAGTCATTTCAAGTCCAAGCAACCGACAACGGCCTACCATGCGTACCAGTCAATATTTGCTCGCCACACAGAAAGAAACGCCTTCCGACGCGGTCGTGATCAGCCATCAGCTGATGCTGCGCGCCGGCATGATCCGCAAACTGGCCTCCGGCCTGTACACCTGGCTGCCCATGGGCTTGAAGGTGATGCGCAAGGTCGAAGCCATCGTTCGCGAAGAAATGAACGCTGCCGGCTCTCTCGAAGTGTTGATGCCGAGCACCCAACCGGCCGAGCTGTGGCAGGAATCCGGGCGCTGGGAAGAGTACGGCCCTGAGTTGCTGCGCTTCAAGGACCGTCATGGCCGCGACTTCTGCGCCGGCCCGACCCACGAAGAAGTGATCACCGACCTGATGCGCAACGAGTTGAGCAGCTATAAACAGCTGCCCCTCAACCTGTATCAGATCCAGACCAAATTCCGTGATGAAATCCGCCCACGCTTCGGCTTGATGCGCGGCCGCGAATTCATCATGAAGGACGCCTATTCGTTCCACGCTGACCAGGCATCGCTGCAGGCCACCTACGACCGCATGCACCAGGCCTACTGCAACGTGTTCACACGCCTGGGCCTGAAGTTCCGCCCGGTTGAAGCGGACAACGGCTCCATCGGCGGTGCCGGCTCCCACGAATTCCACGTGCTGGCCGAGTCCGGCGAAGACGACATCGTGTTCAGCAACGGTTCCGACTACGCGGCGAACATCGAGAAAGCCGAAGCCGTGCCACGGGAAACGTCCCGTCCAGCCCCGGCTGAAGAGCTGCGCCTGGTGGATACGCCAGAGACCAAGACCATCGCGGCGTTGGTGGAGAAATTCAATCTGCCGATTGAAAAGACCATCAAGACCCTGATCGTGCACGCCGAAGAAGAAGGCAAGCTGATCGCCCTGGTGATCCGTGGCGACCACGAACTCAACGAAATCAAGGCTGCCCAGCAACCTGGCGTGGCCAGCCCGCTGGTCATGGCCAGCGATGCCGAACTGCGCGACGCCATTGGCGCCGGTGCCGGGTCCCTCGGCCCGCTGAACCTGCCGCTGCCGATCATCATCGACCGTTCGGTCGAACTGATGAGCGACTTCGGTATCGGCGCGAACATCGACGACAAGCACTACTTCGGCGTGAACTGGGAGCGTGACCTGCCGGTTCCGACCGTTGCCGACCTGCGCAACGTGGTGGCCGGGGACCCAAGCCCGGATGGCAAGGGCACCCTGGAAATCAAGCGCGGCATCGAAGTCGGGCACATCTTCCAGCTGGGCAACAAGTACAGCAAGGCGATGAAGTGCGAAGTGCTGGGCGAGAACGGCAAGCCGATCACCCTGGACATGGGTTGCTACGGCATTGGCGTATCGCGTGTGGTTGCCGCTGCCATCGAGCAGAACAACGACGAGAAAGGCATTATCTGGAGTGACGCCCTGGCGCCGTTCCAGGTGGCCCTGGTACCGCTGCGTTACGAAACCGAGCAAGTACGCGAAGCCACCGACAAACTGTATGCCGAACTGACGGCTGCCGGTTTTGAAGTGCTGCTGGATGACCGGGACAAGAAAACCAGCCCGGGCATCAAGTTCGCCGACATGGAGCTGATTGGCATCCCGCACCGGATCGTGGTCAGTGACCGCGGCCTGGCCGATGGCAATCTGGAATACAAGAGCCGGACCGAAGCCGAAGCCCAACCGTTGCCGGTGGCTGACGTGCTGTCTTTCCTCCAGGCGCGTATTCGTCGCTGAAAACCAGATCAAGAGAAGTCATGTTCAAGCGAAACACCAGAGCCCTGGGGGGCGCCGCCTTGTGCGGCGCCCTGCTGGTCAGCGGCTGCGCCAATCAGATGTCGCAACGCAGTGAGCACGAGGAGCGGGTCGAGCGTAAGTTGCTCGACCACAGCCTGCAGATCGATGTAGGCGAACCCAAAGTGCTGGAACTGCCGCAACGCCGGGTTCGTATTCACGAGCAGAAGACCTTCGAGGTCACCGAATTCGAAGTCACCCGTCGTTACGACCGCTACACCCCTTACCAGCCCTGGCGCAAACTCTATGAGATGCCCCTGGGTGCAGTTGCCTTGGTAGCGGGTGCGGGCGCCAATGTGGCGAACATCTTCGCCCTCGGCAACCTGCCCACCAGCATGACCCACGACTGGCTGACCTACGGCGTGGACGGTCTCAACCCGTTCATGAACGTGCAATCCCATGGCCGTGCGCAACAGAACCTGGCAGGTATCGATGAAGTCCAGCGCGACAAGCGCGTGGAGTATTCGAGCCTGCCCTGGAGCGAACGCCCGGTCCAGGTCACCGCCGGCAAACAGACCCATGAGCTGACCACCGACCGCAACGGCGTCCTGCGCCTTAACCTGTTGGACAGCCCGTTTGCCGAGCAGGACCTGAACCGCGTCACAACCTTGAAGATCAGCGTGGAAGATGGCCAGGACGACGTGCACTCGGACTCGACCCTGGCGATCAGCAGCACCCTGCGCGGCAAGTTGCTGGAAGCCCATGGCCTGATCTACGACGACCTGGAAGACGATGAAGTCAGCCAGTGGGTGCACCGGGTCAAGCGCCTGTCGGAGCTGGGCCTGGAAGAAGAAGCCAGCGAACTGGAACAAAGCCTGATCGAACTGACCCGCAATGATCCCGAGTTGCAGCAGGAGTTCCTGCAAGCGCTGACCAAGGATGCGGGGCGGTTGGTGGCGGATCCCGGCGCACGCTGAGCTTCAAGCCATGTGAAGATCCAAATGTGGGAGGGGGCTTGCCCCCGATAGCAGTGGATCAGCAAGCTTATATATAGCTGACCCGCCGCAATCGGGGGCAAGCCCCCTCCCACATTTTTTGCTCCCGATTTCTACCAGGAGAACTCCAACTGTTCATTGCCGGTGCTCAAGTCCAGCAACCGCACACCAATCCCCAGCAACCGCACCGGTTTCCCACCGCGATTAAACGCCTGGGTCATCAGTTGTTGATAACTCTCCAGATCCCGCGCCGCTCCCGCCTGTTCCAACGTCGTCTGGGTAAAGTCATGAAACTTCACCTTAACGAACGGCTTGCCCGCCTTATAGCTGCTGTCGATACGCGCCATTCGCCCGGCCAGGGTTTCCATCAACTCTGGAAGTTTCGCCAGGCAGCTTGAGAGATCCGGCAAATCCACATCGTAGGTATTTTCCACACTGATAGACTGCCGCCGGTTGTCATTCTGCACCACACGGTCATCTATCCCACGGGCCAGGCTCCAGAGCCGCTCGCCAAAGCTGCCGAATTCACGCACCAGCGCCAGCTTGTTCCATTCGCGCAATTGCAGGCAGTCTTCGATGCCCAGGCGCGCCAGCTTGTCTGCGGTCACCTTGCCCACGCCGTGCAACTTGCTCACGCGCAATTGGGAGACAAAGTCCTCGACCTGATCCGGGGTGACGACGAACAGGCCATTGGGTTTTTTCCAATCGCTGGCGATCTTGGCCAAGAACTTGTTCGGCGCCACACCGGCAGACACGGTGATGTGCAATTGGTTGGAGACCCGGCGGCGAATGTCTTGTGCGATGCGTGTGGCGCTGCCGCCAAAGTGCGGGCTGTCGGAGACATCCAGGTAGGCCTCGTCCAGCGACAGAGGCTCGATCAGGTCGGTGTAATCGCGAAAGATCGTCTGGATTTCCTTCGACGCTTCCTTATAAGCATCCATGCGCGGTTTGACGATGGTCAGGTCCGGGCAGAGCTTGAGGGCATGGCGCGATGACATGGCTGAACGCACCCCATACGCGCGCGCTTCGTAGTTGCACGTAGCGATCACGCCCCTTCGATCTGCCGATCCACCCACCGCCAGGGGCTTTTGCGCCAGGCTCGGGTCATCACGCATCTCAATGGCGGCGTAGAAGCAATCACAGTCAACGTGGATGATTTTGCGCTGCGTCATAGATAGAAGAGGGGTGTAATCCAACGGGTGGGCAGTATCGCATCCACCCCTGTATATAGCACCAGTAGTTTGAATCTTCCGCCTGAGCGGTAGGAGATTTCCCAGATGAATTTATTTTCTCAATCGAAATTAGCATCTCAATAGAGCTGAAACCCTTGGCCCGACTGGCCCGCACGGCCAAAATGGCTCTGTTTGGAGAGCTAACCGATTGAACCACAAGCGCTTTTCTTCGATTCACGGGTTGACACAGTCGGCATCCTCTGTAGAATGCCGACACACAGACGCGGGATGGAGCAGTCTGGTAGCTCGTCGGGCTCATAACCCGAAGGTCGTCGGTTCAAATCCGGCTCCCGCAACCAAACATCAAAAAAGGCTACTCGAAAGAGTGGCCTTTTTTGTTGTGGCGAGCGGGCTTGCCCCGCGCTGGGCTGCGAAGCCGCCCCACACAAGATAGTGTGCACTTCACCACGGACTGCTCCGCAGCCCGGCGCGGGGCAAGCCCGCTCACTACAAAAAGCGTTTTCAATCGCGAACTTAGGTTACATGTCAGCTATTTCGCACTTATTTGACCCATCGGCTCATTAACGGTTGACACCTCGCCGCTTGGCTGTAGAATGCCGCCCACAGACGCGGGATGGAGCAGTCTGGTAGCTCGTCGGGCTCATAACCCGAAGGTCGTCGGTTCAAATCCGGCTCCCGCAACCAAACATCAAAAAAGGCTACTCGAAAGAGTGGCCTTTTTTGTATCCGATGAAAAAGTTCTTCTGAAACAATGGCATGGCATCTTTCATGAAACCGTAGACGGTTTGTAGAGTCCATCTCATTGCAAGCTACGCTTACGCCTCTACGACCAATGGCCGCAGTCGCCGCCCCCGGTGATCCGCGTTAATATTTGTAATTATTTTGTCCATAGGGATTGGTAACTTGGCTGGATACCCCCATCCTGTCGCGCACAATCCACGAGGTGATTGATGCGCGCCAACTCGTCTGAACCACAAGACACCGTCACAGCAGAACAACCTATCGCTCCCACCCGCTTGCGCTGGCTGGATCTGTTGAGCAAATACCGGCAACCCATCGGGCTGGCCGTGACCTTGTTGTTGTTCGCTATCGCCCTGATCGCCTGCCGACACCTGTTGCTGGAACTGGACCTCTACGCCCTCCACGATTCGATCCTGGAAGTGCCCAAGCCCGCGCTGCTCGGCGCATTCGCCGCCGCCGTCGCCGGGTTTGTGATTCTGTTGGGCTATGAGTTTTCCGGCGCACGCTATGCCGGGGTGAATCTACCGGCCAAGACCTTGGCCCTTGGCGGTTTTACTGCCTTTGCGATCGGCAATGCCATTGGCTTGTCGATGCTCTCGGGCGGCTCGGTGCGCTACCGTTTATATGCACGCCATGGCATCGGGGCTTCGGAAGTCGCCCACATGACCGTGTTCGCCAGCCTGGCACTGGGCTGCGCCCTGCCCCCGCTGGCGGCATTGGCCACGCTGAGCAACTTGCCGGCGGCGTCGACCTACCTGCATTTACCGCAAAGCGTGCTCGGCGGTGTGGCCGGCGCGGTGCTGTTGCTGTCGGCCGTGTTGTGCATCGGCATCTATCGCCGCCGCCTGCCGGAACAACCGTACCCGGACAACCTGCTGGTAAAAGCTGGCCGTCGAACCCTGCGCCTGCCTGGCCGGCGCCTGACGCTCCTGCAACTGATCATCACCGCACTGGACGTTGCCGCTGCCGCTACCGTCCTTTATATGCTGCTGCCGGAAGCACCGCCTTTCGGCCCGTTCCTGCTGGTGTATCTGCTGGCGCTGGCCGCGGGTGTACTCAGCCATGTGCCAGGTGGCGTAGGCGTTTTCGAAGCCATCCTGCTCGCCGCATTCGCCGACAAGCTCGGGGCCGCGCCATTGGCCGCCGCCCTGTTGCTGTACCGCATGATCTACGTGGTCCTGCCGCTGCTGATCGCCTGCGTATTCCTGCTGGTCAACGAAGCCCAGCGCCTGTTCCAGACTCAGCAAAGCCTGCGGGTAGCCTCGGGTTTGGCCGCACCGGTGCTGGCCGTACTGGTTTTTTTGTCCGGCGTGGTCCTGCTGTTTTCCGGCGCCACGCCGGAAATCGACTCACGCCTGGAAAACATCGGCTTCCTGATTCCCCACCGCCTGATTGACGCCTCGCACTTTGGTGCCAGCCTGATCGGCGTGCTGTGCCTGTTACTGGCCCAGGGCCTGCGTCGACGCTTGTCGGCGGCCTGGATGTTGACCATGGTGCTGCTGCTGGCGGGCGCCCTCCTCTCGCTGCTCAAGGGTTTCGACTGGGAAGAAGCCAGCCTGATGACCATGACGGCAATACTGCTGGCGATCTTCCGCCGCTCGTTCTATCGCGCCAGCCGCCTGACCGAGCTGCCTTTTTCACCGCTGTATCTGGTCGCCAGTGTCTGTGTGCTGGGGGCTTCTATCTGGCTGCTGCTGTTCGCGTATCAAGATGTACCGTACAGCCATCAACTATGGTGGCAGTTCACCCTCGACGCCAACGCCCCACGCGGCCTGCGCTCGCTGTTGGGCGCCGCGGTGCTGCTGGTTATCGTCTCGCTGACCTGGTTGCTGCGCACCGCACGCCCGGTGATCCACCTGCCGACACCTGATGAGCTGGAACGCGCCACCAAGATCCTGATGGCGTCGTCGCAACCCGACGGCGGCCTGGCGCTGACCGGCGACAAGGCGCTGCTGTTCCACCCGAATGACGAAGCGTTCCTGATGTACGCCCGTCGCGGGCGTAGCCTGGTGGCCTTGTATGACCCGATCGGCCCGACCCAGCCCCGTGCCGAAATGATCTGGCAGTTCCGCGACCTGTGCGACATCCATCATGCGCGCCCCGTGTTCTATCAGGTACGCGCCGAGAACCTGCCCTATTACATGGACATCGGTCTCACCGCGATCAAACTGGGCGAAGAGGCCCGCGTCGACCTCAAACGCTTTGACCTGGAAGCCAAGGGCAAAGAGATGAAGGACCTGCGCTACACCTGGAACCGTGGCACCCGCGACGGCCTGTCCCTGGAGATCTTTGAACCGGGCACGGCGCCGATGGATGAATTAAAAGTCATCTCGGACGCCTGGCTGACCGGTAAGAATGTGCGGGAAAAAGGCTTTTCCCTCGGACGCTTCAGCGACGACTACCTCAAGCACTTTCGCATCGCGATCATTCGCTTCGAAGGGCGCCCGGTGGCCTTCGCCAACCTGCTCGAGACCTACAACCACGACCTGGCCAGTCTCGACCTGATGCGCGCCCACCCGGATGCGCCCAAGTTGACCATGGAATTCATGATGGTCGGCCTGATTCAACATTATAAGAGTCACGGCTACGCCCGTTTCAGCCTCGGCATGGTGCCGTTGTCGGGCCTGCAACCGCGACGCGGCGCACCACTGACCCAGCGCCTGGGCTCGATGGTGTTCCGTCGCGGCGAGCAACTGTATAACTTCCAAGGCTTGCGCCGCTTCAAAGACAAGTTCCAGCCTGACTGGGAACCCCGTTACATGGCTGTGCCCGCGGGACTTGACCCGCTGGTGGCACTGGCCGATACCGCCGCCCTGATCGCGGGCGGCTTGACTGGATTGGTGAAACGCTGATGATTCGACGCTCCTGGCGGTATGTATTGGCCTTTGTAGTGCTGCTCGCCCTGGTCCTGGGCGGCGGCTTTTGGTTCTGGAACCGCCCTGCCCCGCAGCCGACCCTGGAGCAACTGCCCCAGGCCGACGGCTCGGTGATGACCCGCGTGACCCCGGCCGGCACCCCGAAAGCCCGCGTCGCGGTAGCGGTGATGGCTGACGAAACCCTGACGGATAGCCAGCTGATTACCCTGAGCCAAGGCGGCAAGGCGCAGATTGTCCAGGTGATCCTGCCAAAGGATGATTGCAAGCTGCAGGAACAAGCGCTGCAAAGCGCCCTGGGCCAGCTCAAAGGGCCCGCGACCCTGGTCAGCGGCATCGGCCCTGGCGCCGCCCTCGCCTGGCGCTGGCTGGCCACACAGAACGACGACAAGGCCAACGCCATCTCCGTCGGCTTCGCGTTGGTGCAGGAAGGTTGCAAGGACCCACTGCCGAAAACCGCCGCGCACGGTAACTGGCTGGTGGCCTGGAACGACAACCCTGACGATGAAAGCGCCAGTTTCGTACGTGACACTCCGCGCGCCACCACCAGCATCAGCGACTACGATATTCACTACCCGCAAGTACTGAACAACGAACTGCGCAAGCGACTGGTGGGTTCGGACAACGGCGGCCTGGCGATTCCTGTAGTGGAAGTACCGGCTGGCCAGGCCAAGGACACCGTGACCCTGTTCCTCTCCGGTGACGGCGGCTGGCGTGACCTGGACCGCGATGTGGCCGGCGAGATGGCCAAGATCGGCTACCCGGTGGTCGGCATCGACACCCTGCGCTACTACTGGCAGCACAAGACCCCGGAACAAAGCGCCAAGGACCTCTCCGAGCTGATGCAGCACTACCGGCAGAAGTGGGGCACCAAGCGCTTTGTACTGACCGGCTACTCGTTCGGCGCCGACGTACTGCCGGCGATCTACAACCGCCTGCCGGAAAACGAACAGCAGCGGGTAGACGTCATCATCCTGCTGGCATTCGCCCGCACCGGCAGCTTTGAAATCGAAGTGGAAGGCTGGTTGGGCAACGCCGGCAAAGAAGCTGCGACCGGCCCGGAAATGGCCAAGCTGCCGGCTGACAAGGTGGTGTGCATCTACGGTGCCGAAGAAGTCGACGAGAGTGGCTGCACCGACAAGACCGCCGTGGGCGAGGCCGTGAAGCTGCCGGGCGGGCATCACTTCGATGAGAACTACCCGGCGCTGGCCAAGCGGTTGGTGGATATCATCGTCAAGCACCAGGCCAAGGACAAAGCCGAGTAATCTCAGGCTGTAGGCGATAAAAAATGTGGGAGGGGGCTTGCCCCATATGCGCTAACCAAATCTCCCACTCCATAGCTCATCTTGCTGGTATCCCCGTTTTCGCGGGGATTCACGCAGTTTCCGACTTATCGTTCCCCACTCTTCAAGGCAAGTAAATAACGACAAGC